>CAWFOR010000010.1:0-192391 GCA_963817485.1 uncultured Alphaproteobacteria bacterium | reverse complement strand
CCGCCATGCGCGTGGCACCGTGTGCGAGCACTTCGGCGACGTTCTCGTAGGCGATGAGGCGATCGCCGACAACGTCCGTCTTGCCTGCTGTGGCCACTATGTCGAGATCGCCGACCGTCTCTCGGCGGCGCCGATAGCTTCCGGCAACTGTGATTTCACCCTTGCCGACGCTGGGCTTCAGATGCGCGATGAGGGCCTGCGCTTCCTCCTCGGCGACCGGCAGCTTAAATCGCTTCCGCGTTACGATCGGTTTCTCCAGCGCCGCAAGAATCTTCTGCTCTGTCTTCTCGCCAAAGCCCTTCAGCTCGTGGATGCGGCCTAAGCGCGCCGCACGCCGCAGCTTCTCCAGCGTGCGAATGTGCAGGCGATCGTATAGAAGCTTCACCCGCTTGGGCCCCAGTCCCGGCACCGCCGCCATCTCACCGAGCTCGCCGGGCAGCCGCCGCTTCAGTGATTGAAGCATCTTGAACCGGCCGGAAGCGGCGATCTCGCCAATCTTGGTGGCAAGGTCCTTGCCGATGCCGGGCAGCTCCGACAGATCCTCTCCCGCGGCGATGAGGGCGGCTGCACTCTTGGGCAGCGTCTCGATCGTCCTCGCCGCCTTTCGGTAAGCGCGTGCGCGAAACGGATTGCCGCCTTCGATCTCCAGCAGGTCCGCCATCTGATCGAACATGGCCGCAATTTCGGCGTTCTGGATCGGCATCGCTTCTGCCCGTGAGGTGCACAACCCTACGCGATCGCGCAGGGAAAGCCGCAAACATCAACCTTTAATGCAGATCAGCGGACGCAGGCGCGCAACACGCCGCGCAAGGCCGGCATGCTCGGCTGCGGCCACCACCGCCCCCACGTCCTTGTAAGCACCGGGCGCTTCCTCCGCGACACCGCGCGCAGACGGACTGCGGATGATAATACCCTGCGCGGCCAGCTCGTCGATGAGGGCGCGCCCGCTCCATCGCTTGAGCGCGGCGTGCCGGGACAATGCGCGGCCTGCGCCGTGGCATGCCGAGGAGAACGCCTTCTGCTCACTTGCTGTCGTACCGACCAGAATGTGGGAGCCCGTCCCCATGCTGCCGCCGATGAGGACCGGCTGTCCCACAGGAAGCAAGGCTTCGGGCAGGCTCGGATGCCCAGGTCCGAAAGCCCGCGTCGCACCCTTGCGATGGACAAACAGCTCCCGCTGCTTGCCGTCAACGGCGTGCAACTCGACCTTACAGGTGTTGTGGGAGACGTCGTAGAGAAGTTGCAGATCGCAGGCCGGAAAGAAGTGATGGAAGACGCGCCGCGCGTAGTGGCCGAGAATCTCGCGGTTGGCCAAAGCGCAGTTGATCCCTCCCCGCATGGCTCCGAGATAGCGTTGCCCAACCTCGGACTTGATCGGCGCGCAGGCGAGCTCACGATCAGGCAGCTCGATGCCGGCCTCCGCTGCCGTGACGACCATCTCTTTTAGGAATTCCGTTCCGATTTGGTGGCCAAGGCCGCGGGAGCCGCAATGGATCGTCACTACGACCTCGTCTTGCGCGAGGCCGAAGACCCGCGCCACCTCTGCATCATAGATCTCGGCGATCGCCTGAACCTCGAGGTAGTGATTACCGGAACCTAACGTCCCCATCTCGCGGCGCTGGCGTTCCTTGGCTCGTTCCGAAATGCATGCGGGCCGCGCGCCCGCCATCGTGCCGCCTTCCTCGATTCGCTCGAGATCGCGCACTTCGCCCCAGCCATGCTCGATGGCCCACCGGGCCCCGCCCAACAGCATGGCATCCATTTCAACGGCATCGAGCGTGATTGCTCCCTTGCTGCCGAGGCCTGCGGGGATCTGCCGGAACAACGAGTCGGCGAGCCATTTCTGGGCGGGGAGAATGTCGGCGACGGCGAGACCGGTCAGCATCGTGCGAACGCCGCACGAGATGTCAAAGCCGACACCCCCAGCAGAGACGATACCTCCCGCTTCCGGATCGAAGGCCGCAACTCCACCAATCGGGAAGCCGTAGCCCCAGTGAGCATCCGGCATTGCGTAGGACGCTCCTACGATGCCCGGGAGCGCCGCGACATTAGCCGCCTGCTCGTATACCTTGTCGTCGATGTCGCGAATGAGACCTTCGTCCGCGTAGATGATCGCAGGCACACGCATCGCTCCATGCGGCTCGATGCGCCACGTCGTTGAATCCACCCGGGTGAGACGCGCCACATCCACGACCCAGCTCCTTCACACGTCGACCACGCATGCGGCCGACCAGAGACCATTCTGCTCCTTGGCGACCCTCAATGCGGTGTAGGTGGCGCCTTTTGGCTCGCAAGCCGGTGCATGGCGCTCAATATCGATCGGCTCGCCCCATAGCGTCCCTTCGAGCCGCGTTCCGTCGATGCGCGCGGCAAAGCGTCCGAAAAGCATGCGCCGCGTCGCCATTTCATAGATGATCGCGTTGAGCCATTCGACGAACAACAACTCGATATCGGGTGCCTCGCACCTCACCTCTATGGAGCTTCGAGGCCTAACCTCAGCATCTGTAACAATCCCCGTCAGGGCGAGCGCCGCTTGCTCGAAGGCTTCGGCCGGCGTTTTTCCCCAGCCGCGCACGCCGACATCGGCATCGTGAGGGAATTGCTCCCATCTCGCCTGCAATGCTCCGGCGCACCCACCTTGCGAGGGGGGGTTGAGCGGATCAGGCTCTGCGTAACCAGCGGCCATTTCGCCTCTTTGCTAGTGAGAGAGGAGACAGCAAATTGGGCTCATGGCGAGAAGCTCCCGCGTCATACCGCCGAACACCCACTCGCCGAGACGGCTGTGTCCATATGCACCGGCGACGAGTAAGTCGGCGCCTTCGTCCTCCGCTGACCTGAGGAGCTGTTTCGCCCCTGATCCCTCTTCCAAGGGGACCACCCTGGCATCGGCACGGACTTGGTGTCGGACGAGATAGTGCACCACATCGCTGACCTGCTCCTGAGCGGCGCCCTTCTCGCTCGCCTCGAAGATCTCCACGACGAGGACGCGGGCTGCCTTGCGCAACAGCGGAAGCGCGTCGTAGACCGCACGGCGCGCCTCCCGGGTATCTTTCCAGCCAACGACAACGTGCTCTGCGCTCAGCGACTTGACCTTAGGCGGTACGACCAGCGCCGGGCGGCCAACTTTGAGTATCGCCCCTGCCGGATCAAGCGCGCTGTACACATCGCCCCGTCCCGCCTCCCGTCCGATGACAACGATGTCCGCGCCGCGGCACTCTCGCGCGAGCGCCTCCGTTGGCAAATCGAGTGCATCTCGCCATTCGAGCCTGCGGTGGCCGCCGGCACGCGATGGCGCGAAACCAGTTGCCCTTCTCAGCGAGCTTCGCCTTGATGTTCTTGATTTCGGCTTGCATCAACACGCCGTCGACCGGGACGCCATCGACGACAACAGGCGGCCGCAAGGCCAAGGCCGACATGCCGATAAGCATCGCATCGAAGCGATCCGCGAGCGCGCCCGCAAGCTCAATGCGCTCGTTTGCCGCTTCATGGGCGTCGACGTACACCATCAGCGATGTCAGCGACATTCAACTCCTCCGCCTCTCTCTCGCGCAGGCACACTCAAAGGTGCCGGGCGGCCACGCCGGCGATCACTCGAGGACAAAAGAATCTTTCGCATTGATTGGCATCGTCAGTCCTCCGCGTCGGTGACGTCCTGCCCTCGCAATTAAATCAAACCTTAGTCGATGCAGGACGAGCGACATTGCGGAAGATCAAACCGCTAGGAGCCGCTATTAATCTAGTCCGCTTACTCAGGTATCGGCATGGCAATCGTCGCCCAGTTCACCATCTCCTTAACCCGCATGCTGGACCAAGGGGGCGAGGCGGTTGGCCCGCTGCCCTGGTTCGCGCAGAACCCAAAGGAGCTGGTGGCGCTCTACCGGGCCATGGTGCTGACGCGCACCTTCGACGCCAAGGCCATCGCCCTGCAGCGGACAGGACGCCTGGGGACCTATGCATCGTCGCTCGGTCAGGAGGCGGTATCGGTCGGCACGGCCGCCGCGATGCGCCCGGCGATGTGTTGCTGCCGAGCTTTCGCGAGCACGGCGCGCAGCTTTGGCGCGGCGTCAGCCTGAAGGAGCTGTTCCTGTACTGGGGCGGCGACGAACGCGGCAACGACTTCGCGGGACCGCGCGAGGATTTTCCCAATTGCGTCCCGGTCGGTTCGCATGCCCCGCACGCGGTGGGTGTGGCGCTGGCGTTTCGGCTTGCGAGCCGAAAAGCGTGCCGCCGTGTGCGTGTTCGGCGACGGCGCGACCTCGAAGGGCGATGTCGCCGAGGCGCTCAACATGGCCGGCGTGTGGAAAGCGCCCGTCGTCTTTGTCGTCAACAACAACGGCTGGGCGATCTCGGTGCCGGTCGCAAAGCAGACCGCCGCGGCAACGCTGGCGCAGAAGGCGATCGCGGCCGGAATTCCCGGCGAGCAGGTCGACGGCAACGACGTCATCGCGGTCCGGGCGGTCGTCGAGCAGGCGCTCGAGCGCGCCGATCGCGGCGACGGTCCGACGCTGATCGAGGCCGTGACCTATCGCCTCTCCGACCACACCACCGCCGACGACGCGAGCCGCTATCGCAACGATGCCGAGGTCAGCCCGCACTGGCACGCGGAGCCGATCGCGCGCCTGCGCAATTACTTGACGCGCAGCGGCCTGTGGGACAAGGACAAGGAAGACGCGCTGCTGCGGGAATGCAGCACCGCGGTCGAGCAAGCGGCAGCGAACTATCTGGCGATGCCGCCGCAGCCGGCGGAAGCAACCTTCGACCAGACTTATGCACGCTTCCCGCCGATCTCGTCGAGCAGCGGCAAGCGGCGCGCCGAAGCTCGAGGCGCAGCCATGACCGAAGTGAGCCTGGTGCAGGCCATCAACCTGGCCCTCAAGCGAGCGATGGCGGACGAGCCGCGCGTCTGTCGTGTTGGGTGAGGATGTCGGCGTCGATGGCGGCGTGTTTCGCGCGACCGACGGCCTCATTCAGCAATTTGGTGCAGAGCGCGTCATCGACACGCCGCTGGCGGAAGCCGCCATTGCCGGCGTGTCGATCGGGCTCGCGGCGCAGGGATTCCGTCCGGTCGCCGAAATCCAGTTCACCGGCTTCGCCTATGCCTGCATCGACCAGATGCTCAATCACGCCTCGCGCTTGCGCGCGCGGACCCGCGGACGTCTCACCTGTCCGATGGTGCTGCGCTCGCCGGCCGGCGGCGGCATCAAGGCCGTCGAGCACCATTCGGAAAGCCCGGAGGCGATGTTCGCCCACATTCCAGGTCTCAAGGTCGTCATTCCGTCGTCGCCGCGCGCGCCTATGGGTTGCTGCTGTCGGCGATCCGCGATCCCGATCCGGTCGTGTTCCTGGAGCCGACCAGGCTCTATCGGGCGGCGCGCGAGGACGTTGCCGATGACGGCGCCGGCCTGCCGCTCGAACGCTGCATAGTCCTGAGGAACGGCCGCGACGTAACGCTGGTGTCGTGGGGCGCGATGGTCAGCGAAACGTTGAAGGCAGCCGAGCAATTGTCCGGGCAAGGCATCGATGCGGAAGTCATCGATGTTGCGACCCTAAAGCCGCTCGACAGCGCCACAATTCTCGAATCGGTCGCGCGCGACCGGCCGTCTCGTCGTGGTTCACGAGGCGCCGGTGACCTGCGGCTTCGGCGCCGAGATCGTTGCGCGCGTCGCCGAGCGGGCGCTCACCAGCCTGCTCGCGCCGGTCGAGCGCGTCGCCGGCTACGACACGATGATGCCCTATCCTCGTCTGGAAGCGCACTACATGCCGACGTGGAGCGGATCACGGCCGCCGTGCGGCGCGCGATGGCTTACACATGAGCACATTCAACCTGCCCGATCTCGGCGAGGGCTTGCAGGAGGCGGAGATCGTCGCCTGGCACGTCGCCGAAGGCGACCACGTGGTGCTCGATCAGCCGCTGGTGTCGGTCGAAACCGAAAAGGCGGTGGTGGAAATCCCCTCGCCCAAGGCCGGGCATGATCGCACGGCTGCTCGCGCGTCCGGGAGAGCGGGTGAAGGTCGGCGCTCCGCTGCTCGCTTTCGAGGAGGGCGCCCACCCGGAAACCGGCACCGTTGTCGGCGAACTCGCGAAGCCAACGCCACGGCGACCAAGGCTGCCGTCCCAGCGTCCACGACGCCGCCGGAGACCGTCCGCGCGACGCCCGCCGTCCGCGCGCGCGCGAAGGAACTTGGCGTCGATCTCGCAAGCCTTAAAGGCAGTGGACCAGACGGCGCAATCACCCGGGCCGACGTGGGCAGCGGCCAGCACCTACGTGGCGGCCAAGCCTGCCGAGAGCGATTGCGCGGCGCGCGCAAGACCATGGCGTCGAACATGGCCCGCGCCTGGCGAGAGGTCGCGCATGCGACGCTGCACGACCAGGCGGATATCGAAGTTTGGACGCCGCCGGAGGACGTTACCGTCCGGCTGATCCGCGCCATCGTTGCCGGCTGCATGCCGCGGAGCCGTCGCTGAACGCGAGCTTCGACGGCGCCTCGTTGTCGCTCCGCCCCAATGCGAAAGATCGATCTCGGGCTTGCGATCGACAGCCCGGACGGCCTCTTCGTTCCCGTGCTGCGCGATGTGGGCCGGACCACGCCGCCGGATGGCGCCGACAGATCGACGCCGCGAAGCAAGGCGTTAGCGACCGCAGCCTCGCCCCCGGCGAACTGCGCGGCGCAACCATCACGCTCTCGAATTTCGGCACCATCGCCGGTCAGCACGCGGCGCTCATCGTCATGCCGCCGCAGGTCGCGATCCTCGGCGCCGGCCGCATCACCGGTCAGGCGGTGCGCGGCGATCCGACTTTGCGTGCACCGGCATGCTGCCGCTTTCCCTCACCTTCGATCACCGCGCTGTCAGCGGCGGCGAGGCCGCACGCTTTCTGCGCGCCGTGATCTCGGATCTTGAACGCTGGGCCTGAACGAGGAGCCCGCCTGGACGACGTCTTTCGATTTTCCGATGAATTTGGCCCGGCGGATCGTTCATATCCATCGGCCACCCGGGGTCTGAAGGCGATCGCCGTGATCGACAACACCGCCTGCGGTCCGGCGGTGGGCGGCGTGCGCATGGCGCCGGATGTTTCGCTGGAGGAATGCTTCCGTCTCGCCCGCGCCATGACCTGGAAGAACGCGGCGGCCGGGCTGCCGCACGGCGGCGGCAAGTCGGTGATCTTCGGCGATCCGCGGATGCCGGCGCCGCAAAGGAGCAGGTCATTCGCGCCTTTGCCGATTCAATCCGCGACCTGGCCGACTACATCCCCGGTCCCGACATGGGAACCGACGAGCTCTGCATGGGCTGGATCAAGGACGAAACCGGGCGCGCCGTCGGCCTGCCCGAGCGCGGTCGGCGGAATACCGCTCGACCAGATCGGCGCGACCGGCTTCGGACTTGCGTCCGCGATCGAGATTGCACGGAGTTCATCGGGCTCGATCTGAAAGGCGCCCGCATCGCCGTGCAGGGTTTTGGCGCGGTCGGCAAGCATGCGGCGCGCTTTCTCGCCGAGAAGGGCGCCGTTCTCGTGGCCGCGAGCGACACCGGCGGGACATGGCCGATGCGGCCGGGCTCGACGTCGGCCCTGATCGCCCTGAAGGAGGCTGGCAAGATCCCTGCGCGACCATCCGACGGGCCAAAAGCTCGATAGCGACGCGATCCTCGACGTGCCGTGCGACATCTGGATTCCCGCGGCGCGGCCCGACGTTGTGCGCGCCGACAATGTCCATCGGCTCAAGACGCGCTGATGCCGCAGGGCGCCAATATCCCCTGCACTGCCGAGGCCGAGAGGCGCTGCATGAACGCGGTTCTTGTCATTCCGGATTTCATCGCCAATGCCGGCGGCGTGATCTGCGCCTCGATCGAATACCGCGGCGGCACCGAGCGCGCCGCATTCGACAACATCGACGAGCGCATTCGCACCAACACGCGGCTCGTGCTTGAACAAGCGCGCAAGACAAAACGCCCTCCCCGTGCTGCAGCTCGCGAGCTTGCCGAGCAGCGTGTCAAAGCAGCGATGCTCACCCACCGCTGGAGGTAGATCGCACCAGTCGAGCAAATCATGGGCGGCAAAGATCAGCTGTCTTGATATACAATTCAAGGCGAATGTCGCGCGCCAAACGAATTCGCCGGCGACGGTCGGTCACTGTCCGACATGCGGCATCCGTCGGGACGACTGGGAAGTTGCAACGAAGAGTCTCATCGTGGTCACACGTACAGATCTCGCCGCGCCGCCGGCAATCTCGGCATGCTGATCGCCAAAGCACGGCGCGTGCCCGTTCTAGTTCTGGAACCGTCGCCCTGCGCGACGGAAACGTAAGCGCCGGCGACGCTGAAGTGTTGCAACCTACGCGATCACCCCATGCCCAGGCACTTCGACCCTCATCTGATCAACGATCCGTTTGGTGACCCGGGCCTTTGCGTCGACCTCGTGTTCGAGCGGCGTACCCTCCTCTTTGATCTGGGCGACCTGTCACCGTTGTCGCCGCGACAAATGCTTCGCATCAGCGATGTCTTCGTCAGCCATCGGCACATGGATCATTTCCAGGGCTTCGACCAGTTGCTCAGGTATCTGCTCGGCCGCGACAAGGTTATCGGTTTCTACGGACCTCCCGGCCTTATCGATGCGATCGAGCACAAGCTCAAGGCCTACACGTGGAATCTTATCGCCGGCTACGCGGGTAATCCCCTCTTGCGCGTCAATGAGATCGACGGGAGAGGACATATCGCGTGTGCGGAGTTCGCAGGGCGCCAAGCGTTCGCGCGCACTAACGGGGAGGGAAGCATCAGCGAGGGGGGTCTTTTGTTGGTCGAGCCGGGCTTTGAGGTGCGTGCCAAGACGCTCGATCACGGCATCCCTGTGCTTGCCTTCGCCCTAAAGGAGCGCGCCCATATCAACATCTGGGGCAACAGGGTGGAAGCCATGGGACTCGCCGTCGGCCGTGGCTCGGCGCGTTCAAAGATGCGATCCTTCGCGGCGTCCCCGAAACCACGCTGATAACGGTCACCTGGGCCAATCCGCAAGAGCAACGGCCGTCAAGCTTGCCCCTCGGCGCGCTCAAAAAAGAGATCACGCGCATGACGGCGGGGCGAAAGATCGCTTATGTCGTCGACTGTGCATTTACCGAGGCGAATGTCGCTCGCATCGTTTCACTCGCAATCGACGCCGACCTTCTCTTCATCGAGGCAGCGTTCCTTGAGGAGGATAGCGACCGGGCTGCCGAGCGAAAGCATCTCACGGCGCATCAGGCAGGAGAGCTGGCGCGGCGTGCTAATGTCAAGCGGTTGGTGACCCTGCACTACTCGCCTCGCTACCAAGGCCGCGGAGAGTGCCTGGCACGTGAAGCAGAGGGCGCCTTCCGGGGCCTTGCGGGCGAGCGCAATTGATCTCCATCAAAGCCGCCCGATCACGCTTCTTTATGGTTCAGTTAAGAGTACTGCCAACCCGTTTAGCTAGACGGCCCGCATTGGTGCGAGAGCTTTTGGTTGTGGAGGAGCAGCCATGCGCGATATTCACAAATTCATCGACGATCTCAAGCGCACGCGTGACGAGTTGAGGCTGCAATTCACCTCGGATCGAAGGAGGTTCAGGCCGAGTGGGCGGAACTCGAAAAGCGTTGGCATGTGTTCAATGCGAAGGCCGAGCTTGATCGAACTGCCGGTGAGTTGAGCAGTGCCGTCCACAGGCTCGGATCGGATCTGAAGGAGGAATACGTTCGGCTGCGTAAGCTGGCGCGCATAGGCTCGTAACGCTCTAGGATGCCTTCGGCGACAAGATCGATCTTGTTGCGTCGGCCTTGGGCCGGACCTCTTCCGAGATCGTCCCCCTTACTAGGTAGCGCACGATTTCAGCTATGTTGGTCGAGCGGTCCCCTGCTCGTTCGATATCGCGCGCCATAAACAGCATCTGAGTGTTCATCGATACATGTTGCGTGTCCTGCGTCATGAAGGTGAGCAGCTCGCGAAACAAGCCCGTGTACATTATGTCGAGCTCTTTATCGCGGCCCCAAACCTCCAGCGCTTGGCGATCGTCCACGTTCGCATAGGCTGTCATCGCGTCCGTGAGCATGGCGACTGCGAAGCGACCCATATTGACGAGTGATTGTATCGGCTCGCCGCCATCGGGGTGCAGGGCGATGAGCCGCTCCGCCAAGTCTGCAGCGTAGTCGCAGACCCGCTCGAGCTCGTTTGCGATCCGCATCGCCGACAATACTGCGCGCAGATCGATCGCAACCGGCTGCCGCAACGCCAGCAGTCGAACGGCGAGCTCATCGATCTCGTGCTCCATGTGATTGGCCTCTGGCTCGTGCTCGATGATCGGCGCGGCCAGCTGCGGGTCTGACTTCTCTGCTGCATCAAGCGCGCGCGCGAGCTGCTGCCTCGTGAGCCGCCCCATTCCCACGACCATTTCTTTCAGGCGCCCGAGCTCTTCGTTGTAAGACTTAACGGTATGCTCGCTCATGGACGTTCTCCAATTTGACCTCAAGCTCGCCCCATTCATTGATGGTCCGGTGAGACCAGACGCGCTTTAACAATTCACACTTCGTGCTGCGAACACGCCATGATTGAGATCAACACCGGAGCTTGACGATGATCAATGCGTTCTTGCGCACGGGATATGTCACTGGATGTATCCAAACGATCGATGAGAGACATCAACCATGGCCACTTTCATCATGCTCACCCGGCTGAGCCACGAGGCCCTTCAGTCACCGAGCTCGCTCGTAAGCCTCAGCCATGAGGTGATGCAGCGCATCCGCTCAGACTGCAAAGGCGTCGAATGGAAGGCGAGCTACGTAATTCTCGGGCCGGCCGACTATCTTGATATCTTCACAGCCCCGGACATCGAGACGGCAACAAAGGTCGCCACGATCATCCGTACGTTCGGCCACGCCACAACGGAGATTTGGGGCGCCACCGAATGGGACAAGTTCAAAGAACTCGTGCGCCACATGGCGCCAGCATCGGTTTCGACAGTCCGCAAAGGCTGACCGAGCGAAACCAATCACATCGAGCTTGGCTTATCGCGAAGGGCGCACGCATTGCACATCCGGGTCGAGACCTACATTGGTCACGGTGGAATCGACATGCCCCGCCGGTTCTTTTTCGATGGGCGTGGCGTCGAAGTTGCCGAAAACATCGATCAATGGCACGGACCCAGCTATCGTTACTTCAAGGTCAAGGGCGACGACGGCAATCAATATATTTTGCACCTCGACGAGACTCGCGCCGAGTGGGACCTGACACTGTTCCAAAGCGCTCGCGCCGAAGGCCTATCTTTGCAGCCCAAAGCCGGGCAGCGCAGGCGCGCGCGACTTAAGGGCGTCACGAGCACACTTTGATGACTGAGTCACGCTAACGTCGTTGAGGCAAAAAGAACGCACGCTTATGGAGTCGCGAGCGTGGAAGCGACCCTACGTGGTCGCCCATCGCCCGGAAGCTCCACGACGGAACCATGTTCGACGTCACACCCTTCCTCAAGGTCTATGCGGGCTTTCGCTCGTTCGTGCTGCAGACCAGGGATCCGGTGGAGACCCAAGCTTGGGTCCTGAAAGGCCTTATCCGCAGGGCAGAGATGACGCGGTTCGGTCAAGACCACGGATTCTCCAGGATTGCGGACGTTGGAGATTTCCAGAGGCGAGTGCCGCTACGGCGCTATGAGGATTTCTGGAGAGAATATTGGCAGCCAGACTTCCCCCGGCTTGTGGATTGCACTTGGCCCGGCGTCATCCCCTATTTCGCGCGGACCTCCGGAACGACGGCTGGCGTGTCGAAATACATTCCCTGCTCGGATGATATGATCGCTGCCAACCTGCGTGCGGGCGAGGATCTATTCGTGTTCCACGTCCTCAACCATCCCCAAAGCCAGGTCTTGGCGGGCAAGTGCTTATTGCTCGGAGGCAGCACCGATCTCGCGGAGGAAGCCCCGGGGATATGGTCGGGAGATCTGAGCGGTATCGAAGCTCGCGAGATCCCGACGTGGAGGCGGTCATGGATCTTCCCCCCGCTTGAGCTCGCGCTTATTCCCGATTGGGAGGAGAAGATCGAGAAGATCGCCATCGCATGCCTTGTAGAAGACATTCGCGCGATCAGCGGCGCGCCGAACTGGCTGCTGCTCTTCTTCGATAAACTTGCGCAATTGAGACCCGGAGCCGGCGGCTTGGCGACCGTGTTTCCGCGACTGGAGCTGATTATTCACGGCGGCATACCCTTCACGCCTTATCGAGACCGGTTTCGGCAGCTTCTCGAAGGCACGAACGCGGAGACCCGGGAGGCGTATATGGCAAGTGAGTCCTCGATCGCGGTGGCGGACCAGGCCGATGGCGAAGGCCTGCGGCTAATCTACGACAACGGCACCTTCTACGAGTTCGTCCCCGTCGCGGAACTCGAGCATGCCGAACCGACGCGCCATTGGCTCGCCAATATCGAAACGGGCATAGAGTATGCAGTGATCGTAAGCACATGCGCGGGAGCATGGGCCTACATCCTGGGCGACACGGTCCGCTTCATCGACCGCGATCCGCCCCGCCTGATCGTGACTGGTAGGACGAGCTACCTGCTTTCGGCATTCGGTGAGCATGTGATCGCCGAAGAGATCGAGCAGGCTATCCGCTCGGCGGCAACCGCCATCGGTGCCGCGGTCGTCGATTATTCGGTTGGCGTTCTCTTTCCCGACACCGACAAGGTCGGCATGCACTTTTACATCGTCGAGTTTGCCGACAGCGTGCCGGATGCAGCAGGCATGAGCACATTCACGCACACACTTGATCGGGTGCTTGCCGAGCTAAATGCCGATTATCATGAGCGCCGCACCGGCGACTTCGGCTTGCTGCTGCCACGGGTGGAGGCGGTTCGGCCAGGAACGTTTGCGGCGTGGATGAAGCGCCGTGGCAAGCTTGGTGGTCAGCACAAGGTGCCGCGCGTCATTAACGATGCGAAGCTCTTTGCAAATCTCCGTGACTTTGCGGCAAATCATTGATCTCGCTGATGATGCGCGCGATGTGGATGATCAATCAATCGACGCCGCTCCGGCGCTAGTAAGGAAGTCGGCAACCGAGTGAGGTAGATGATGTCTGCATCGAGCAAGGGCGACTCCAAGGAGCAACCTCTTATTTCCAGCGATGAGATCCATCAGCTGGCGGGCCCCGTGGCCGACCATACGGTCATCGCGATCCTGGAAACGGGAGCATCGATCGCCGATCTGGAGGTTGCAGTGATCTACGCCCGTGGCGAAGGCGACTATGTGGACCGTCTCGGCCATCCGCTGAGCGGCAAGGTAGCTCAACTTTCCGATATCCTGGCAAAGGACGAGCTCTACGCGAAAAACAACGAGCGCTAGATAACTTGCTCAATTGTCGTTGGGACGTCGCGCCTCTTCTCCAGCAAAAGCATATTCGCCGTCTTGGGGAGCATCGCACATGTCACGGCTTGAACCTCAACCCGCTGATCCAATCACCTGCCAAGGCCGTTTTGGCAGCCTATCGGCAAGCTTTTTCAGCGGAATATCGGATGACCAGCGAACAGAGCCTCGATCGCATCGCGGTAAAGTTCCTCGACACGGTCTCGCTTCACCTTGAGTGATGGCGTCAGCAACCCGGCCTCAAGGGTCCATGGCTCGAGCACCAGATGGACCGCCTGTACTTGTGCGTACCGCGGCTGGTCCTTCAGGCGGTTTCGCAGCCGCAGGAGCACCTTTTGGAGGACCGGGCCGACATTGGGATTATCTGGGCCGACGCCAAGCGTGCTTGCGAGCGCCAGCCATCTCTTTCGGTTGAGAACGCAAACGGCGGCAAGGAAAGGCTTGCCCTCGCCGATCACGAGTGCCTGCTCAAAGAGCCTGTCCTGCCTGATCTCGTCTTCGATGAGGCTTGCATTGACCTTCTCGCCGATTGCCAGGACTTGGATGTCCTGCAGCCGGCCGTGAATGAACAACCGGCCATTCTCGATTTCCGCCAAGTCGCCGGTACGCAGCCAGCCGTTACGGTCAATGGCCTGCGCAGTCTGCGCTTCATCCTTCCAATAGCCTGTCATCGCGGCCGGCGAGCGCACAAGAAGCTCATGGTTCTCGGCCACTGCGAGTTCGATCCCAGGAAGAGCGCGGCCAACCGATCCCGGCAGATTGTCGTTGAGCGCGGTCGCAGTGACCACGGGGCCGGCTTCCGTTAGACCGTAGCCTTCGACGAGCGGCAGACCCATGGCGACCAGAAAACGGATGACTTCCTCTGGCAAAGGCGCACCCCCGCTGACTGCCACTCTGAGGCGACCGCCGAATGCGGCGCGAATTGGCCTCGCCACGAGGCGGTCGAGCAATGTCCAGATGAGCCGGGCAAGATATCCCGGCGGGGTGTCTCGACCCTGTGCCGCCTCGAAACGCCGCCAACCGAAGTGTTGAGCGAGGCTTGCGAGGCGACGCCGCAACAAGCTGCCCTCGCTCTTGCCGCGAATTGCGCCATAGACCCGTTCGTAAATGCGCGGAACCGAAAGGAATACCGTTGGCCGGATCGCCTTCAGATCTTCGCGTAGCTCATCGATTGAACGCGCGTAGGCCACCATCGCGCCCCCGATCATCGGCAGGTAGTAGCCAACCGTCCGCTCGAAGGCATGGGCCAGCGGAAGATGCGATAGAAAAATGTCATCATCGCGTGGCGGAATGAACTTGGCGACGCCCTCCGCGTTCCACAGAAGAGCGAAGTGAGACAGCATCGTCCCCTTCGGCCGGCCCGTCGTGCCGGAGGTGTAGATGATCGTCGCCAGTGAGCGTGGATTGCAGGCTTGCTTAAACGAAGCAACTCCAGGCAGCGGCAAGACGTCCTTGAGCCGCCTCACGACAGGTGTTGCGGCAAGGTCATTCAAGCGGGCACCGGGCTCACTGATCCAGACCGCGGACAGCAAGGGGAAGTCTTTTCGACGCTCCGACAGCATCCGCCAGCGATCCAGAGTATCGAGGAGCAGTAAGCGTGAATCCGAATGCCCAAGGATGAAGCTGACATTCGCAGCGCTGTCGTGGGCATAGAGCGGGACCACCACGAGGCCTAATCCGAGCGCGGCCATATCGAAGCTGACCCAGTCGATGCCATTCGGAAGCAGAATAGCGACCCGCTCGCCAGCCTTGAGACCCGCATGCTCAATGGCCATCTGCAGCTGCGCGGCGCGCATCTGCACGTTCCCCCACGTATAATCGCGCCAACAGTCGGCGCCGCGATCGAACTCACGATAGGCGATTCTGTCTGGGGTCCGGCGGACGCGCTCGCTGAACAACCCGGGCAGAGTGCGCGCAAGCTCTGCACTAATGCGATCAGACGGTTCGCGATGGTTTCTGATCGACTGCATGAAAGGCGCTCGACTGGACCGCTGGTGGCGACGATGCACGCCACCTCGCGGAGTTATGTTGATTTGCATCAACGAAAGTGTGCAACGGCGGCGCATTCTGTCCAAAGGAAATAGGGGCAACGCTGTCGCGGTCGGCACCTCAGATGGAGGCTTTGCTTGGTGACTGGCACATCGGAACCGTCGGCTGGCGGCGACCGCAAGGAAGCCGATGCCGAGGTTGTCGCCAAATTCCTTCGGCTCGTGCGGGACCTGGTCTGGGAGCTTCATCCGCATATGCGGCGTACGGTGGCGATCGAGCTCGACAGCGATCTCGACCGAGAGCTCGGGCTCGACAGCCTGGGACGTGCCGAGCTCGTTCTGCGGATCGACCGGGCCTTCAAGGTGCGGCTTCCCGACCGCCTGCTCGGGGAGGCCAACACTCCGCTCGATCTGCTCACAGCCCTGCTTGCGGCATCGCCTGACCGTGGCCCCTCGCTGGGCGCCCGGGCCGCAGAATCAGCCGCCCTACCCGAGGTCATGGCGCCACATTCGGCTGAGACGCTGATCGAAGCGCTCAACTATCACGTTACCCAACATGGGAGCCGTCCGCCACATACTGCTGTGGCGGGGCGAGGACGATGAGCAGAGCATCACCTATGCCGAACTCGACCGCGCCGCCCGCAGCGTCGGACGGGGATTGCTGGAGAAAGGTCTTACCCCGGGCGACCGTGTCGCGATTATGCTGCCGACCGAGGCGGCTTTCTTCGAAGCGTTCTTCGGGGTGATCTACGCTGGCGGCGTTCCGGTCCCGATCTATCCGCCGTTTCGCCGCGCTCAGGTCGAGGATCATCTGCGGCGACAGGCCGGCATCCTGCGCAATGCAGGCGCGAGCATACTTATTATCGGGTCGGAGATTCGCAATCTGGGCTCTTTGCTTTTTGGGCTCACGAGCGATCTTCGACATGTCGAGACGGTGCTGGCGTTGGGAGCGCGCAGGACCTCTCGTGGAACCGTTGCCGGCCGGCCCTGGCACTGTCGCCCTCATGCAGTACACATCCGGCAGCACCGGCGACCCGAAGGGCGTGGTGCTCACACATGCCAACCTGCTCGCCAACATCCGCGCGATGGGAGAAGCGCTCGAAGCCAGCTCGTCTGACGTCTTCGTCAGTTGGCTCCCGCTCTATCACGATATGGGGCTGATCGGCGCTTGGCTCGGCACGCTCTATTACGGCGCACCGACCATCATTATGCCACCGCTCGCATTTCTAGCGGATCCCGGCCGTTGGCTGCGCGTGATGGCCCGCCATCGTGCTACGCTTTCGGCCGCCCCAAATTTTGCGTTCGAGCTCTGCTGCAAGAACGTGCGAGATGAGGATATCCAAGGGCTCGATCTCAGCTCGCTGCGGATGGTGGTGAACGGCGCCGAGCCGGTCAGTCCCGCTACTATCGGCCGCTTCACCGAACGCTTCGCAAAGTACGGCTTTCGGCCCGAGGCGATGGCCCCGGTCTATGGTCTGGCGGAAAACTCGGTCGGGCTTGCCTTTCCTCCCGTCGGTCGGGCTCCCATCTTCGACCGCGTGCAGCGCCTTGCGCTCTCACGCGATGGCCGAGGCCATCCCTGCCAGCGCAGACGATGCCACCGCTCTCGAGTTCGTCGCCTGCGGGCGCCCTATTCCGCGCCACGAGGTCCGCATCGTCGACGATGCGGACCGCGAAGTGCCGGATCGCATCGAAGGGCGCCTGCAGTTCAAAGGGCCCTCCGCGACCCAGGGCTATTTCCGCAATCCGGAGAAGACCCGCGCGCTGTTCGACGGCGAATGGCTCGAGAGCGACGACAGGGCCTACGTCGCCAATGGTGACATCTTCATCACCGGCCGCATCAAGGACATGATCATCAAGGCCGGCCGCCACATTTACCCGCACGAGCTCGAAGAGTTCGTCGGAGGTATTGACGGCGTGCGCAAAGGCTGCGTGGCCGCCTTCCCAACGATGGACGAGCGAACAGGAACCGAGCGCTTGGTGCTGCTGGTCGAAACCCGCCTCACCGATCCTGAGGCGACGGCGGCCCTAAGACGAAAGATCGTCGAAAGCTCGGCCGCGCACTTCGATATGTCACCGGACGAAGTGATGATCGTGCCGCCGCACACGGTGCCAAAGACCTCGAGTGGCAAGATCCGCCGCTCCGCGGCCCGCTCGCTTTACGAAACCGGCACTCTTGCGCAAAAGGGCCATGCGCTGTGGTGGCAGCTGATCCGCCTCACCTTATCGAGCCTGCGCATGCGTGTGCGGCGCGCCAGCCGCCTTATTGTCGAGCTCCTGTACGCGGCCTACTGGTGGGGCCTATTGATCGCCCTGGCTGTATGCCTCTGGCTTCTCGTCCTTCTGTTGCCGCGACGGAGCTGGCGTCACGCAGCAATCCACAAAGCCGCGCGTGCGTTTCTCTGGCTAACCGGCAGCGCGCCCGAAGTCGAAGCCGAGGCATGGCCCCCGGAGCGAGGCGTCATTCTGATCTCCAACCATTCGAGCTATCTCGACTCGATGGTCGTGGCCGCTACGGTGCCGGGCAGCCTGACCTTCGTCGCCAAGGAGGAGCTTGCCGGACAGGGTGTCGCGGGGCCATTTCTGCGCCGCATCGGAACCCTGTTCGCACGCCGGACCGATGCAGCAGGCGGAGTCGAGGACACACAGCGGCAGCTCGATGCGGTGCGCGCCGGTGAGCGCATCGTCTCGTTCCCGGAGGGCACGCTTACGCGCATGCCGGGCCTTCTCGGTTTCCGGCTCGGTGCATTCCTCATCGCGGCACAGGCCGGCGTGCCCGTCGTACCCATTACGGTCCGCGGGACGCGCTCGATCCTGCGCGGCGATCAATGGTTCCCGCGTCGCGGCAAGATCGTCGTGCATGTCGGCAGGCCCCTTGCGGCCGATGGCACGGACTTCGACGCCGCCGTTCGCTTGCGTGACACGGCACGCGCCCTGATGCTGAAATGGTGCGGCGAGCCCGATCTTGCGCACGAAAAAGTGGAGCTGGAGGCACCGGCCCCCGGTTGATCCGGCCGTCCTAGTCGATCCGCAGAAATGGGTAACGGCGCAGATCATCGCGCGCCCAGAGAGAGAGCCCCGCCCGGTTGCCGACCGTCTCGATGTCGATCACGTGATCGGGATCGTCAAAATCGATGCGGCCCGGGCGCCCCATCTCGGCGAGCCTTTGCAGCAGTCTTTCATCCAACAGCTTCTCTTCCGAAGGAGAGGCCAACTGGTCCCCGAGCCCGCGGCGGTGAAGACGGACGTGAAATGTACCGCCGGCAAGACGATCGGCCCAGTCGAGGAGGGCAGCGCTGGCCTTGCTCTCGAACTCCTCCTTCGTCTCGAAATCAAACGTTACCTGCGCCGGCACAAGGCGGGAGATGTCGTTGAAGAGGCTCATGTCCTCGCGTGCCATTTCAGCCAATGCGGCTAAAAGGGTCCCGACTTCGGAGACGTGCATCACCAGAACATTATGGAACGGCGTACCTTCGATCGCCCCGAATTGCCTCAGCCTTCGCCGGGCATGGCGATAGGCGAAGCGATCCGTGACGGTAACGATGACATTCCAATCCTTCATCGCTCGGGCTGCCCACCTAGTGCCAAACGAGCTTGGCGGTTCGATCTCAGGCTTCCGCCAGCGCTGCGCGTTGACCGTGCCACTCCAAGCCGACGAGTTGACCGGTGATCCTTCCTCGGCGGAATTCGCGGCGCCTCGATTAGGACGTCGCGCGACCGGCAGCACTTAAGATCCGCACCGGCGCCCGGCGCTCCCCCCAGGCTCCTGGACTCGGCTCGAATAGGCCCGGCAGAGCAACGCCGCAGGCCTTGCAGCGACCCTCGCCGTCGAGGTTCCATGCGGTGATGCGGTGCCAGTCGCGGCCGATGAGGCAAGCCCCGCATCCGTGGCAATAGGTGCTCTGGCCGACCCCGTCGTGGATGTTGCCCGTGTAAACGTAGCGCAGCCCCGCCTTCATAGCGATCTCGCGAGCCCGCTTCAGCGTGCTGGCCGGCGTGGCCGGCACATCGAGCATCCTCCAGTCGGGATGAAAGGCCGAAAAGTGCAAGGGCACGTCCGCTCCAAGTCGATCAACGATCCACTCGGAGAGCGCTGCGAGCTCGGGATCGCCATCGTTGTGGCCCGGAATCAAGAGCGTGGTGATCTCGAGCCAAACATCCGTTTCGTGCTTCAGATATTCGAGCGTCTCGAGCACAGGGGCAAGGTGAGCGGAGCATAGCTTCCGATAGAAGCCATCGGTGAATGCCTTGAGGTCCACGTTGGCCGCATCCATGTCCCGGAACAGCTCCTCACGCGCCACGTCCGAGATGTAGCCCGCGGTGACGGCGACATTCTTGACGCCGGCCGCACGCGCAGCCGCGGCAACGTCCACTGCATACTCGAGGAAGATCACGGGATCGTTGTATGTATAGGCGATGGAGCGAGAGCCACTCTTAATCGCCGTCGCCACGATTGCTTCGGGCGATGCCGTCTCCTGCAGACGGTCAAAGGCCGACGCTTTTGAGATGTCCCAGTTCTGGCAAAACTTGCAGGTGAGATTGCAGCCGGCGGTGCCGAACGAAAGCACGGGCGTACCCGGCAAGAAGTGGCTCAAAGGCTTCTTTTCGATCGGGTCGACGCAGAAACCCGACGACCTGCCGTAGGTGGTGAGCACGATCTCATCGCCGGACCGGGCTCTTACGAAGCAGAGGCCACGCTGATCCTCGTTGAGCTTGCATAGCCTGGGGCATAGATCGCATTGGATGCGATTGTCATCGAGCTTATGCCAATAGCGACCATGTACCTTTTGGCCGCCAAGGTCTGTTCTTAGGTTTTTAGAGGTCTCCATCCGAAATAGATGGCCCTCGCACTGGCCAAAGCAAGGAGGGAGCTGGGGCATGGCGATTGTTCAGCAGGATCTCTCAAGGACGCAAGCCGGCGAGCCGACGCTTGCCGAGAAGGTTGCATTCCTGAGCCAGCCCGCCGCCTATCCGCGTCCGGTGAGCGAGGTGATCCGCCGCGAAACCCACATGTCGTGGGTCTTTCTCGCCGGCGATAAGGTCTACAAGCTCAAGAAGCCTGTCCGCTTCCCCTACCTGGACTTCTCGACCCTCGCGCGTCGCGAGGCAGCGTGCCGGGCCGAGCTCGATCTCAATCGGCGGCTTGCCCCGGATATCTACCTCGACGTTCGTACCGCTTGTCGCTGCCCGCAAGGTCTCTCGATCGGTGCCCCCGGAGAGGTTGCCGACTGGCTCGTCGTGATGCGCCGCCTTGAGGACCGCTGGGCGCTCGACCGGGCAATCGAAGAGAACCGGGTCGACGCCTGCCAGCTTGACCGGCTGGTGACGGTTCTCGGGCGGTTCTACCGGCACCGCAAGGCGACCCTACGTGTCCCCTGCCGCGCAAATGTTGGAATGGAAGCGCAACATCTCCAGCGACTGCCGCGTCCTGCTCGACCGGCGGTTCGATCTGCCCGCCGGGCTTATCAGAAACATCGAGCGCGCCCAGCGCCGCTTCCTCCATCGGCGTGGCGGTACCTTTCTCCGGCGGGTCCGCGACCGCCGCATTGTCGATGGACACGGCGACCTGCGCCCCGAGCACATCTGGCTCTGCGACGGCGATCAAGATCATCGACTGCCTGGAATTCAATCCCAGGCTGAGGATGGTTGATCCTTTCGACGAGGTCGCCTACCTGAGCCTCGAATGCGAACGGCTGGGAGCGGCGTGGATCGGAGATTACGTCCGCCGTGGCGTCTCACGCGCGCTGCACGACGATCCTGGGCCCGAGCTGTTCCTCTTCTACCGCTGCCATCGCGCCATGCTGCGCGCCCGCCTCGCGATCGCCCACCTCTTGGAGCCGAACCCGCGCACCCCGGAGAAATGGCCGCAGCGCGCCCGCGCCTACCTGAGCATCGCGGCGAGGGACGCATCCCGCTCGACCGGCTTCTCAGAAGACCAAGAGGTCGGTAAGCGGTCGCCCCTCGTGGAGGCGTGCGATCGCCTCGGCAAAAAGTGGCGCAGAGGCAAGAATTTCGAGCTTATCGCGGGTCGCGCCGGGCGGGAGCCGAAACGCGGGAACCGTATCGGTGACTATGACCCGCTCGAGCGAGGGGTCGGCAAGTGCGGCATCTGCGCCATTCATGAAGAGACCGTGCGCCGCCAACGCGACGACCCTGCGCGCCCCGGCAGCACGAGCGGCTCTGGCTGCCCGCACCAAGGTGCCACCCGTGCTGATCAGATCATCGATGATGAGCGCCGTCGCATCCTTAACGTTCCCCACGAACAGGTCGCCGGAGACGACACCGGCGCTGCGATGCTTGTCGGCGAAGGCCTTCCCGACGGGTGACCGGATGCGGCCTCCAGCGTCTCGCGGAACAGCTCCGCCCGTTTGGCGCCGCCGGTATCCGGCGAGACGACGCAGAGGTTTTCGTCCCTCAACCGCCTCGCGTAGTCGACGAACAGCGGCGTCGCGGTCAAAGTTACCGTTCGACAGCGGAATGCATTCTCGAAGGCTACCGGATTATGCACCTCGAGCGTGACGATCACGTCCGTGCCTACCGCCTCGAACATGGCTGCGATGTAACGCGTGGTCACGGGGTCATTGGGCTTGGTGCGGCGGTCCTTGCGTGCGTAGCACAGGTAGGGGACCACAGCCGTCACACGAGCGGCACCGGCATCCTTCAGCGCCCCGATGAAGAACAACAGCCGGCAGAGCTTGTCGTTGGCGCTCGTCGTCGGGCCGCCATGCAGACTTTGGATGACGTAGACGTCGGCGCCGGGCACGGGATCAAGCGGCCGCGTCTTATGCTCGCCGTCCTCGAATTCCCGCTCCTCATGAGCAGACAGCGGCTGTCCCAGCGCATCCGCTACGGCCCGGCCGAGTTCGTCGGTCGCCTTCAGAGCGAAGAGCCGAAAATGGCCACTCAGGCTGGCTCGCGGTCGAAGCGTCGCATGGGCTCCAAAGTTGAGAGTTAACCGTCATGCGCGGGACTTTCTCTGCCGATGCGGCTCACTAGGCATAGCAGCAAACAATCGTACGTCTTCTACAATTGCAGCGGCGCAACGTTGACGCACGTCAATGGCGAGCTAGAAGCATTCTGACAGCACATCCCAAGAGGTACCTTGCGAGTCTGTGTTGTGGTGCGCAGGTTTGACTTGGCGGCATTAACTAGCCTCCAGCTCGTGGATGAGCTGACCACGATAGTTTCGCGCGCCGCAGCCGCCATTCTGGCGATCGATCCAGCCACCGCGGCGAGGCGCACAAAGTCCGATCTTTCCCCGGTCAGTGCGGCGGATGAGGCGTCAAATAGGGAGATCATCAAAGGGCTGTCATGTGTCGTTCCCGGCATGCCGATCGTCTCCGAGGAATTGATTGGACCCAGCAGCGCCACTCCGCTCGGCCCAAGCTTTGCGCTCGTCGACCCTCTCGACGGCACGCGCGAATTCCTCGCCGGTCGCAACGAATTCACGGCCAACATTGCGCTCGTCATTGACGATACCCCGGCAATTGGGATCATCGCCGCCCCCGCGCTCGGTTTGATCTGGCGCGGAATCGTTGGCCGGGGTGCTGAACGCCTTCGTCTCTGCCCGGGCGCGGCGCGCCAACGACGCGGACGAGATCGTTGCCATTCGCACGCGGCGGCGCCCTGCCCAGGGTCTCATCGCTGCGGTCAGCCGCTCTCACTTCGACGCCGAGACGGCGGCATTGCTCGCCCGCCTTCCGGTCAAGGCTCAGATTGCCTGCGGCTCCTCGATCAAATTCTGCCAGATCGCCGAAGGAAGCGCCGACATTTACGCGCGGCTCGCCCCGACGCACGAATGGGACATCGCCGCGGGGCACGCAATCATGAGCGCGGCGGGCGGCACGGTCATGACACCTGAGGGCAAGCGGCTCACGTACGGGCGGGCCGCCGAAGGGTTCCGTGTACCGGCCTTCATCGCCCTCGGCGATCCGGAAATGGCTAATGCGATGCCGTTTCCTATGGGCCAGTAGACCTAGGCTGCGCTTACCACAGTTAAGCGAATTGATCTTGATCATGCTGCCGGTGGGGAACCCGGAGTAGCATTTCAAGGCGCAAAGCCTGTAAACACCCGAGTACGAGGATCACGCCATGCCTAAGCCGCTACCGAACGGTCCCGCCCGGTGGGAGCCAGCCAATTTGATGCTTCCATTCGTCGATGCCCAGTCAGTCATGCAGCCGCCGTTCTCGGCCATGGCGAACTTTGGGATGCTGTGCGAGAATCTTGCTCAGTTCAGCACGGAATGGGTGGGGTTCCTAAACCGGCGCCTGAAAGAGGACTGGGCTGTGCCGCAGCGCTTGGCGGCATGCAGGAGCCCGCAGGAACTCCAGCAGGTGTACGTCGACTACTGGTCAAAGGCCTTTGCTCAGTACCAAGAGGAGCTTGGCCGCTTGGCAAGGTTGGGCCAGACGGTCACCCACCAGACTGCATCGGCGCTGCAGAGGCAAGTGCAGGGGCACGAGACCCAGCTCGCAGCCTGAAGATACCCGGCATAGCAAGCGAATCTACTAAGCTGAATGATGGGACCAATTGCACAGCAAGCTGGTTCACCGGATTCGGTCACCCTCTTCCTCGCCGGCGATGTCATGACGGGGCGGGGCATCGATCAGGTGCTGCCCTTTCCCGCGGATCCTCAGATCCACGAGACCTATGTAAAGTCGGCGATCGACTACGTGAAGCTGGCCGAACGCGCCAATGGCCCGATCAAGCGGCCCGTGGCGTTCGATTACATTTGGGGAGATGCGCTCACCGAGCTTGAACGCAGAAGGCCTGATGCACGCATCATCAATCTCGAGACGGCCGTGACGCAGAGCACGTGGCCCGAACCAAAGGGCATCAACTACAAGATGAACCCGGCCAACCTCGGGGCTATCACCGCGGCCGGCATCGACTGCTGCGTCCTTGCGAACAACCACGTTCTCGATTGGGGATATGCGGGCTTGCTCGATACGCTGAGTGCCCTTGAGCAAGCCAAGGTGCACTATGCCGGCGCCGGACGAGACAGCTCGTCTGCTGCCGCCCCTGCCATCCTGGAAGTGCACGCAAAGGCCCGTGTGCTTGTGTTTGCCTTCGGTTCGCCCGAGCGCAGGCGTGCCGCCCCGATGGGCCGCTCCGTCCGACGCGCCCGGCGTCACTATTGTCCCTGAGCTTTCGCGCCAGGCTGCCGAACGGATCGGCGAACAGATCCGCGTCGGTGGCAAAGCCGCGGGATGTTGTGCTCGCCTCGATCCACTGGGGCGGCAACTGGGGCTACGAGATCCCAGACGAGCAGTCGGCGTTTGCCCATTGGCTCGTAGAATCTTCCAACGTCGACATCGTTTACGGACATTCCTCGCATCACGTCAAAGGGATCGAAGTCCATCGCGGCAAGCTCATACTCTATGGCTGCGGTGACTTCATTGACGATTACGAAGGGATAACGGGCTACGAGGAATTCCGTGATGATCTCGTATTGATGTACTTTCCAACGATCCGGATCGATGACGGCATGCTCGTCAGCCTAGAGATGGTGCCGCTCCAGATCCGCAACATGCGCCTACAATCGCGCTTCGCGTGCTGATGTGGAATGGCTTGCGAGGACGCTGAACCGAGAAGGCAAGCCATTGGGAACATGCGTTCGGCTTGGCTCGGATGACGTGCTGAGGCTCGAGTGGCGGTGAGGCGTTGGCAGCTGATGCTCATGGCACGCCGCTGCACCCGAACGTCTTGATCGAGATCAGAGGCCAGGCGTCGCAAAGCTATAGACTGCGACTGGCATTGCAGCCCAATCCTGATTGGCCCACGGAGCCAGATGCTCATGGTAGATTTTCCGAGCGCCCAAGAGATCGAGATCTTGCCCAGAAGGCTGCCGGGATTGCTCGCCGTTCCGAAAGGCGCAAAGGGAATTGTGGTCTTTGCGCATGGAAGCGGTTCGAGCCGCCTGAGCCCGCGCAACACACACGTTGCACGTGCCCTCAATGAAAAAGGGCTTGCCACGCTGCTCTTCGACCTCCTGTTGCCGGAGGAGGCTGAGGATCGGCAGCAACGTCTTTGACATTGCCTTGCTCGGCAGCCGGATGGAGGAGTCCCTGGACTGGCTTCGTGGAGAAGTGACCCTTGCGCGCCTCGCTGTTGGCCTCTTCGGGGCAAGCACAGGTGCGGCCGCTGCGCTGACGGCGGCGGCGCGCCGGCCCGATCAGGTGCTCGGCTGTGGTCTCCCGCGGCGGCAGGCCGGATCTTGCAGCTGGCGCGCTGGCCCGCGTGAAGGCACCCACGCTTCTCATCGTTGGAGGACGCGATGAGGTCGTGATCGACCTAAATGAGACGGCGATGGCTGAGCTCAAATGCGAAAAGCGCCTCGATATCGTTCCCGGAGCAACGCATCTGTTTGAGGAACCTGGCACCCTCGATACCGTGATATCGCTCGCGGCCGCTTGGTTCGTCCGATTTTTGGGAAAGGCTTAAGGGCGTGAGAATGAGGATCTTCAAGGACCGCAAGCAGGCCGGCCAGCTCCTGGCCGAAGAGGTCGCGCGACACGAGTACGCCGATCCCATCGTGCTTCGGATTGCCGCGCGGCGGCGTACCGGTCGCGGCGGAGGTGGCAGCGAAGCTCAAGGCACCTCTCGACGTTATTCTCGTGCGCAAAATTGGGGCTCCCATGCAGCCCGAGCTGGCCGTGGGTGCAGTGGTCGATGGCGATGCACCCGGAGATCGTTCGCAACGAAGAGCTCATCCGTGAACTTGGGCTCAGCGAGGACGACTTCCGTCGAGGAAGCACAGCGACAGCTCGAGATCATCGAGGCACGCCGCAAGTTATGGGTGGCGGGACGCCCGCGCATCCCCGTGAAGGACAAGACGGCCATCATCGTCGACGACGGTATCGCGACGGGTGCAACAGTGCGGGCCTCCTTGCATGCATTGAAGAGGCTAGGTCCGAAACGGACCGTCGTCGCAACGCCGGTTGCCCCGTTGCAGGCAGTGGAAGCCTTGCGGGAAGAAGCGGACGACGTGATCTGCCTTGAGACACCCGAGTATTTCGGCGCCATCGGCTTTTTCTACCTGGACTTCTCCCAAGTGAGTGACGCCGAGGTCTCCAGACTCCTCGACAGTATGTCGGCTGCAGGCACTGCAGAAAAAGGCGGGTAACAGCGCTTATGTTGGCGACTTCGCAGGTTCCACGCGGTTGACTGGTGAACGAGGGCTCTGCTCACTTAGATTGGCTTCAATTGGCGCTACGGTGGGAATGATGAAAATCAGGCTGCGCATCACGAAACGGGGCGCCCTCCTGTATGACGGCGTCCATGAGGTCATTGACCAGGATAGCTTCGGCGCAGCGTTTGCCAAGGTCTGGCAAGCGGTACGTGAGCGCCGGCTGGAAAGAACCACAAGCGTCGGCGAGCTTATGGACATTCTCAATGATGAGGTGCTCGATCAATTGCTCGGCGCCGAGGTCAATATCGAGAAAGGATGACCCCTCTGCGGCGGGCGCCACAGAGTGCAAGCTCGATATCGAGAGCCCCGAGCAGAGGGACGTAGCGATGAGAAGCCCACATGGTACATAAGCACGTCCTGTTCCGCTCAGCCGCCCGGGAGAAGATCCTGCAGGGAGCCACGCTCCTGGCGGATGCTGTACGGATCACGCTAGGTCCCAAGTCGAAGTCGGTATTGATCGAGAAGACGTGGGGTGTACCAATCGTCTGCAATGATGGGGTGACGATCGCCAAGGAATTCAGCCTCAAGGATCCAGAAGAGAATCTCGGGGCGCAAATGCTGCGACAGGCCGCCGAGAAGACCGGCGACAGCGTCGGCGATGGGACGAGCACATCCACCATACTTGCTCACGCCATCCTGGCGGATGGCGTGCGCAATGTCGTGGCCGGAGCAAGCGCGATCGATCTCAAGCGGGGTCTCGACCGCGCCACGAAGGCAGCAATCAATGCGCTCAAGACAATGTCGCGGCCCGTGAGAGAGCGCAAGGAGAAGGCGCAGGTGGCGACCATCGCGGCCCACAACGATGCGGCCATTGGTGAACTCGTCGCCGGAGCGATGGAAAAAGTCGGCAACGAAGGGGTGATTACGGTCGAAGAGTCCAAGACGACGGAGACCACGCTCGAGGTGGTCGAAGGCATGCAATTCGACCGCGGCTTCATCTCCCCCTACTTCATCACCAATGCCGAGAAAATGGAGGCTATCCTCGAGAACGCACTCGTTCTTATCTCGGACAAGAAAATCAGCGCACTCAAGGACCTCATCCCGCTGCTCGAGCAGGTCGCGAAATCTGCTTCGCCCATCTTGGTCATAGCCGAGGACGTCGATGCAGAAGCGCTCGCCACATTGATCGTCAATCAATTGCGGGGCGTTCTCAAGAGCTGTGCTGTAAAGGCGCCGGGCTTTGGCGACCGGCGCAAGGCCATGCTCCAGGACATCGCAGTCCTGACCGGGGGACAGGTCGTCTCCGAAGAGCTCGGGCTGAAACTCGAGAGCATAAATATTGATCAGCTCGGTCGAGCCAAACGCATTGTCGTCGACAAAGACAGCACGACGATCATCGGAGGTGGCGGAGAGCGGAAGGCCATTGACGGCCGAATCCAGCAGATCCGACGCGAGATCGACGAATCGACGAGCGACTACGACAAGGAGAAGCTTGAGGAGCGGCTGGCGAAGCTCGCCGGCGGCGTGGCCGTCATCCGGGTAGGAGCGCCATCAGAGGCAGAAATGAAGTCGCGGAAGGAGGCTCTCGATGACGCCATCAATGCCACGAAGGCGGCAGTCGCTGAAGGCATCGTGCCAGGAGGTGGACTGGCTCTGCTGCGGTGCATGGATGCAGTTGCCAAAGAGGAGACGGCCACAGAGGGCGACGAGCGCACCGGTATCCAAATCCTGAAGCGCTCACTCACTTCGCCGGCCCGACAGATCGCTGAGAACTCAGCCGTGGATGGCGGTGTCGTGGTCGCCCGAATGCAGGAAGGGCAGGACAACTACGGTTTTGACGCGGCGCGCAACCGCTACGTGGACCTCGTCGAGGAGGGCATCATCGACCCGACCAAGGTGGTGCGCGTCGCACTGGAAAATGCGGTTTCCATAGCAAGTGTCCTCTTGCTCACTGAGGCGACGATGACCGAGATTCCCGAGAGCAAGAAAGAGGCCGCCGGCGCTCCCGATTTGTCCATGTAGCGTTGTTGGCCCGAAGTCGCGACAGCATTGCACATTTCGATCGCAAACGGCAGCATGATCCGTTCCAACTCAACCTACAGAAAACAAGGTGCTCGTCTTCAAACGGAAGCGCACGGATCCATGCAGATCTGTCAATTGAGACGCACCGCTCAATCTCACTAATACCGCTCAATCTCACTAATCTTGAGCTGGAAGAGCTTCTCGGATGGCGAGCCTGGTGGCGCTCGGGACAACGGTGTCGAGATGGATGTCGCGACGAACCCCCTGCTCACCGATCTCTACCAGCTCAATATGATGCAGGCGTACCTGGAGCATGAGGAGACCAAGACCGCTGTTTTCGAGTTCTTTGTACGCACGCTTCCCGCTCGCCGCAAATTCCTGATCGCCGCTGGATTGGAGCAGGCCCTCGGTTTCCTCGAGAACCTGCGGTTCTCTGCTGACGAGATCGACTGGCTCGCAACGTACGGCCGCTTTGGCAAGCGGCTCCTCGACTACCTCGCGGAATTCCGCTTCACTGGAGACGTCCACGCCGTGCCGGAAGGGACGATGTTCTTCGCCAATGAGCCGATCCTGCGTGTGACGGCCCCTTTGCCGGAGGCTCAACTTGCCGAGACGCGCCTCATCAACATATTGCACTTCCAATGTCTGATCGCGGCCAAGGCAGCGCGTTTTGTGCTCGCCGCACCCGGTAAGCTTCTCGTCGATTTCGGCCTCAGGCGCGCCCACGGCGCCGAAGCGGGGCTCTTGGCCGCGCGTGCCAGCTACATCGCGGGCTTCGCCGGCACGGCGACGCTGCTTGCAGGCAAGCTCTACGACATACCGCTGTTCGGCACCATGGCGCATTCCTACATCCAGGCGCACGACGATGAAACGTCAGCCTTCGAAAACTTCGCCCGCAGCCGCCCGGAGGGGGTCGTACTGCTGATCGATACTTACGATACAGTGGCTGCCGCCCGAAAGGTCGTCGCGCTTGCCCCGCGCCTGAAGGAGGCTGGACATCCGCGTGGCCGGCGTGCGCCTCGACAGCGGCGATTTGATTGCCCTCTCGAAGAGCGTGCGGCGGATCCTCGATGAGGGGGGCTCACCCAGGTCACCATCTTTGCAAGCGGCGGCCTCGACGAAGACGAGCTGCTTGCAGCAGCTCGAGCGAACGCGCCCATCGACGGCTTTGGCATCGGGACCAGTCTCACCACTTCCTTCGATGTGCCGGCGCTGGACTGCGCCTACAAGCTGCAGGAATACGCTGGACTGGCTCGGCGCAAGCTGTCGTCCGGCAAGGTCACCTGGCCCGGCCGCAAGCAGGTCTGGCGACGCTTTGGGTCGAACGGCCGGATGGCCGGCGACGTCCTTTCGGTCGAGGAGGATGATCACCCAGGTAAGCGGTTGATCCAGGGTGTAATGCTGGGAGGGCGACGGCTGCATAAACCTGAGAGCCTGACTGAAATCAGGGCGCGCGCCGCCCACAACATCGAGGCTCTGCCTGAGCCGCTACGTCGTCTTGATCCGGATGCCACCTACCCGGTGACCGTGTCAGAGGGCCTCGTGCGCCTTGCGGCGGAAGTCGACAAGCGATTGGGCTAACTCGAACTGGCGTGGGCATGACACGAACCATTGTGATAGGTGAAGGGGACATCCTGCTTGCTGTCGACGTGCAGAACGACTTCTGTCCGGGCGGGGCGCTCGCGGTGCCGCGTGGCGACGAGGTGGTGCCCCTTATCAACCTCGTAGCCAGCCGGTTCCAAAACGTAGTGCTGGTTCAAGACTGGCATCCGCCTGGTCATCAGTCGTTCGCTTCTGTGCACGGCAAACAGCCCTACGAAACCATCGCAATGCCTTATGGCCTTCAGGAGCTCTGGCCCGACCATTGTGTGCAGGACACGCGAGGTGCGGCTTTTCACGACGATTTGGCGGTGCCGCACGCGGCGCTCGTGCTGCGCAAGGGCCTTCGCAAGGGGATCGATTCCTACTCTGCGCTCTACGAAAACGATCGCAAGACGCCGACGGGGCTTGCCGGCTACCTCAAAGAGCGCGGCTTCGTGCGTGTCTTTTTGGCTGGGCTCGCGTTGGACTTTTGTGTCCGCTACACTGCCGAAGACGCAAACCGCGAAGGGTTCGCCGTCGTCGTTATCGAGGACGCATGTCGCGCCATCAACGTGGGCCGCTCGCTCGACGAGACGCGCCGGAGCCTCGCCGTGCGCGCCATCCCTTGTGTGGCGGCCAGCGATCTAAGCTGACGCAAGGTCCAGAAGGTCCCCATCTGGGCGGTGGCATGTACGCGGTCGGCATTGTTTTCCACCTCTGGCGCAAACGCCGATTTGTTTTGGCCGCCCTTCGGCGTGCAGGGCCTTCGCGAATGCACGGTACAGCCACGGGAAGCGTGCCTTGGCGAAGAGCGTCTCATTCGCGGCGAGCGAGGCTCTGTTCGAGGTAGCCCAGCGAACGCCATCCGCGATGGCGATTGCTCGAGCTGGACCAGCATGGTCTCGACCCGCCTCGCGACTTTTTGAGGAGGGCAGGTTGGCCGAAGAGACAGGGCGTCAGGTGACTGCCCGGGATCTTTACCTGCTGGCAAGCAATTACTACCGCCAAGCCGCTTTCTACGCAGACCCCCGAAGCGGCCGACCATCGCACATTCTTCATGGCAAGCCGTTCGAGCTTTTGCCGGGCGATCGCCTGCGGGCTTCCGGCCGAGGTGATCGCCATCCCCTTCGAGGGACATGAGCTGCCCGACTAATCGATTTACTTTCTCGCACAATAACCAACCTACCGTTGCGACAGACGGCATCGGACATGTCGTTATCTGGCTATCACCGCCTTAGCGTGCTTGCGGCGGAGCAGCCGCTCGTGTGCGATTTGTCCGAAGATATATGCTGCCCACATGACGAAGGGCGCTGTCAGAATGTTGGCAAGCAGCGTCGCGGCGATAAATCCGTTGATCTCGGTAACAAGAGACAAGTGCTGCAAGAGAGCGTAGCCGTTCATGAACCAACCAGCACGACGGCAATAGCGTAGCTGACATAAATTTTCGGCATCGTGGCCTCCATGTATAGATTGATTTAGTAGAGCCGTCGGGACCGCTGAGATCGACCGGCTATCCTGCCCTTTGGGATCCCCTGATCCAATCCCGAAGAAACAAGAGGGCCGCACTGAAACTGATGCGGAAACTGCTCAAGACACAGGGCTTCGCTCCAACCGCAGTCGTGACGGACAAACTGCCATCCTACGGTGACGCGCTGAGCGATCTCGGAATGGAAGGCAAACACATCACGGGCGGCCGAAGCAATAAACCGGCAGAGAGAACGACGCATGCAACGCTTCAAGTCAGCCGGTTCAGCCCAGAGATTTCTTTCAACACACGCCGCCATCTACAATACCTTCAACGTTCAGCGTCACCTGATCTGCCGTAAGACACTTCGCCAGTTTCGCGGCGAAGCTGTGAGGACATGGCAAGCAGTGACAGGAGCAATCGTTGCAAACATCTGCGGCCGTCAATTAGCAACGTGACAACACCGCGGGCAATGCTCAGGAGCGCAGCACGTATGAGCCAGGCGCATCGGATAGGGGTGGGTACCCGTTCGCTGGCGCACCTAGATCAGGCGGCGGTGCACGATCGGCCGACGAATGCTTGACTAGCCAATCTTGCCAGCATGGCCACCAGGAGCCTTCGTGATGAACGGCGGTCTGCTGCCAGGCGTCGGGGGCGACATAGTTTTCGCTTTCGGCGTGCGTGGCGATCTGGTGCTTCCGATTCGGGGCGCCGGGCGGGTTCACGATCCCGGCATTGTGGCCCCCGTTGGACAAGACGAACGTCACATCGGCATCGGTCAAAGCCTGGATCTTGTATACCGAGCGCCAAGGCGCCACGTGGTCGGAGATCGTACTCACCGCGAAGATCGGCGCGCGGATATCGCGCAGCGAAACCGGCCGGCCGTCAACCTCGAAATGTCCCATTGCCAAGGCGTTGTTGAGGAACAGGCGGCGAAGGTATTCCGAGTGCATGCGGTAGGGCATGCGGGTAGTGTCGGCGTTCCACGCCATGAGGTCGAACATCGCTGGACGTTCGCCCTTGAGGTAGCTCCGCACCATCGACGACCATATCAGGTCGTTGGAGCGCAAAATCTGGAAGGCACCTGCCATCTGCCTCGTGTCGAGGTAGCCCTGTTCAGCCACCATGTCCTCGAGGAAGCTCACTTGAGCCTCGTCGATGAAGAGCATGAGCTCGCCCGCCTCGGTGAAGTCGGTCTGGGCCGCGAGCAATGTGAGCGAACCGAGACGCTTGTCGCCATCGCGAGCCATCGCGGCTGCGACGATGGCGAGCAGCGTGCCACCGAGGCAATATCCGACGGCATGAACTGGCCGCTCTGGGACGATCACCGAGACGGCGTCGAGCGCGGCCAATACGCCAAGCCGGCGGTAGTCGTCCATGCCGAGGTCGCGATCCTCGCGTGTCGGGTTCCTCCAAGAAACCATGAAGACCGTGTGGCCCTGGTCGACCAGGAATTTGACCAGCGAGTTCGCCGGCGACAAGTCGAGGATGTAGTACTTCATGACCCAGGCCGGCACGATCAAGACCGGCTCGCGATAGACCCTGTCCGTCGTGGGGGCGTATTGAATGAGTTCCATCAGCCGATTACGCGCCACGACCTTACCTGGCGTGATCGCAACGTCGCGGCCAACCTGGAAGGCCTCCGCACCGACGGGCTTCTTCCCTTCGACAAGGCGGCGCTGGTCCTCCCAGAAGTTCACGGCACCACGTACGAGATTCATTCCAGCTTGTTGAAACGTGGTCTCGATCACCTCGGGGTTCGTGAGCGGGAAGTTCGCGGGCGAGACTACGTCGAGCATCTGACGCGCGACGAACGATACGACATCCTCGTGGTGCGCGGAGACGCCCTTCACGCCGGTCGTCGCGTGATGCCACCACTGCTGAGTGAACAGGAAGCCCTGTGAGATGGCATTGAACGGCCAGCGGTGCCACGCATCATGCGCGAAGCGCTTGTCATTGGGCGCCAGCTCCGCGCACGCCTCACAATCTGGATCGACCAACGCCTTGGGGCAGTACTCGAGAAAATGCATCCAATTGTTGGCGGCCTCCCTCACGAGTTCAATTTGTTTGTCCGGCGAGAACAGCAGGTGCTGCGCCCAATCGCTATAAACCTGAAACAGGGCCGCAGGTGACACTCCCGCGGTTAAGCGTGCAATTGCTGCGTGCAACGGGCGATCGAATGAAAGGCGCGGCCGTTCGCTGGCATCCGAGCCCTGCTTTTTGATTGCTGGTGTCATCTCTTGCATGGCTTCACCCTGGTAATCAGACGGTACTGTCACAGTAATACGCGCGTGTTCCTGGCCGGACCGATCGTGCGGTACGCCTCCTTCCCATTTGGAATGGACTATCTCAGCGCGCCATCGGAGGTTCGCTCGACAAGCGACCCCTTCGATCCCTAATCTTTCGCTGATATTCCCTGTTCGAGTTGAAAAAATTCCGTAACCTCGCGTAGGGAATTTAAGCTGATAGAACCCCTGTTTTCGCCGAAATCCCTGTTTTTTCCCGCAGAACTGCGCGCGAGATGCCACTTGGTCACCTTCCGAACGCGCGAAATCTGCCTCGAGCACACATACGCAGGATGCCGGTGTTTGGGCAGTCCGCGCGTCGAGAAGTGCAGCCCTCAATCCCACCTCAGAGGCGGTCCCTTAGGCCCTTGACTTTGGCTTGAGTGGCGCAATGCCCGGAACAATAAATGACACCTCCAGACGCTTCGACGCCATGCCCGATCACGCGACATTGGCAGTGGGCGCAACGCGGCGCGAGCGCCTCGATGGCGCATTCGAAGCTGTCGAAAGTCATCGTCTTGCCGCCCTTTGTTACCTGAAAAGCTTTGTCGTAGTCGTTGCCGCAAGTATCGCAAACAGCCATGGATTGCCTCCTTCCTTCTTGAGAGCACTGCTGCCGCTCTCGCCGTACTCTATGGTGTGGGGCGTCTTCGCGGGCGGTGCCTCCGGTCGCTCTCTAGGCTCACGCAGTTGGCGTTCTTCTCTTGAATCGTTTGGTCATATGGCCAAGTCGATCCATTACAGCAGCCGTTACGCCTGCTGGCAGACGCCCTAGCTAAGCGGCAGAGCGACAAATCGAACTGTCCCACCCCCAAGTAGCAGAAGAATAAGAACTCGTGGCCGCTCGTCGCCGCGCTCTCAACGTTCCGAACCACGCCATCTGGTGTCGCAACGACGCCCCGGTTCGTCTGCATTATGACCTCGCCCGGTTTTATGCCTCAGTCCGCGGCCGCGCTGTGCGCATCGACATCTATCACGATGACGCCGTCGATGAACGTCCCAACCTTGTATTTATGCCTTAGGTTGCGGGAACCTCCGTGCAGGAAGTCATGTCATCAGCTGGCCGCCGTTGATCGAGAACGTCGCGCCGGTAATGAAATCCGCTTGATCGCTGGCAAGGAACGCCACCGTGCGAGCGATGTCGTCCGGCTTGCCGAGCCTGCCGACGGGAATACCGGCGATGATCGTTTTCAGAACGTCCTGAGGAACGGCCGCGACCATCTCCGTGTCACAATAGCCGGGTGCAACGGCATTGACCGTGATGCCTTTGTTGGCCTCCTCGAGAGCAAGCGCCTTGGTGAATCCGAGAATGCCTGCTTTTGCGGCCGAGTAGTTCGTCTGGCCAAACTGGCCCTTCTGGCCGTTGATCGAGCTGATGTTTATGATCCGCCCGAACCTGCGCTCGCGCATGTCCTCGATGACATTGCGGCACATATTGAACATCGAGCCGAGGTTGGTGTTGATGACGGCCCACCATTGCTCCGGCGACATGTGATGCAAGGTGGCATCCCGCGTGATGCCGGCGTTATTGATGAGGATATCCGGCGCCCCGAGCGTGCGGACGACGTCGGCAATTCCGGATTTGCAAGCATCGAAATCTGCGACATCCCATTTGTAGATCGGAATGCCCGAAGCGGCCGCGAATTCTCGCGCTGCCGCATCGTTGGCGCGGTAGACGGCCGCAACCTGGCAAGCTCGCGATTTGAGCGCGCGCGAGATCGCCGCTCCAAGACCTCTGGTGCCCCCGGTGACGATTGCGATGCGGGTCATGATACGTCTCCGCAAAAAATACTAACTTCTCTGCCCATCCTGTGCTCCAGTGTGCTGTCGGCGTGCACGGCGGTAAGCGTTCGAAATCGACGCTCATGACCACGTTCGCCGCGCCATCCTCCGGCTCGGAGCGCGGTATTGAGCGGTTCGTTCTTCTGAGCGTGCAGCCTTGTCAGGCGCGCGCGACCAGCACGTCGCAGGCGGCTTCCGCCAAGAATTCGCGGGCAAGGCTACCGATCATTGCGGTTTTCAACGCGCTGCGGGCATGCGTGCCCATTGCCAACAGATCGGGATGGAACACTGAGATTTGGTTCCGTATCGCCACGTAAGGGCTGCTGTCGATCAGCTCGAATCGCGGTGCTGCGGCGCGAGGTGCCAATCGAGACAGGAACTCCTTGGTTCTCCTGTCGACGAGTTCTCGTATCCGCTGGTTCTCTCGGGCGACGACCCTTTCGGCAGCATCGCTCGTGCCAAAACCCATCAATGGGGCATACCATGCATGCAACATGAGGAAATCGGCGTCCGGTGCGATCCGATAGGCGGTTTCAAGCGCGCGGATGGATCCTTCCGAGAGGTCCATCGCCACTAATACACGTTGGTAGGCACCCCGAACCGGTTCCTTGACGACGAGTACCGGCAGGTCGCTGTACCGCACCACACGCTCAGTGGTCGTGCCGATGAACAACTCCTTCAAGCCGCCCTTGGCGGGTTGCCCGAGAACAATGAGTTCGGCGTTTCTTCTGTGGGCCTCGTCGATGATCGTAGTGAAGGGCTCGCCAACCCGGATATCGCAGGCGATCCCTGCGCGCTTTTCCTCAGGCAACGCGGCAATCTGATCACGCAGAAAGTCCTCTGCGTCTGCGTAGCGCTCTTCGCCGATTGGCGGAAAGAGGCCAGGCTCGACGGCATGAAGCAATGTGACAGTGGCAGTGGCACCCGCCTGACTCTTGAGCTCGATCGCTCGCTCAAACGCCCGCTGGGATCGCTCGGTGAGATCGGTGGCCACCAATAAACGTGCGACTTTCGACATGGTGAGCAAATGGCACGGGTTAGGCTGGCTTGTCGTTGATCGACATCAAGGGCTCAAGAGCATCGCGCGCGAGCATTTGGCGGGCACTGTCACGTTAATCGCAAATTTGCAGGCCAAATGAGCATGGCCGTCAACTAGCAACGTGACAACACCCCTCGAAGACATCGCCATGCCCCGTAGTCGCAACAGCTCCGAACCCCTGCACAGCTCCGAACCCCCTGCCCTTCGGAAAACGTCGCCCGCTTGAGAAAAGGACCTTCTCAGGTTTCGGTGTGCCGCTCATCGTTGTCGCTGCGTTGGGCCTTTTTTACTTGGCCTGGGTTCGGACGGCCTGGTAGCGAGTACGGAGGACGCTTGGACAAATGCTGCCCAAGCCAACATCCGGTCGCTCACGCTGGCTAATCCTTATGCGACTAATCTGCGCAAGGGCATCGACTACACGGCACGCTTTCCAGATACTCTTCTGGTTTGCCGGCAAACTCCGCAATCATCGACGCAGAAGCTTTGGCATGTGGGGAGGACGGCAAGCCCGATTTCAAAGCCCCCTGGTCGACAGTACCTAGGATTAAGGATCTTCACAGGAAGGGCGAGCGAGCGCCCCTCGATGGGCCACGTATTCTCGTGTACTATTTTCAGAGACGTTGCTATGCGAACACGTTTGTATTGCTTCTCCGGGGGCATTGATGCAACAGGCAACCTCAACGGCTACTATTGACAGCACACCGCTGACGTTTTCCGAAATTCTTCCCGTGTTTCCCCCAAAGGGCTCTGTCTTTGCAAGCAATCTCCTTTGGCCCGGTTTGCTAACTGCGTTGGTGACAGGCCTCTTATGGCTTCCATTTGTTCAGAATAATGCGGAGATCTACTTCAAAATTATAGCATACTACATAGTTTTGATGACATTGCTTATTTTTTATCTAAACGCCGGACCGAATAAACGATTGGGCCCAACGGTATTTGCGGCGATATTGACGGCACTCATACTTTGGGTGCCATACCTCACCCGGCCATATTTTTACTTCTTCAGAGAGCTCCCCAGTCTCCACGAGCCAACGACGAAAAACTTCTTCGATCGTTTTTCTTACTACTTTGTAATTGCCGGGCTTATGGAGGAGCTGATAAAGGCCACCCCGGCGCTGATCCTTCTCGCGATGACACCGATTTTAGGTGTGGGTAGAAATCGGTATCTGGGCAGACTCGGTATACACGCTCCAATTGATGGGGTGCTCATGGGAATTGCTTCTGGGGGTGCCTTCACTTTGATAGAGATCCTCGAACAGTATGTTCCCAGACTAATGAACGACATCGCCACAGAATTGTCAAAGCTAACTGTTTCTCCTGACCAGACGTACATTTTCCATCAAATGGCGGAGCTCACTACGTTTAGTCTGGGATTTTTGCTTTTGATGCCACGAATTCTCGGAGCCCTGATAGGTCATATGTCATACGCAGTGGTATTCGGGTATTTCATCGGGTTGGCAGCATTTCATCGCGCTAGCATCCTCGTGCTGCTTGCGATTGGTTGGCTGGCTGCGGCAACGATGCATGGAATATGGGATGCAAGCGGGGACATCAACCAGACCCTATATATTGGAGTCGCGTCGTTTCTTATTTCCTTCGCATATTTTATCAAGGCTCGAGCGATGTCTCAGAACCTTGCCTGAAAGTCGTACTCATACGCGTCGAATGACCATCATGTCCGCCTTGGGTCGATACTGTCGATAAACGCGTTGAGATGCCGGCCGAACGGTGATTCCGTCGTCTGATCGCTATCAGCGACGGAGACGGCGCGATGATGGGGCGGCAGCGGCGGGATCAGCGCCGGCTCCTCACGGGGGATACCGTTCGAAGTTACAGCCTGACCTCCGAGACTATCCGCCGTCTCCAAGAATGGAACGCCGAGGACCCCACTAACAGCGTCACCGGTAGTAGCTCAGCCACTTCCCCTTAGCGATCACATTCCCGCCGAGCGCTCGTGACGTACAAAAGAAAGCGGCTAAACGCACTAGACCCGAGCATCAATCGCGAGCTCAATGCCAAATTTGAGGCTGTCTTGCGCCAAATCTTACGACCAACGACGATATCGGCATCAGAAAAACGCGCGTGGCCGCGCGCTGGCTTGAGGGCCTTGGCTGGAAGACGTCGCTCCTCGAGCGCCGCAACTACGGCGATATCGACCTGCAGCCAGACGATCCCGCGATCGTGCTCACCAGCATCGATGAGCCGCGCGCCCGCATGGCGATCGCGGGCGCCGCGTTCGAATACATGATCGACGCAGGCGTCGGGCACGGGCCCACAGATTTCGATCGCGCGCAGATTCGTGTCCTCCACAAGGGAAGCGACCCGCGGCGCTTCTGGTCACTGCCGGAACCGGCAAAGGATGTGGACGCTATGCTCCGCCTAAGGGCCTATCAGGTCCATGCCAGGAAGTTCGACAGTTGCGGCACCTTTAGCTTGGCACAGGCGAGCGCTGCCGTGCCTTTCGTGGGCGCTGCCGTCGGCGCGGTCGCAACGGCTCAGTTGCTGCGGATTGGCAACATGCAAAGCACGATGGAGCTCATGCAGATGGATCTGGAGTGCCCGGGCATGGTGACGCCAAGCAGCGCGAACCGTCGCCCGTACTCAAGCCTGGGCGGCGTTGAGTGCCGGTTCGGGCCGGCATCGCGGTGATTACCGCAGTCGCTAAGGTGAATAGTACCCGGGGCTGAAATTGAATCACCGAAGGTCGCTGGTCTACGGCTTGATCAGATTCCGCCTGCGAAGCGGACGTGCGAGTCCGGAGGCTCGAACCGGTTTCATCTACTCTTTAACTGTGGAAGGGGAATTTTTTCGAGGGCCGCAGCCATCGTAAGCACAGTGACCGAACCATAGCGGCCACCGACAGACGCGGGGGCGTGGCCAACAATAGCATCTATCACGCTGTCTTCCACGCCAGCTTCACGAGCGACGGTCTTGAACCAGTGACGCCAGCCGTGGTTAGGGTCTATGTTGTGTTCGCGCCCGAGCTCGAGCCCCTTGATGCTGTGAAGCCATCGCCGCAGTCGCTTGATAAGCGCTCTGTTGGATGCTCCTTCCTCACCGAACAATCGCCCGGCGCCCTGCTCCTGGACGTGGTCAAGAAAGCCTTGTCTGATAATAGCTGGATGGACCGGAACAGTGCGTTCACTCGCGCGGGTTTTCGCCTTCTCGACACGAATACACCACGTATCGTCCACCAACCGTATGTCCTTGCATTCGAGCGAGATGATCTCCTGCACCCGGCTGCCCGTGAACGCAGTCAACCACGGCGCCCAGCGCCTTAGGGGGCAAGCCTCTCGGCTCGCGGCATCTAAGATCGCTGCCGCTTCCAATTGAGTGAAGCCACGCATTTTTCGCGACCTGCGTCTGGCGTTCTCGACGCGCACGCTCACTACGGGGTTGGACCCCAAAAGCTCTTCGCTGACCGCGACTGCATAAATTCTCCGGAGTGCCGCCAAGTATGAATCTTGCACAGTGACGGGACTGCGCTTTCCCTGCAGAAGGAGGTCTCGCCAAGCGCGTACGTCTGAGCTCACTATTTCACTCGGATCGGTCTTTCCCCGCTCGCGCGCAAATGCAGCGAAGTTATCGAGTATCGAACGCCATTGCTTGCGAATGCTCTCGGGCCCTTGCTTCGCTGCGTGCACCGCTTCCCAGGCTGCGAAGAGGGTGCCCCAGGTGAGGTTTGGTCCCGTTCCAAGTTGTAGCGGGGGAAAGCGATCAGCATTTTTGTCGGGCGTAGTAGTCACCCTTCGCGGCCCGCTTGAGAAACCAAAATGCGTCGGTGGAGGCGAGATCGACATGATGCAAAAGCGCAGCACGACTCTTTGCGTCTGTGATGATCCCGTGTTGAGCGAGTACCCAATCAGCCAGGAAGCCAAACCGCTCTTCCATTTGTCTAAGACATTCTTCGTCGGTCACGGTGCGCGCAAGAGCGTTAATGCCGGCCGTGAGATCAGGAAAAAGATCGGAGACGATCTCTCGAGCATCGGCGACTTCGGTCGGCTTTAGGCTCGTCATCCTCGGGAGCAGGCGCCCCTCGCGCGCAGCTCTGTTCACCGCTTTGACTGCTGCCCATGTCTCAGGAACGCCGGGGTTTTCTTTGAACCGATCGACGAAGAGGCAGTAGATTTCGCCGCTCAGCGCCACGATCTGCTTTTGCGTCAGCTGCCGCTGCCCCGCTTTGAGAGCCGCGAAGTAGCTGCGGATGTGAGCCATCGCGAGCCCATGTCGCGCTTCGGCGGTGGCTCGGTCGCGTGTCCGCAGCGAGAAGTTGATCTCGTTGCCGATCTTCTCCACGTGGGTCGAATAGGCTTTGTCATTGAGCGTCGCGGCGAAGTGCACGACCAAGGCCCGTCCCAGCACAAACTGCCCCTCGTCCTGACGGACGCGGCGACGAAACCAGAAGCAGTCGGTGCCCCTACGGCGGGTAGGACGCGGCATGCGAAGCGGCGACAAGTCGCCCTCCTGTGTAACAGTTGCGTGTAACAGAGGAGGGTTGAGAAACCGCTGCGCAATCAATAAGTTGAGCAGGATCAGCGCTTTAAGCGTGTGCTGGCGCCCCGTAGGGAACTCGAACCCCTGTTCCCAACGTGAGAGGCTGGTGTCCTAGGCCACTAGACGAACGGGACAGCGCTGACGCGAACCTATATGTGAGGCGGGGGCCTCCAATCAAGCGTTTCTTCTGCGCGCAGTCCCGGCGTCAACCGCGCATGCCGATTTATCCAGCACGGGAGCCGCCCCCGATCCCTACCGGCCCGCAGGCTTTGCCTCGATTGCGACGTTGGTGACCAACCGCCCTGTCTGCAGGTCGAGGACGGCGATACCCGACGCCGAGCCGACGTCGTAGTGCACCGCGAGCCGGTTCCCGGAAAGCGAAACCGAGCGCACCTGCGCGCCTGCGGGAAGCGCGACGCTCTGCTCGGGTCGGATTGCCGGCATGGGCGCGGCGGGCGTCAGCGCCGAAGTCGCCGGTTGCGCCACGGGGGCCGAAGCGAGATAGATGACGCGCGCGACGGCGACCAGCAGCCCTGCGAACAGGAGTACGGCCAGCGTCACGACGATGAACTTTAGGACGCGCTGCACCCGCTGATCCGGCGAGGCATCGGCGTCGATCCCGGCAGCGCCGGATGCGGGAGCCGCAGCTACATCGGAGGCCTGCATGAAAGTCCCCTCTTGAGTGAGATGTCCGCGGACTCCGATGTCAGCACGACGCCAACATCCACACAGGTTTGCGGTGACGCCGGACGAAGCCGGCAAGCGCCTCGACAAGTTTCTGACCGAGCGCCTGCCCGACATGAGCCGTGCGGCGGTGCAAGCCCTCCTGCGTTCGGGGCATGTAACGGATACACAGAACACAACAATAAAAGACGGAGCACACCGGGTCAAACCCGGTGAGGACTACGCGATCGTCGTGCCCGAGCCGCAGCCAGCTGCACCCGCACCGGAGAAGATCGCGCTTAAGGTCGCCTACGAGGACGCTTCCCTCATCGTGATCGACAAGCCGGCGCAACTCGTCGTGCATCCCGCTGCCGGGCACGCTTCAGGAACGCTCGTCAACGCGCTCATCGCCCACTGCGGCGACAGCCTGTCCGGCATCGGCGGCGTCAAGCGGCCGGGCATCGTGCACCGGCTGGACAAGGGCACCTCGGGGCTTCTGGTGGTCGCCAAGACGGACGCGGCGCATGCAGGGCTTGCCGAGCAGTTCGCTGCACACGGGGCGGACGGCCGCTTGCAGCGTACCTACCTGGCACTTGTGTGGGGGAAGCCTTTGCGCCCGCGCGGCAAGATCGAAGCGCGGCTCGCGCGCAGCCAGGCGAACCGCACCAGGATTGCCGTCGCGAAGGGCACCTCCGGCCGCCACGCCGTGACGCACTACGAGGTTGTGAAGACATTTGCACCGCGCGGCGCCGCCCCGATCTCGCTCCTGCGCCTGCGCCTCGAGACCGGCCGCACGCACCAGATCCGCGTGCACCTTGCCCACATCGGCCATCCCGTCGTGGGGGATCCCGTCTACGCCAGCGGCTTCAAGGCCAAGGCGGAGACGCTGCCCGAGCCGGCGCGCACTGCCGTGATGGATTTGAAGCGGCAAGCCCTGCATGCGGCCGAGCTCGGCTTCGAGCATCCACGGTCTCACAAGAAGCTGCACTTCGAGAGCCCCCTGCCCGACGACCTTGCCCGCGTGCTCGAAGCGTTCGATCCGGCGCATTAAGCGGAAAAAGCACGCGGGTTGCGAAAGCGGGTGTTACCGCCGTTGGACAATTGGTCCCGCCACCCTATTTACCCGTATTGCCGCCATGGCCTAGAGGGGGAGACGACCGGGCGCAATCGAGGGCTTATTCCCTGAATTCGATGGCTTTTTCGGCAAAGTTGGCGTGCCGCAGCGCTTGCGCGGGCACTCCGCAGCGGCAGCACTGATTTGCCCATGGGTCATAGGTCGGGTGCAACAATCAGGATGGCTATAACGTATAGGTAGCACAGGAAACCCGAGCTGGGCGGTCAGGAACGGAACTGAGTAGGTTCGGGCGTTTAGGAGGATGGCGGGGGGTCCTGTGCTCCGCACATCCGCACGCGGCTCGTCCGCGGTACAGGGATTTGAGGGACCATTTCCGGCCTGTGCGGGCCGGTCTTGGCGGCTGGTAAGATCATGGCGACAAAACTTCCGACGATTGCGCAAGGCTCAATGGGCCTGTCGCGCTATATGCAAGAAATCCGCAAGTTCCCCATGCTGGAGCCGGGCGAGGAGTTCATGCTCGCCAAGCGTTGGCAGGAGCATGCCGATCAAGACGCAGCCGAGAAGCTGGTGACGTCGCATCTGCGTCTCGTCGCGCGCATCGCCATGGGGTATCGCGGCTACGGCCTACCGATCGGCGAGGTCGTCTCCGAGGGCAACGTCGGCCTCATGCAGGCCGTGAAGCGCTTCGACCCCGACAAGGGCTTCCGCCTCGCCACTTACGCCATGTGGTGGATCCGCGCCTCGATCCAGGAATACATCCTGCGCTCGTGGAGCCTCGTGAAGATGGGCACCACAGCCGCACAGAAGAAGCTGTTCTTCAACCTGCGGCGGGCAAAGAGCCAATTGCAGGCGCTGGACGAGGGTGACCTGCGCCCCGATCAGGTGAAGACGATCGCGCACCGTTTCGGCGTGGCCGAGAGCGATGTCGTATCGATGAACCGCCGGCTCGCCGGCGACACATCGCTCAACGCGCCCGTGCGCGCCGACAGCGAGGCCGGCGAATGGCAGGACTGGCTCGTTGACGACGCGCCAAGCCAGGAGGACACGCTTGGCGAGACGCAGGAGCTCGATCAGCGCAAAGGCTACCTCTCGAGCGCCCTCTCCTCGCTGAATGACCGCGAGCGGCGCATCTTCGAGGCGCGTAGACTGACGGACAATCCGGCGACGCTGGAGGACCTGTCGAGCGAGTTCGGCGTGTCGCGCGAGCGCATCCGCCAGATCGAGGTGCGCGCGTTCGAGAAGGTGCAGAAGGCGGTGCAGGATGCCGCCAAGGTCGCCGAGGTCCACTAACCTATCGTTTGCGACGAGATCGCGACGGCGGCGGCGTAGTGCCATCGCCGTCATCGCTTGTTGCTTGGCTTGATGCCTGCGGCTCCGCCACCTTGAAACCGGTGATCGACCAGGTGTCGCCCGCCTTTCCGGGTGAGGAGGCCGCAAGCACGCCGACGTAGCTTCCCCCCTTCGGCCGATCGCCGGTGAATTTCGCAACCTGCCTGCCGTTGACCGAGATCACCACGCGGTCACCTTTGGTGGCGACCCGGAGTGTGTTCTTGTCCTTCGATCTTGTCTTGGCGACATCGAGATCGGTCCAGGCGACCGGCCGCTTCTGCTGTACCTTGCCGTCGACGACGCGAGCGACCGTGAAGTGGCCGCTCTCGGTGATGACGGCCTGATAGAAATTGCGGTCGTCCTTCACCCAAAACATCAAGCCGGCGTAGCTGGTGATCGGATCGGACGTGTAGGACGTGAGCTGCGTCGTGGCGCAGGCGTCCACGTCGTCGAACACGAATGCGCGGTTCCAGCGGAGCGTGCGCGTGCCGGGCGCCGGGCTGAGCACCGCCTCCCCTGCAGCTATCGCGAGCCGGTCGTCCTTCGGACCCCAAGCCGGATCGTGGACCGTGAAGGTGTCCTCCAACAGCGCCTTGCCCGTACCGCAGTCGGCGGGCGGCTTTGCCGCGCCGGCGGCAACATCCGCGGCCGCGGGTTGCGGGCCGGCAAGCGAAGCCGGCACATTGGTGATCTTCAGATCGGAAAGCTGCCAGCTGTTGGTCACATCGGGCGCGGACGCCGCAACAAGACCGATATGGCTCGGAACGCCGGGAGCCTGTGCGCGCAAGCGTGCAACCTCCGCGCCGTTGATGCTCGCCGTCACGATTTGCCCCTCGAGCATGAGCCGCAGGGTGTTCTTCGCGCCCGCGCCGAGCTTTAGGGCCTCCGTCTTGGTCCATGGGATCGGCGGGACGGTGACGAGCCCGCCGCGCACCTTGCGCGCGATCGAGAAGAACCCGTTCGGCGCGACCACGAACTCGTAGAAATCGTCCTTGCCGGTGACCCAGAACAGCAGACCTCCATAAGTGCGCGAGGTATCGGCGATGTTGGCCGGCATGGTCAGTGTCACGCACGCGTCCGCATCACTAACGGACAGGCTTGCGTCCCAGCGCGCGGTCTGCGTGCCCGGCTGCGGCGCAAACCTCACCTCGCTTCCCGAAACCTGGAATTGCGCGTCCGCGTCGCCCCAGCCCATCTCGCCGGTCTTGAACGCCCCTTCGAGGTAGACCGACTGCCCGCCGCACGCGGTCGCGGGGGAGTAGGCGAGCAGCAGAAGGCCTAGAGCAATTAGTGGACGTCGCGGCATGCGGGCTCGGGCCTCCTGAAGTCTGATCCGATCAAACTGCAGTATGCGCCAGAATAGACAAGACGCAGCGCGTAAGCTCGTGCCCGACGGGAACCGCGCCGCGACGCAATAAAAATTTTGGCGACCCGCATCTCGAACTGTGGACGAATTGCTTACTCTCCGCCGCGTGAGGGGTCGGCCCCTGCTCGTGCTCCCTGCTCTGGAGCCCGGGTTTAGTGCGCGTCAGAGAAGGGAGGGCCCAAAGCCCTTGTCTCTGAGCCAGGACTATCAAGCGACTGGCGCTATTGGCCGGTCGGACGCGTGGCGGGCATGGATAGGGCCGCCCGAGGGAGCGTCTGACGGCTATCACTGCCGACTTCCGACAAGCCCTGTCCTCGACCACCGCATCCACCTGCGACCTCCGATCTCCATTGTCAGCGAGCCGGGCCTGCCCCGGCCTGCCCGCCGACGCGTGATGGCGATGACCGGAGCAAGCCGGTCCCGGATGCGGCACACACTGGAAGATGGAGTGGCAAATGCTGAAGCGCCTTCATCGATCGAAGGTTCTCTCCGCCGTATCTTCAAGTTCGTGCGTCGCCTTCTCGCTTCGGCCCGAATTGGAACGGAAGGGAATTCTCCTGTGGCGCCAAAAACAAATGCATCCTCCGTGTATGGCTTAATGGGGCACTAGCCGGCACCGGGGTGCGACCTTAGCTGGCCACAAGAATAAAGGCCGGTCCCGCGGGGCCGGCCTTCGTTATTTCGCGCCGTGCGTTGCCGCTGCGATCACATCGGGAGCTGCGCCATCTGGCTGCTGAAATATTTGTCGATTGCGGTCATGATCGAGTCCGAGACCTTGTCGCGCCAGATGTCCGATTTCAGGTTCTCGGCATCCTGCTTGTTGGTGACATAGGCGAGCTCGATCAGGACCGAGGGGAACTGCGCGGTCTTGAGCACGCGGAAGCCGGCGGTCTGGTCTGGCTCGTTGCGCAACGCGGTGCTTGCGCCCATGCCCTCGATGACGGAGCGCGCAAAGACGCTGGTACGGTCGTGGGTGGCGTCGACCTCGCGCCCGGCAAGATCTGAGAGGATGCTCTTCACCGCGTCGACGTCGTCGCTCACCTGCTTCACGATCTCGGCCTCCGCGCGCGAGAGTATGTTGCTCGAGATCTCGCCCTTGGTGGAGCGCCGGAGGCTGTCGGCCTGCGATTCACGCAGGGAGTAGATGGTGGCGCCGTTGGCGACCGAGCCGGTGTCGGCATAGTCGCAATGGATGGCAATGAAGAGGTTGGCCTTGTTGCGCTCCGCGAACGAGACGCGTTCATCGAGCGGAACGAACACATCCGTGTCGCGGGTCATCAGAACTTTGAAGCGGCCGGTCGCCTTAAGCTTGTCGGCGAGGATCTTGCCGAACGCCAGCACGATGTCCTTCTCCACGGCGCCATTTTTCTCGGCACCGGAATCGTGACCGCCGTGGCCCGGGTCGATCACGATGATCGGCTTGAACGCCTTCTCGGCCAGCACTGCCGGTGGCACCGCGGGACGCGGCAGCGGCGGCTGCAGCCCTGCCGCACCCAGCGCAAAGGGCGGCGGCTCGATGGCGGTGGTCGAGGCCCTGTGGACGGCCGGGCTCTCCTCGTCGATGCTTGCCGTGCTGAGCGGGCCGAACGGCATGATCTCGACGACGAGCTGCTGGCCCTTGCCGTCGGCAGTCTTCTCGATCTGCGTGCTCGATACGATCACCGGCTCGGTGACCTCTAGGATCACGCGGGTCTTGCTCACGCCGGATTCGCCGGCGCGGAACGATTTGACGAGGCCGACGGGCGTTGCGGTAGGCTGCGCGGGGAGACGGAGCTTCGTCTCCTCGACCTCGATCACAACCCGGTTGGGACCGGTGAGCGAGAAGACCTCGAAATTCGCCGTCTTCGGCAACCCGATGAGGAAGCGAGTGCGCTGATGATTGCCCTGGAGGGTTCCGGGAGCGGCTACACGAGCGCTTTCCTTCGCGGCAGAGGCTGTCGCAAGCGTTTCGGCCCTCAGCGGCGCCTGCGCGCACGTTAAGGAGAGCGCAAGAATGACCCCGCAGGCGAGGAGCCGCGGTAAACCGTAGACCATGACGTCTGACCCCCGTCTACGCGGTACAAATCAAGTGGTGTGACGGTCAAGGTTGCCTGAGATGATGGCGTTTTGCAGTCCGCCTTCAGGCATTGTTAGGGTTATCGCCCCCAACCGTTAAAACTTCGCTAAGACCTAATAGTTTGCTAACGAAGGGTTGCGGATGCACGCCCTTTCCAGGCGCGAAATCCGGCGCTTAGGACCACCGCCGCACGGCGCGCTCATCGGCCTCGCGCGCCTCTACCCACACGGTGTTTCCAGACGCGTCGGTCTCCTTCTTCCAGAAGGGAGCGCGCGTCTTGAGGTAATCCATGAGAAAGCCCGCGGCCTCGAACGCGGCCTGCCTGTGCGCGGACGCGGTGACGACGAGCACGATATTGTCCCCCGGCTTCAGCTCGCCGACGCGATGCACGATGAGGCTCGCCTGCAGCGGCCAGCGCGACTGCGCCTCCGCCTCGATGCGGGAGAGCTCTGCCTCCGTCATGCCCGGATAGTGCTCGAGCGTCATCGCGGCGACGCCGCCCTCATCGCCGCGCACCCGGCCCGTGAAGGTGACGACCGCGCCAACATCTGCGCGGCCCGTAGTGACAGCGGCGATCTCCGCGCCGACGTCGAAGTCCTCCCGCTGCACCCGGACGGCCATGGGCATCAGCCTCCGGTCACCGGCGGGAAGAAGGCGATCTCGCGCGCGCCGGCAATGCGCGCACCGGGCTTGACGTGCACCTTGTCGAGGGCGGCGCGGATGATTTGCGGCCGCGCGAACGCCTCGTCGAACTCGGGCCCGCGCGTGCGCAGCCAGCCCATGACGTCGGAGACAGTCTCCACGCCCGGCGGCAACTCGAGCTCCTCCGAGCCGCTGCCGACCTTTTCCCGCACCCAGGCAAAGTAGAGAACCTTCACGCGCCTCGTTCCAGCGTCGCTCATGTGCGCCTAGCGCTCCATGGCATGGACCACTCCGGCCTTCAGATAGTCATAGCCGGTCCAAAGCGTAAGCAGCGCCGCGATCCACAGGATGACGAGGCCGGCGGCCGTGATGCCGGGGATGATCTTCTCCGCCGCCGGGCCCGCAAGCAGCACCGCGAGCGCGATCATCTGCATCGTCGTCTTCCACTTGGCGAGTTGCGTCACGTGGACCTTGACGTTGAGCTCGGCCAGGAACTCGCGCAGGCCCGAGACGAGGATCTCGCGCACGAGGATGATGATCGCCGCCCAGATCGACCAGCCCGTAATGGTGTTGTCGTGGACGAGCATCATCAGCACCGCGCCGACGAGGAGCTTGTCCGCAATCGGATCGAGCATGCGCCCGAGCGTCGACTGCTGCTCCCAGGCGCGAGCGAGGTAGCCGTCGAGCCAATCGGTCACTCCCGCGAGCACGAACAGCGCGAAGGCCGACCAGCGCGCTACGTCACCCTGCAGGAAGAATAGGCAAGCGACCAGCCCCGGCACGGCCAGAATGCGCCCATACGTCAATACGTTGGGCAAACTCATGGGCATGGGGCGCGTGGCTGCGGCTTGGTCCATTGCCCCTTGGTACACCATCAGGCCGACAGTCCGTCAATGGTGTACCTGTACGGGCTTCGCGATACCGCAAATAATTGCCAAGCTCAGTCGGCGCCTGTGTTTTCCAGAGCCCACCTCAGTGGCAAATGCCCGCGCCTTTGCGCTCCTTCATGTCCAGGTGGAAGTGGTCGCGGTGCGCCTCGTTGGCTTCGGGGCCGAGCACCGTGCCAAATACGCTGCAGGCGCCGTGGTGCAGCCGCTTCAGGAAGGTCGCCTCGGTCGTCGTGGAGGCAACGACCGTCGTAGGAGGAAGCGTGGCGGCGCTCGCCTCGGCCACCGGCTTCAGCCCGGCCCTATGCAGGTTGGCCTTCTCCTTCGCAGCCGCCGCCTTCTTTGCGTCCTCTCCCGGCTGCTCGGCCCTGGCGGCCGGCGGTGGATCAGGTGCATCGCCCTTCTTGGCGGCCTTGGCAGCGGCCTCCACCGCCTTCTTCTTCGCCGCCACGATATCTCGCTCGGTTGCCCCCCACCCCTGCTTCACCATGATGGTATGGCCGTCCGCGGTGACGAAGCCGGCCACGTCGACGGCATTACCGGTCGCGTGCTCACTCAAGGGCAGGTTGGGACTGTTGTAGATGTTGCGGCACGCGTACGACGAGGCGCCGATGATCTTCACAATGCGCGACTTCAGGATCTCCTTGGCCGTCGGCTGAAGCACCGTCTCCACCCAGCGCGCGACGCCGGCGGCGAGGCGGCAGTTCATCTCTGGCGCGGGCTCGAACACGACCTTTTCGCCTTCGCCGACGCTGCGTAGGAGGAGCGGCGCGGGTGTACCGCACTGTCCGTGCCGCATCGGGGTGTCGAGATCGACCTCGACCGCGAGCGGCGCCAGCAGGCGCAGGCAATCGCGAAGGCCCGCGACCTGCTCGGCGTCGCTCCATATTTCGGGAGGCGGCGCCGGAGTGGGCGCACCCGGAGCGTTCGCTGTCGGGGCGTTCGTAGCTGGGGCGTTCGGCGACGGGGCAATGACACCGGGCTCGGCCTTTGGGGCGCCAGCCGCAGGCACTTGTGCGCTCGGCGACGGAGACGGCGGCGCCGGAGCGTTGACGGCAGGAGGCGGCTTGGTACGCGGCGCGGGTGGCGCCGGTGGCGCGTCCTGGTGCGTGAAGAAGAGGGGAATGACCACGAGGCCAGCCAGCGCGGCGAGGCTGATCCATGCCGACAGATTGCTCAATGTTTTGTCGGTGGACGCCATGCTCGCCTGCTTCCCCTTCAACAGCGAGGGCCCGATCTGCGTTCCCGTGACAAAAGACCATCGGGAACGAGCGCGGCAGAATTGGGATTACGCGATCGCAAGACCTATGTCATAGGCGCCCCCAACGAGGGTCGGCTATCCGCGAGGAAAAATCGATGCAGGATTTCGAGAGCGATCTCAGCAGCCTGTCGGCGAAGCGCAACCCCGATCGCCGCCAAATGCTCGCCACGAGCCTCGCGGTCGGCTTCGCCGCCGCGGTTCAGCCGGTGTGCGCGCAGACCGCGATCACGACCGACAGCAACGGCCTCACCGCGGGTGAGGTCAAGATCCCTGTCCAGGACGGCGAGATCCCCGCCTACCGCGCGATGCCGGCGAAGGGCGGGCCGTTCCCGCTCATCCTCGTCGTCCAGGAGATCTTCGGCGTGCATGAGCACATCAAGGACATCTGCCGGCGGCTCGCCAAGGAAGGCTACATGGCGATCGCGGCGGAGCTCTATGCGCGCCAAGGCAGCGTCGCCGGAATGACCGACATCCAAGAGATTATCAGCAAGGTCGTCGCCAAGGTGCCGGACGCGCAGGTCATGTCCGACCTCGATGCAACCGCGGCCTACGCCAAGGCCTCCGGCTCAGCCGACACCGCGCGCCTCGGCATCACCGGCTTCTGCTGGGGCGGGCGCATCACATGGCTCTATGTCGAGCACAACCCGGCAGTGAAAGCGGGCGTCGCCTGGTACGGCAAGCTCGTCGGCGATCCGGGCCCGCTCACCCCGAAACACCCCATCGATCGCGTGAGCGAACTCATGGCACCTGTGCTTGGGCTCTATGGCGCCGCCGACACGGGCATCCCTGTCGACACCATCGAGAAGATGCGCAGCGCCTGCCAAGCGGCGGGCAAGATTTGCGAATTCGTGATCTACCCGGATACGCCGCATGCCTTCAACGCCGACTACCGGCCAAGCTACCGCGAAGGCCCGGCGAAGGACGGCTGGGTGCGCATGCTTGCCTGGTTCCGCTCGCACGGTGTCGCCTAAGACACAGCTGGAGCAACATCTTCTGCAAGAACGCTGTCATCACGGCGGGCGAGGATGACAGGGTAGTCAAAGGCTTCGCCGCGCGGCTTGCATATACGGTCGGGTTGGCGGAAACTGCCGCCGCTTGGGAACAGAAACAGCCCGCCAAAGGGCTTTAATGGGGGGTCGTACGTATGCCTCAACTTCCGTTTGATCCGGCTACCGTCGACTGGCAAACGGTCGGGATTCTCTCTGCGATCGCATTCCTCGCCGGCATCGTCGGCAACGCGGTCGCGCTTGGAAACCGACTGATGGGTTCCATCCTCACGGCGGTCTTCTTCGCCGTGTTTTACGTCGCGTGGCATTACTGGCTGCAGGGCATGGTGCTGCCGCCCGCCGGACCGGCGCCGGCATAAGTCGCGGCTAACCTTAAGGCCTGAGTGGCGCGCGTGAGGGCCGGGATTCGCCCGGCCCGGCGAGCGCTTTTTGCATAATCGCCTTCAACCTTCCCGCTCGTGGAAGTGATCGTAAATCCGCTGGGCCATCTCGGCGGAGATGCCGTCGGCTGCCTTCAGGTCCTCGACACCGGCACGCGACACGGCCTTGGCCGAGCCGAAGTGCTTCATCAGCGCGCGCCTGCGCTGCGGTCCGATGCCCGCGATCTCATCGAGCGGGCTCGTGCCGAGCGCCTTCGCGCGCTTGGCACGATGCGTGCCGATGGCGAAGCGGTGCGCCTCGTCGCGCAGGCGCTGGACAAAGTAGAGCACGGGATCGCGCGGCTCGAGCATGATCGGCCGGTCACGTCCGGCAAGGTGGAAGTGCTCGCGGCCGGCGTCCCGCTCCGGCCCCTTGGCGACGCCCATTACGCAGATGTCGTGCAAGCCGAGATCGGCCAGCACCTCGCGGGCGACCGCGAGCTGCCCGGCGCCGCCGTCAATCAGGACGAGATCGGGCCGATCGGGAATGGCGTCGTCATCCGCCGGCTCGGGCCCGAGACCGGTGGCGGCGAGCAACGTCGCATCCACAGTGGCGGCAGCAACAGCCGGGGAGGGCGCACTAGCCTCGCCGTTCTCGGCCGCCAGCCGGCGGAAGCGACGCGTCAGCACCTCGCGCATCATGGCGTAGTCATCGCCGGGTGCAAGGATCTGCGACTTGATATTGAACTTGCGGTACTGGCCTTTGACCCAGCCATCGGGCCCGGCAACGATCATCCCGCCCACCGCGTTGGTACCCTGGATGTGGCTGTTGTCGAACACCTCGATGCGCCGCGGCGGGGCCGAGAGCGAGAACCGTTCGGCGAGCGCGTCGAGCAGCCGGCGCTGTGACGAGCTCTCGGCAAGCTTGCGGCCCAGCGCCTCGCGCGCGTTCGCGAGCGCGTGCTCGACCAACCCCGACTTGGTGCCGCGCTGCGGCACGCGGATCTCGATCTTGCGCTCGGCCTTCGTGGACAGCGCCTCGGCGAGCAACTCGCGGTTCGGCACATCGTGTGAAATCAGGATTAGCCGCGGCACCGGCTTGTCGTCGTAGAACTGGGCAATGAAGCTGTCCAACACCTCCTCGACGGGAAGCGAGCGGTCGGCCTTGGGGAAGTAGGCGCGATTGCCCCAGTTCTGGCCGGTGCGGAAGAAGAACACCTCGATGCACGTCTGGCCGCCGTCCTGCGCGGCCGCGAAGATGTCGGCCTCCTCGATGCCGTCGGGGTTGATCGACTGGTCCGCGGTGACGTGCGCGAGCGCCGCCAACCGGTCGCGATAGCGCGCAGCACGCTCGAACTCGAGCTTGGTCGAGGCCTCCTCCATCAGTCCCTGGTACATGCGGCGCACGTTCTGGCTCTCGCCCGCGCAGGAAGCGCACGGCTTCATCCACGAGCCGGCCGTAGTCCTCGAGCGAGATTTCGCCCGTGCATGGCGCCGAGCAGCGCTTGATCTGATGAAGCAGACAGGGCCGCGTACGGCTCTCGTAGACGCTGTCGGAGCATGAGCGCAGCAGGAACGCGCGCTCCAGCATGTTGATCGTGCGGTTGACGGCGCCGGCGGACGCAAACGGCCCGAAGTAGTCGCCCTTGCGGTTGCGCGCGCCGCGATGCTTCATGATCTGCGGCGCCGCGTGTATCGCGCGCGATCAGGATGTAGGGGAACGACTTGTCGTCGCGCATCAGCACGTTGAAGCGCGGGCGGAAGCGCTTGATGAGGTTGGCTTCGAGCAGCAGCGCCTCGGCCTCCGTGCGCACGGAGACGAACTCCATGGTCGACGGTCGATGGCGATCATGCGCGCGATGCGATTGGTGTGGCCGCCGAGCGCGCGCGTAGTTCGAGACGCGTGCCTTCAGGTTGCGCGCCTTGCCGACGTAGATGACCGCGCCTTCGTGATCGAGCATGCGGTAGATGCCGGGCGAGGACGGCAACCGTTTCAGGTAGCCGGCAATGACGGCGGGCCCGCTGGCGGCGGGGCCTTCCGGGGGCACCTCGGGCGCAAGATCCTTTGCCGGCACGACATCTGTCGCCGGCGCCTCGGCTTGCGGCTCGCGGGGCTCCTTATCGGGCATCGAGGATAGATCGGCCCGTGCGTCATCCGCGTCAAGCGATGCCCCGGACGCCCAACCGCGAGTTAACCGCTTACCACCGGAGCTGCCTCATGGCCGCAATCGGCCGCGGTGCTCCCGGCGGGAACAGCGCCTCGAGCACCGCCGCATTGAGGCCGCCCGTCACGTGCACGCCGCTCGCCACGAACAGCGACGGCACGCCTGCCGCCGCGGCGCCGGCAAGATCCGTGCGCACGCCGTCGCCGATGGCGAGCAGACGCGAGCGGTCGCTGCTCCCAGAACGGAGCTGCTCGAGCGTGGCGAGCGCGAGTTCGTAGATCGGCAGATAGGGCTTGCCGGCGTAGGTGACGTTTCCGCCAAGCCGCTCGTAGGCTTGGGCCAGCGCGCCGGCGCAATAGACGATACGCCCGCCGCGCTCGACTGTGAGGTCGGGGTTGGCGCAGATCATCGGCAGAGCGCGCGCAGCGCACGCCGCGAGCGTTTCCGCGTAGTCGCCCGGGGTCTCGCGCTCGTCGTCGACGAGCCCCGTGCACACGACGGCATCGGCGTGATCGGCGCCGACGCGCTCCACCGCGATGCCGGCAAAGATCGGCAGATCGCGCTCCGGCCCGATGTGCAGCACGCTCCGCCCCGCGTAAGCCTCGATCAGCATGCGCGCCATGTCGCCCGAGCTGACGATGGTGTCGTAGGCGGTCTGCGGCACCCCGATGCGGTCGAGCTGGGCGGCGACGCTCTGGCGTGGGCGTGGGGAGTTCGAAACGAGTATGACCAGTCCGCCGGCGTTGCGAAAGATCTGGCAGGCCTCGTACGCGGGCACATACGGCGTCACGCCATTGTGCATGACTCCCCAGATGTCGACGAGCCACGCACCGGTACTCGCGGCGAGCGGCGCGACCGATTGGATGATCTCGATGGGCTGAGAGCGTCGGGACATGCCGCCTCAACTAGCGGCATAGCCCGGCAAGCTCAAGCGGCAGCGGTCCCTACCGCGTCGGAAGCGACCAACTGTGGCGGCCCAAACAGCGGCCCCTGGCCGAGCGAGACGCCGCTCGCCACGAGCTTGGCACGCGTCGGCTCGCTGTCGATGCCCCCGACAATGGTGATCAACCCTACCTCGGCAAGCGACCGGCAAACGTCGGGCGCCGTCATGATGCCGGTCGCGGCGGGCAGCCCCCGCAGGAGGGTCGCGGCGTCGATCTTGACGAAAGCAAACCCGGCGGCGCGCAGCGCGGTGAACTCGTAGTCGAGGTCCGTCGTCTGATCGAGCCCGAAGCGGAACCCCAGATCGCGCATGTCGGTGAGGTTGCTCCACTCGGTGCCGCTGAACGACTTGACGTCAGCCTGCGAGAACGTCAGCACCAGCTCGCCCGCAAGCGCCTCGCGCTCGCGATAGGCGTTGGCGAGGCCGTCGAGGAACGCGTCGGTAACAAGAGCCTCACCGCTCGCGGCCGTCAGCACGAAGTACTTCTGCCGCTGATGCGCGAACGTTCGGCAGACCTGCGCTGCGCGCTTCAGGCGCGCGCTATCGAGCAACGGGAGCAGTCCGGTGCGCGCAAGCTGGGGATCGTGAGCTGCGGTGGGAAGCGGCATATCGCGCTCGTCGCGCGGGCAGACGCTCGCCTCGTAGTAGTGAACGTGATGGTCGCCGAGCCCCATGATGGGCTCGATGAGAGCGTCCATGCGGCCCGCCGCGAGAGCTGCAGCAAGCGACGACATGCGCGCGTGCGCGGGCGCGATCGGTGGCGGCATGGAGGCAGGCGCGTTGCGCCCAACAGGAGGCGGCGGCGCCTTGGCGGCGACAGCGGCGCGCATGGTGCTCGCGGTTGCGCTCAGGGCGTCGGCCGATGCTCGCGCAATGGTCTCCGGGCTCGGAGCAGGGTCGGTGCCGAGGCTCACCTCGTCGGCGAGGCGCTTGATCATGCCCTGCACCGCGTCGAGATCGGCTTCCCGCTCCGCGGGGGTCGGCGGTATCTCCTTGCCGCGCGCTCGCGAGGTTTCGGGCAGCGCCGGCTTGGCCGGGCGGAAAGCCCAGTAGTCGTGCATGTTCTCGCTCGCGCCGGACGCCTCGGGCCACGGCGAAAGCTCGGGCTGACCTGCCGCTGCCGGTGGGATGGAGAGCGTGGGTGCCGATGCAGCGGGTGCAGGCGGCGGGCCGGCGGTCGAGGCCGCACGTGCCTGTGGTAGGGGCTTCGGCGTACGCTCGAAGGGTGGTGGCGCCTTGGTCGCAAGAGCCGGCGCAGGCGTTGGTTGCGCGAACGGCGCGGCGGGCTGTGGGAACAGCGCAGGAGCGGGGGCAGCAGGCGTCGGCGGCATGGCTGGCGGCCTTACGGCAACCGGCGAACGGTGCCACCCGGCGGCGGCAGCCTCCTCCTCGCCCGGGCGCATGCGCGAAAGCTCGTCCTCGAGCCGCGTCACCTCGGAGACAAGCGCATCGACCCGCTCGGAGCGGCGCATAAGCGTGTGCAGCATCAGGAGCGTTATGTAGACCGACAAGGCGGCGATGAGCGCCAGCCAGAACGCGACCCGGAACTGCAGGTAGGCACCGATAAAGAATGCAACCGTGACAAGCGCGATTGCGCCCTTCACGATGAGGTCCGCGATGCCGCCCCTATTGCGCATGCCAGTTCCGCTGTCGTCGATGCTCGCCATGAAGATTTCCCGCCAGCCCCTGCCGATTCGTTAGAGACAAGCTTTGTGGCCGCTCCGGCGAAGCGCAATGACGGCTGCGCCACTTTCACCAGCTTTCTCGTTAGGGCGACAATTGGCAAAAGGTGTGAGGCTGCGAGGCACATCAATCACTTAGTGGCCCTGCCTGGAGATTGCCACCGCGCGCCCCAATGGCGCCCCCACGCGGCCCGCAGCCGACCCGAATCCGGGCGCCATTTAGAACTCGTTAGCCGAATCGGCGTGCTATCATTGTGCCCGGGCATTCCCTCCCGTCCCGGCGTCTAGATAAGGGGAAGCCTGATGCTGATGACTGTGATTGGTCGAGACCCGAACGCGTCTATCTACGGTGAGTTGGCTGGCGTCCGGGTGCTCATTACCGGGCTTTCGCCCGACTGCGGCGTCGACGTCGCGCGGGCATTTGCGGACCACCGCGGGCGGCTCATTGTCCATGCCTCGGCCAACACCCCCGAGAACGATGTGCTTGCAACGCTGCTTGCCGAAACGGCGAGCGACGTGAAGCTCTTCACGGACGCCTGCGGCGACGAGCAATCCGCCCTGCGCTTCGCGCAGGCTGCCGCGCAAGCCTACGGCGGCCTCGATGTCGTAATCAACCTGATGCCCATCACGCCTGAAGACCTCAAGAACCGCGCAAGCATCGCGGACGTCGAGGACCTCGTCGCGCAGAAGCTTTCCGTGCCGCTGCTGGTAACGCGCGTCATCGCCAATCGCATGCGGACGATGCTGAACGAGGGCCTGATCCTCAACGTGATGACGGCCCCAACGCCGTGCACCGCCGGAGAGGCCGCTCTTGCCGGCGTGGCCCGCACCGCACTCGCCGCCATCACGCGCGGCGAGGCCGCAGCCTGGGCGCCGCACGGCATCCGCGTCAACGCCATCGGCCCGCGGGCGACCACGCCCGATGCCGGCGCCTGCCTCACAAGCGAGCCCGACATCGCCGCGCTTGCGCTCTATCTTGCCTCCAAGCGCAGCCGCACACTCACGGGCCACATCTTCGACGCCGCCGGCGTTGCTGCGCGCCGTTGCTGACCAGCAGCTGCCGACCAATCGGCTAGGTTTTGGCCCAACGGGTCAAGTTGCGCAGCCAGGGGATCGCAGTGCCGGAAAGGCCTGCCAGATCCTGGCTACGGGCCGCGATGTCTTTGAGGTTGGCGCGCAGCTGACCCAGCGCGAAGTCGAAGGTCATGAGCCGGAGCACATCGTCGAGCGGCAGCGCGCGCAACTCGCCTCGTTCGCGCATTTGCGCGACATCGCGCTCGATCGCTGAAAGCGCGTCCAGGACGACGGAGAGGTCAGGCGCAGCGGCGGCGCTGGTGGCTTGCGCATATTGCGCTCGCAGGGCGTCGACGGCTGCCAACAGCTTCTCCAGATTTGGCCGCAGGACCGCAACGGCGTCCGCCGGCAACGGCTCCGCGACCGCGCGCAGCAGCATGATGTCCGTATGCCAGAAGCGGCGCAGCGCCCGCAGCACCGCGTCGGGATCGGGATGGTCCGCGAGGAAGCCCGCGACCTCGAGGCGCGTTTCCTTGGCCAAGACGTCCCCGGCTGCAAACGCCGCGCGGATCTTGGCGCCCGACGCCGTAATCGCATCCTGATCTCTCGGCTTGCCCAGCGCACTCGCAAGCGCGCCGGCCATGACGTCAAAAAGCATCGGCAATGTGCGCTCGACGTGCTCGGCAAAGGCAGGTCCGGCCCGCGACGGAAAGAGCATCAGAGTCGTCAGGACGGAGATGCCGGCGCCGATCGTCACCTCGAGCATACGGTAGCCGGCAGCGGAAAGCGGCGGTCCGAAGCGCGGATCGCCGAGGATGACGATTGCCGCCGTCACGCAGGCGATGCGCATGGGCGGCCGGCGCGCGGAAAAGTAAGCGAGCACGAGCACCGTCGCGGCCAGCGCGGGGATTTTCCACTCCTGGTGGTCCGCAACAGCGAGCGCTACGGCACCGCCGACGATTACGCCGAGCAAGCTGCCGAGCAGGCGGTCGACGGCAAGCCCGAGCGAGGCGCCGACGTTCACCTGCGTCACCAGGATGGCGGTCATCACCGCCCAGAAGCCCTGGGGCGCTTGGAGCAGTCCGGCGGCGGCGTAGGCGAGACAGGCGGCAACCGTCGTCTGCAGGGCCTGGCGCAGCCGCGGCCAGTTCTCGCCCCAGCCGCCGGTCCAATTTGTAAGGTCTGACAAGGGAGACTGTGCCGCCGATGCAAAGCTGCAGAATAAGCGGTCGCCGTTACGCTCGCGTTACCCAATTCTGTCCGATAGCAGGCGCCAACAACCTGCGTTCCTTGACAGCCCGCGCCGCGCCCGAGTATCACCCTGGCGCTTTGGCACTCCCATCGGCAAAGTGCCAAGTTGCTAACACACCCACGCCCGAACGGCGTAAGCTGGAGCTCCATTTCCCATGAAATTCCGTCCCCTGCACGACCGCGTGGTCGTCAAGCGCGTCGACAGCGAAACCAAGACGTCCGGTGGCATCATCATCCCCGATACGGCCGCCGAGAAGCCCCAGCAGGGCGAAGTCATCGCCGTCGGGCCCGGCTCACGCGACGAAGCCGGCAAGCTGATCGCGATCGAGCTCAAGAAGGGCGACAAAGTTCTGTTCGGAAAGTGGAGCGGCACCGAGGTCAAGATCGACGGGCAGGAGCTGCTCATCATGAAAGAGAGCGACATCATGGGCGTGCTGGAGAAGTAACAGCGCCCACGACCTCACGATCCCCGCGACCCCGCAATTCACGAATTCCCCATTGAGGAGAGAGCCGGCATGGCTGCCAAGGACGTTCGCTTTTCCACCGACGCGCGCGAGAGAATGCTGCGCGGCGTCGACATTCTCGCCGACGCTGTGAAGGTGACGCTCGGCCCCAAGGGCCGTAACGTCGTCATCGAAAAATCGTTCGGTGCGCCGCGCACGACCAAGGACGGCGTGACGGTGGCCAAGGAGATCGAGCTCGCCGACAAGTTCGAGAACATGGGCGCACAGATGGTGCGCGAGGTGGCGCAGAAGACCAACGACCTCGCCGGCGACGGCACCACCACGGCGACGGTGCTCGCCCAGGCGATCGTGCGCGAGGGCCTCAAGGCCGTGGCAGCCGGCATGAACCCGATGGATTTGCGGCGCGGCATAGACAAGGCCGTCGCGCAGGTCGTCGAGGAGATCCAGAAGCGCTCCAAGAAGGTGAAGAACTCGGGCGAGATCGCGCAGGTCGGCACCATCTCGTCCAACGGCGAGAAGGCCATCGGCGACATGATCGCCGAAGCCATGCAGAAGGTCGGCAACGAGGGCGTCATCACGGTCGAGGAGGCCAAGGGTCTGGAGACCGAGCTCGAGGTCGTCGAGGGCATGCAGTTCGACCGCGGCTACCTATCGCCCTACTTCATCACCAACGCCGAGAAGATGGTCGCCGAGCTCGAAGATCCCTACATCCTCATCCACGAGAAAAAGCTATCGAACCTGCAGCAGTTGCTGCCGGTGTTGGAAGCCGTCGTGCAGTCGGGCCGCCCGCTGCTCATCATCGCGGAAGAGGTCGAGGGCGAGGCGCTGGCCACGCTCGTCGTCAACAAGCTGCGCGGCGGCCTCAAGGTTGCGGCCGTAAAGGCTCCAGGCTTCGGCGATCGCCGCAAGGCGATGCTCGAGGACATCGCGGTGCTGACCGGCGGTCAGACGGTATCTGAGGATCTCGGCATCAAGCTCGAGAACGTCACGCTCGACATGCTTGGCCGCGCCAAGCGCGTCTCCATCACCAAGGACGACACCACGATCGTTGACGGCGCCGGCAAGAAGAAGGCGATCGAGGCGCGCGTCGGTCAAATCAAGGCGCAGATCGAGGACACGACGTCGGACTACGACCGTGAGAAGCTGCAGGAGCGGCTGGCCAAGCTCGCGGGCGGCGTTGCCGTCATCCGCGTCGGCGGCGCAACCGAGGTCGAGGTGAAGGAGCGCAAGGACCGCGTTGACGACGCGCTCAACGCCACACGCGCGGCGGTCGAGGAAGGCGTGGTGCCCGGCGGCGGCGTCATGCTCTTGAAGGCCGCAAGCGCCATCACCGCCCAGGGCGAGAATGCCGAGCAGGATGCCGGCATCGCCATCGTCAAGCGCGCGCTGCAGGCACCGATCCGCCAGATCGCCGAGAACGCCGGCGTCGAGGGCTCGATCGTGGTCGGCAAGGTGCTCGAGACGCGCGGCCAGGCCTTCGGCTACGACGCCCAGAACGATGAGTACGGCGACATGCTGGAGAAGGGCATCATCGACCCGGCGAAAGTCGTGCGCATCGCGCTGCAGGATGCGGCCTCCGTTGCCGGCCTGATGATCACCACCGAGGCAGCGATCGCCGAGGCGCCGAAGAAGGACGACGGCGCCGGGCACAGCCACGGAGGCGGCATGGGCGGGATGGGCGGGATGGGCATGTAGGCTTTCCCTGCACCGCAATCAGCGAACTAAGGGACCGCTCGCGGGCAACCGCGGGCGGTCTTTCTTTTTAGCGGACTAACGGAAGACCCGATGGCCTCACTGGGGCTGGGAGTCCCAGCCGAAGGCGCCGATGCTCGAGGGGATTGCATCGGCCTTGCTCGTCGGTCCGGGAGTGGTCTTCATCCCCGGCGCGGTGACCGGCAATGCGTCACCAGCGGCGGTCTTATTCAGAGGGTTAGAAGGGCGCAATGGGGCCACGGACACCGCCGTCTTGCGTGGGTCCCGTGCCGGCGCGCCGGTCCCGGTCACGGGCTGCTTTTTCGCGGGGAGCTCCGGTGTGGCAGCCGCAACGGACGCCGGCTCGGCCGGCTCGCTGGATTTGTCCGGCTCGCTCGTCGCGGGTGCGGTAGCGGCGCTCGCATCGGCCGGCTCGGCCGGCGGCGGGACACCCAAGGCTGAGGGTGGCGGCAGCGGAGTTGCAGGCGTGACCGAGCCGGTTGTCGTATCGGCCACCGCCGCGGAGGCGGCCCCAGTCACGTTTTCTGGCGCGGTTTCAGTCGCGCCTACAGTCGCACTTTCAGTAGTGACCGCCGGCGCGTTGTCTGTGCCGAAGCGGCGGCTCAGCTCCTCCGCCTTCCGGCGCACGTCCGCAGCGTCGCGCCCGGCCTGCTCCGCCCGCACCATCACCGCCTTGGCAGCCGCGAGCGCGGCGTCGTCGCTTGGCGGCGGTGCACTCGGCGCGCCTTCAGCCGGCACTGTCGATGAAATCGCGGGCGCAATGTCACCCGCGCGCCAGGCGTCCTTCAGGTCCGGCACGCGATTGCCGTCGAAGAAAGACGGCAGCGAAAACGCGGACGACGGTGCCGCGGACGGCGCTTGCGCCGGCTCCATCGCATGCGCCGACGCGCCCATCAGCACGGTCACTGCCAACAGCGAGCCGCCGGCAAAAATGGTGTTGCTTGCGCCCATTACCCCACACTCCCAAGTACTGCCACTCTAACTGCCGGAGACATTGCCCGCACGAACTTCGTGCAGTGGTGCGAGCGCCCCGACGATGGTCTTGCTGTTACAAGCCCGACCGCGTCCGCAGACTCCGCAAGCCCGGCGACGCATCCGTCCCCGCGCCCGGCAGCAAAGCAATTTGCGGCAGTCCCCCGCGAACTGTTCATCTGGAATATCAAAGGCCTACACGGCAACAACAAGGCACAGCAGAATCCATCATTCTTTCGGGCACGATTGGCACCGGCCGATTGCCTTTCCATCGCGAACCGTCGATGATCCTTCGAGGTCATGTCGCGCTACCCCGGGTATCTGACGCGGCACGAAAACCGGGCCCTGGCCGACCACCCTGGAAGGGGTCGATGGACATCCGGCAACTGCAATACTTGGCGGCGCTCGCGCGCGAGAAGCATTTCACGCGCGCGGCTGCGGCGTGCAACGTGACGCAGCCGACGCTCTCGGGCCGCATCCGTCAACTCGAGCTGGAGCTGGAAGTTCCAATCGTCGAGCGCGGCCAGCGCTACCGCGGGCTCACGCCCGAGGGCGAGCGCGTCCTCAAGTGGGCGCAAGTCATCCTCAAGAGCTGGCAGGCCATGCAGGAGGAGCTCGGCCACCTCAAGGACCACGAGACCGGACTCAAGGGGCGCGTCGTGCTCGGCGGCATCCCCTCGGCGCTGCCGATGATCCCGTTGCTGACAAAGAAGATCCGTACCCTCCACCCCGGCATCGACTTCACCGTGCTGTCGCACAGCTCGGAGGAGATCATCCGCGGGCTCGCCGATTTCTCCATCGACGTCGGCATCACTTATCTCGACAACGAGCCGATCGAGGGCCTTCTCGCCTCGCCACTTTATATCGAGCGCTATTGCCTCTTCGTCCCAGAGACGCATGCGCTCGCAAAACGCGAGGCGGTGACCTGGCGCGAGGCTTCGCGCGAGCCGCTCTGCCTGCTGACACCCAATATGCAGAACCGGCGCATTATCGACCGCGCGTTCGAAACGGCGAACTGTCATCCCATCCCGCGGCTCGAAACAAATTCCGTCATCAATCTGTGCTCGAATGTGAGATTGATGGGTCTTGCCAGCATCATGCCGCAATACATATTGGAGGTGCTGGGCAACGTCTCCGGGATTAAGGCCATCCCACTCGCTGAACCGAAAGTCGAACACAGCGTTGGTCTCGTAGTGGCGGACCGCGACCCGCTCTCGCCGCTTATCGAGGCTCTGCGCGAAGCGGCGAAGCTGTTGGCGCCGGTCACGTTCGGGACGTCGGCTCCGCAGTCGGCGGGAAGCTGGGCGCCCTAAAACCGGGCATTGCTGCAGCGCAGCATCGACGGGCCCGATTAGCCCATCGAGAGCACCGATTTGATCGGTTCTAAACAAGTTGGGACAAGCTCAGCTCGCCCCACCAGAGGCCAATAAGGCGGAAGAAATGTCACGATCGGGAGTGAATAGAGTCGTCGACGTTCCCGCGGGAAGCGAGGAGCGGGCGCGTGCCATTTGCGCTGCACACGGCGACCGCCCCGACGAGCTTCTCGAGATTTTCCACGCCGTCCAGCACGAGCTCGGGTTCGTTCCCGATCCGGCCGTCGTCGTCATCGCCAATGCGCTCAACCTTTCGCGCGCCGACGTCTATGGCGTCCTGAGCTTCTACCACGAGTTTCGCCGCGCCCCCGCCGGCCGCCACGTGGTCAAGATGTGCCGCGCCGAAGCCTGCCAGGCAATGCACAGCGACGAGGTTTGCGCGCATGCCGAAGAGCGGCTCGGCACCATCTTCGGCGAGACGAGCGACGACGGCGAGTACACTCTCGAGGCCGTCTATTGCCTCGGCAATTGCGCACGCTCGCCCGCGATGATGATCGACGGCGATCTCTTCGGCTGCGTCGACAAGAAGCGCTTCGACGCCATCATTGGCGACCTCGACAAAGAGGCCGCGGCATGAGCAAGAAAAACAAACACCGCCACCAAAACAATCCGCAGCAGCAGGCGCAAGCCAAAGCCTTCAAGCAGCCGCAAGCCGGAGCCGCACCAGCATCCGAGCCCAACACGAGGATCTTCGTTCCGCGCGATGCGGCGGCGCTATCCATGGGTGCAAATGCCGTCGCCAAGGCGATCGCCGCCGAAGCGGGCAAACGCAACGCGAAGATCGAGATCGTGCGCAACGGCTCGCGCGGAATGCTGTGGCTCGAGCCCTTTGTCGAGGTCGAGACGGATAAGGGCCGCGTCGGCTACGGGCCGGTCGCCGCGAGCGACGTAGCGGGCCTGTTCGACGCCGATTTCCTCAAAGGCGGCGTGCACACGCTTTCCCACGGCCTCACCGACGAAATTCCCTACTTCAAGAACCAGGAGCGGCTGACCTTCGCCCGCTGCGGTATCACCGATCCGCTGTCGATCGCCGACTATCGCGCACACGGCGGCTTTGCCGGGCTTACCAAAGCGCTCGCCATGGAGCCCGCAGACATCGTAGCCGAGGTCACAACCTCGGGCCTGCGCGGCCGCGGCGGCGCCGGCTTCCCGACCGGAATCAAGTGGAAGACGGTCTTGGAGGCCAAGGCCGACCAGAAATACATCTGCTGCAATGCGGATGAAGGCGACAGCGGCACATTCGCCGACCGCATGCTGATGGAAGGCGATCCGTTCTGCCTCATCGAGGGCATGATCATCGCCGGCATCGCCGTTGGAGCGACGAAGGGCTACATCTACATCCGCTCCGAGTACCCGCACGCGGTTGGAACATTCCGCGAGGCGATCAAGATCCTGACCGAAGCCAACTGGCTCGGCCGCACCATCCAGGGCTCGCCTCACGATTTCGAGCTCTTCGTGCGCGTGGGCGCCGGCGCCTACATCTGCGGCGAGGAGACCTCGATGCTCGACAGCCTCGAGGGCAAGCGCGGGATCGTGCGCTACAAGCCGCCGCTTCCCGCGATCGAGGGGTTGTTCGGCAAGCCGACCGTGATCAACAACGTGCTGAGCCTCGGCTCGGTGCCGATCATCATCGACAAGGGCGGCGCTTACTATCGCGACTTCGGCGTTGGCCGGTCGCGCGGCACGCTCGCCTTCCAGCTCGCCGGCAACATCAAGCAGGGCGGCCTCGTCGAGAAGGCGTTCGGCGTCACCGCGCGTGAACTCATCGAAGGCTACGGCGGCGGCACGGCGTCGGGACGTCCCATCCGAGCGGTGCAGTTCGGCGGTCCGCTCGGCGCCTATTTGCCGAACTCGAAGCTCGACACCGAAATGGACTACGAGGCGTTCGTCAAAGTGGACGCCATGGTCGGTCACGGCGGCGTGGTCGTGTTCGACGACACTGTCGACATGGCCAAGCAGGCGCGCTTTGCCATGGAGTTCTGCACCATCGAGTCGTGCGGCAAGTGCACGCCCTGCCGCATCGGCTCCGTGCGCGGAGTCGAGGTGATCGACCGCATCGTCGCGGACGTGAACCGCGAGGCCAATATCGAGCTGTTGCAGGATCTCTGCGTGACGATGACCGATGGATCGCTGTGCGCCATGGGCGGGTTAACCCCCATGCCCGTGACGAGCGCGCTGCGCCATTTCCCCGAGGACTTCCACCGTCCGGCGCGTGCCGAGGCGGCCGAATGAACGCGAACAACGAGGCCACCCCATGACGAGCGAAACCGAGACGCTCACGCTCATCAAGGAAAAGGACTACGGCACGCCAGCCGTTCACGCCGTCAACAACAAGACGGTGACGCTGGAGATCGACGGCCGCGAGGTGACCGTGCCCGAAGGTACCTCGATCATGCGCGCAGCCGCCGATCTCGGCATCATGGTGCCGAAGCTGTGCGCCACCGATAACCTCGACCCGTTCGGCTCCTGCCGCCTCTGCCTCGTCGAGATCGAGGGCCGCAAGGGCACGCCCGCCTCATGCACCACCCCCGTCGCGCCCGGGATCAAGGTCACGACGCAGAACGATCGGCTCGCCCGCATCCGCAAGGGCGTGATGGAGCTTTATATCTCCGACCACCCGCTCGACTGCCTCACCTGCGCCGCCAACGGCGATTGCGAGCTGCAGGACATGGCCGGCGCAGTCGGCCTGCGCGACGTGCGCTACGGCTACGATGGCTCCAACCACGTGTTTGCGCGCCAGCACGGGGAAGAGAACCCGCTGTGGCAGTCCAAAGACAAATCGAACCCCTACTTCCAGTTCGAGCCGTCGAAGTGCATCGTCTGCTCGCGCTGCGTGCGCGCCTGCCAGGAAGTGCAGGGCACCTTCGCGCTCACGATCGACGGGCGCGGCTTTGCCTCGCACGTGGCGGCGAGCATGGACGAGGATTTCCTGGACTCCGAATGCGTCTCCTGCGGCGCCTGCGTGCAGGCCTGCCCCACGGCCACGCTCATCGAGAAGTCCGTCGTCGACCACGGCCAGCCCGAGCACAGCGTCGTGACGACCTGCGCCTATTGCGGCGTCGGCTGCTCGTTCAAGGCCGAGATGCAGGGCGAGCGCGTCGTGCGCATGATGCCCTACAAGGACGGCGGCGCCAACGAGGGTCATAGCTGCGTCAAGGGCCGCTTCGCCTTCGGTTACGCGACGCACAAGGACCGGGTCTTGAATCCGATGATCCGCGAGAAGATCACCGACCCCTGGCAGGTCGTCTCGTGGGACGAGGCCATCAAGTTCGCGGCCGAGCGCTTCAAGGCCACGCAGAAGAAGTACGGCCGCGGCTCCATCGGCGGCATCACGTCTTCGCGCACGACGAACGAGGAAGTCTACGTCGTGCAGCGCATGGTGCGCGCCGCCTTCGGCAACAACAATGTCGATACCTGCGCCCGCGTCTGCCACTCGCCGACCGGCTACGGCCTGAAGCAGACGTTCGGTGAATCCGCCGGCACGCAGGATTTCAAGAGCGTCGACAAGTCCGACGTCATCCTCGTCATCGGCGCCAACCCAACCGACGGCCACCCGGTGTTCGCCTCGCGCATGAAGAAGCGCCTGCGCGAAGGCGCCAAGCTCATCGTCGTCGATCCGCGGCGCACCGATCTGGTCAAGAGCCCGCACGTCGAGGCTGACTACCACCTGCAATTGAAGCCGAGCACCAACGTCGCCGTGCTCAACGCGCTCTGTCACGTGGTTGCGGACGAGAACCTGATCGACCGCAGCTTCGTCGCGGCGCGCTGCGAGAAAGAAGACTTCGCCCGCTGGGAGAAGTTCATCAAGGACCCGAAGAATTCGCCCGAAGCGCTGGAAGCTATCTCCGGCGTGCCCGCGGCCGACGTGCGCGCCGCAGCCCGCCTGTTCGCCACCGGCGGCAATGCGGCGATCTACTACGGCCTCGGCGTCACCGAGCACAGCCAGGGCTCGACCACGGTCATGGCCATGGCGAACCTCGCCATGGCGACCGGCAACATCGGCCACGAGGGCGTCGGCGTGAACCCGCTGCGCGGCCAGAACAACGTGCAGGGCTCGTGCGACATGGGCTCGTTCCCGCACGAGTACCCCGGCTACCGCCACGTCTCCAATGAGGCGACGCGCAAACTGTTCGAGAAGGTCTGGCACACGCAGCTCGACCCCGAGCCTGGCCTGCGCATCCCCAATATGTTCGACGAGGCTTCTGGTGGCACCTTCAAGGGCCTCTTCGTGCAAGGCGAGGATATCGCGCAGTCCGATCCCAACACGCAGCACGTCACGCACGCGCTGGAGTCTCTCGATATCCTCGTCGTGCAGGACCTCTTCCTCAACGAGACCGCAGCCTTCGCGCACGTGTTCCTGCCCGGCACCTCGTTCCTGGAGAAGGACGGCACCTTCACCAACGCCGAGCGTCGCGTGAACCGTGTACGCCAGGTGATGAAGGAGAAGCAGGGCATGGCGGAGTGGGAGATTGTCTCCCGTCTCGCCACCGAGATGGGCTACCCGATGATCTACCCGACCGCGGCCGCCATCATGGACGAGATTTCGGCCGTGACGCCGACCTTCAAGGGCATCAACTTCAAGCGGCTCGACGAGCTGGGCTCGATCCAGTGGCCGTGCGACGACGAGGCCCCGCTCGGCACTCCCGTTATGCACATCGAGGAGTTCACGCGCGGCAAGGGTCGCTTCATGCTGACCGACTTCGTGCCAACGGACGAGCGTAGCAACCGCAACTTCCCGCTCATCCTCACGACGGGCCGCATCCTCAGCCAGTACAATGTCGGCGCCCAGACGCGGCGAACCGACAACAACGTCTGGTACAAGGAGGACATCCTCGAGATACACCCGAGCGACGCCGAGGTCCGCGGCATCAAGAACGGCTCGCTCGCTTCGCTCACGAGCCGCGTCGGCGGAACGACGATGCGCGTCAAGGTCACCGATCGCGTGCCGCCGGGCGTCGTCTACTCGACATTCCACTTCCCCGTAAGCGGCGCCAACGTCATCACGACAGAGAACTCCGACTGGGCCACCAACTGTCCCGAGTACAAGGTGACGGCGGTGCAGGTGACGCCGTCGAACCAGCCGGCCGAATGGCAGACGGAGTGGGAAGAGCGCGAGCGCGAGAACAAGCGCATTGACGACAAGCCGCTGGTCGCAGCCGAGTGATCGCCGCACGAGCGCTGCGATGTTGCGTGATAACGCGATGACCGACCGATGACCGTGATGGCAAAAAAGGCCCAGGTAGCCGGAACACCGGCTGCCTCGCTGTGCTCCGCTCCGGTCGAGGGCGTCGCCCAAGACTCAGAGGACAGGCAGGCGCCGGTCTCCTGGCAACTGCCCGAGGAGGTCGCGGTCGCGCTGCAGATCAACTCGGCGCCCTATACCGTGATGATGGCGACGCCGGCGGACTTGACCGATTTCGGCGTGGGCTTTGCGCTCGCCGAGGGCATCGTGACGAAACGCTCCGATATCCGCGCCGTCCTAGCCATGCCGGTCGAGAACGGCTTTGCCGTCGACATCGCGGTGGACGAGGAGGCGCTCGAGAGCGCGCACATGGTGCGCCGGTCGATCGAGGGCCGCTCCGGCTGCGGGCTGTGCGGGGTCGAGAACATCGCCGACGTCGTGCGCGTGACGAAGCCGGTGGCAACGACATCGCGGCCCAGTGCCGCGGCGATCCTCAAGGCGGCGGCCGAGCTACCGCGGCGTCAGCCCATGAACCAGCTCAACCATACTGTCCACGGCGCGGCCTGGGTCTCGCTCGCCGGCAGGATCGTGACGGTGCGCGAGGACGTCGGCCGCCACAATGCGCTCGACAAGCTGATCGGCGCGCTGGCGGAAGCCGGCACTGACGTTGCCTCGGGCTTCGTCATGATGACGAGTCGCTGCAGCTTCGAGCTCGTGCAGAAGGCCGCGACAGTCGGCATCGGTGCGCTTGTAACAGTATCGGCCCCCACGCTGCTCGCGCTCGAGATCGCCCGCAAGGCCCGTTTATTCCTCGCCTCGCTCGGCGACCGCGGCGTCGTCGTGTTCAACAGCTAGCCTATCCAGGAAGCCGCCCGCATGGAAAACCGTGACATGATCCGCATGGCCAACCAGATTGCGGCCTTCTTCGAAGCCTACCCGCGCGCGGAAGCCGTTGACGGCATCGGCAAGCATATCAAGAGCTTCTGGGATCCGCGCATGCGCGGCCGACTCGACGCCTACATCGCCGAGGGCGGCGAGGAGCTCTCGCCGCTCGTGCTCGCCGCGTTCCCGGCGAAGGTCAATTCCAAATCCAAGGCCTGACGGCAAAGCTTGGTTAGCCAAGCGGCGCTGCGAACCGCTTGCCGGACTCCCCTACGAGGCATAGACTTTTCTGCAGCGATCGGCCCACCCCCCGCCGACGCGAGGCGCAGCGCACGAGGATATGTCCTCGCCGCCGCGCCAGGAACCCGACCCGGCGGCCGGCATGCCGCGAGCCATAAGGCGATTGCGGCGCCTGCTGCCCTAGATGGCAGGAGGACGGCCATGGGAATTGCACTCACGCTGCAGCAATACCTCGACGATCACCATATCGACTACGACGTGCTGCTGCACAAGCGCACGCACTGCTCGCAGGACACCGCGCACGCGAGCCACGTGCCTGGCGAGCGCGTCGCCAAGGCCGTCGTGCTGACACGCGAGGGAGGCTTTGTCGTCGCCGTCGTACCAGCCTGCACGCAAGTCCGCCTCGAAGCGATCGAGCGCATGCTGCATTGCCCGGTCAGCATGGCGAGCGAGGAAGAGATCGGCGAGCTGTTTCCCGATTGCGACATGGGCGCGGTGCCCCCGGTACCGGAGGCCTACGCTGTCGAAGCGCTGATCGACGAGAGCCTCGACAAGCAACCCGATGTGTATTTGGAAGGCGGCGACCACCGCAGCCTCATCCACATCTCTGGCGAGCAGTTCCGCTCGCTGATGCAGGACGTGCGGCACGCACCCATCGCCGCCCACAACTGAGGCAGGCGAGCGCCCGTCCGCCTCCGTCAGATCGCCGCCGTCTTGTCGAGATGCGCGACGATGTGCGGGAACACATCGACCGCGGCGTTCTTGCCGAAGATGCAGTCGATGTGCCCGTAACCGGGAATGACATGGCGCTCGTAGAGCTGCTTGCCATTCGCCTCCGACAGCCGCGCGAGCGTACGCTCGGTGCTCTCCGGCTTGAAGCAGGCATTCTTGGCGCCGTGGATGAACGTGATCGGCAGCGCCAGGCGCTGCGCGTGCGGTAGGTAGGCGTCGTGGCCGTCGCGGTCGACGATGTGGCGGCGGCGGGCGAAGAGCGCGAGCTGGCGGAAGGCCTCGATGTTTGCCTCGCCGAACATTTCCGCGAGCCCGGACGAGACCGTCGCGTTGTTGAGTTGATCGAGCTGGTAGAGGCGACCGTAGAGAGCGCTGATGCGGTTGCTGGTGGCGTCGTGCGTACGCTCCTTGCGCGGCACCGGCACAATGAGTTGCAGGGCCTTGTCGAGTGCGCGTTCGCGCCAGTTGTCGGCGGTCGTCGCGCGCGCATCGACGACGTCGATGCCCATGAGCTCGAACAGCGCGGGCGCGCGCATATAGGCCAGCAGGCGCTGCGGAAACCAGGGCACGATGTAGTCGGTCGAGATCTGAGAGATGACGGCCGAGCGCACACCCTCGAGACCGGCGAGCATCGCCATGGAGAAGGTCGTGGCGCCAAAGCAGTGCGCGAGCACCTGCACGGTCGGCGCGCCGGTCAGCGCCCGCACCTTGCCGATGGCGGCCGGATAGTCCTTGGTCGCGACGTCGTCGCCGGTCCACAACTCGCGCGCATAAGGAAGATCGATGCTCGCCCTGTAGTCGAGCATCCAGCAGTCGTAACCGGCCGCGATCAGATACTCGAGCAGGTTGGTCTCGATGGTGTCGATCGAGAAGATGAGGCTCGACACCCCGAGCCCATGCGAAAGCACCACGGGCCCCTTGTGGCCGCCGCGATAGCGCGTGAGCTTCAGGATCTTGTCGTCGGTCGTCTTGACCAGATGGATCTCGGGCTCGGGCGCGCGCAGCGTGCGCTTCTTGCGGGGATTGACGACGTCGTAGCGGCCGAGCCGCACGAGAACGCCGCCGTAGGTATCGAACAGCTCGCGGCTGAAGAAGCGTCCGAACTTGCCGACGGCGCGCAGCCGGTCGGCGGCATCCTGACCGCCTGTGCCCTTGAGCGTCTGCATCTGCACGTAGAAGTCGTTGGGCGCAATCTCCAGGAGGCCGCGGGCGATGTGGCCGAGCTCGCCCTTGGCGCCCTTGCCGATGTCGATGAAGAGGCGCGTCGTGTCACGCCACAGATCGAGATCGGCGTCCGAACGCACGAGCTTGTAGCCCTCGAAGTAGTATTCCGAGCCGTCGCGCGCCCCGAGCGAGAACTTGTATTCGAAGCGCTTGGTCTCGACCGCCGATTCATCGACGGTCATCAGATTGAAGACGCCATCGAAGATCTCGAGTGGCTCGGGCGAGAGCGACGGGCACAATACGGAGCCGATGATGCGGCCCCGATGCTGCTTGTCGTCAACGAAGCGGTCGACGTCGTCGATAACGACAGTCACGGTGAAGCTGAGCGTGGTGCCCGCTTCCTTGCCGCGCCGTGCCGCGGTCTCGTGCGGCACGTTGACGGTCCCGGAGAGGTAACCCGCCATGCGCTCGGTGAACTCCGCACCCGCAGGCTCGAGCTTGCCGCGCCCCTCGGGCGCCGCCACAAGCAGCGGGGCATGTTGCATCGGCTCGTCGGTGAAGTCCCAGCCGCGATCCTTGGCGAGATGGATCATGGCGCGCTCGGCGAGCGCAGTGATCGTCAGCAACGGGTTGACGCCCAAGGGGCGCGGCACCACGGAGCCGTCGCACACATAGAGCCCGGGGTGCACGGCGTCGGCGGGAGCTTGCGGGCGCCCATCGTACACTTGGCACTTGTGATTGACGACGCCCTGCGTCTTGTCCTGCCCCATGACGCAGCCGCCGAGCGGATGCACGCTGATGAGGTTGTTGCCGAGGAAGGTGTCGGTGAGCGGGTTGCGCGTGAAGACGCCGCCCGTCGCGGTGGTTGCCCGCTTGAGGTTTTCCTCCACCTTCTTGAAGATCGGCTGCTTGGCGACATTGGGCCACGTCACCTTCGCGCCGCCGTTCTCGAGCGTGACGCGCCCTTTGGCGTCGTCGTGGGTCATGACGAGATAGGTCTGCGTGCGATAGACCGCGCCCTGGTAGGCGCCAAACAGCAGGCTCTGGCGCTCGCGACCGCGCTCCTCGATGCTGTCGAGGATGCCCTTGTCGGTATCCTGGCCGAAGTGGCGCGCGCCGCCGGCCATGAGCGCTGGCAGCACGGGGGCGAGGCCGGAAGGGATCGAGCCCTCCTCGATGACCATGCCGTCCTCGAGCTTCGGCGTGCCGCGTAGATCGATGAGCCCGGTGATGCAGGGACCCACCGGATCGGTCTCGGCCTGCGGCGGATCGCCCACACCGACGCCGTTCACCGGCACATTGTTGTTGTAGGCGAAGGCGAGCACGTCGCCGTTGCCGGTGAAGCGCCGGCCTATGTGATCCGAAATGGACAGGCCCTGCTCGCGCGACCGCAGGAGGATCTCGGTCGAGCCGAGCGCGCCGGCGGCAAGGATCACCACGTCCGCCGTGATCGACTGCTCGGCGGCGGCGAACTTCTCGCGGTCGTGCCCGAGCGGATCGAGGAACACGCGCCAGCGCCCGCGCTCGGGGCGCACATAGGAGACGCGCATCTCGGTGAAGATCTCGGCGCCGTGGTTATAGGCGTCGGCGATGTAGGTCACTTGCACAGTGTTCTTGGAGCCGACGTTGCACCCAGCGCAGCAGTCGCCGCACAGCGTGCAGGCCGGCTGCTCGACGCCTGCGTAGTTGACCTGGCGCTCGAACGTCACGTTGATCGGCGGCCGCACGACGTCCTTGTGCATGGCGTTGCCGCTGACCTCGAGCGCCTTCAGCTTTGCGAGCGGATTCTTGTCGGGATAGGGCACCGGCCGCAGCACCTCTTGCGCGCGCGCAAAGCCCTCCTGGCGCGTCTGATCGGCGGCGATCTCCTTCGGCCATACGGGGTCGTCCCACACGCGCGGGTCGGGCGGCAGCGAAACGTTGGCGTTGATGAGCGAACCGCCGCCGAGACCGCAACCGACGAAGACGTGGATGTCGTTGCCGAGATGCAGATCATAGAGCCCGAGGCGCGAGCCCGAGACGTGGAGGCCATCCTTGGAGACCTGGAACTGCTCCTGCGCCTCGATCAGGCGGTCGGGAAAATCGCCGATGGCGAACTCCCGCCCGCGCTCGAGCACGGCAACGCGTTTGCCCGCACGCGCGAGCCGCGAGGCGGCAACGCCACCGCCATAGCCCGAGCCGACGACGACCACGTCGTAGCGCAGCTTCAGATCGCCGATGGACTTCGACAATCGCCGCATGGCTCAAGTTCCCCCGGTGCCGGCCGCTTCGCCCCGGCGCCACGGGGCGCGAAAGGCGAACGACCGCTTCTTCTTCTCCGGCGGCCGATAGCGCGCCTCCAGCGCGCCCGGCTGCACGTCCCGCGTATCCATCTCCCAACCGTAGTCGCGGGCGAGATGGATCATGGCACGCTCCGCCAGGGCCGTGATCGTCAACAGTGGGTGGATGCCTAACGGGCAAGGCACGACGGCGCCGTCAGAGACGTAGAGGCCCGTGTGGACGGCGTTGGGGGCGGCTGCGGGCCCGGCATCGAACACCTGGCCCTTATGGTTTACGACGCCGCTCGACCGGTCGGCCCCCATGGTGCAGCCGCCGAGCGGATGCACGGTCATCAGGTTGCCGCCGAGGATGCGCTCGGACGCCGGGTTGCGCATGAAGCTGCCGCCGGTGGCCTCCGCAGCCGTCTTCAGCGCGGCCTCGATGCGCTGGAACACGCGCTGGCCAGGGCCATTGATCCATTCGATGGTCAGGCGGTCGTTCTCCAGCCGCATGAGGCCATTGCCCGCGTCGTGGCCGACGGCGAGGAACGTCTGTGTGTTGTGCACGGCGCCCTCGTAAGCGCCCTTGACGAGGCTTTCCCCGGCGCGGGCGGCTGCGTTCAGCGCGTCCGAGACCGAGCGCGATGCGTGCTCGCCAAACAGCGCGCCGCCGGGGGCGAGCAGCGCCGGCAGCATGGCGGCAAACGAACTCGGCAATGCGCATTCGCAGATGGCGAGGCCGTCGCGCACCTTTGGGTCATCGCGCATGTCGACGAGGGCGTTCACCGCCTGCCCCACGGGCGGCACGTCGGCCTTCGGCGGATTGCCGACGCCGATACCGTTGACGGGGATGTCGTTGTTGTAGGCCATGGCGACCACGTCGCCGTTCGAGGTGAAGCGACTTCCAAGCCAATCGGAGAACGCGAGCCCCTGCACCTGGCTGCGCAAGAGAATCTCGGTTGAGCCGAGCGTGCCGGCGCCGAGCACGACGATGTCGGCTTGCAGCGAAATCTTCTGGGCGCCGCCGTCCTCCCAGTAGCCGGGACGCAGCCAGACCTGCCACGTGCCGTCCGGGTCCTTCGACAGCGAGAGCACGCGCATCTCGGTGAAGATCTCGGCGCCGAACGCGGCCGCATCCGCGAGATAGGTCGAGGCGACGGTGGTCTTGGCGCCGATGTTGCAACCGCCGCAACAGTCGCCGCACTCGGTGCAGGCTTCCTGATGGACGCCGGCCGCGTTCAGCCCGCTCTTGTAGACGACATGCAGCGGGATCGGCTGCACCCCGCGCCCAAATGCCGAGGCCGCAAGCCGCAGCGCCTTCACCTTCTCGTAGCTGGACGTTCGCGCGGAAGGTTCGGGCCGCAACATATGCCGCGCACGCACGTAGCCCTCGGCGAGCAGACGGTCGCGGCGCACTTCCAACGGCCACGCCGTATCCTCAAAGACGCGCACGTCCGGCGAAAGGCATACATTGGCGTTGATGAGCGACGTACCGCCGAGGCCGCATGCCTTGAGCACGTGGATGTCGTCGTTGAGGTGCACGTCGAACAGCGCGGTTGCCGAGCCTGTGCGCATGCGCCGCGCGCTAACCTGCAGCTCCTTGGTGGCGCCCGCCACGTCGACAGGAAAGTCGCCGGGCAGGAACTCGCGCCCCCGCTCGAGCACGGCGACCGAGCGCCCACAGCGGGCGAGACGGGAGGCAGCAACGCCGGCGCCGTAGCCGGAGCCGACCACGATCGCGTCGTAGCGGGGCTTCAGCTCGGTAGCGGGCCTAGAGAGCCGCGGCTGCATGTCCCGTTCGTCCCCTCTCTCGTCCGCTCTAACAGTCGAACTCTCAGACGTAGGTCGATCCGCCCTTCGGCCCGCGCAGCTTCACGTCCCCCACGCGAATTTCGATCGGTCCCTCGATGAGCTGCGGCCGCAACGGCCGCGAGGACACGATCGTCGGGCCGTCGGAAGCGGCTCCAACCGGGCTACTCTTGGCCAGCCGCCACGACCATCGCCGCGGCGTCTTGCGCAGGCCGATTGGATAGATCGTCAGCTTGGAGGGCTCGATCTTCAGGCGCAGGAAGTTCTTCCAATCAGGGATGCCCATAGAGGCGAAGGCCTGATCGCAGTGCAGCCCGATGAGGCAGGAGATCGTCAGGTAGGCGCCCCAGACGAAGCCCGCCCCGATACCGCCGATGAAGGTCATCTCGAGCGGGAACAGCACAATCGTGCGCACGAGCTCCTGCACCTGATGCGAGGCGTCGAGGTCGAAGGATTGCAATGTCGGCTTGGCCAGCGGCCACACCCAGTTCATGAAAGCGATCGACGACCACGACACGAGGAAATAGAGGGTGAGCATCATGGCGATGTGTCCCACCCAGTGGAACGTCGCGAGCGCTGCCCGTACTTTGGTTCCGTAAGCCGTATCGGCGTACGCGTAGAGCACGACCCACAGCACCAGACACATGATGCCGAGCAGCACGTTGTTTGCCGCTGCGAGAGGCGTTACGAGGAACAGGTGCGGGAAGATCCTGAAGTCCTCGTCCTTGATCAGGATCTCGCCGACTGTGGTGTAATGCCAGTGAGTGCCGGGCAGCGTCGTCGTCGCGTAGACCCAGATCATCAGCCAGTAGATGGCGCCCAGCGCCACCGCGAAGCCGTAGTTCCGGAAGGGAAACAGAAGCGTCGACAAACTCATGCGCCGGCTGGTAGTGCGCGAAGGCCAGCACGAAGCCTTGCCCGTCGGCTTCCCGTCCTTCAACTGGCAGCGCAAGTTGATATCCACCTCGCTCCCGAGCCAGCGCGTGTGGCGGTGGCTGTTCAGGTAGTGCGTCGGCGAGAAATAGGCGCCGCCGCCACCAGCGGTGACGAAGTTCGTGGCGGTGCCTTCCGTCACGCAGCGAGCGTAGTGATGAAGGTCGCCGGCAATGACGGCGCAAATGCGCGCGCCGGCATCGTTGGCGATCTTGGTTATGTGGCTCAGGTTGTCATCGCCCTGCAGCTTGTCGTCCTTGTCGTAGTTCCAGCTCGGCTCTGGTGTGCAGAGGATGAGCTTTGGCGCCTCCGTCGGATGCTGCTTCATCGCCTCGGCGACGCCTTCAAAGTAGAGCACCTGACCGGCATCGAGATACTGCGCGAGCTGAATGTCGGCGCCCCAGATCCACCAGTTGTGCGGCAACCGGATCGCGAAATAGCTGCGGTGCTGCGGGCACATCCAGCCGCCGATGCGATTCTCCGCCGCGCGCCCGAACCGCGCCTTGCAGAACATGTAATCGAAGGAACTCAGGCCGTCATACCAGTCGTGGTTGCCGGGTAATACGAACAGAAGCCGCCGCCACGAGCCGTCGGAGGAGGCCGGCAACGCGGCCTTGTAGGGAAACTCGAAGCGGTCGCGGTAAGCCTTGCGGCTCGGGAACGGATAGACTTGGTCGCCGCCCATGATGAGCAGCTTACCGGCGGGCAGCTTGCCCACGCCTTCGATGTCGAGGCTCGGCGCGCTGACCAGGGAAGCCATGGCGTAGGTTGAATCAAAGCCGTCGCCGAGGTCCGCGATATAGTCGACCCAGACTGTGTTGCCATCGCTGAGCTCGCGCAGGTCGGCATAGTTGTAGCGGCCGATGACCTGCTTCATCACCTCCGGCGCAAAGCCGTCGATCGTCGCTTGCATGATGCGCTGGTCGGCGTACTGGCCGAAGAGCTCCGAGACGATGGAGCGCCAACCGGTGCTGACCAGATGGCTCGGGCTATACCAACGAACCATGCCCGGAAGCGTATTGAGATCGATCGTCTCCCCCGTGTCGGCAGCCATGCCGAACTCCCCCAACGCTGACATGCGACTGAAAAATAACGCTTCTCAGCGGACGGAGGCCCCCCGGCCCGTCCCCACCGGCGGACTCTAGGTTGGTGCTCCCACGATGTCCAGAATGCCGCCCGAATAGGCTCAACGGTGGTGCCGGAACGCCTCCGGGAGGGGGCGACCTGGCGGGCGGAGCCGATTGTGCGCTGCGACAGCAAGGCAAATAGGCCGTCATTCTACCGTCAGCGGCGTAGGGCATTGATCCGCCATCCCAAAGCCACCTAAGAGGTGACCAAATGCTCCGCCGTCGCTCGCCGTCCCTCGCTCTCGCCCTAATGGCCGTTCTTTGGGCGCCCCTCTCCGTGCGGGCGGAGGCTCCGAGCTGCGGCAGCATTTCCGACGGCCGTTCGAACGTGTTCATCAAGCTCATCATGCCGCCGCCCTGCGACGACTGCGAGGAGACGAAGGCGGAGTTGAAGGAGCTCGCGCAGATCCAGGATGCCCGTTCGCCTGCCGAGCAGGACCATGCCAGGGCCGACATCACAATTTCGCTTGCGCGCTTTCTCGACGGCGCCGAGATCAAGTTCGACGCGGCTGCGCTCGACAAATGCGGCTCGTTCTTCGACAAGTTGTCGAAACTGACCAAAGAGGCAGGTAACAACGCGAAAAATACGTTCTGCCGAACGCGGCCGTACAAGCTCTCAGGCAGCACGCTGCAGCCGCTGCAAAACGTCGACGACCTCAAGAACAGCCCGTCCTACCCCTCCGGGCACACGACCTACGGCACGCTCATCGGCACGGTTCTGGCGCAGATGCTGCCCGAAAAGCGCGATCAGCTCTATGCGCGCATCGCCGACTACGGGCGCAGCCGCATGGTCGCCGGCGTCCACTATCGCAGCGACGTGGATGCCGGAAAAATCCTGGGCGCAGCCATCGCGGCCGACGAGTTCGCCAACGACGAGGAGTTCAAAGCCGCTTTTCCGGGTGCCACGTCCTGTGTGCGCGGTGCCCTTGGGCTGCAGGACCAAACCAGCCCTGCCCAGGAAGCAACCGTCCATCACCCCTGACGACAAGACAATTGGCTGGGGCGCCAGGATTCGAACCTGGGAATGGCGGAATCAAAATCCGCTGCCTTACCACTTGGCTACGCCCCAACGGCCCCGTGTCATGGCGAAGCCATGCTTCGCATGGACGCGAAGCCGTGCTTCGCATGGACGCGAAGCCATGCTTCGCATGGACGCGGGGCGGCCCGCACCTATACTCGGAAGGCCAATTGGCGGCAATCCTGGCCGCATTTCCCCACGGCAACCTGCGCTTGCCGCCTGGAGCCTTGGCCGCTATAACCCGCGCTCGCCGAATGCCATCCCATGGGACATTAATGACCCGCATCATGGGATGCATCGCGGCGCTGTCCCTGTGGACTGACGGTCGGGCGGAGCGTAGCGCAGCCTGGTAGCGCACTTGCTTCGGGAGCAAGGGGTCGGGAGTTCGAATCTCCCCGCTCCGACCAGTCCGCTCTGGGACTTGGCGGCGGATGCGAGGGCCCAAGCGGGACGGGCATCGAGAGGAATTTTAGCGCCATCCGACCTTGGGGCTTATCGACAACCAGCAATTGCGTGTGTGTGGTCACGACGGCGATCGCCATGGTGCCCGAAATTCGGCATCGGCACCGATCCCGAGTGCGATGGGCATCATCCCTACTCCCATCGCAACCGTGGTCTTTGACCACTATGAGTTCCGTCCGCCGTGCGGTGACCGTGAGCTTGCGTTGAGCGGGATCAGGATGGTCTGCGGCGCGCTGAGACAATGCGGGCCCCCCGAGCCAGGGCTCGAGGGACCTCGAATGTAAAGGCTTGGATCAGCCCTTGTCGGCCTTCGACTTCATGTCGGCGAGGATGCCGTCCCAAACGCCATGCGGAGAGAAGCTGTCGCCGGCGGTGCAGGAGGTGTAGGCGTCGAGCGACTTGCGCACGGCGTCGGCGAGCTCATAGCCGCTCATCTTGTTCACGTAGATCGACATCTTGCCGAGGAAGTCCTTGTAGCCGGCATTGCAGTCCTCTTTCGCGAACGCGGGGGTGACGCCTGCGAGCAGGGTGGCGGCAAGCGCAGCAATTGCGATTCTCTTCATGGCGAGTCTCCTTGAAGTTGAAACAGGGGTTGGCGCATCTTCAGTCGCATTCGAGGCGACGTTGTCTGCGTGCAAGTGGAAGGTAGCGGCGCACACCTTCGAGCTGAAATATCGATTGGATCGGAATTCGATAGCCGCAAGCTATCGAGCGATTTGCAGCGCCGCTGAAGACGGGCTTTTGGCCATCGCGATGTAACAGAAGGCTTTGTGCGGCGAAGCGCTGAAGACGCGCTGGAACCGCAGGCTTACGAGCAATCTATGTTGGAGCGCGTCGGGCGGCTTTAGCGCGCGGCTCGAGCCGCAGCGTGAGCACGGCGGCGACGGCGAGTGACAGGCCGATCCCGGCAACGCACGCCGGCCAGCCGAACTGATCGAAGACGACGCCGAGAATGGCGCTGCCAGCCAATCCGCCCATGAAGTAGGAAGCGAGATAGATGCCGCTCGCGGAGCCGCGATCGGTCGTCGCCGCGCGGCTGACGAAGCCGGTCGCCGGCGGCCTGGGCGAAGAATGTTCCGGCACCCACCAGCACCATGCCCGTCAGAACGGCTGCAAGGCGCGGGAGCACCAGGAGCGGCAAACCGATGCCGGCAACGGCAAGGCCACCCCAGATCGTCGCTGGTGTGCCGAGCTTCTTCACCGCGTGCCCGGCAAGCGGCGTCGTGATGATGGAGGGCAGAAATACGAGGTAGATGAAGCCGAGCTCCATCATGCCGACGACGAGCGGCGGCCGCGTCAGCACGAAGTTGACGTAGGTGAAAGTGCCGATGAAGGCGAACAGGATGCAGAAGCCGATGCCGAAGTCGGCGCGCAGCCGCGGGTTGCGGCAGTGCTCGAGCCAGGCTGCCATGGGCGCGGCCGCGACGATCGTCGGCGGCTTCATGCGCGGCACCTTATCGACGGTGAAGTAGACAAGCGCGGCGCCGACGAGATTGAGCCCGGCAAAGACGAAGAAGTTCGCCGAGAGGCCGGCGATGTTCACGACCTCGGCGGCGATGAAGCGGCCGACGAGATTGCTGGCGACATTGCCGGTGATGTAGGCGGCGAACGCTCCGACGGCTTCGCCATCGGAAAAGCGCTCGCCGAGATAGGCGAGCGTCAGACTGAAGGCCGTCGCCATGAACAGCCCCTGCGTCACGCGCAGCGCGGCAAAGACGGCGAGGTTGGGGGCAAAGGCCAGCAGCGTCGTCGGTATCGACAGCAGACACAGGCTCGCAAAAGATGCCGGTGCGGCGCTCGATACGCTGGCTGTAGAAGGCCATGGCGAGGCCGGCCGCCGCCATGCCGAACGTGCTGGAGTTGACCGCAAGCCCCATCGCCGCCGGCGTGACGCCGTAGTGCTGCGTCAACGAGGGGAGGATCGCCTGCGTGGCAAACAGATCGACGAGCGTGAAGAACGCGGTGAGCGCTATGACCAGCGAGCGCCCGAAGGCGGCGCTGCGCGAGCGCCGCATGAGAGCGACTGGGTTGAACTGATCCATCGTCGTTCGTCCGCACCACTCGGCCCCCCGCAGAAAGCGGGCGCCTTGCCGATGAGGCTCGTGCGCCGCGCTTCTTCGGGCTCGCAGATTACATGCCGTGCTCGTTGGGGTCGGCTGCGAGATCGGCCGAGATCAGCGTCGCGGGCTCCTTGGTGTTGTTCTTCCACCAGTGCGACAGGCCGCCCGACTCGAGCGACAGGTCGCCGGCCGGGTGCTCGATCGGCACCGAGCAGTGGCTCGAGTATTCGGTGATCTCGCCGGAGACGATGTAGATCAGCGCCGGGCGATCCTCATGGCTGTGCCAGGCAACCTCGCCGCCGGGCTGCACGATAAGTTGGCGCATGCGAAAGAGGCGGCCGGGAACCTTGACCTTCTCTTTGGAGAGGTCGATCTGGCCGAGGAGCTTCTCCTCGACGCCCTTGTGCGCGGTGGCGCCGGGCTTCTGGCCGTCGGTCGTCTCCTTGCCGGGAGGGCAGGCAGCGCTCGCCGCCGTGGCACCGATCACGAACAGGCCGGTGAGAGTTCCGGCGATCGCGAGCGACAGCCAGAATCCGTTGAGATTGCTGCGGGCAGGGGAGCGCGGGTGCGATTGGGACATGGGGTCTCTCCGTTTGCGATTTCAAGGGGCTCGGACGAGCCGCCGATGGGTGAACATCGCGCAGGGGGAGGAGCTTCTGAAATATCGATTGGGTCGGAAATCGATAGCTTCAGGCTATCGGTTGTCTGGCTGGAACTATCATGAACGCGACTGCGCCGGTCTCCAGTCGGAGCAGAGTCCAGGCTCTGCCGAGCGTCTGTATCGAGAGAGCGCGGGCTTTCCAGGTGAGCTCGGGAGCCGTTGTCAGCCCACCGGCACGTCATTGTGCCGTCCAGCCGCCCTCGATTGGAAGCGGCTGCGCCGGTGATCGAGGCGCCCGCGCTGGTGCACAGGAATACAGCCAAAGCGCCGATCTCCTCCGTCGTCACGAACTTTCGCGTCGGCTGGGCGTGCAAGCAGCACGTCGCGGATGACCTGCTCCTCCGTCAGGTTGCGGGCCTTGGCGGTCTCCGGGATCTGCTTTTCGACGAGCGGCGTCAGCACGTAGCCGGGGCAGATGGCATTGCACGGTGATGCCGAACTCGGCCGTCTCCAGCGCCACCGTCTTGGTGAGGCCGAGGATGCCGTGCTTGGCGGCCACGTAGGCCGACTTGTAGGGCGAGGCGACGAGCGCGTGCGCGGACGCGATGTTGATGAGGCGCCCCCACTTGCGCGCCTTCATGCCGGGCACGGCGGCGCGGATGGCGTGGAAGGCCGCCGACAGGTTGATGGCGATGATGGCGTCCCACTTGGAGATCGGGAAACGTCTCGATGGCTTCGACGTGCTGGATGCCGGCGTTGTTGACGAGCACGTCGACCTTGCCGAACGTTTTCGCCGCCTCCGTCACCATGCCGGCGATCTCGTCGGGCTTGGTCATGTCTGCCGCCGAATAGGCGACCCTCACGCCGAAAGTCTTTTCCAAGTCCGCGCGCGTGTGTTCGATCTCCGCCTTTTCGCCGAAGCCGTTGAGGGTCACCGACATGCCGGCGCCGGCAAAGGCGCGCGCGATGCCGAGCCCAATGCCGCTCGTCGAGCCCGTGACGATGGCGGACTTGCCGGCGAGACCCGTGGTCGACAGCGGCGCTTCCGTGGGGGAGGTCATCATGGTCATGGCCGTTGCCTTTCTCGCGCGTTAGGCTCAGCGCGTTGAGTTGGAAAAAGAAGAGGAACCCGAACGGCGCGGGGGGACGGGGAGGGGCCGTCCGGGTTCCTGAAGGCTGAGGCCGCGGGGGAACGGCCGTCAGCGGAAGTGATCGTGATCGACAGGCACACCGTCATGGCCACCTTGGCTAGGGCCGCAACTTTTGGCTGGCGCTCACAGAATTCGGTTTCGAGGTGGTTTTCATTGGCGCCGAGCCGTCCAGCCGGCGCAGGCTCCGGGGGATAAGCGCTTTCAAAGGAAGGCAGCAGTTGCCGGTCGCGAAGGAAAGCACCCCGACGCCGGCACCGACGACCGCGATATTGGCTTGCACTGGCTTGCGCATCTTTGCCTCCCAACCGTCAAATCCCTTGGACCCGCGTTCCGATCCCCGCTGCCGGGTCCGGCGTGGCCAAACGGCTCTCGGGCCTTCCCAAAGGGATTGCGCGGATGCCCGAGAACCGTTAATCCCTTGCTCCGTTTGCGGAAGGTCTCCCTCCCGCCGCTCAAGCTTTGATCAACCTTTCGATGACCCAGACCGTAACGATCGATCACTTGGAGCGGAAATACCGAGTAGATTGGAATTTGATAGCCGGCGGCTATGGGGTGCCCGGCGGCTTTGCCTTGCTAAAATCGCAGCGGCTGGTCTCGGCACGCACAGGTCTTCCATGGAAATGCATCAGGTGCGCTACTTCCTGGCGGTGTCTCGCACGCTCAATTTCACGCGTGCGGCCGAGGAGTGTCACGTCGCGCAACCGTCGCTGACGCGCGCCATCAAGCAGCTCGAGGAGGAGCTCGGAGCCGAGCTGTTCCGGCGCGAGCGCAACCTCACGCACCTGACCGAGTTCGGTCACCGCATGCTGCCGATGCTACAGCAGTGTTACGACAGCGCGGCCTCGGCCAAGGCGCTCGCGAGCTCGCTGAAGAAGGGCGCCGTCGCGCCGCTCTCGATCGCCATTTCGACGGCGGTGGACCTCTCTCTGATCGTGCCCGATCTCACGGAGCTGATACGGACCTTCAAGGGTCTGGAGCTGCGCTTCTTGCGTGGCACGCGCGACCAGATCATCGACTGGCTGAAGAAGGGCGAAGCCGAGGTCGCTGTCGCCGGCCCTCTCGGCGAGAACTGGGATCGGCTGGATTCCTGGCCGCTGTTCACAGAGCGCTTTTCGCTCGCCGTCAGCGCGCAGCACCCTCTCGCCGACCGCAAGACGATCGACCTCACCGAGATCATGAAGGAGCGGCTGCTGCTGCGCACCTATTGCGAAGTGGTCCACGAGTTCACGGAACTCTTGAAGAGCCGACAGCTCGAGCCGGCCGTCTGCCACAAGATGGGTGCCGAACCGGACCTCATCACGCTGATCGAGGCAAACCTCGGCGTCGGCATGCTTCCCGACAGCGCCACCAAATCGGACCGCATCCGCCTGATTCGGGTGGACGGCTTCGACTTCAAGCGCACCATCTACCTTTACGGCGTGGCCGGGCGCCAGCGGTCGCCAGCAGCAAGCGCACTCATCAAGCTGATGCGGGCAGGCGACTGGTCCGCCCACGCCGCCGCTTAAAGTGCCCTCGCCTTCAGCGCGGCGATGATGTCCTCGATATCCATGCGGTTGCGGAAATCGGGATCGACGTGGCGCGCGACGATCACGCCGTCGCGGCCGACGACGAACGTCGCCGGGATGGGCACGAACCAGTTTGACGAACTTTGAAACCGCTCGAGATTGAGACCGTGCGACAGGTAGAGCTTGCGCACACGCTCGCCGAGCCAGATCGCGAGCCCCATGGTCAACGCGTAACCATTGTCGACGTCGGACAGGATGCCGAAGGCGTTGCCGGTGTTGGCTGCGGCCTTCTTCGTGAACACCTCAGATTCCGGCATGATCGACACGACCTTCGCGCCATGCGCGGCGATCTCATTCAAACCCTGGCGCAAGGCCGTCAGCTCGATGGTGCAGTACTCGCACCAGTGGCCGCGGTTGAAGCTGATGACTGCCGGCCCCTCGGCGATGAGATCATCGAGGCTCACGAGCCGGCCTGCGGTATCGGGGAGCAGGAACTCCGGCATCGGCTCGCCCGGCTCTGGCGCCGTGCTGCCCGCCTCGCCCGACCGGATTCGCTGGACGAGGTCGTCGTAGGCCTCGGCGAACGGCAGGCCGAACTCGCGCACGGCCTCGGAAAAGGCCGCCATCCGCTCGTGCAGCGGGGCTTCCAATGCGCAGATCTGCTCGAACGCGTCCTGTAGGCTTGTGGCCTTCATTGCTCCTGCCCGTGCAGGCACCTTTCCGATTCGGAGATTAGCGGGTCGGCGCGAGCTGCCCAGCGGCATTTGCGCCACGCAGCGCCTCAAGGATCTCGGCGATCTCCATGCGCTGGCGGAACTCGGCATCGACATGGCGAGCAAGCACGCGGCCGTTGGTGCCAACGACGAAGGTCGCCGGCAGCGGCACGAACCAGCCGTCGTTACCCTGGTACTCGCTGAGCCGGTGGCCGCGGCCCTGCATCAATTGAGCAATCCGCTCGCCGAGCCACAACGCGAGGCCGAGCGAAAGCGCATACGCGTTGTCGATGTCGGACAGCACGAGAAAGGAGCGCAGAACCCCCTCGGGTAGTTGACGGGCAAACTTCTGCCGGTCGGGCAGAATCGTCACGAGCTGGCCTCCATGCGCCAGGATCTCGTCGTGATGGTCGGCGATGGTCGAGAGCTCGATCTTGCAGAATGGGCACCAGTGGCCGCGGTTGAAGCTGATCACCGCGGGGCCCGCGCTCAAAATCTCCTGCAGGCTCACGAGCCGATGTGGCAGCGCCGGCAGTTGGAATGGAGGCATCAGCTCGCCGACGAGCGGCGCCTGGGCCCCGATCCCGCCCGCTTTCAGGCGCGCGACCAGATCGTCGTAGGCTTCGGAAAAAGGGAAGTTCAGGTCGCGCAGCGCATTTGCATAGGCGGCGAGCCGCTCGTTGAGCGGGGCGTCCATTTTACAGATCTCGCCGAAGGCCTCTGCGAGGGTGGATGGCTTTTCCAAGTCTTCTATCCTGCTGCGGGCTCCTCTCCCTGGCCCAGTTCAACTGAAGCCGGAAAGCCGTTCTCCGGCTCAAGGCCCCCCGGCGAAGAACCTGCCATGGCAGGCAATTCGGCCGCATAGCTCATATGCCCGCTTCAACGAAGAGCCAAAAATATCGTGTTACTTTCAATTCCATAGCGAACCGCTATCACCCCTGGGAGGGCGGTGGGCTAGTGTGGTAGTCAGAACGAAGGGACATCTCCCATTGCTGGGCCCGCAATCATTTGGCGCGCGCATATTTGGAAGCTGCTCCGCCGGATACCACGCCTGCAGGCCTTGGAGCCTCGAATGACCTCGAAGTCCTTTGCCGAAATCCTCGACGAGGCGTTCGAGCAATGCAGTCGCATGGATGCCTCGCTCAACCAGCGCCTGCAGGCATTCGCAGATACCGTGCGCAAGCTCAATCCGACATTCGCCGAGGGGGTCGACCGGCTCGTCGCGCGCCTGCACCAAGCGGGCGCGGGCACGGCGGCACCGGCGCCGGGTGACGAGATGCCGAACTTTCTGCTCCCCGACGACACGGGCCATCTCGTCAGTCTCGAGGAGATCCTGCAGAAAGGCCCGGTGGCGCTCGCCTTTCACCGCGGCCACTGGTGCCCCTACTGCCGCATCAACACCAACGCGCTCGTCGAGGCGCAATCGAAAGCACAGGCCGAGGGCAGTCAGATTGCGGCCATCCTGCCCGAGCGGCGCCAGTTCGCGAGCGAGCTGAGGGCAGAGGCCAAAGCCCCCTTCCCCATCCTGCTCGACATGGACAACGGCTACGCCATGTCGCTCAACCTTGCGATCTGTGTGGGCGAGGAGATGAAGCGGATGATGGCAGAGTTGGGCTGGGATCTTCCCGCCTACCAGGGTAATGACGCCTGGATGCTGCCCATACCCGCCACCTTCATCGTCGCCACCGACGGGCGCATCACTGCCCGCTTCGTCGATCCTGACTATCGCAAGCGGATGGCGATAGAAGATATGCTCGACGCGCTAAAGGCTGCGCACTGACGCGGCGCACGGCTGAAGCCCTCGCACACGGGCCATAGCTTCTTACTATCGATACCGAAGCCAGCCGGCATTTCCGCCGCACGCGCTCACTCGACAAATTGGTCCTCACAGCCCGCGCGAAGCCCCGCGCACATTCGAGAGGATACGATGATGCTTGCACGCACCGTTGCGCCGGTCCCGGCCCTCATTCTGTCGTTCTTGATGCTCCTGCACCTGCCCGCCACGACGAGTACGGCCATAGCCGAGGCCGCCGTTTCCGGTGATGGCATCGTAAAAGTTAAAAGCGTCCACGGTTTCGACGCAGACGATCGAACTGCTGAAGAAGGACATCGCCGGCAAGGGCATCATGTTCTTCATGGCGGTTGATCAGTCGAGGCTCGGCGAGAAAGCCGGGATAAAGCTGCTGCCATCGACGTTATTGATCTTTGGCAACCCGCCGCTTGGCATCCAATTCCTCACATCCAATCCGAACGCCGGGCTCGATTGGCCCGTTCGCCTCCTCGTGACCCAGGACGACAAGGGCCAGGTTTGGGTCGTCTACACGGATTTCGAATGGATCAAGCGACGCCACCGGATCGAAAACCGCGACGACGCCTTCAAGATGGCGTCCGACGTCATCGCATCGATCACGTCCAGCGTTGCCAAATAGCCAGCGCGTACGCGGAGTGCCGGCGGTCGAGCGCGGCGAGACGCTAGGTTTCATGAAGGCTGGGATCGACGCCGAGACGAGAAGAATCCCCGGCGCGGCGAGTTAGACCTTCACACCCTCGAACAGATCGACGCGAGTCGTGTCGAACGCGAGGTAGCCAGCAATCTTAGCGGCTACCGGCAGCGGATTCTCATAGGTCCAGATCACGTTCTCGGCGACGCCCTCGGGGGTGACGATGGAGTAGTACGAGGCCTCGCCTTTGTAGGGGCAGCGAGACTTGTGAGTGGATCTTCTGAGCACCGTACGGTCGACGTCCGCAAGCGGCACGTACTGCACGCCGGGATAAGAGGCCTCAAACAGGGTGAGCGCGCGATCGGTGTCGGCGACGACGCGGCCACCAATGCTCGCGCGCAGGCGCTTGGGATTGGGCGCTACGCGGATCGGATGCTCGTTGGCTGTCGGCATGAAGGCCGTCCTCTCGCGTAGCCGCATGGGGGGAACGTGCACAAGGTGATCGCTGGTGAAGGCCATGGAATCTCTCGTCTATGGCAAGGAGGTGGTTGCGTATTGATCGCTGGCGAGCGAAATCGGCTGACCCATGCCCTCGGCCGAGGCCACGGCCGTCAGCGGCATGCTGCCCTTCGGCTCGTGCAGGAACACGCCCTCGTGCGGATCGAAATCACCGCTCCAAGGTGCGCTTTCGATGGCGCGCATGGCCATGTCGTAACCCGACTGCCAGCGCTGGCGGATGCCGGCGGGTGAAAAGTCGATGTCCTTGGTGTGGTCCTCGTTGTCGAAGCGTGGCGACAGGAGGCGCACGAAGTGCATGCGCGTCAGGCACCCATACGCGGCCAGAGCTTGCACCTCTTCGCTGTTGCGCATTTCCTCGGGGATGTATGCTGCGAGCTCCTTGATCACGTGACGCAGCCGGTGGATCTGCGCTTGGCGCGCAATATGGGTGGCCACGCGGCTCGAATACTGAATGTCCTTCTGGCGGTGAAGGACCTCCCACATCGTTTGCGGCGCCGGTCCCGCCGGGTTCCACATGTGCACGGCGAAAACGAGCGAGTTGCGCCGCGGATTGTCATCGAAGACGGCTTCGGCGGGGGTATTGGAAAGGATGCCGCCGTCCCAATAGTGCTCGCCGTCGATGCACACCGCCGGAAACGCCGGAGGGAGCGCGCCCGAAGCCAGCACATGCTTGACGTTGATCTCGGTCTGGAGGCTGTCGAAATAGCGCATCTGGCTCGTCTCGACGTGCGCGGCGCCGACCGTCAGACGCGGTTTGTTGCGCTTGATCAACGAAAAATCGACGAGCTCCGACAGCGTGCGCTTGAGCGGCGCGGTCGTGTAGTAGCCGGCGTTGTCGGTGCCGAGCGGGATGTGGGCGCCGAGGAACGCAAAGGGGTTCGGCGCGAAGAAGCCGGGCAGGCCAGCCGTAACGGTAGTCCAGTTGGCGAGAGCCAGTGCGATCTGCGGAGACCAGACGCCCCAGATCGATTGGTGGGCGATGCGCTGCCAGAACTCCTCCAGGGCAGCGAGCCTTTTGCCGGGCTCGTTACCGACGATGATCGATGCGTTGATGGCGCCAATGGAGGTACCGATGACCCAGTCCGGCTCGACGCCAGCATCGTGGAGCGCGTGATAGACGCCTGCCTGGAATGCTCCAAGCGCGCCGCCGCCCTGCAGCACGAGCACGATCTGCCCGTGGCCGGACGCGGCCCCCGTTGTGGAGGACTGGGGGCTCACCTTGGGCTGCGGCGCGAAGAGGTCTGGCATAACGTCTCTCCGATGGCGGTGGCACTTCATTCGAATTCGTCGGCGGTCCGGGCTTTGTTTCGTTGGTGCCAGGCTGCCTTTGCAAACTGTGCCGACAGGGGCTGCGCTAGGCCAATACCTTCTGGCTATGGTTGAGTTCACCCGGGGGACCAGAGGGGGGTGGACCATCGGGTTTCACGCCATGCCCCCCAGCCAGTGACCCATTCCATGCGCGGCCCCCTGCATCTGCTGAAGATGCTTCCTCGGCGCCCGCGTCCAAGCACGGCGACCTGAGGACGTTAAAACTCGCCTCAGCATTCGTCGGCTGAGTGTGGTGAAGCGGTAGTGACCGCTTACGGCATAGATAGTCAGGCGGTTAAGGGCGGATTGCAGGGTCGCCGAGAGCTACCTTCTCCGTCGGTATGGGAATTGCGAACGCGGCCTGCCCCGGATCGGGGAGGCCGCGTTGCATAGGTTCACAGATTACTCGAGGAGCTTCAGCAGCGCCTTGCCGGCATCGGTGCCAAGCTCCTTGTCGTCGACGGTGCCGTCGTTGTCGGGATCGGCGGCTTTGAAGCGGGCTTCGACCAGGCTCGCATACTCCTTGGCGTCGAGCGTGCCGTCGCTGTCCGGGTCCGCCGCCTTGAGCGCAGCCGCATCGATGCGGCCCTCGAGCTCCTTGGCATCGAGCGTGCCGTCCTTATCGGGATCGAGCTTGGTAAACTCCTTGGCGCCGGCCGCCTTAGCCTCCGCCAGATCGACTGTGCCGTCCTTGTCGGGATCGAGCACAGTCAGCGACGGCGTCGCCGCGTACGCGGGCAGCAAGTGGCTGCCGGCCGCTACGCTCACTGCGGCCGCAACGCAAACAGCCGTAAGCAAAGCGTTCCGCATTTTAGCTTGCATGACTTTCTCTCCTTCCAGATCACGACCGAGGCATTTCGCCCTTCGGCCGCTGCTCGGCACAGCCGAGTGTTCTCGGCTTGCGAACATCGCGGCACGCTATCTAGGAATACGTCCCGAGAAAAAGGTGAATATTTCGTCGCAGTCGCCGCCCCACGGCCGCTGTTGCGAATAGCAATAGCCGAAGTCGCCCCAGCGCAGCGGCAGCAGCGCGCCGCCGTTGCGCAAAAAGAAGCTGCCGCCGTCGAACAGCACGTAATTGGCGATCACCTGCGTGCCGGAGAGATCGGTGAACATGGCAGCACTCTTGGCGGCGAGCGCGTTCTTGCCGACGCTGAGCTTGCCGAGTTCTTTGCTCGCCACGTACCAGTATGACATCTGCACGTTGAGACCCTGGTTGACCACTGACGTGCTCTGGCTGAGGCCCATGGAGTTGTCGGTGAGGTCCTGGATGCGTATGAGGTAGCCCGCCTTCCAACCGGGCGCGATAGCGGCCTCGCCGGTCAGACGGAAGTTCGTCGCCTGCGTCGGGCCGATGTCGGATATATAGGCATTGCGATCGACCCCATCGTCCCAGAACATGATCTGCTTGGTGACGTAGCCCGTGATGGTGAGTGTTACTTTGCGGTTTCCTTTTCGCGCCGTCGTGACTTCGAGCTCGGCGATGCGCTCCTCCAGTTCGGCGCAGCAGCTGCCCCCGAGATCGGCGCCTTGGGCCGCTTGCAAATCCACCGCGGCAATCGCTGCCACCATCACAACGAACCCAGCCGCTCTGAAACGTCGACGCATCACTTCCACTCACTCCACGCTATAAATTGCTACGATCGAACGGCCGCAGCTAACTCGGGTCTTTCCATTGATTGACGCATGGGTGCGAGCCGCGCGACCGCCTCTCCGACCAGGACGATGCACGGAGCGTCGCTTGCAGCGTCGGCAATGCGCTCCGGAAGGGTTGCGAGTGTCGCCGCGAGCGTGACCTCAGAGGGTCGCGTGGCGTTGAATACCGCTGCCACCGGATGGCTCGCGGATAGTCCGCGGCGCATCAGCTCGGCGCAGAGATCGCCGATGGTCGCCTTGGGCATGTAGACGGCGGTCGTCGCCTTGGGGTCGGCGAGCCCAGCCCAGTCGAAGTCGTCGGGCAGGCCCCCCTGGTCGGCATGCCCCGTGATGGCCTGGAAACGGCGTGCACCACGCCGGCGCGTCAGCGATATCTTCAACCGTGCCGCAGCTCCCTGCGCGGCCGAGATGCCGGGCACTACCTCGAACCTGATACCCGCCGCGTCGAGCGCCGCCATCTCCTCCTCGAGGCGCCCGAACATCAGCGGGTCGCCCGCTTTGAGCCTGACGACGCGCCGGCCGGCGGCGGCGAGCGCCACCATCAGCTCGTTGATATGGCGCTGCTTGCAGGCCTTCCCATACCCCTTCTTGCCCACAGCGATACGCTCGGCGCGGGCCGGCGCCAGCGCCAGGATCTCGTCGGAGACGAGTTGGTCGTACAGAATGACGTCGGCGCCCCGCACCGCTCGCAGCGCTTTGAGCGTCAAAAGCTCTGGATCGCCGGGACCCGCGCCGACGAGTATGACGCGGCCACATGCCGGGCGCTGGAGCGGACCGAGCGCGACGGCACGGTCACGTGTTTGCGTCGCCAGCCAAGCATTGCCTCTCAAGCGGGTCGCCAGGTGGGTGGCTGCACGCAATAGCCGCCTCGCAAGAGCCGCCAAAGCGCCTGGGGATTTCCGCGCGAGCGGCTCCCCCTCGCTCAACAGCTCCGACAGTGCGTGCATGGTCAAGCTCCTCTCAAAGCTGACGCGACGGCCGCACGGCGAGTTGCAAGTGCCGGCTTTGGAGCGCGATTGGCGTCGATGATCGTGCGAATTTCGGCGCGGCAAGAGCCACAGTTGGTGCCGGCATGCAGGGCTTTGCCGACTGCCGCGACCGTCGTGCATCCACGCGCCGCCGCGGCGGCTATCTCACTCGCGCCGATGCCGAAGCAGGAGCACACGATCGCGCCGCGATCGACCGTTCCCTTGCCCGGACGCCCGGCGATGACGGAGGAGCGCTTGCGAGCCGAGTGCTGCACGGACAACTGCGCGATCGCCCAGTCGCGCGATACGGCGACCGGTTCCGGCGCGAGGAAGGCAGCACCGGTGAGACGGTCGTCCTCGTAACAGGCAAAGCGATGGTGGCCAGTTTTAGCGTCATGATAGGCGATCAATTGAGAGGCCTCACCTCCGACCAGGTCGGCGACGAACTCTGGCCAATCCCTGTCCTTCGACGCGAATCCCAGCTCGATGCGCCAGCCGCCCCTGCACTTGGCAACCGCCCAGTATTCGGCATCGATGTGCCGTGGCTTGTGCCGGAGCACGGCGAACCCGTAGGCCGCGGCGACGAACCGCTCGATCCGCGCGGCGGTATTCTTCGAGGCCGGCTGCCCCGAGATCGCATCCGTGAGGGCCGGCACCAGAACATCCACTCGAGCGCGCGACGCGAACTGATCGTTCCAGTGCATGGGCACGAAGATTGATCCGACCTGCTGACGCGGCGAAACAAGCGCGCGCACGAGAACGGCACCGAGCCCCGTCGAGATGCGCACGAGGTCGGCTTCACCGATATGATGGAGCGCGGCGTCGTGCGGGTTTATCTCAACGAACGGCTCGGCGTAATGCTGCGACAGACGCTCGCTTTTGCCGGTGCGGGTCATCGTGTGCCAGTGGTCGCGTACCCGGCCCGTGTTGAGGGTGAGGGGAAAGGCCGTGGCCGCCGGCGCGATGGCGTTGGCGCGGACCGCAACAAAGCGGGCCTTGCCATCCGGCGTGAAGAACCGTCCCTCGGCGAACATGCGGGCGCCCTCGCCGCCCCCGGACGGACGTGGCCACTGGAACGGCGGCATTTCCTCGAATTGCAACTCGTCGACAGGCGCCATCGCGCCGATGTCGAAGTCGCGCGTACCGTCATTCTCGAACTGCGACAGAGCGGCGTGCTCAGCGAAGATCGCGGCCGGCGACGCGTAGTCGAAGGCCTCACCGAAACCCATGCGCTTTGCGACATCGCACACGATCCACCAATCGGGGCGCGCCTGCCCGGGCAGCGGCAGGAAACTCCTCTGGCGGGAGATGCGCCGCTCCGAGTTGGTGACGGTACCGTCCTTCTCGCCCCACGCGGCCGCGGGCAACCGCACGTGCGCCAGCCGCGCAGTGTCGGTCGCTCCAGTCACATCAGAGACGACGACAAACGGGCAGGCAGCAATCGCAGCTTCGACGTTGCCGGCTTCGGGCATGGACGCCACCGGGTTGGTCGCCATGATCCAGAGCGCCTTGATGCGGCCATCGGCGACGCCGCGGAACATGTCGACAGCCTTGAGACCGGCTCGCGAAGCGATCGTCGGCGAGCGCCAGAAGCGCTGCACGCGGTTGCGATGCGCCGCATCCTCGATGTCCATGTGCGCGGCGAGCGTATTGGCCATCCCGCCGACCTCGCGCCCGCCCATGGCGTTGGGCTGACCCGTCACCGAGAGGGGGCCCATGCCAGGCCGGCCGATGCGACCGGTGGCCAGGTGGCAGTTGATGATGGCGTTGACCTTGTCGGTGCCCGACGCCGATTGATTGACGCCCTGGCTGTAGACGGTGACCACCTTCTCGGTCGCGGCAAACAGGGCGAAGAACGCCTCCAGCGACGCCGCGGCAATGCCCGTTTGGCGGACGACATCGTACATGTCGAGCAACTCGGCTGCGCGCAACGCCTCCTTGAAGCCCGTCGTGTGCGCCTTGAGGTAACGTCGCTTGATCGCGCGGCTGCGCACGAGATGTCGGAGCAGCCCGAGGAAGAGCGCGACATCGCCGTCGGGCTTGATGGGAAGATGCAGATCGGCGATGTCGGCCGTCGTCGTGCGGCGGGGATCAATCAGCACGACCTTCATCTTCGGCCGCGCCTCCTTGGCGGCCGCGATGCGTTGGTAGAGGACGGGGTGGCACCAGGAGAGATTGGAGCCGACGAGCACGACGAGGTCGGCGAGTTCCAAATCCTCGTAGCAGCCCGGCACAGTGTCGGAGCCGAAAGCGCGCTTGTGCCCGGCGACGGAGGAGGCCATGCACAGACGCGAGTTGGTGTCGATATTGGCCGAGCCGATAAAGCCCTTCATCAGCTTGTTGGCGACGTAGTAGTCCTCGGTCAGCAGCTGGCCCGAGACGTAGAATGCGACCGAGTCCGGTCCATGCTCGCGGATCGTCTCGGAGAACTTCGAGGCAATGAGTTCGAGCGCGGCGTCCCAGCTCGATCTCACGCCGTCCACTTCGGGGAACAGCAGCCGGTCTTCCAGGCCGATCGTCTCCGCCAGAGCCGCGCCCTTGGAGCAGAGCCGGCCGAAGTTCGCCGGGTGGTCGGGATCGCCGCGGACGGTGACGCCGTCGGTACTCACATCCGCCAGCAGGCCGCATCCGACACCGCAATAGGGGCAGGTAGTTTTGACTGTGCGCGGCGCCGCCATGTCCATGGATCACGCCGCCCGGCCGGTAAGCGAGGTAAGCGCGATCAGAAGCGTCTCACCTTCGCGTCGGATCGGGATCGTGCGCACACATCCCTGATCGGCGCCTTGCGCCTTGCCGGTTTCCAGCGAGATCACCCAGTTGTGCAGCGGACACGTCACGGACGCGCCATGCACGATGCCCTGGCTGAGGGGGCCTCCCTTGTGTGGACAATGATCCTCGATGGCGAAGACCCGGTCGTCCGCGGAGCGGAAAACAGCAATTTTCCCCGCCGGTGTCGCGACGCAGCGGGCACCGCGAACGGGAATGTCGGAGAGGTTGCCGATGGCAATCCAGTTCATCCCCATCACTCCGCCGCCTCCGCCATGCCGCCCGCCGCGAGCGGCCGGAACTCGTGCTTGTGCAGGCCGGAGACGCGCTCCGACCAGGGATCGACCTGAGCGAATTTCTGCGAGAAGACGAAGCGGTCGAAGAACGCCTGGCGGCGCGGCAAATCGTCGAGCACCTGGCGGCGGATCTCCGCGACGCCGACACGCTTCGTCCATTTGTAGATGCGCTCCAGATAGCGCGCCTGCTCGCGGTACATCTGCACCAGGGCGACGATCACCTCGAGCGCCTCGTCCTCGGTCGGCACGAGGCCCAGCACCTCCGTGCCTTTGATATCGAGGCCAGCCGCGCCAGCGAAATGGATCTCGAAGCCTGAATCGACACAGACGACACCGACGTCCTTGCACGTCGCCTCGGCGCAGTTGCGCGGGCATCCCGACACCGCCATCTTGACCTTTGCGGGGGTCCACGAGCCCCACATGAATTTCTCGATGCGAATGCCAAGCGCGGTCGAATCCTGGGTGCCAAAGCGGCACCAGTCGGTGCCGACGCACGTCTTCACCGTGCGCAAGCCCTTGGCGTAGGCGTGGCCGGAGACGAAGCCAGCCTTGCCGAGATCGGCCCACACCGCGGGCAGGTCCTCCTTTTTGATGCCGAGCATGTCGATGCGCTGGCCGCCTGTGACCTTCACCGTCGGTATGGCGAACTTGTCGACCACATCGGCGATGGCGCGCAGCTCGTTCGCACTCGTCACGCCGCCCCACATGCGCGGCACAACAGAGTAGGTGCCGTCCTTTTGGATGTTGGCGTGTGCGCGCTCGTTTATGAAGCGCGATTGATAGTCGTCGGCATATTCGCCGGGCCAATCGCAGACGAGGTAGTAGTTGAGCGCCGGGCGACACTTCGCGCAGCCGCACGAGGTCTTCCACTCCAGCTCCTGCATCGCCGAGTGGATGGTCTTCAGGCCCTTCGCCTTGATCAGGCGGCGCACATCGTCGTGCCCGAGCGAGGTGCAGGTGCAGATCGGTTGCACAGCGGACGGATTGTAGGCATTGCCGAGCGTCAACGTCATGAGCTGCTCGACGAGGCCCGTGCAAGAGCCGCACGAGGCGGACGCCTTGGTATGCGCGCGCACGTCGTCGAGCGTATTCAGTCCCTTCTCTTTGATGAAACCCGTGATCTTGCCCTTACACACGCCGTTGCAGCCGCAGATCTCTGCGTCATCGGGCAATGCTGCAACGGCCGCCATAGGGTCCAGCGGCGCGCCCCCTTGGTAGGCCTGGCCGAAAATGAGCGTGTCGCGCATCTCGGTGATGTCGACCTCGCGCTTCTTCAGGTCATTGAACCAGGCACCATCAGCCGTTTCTCCGTAGAGCACGGTGCCGATGATGCGGTTGTCCTTGAGCACGAGGCGCTTGTAGATGCCGGCGGAAGCGTCGCGCAGCACGATCTCCTGCCGGTCGTCGCCGTCGGCGAAATCGCCGAGCGAGAAAAGCTCGATCCCCGTCACCTTCAGCTTGGTAGGGGTGTCGTTGTGCACGAAGGCCGCCGAGGTATCGCCCGTGAGGTGCGCGGCGGCCACCCGCGCCATCTCGTAGAGTGGCGCGACGAGACCATAGACGTGACCGCCAACCTCCGCACATTCGCCGATGGCCATCACATCGGGATCGGAAGTGCGCATACCCGCATCGACGAGAATTCCGCGATTGACGTCGATCCCCGCTTGCTTGGCGAGCCAAGCGTTGGGCCTTATGCCCGCCGCCATGACGATCAAGTTTGCGGGTATCACCCGGCCGTCGGCCAGCTCGACGCCTTCGACCTTGCGCTCGCCGAGGATAGCCTTGGTCTGCGCCTTGGTGATGATCTTGAGTCCGCGCGTTTCCAGCTCTCGTTGCAGCATGTAGCCAGCGGCTGGGTCGAGCTGACGCTCCATCAGCGACGGCATCAGATGCAGGACGGTCACGTCCATGTCGCGCGCATTGAGCCCGGCCGCGGCCTCGAGGCCGAGCAGACCACCGCCGATCACCACCGCCTTCGCGCGAGATTGCGCGGCTATGAGCATGGCATTGACGTCGTCGAGGTCGCGGTAGGTGAGAACGCCGGGAAGGTTGTTGCCCGGCACCGGCAGGATCAGCGGCACCGAGCCGGTAGCGATAACAAGCTTGTCGTACGGCGCCGTCTCACCGCGATCTGACGTCACAGTCTTCGCGGCGCGGTCTATCTCGGTGACCTTGTGACCCTTGTAGAGCGTGATGCCGTGCTTGATGTACCAGCCGTCGCCGTGGATGACGATCTGCTCGTAGTCCTTCTCACCGGAGAGCACCGGAGACAGCATGATACGGTCGTAGTTGACGCGCGGCTCGGCGTTGAAGATCGTGACCTCGTAGCGGCCCGGCGCCGCTTCGAACAGATGCTCGAGCATCCGTCCGGGCGCCATGCCGTTGCCGATGATGACGAGTTTCTCGGTCATGTTGGGGCGCTCCGGCTATTCGGCGGCATAGAGGGCTTCGCCGGGAGCGGCCGCAGATGGAGAGCGATCCCGTCGCTCCATGCGACGGATAGAGACGTCCATCCAAACGAGCAGCCCGACGACGATGGCAAACAGCAGCATGAAGCAGCTCGACCACAGGCCGGTGAGCTCGTTCAGCGCCCCGAAGGCGATAGGGAGGAAAAATCCGCCAAGGCCGCCGATCATGCCGACGAGCCCGCCCACAGCGCCGACGTTCTCCGGGTAGTAGGTGGCGATGTGCTTGAACACGGCGGCCTTGCCCAGGCTCATGAAGAAGCCGAGCACGAAGGCAACGGCGACGAAGGCCGGCAGACCGATCTCGAAATGGAAGGCAATCTCGCCCTTGATGCCACGCATGGCGTAGTTTGCCGGCGGCAACGACAGGAGAAGCGTCGCAGCGGCGGAGACGAGCAGGCTCCAGTACATCACTGCCCGCGCGCCGACGCGGTCGGAGAGCACGCCGCCATATGCGCGGAAGATGCTGGCGGGAACGGAGTAGGCAGCGCCGATCATGCCGGCGGTGGCGATGTCGAGGCCGTAGACGCCGATCAGATAGCGCGGGAGCCATAACGCGAGTGCGACGAAGCCGCCGAAGACGAAGAAATAGTAGAATGCGAACCGCCATACGCGCACGCTGCGCAGGGCGCCGAGCTCGAGCATGAAGGCTTTCGGCGCTGCACCAGTCCGGCGCCGCTCGACCAGCACCGGATCGTCGACCGTCGTGGCCCAGAATACCACCGCCATGACCGCCAAAACGGCCGCCCACACGAGCGCGACGGACTGCCAGCCCCAGGCCAGCAAAACGAAGGGCGCGACAAACTTCGTCACCGCCGCGCCGACGTTGCCGACGCCAAAGATACCGAGCGCGGTGCCCTGGCGGGAGGTGCCGAAAAAGCGTGAGACGTAAGCGACGCCGATCGCGAATGAGCCGCCGGCGAGGCCGACGCCGAGCGCCGCGAGCAACATCTGCGGGTAGGTGTGCGCAAACGACAGCAGCACCGTCGCCACGCTCGTCGCGAGCATCGTCAGCGTGAACACGAGGCGCCCACCGAAGCGATCGGTCCAGATGCCAAGGGCTATGCGCGACAGCGATCCCGTGAGGATCGGCGTTCCAACGAGCAAGCCGAACTCGGTCTCGCTCAGCCCCAGCTCGCTTTTGATGCGGATGCCAATGATCGAAAAGATCGTCCACACTGCAAAGCAGACCGTGAAGGCGAGGGTCGACATCCAAAGCGCGCGCGCTTGCGCGCCAGAGGCCGTCAAGGCTGCAGATCCGCTCTCAAATCCGTCCGTGCGCATCAATTCGCTCCCCTGCGCGCTGCCAAAACAAAAAAGCTGCCGATCAGGTCCCGCGCGAACGGCGCAAGACGTGAACGGCAGCTTTGCCAATGAGGCGCCCGTCGTTGGGCGCGATCGGGTTTCTTAAGAGCAGAAACCGTGCCACGTGGGGATCTTCTATATTATTGTTTTACATCAATGATGTAGACGTTCGTCAATATCGACACCTGGGCGCGCGAAGACCAAACATTGGTCATTCCGCAGAGCAATCGGCGAAAATTTGTGCAGTGCGAAGGGTGCCAAACCCTATCGCGTTTGCGCGGCGATGTAGGCATCGAGCTGGTCGGGATCGAAGAGACCGCCATCGAAAAATCCGTCCGGGCCGAGCGTGAGGCTGGCCCCCGCCGAGCCTACCGGCGTGGCGGTCTGCAGCGCGCCCTCGACCTTGGCGTTGGCGACGGGAAGCGCGATGCCGAGCGGCTTTAGGGCCGCGCGGTAGAGGTCGGGCCGATAGGTCTCGCGCGCGATCTTCGCGTTCTCGCCTGTGTGCGCCACCTGTCCCCAACGCACCATCTGCGAATAGAACCACAGCGCGTGGCTCTTCCAGGGAAAGGTCGCCGCCTTCGCAAAGGGGACGAAAAAGTCCTCCACGCGGCGGCGATCACCGCCGCCCGTGTCGATCTCTCCGGAAAGTCCGGGCAACATCCACTCCGCGGGCCGCGCAATGTAGGACTTGTCGGCGAGGATCCGCGCCAGCTCCTCGCGATTGCCGGCGAGCGCGCACCATTGGGCCGAGCGGCACAGAGCGCGCAGCAGGGCCGCGAGCGCGTCGGGGTTCTCTTGAGCCCACTTCGCTCCGGCGCTCAACACCTTCTCCGGGCTCGACCGCCAGATGGCGGCCTTCACGGTGACGATATGGCCCCGCCGCAGCAGTGCCGCTGCAGTGTTCCACGGCTCGCCCACGCAATAGCCATCGATGGCGCCGCCGGCGAGCGCATCCGCCATGAGCGGCGGCGGCACGATGACGATGTCGACGTCGCGGGCCGGATCGATGCCGCATGCAGCGAGCCAATAGCGAAGCTCGTAGTTGTGGCCCGAGTAGGGATGCACTACCGCAAAGCGCAGCACCGGCTCTGACCGCGCGGCACGGACGGACACGGCCGCTTTCAAGGCGCGCCCCGCGCGCCCGGGATCGAAATCTGCAGCAGCACCGTGCTCCGCCATACGCGCCCACAGCTCGTTGGACACGGTGACGGCATTGCCGCCGAGCCCGAGCGCCATCGGCGCGATGGTAGGGACGGCGAGCGGCGTCAAGCCGAGGTTCGACGCAATCGGCATAGGCGCCAGAACATGCGCCACTTGGAAGTGGCCCACCGCCATGCGGTCGCGGATGTTGGCCCAGGAGGTCTCGCGAACCAGCGCCAGGTCGAGCCCCTCGGCGTCGGCAAAGCCCTTCTCCTTGGCCGCGACGAGCACGGCGCTGTCGAGCAGAGGCATGAAGCCGGCGACAATCTGGGGCTTTACGCTCATGCTCATTTGTCCTCCGGCGGCGCGAGAAGCCCGCTTGCCGTGATGAGGCTCTCGGCAATCTCGGAAATCTTGCGGTTCTGGTTCATCGCCGTATTGCGCAAGAGCGCATAGGCATCGGCTTCAGATAACCCACGCGTCGACATCAGGATGCCCTTGGCGCGATCGATGAGCTTGCGGTTCTCGAGCTCGGAGCGCGCCTCCCGCAGCTCGCGCGCCATGCGCGAGAAGGCATTGAAGCGGCTGATCGCCATATCGAGGATCGGCTTGACGCGCTCACGCTTCAGCCCATCGACCACATAGGCCGAGACGCCGGCCTCAACCGCCGCTTCAATCGCCGCCTGGTCCGAGCGATCGACAAACATGGCAATCGGCCGCTGCACGGCGCGCGATAGCTGAAACATGTTCTCCAGCATGTCGCGATTGGGGTTCTCGAGTGAGATGACGATGACGTCGGGCTCGATGTCGGCAATACGCCGCGCGATGCCGACGACATCATGAACAACCGTAAGGTCTGTGTAGCCGGCGTCGCGCAACCCGGCCTCGATCACGGACGCGCGCAGACGGTTCTCGTCGATGATCAGGATCGAGAGTGTTGTCGGCCGCGCGGCCATGCGATCGCTTCTTGCTCCAGGACCGCCGGTCATACAACGGGTTCGGCCGGGTCCGCGGGAGCGCGCTTTAGCACGCAAGCGTGCGTCTGGGAAATCGTCCGCTTTTGGCCCAAAGCTCAATCAGGCGACGCTCTGTTGGCATCCGCCCGGACAGCAATGAGCCCCGGTTGATGACCAGGGCTCATCGATCTTAGGACGGCCAGAGGGTTGGGCCGTATCGCCAGAATCGGGAGACAAAACGGACCGTGCGCCGATTCTCCTTCTCCATGGCAAACTAAAAAGGCCACCCGTAGGGAAGCCGGGTATGAGCCTGCCCTCGGCGCACTTGCGGAGCCGGGCCTAATGTGGGCAAGCTGCTCTTTGCCCGAGAGGCATCCGCCAGTGAACGATCAGCAGCCCTATCGCACGGTCATTCGCCACTCGATCATCGCGCTCTCACCGCGCGCGAGCTATACGCTCAGGTTTGACCAAATCGGCGACGTTTTCCCACCCGGGATGATCGGAAACGACATCCACCCAAGGGCGTTGGGGGACTTGTGCGCGTTTGCCAAGGACGTGAACTGCACAGTTGCGAAGGATGACAAGGCTAAGGCCTTCGTCTTCATCAAGCGCAATTAGGCCATCTGCTCTACCCGTCGCCGGGGCGCTCGGCCGGTCGCATCAACTGCGCAAGAACGCTTAGACAAGCTTACCGGACAGTTCTGCGCGGCTGGCACCGTTTTGCGGGCCAAGCACGACAGACACAGAGCTATCCACAGCAGGAAGGTTGACATGACCACTGATACGCAGCGCAAATTCCTCGCGCTTCTGGAGCCACTCTTTCCCAAAGGCGCCAACCTCCGATTTCTGGAAGGCACGGAGCCCGACGCGCTAGGGGCCGAGCTACATCGCATCCGCATCGACAGCGCCATGGATGCGATCAACCTGCGCATTCCGCGCACATTCGTTGACGACCATCGAGACGGCCCCGCCAGTCAACAAAGTGAGCTCGAAGAGCGGCTCTCCAAGTTTGTGACGGACAAGCTGCGGGCCTTTGCTCCGAACCCGGGGCCTCGGCTTAGGCCCGTGATTGCATGGACGTTTGCGCAGGACGAACACGCTGAGCCCGCACCTTGATGCGTCACAACTAAGACTCAGCGTGAGCTCGCCCGCAGTGGGGTCGAGAATTTGGCGTAGCTCGCTAGACGCTTAGCTTCGAGGTCGCCGCGGCTCACGGCGGCGCGCACCGCGCACCCTGGCTCGCTGTCATGCCGGCAATCGCGAAACTTGCACCCGGTGGCCAGGCCCTCGATATCGTCAAAGTCGTTTCCGGAATTTTTGGCGGCATTCCATAGCTCCAGCCCCCGCATTCCAGGCGTGTCGATGATGGCGCCGCCTTGCGGGCGCAGGAACAGTTGGCGATGCGTGGTCGTATGCCGGCCACGGCTATCATGGGCTCGAACCTCCTGGGTTGCCTGCGCTAAGCGTCCCAGAAGCTCGTTCGTCAGAGTGGACTTGCCCACGCCGGATGAGCCGATGAAACCCACGGTCTGATTCCCCGAAAAATACGGCTCCAGCACCTCGATGCCTTCGCGATCGCGCGCGCTGATGGCGTGCACGGTCACGCCGGAAGCGACCGCAGCGATCTGACGTGTCGTCTCACCGGCATCGTTGGCGAGGTCAGCCTTGTTGAGCACGATGACCGGAGCGGCTCCGCTCTCGCGCACCAAGGCGAGGTAGCGCTCGATGCGCGGCAGATTGAGGTCCCCGTCCGCGGCCGTTACGATGAAGACGACATCGACGTTCGCCGCCAAGAGCTGTGGCTGACGTTCGCCCGATGCCTTGCGAACTAAGGCGGTGGTGCGCGGCAGGACGACCTCAATCGTACTGGCGCTGTCGCCCGCGGCCAGGCGCACGCCGACGAAGTCGCCCACGCCGGGAAGATCGGAGCGTTGAACCGCCGAGTTGCGAAGCGAGCCTGTCGTCCCTGCCGTCAGCTCGATCGAGCCGGTGGCGACACGATAGTGGCTGCGATGCTCGGCGACGACCCGAGCCGGAACCAGGCCGGAGGCGGCATGGACCGTGAATTCCGCTCGATGTCGCTCGCACCAACCCAACGCGTCGAGTGTCATGTCTCGGCCTCCTCGGCGTTGACCGCGCTCTTGCCCGACCAATCGGGCCGATTAATCGGCCCGAACCGAGCGTTCCAATGTCCAGTTGTTCGGGCCGTTCACGCCTGAGGGACAGATCAGACAGGCACCAAGACAACGCTAGCACTCAGGCGGTCAGAGTGCTAAGAGATATATTCCTGACGGTGAGGCCCGTTTCTCAACGCGCCGAAATCCGGACAGCCCCAAAAAATCAGAGATTTGAGGATTTCAATGAAATTCCGGCCTTTGCACGATCGCGTTGTCCTTAAACGGCTCGAAGAGGACGCCAAAAGCGCGGGCGGCATCATTATTCCCGATACTGTTAAGGAAAAGCCGATGCGCGGCGAAATCGTCGCGGTCGGTCCCGGTCTGCGCGACGAAAGCGGCAAGATCACCGCGCTCGACGTCAAGGCCGGCGACGTCGTGCTGTTCGGCAAGTGGTCAGGCACCGAGGTCAAGATCGACGGCGAGGATCTGCTTATCATGAAGGAAAGCGACATCCTCGGCGTGATCGAGGGCACGGCCAAGATGAAAGCCGCCGCCTGACAACGAGATCCACTCCCCCCTCGATTCCCCGAACAAATCAGGAGCTGCCCCACATGTCGTCCAAGGAAGTTAAATTCGGCCAAGACGCGCGCGATCGCATGCTACGCGGCGTCGATATCCTCGCCAACGCGGTCAAGGTTACGCTCGGCCCCAAGGGGCGCAACGTCGTGCTCGATAAGTCGTATGGCGCGCCGCGCATCACCAAGGATGGCGTGACCGTCGCCAAGGAGATCGAGCTCGAAGACAAGTTCGAGAACATGGGCGCGCAGATGCTCAAGGAGGTCGCCTCCAAGACCTCCGACGAGGCCGGCGACGGCACAACCACGGCCACCGTGCTTGCCCAAGCCATCATCAGGGAAGGTGCCAAGTCGGTTGCTGCCGGCGCCAATCCCATGGATCTGCGGCGCGGCATCGACCAAGCCGTCGCGGCGGTCGTCGAGGAATTGAAGGCCAAGGCGAAGAAGGTCACGTCAAACGATGAGATCGCCCAGGTCGGCACGATCTCGTCGAACGGCGATTCCGAAATCGGCGCCAAGATTGCCGAGGCTATGAAACGCGTCGGCAACGAGGGTGTCATCACGATCGAGGAGTCAAAGAGCCTCGAAACCGAGCTCGAGGTCGTCGAGGGCATGCAATTCGATCGCGGCTACCTCTCGCCCTACTTCATCACCAATGCCGAAAAGATGAGGGTGGATCTCGAAGATCCCTACATCCTGATCCACGAGAAAAAGCTGGGTGGGCTCCAGACCCTGCTGCCGCTGCTGGAAGCGGTCGTGCAGTCGGGCAAGCCGCTGCTCATCATCGCGGAGGACGTGGAGGGCGAGGCGCTTGCCACGCTCGTCGTCAACAAGCTGCGTGGCGGCCTCAAGGTCGCGGCCGTGAAAGCCCCCGGCTTCGGCGACCGCCGCAAAGCCATGTTGGAGGATATCGCTACCGTCACCGGTGGCAGCGTCGTGTCCGAGGATCTCGGCATTAAGCTCGAGAACGTCACCCTCGACATGCTCGGGAGGGCCAAGAAGGTCACGATCGACAAGGAAGACACCACGATCGTCGACGGCGCCGGCAAGAAGACGGACATCGAAGCCCGCATCAAGCAGATCAAGGCGCAGATCGAGGAGACGACCTCAGACTACGACAAGGAGAAGCTGCAGGAGCGGCTGGCCAAGCTTGCCGGCGGTGTCGCCGTGATCAAGGTCGGCGGTGCGACCGAGGTCGAGGTCAAGGAGCGCAAGGACCGCGTCGACGACGCGCTGCACGCAACGCGGGCGGCGGTCGAAGAGGGCATCGTTCCGGGCGGCGGCGTCGCCCTGCTGCGGGCCATCAAGGCGCTCGATACGCTCAAGTCCAACAATGAGGATCAAAAGACCGGGATCGCCATCGTCCGCAAGGCGCTGCAGGCACCGTCTCGCCAGATCTTCACCAACGCGGGTGAAGACGGCTCGGTGATCGTCGGCAAGATCCTCGAAAATCCGGCATACGCGTTCGGCTTCAACGCGCAGTCAGGCACGTATGGGGATCTCGTCTCCCAGGGCGTCATCGATCCCGCCAAGGTCGTCCGCTGCGCTCTGCAGGATGCAGCCTCCGTCGCGGGGCTTCTGGTAACGACCGAGGCGATGATCGCCGAGCTGCCGAAGAAAGATGCCGGTCACGCTCACGGGCAGATGGGTGGCGGCATGGGAGACATGGGCTACTAAAGTCCTTTAGAGGCACGAAAGACGGAGGAGCCCTGGTCTTCACCGGGGCTCTTCTACTTCCCGGACCGCGCATTCAATGCAACGTTTCCCAGTGAGGCTCGATCATGGATTCAAAAAAGACCGCACCAATGCTGCTGCCGCGCGGGGGGCCAAAAGCGCCAGCCGGTCAGCTCAAGACGATCGAAACGCTTCTGCCGGATGACTGCCGTTGGCCGATTGGCGACCCTCAAGGGCCGGACTTTCATTTCTGCGGCAAACGCAAGGCGAACGGCCCCTACTGCGACGTCCACATGCGTCAGGGATTTCAGCCGGCGCGTCCTCGCGCGGTCTACTATCGGTCCCGGGACGCAGCGTGATTTCCGTGTCCGACAGCCGGTGAGTGTAACGTGGGTAGCGTGACGACCGACCATACCGAGCTGTCTGAAGAGCTCGATCGCTTGATCACCCAAGGGCATCAGGACTCAAGTCTGCTGACGGCGTTGCAAAAGAAGTTCCCCGACGTCACGCAAACGGAAATAGAGGCGGCCCTGACCGGTATCATTGAGGATCGCAAGCTCAGGGTAAAACGCCGAGAATAACTCGGTCCCTCAAGACACCTTCCCTGAGCCTTCGCTGATCTCGTCCGTCCATACGCGGAAGGCCTCCAGCGTGTTCGGCCCGAACGTCGTGGTCATGGCGACGTCGGCAGCATCGCGGCCCCGCGCTATCAGGACTCTGCCGATGCGTGGAACGTTGTTCCTCGGATCGAACGTATACCAGTGCCCGCCCACGAAAGCCTCGAACCAAGCTGCAAAATCGCCTGGAGGATAGGGCGGCGGCGTACCTACGTCGCCCAGGTAGCCAGTGCAATAGCGGGCTGGAATATTCAAAGCCCGGCAGAATGCCACCGCCAAGTGCGCGTAGTCGCGACAGACGCCGCGCTGCTCCTGGTACGCTTGCGATGCGGTTCTCGTCACGCGCGCATGCTCATAGCCGAACGCGATGCGCGCATGCACGAAATCGCAGATGGCTTGCACGCGGCCCCAGCCCGGTGTTGCGTGGCCGAACAACTTCCAGGACAGGTCCAGAAGCTGATCGCTGTCGCAGAAGCGGCTAGCCAAAAGAAAGACGAGCGCCTCCTCTGGAAGGTCTTCGACCGGAACCTGGTTGGCGCCGGGGACAACCGCATCCGGTACACCAGTATCTCTGACGATGGCATCGGTGGCGATGCTCACCCGTCCTGCTGGTGCGACGATCCGGACGCACCAATTGCCAAATCCATCGCGGTATCCCGATAGGGGCACCGACGGGCTGATGATGATGTGGTCGGGAGCTGCAAGATCGGAAACGCGGGAGAAGTGGACGTTCAGCATCAAAATGGCCGGCGTCGGTTGCGGAAACATGTATTGGAGCTCGTAGCCGACGCGAAGTTTCATGCTGCTGTCCCTGTGTGGTCACGACCGCATTGCGCGTTCCCACTTCCATGGGCACGAAGAGATGACCTGCTCCGCATGCCAGTTCGCACCACTCGTTTCGGTGCGGCCGCGTTTGCGATCAGCGGAGATCCGATGCGAAGAGATCGTAGGAGCCCTTGCGCCGACGCTCGTAGACTTTGCGGGCAGCCTTGAGAATCCGCTCACGGTTGCAATCAAAGCTCTCGAGCAACGAAGCTTCGCTGGAGGGCGGTTCGACCGCGATGCCGATCAAGGCGCTCTCATCCAGGAAGAACGAGATTTCGATGGCGCCATCGCTCCCCCAAAAGCGAATGCAGTGTCGAGTGGCATCATAGCTGCGACTGAAGTTGGGGAAACTCAGCATTGCTATCTTCCATTCCTTTCGCGGCCATGCGGCGACGCGGCTCCCGCGGTGGCGCGCCGTGCCACGCTCGCAAGGGCGAGGTCGGGGCGTTGGCCATCCCCGCGGATCAGCGGGTACCGCTCGCTGTCGTAGAGCGCGCGGATCTGCGCGAACGCAATGCGATCATCGCCCATCTCCATGATTGCCCACGGCTGCGCCGATGGCGGAAGCTGCTCGATCGCGAAGCAGATGGCCTCTGCACTCCGCGCGAAGCCTCGATACATCACCGGCCGCTTGCGAGGGCCCTGCCGATCGCTCCAATAAAGGTCGGCCGGCGCGTCGTATTCGAACTTATCCATCTATCCTTGTAGCACATCCGCGGAGGCATGGCGCTCCAGGAGTAAGGACGACCTCGCGACTGGGTTCGGTCCAAGTAATCGCCCGACGAGATCCAGGCCCAGGCCAACGTCGATGCCGTTCGCTAAGGGTGCCAGCATTTAGGGATAAGGCTCGACGGCCGTCACTCCGAGCCGTCGGGGTGAAGCTGCACCACGTTGCTCCCCGGACCGTTAACCTCGGAGAAATGGGTCACCTTGCTTAAGTCACAAACGTACATCCATTTGTGATCGAAGAGCTCCCCATCACGAATGTAGCCGAACACGGCGACCTCCTTCTTGCCGCGCCAGAAAAGTACGGGCGACGCCAGCGCGGCCATCTTCTCCCAGTTCGGCTCGATGAACTCGTCGATCTTCTTCCAATGGATCACTGGGGCGTCTCCCTGCTGTTTGAGCGAGAGTGTACTCGAAGCAGGTTCGCGCCGCGCGAATCTTCAGCTCGTGGCCCTCAGCCGACATTTACGCTGCTCTCGCCAGGCTCTTGGACGATGACCGGACCCGACGCTTCTCTCGACGAAGGAGGATTACGGCAATTCAGAAGGCAATAGTGAGCCCGCTGACCGGCCCATGCTGAAGCACGTCGTACTCGTACTTGGTGCGGCCTGAGCCCTGCTCATAGTCGACGTCAAGCACTCGATACCCGAGGATTCCCGAATACGTGACTCCGTCCTGTGCCGCGACCACAAAGCTGTAGGCGGCCAGCGCATTCCACGAGAACTCGCTGCCCACGCCAAAGCCGCCAAAGTCGCCCCGCAACATGAAGTCTTGGCCCGGTGCCAAATTATACCTGATCCTGCCGCCGACGACGGGATCAACCCAGTCGACATTCCCACCGCGTGCGATAGCGATGCCTCTCGATAGATCCAGGCCATCGATGTCGAGCGTGCCTGTCAGGGCCAAGTTTATGCTCAGGTCCTGATGCCAGTAGCGGGCCCCGGCCAAAATATCGATGGCCGTATGGCGATCGCACTTCATGATTTCGTAGGCGCCCCCCACCTCGACCACCGCTTCCTCGAAGTCGACACCGAGCGCAGCGGTCGTGCTGCCGATGTTGCGTGACCTGACACCATCCGCGGTGAGGCCGAGGTTGGCATAGAAAATGTCACTGTAGAGGATGAGCGGACCCTTACGCGCTTCCGCATATCCCATGAACGGAACACGCTCGAGATGCTCCAGAACTTGGATGGGGTCGACGTTGAGGTCGACGGTTCGGCCTTTCACCGTCGTGCTGCCGTCGAGAAATGTCAGCCACCCATAGGGAGTGAAGCTCAGCCTCCATCTACTGGACGGGTCTACTGGCTGGGCCGCGTAGCTCAAGTCTGCGCTCGTGGCCGTTCCCGCCACCCCCAGCATGGCCAAGGCACCCACGAAAAGGGCAACGGGCAGGCTTAGCTTCCCTGACATTGAGCTTGGGCGCGCACGCGAAACCATGGCAGCACCGGTATGCGAATTACTCAGAAGCGAAGCCTAGCAGGCCGGGCGTCGATTAACGTGTCGGCACCACCACACGCTGAATTGAACCAATGATCCGATTGCAGATTGTACGTCGGCTGTGATTGTATGGCTTCAGCGAGCCAGGCGTGTCGGACAGGCGCGAAATGCTCGTCGGGGGAGGAGGACTTGGCGCAATGTCGCTCCTTCCAGACAGCAGCACGCAGATCGACATGATCTGGATCCCTGGTGGCACGTTCGCCATGGGCTCGGATGCGCACTACCCAGAGGAAGCGCCCATTCACCGGGTGACCGTCGACGGGTTCTGGATGGACCCGACGCCGGTTACGAACCGGCAGTTCCGCGAGTTCGTGGAGGCCACGGGCTACATCACGTTCGCCGAGGTTGCGCCTCGTGCCGAAGACTACCCCGGCGCGCTGCCGCATATGCTCAAGGCGGGTTCCCTCGTCTTTCGGCCGCCAACGGGCCCAGTCGATCTGCGCGACTGGAGCCAGTGGTGGGAATTCCGCTTCGGCGCCGATTGGCGCCATCCCTACGGTCGCGGCACCTGGATCAAAGGGCTCGACGATCACCCCACCGTGCATGTCGCGTACCGCGATGCGGAAGCATATGCCAAGTGGGCCGCCAAGGAGCTGCCCACGGAAGCCGAGTGGGAGTTTGCGGCGCGCGGCGGACTAGAGGGTGCCGAGTTCGCTTGGGGCGATGAGTTGACGCCCGGCGGCAAGTACATGGCCAACACCTGGCAGGGCGACTTCCCGCGCGAGAACCTGAAGCTCGACGGCTGGGAGCGAACCTCGCCGGTCACGGCCTTCCCCGCCAACGGCTACGGGCTGCACGACATGATCGGCAACGTGTGGGAGTGGACCAGCGACTGGTTCGTGCCCAAGCATCCGGCCGATGCGGCGAAGGCCTGCTGCATTCCGCAGAACCCGCGCGGGCCGCGGGAGGACGAGAGCTTCGATCCGTGCCAGCCGCGCATACGCATTCCGCGCAAGGTTTTGAAGGGAGGATCGCACCTCTGCGCGCCGAACTATTGCCGGCGTTACCGGCCGGCTGCGCGCCATCCGGAACCGGTCGATACATCGACGAGCCACGTGGGGTTTCGCTGCATCAAGCGGCAAAATCGACAAGCGGACTACGGGGGAAGCAACAGCAAATAACCCGGGAAGGAACGCCACATGTCAGACGCAACGAAGGACGCAACGACCGGCCCGCAATCTAATTTTGACACCAATCGCCGCAATGTTCTCTTGAGCGGCGTTTCGCTTCTTGCGCTGTCGGTCGTGACCGGTTCGCAAGCTCAAGCGCAGCCGGCGCCAACGGCAGCAACGGCACCAAAGCCCACAGCCAACAGCGGCGGCAAGCCCAACATCATCTTCATTATGGGTGATGACATTGGCTGGTTCCACATCGGCGCCTACCACCAAGGGATCATGGCCGGCCGGACACCGAACCTCGATCGGCTAGCCGCGGAAGGGATGCGTTTCACCGACTACTATGCGGAGGCGAGTTGCACGGCGGGGCGCGCCAACTTCATCACCGGTGAGCTCCCCATCCGAACCGGGCTCACCACGGTTGGTCAGGCCGGCTCGCCGATTGGCATTCCGGCACAGGCGGTGACCATCGCGACCGCGCTCAAATCGATGGGATATGCGACGGGCCAGTTCGGCAAGAACCATTTGGGCGATCTCAACGAGTTCCTGCCGACGGTCCACGGCTTCGATGAATTCTTCGGCTACCTGTACCACCTCGACGCGATGGAAGACCCGGCCCATCCCAACTATCCTCAGGACCTGCTCGCCACCGTCGGGCCGCGCAACATGCTCCACACGTGGGCGACGGACATCGACGATCCGACCGAGCAGCCGCGTTGGGGCAAGATCGGCAAGCAGAAAATCGAGGATGCCGGAACGCTCTATCCGGAACGGATGAAGACGGTTGACGACGAGATCCTCGATAAGGCGCTCAAGTTTGTCGACAAGGCCAGGGCCGATGGCAAGCCATTCTTCCTGTGGCTCAACCCGACACGGATGCATGTGGTGACGCATCTCTCGGACAAGTACGAAAAGATGCGGAACGCAGAAAACGGCTGGAGCGAGGAAGAGGCCGGCATGGCCCAGCTCGACGACATCGTCGGCTCCATCATGAAATACGTAAAGGACAGCGGCCTCGACGGCGACACGATCATTGCCTTCTCCACCGACAACGGCACCGAAAACTTCACCTGGCCCGACGGCGGCCAGACGCCCTTTGCAGGCGGCAAGGGAACGGCCCTTGAAGGCGGCTTCCGCTGCCCTGCGATCCTACGCTGGCCGGGTAAGGTTCCCGCGGGCAAAGTCGAGAACGGCATCATGTCCGGTCTTGACTGGTTCCCAACCTTCGTCGCCGCAGCTGGCAATCCTGATATCGTCGACGAACTAAAGGCTGGAAAACAGCTTGGGGACACGACCTACAAGGTCCACCTGGATGGCTATAACCAGATGAATCTCATCACCGGCAGCGGTCCGTCGGCTCGTCACGAGATCTATTACTTCACCGAAAGCACGCTCTCCGCCGTGCGGATCAACGACTACAAGTATCGCTTCACCGACCAGCCCAACGGCTGGCTCGGGGCGACTGAGAAGGTCGATTGGCCCATTCTCGTCAATCTCCGCCTCGATCCGTTCGAGCGGACGGGAATGTACAACGGCAAAGACAACGGCTCGATCGCCTACTACAACTGGTTCGCGTATCAGTTCTGGCGTTTCCAGTTCGTGCAGCAGCAGGTCGCGAAGCTGGCACAGACTGCGATCGAATTCCCGCCCATGCAAAAGGGCGCAAGCTTCAATCTGGAAGCGGTGAAGGCGAAGATCGACAAGGCGATGGCGGCACAGCCCGGCAATTGACGCGATTTTGTGGGCGGAGCTCGGCCGCGGGTGCATCGGGTCAGTGCGCGGGCACTGGGTGTTGCGTGATGGCGCGCATTACGGTGTCGATCCTTTCGTCGAGCTGCGCGCCGATTTCAGCACGTCATGGGAGGAGCTGGCTTTGCTCCTGAGGTGTCACCGTTTGACCCTGGTGGCGATTCATGGCCAGCTTCGTGGGTGATTCTGAGAAACACCACGCAGCAACCTTCGTGAGCATTCTGAGGGCCTTGATTGGACTTATTGGGCTGGTCGCGACAGCCGGCGTGACCGCGCTCGCTGCCCACCACGGTTACGTCACCGGTGCTACACCATTCGACCGCGCCGCCGCAGCGCTCACTTTCTCGATCATCGCACTCACCGGCCTCGTGGGTCCTGCTGTCGCCTGGCGTCTTTGCCTTTCGTCTCGGCTTAAACCCCTCGGCGTGCTCCTGGCGATCATCTCCGCTGCGGCGCTACTAACAAACGTCACGCACCTGGCCGCAGCCGTGGACAAAGTTGCAACCATAGGGGCCAACGTCCTCCCGTCTGCACTCGTCCCCGCTTCCCCGCCTGCCGTGTCCGCCCCCAACAACGACGAGGCGGAACTACAGCGCATCACAGCCGGGCGTGCTGCGCTGTACTTCAACCCAACATCGGAGGACGCAGTTGCGGCGGCACGGGCCGCATACATGGAAGCTGATGCCGCGCACCGCGCCGATTGCAGCGAACGCCAGAACCCGAAATGTGAAGCGCTCGCTGCAGATCTTGCGTCCAAGCAGGCCGCGTTCTTGGCCGCGGCCAGGGATCGGGTCGCGACGGTGGAGGCCGAAAAACTCGACGCGGAAGCTGCTAGCCTTCGTGCTCGTTCAGGCTTAGAGCCCAGTTCACCGGCCGGGCAGCAATCTCAAGGCGCCACGGCCTCGCAACCGGCCGCGATCGCGGAGCCGTCTTCTCCGGAGACGGCCAGCCCGAGCCAAATAGCGATAGCTACCACGGCTCAACTCGCGATCGCTTTCTCTTTGATCCTGTGGAGCATCCCCGGCCGACAGAGTAGGGTCACAGCTATCAACCAGGCCATCGCCGACATACCCATCCGCGCGCCCAAGCGCGAGCCCGCCGGCGACGGCGACCTAACACTATTCGTGCGCGATTGCATCAGCCCGGCTGGAGGTGGGAGCGTAAAGTTCCGCGATCTCTACTTGCGGTTCCTCGATTGGTGCGATGAGCAGCAACTTTCTGCGCTCCCGCCACAAAAGTTCTCGCAAGCGTTCGTAAAGCGCTGTGCGGAAGCGCAGATCGAAGTTCGCTGCGAGGGAGCGGACGTTGTCTGCCTCGACGTAAAGCTTGTCCCGGCCCATTTGCTGCACTGACGGTGTCGACCGCATGGGAGGCGTGCGGCTGACAATTTCTCTATGCCGTCAGCTCTGGAAGCCGATCCGGGTTAGCGCGCGACCCGAGACGTGATTCAGCATCGACGATCAGCCTTGCCGTTATGAGCACCGCTGCGTCCACGACACGAGCAAGACTTTCGCTGGTGATCCACTCCGTCGTCTCCTCGCCGAAAACCAAACGAAGCTCCTGGTCGACCGCCCAAGACCCCACGCGTTGCCGCGGGCCCGGACCATTCTTCGTGTGAGCGACCACTATCTCATCGCCGCTCATTATGAAGAACCAGCACGGAAGCAATTCAGCAGTGAGGCGCTGGTGCAAAGCTGCAAGCACCTCGCGCCGCACTTCGCGCCTCACCGCGGCATCCGTCGAAGCACGCTTCCGTCGCTGTCGTTCTGCAGCCAAGGCCTCTGTCAGACTAACCATGGCTTGCCTCCCGCGAGTATCCTACTAGGTGGGCGTGTCGAAGTCGGTTGCCCCACCATATTGCCTTGCAGGCTCAATTGCTTCCGGATCGAGGATAGGCACGAGCTCGCTGGCATCCTTTGTTAGGTGCACACGGCCGTCGAACTCAGCACCCTCGGCAATGGAGAGCTTCTGGTGCGTGATGTCGCCTTGTACCTGGGCCGATGACTGCAGCTTCACGTTTACCGCGCGTATGGAACCGCGAACCCCTCCGCGCACCTCAATGGTTTCGGCGCAGACTGTCCCGATCACAGAGCCTTCCTCGGTGATGACGACCTGTTTGCCGTGCACGTTGCCGCGGACGTCTCCATCCACCTGAAGCTTGTTCTTCGAAATGATGGTGATGCGATCGCCCAGGATGGTGAGATCGGTGCCAATCACCGAGGTGCCCGTAGCCGCGGAGGCGGCGGGCTCAAACGGGGAGGGCTTAGAGGATGTCTCTTTCGAAGATATCTCTTGAGGAGGTCTGACCGCCGCAAAGGGGGTAACACCAGGTTTCGGATGTGCAAAATCGTTCTTCGGCTCGGCATTGAACATGAGGGACCTCCAGGCGCTCGCGCGCTTGCGCTACATCAACAGACGTGATCTTGCGTCCCCGCGAGCTGAGTACCACACATCATGGCGGCGGTTTTTTGTCTAAGCGCACATGCTTCGCGCGCAGGGGCCACGAGCGAACGAGCACGCCTCAGACCTCGAACGTATAGAGCTTGTGGATCTCATCGCCGAGAAAGCCCGTGGCGGCGGGCCAGCGCACGCCCGGCAGCACGGCCACATCGAACAGCTCGCTCACGCCGCCTTCTAGCTTGATCCACTCGACGATGTCGCCCGAGGCGAGATTGACGATCTGGATGCCGCACCAGGGGTCGGCGTCGCGGCGCTTCAGCTCGTTGTCGAGCTCGAGCCCCGAGAACGAGCCGTCGCGCGGCAAGGACAGCCCGACGATCGCGTGGCCGTTGTGGAACGCGAGCCCGCGCAGGAACCCCGGGCAGAAGACGCGCGGCTCGAACACCCCGGTGGCGAGATCCACGGCGCCGAGATAGCCGGTGCCCGAGTTCAAAAGCCACAGCCGGCCGGCGTGCCAGCGAGGCGAGTGCGGCATCGACAGCTTTTCGGTCACGATGGCGTTCGTCGCCACGTCGACCAGCGTGCCCCCCTCTGCGCGCCGGTTGCGCCAGCCGTTGACGACATCGCTGCGGCTCGTCGCCGTGACGTAGGCCGGCGCGCCATCCTTCATGGCCAACCCATTGAGATGACAGCGATCCTCCGCCGCGAGCTTGGAGATGAACGGCGGCTTCCAGTAGACCCTGAAGCCATGCGTGGGGCTCAGCGTGGCGAGGCAAGAGAACAGCGAATTGACGAACACGATGCGCCCGTCCGCCATGACGCCGATATCGTGGATGTCGAGGTCGCCGGTGGTGTGGGCGACGCGCGGTACATAGTGGCGGTCGGGGTTGGCACCGTCGTACTCGCCGGAAAGCACGTTCTCGAAGCGCCAGACTTGGAACAGCGTCGACACCACGAGCCGCTGCGGGTCGGCCCATAGGCCCATGGCGCGGGCGAGGAAGCGCTCGTGAAAAGCTGTCTGCCCGGCGGAATTGACGCCGACCAAATAGAGCCGGCCGGTCTGGTAGGACGTGAAGGCCAAGCTAACGTTGTTGCGCAGGAGCCAGTCGGGAAACCCGCGCGTGCAGGTGATGTTGACCGGCTGCAGACCCTGCGCCGCGGTCTCCGGCGGGGCTTCACCGGCGCCCGTCGCGGCCTGTGCCCCTTCCAACTCGGCGGGTGCCTGCTCGTCGTTCATGAAGCCCCTTCTACCTCGTCGTGGGCGCGGCAGCACCGTCCCGACTGTGTGATAACATAATTCATACTGTCGACAGTCGCCGCACTCAGTGGGGCGTAGGGGCGAGCATGGGCACGACGCTGACCGTGAGCCTGCTGAGGCCGGAAAGACCGGTCGCGGCGTGCTTCAGCCCATCGCGCATTCCCTCGATAAATCCCCCGAACCATCGCAATTCGAGCACTGGCGCGATGCGCTGCTCGGCTCCGTCGCCGCGAGCGCCCGTCATGCCCTACGGCGCCCCGGCGCCCTCACGCGCGAGGAAAATTCAACTCCCGGGCTTGACGCACACGCGCGCGATCCGCGTGCTAAGTGAGACGGAGCGCGCATAGCGTTGGTCACAACCGGGGGGAGCACGGGAAGATGATCTTGGGATTGTCGATCGCCACCTTCACTCTTGTGCACGTGATCATCAGCCTCATCGGCATCGCGACCGGTCTCGTCGTGCTGGCGGGTATGCTGCGTGGGAAGCGGCTCGTCGGGTGGACCTGTATTTTTCTCGCCACTACAGTACTGACCACGCTGACCGGATTCCTGTTCCCGATTAGCGCTTTTACGCCGGCCCTTGGCACTGGCGCCGTATCGACGATCATCCTGACATTCGCGCTGCTCGCACTCTATGTATTCCACCTTGCCGGCGCGTGGCGGGCGATCTACGTCATTAGCGCCGTCGCGGCGCTCTACCTCAACGTATTCGTCGCGGTGGTGCAGTCGTTCCAGAAGCTCGGTCCGCTGCAGGAGCTCGCGCCGACCCAGTCCGAGCCGCCGTTCCTAGCCGCGCAGGGCATCGTGCTGGCGCTGTTCGTCATCGCCGGCTTCATCGCGGTGAGAACGTTCCGGCCGTCGCTCGGCTAGCGGCAATTATCCGGGAGAGGCAATGAGCAACGGCCTCAAGTTCGACACGGCCATGCAGTTTGCCTACGGCGTCCCCGATCCGCTCGCGACGGGCGTCGCGCGCCTCGTCGCCAACAACGCGAGCGCGCTCACCTTCAATGGCACGAACACCTACCTTGTCGGCACGCAAGCGCTCGCGGTGATCGATCCCGGTCCCGCGGATGCCGCGCACCTCGCAGCGATCCTCAAGGCTGCCGGTGGCCGGCCCATCAGGCACATTCTCATCACACACGCGCACCGCGACCACGTCGACGGCCTCGCCGCTCTGGCCGCAGAGACGGGTGCAAAGTCCTACGGATTTCGACGCGAACAGGCCCGCTCGTCAGGCGACGCTGGCGAGTCCGTGTCCGAGTACATCAACACGGCCTACACGCCGGACGTCAGTCTGACGCACGGAGATCGCATCGAGGGGGACGGTTGGGAGCTGTCGGCGCTACACACGCCGGGGCACACGGCCGATCACCTCTGCTTCGCGCTCGAAGGTAGCGGCCTCGTCTTCTCCGGCGATCACGTAATGGCGTGGAACACCTCGGTCGTCGCTCCGCCCGAGGGCCGCATGGCAGACTACCTGCGTTCGCTCGAGCTTCTACTCGAGCGACGCGACAGCACGCTGCTGCCCGGCCATGGCGGGCCGGTCGCCGAGCCGCGGCGCACGGTCAAAGCCTACCTGCTGCATCGGCGCTGGCGCGACCAGGCCATCCTCGAGGCCGTGCGCAAGGGCACCAACACCGTCCGCAAGCTCTTGCCAGTCATCTACCGCGATCTCGACGAGGAAGTCGCCGGCGCGGCTAGACTATCGCTGCGCGCGCACCTCGAGCATCTCGCCGAGCGCGGGCTCATCACCTGCGAGGACGCCGCGAACGTCGATTGCGTTGCTGTTCCTCTTTGACGTCGTCTTTCGCTTTTGCCGTGCCCTTGGTGCGTTCGGCCGGAATGACCGACTCCATGCGCACAACGAAGTCCTTTAGCAGCTGGCGCACGTGCTCGGCGTTGCGGCCGAGATCGAAGGAGCCGAAGCGGGACGCTGAGCGCACATCGATGCGGGCGTGGTCCTCGTCACCCGAGACGCGGATCACCACGTCGTCGTAGAACCCGAAGATGAGGCTGCGGTCGACGATCTCGATGGTGCCGGGGCGACCGGTTCTGGGATCGGGCGCCTCCTGGCCGACGACGTTGAGCTTCAGGTGGCGGGCGGCATCGGTCGCGACCTCGAAGGCCTCGTCGACCGAGCGGTTGAGCTCGATCGTCTTGATGTCGGGATAGGCCGCGGCCTGCGCCTTGGCGAAGCGTGCGGGGTAGGCGATAGGATTGGCGCCCGGCCCGCGCAGCTTGGCGACGGCGACGAAGGCCGGCGGATTGACGGCATCCGTCGTGACATCGTTGATCTTGGGCGTGCTCTCGTATTGCGGCAGATAGACCAGCGGCCAGGCCAGCAAGCCAAGACTGACCAGGATCGCGAAGACGATACGCGGCGTTCCCGGCCGGCCCGTGCGCCAAATGCCGACGGTCGCGAACCCCGCAAACAGCAGCGACAGCAATGCGCCGGCGAATGCCAACCCCACAAGGTTGAACGCGACCGGCGAGGGCAGGCCGAATAGCCGATGCAGCAGGATCGCCGTCGCCAGCACACCGACGGAGAAGACCGCGATGCGGCTCGTCCAGCGCGCGAAGAACGATTGGCCCAGCGGCGGAGGCGGCCTCATGCGGATCGATGCCCTTCAGCGCGTTGCGACGACGTTCGAGGATAGCCGAGAATCGGACGAAATGGAGGGCCGAGCCACAGAATGCCCAGCAATTCGCGGCCCGGAGACGCACGCCATCAGGGGTAGAGCCGCGACTTCAGCCAGTCGTCTCCGGCTTTTTCGCGGCGGAAGACCACACGCTCATGCAACCGCGACAACCGGCTGTGCCAGAACTCGATCGCGAGCGGAGTAACACGAAAACCCGACCAGTGCGGCGGCCGCGGCACCTTGCCGATATGGAAGCGCGCGGCCTCGAGCGCGACCGCCTTCTCCAGCGCAAACCGGCTTTCGAGCGGGCTCGACTGCTGCGATGCCCAGGCCGCAATCTGCGCTCCGCGCGCGCGCGTCGCGAAGTAGGCATCGGCCTCCGTGGGTGTCACTTCCGCGACCGTGCCGCGCACACGCACCTGTCGATGCAGGCTCTTCCAGTAGAAATCGAGCGCAGCCTTCGGCGTTGTCTTGAGCTCCGTTCCCTTGGCGCTGTTGAAGTTTGTATAGAAGACGAAGCCGCGGTCCGGGCGCCCCGCAGGATCGAGCCCCTTCAGCAGCACCATGCGCACGTTCGGCTCTCCTGCGGCGTCGACCGTGGCGAGTGCCATCGCATTGGGATCGTTGGGCTCGTGGCGCTCGGCGTCGTGGAGCCAGCTTTCGAACAGCGCGAACGGCTCGGCCGCCTCGGCGAAGTCGCCGGGCGGATGCGCCTCGCTCTCCGGCTTGGGATCGGCACGGTGCTGGCTCACACTCAACTCCTCGTTAACGGGCACCACATCGTGTTGGGACACCTCTTCAGTCCCTCTTAACCACGCTCGTCCATACTGACGTCAGTTCGTGCCGTAGTGGCGGAACGTTGCGTCAGAAGAGTTGAGTGAAGCGTCATGGGTACGCATCCCTCCTTAGTTACACTCGCTGCGGTTGTCACCACCGCCTTTGTCCTCATTTGCGAGATCTTCCTGAGCGCCCCTCGCGCCCACGCCGAAGAGCCCAAATGGGAGACGCGCATCTATCCCTCGCCTGCGGCAACTCCGCCCGCCGAGCTCCCGCATCAGCTCGACGCCAACGACGAGATCGCGGCGCTCGAGCGCATCCAGTATGCGCTGACCGAGGTCGGCGACGGTTCGACTTACGTCTGGCGCCGCTGGCACGGACGGCTGTCGGGCATCGTGCAGCCAACCTCCTCCTTCAAGGATCCGGAAGGAAAGGTCTGCCGGCACATGGTCGTCATGCTGACGACCGGCAAGCATACCAAGAAGCAGGAAGGCATCGCCTGCCGTCTGCCGAGTGGCCGTTGGCAGCTCGACGGCTGATCGCCGAGGCATTTTAGCCCTCGCGCCCCCTCCGAGGCGCGCAATCCTCACCCTTTTGCCCGCTTCCGCTGGCCATCTGGACCCATTGGGTCTTTTGTGTAGGATGCGCGCCGAAAGCAGGCGGCGAAGGAAACGAGGGACCATGTTGGAGCCGGTGCCGAGCGCGGGGGTTGCGACGGGCAACCTGATGGCTGGCAAGAAGGGCCTCATCATGGGCGTCGCGAACAATCGTTCGATCGCCTGGGGCATCGCAAAGGCCGCCGCCGCCCAGGGCGCCGAGATCGCGCTGACCTATCAGGGCGATGCAATCAAGAAGCGTGTGGGGCCGCTCGCCGCCGAGCTAGGCTCCCAGCTCATCCTGCCCTGCGACGTCAACGACGCGGGCTCCATGGATGCGGTCTTCGCCGAGCTGAAGCGCACCTGGGGCAAGCTCGACTTCCTCGTGCATGCCATAGCCTTCTCCGACAAGAACGAGCTCGACGGCCGCTACGTCGACACCAGCGAGAAGAACTTCACCCAGACCATGCTGGTATCTTGCTACTCCTTCACCGCGCTCGCCGCCCGCGCTGAGAAGCTCATGCCGACCGGTGGCTCGATGCTCACGCTCACCTACTACGGCGCCGAGAAGGTGATGCCGCACTACAACGTGATGGGTGTCGCCAAGGCCGCGCTCGAGGCGAGCGTCCGCTACCTAGCCTCCGACCTCGGCAAAACCGGCATCCGCGTCAACGCCATCTCGGCCGGCCCGATCAAGACACTTGCCGCCTCCGGCATCGCCGACTTCCGCTATATCCTGAGGTGGAACGAGTACAACTCGCCGCTCCGGCGCACGGTGACCATCGAGGAGGTCGGCGCCGCCGGCCTCTATCTGTTGTCGGACTTGTCGCGGGGAGTGACCGGCGAGGTGCATCACGTCGACGCCGGCTACCACGTCCAGGGCATGAAGAACGAGGACGCGCCCGACATTTCCGTGGTGAAAGGCGAGGATGCGTGAGGCCCGCTCACGCTGCCTGAAGCGATGCGCCCGGACGTAACGATCTATTTCATCCGCCACGGCGAGACCGAGTGGAACGCGGAAGCCCGCTACCAAGGCCAGGCCGATATCCCCATGAACGTGCGGGGGCGCGCGCAGGCCAAGCGCAACGGAGAGTCGCTGCGTCCCCTGCTGCCTGCCATCGCCGCGGCCGACTATGTAGCGAGCCCGCTCGCCCGCGCGCGCGAAACCATGCAGATCGTGCGCGGCGTGCTGGGCCTTAAGGCTGACGATTTCCGCACCGACGACCGCCTGAAGGAGGCCCACTACGGCGACTGGCAGGGGACGCTCGCCGCTGATCTGCCGCGCGTCGACGCGCGAGGCCTGGAGGCACGCACGCGCGATCCCTTCCGCTGGCGTCCGCAGGGCGGCGAGAGCTACGAGGACCTGATGGCACGGGCGGTGCCCTGGCTGGGAGGCATCGAGCGCGACACGGTCGTCGTCTCGCACGGCGGCGTGAGCCGGGTGCTGCGCGGCCACATTCTCGGCCTCGATCTGAAATCAGTGCCACTGCTGGATGTGCCGCAGGACAGGGTGCTCGTGCTGCGCCACGACGCAATCGATTGGTTGTAGGGCCGCCAAGCAAGAAGAGCCGGAGCAGCGGCTGCTCCGGCTCTCCCCGTCTAGTCGATCAGCCGCTCGATGCCGGTTGCTCAAGCCGACAAGGAGCTGCCTTCATGTTCGGGCGCGACCGCAAGCGGCCGTCCCGCGACGCTTTATGACGCTTTGCGACCCGCGACGGCGGCGATAAGCCATAACGCTCAGAAACGATGCTCCGAACCTGTGGTCCCGGGGCACAAGGCCTGTCGGCGACCGGCGATTCTCCGCCAAGCGGCGGTGTTGCATGGGAGCTGGCGCATCGAACGATGCGGGCTCCCGCGTGCTGTCTCCTTGCAAACCCGTCGCGTTTCGCGACGCGATACTGAGGCCAGATAAACTGCGTCGCCGAGCCTTGTCACGGGCTTTGCCGCCGCTGCCCCTTGCGAGCGTGCGCGTGCGCTCCTAAGACTGGCGCAACGGCCACGGTTAAATCCGACGCTAGGTTGCACGAGCTACCCGGCGCCCTCCCAGAACCCTGATTTCCCCTCCGCTGGAACGCGATGTCTCACAACACCTTCGGTCATCTTTTTCGCGTGACGACCTGGGGTGAGAGCCACGGGCCGGCGATCGGCTGCGTCGTCGACGGCTGCCCGCCGGGGCTGCCGCTCCAGGCCCTCGAGCTGCAGAAGTTCCTCGACAAGCGCCGCCCGGGCCAGTCGCGATTCACCACCCAGCGCCAGGAGCCCGACGCGGTCGAGATCCTCTCGGGCGTGTTTGAGGACAAGGCCGGCCGCCAGGTCACGACAGGCGCGCCGATCTCGCTTCAGATCCGCAACGTCGACCAGCGCTCGAAGGACTACAGCGACATCAAGGACAAGTTCCGCCCCGGCCACGCCGACTACACCTACTGGGCCAAGTACGGCATCCACGACTACCGCGGCGGCGGGCGCTCCTCCGCGCGCGAAACGGCGATGCGCGTCGCCGCCGGCGGCATCGCGCGCAAGGTGATCGGCGAGGTGACGATCCGCGGGGCGCTCGTCCAGATCGGCAACAAGCCCGTCGACCGCTCGCAGTGGGACTGGGATGCCGTCGACGCCAATCCGTTCTTCTGCCCGGATGCCGCGGCCGCCGTCGCCTGGGCCGACTACCTCGACGAGGTGCGCAAGGCCGGCTCCTCTATCGGCGCCATCATCGAGGTGGTCGCCGAGGGCGTCCCGCCCGGCTGGGGAGCGCCGATCTACGGCAAGCTCGACCAGGACATCGCCGCTGCCATGATGAGCATCAACGCGGTGAAGGGCGTCGAGATCGGCGCCGGCATGGGCGCCGCCGAGCTGACCGGCGAGGAGAACGCCGACGAGATCCGCATGGGGCCACGACGGCGAGCCGCGCTTCCTGACCAACCACGCGGGCGGTATCCTCGGCGGCATCTCCACCGGCCAGCCCATAGTTTGCCGTTTTGCCGTAAAGCCGACCTCATCGATCCTGACGCCGCGCAAAACCATCGACCGCGACGGCAACGAGACCGACGTCTTCACCAAGGGACGCCACGACCCGTGCGTCGGCATCCGCGCGGTGCCGATCGGGGAAGCGATGATGGCGATCGTGCTGGCCGATCACTTCCTGCGTCACCGCGCCCAGTGCGGCTGACGCGGCGCAATTTGCGTCCATCGCCCCGCGTTCCCATCTGCCAGAGCGCCACCTCGGCTAAGGAGAGACCGCCATGCAATACCGCAAACTCGGCTCGTTGAAGGTCTCCGCGCTCGGCCTCGGCTGCATGGGCATGTCCGATTTCTACCTCGGCGGCAGCGAGGCGGAATTGATTGCCACCATCCATCGGGCCATCGAGCTCGGCATCGATTTTCTCGATACCGCCGACGTCTATGGCGTGGGCAAGAACGAGGAGCTTGTCGGCCGCGCCATCCGCGACCGCCGCGAGAAGGTCATCCTCGCAACCAAGTTCGGCAATGTGCGCGGCAGCGATGGCGCCTTCCTCGGCGTCGACGGCAGCCCCGCCTACGTGCGTCGCTGCTGCGAGGCGAGCCTCAAGCGGCTCGGCGTCGACACGATCGACCTCTACTACCAGCATCGCGTCGACCCCCAGACGCCGATTGAGGACACGGTCGGGGCGATGGCCGAGCTCGTTAAGGAGGGCAAAGTCCGCTTTCTCGGCCTTTCGGAGGCTGCGCCCGATACGATCCGCCGCGCGCACAAGGTGCATCCCATCACGGCGCTGCAGACCGAATACTCATTGTGGAGCCGCGAGCCGGAGGAGGAGATCCTGCCGACCGTGCGCGAGCTCGGCATCGGCTTCGTGCCCTACAGCCCGCTTGGGCGTGGCTTCCTCACCGGCCAGATCAAATCCATGGACGATCTGGAGCCAGGCGACTATCGCCGTAGCTCGCCACGCTTCATGGGCGCAAACTTCCAGAAGAACCTCGATCTCGTCGCGACGATTTCCTCCATCGCCGCGGCGAAGCGCGCGACCCCGGCTCAGCTCGCGCTCGCCTGGGTGCTGGCACAGGGCGACGACATCGTGCCGATCCCGGGCACGAAGCGTCCGCGCTACGTGGCGGAGAACATCGGCGCGCTCGCGGTCACGCTGTCGGCCGCCGATCTGAAGCGGATCGACGACGCATTCCCCACCGGCATCGCTGCGGGCGATCGCTATGCGGCGGCGTCGATGCAGGCGCTCAACCGGTAACGAGAGCGCGGATGTGATCAACTTCCGTGTGCGAACACATCGACTGGCGCTAGCCAACAAACGACTGTTGAGCTATAGTTTAAAAACTAAGACCCAAGAGAAATCTTGAGACTATGACTGCGGTCCGAGCCGCCGCGCAATGCTCGCTATTTCTCAATAGCGAAGTATTCCGTAGCGCGAGCTTCGCGGGCGGAGTGGGCGTGCGCATTGCGTGCCGAAGCCGCCAGCGTACGCGGCCCAGTTGTGCGTTCAGTCGTGCGTGGTTGAGAGGCGGCGGCCGTGCTCAGAGTTGACGATCACAACGATCTCTCCGGTTCGACGCCCTTCATCGCGAACGCGCCGCCCCCGCCGCCACCAAAGAAGGACAACGCCCAGCGCTCCCGCGACAGCTTCGTCGCCGACACCGCGCTGAAACTCGAGCAGCTGCAGGCGACCGTGCGTCTTCTGACGCGCGACGTCGGCCAGCTCGCCGGCAAGGTCGCTGAGTTGCACGAAGCCAGCGCGCAGGAGAGCCGCGCCTACCTCTACCAGCAAAACGAGAAGCGCTCGCGCGAGGGCAAGCTCGACGAGATGGTGCGCGGCTTTCGCGACCTGAAGGCGCGGCTCGACCGCATGGAGGCGCGTTCGGGCGGCGACTACCACGCCTACAACAGCTTCGAGGCCGTGAGCCGCAAGCTCGCCGAGATGGAGAAAGCGCAGGAAGCGACGCGGCGCGTCGGCCGCGGTGACACGATCCGCGCATGCCTGCTGGCGGCCGCGATGCTTGTCGCCGCCGGTATCATCGGCGCGAGCCTCATGCTCTCCGGCGGATCGATCTGAGCGGCACAGGTTCGCTTCCGCGCGTGCCCATACGGCGTCGTCCCCAGCGCCCCCGTCATCCCCGCGAAGGCGGGGACCCAGCCATGCTTCAACTTGGTGTGACGGTTGTATTTCTCGCGAAGGTGCTCGTGGAGCAAAAGTGCCAACGATCGATTGGCTTACCGTGGCCTGGGTCCCCGCCTTCGCGGGGATGACGTTGGAGAAATTACGCGTGCTAGTCTCTCCCCGCCCGGTGGGGCGGGATTAAGCACCGTGGCGGGCGAGGATCTTGCGCACCTCGGCGACGAGGTCCGCCTCCTTGACGGAGACCTGCGCGGGGCGCGTCTCCTTCCACTCTTTATTGTCGGCGATGGCGGCGGCGGCCTTCGCGCCTTCGATCATATCCTTGAGGATGACCTGGGGCGGATTGGCGTCGCGCTCGTTCGAGCCCTGGATGACGACGCACGGTGAGCCGCGCTTGTCGGCATACTCGAGCTGCTTGCCGAACTTCTTGGGGTTGCCGAGGTAGAGCTCGGCGCGGATGCCCGCGTTGCGCAGCGTCTGCACCAGCTTCTGGTAGTCGGCGATGCGGTCCTTCTCCATCACCGTGACGATGACCGGGCCTTCCGCGGCCGGCGCCTTGTCCTTGTTGAGGTGGGCGAGCGCAGCCTGCAGGCGCGACACGCCGATGGAGAAGCCGGTCGCCGGCACCTTCTGGCCGGTGAAGCGGGCGACGAGATCGTCGTAGCGCCCGCCGCCGCCGACGGAGCCGAAGCGGACGGGGTTGCCCTTCTCGTCCTTCACCTCGAACGTCAGCTCGGCCTCGAACACGGGCCCGGTGTAGTACTCGAGGCCACGGACGACCGATGGATCGATGATGATTCGTTGATCGTCGTACCCAGCAGAGCCGAACCAAGTCGGCGATCTCGATTTGAAGCTCGTCGACTTTCTCGAAGGCCAGCCTCCAGAACTTGCAGATCCCTTATGTCTCTGCTGTGCACCGTTTCAACATGGTAGCGCAACGCCGCGGCAATCGTTGAGGTGAGTGTCCGCCGTACGGGCTTTGCTTCTGTCCCGGCATTCAGCAACGGGTTGAAGAACGGGCCGTGCGTCGTCTCCTGTATATTTGCAGGCCTCGAAATCCTGACATCTGCAAGGCGCGCTTGATCGACGCATCGCAGACCTGCGCCATGCGTGAAGTCGCCGCTCTCATCCTTTCGCCCTCGCCCAAGTAGCAGTCCGACGTCCTCCAGACCGAGACGATCAAACTTGTCGATTGCGCGCATGACTGCAAGCCAGCGTCGCATCGTGTTGTTCCGCTGACGCCCAGATTGCCTCACGCAGACCATCGAGAATCTTGCGGCTGTTGACCTTGATCACGTAGTCGCCGCGCTTGATGCCCAGCGCCTCCAGCGTGTCGGCCGCCAGCATGCACATCTCCGCATCCGCGGCGACGCTCTCGGCCCCGACCGTATCGGCATCGAACTGCATGAACTGGCGAAAGCGTCCCGGCCCCGGCTTCTCGTTGCGCCACACGTTGCCGACCGCATAGCGGCGGAAGGGCTTCGGCAGCGTCTGGTAGTTCTGCGCCACGTAGCGCGCGAGCGGCGCCGTGAGGTCGTAGCGCAGGGAGAGCCACTGCTCATCCTCGTCCTGCAGGGAGAACACGCCCTCGTTCGGCCGGTCCTGATCGGGGAGGAACTTGCCCAGCGCATCCGTGTATTCGAACGCCGGCGTCTCCAGCGGCTCGAAGCCGTAGCGCTCGTAGACGGCGCGGATCTTCGCCAGCATATCCTGCTGCTGACGCAGCTCGGCCGCCTCGATGTCGCGAAGCCCCTTCGGCAGGCGCGGCTCGGGTTTCGCGTCTTTGTTGTTCTTGGCCATGTGAGGTTGGATTGCCGGCGCGCCGCCCCGCAAGAGTTTGGCGCGAAGGTTGATCGAGGCGAGCCTTATAGCGGATCGCCCCGTACAGGCAAACGGCGCAGGCAAATCGGCGCGGTGTAAAACGAAAGGCAGGCCGGGATATCCGGCCTGCCTTGATGTTCAGTGCTGAGCCCGAGCGCTGGCTTACTGCGCGGGCTGTGCCGGCTGCTCGGCCGGCAGATCGTCCGTCGCGTTCGGCGACTTCATGTCCGGCACGGACTTGCCGATGCGGTTCGTCGGCGGATGCTCGCCTTCGCCACTGGCGGCGCCAGACGAGGACTTGCTGGACGAGGCCGCGGCATTCGGGCCCTTCATCGGCGGCACGAGCTTGTCGAGACGATTGGTCGGCGGCTGCACGGTGCCCTGCTGCTTGGCAGAGTCTGCCGCCGGCGGTGCGTCCTGCGCGAGTGCCGGCATCGCCAGCCCAAGCGCCATGCTCGAAACGATCATCAAATATTTCATGGAAGTCCTCCTTTATTTGCCCTTCTCGATTGAGGGCATCTTGCGGTTGGCCAACGGCCAGCCGGCGAGATCGTTGCGGGCCCTCACGAACGTGTGACCCGCAACGAATGCGCTATGGATTAGCCGGCGGAGGAGTGGCCGGGGTCGGTCTCGGGCGCGGCGGGCGCCGTCGTTGCCGGTGCGCGGTGCCGTGGACGCCGGCTGCTCCTTCGGCAAGCCGATGGAGCTGTCGGGCTTGGCATAGACGCCGTAGTAGAGAACGGCGGCGGCAACGACCGCGAGTAGCATCGACCAAATGAGGACATGCAGGTTGAGGCGGCGGGGCGAGGCCTGGCGGGCTTCGGTCGGCGTTAGAACAGGTGCGGTTGTATCAGGCATGTTGGATACCTCCCAAAACGAGAGAACGCTCGTGTCGCGACGGCGTTCCCGCGCGTGCAATCTGGCGGCAAACGGCGGCCCGGCCTGTGCACCGGACCGCCAAGTTTCGACGAGAGACGGACGCCGCTTTGCCAGCGGTCTTGTTGGCTCAGCGTGCGCTTACGAGCGCGCAGGCTTCTTCCATTCCGGCGCCGCCTGCAGGCTGTCCTTCGTGGCGTTGACCGTCACGATGAGATAGCCGTTGGCATCGCGGGAGAAGCTGAGCTGGTCATAGGGCAGTGAGACGTTCTTCTCGCCCATGCCGAGGAAGCCGCCGAGGCCGATGATCACGGCTGCGATCTTGCCGTCGCTGCCGATCGAGAGATCGTTGATGTCGCCGACGGTTTCGTTTGCGGAGTTCTTGACCTTCTGGTTCAGAAGGTCGGACGCGGCGACCTCGCTGCCGAGACCGGTAGCCTTGGCGGAGCCCTTGTCTGCAGTCTTGTCGGGGATGGCCGCGTCCGGCGTCACGACCGGAGCAGGCGCCGCGCTCGGAGCGGGAGCCGGTGCGACATTCTCAACCGGCGCCGACGGCGAGGCCGGGCTCGGCGTGGTGGAGTTCTGCGCGAAAGCCGGCATGGCCATCAGCGCGACAAGCGACGCTGCTGTGCAAATCTTTTTCATGAGCTACATCCTTTTTCTTTCCGAAACTCTCCCTGGCCGATCCAATTTTCCGGCCGGCCTGTGCTGCCCGTTTGGACAACTGGCATGGCAAACGACCCAGTAACGATGAGGTTCCAGTCGCGCTAAGGGCATTTCTGCGCAGTTGCGCAGCGATTTTCGGGAACCACGCTCGAAGGGGCTGCGCGAACTGCATAAAAATTCGGCTGCAAGAGAAAAAAATTCGTCTGCTACTTACGGAACAGCATCATAAGAGCGGCGTTGGGCACATTAACAAAGTCACCTTGAGGCTTGGGGCGCATGCCGAATTTTGACTTGATTGTGGCAAGTCCAGTCCCCATCTCAGCTTCCAGACAGTGAGTGTGCGTGATGCTTGCAGTTGCCCAAACCGAATCCTGCGCCGCCCATAGCGCTCGTGTCCGCGACAGCGGCGGCGCCAGCCCGTCGCGCTCGCTCGCGCGCGGCGAAGTGCTTTTTCACGCCGGCGACAAGCGCGGCAAGGTCTATCGCGTCGAGAGCGGCGCCCTGTGCCACTACCTCCGCTGGGAGGACGGCCGTCGCGAGATCATCGAGTTCGCCTTCCCCGGCGATATCGTCGGCTTCGGCCACCTTCAGTCACACGTCTCGACCGCGCAGGCGATGGTGGAGACGGCGGTGAGCCTCGTCGCCGCCGACGAGTTCGACGATCTGCTCGAAACCGATGGCCAGTTGGCCGCGCGCTATGCGGCGGCGAGCGATCGCGAGTTCGACTACCTGCGCGAGGTCACCGTGAAAAGCGGCGAGGGCAAGCCGGTCGAGCGCGTCGCTTCGTTCCTGTCGGCGCTCTCGCACCTGAGCGAGGTGGAAGGCCGCGACCCGACGCTCGTTGCCGATGAGATCACCTCGGGCGACGTCGCCCTGCACCTCGACATGACGCTCGACGGGCTCGTTGCGGCCCTGCGCGAGCTCGAGCGCCGCGGCATGGTTGCGGCCGCCGACAACGGCCGCCTGCGTATCGCGGATCTTCCTGCCCTAGAAAAGCTGGCCGCTGCCTGAGCGGCCGCGCGCTGCTTATTTGGTACGGATCGGCCGGCAGGTCGTCCCCAGGATCGCATCCTCCCGCGACCACGTGTGGTCTTTGCCGCAATGCGGGCAGCGTACGGCTCGCGCCTCGACATTGGGCAGCGCGTCGAAGCTGTCCTTGTCGGTGTCGATGCCTACGGGCACCAATTGGTCCGTCGTCGGGCAGCGAATCAAAATCGCACCCATGGCATCCCCCAATCAGTCAGCGCGACTCGACCAAGCTACCGAAAAACCCGGCTGAAACATGGTAAGCGGCCAACAAATCGGCCGAGATCGCTTCATGCGGCAGCTGACGGGGAGGAACCGGGGTCGAAGCCCAGGCGTTTTTTCTGCGGAGCTGAAGCAAAAGGAGCGCCCCCAATGAAGATGAAAATCGAGAACCTCAAGGATCTGTTCGTGCACACGCTGAAGGACATCTATTTCGCAGAGCGTCAGATCGTGAAGTCGTTGCCGAAGATGATCAAGACGGCGCATTCCAAGGAGCTCGCCAAAGCACTCGAGGGTCATCTCGAGGAGACCAAGGAGCAGGTCGTCCGGCTTGAGAAGGTATTCAAGCTCGTGGGCGCCAAGGCCGAGGGCGAGGAGTGCCCGGCGATCGAGGGCATTCTCGACGAGGCCGAGGAGTTGATGAGCGAGATCAACGATCCCGAGACGCGGGATGCCGCGATGATCGGCACCGCGCAGGCCGTCGAGCACTACGAAATCACGCGCTACGGCACGCTGATTGCCTGGGGTGAGCTCCTCGGCTTCAACGATGCCGTGAAGCTGCTCGCCGCCACCTCCAAGGAGGAGCACAACGCCGATTCCAAGCTCACCAAGATTGCGGAGAGCAAATTGAACAAAAAGGCGGCATAGCGAAACACGGCGCAGCATCGGGAAAAGCCAGGGCCTGCCCCTGGCTTTTCCGTTTTTGCACGCGCGATCACGACATTGTGCGCCCCTTTTTTCCGGCCACGCAGCTCCGATTGCGGCGGATCGCTAGGCTCTGCGCACCCTGACGAAAACGCCACGGGCCTCATGCATCAAATGACATCGCGATGGCGCGTGTGCGGGCCTAAGAAGCAGCGTGCTCCGATCAGTCGGATTCAGTGGCGCACCTAGCTCATCAAGCCAGACATGGATGATATGCCCCGCGAAAATTCGCCGAAGCCGGGTGCGGTGAGCGACGTGCTCGCCGGCCTACTGGTGCTTGTCGTCGAGGATCAGCCGCTGATCGCGCTCGATACCGAGTTGATGCTCGCCGACATCGGAGCGTCATCGGTCGCGAGCTTTTCGAGCGCGGATCATGCGCTCGTGTGGCTCCAGTCTAGCGCACCGGGAGTGGCCGTTCTCGACGTCAATCTCGGCGGCACGTCCTCGTTTGCCGTAGCCGACGAGCTCAGCCTGCGTGGCATCCCGTTCGCCTTTACGACGGGTTACGCCGACACGGTGATGATCCCGAGCCACTTCGCGCACGTTCCCGTGGTGCAGAAGCCCTACACGCCCGATAGCCTCGGACAGGCGCTTGCGATCTGCCTCACGGCGGCAGGAAAGCGCGCCTAGAGCAGCGGACGCACCTGTCGGATGCGTTGATCGCCTCTGTTGAAGCCGCGCGCTGCATAAGTCCTGTCGTCTGACGATTGGCTCACGGAGGCCCAAAGTCCGCCCAGGCTACCCGTGCTATTAAGCCGGCGAGCGCGAACCCTGCTTCGACGGATGAGGTGGCGGCTCAGCGTGCTCGGGGGTGCCTATGGTTTTGAGGTCGCCCAGCCGCTCGAGCCCAAGTCGAATTGATTCGGGAAGCTCGCTCGCTTGCCCGGTATTGGCCGCCTCGCGTAGGCGCCGCCCGATCAGCGTGACGATCTCCTTGTTCTTTTCAGCCACGTCCAAAAATCCCGCATTTGTCTCGATTTGGGGTGTGAACCCGAGCAACCGCGGAAAGTTCCGAGCCGCATCAACGGCGCGCGACCAGCGTGGCTGTGACGGCAGACAAGGCTAATGAGCCCTCTCCGGCTGTTCGGAAACGATATGGCGCCTTGGGGATGTCGAGGTTCCAGCGCACCCCCGCCGCCTCAAACCGCAGAACAGCCTGCCCCCTCAAGGCCCGCACGGCGAGCTGCTCAAGCACAATCCGGCCGAACGCGGCAACGAGAGAGCGCAGCCGCTCCTTGATCTCGCGGTCGAGGTCCACGCGCTCGAGCGCCACGCAACGGACGATCATGAGCCTGCGGGGCCGCGTCGGGGCGACTGGCTTTAACGCCACAATAACCCTCCGATTCCCCGGCAGATCGAGCAGGCCGTCCCCGGGAGTAGCCTGCTGCGCGGTGTGGAACCTTTTCCGGACCCCCCCGTTTTCCGGGCAACTGCAAATAAAGGAGGACGCACATGAACTGGGATCGTGTCAGCGGAAACTGGAAGCAGATGAAGGGCAAGATCAAGGAGCAGTGGGGTAAGCTCACGGACGACGAGATCGAGCAGATCGCCGGCAACCGCGAGCAGCTCGAAGGCAAGATCCAGGAGCGTTACGGCATCGCGAAGGACCAGGTGAGGAAACAGGTCGACGACGCGACCCGCGGCTGGTAGCCGGCGTTTATCAGCCCGGCTCTTCCCCCTCGAGCCGGGCTGAAGCATGGGGCCCCGAGCGAAGGCCTTGGCCTCGCATCGCGGGCCCCATTGTTATATTCGGTAGCCGCGGGGCAGCCACGGCTAGAAAAAGATGCATTTGTCCGGGAACCTTTCTAAGCCGGACCGCGTTTTAGCGGGCTACGACCTCGTATGGTATGGGCAGCGGGACGCGGGCTGGGGGGCTCCGGAAATCTGCCGAGTTTATAATGCCTGCAGGTTTCGAAGGTCGAAGGGAGCGGGAGGGCGGCTTGATGGCCAAGGACGAGAAAGTGCCAGACAACAAGCAGTGTGAAGAAGGCAAATTGCCAGCCGGCCGCCCCCGCCATCGGGGCCAGGAAGTCCTCCCAGGAATTCTCGGAAAGCAGCTCCGCGCCGCCTACGGCGAGCTCCTTAACGCCCCCGTGCCTGATGCCATCACCGACCTCATCAAGCGGCTCGAAGCCCAGGAGGCCGCAGCCGCAGCTGCCCCCGAAGCCCCCGCGAAGCCGCTCCGCGAGGAGCAGGGCCAGTGAGCAGCAAAGCTCAGGACAGCCCGCTGCGCGATGATCTCGTGGCAGCCATCCCCAACATGCGCGCGTTCGCGATCTCGCTGTGCGGCAACCGCGACCGCGCCGACGATCTCGTGCAGGAGGCCCTGGTCAAGGCTTGGAACCACCTCGATTCCTTCGAGCAGGGCACCAACCTCAAGGCCTGGCTGTTTACCATCCTGCGCAACGCCTACTTCTCCGAGTTGCGCAAGATGAAGCGTGAGGTCGCCGACAGCGACGGGCAGCTTGCGGCGCGGCTCTCGGTGCCTCCCGAGCAGCAAGGGCATCTGGAGCTCATGGACCTCGGCAACGCGCTCGCGCGGCTCCCCGCCGACCAGCGCGAGGCGCTGATCCTGGTCGGCGCGGAAGGCTTCTCCTACGAGGACGCCGCCACCATTTCGGGGTGCGCGGTCGGCACCGTCAAAAGCCGGGTCAACCGTGCGCGCGCCAAGGTCAGCGAGCTGCTGGCGGCTCCGCCGCCGGGGGGTGATACCACCGCGACCGATGACAAAGCGCGCGCGCGGCCGCCCACGCGCTCGCGCGTGACATCCTCGTCCTGAGCTAATTCTGAATTGAGTTCTGTCCTGAGCGAGCCGAAAGCACAAAGCGGCCGGCGAGCCCCATCGAGGCTCGCCGGCCGCTTTGTGTGAGCGCGACTTACGCGGTGGCGCGAGCTTCGGCGCGCCGGGCCTTGTAGTCGAAGAACAGGGCCTGGCTGATCACGGCCTGCACCGTCTCCGTGCGGAACGGCTTGTTGACGAGGAAGGTCGGCTCCGGTCGCGCGCCCGTCAGCAGGCGCTCCGGATAAGCGGTGATGAAAATCACCGGAACGTCGAAGGATTCGAGGATCTCGTTGACCGCATCGAGCCCCGAGCTGCCGTCGGCGAGCTGGATGTCGGCGAGGACGAGGCCCGGCCGGTGCTTGCGGAAGATGGCCACCGCCTCCTTGGCCGTGCGGGCCGTCTCGCAGACGTCGTGGCCGAGGCCGGTGACGAGATCGGCGAGATCGATGGCGATCATCGGCTCGTCCTCGATGATGAGAACGTTGGTCGCGACCTGCTCGGCGATCTCGGACGCCGCCTGGTCGACGAGGGCTTTGACGCCCGCCTCGTCCGTCTCGAGGACCTCCGCGGTATCGGCGGTGGAGAATTCCTCGACCGCCATGAGCAGGAATGCCTGCCGGGCCCGCGGCGTGATCGCCTCGAGCTTGCGGTCGGCAGCGGCGAGGCGCTCGGAGGTCGCCGCGTCGACCGTCTGGTGGTTCAGGCGAACCGAGTTCCAGACCTTGAGGAAGGTGCGGTAGGTGGCAACCCGCGGCTCAATCTCGGCGGGAAACATCTTTGGCTCTGCCGCGATTGCCTCGAGCATCGCCACGACGTACGCGTCGCCGCTCGCCTGGCTGCCGGACAGCACACGCGCAAACCGCCTGAGGTAAGGCAATTGCGGCGCGATCAGCTCTGAGATCGACATGGTCTCCCCTCTCTTGCGCGTCGGCGCGCGGCGCCAACTAAACGACCGTGAGTCAACGCGGTGGGCAAGCTAAAGTTCCCTGCGCATGCAAATAATGCCTGCAGGTTAGGCCGGTGCTTTCGCTATGTATTTGAATAAAAAGGCGTTTTCTTATGCTCAGCCGCGTCTCAACAGGCCGCCGATGAACGATATGCACGACCAGGATGATGGCGACCCAGAACAGCTCACCGCCCGCCTCATTGCCGAAGACGCGGGGGAACGTCAGGCGCTCTGCATCGTTCCAGTATCGCCGGGTGTTTCACAACGAGCCGCCTGAACCGGTATCACCCCCGGCCCACGCCGGCACCGCAAAGAACAACAAATGATGCATCCTGTCGTCGTCAGCGCTTCTAATATGCCGCGAAAGGCCGAAGACGACTCTGGCGTCTCCACACCAATGCCGCTCAACGAAATGAAAACGCTCATCGCGGCCTTCGACTGGTCTTCTACCAGCATCGGCCCAATCGGCTCGTGGCCGCAGAGCCTCAAGACGACCGTCGACATCGTCACCGCCTCGCCCGTGCCCATGGTGCTGCTATGGGGAGCGGACGGCATCATGATCTACAACGACGCCTATGCGGAGTTCGCCGGCAGCCGCCATCCCAAGCTCCTGGGATCGCCCGTGCTGGAGGGCTGGCCCGAGGTCGCCGATTTCAACCGCCACGTAATGGAGGTCGTGCTCGGCGGCGGCACGCTCTCCTACAAGGACAAGCACCTGCAGCTCAACCGGCGCGGAGCGCCAGAGGACGTCTGGCTCAACCTCGACTACAGCGCCGTGCGGGACGAGAGCGGCAACCCCGTCGGCGTGCTCGCCATCGTGATCGAGACGACGCAATGGGTTTACGCGGCGCGCGCCCAGCGCGAGAGCGAGGCGCGCTTTCGCACGCTCGCCGACAACATGGCGCAGCTTGCCTGGATGGCCGACGAGACCGGCGCCATCTTCTGGTACAACAAGCGCTGGTTCGACTACACCGGGACCACGCTCGAGGACGTTCGGGGTGACGGCTGGCACAAGCTGCATCATCCCGATTACGTCGATCGCGTCGTCGAAAAGTTGTCGCGCCATATCGCGAGCGGCGAAGTCTGGGAAGATACGTTTCCCTTGCGCGGACACGACGGCCGCTATCGCTGGTTCCTGTCGCGGGCAATGCCGATACGCGACGAGACCGGCAAGGTTGTGCGCTGGTTCGGCACCAATACGGACATCACCGAGCACCTCGAGGAAGCCGAGCGCAACGCGCAACTCGCGACCATCGTCGCGACCTCGGCGGATGCCATCATCTCGCTTTCCGACGAGGGCATCGTCCTGTCGTGGAACCCGGGGGCCGAGCAGATATTCGGGTATACGGCAGACGAGATCGTCGGCAAATCGGAGCGGGTGCTCTTCGCAGACGACGCCGACCGCGAGTTCAAGGAGAAATACGAGCACCTGCGTCACGGGGAGCATCTGCAGCGCGATACCGTGCGCCGGCGCAAGGACGGCACGTTCGTCAACGTCTCCATCAACGCCGCGCCGATGCGGCACGCGGACGGGCACGTCATCGGCTACTCGGCGGTGTTGCGCGACGTGACCGAGCGCAAGCGCGTCGAGAAGCACCTGCGCGTCGTCATGCGGGAGCTGTCGCACCGCACGAAGAACCTGCTCGCGGTCATCATCGCCATGGTGCGCCAGACGGCGCGCTCGAGCAACGACGTCGCCGTGCTGCAATCGGAATTGATCCAGCGGCTGCAGAGCCTCTCGGCTTCGCACGATCTCCTGGTGGCGGAGGACTGGGCGGGGGCCTCGCTGGAGGAGCTCATCCGCGCGGTGCTACAGCCGTTCATCGGCACGTCCGATGCGCTCGTGTGCGAGGGGCCGAAGGTCGTCGTCAACGCGACCGCGGCGCAGAACCTGGGCTTGGCGCTACACGAGCTCGCGACCAACGCGGCGAAGTACGGCGCCCTCTCGACATCTGCCGGGCAGGTCCGCATTACGTGGGCAATCGAGCCCGGCAGCACCGAGAACGGCGCGGAGCCAGCCAGCGGAGATACATCGCGGCTGCGCCTCACCTGGGCCGAGCGCGGACGGTCCGCCGGTGATGCCGCCGAGGATCAAGGGCTTCGGGCGTGTCGTCATCGAGCGGGTAGCGGCGCAGGCGCTGAGCGCGACCGTCGACTACGAGTTCCCGCCGGAGGGCGTGCGTTGGTCGATCGCGATGCCAATGTCGTTCGTGGTGCGCTGGCGCGAGACTAAGGCCGCGGCGGCAGGAGTTCCTGCCTGAGAGGCGCGCCCTTCGTTCGATCGGGAAATCCTAAAGCCACGCTCGGGAACTCATCCCTTCCAAGGCGTGGGCTCGGCGTGCTTTAGCGCGCTGGACTGGCCGCACATCCGCGGCTGCACAGGAGAGTTGAGCCCTTGAGATCGATCGCCATCGCATGCGCCTGCCTCGCAGCCTTAGCAACCGCCGGGCAAACCGCTGCGGCCGATCAATGTCTGTCGGCGGTCGAGATCGGCGAGGTTGGGCGCATGGTCTCGATCATGGCGACGGGCGCCGCGGTGCAGAGATGCGCCGCCTGCCTGGGCCCCGACCGCCATCCCCGGGCCGTGCAGCAATATGACTCGTCCGGGATGCTCAAGGACTTCTGGAAGGCGCAGTCGGGCTTGCCGCTCGGCAACGAGAAGGGCGATTACATCGATACGACGGTACGCAGCGAGGCGCGCAACTATACGGCGCGCTTGAGCGGCGATTGCGACGCGTGCCGGCGGATGGCCGACGACCTCGACAAGCTCTCGACGCCCGAGGCGCGCGACGCCTTCTACAAGACCGAGACCGAGGAGCTGGTGAAGGCGCATGCCCTGAAGGCGTGCCCCTGACGGGGCGACGCCCCGGAGCTTCGAACCTTCGCGCGAGTGGTGCCCAGAAGAGGACTCGAACCTCCACGCCTCGCGGCGCTAGTACCTGAAACTAGTGCGTCTACCAATTCCGCCATCTGGGCACGAAGGCGATGAGTTAGTGGTGACCGGCGCCCTTGTCAATTACTCCGCCACCGGCGCCGCCACGCTTCCCCTGGGCCCCTGCAGTCGTGTATTCCTTGCGACCTCGAGCAGGGTTGGCGGCACAAGGGGCTGGCGATGGCGGATCGTCTCGACGACCAGGGTTTGGCAACCGTTTTCGGAGGCTCGGGCTTCATTGGCCGCTACGCCGTCGCGGCGCTCGCCAAGGAGGGCTGGCGCATACGCGCGGCCGAGCGCCGTCCTGATCTCGCCGGCTTCCTGCAGCCGGCCGGCCGCGTCGGCCAGGTCGCCCCGGTGCAGGCGAACATCCGCTATCCGCAATCGATCGCCCGCGCGCTCGATGGCGCACGCGCCGTCGTCAATGCGGTCGGCGTGCTGACGAGCAGCGGTCGCCAGAGCTTCCGCGCCATCCACGTCGAGGGCGCGCGCGCGATCGCCAAGGCGGCGCGCGAGCACGGCGTCGAGCGCCTCGTGCATATCTCGGCGCTCGGCGCCGATCCCAAGGCGCGGTCCCGCTACGCACGCTCCAAGGGCGAGGGCGAGGCCGCCGTGCTGGCGGAGTTCCCCGACGCGATCATTCTGCGGCCTTCGGTCGTGTTCGGGCCGGAGGATGAGTTCTTCAATCGCTTCGCGGCCATGGCGCGCATCTCGCCGATGCTGCCGCTCATCGGCGGCGGCAAGACGAAGTTTCAGCCCGTGTTCGTCGGCGACGTCGGAGCTGCCGTCGCTGCCTGCCTGGCGGGCAAGGGCAAGCCGGGAACGATCTACGAGATCGGCGGCCCCGAGGTGCTGACCTTCCGCGAGATCCTCAATCTCGTGCGGGAGTGGACCGACCGCGACCGCGGCTTTGCACGCATGCCGTTCTGGCTCGCCAAGCTGCAGGCGCTGCTGACCTCGCCGTTGCCCAACAGCCTGCGGCCCCTCACCTACGACCAGGTGCTGCTCCTGCAGAAGCCGAGCGTCGTCAGCGATGCGGCGAAGGCCGAGCACCGGACGCTCGCGAACCTCGGCATCACCGCACCCCATGGCGTGGCGGCCATCGTGCCGACGTACCTCGAGCGATTTCGCCCGCGCGGCCAGTTCGCCCACTATCGCACTTGAGCCACGGCGCGGCTTAGCGGCCCAAAAGCAAAAGGCTCCGGACATTGCCGGAGCCCTCATGCTTTGCAGGTCGAGTTGCGCAGCCCGCTCAGTGAACGCTGGCGATCTCCAGGTCGTCGTCGATGGCATGGCCGATCGCCGCCTGCTTGGTGTCGGTCAACGCGAGCGGGGTGCCGTCCGCGGCATGCAGCGAGAATAGGTTGATGCCCTGCGGCAGCCCCTCGACGGCGGGGAACATGCGGCTCGCCTCGTCCGAGGTCAGCATCTTGATGTAAGCGACGGCGCCGCCGCCCAAGGTCGCGAGCTCGCTCTCGGTGATGAGCTTCCGGCGATGTGTTGCTTTGTCACTTTCAGTCATGACGCAACTCCTTCTTCAGGCCGAGCCCGGTAATCTCTGGCGGCGGGAGCGTAACACGCCGGGGCGCCGTACCGTTCGGCAGCCTCTCTAAAGCAACGCTCACGCGTGCGGTTTTCTGTCGCCGATCTCGATCATGCGTACGGAGCGCTCGGGCTCGTGACGCTGCAGATCGATTGCGAGGAGCCCGTTGGCAAGATCCGCGGACTTTACCTCGATTCCATCGGCAAGCACGAATGTGCGGCTGAACTGGCGGGCGGCAATGCCACGGTAGAGGAACTCCCGCGCCTTGTCCTCCTGCTGCTTGCCGCGCACGGTCAGCTGGCTGTCCTCCAGCGTGACCTCGAGCTGATCGCGCGTAAAGCCGGCGACCGCGAGCGTAATGCGCAGCACTTCGCCGGTGCCGTTCTGAGCCTTGATCCGCTCGACGTTGTAGGGGGGATAGCCGTCGCCGCCGCCCTTGGTCGCGCGGTCGATCAGGCGTTCAATCTCGTCGAACCCCAGAAGCAACGGATTCGAAAGCAGCGACAAGCGCGACATGCGAAAGCCCTTTCCACAAGCGACCTTCAATCGTACGGCAGATCCTCAAGAGGCGGCGTCTGCCCACCCAGCCCCGGTCGGGCGCTGAGCCTTTGCGAGTAGATATGGCGATGCTGGCCCAGCATTCAAGCATGCGCTGCGGGCAGCGCTCAGCGCCCCCTCGGCCGTGGATACGGCCAATGATGCGCGTATGTATGCACCGGGTATGCACGGGTCGTCTAACCGGCCCGATTGGCCCGTTAAGTCACCCCTGCGGTATTGTTACAGATGAACGCCTTGTCATTTGACAAGGCAGGCGGACTGCCGAGAGTGGCCCAATGCGGTTTCGCGGGCCGGTCCTCGGCTGCGCCTCCCCGTCAATAACTATCCTCGAGGTTTCGGGGCAGTTGGCGGCACGGTCGGTGCAAGACTGCGGCGGGGATTCCCACGGGCCAACTTGAATCGAGGTTTGATCGAATGCATACGCTCGGCCTCCGCCGTCTTCCAACCTTATCCATGGCAATCATGATGCTCGCATCCGCACTTCCCGTCTCCTATGCCCGCGCAGAACCCCGCGCGACCGAGTTCACCCTCTCCAACGGCATGGACGTGGTCGTCATACCCGACCACCGGGCCCCGGTCGTGACCCACATGGTCTGGTACAAGGTCGGCGCCGCCGACGAGCCCAAGGGCGTATCGGGCATCGCCCACTTTCTCGAGCATCTGATGTTCAAGTCGACCGACAAGATCGCGGTCGGCGAGTTCTCCAAGATCATCTCGAGGCTCGGCGGCCAGGACAACGCCTTCACCGGCCAGGACGTCACCTCCTACCACCAGCGCATCTCCAAGGAGCGGCTCGGCACCGTGATGGAGATGGAGGCCGACCGCATGGAGCACCTGCGCCTCACCCCCGAAGAGGTCGCGACCGAGCGCCAGGTGATCCTGGAGGAGCGCCGCTCGCGCATCGACAACAACCCGACGGCCCTGCTCGACGAGCAGATGAACGCCACGCTCTATCTCTCGCATCCCTACGGCATCCCCGTGATCGGCTGGGAGCACGAGATGGCGAAGCTCTCGCGCGAGGACGCGTTGCGCTTCTACAAGCGCTACTACGCGCCCAACAACGCGATCCTCGTTGTCGCCGGCGACGTCACGCCCGAGGAGGTGAAGCGGCTTGCCGAGGAAACCTACGGCAAGGTCCCCGCCAACCCGGAGGTCGGCGTCCGCAAGCGCCCCGAGGAGCCGCCGCACATCGCGTCGCGGCGCCTCGAGCTCAAGGACCCGCGCGCCGGCAACGCTTCGTTCCACCGCTACTACGTCGCCCCCAGCTACTCGACCGCCAAGCCGGGCGAAGCCGAAGCGCTCGACCTGCTGATGAAGATCCTCGCCGACGGCTCCACCAGCCGCCTCTATCGCAAGCTCGTGGTCGAGGACAAGATTTCTGCCACGACGGGCGGCGACTATTCGGGCTGGGGCCTAGACGGCGGCGCGGTGTCACTCTACGCGGTCGCAGCCGGCAGCAACGGCCTCGACAAGATCGAGGCGTCCGTCGATGGCGTGCTGGACGACATTCGCGCCCACGGCGTCACCGAGATCGAGCTGGCGCGCGCCAAGAAATCGCTGCTCGCCGATTACATCTACGAGAGCGACAACCAGGCCAGCCTCGCCCGCCGCTACGGCTGGGGCGTCGCCGTCGGCCGCTCCGTGGCCGACATAGAGAAGTGGCCGCAGGCGATCGCCAGCGTCACGCCGGACGACGTCAAGCGCGCCGCCGAGACCTATCTCGACCTGCGCGGCTCGGTCACGGGCTGGCTCGAGCCCGAGGAGGCGGAAGGCGCGGGAACACCCGTCGAGCAGCCGGTTGCCCAGTCGCTTCGTGAAACCCGATAAGCGAAAGCTCCCCATGGTCCTTGAAAACCTCTTGCGCGCCAAGCTCGGCCGGGCCACTTGGGCACCGTTAGCCGCTGTCGTCGCCCTCTTTGCCACATCGAGCACGCCCGCAAACGCCATGAAAATTCAGACCATCAAGAGCCCCGGCGGCATCGAGGCCTGGCTCGTCGAGGAGCACTCGGTGCCGATGATGGCCATGCGCTTCGCCTTCGACGGCGGCAGCTCGCAGGACCCGGTCGGCAAGGAAGGCCTCGCCAATTTCGTCACCGCCATGCTGGACGAGGGCGCCGGCGATCTTTCCTCACGCGAGTTCCAGGAGCGCATGGAGGATATCTCCATGCGCATGAGCTACGAGGAGGCCAAGGACGCCTTCTACGGCAACTTCGAGACACTGACGGCAAACCGCGACGACGCTGCCAAGCTCCTCAAGCTCGCGCTCAACAAGCCGCACTTCGAGGCCGACTCGATTGAGCGCATCCGCCAGCAGCTCATTGCCGGCCTCGTCTACGCTGCCCGCGACCCTGACAAAGTCGCCCAGAACGAATGGTATGCGCTGGCCTTCAAGGGGCACCCCTACGCGCGTCCCGCCAATGGCACCGAAAAGACCGTCGGCACCATCACCCACGACGATCTAGAGGGCTACCGTAAGCGCATCTTCGCCAAGGACACGCTGAAGGTCGTCGCCGTGGGCGACATCGACGCTACGCAGCTCGGCAAGCTCCTCGACGAGGTGTTCGGCGACCTGCCGGCCAAGGCTGAGCTGGCGCCGGTCTCCAAGACCGCGCCCGTCATCGGCGGCAAGCAGGAAGTCATCGAGATGAACGTGCCGCAGTCGGTCGCGGTGTTCGGGCTCGGCGCCATGCCGCGCCGCGACCCCGAGTTCATCCCGGCCTTCGTCTTGAACCAGATCCTCGGCGGCGGCGGCTTCGCCTCCAAGCTGATGGAGGAGGTGCGCGAGAAGCGCGGCCTCGCCTACTCCGTCTACACCTACGTCTATCCCTATCAGCACGCCTCGATCTTCTCGGGCGGCGTCGCCACCCGCAACGACGCCATGGGCCAGTCGCTCGACGTGATCCGCGATGAGCTGAAGAAGATGGCCGACAACGGCCCGAGCCAAGAAGACCTCGACAACGCCAAGAACTATCTCATTGGCTCCTATCCGCTGCGCTTCGACACCAATTCCAAGATCGCGACGCAGCTCTTGGGCCTCAAGATGGACGGCTTCGGACCCGAGTACGTCGAGAACCGCAACGCCATGATCGCTGCCGTCACCCTCGACGACATGAAGCGCGTGGCCAAGAGCCTGCTCGATACTCAGAACCTGATCGTCACCATCGTCGGCAAGCCGACGCTCGGGGCAGCGGCGACGGCTACGGCCAAGAAGGGCTAAGTCTCGTTCTCGTCGAAGAGCGCACGAGCATTGCGGCGTGCTAGTGAGGTGGCCATGGCCGACAAGCCGATGCCCAATAGCGAGGATGGCTGGCGCAAGCAGTTGACGCCGGAGCAGTATCGCGTGCTGCGCGAAAAGGGCACGGAGCCCCCCTTCACGGGCGAGTACCTGCACGCCGAGGCCGACGGCACGTTCACCTGCGCCGCTTGCGGCAACAAGCTGTTCTCCTCCGACGCCAAGTTCGACTCCGGCACGGGGTGGCCCTCGTTCGACGAGGCGCTGCCCGGCGCCGTCGAAACCCACACCGACACCTCGCACGGCATGGTGCGCACCGAGATCACGTGCGCGCGCTGCGGCTCGCACCTCGGCCATGTCTTCGACGACGGTCCGACCGAGAGCGGCAAGCGCTACTGCATTAATTCGGTGTGTCTGAAGCTCGACGAGAAGGACTGAGCCTCAGCTCAGATCCTCGCGCCACATCCTGGCGCTCAGATCCCGGCGTACCACTCGTAGCCGAGGTCCTCCCAGAAGCCGCCGCGCCCGCCCCGCATCTTCGCGAAGCTCGACACGGCCTCGATCCCCATCACGTATTTCGCATGCTTGTAGCCGAGCTGGCGCTCCACGCGCAGCCGCAACGGCGCGCCGTGCGGCTCGGTGAGGGGCGCGCCGTTCATGTCGTAGGCGAGGATCGTCTGCGGGTGGAAGGCGTCGATGAGGTCGATGCTCTCGTAATATTTTCCATCGCGGCCGAGCGTATCGGCGCAATGGAGGACGAGATAGCGGGCGTCGGGCTTGAGACCCACGCTCTGCAACAGCGGTGCAAGCTGCGCGCCGCTCCACTTGCCGATCGCGCTCCAACCCTCGACGCAGTCGTGGCGCGTGATCTGCGTGCGCGAGGGAAGCTTGCGCAGCTCGGCGAGGCTGAGCTCGGTCGGGCGGTCGACGAGGCCGCCGATCTTGAGCTTCCAGTCGGAGAAGCCGGCTTGAGCCAGGCTGCGGTATCCGGGGTCGTCGACCTGGGTCGAGCCGTTGGCCTTGAAGTGCGCCGAGAGGTCCGCCTCGCTGTACTCCCGTGCGAGTGCCCGGTTGGAGAGGATCAGCCGCTGCACCCCTTGCGTCGCGCCCTCCGCACGCGTCAGCAGCTCGCGGAACGACGGCGAGCGCGACAGCGCGTCGTCGCAGCCCCCGAGCAGCACCGCCCCGCCGACCGCGGCGCTGCGCGTCAGGAACCCGCGGCGGGTGAGCCTGCGGTCACCCATGGCCGCCCTCCGATGTTTCGATCGCGTAGCGGCCGGTGATCATCGAGCGCAGGTTGTTCCACACGCCCGAGACGAGCACCATGAAGACGTGCACCAGCACGAACAGCACGATGCCCGAAGCGCACAGGAAGTGCACGGTGCGCGCCGATTGGCGACCGCCGAACAGGTCGAGCAGGAACGGAAAGACGGCGTCGAGCGCCGGCGACATGGTGAGACCGGAGAGGATCGCGAGCGGCAACAGCCCGAAGATGACGCCCAGATAGGCAAGCTTCTGTAGCACGTTGTAGTGCTTTGCCTCCTCACCCTTGGGGAAGTGGAAGCGGATGTGCTCGGAGATCGACGTGCCGATGTGCTCGAGCTCCCCTCGCGTCGGCGCGAGGTCGCGGCGCGCGTGGCCGCTGGCGATCGTGTAGATCAGGTAGGCGAGCCCGTTCAGCACAAACAGCCACGCGAAGGCGAAGTGCCAGCGCCGCCCGGTCGCCAGATCGCGATAGGACGGCAACGTGATCCAGGCCGGGAAGCCGCGGCTTTCCAGGTTCTCGCCCGAGCCCGAGAGCCCGAGCACGCCGGTCGTGTCGAACGTGTGCGAGCCGATCGTCGTTATCCCGGCGTAGCTTCCGTCATCGCGCTGCACCGCGCGCATGGACAGGATGGCCCGGTCGGGCTCGGACTTGCTGCCCCAGTAGAGCGTCGCGTGCGCGTTGAAGATCTGCAGACCGCTCATGAGCAGGACCAGCAGGCACAGCGCGTTGACCCAGTGCGTGATACGCACGACGAGCGCATGCCGAAAGACGAGCTCGGTACGAGGCGCAATCGCGGTCGAATGCATCGAAGCCTCCTAGAACCGCGTCGTCAGCTCGGTCAGCCACGCGGGCGACGCCTCGACGATGAGCGTTTCGAGCCGCTTGTCGAGCCCCGTGACGATGAACAGGCCGACAGCGACGAGCAGCCCGCCCAGCAGCATCTTGCCGCCCTTGCCCGCCTCCATCAATCGATTGCGCCACCGCAGCATGGCCGCGCGCGAGAGTGTGCCGATGAGGAGGAGCGGCAGCGCCGCGCCGACGCCGAACACCAGCATCACCAGCGCGACCTGGCCTAGATCCTTTCCCTGCGCGGCGAGCACCGAGGCCGCGCCGAGCGTCGGTCCGACGCAGGGGCTCCAAACGGCACCCAACAAGAGGCCGAGGGCAAACTGCCCCTTGAGGCCCACGGTCTCGATGCCGCCGAACTTGTTCTCGCTCCAGGCGGCCACGGGCGCTGCTGCCGCCGCGAATTGCGTCTGCAGCGCCGGCACCAGCAGGATCGCACCGATGGCGATCAGCAGCATCGCCGCGATGAGGCGGAAAAAGCCGGCGTCAAGACCGATGCCGTAGCCGATGGTGGCGATGAACATCCCGATCGCGACGAACGACAGCGCTAGCCCAGCGGCGAGCGCGGCCGGGCCCGCGCGGTGCTCGCCCACCGCCGTGCCGAGGATCGCCGGCAACAGCGGCAGCACGCACGGCGATAGCGTGGAGAGAAGCCCCGCCAGGAACGCGAACGCAATGGCCCCGGCGGTCATGCTTGTCTCCGCCTACTTGAGGGTTGAGCCGAGCAACGTCTCGATCGACGCCGGATTGGTGTCACCGGCCGAGCGGCCGGTCTCGGTCGCGCCCTTGTAGGCGATGAGCGTGCTCTGCGAGCGCGCACCGAAATCGCGCACGACGTCGGGCTGGTTGTCGAAATCGACCTTGAAGATGGTGAGCTTGGCGAACTCGGGCTTGTCCTTCAGCTGGTCGAGCACCTGCTGTTGTGCCTTGCACGTTGGGCACCAGGGCGCGAACACGTCGACGAGCAGCGGCTCGCCGGCACTTTGCGCGGCTTTGAAGCTAGCCGCATCGAAGGGCTTGGTCTGGAACGCACCGGCGGGCGCAACGGCCAGCAGCAGCGCGCCCACGATCACAACCGCGAACTTGATAAGGCCTTGGCCCTGCATAGCCTGCTCCATGACAATTCCTGCTCTTGCGCTGATACGCTCACGCGCAGGCGGAAGTTACACCCGCCTCAGGCGGCGGCGATGGGCTGGGGAGGAACGGCTGATCGGGCGGATACGGCTGGCAGCAAAAATTCTTCAATTAAATCAGAAGCGGTAACCGTACCGGACGCCGAGGCGGTCCATCCCCTCGTTGGGGTCGACAGTGTAGGCGTTGGACATGTGCTCGAAGTAGGCCGACAGGCTGTTGTGCTCGTCCAGCCGGTAGCCGATCTCGACCGGAATATGGAACAGCACGCGCGAGCCCAGCGCCTTGCGGTCCCAATCCTCGAGTTGCAACTGCCCGTTGTGAACAGCCCCGCCGAGGCCGAGGCCGAGGAAAATGCCGCAACCCGTCTCCATCTGCCAGCGGGCGTCGAGATAGACGTCGCTGGTGGCGCCGATGGTGCTGATCGAGCCGCCGAGCGCCGGTGAGATGGTGCCGCCGAGGAACGCGACCGAGGGCGAGAAGATCGCTTCGATGTTGATGTCGGCCGAATCGGGCTCGGCGCGGAAGCCGCTCCACAGGTTCGGCACATCGTGGTCGAGGACGCCGATCTTCAGTTCCTGCACGAGGCCGCCGGCGCACGCGGGCAGCACCGGGTCCAGGAGGACCGCGGCCGCGACCAGCACAACGATGAGAACCCGCAAGCTCACATCACCCCCTGCCCACCGACGTCACGTTTAGCGGGCCATTGCTGCCGGAACCTTACGCCGAGCTTACGGCGTGAGGTTCGACCGCGACGGCGCCGATTCAAAACTCAATTTAGCATAGGTAGGTCAACGTTGTGGCGGGGACCGGTCCGGCGGCCGGGCCGGACCAATTCATCGGCGCTGTGGCTCACCCGCTACAGCGCGCCTTTCGATCCCCCTAGGTGTTCGGCCAGCTTGTCGAACGTTCCGGCATATCCCTGCTGCATGGAGCCGAACATGCTGGCATACGCCTTGCGCCCGGCCTCGGTGGCGTTGAAGGGGCTCGCGCGAAGGGTGAGCGTAGTCTTTCCGCCCTGCTCGGCCAGTGTGAGCGTGTTCAAGACTTCGAGCGGCCAGTCGTCGCCGAGCTGAGGGAAGGGCGGTCGCGTGATCCCGCCGTCGGCATCGGAGAAGGAGCTGATGAACACGAGCCGCTCGGGCGCGGCGATCTCGCGGTAGATGAACCGTCCCCAGATGTCGCGGCCCGGCTGAAACTGCATCGCATAGTGGAACATGCCGCCGGGGCGCAGCTCGTGCTTGGCGACGCGGATGGCGGCGCCCTTGGGCCCCCACCACTGCGCGAGCTGTTCGGGCTCCGTCCACGCCTGCCACACGAGCTTGCGCGGGGCCTCGAAGACGCGCTCGACGACGAACTCGTCCGTCTGCGCCAGGAAGTCGGCGAGGCGCGCGAGCGTCTGCACCAGGCCCTTATCGGCACCGTACTCGCGGATGACGCGGTCGCGCTCCTCCGCCGACGGGAAGGTGGCGCGCATCGTCAGCCGGGTTTTGCCGCGCACGTCCTCGAAGGTGACGAGCGTGCGGAACTGCACAGGCTCCACGTCGTCGCCGCCGCCATGGTGGTACGCGATGCGGTCGGGGCGCACGATCTCGTCGAAGGTGATGCGGTTCTCATAGTCGCGCCCGTCGGGGCCGTGCATGACGAAGCGCCAGACGCCGCCGGCGCGGAAATCGAAGCTTTGCGTGGTGAGCGTGAAGCCGTTCGGGCCCCACCAATGCGCGAGGTGCTTTGGATCGGTCCAGGCCTCGAACACCAGGCTGCGCGGCGCATCGAACAGGCGGCTGCCGGAGATCACTTTCGGATCCTGCGTCAGATCGAGACGGAATGTGTCGGCCACGGAACTGCTCCTTCGCTTGCATCACTCGGGTAGGGATCGGCTCAACTATGTTGACGTCGTTCTGTCAGCGCGGGGGCTTGCGCCGCTTAGGAGCCGCGCGGGGCTTCTTCTCCTTTGCCTGCAGCGTCTTGAGGTAGGCATCGAGCCGCTCGAAGCGCTCCTCCCAGAGGCGGCGGTATTGCTCGAGCCACCCGTCGACCTCCTTCAGTGCCTCGGGTTCGATCCGGCACGGACGCCACTGGGCCTCCCGACTGCGCCCGATCAGGCCTGCATGCTCCAGCACCTTCAGGTGCTTGGAGACGGCTGGCAGGCTCATGGCGAAGGGCTTTGCCAGCTCCGACACGGACGTCTCGCCAAGCGCAAGGCGAGCGAGGATCGCCCGCCGCGTGGGGTCGGCTAGGGCTGCGAACTTGGTGCTTAGCGGATCGTGGGTCATGTCTTAATTAGCCATATGGTTAAATAACTCATCGGTTAAATACTCCGGAGAAATTCGGATGTCAACATCCTGCGCACGCCCCGTGGCAGCCCCGAACTCGGTGCGAATCGCGGCATCAGCTAAATCTCTCCCACAGGACAGGAGGGGCCATGGCCATACGCCAGCTATCGCCGGAGACGATCAACCGCATCGCGGCGGGCGAGGTCATCGAGCGCCCGGCAAGCGTCGTGAAGGAGCTCGTCGAGAATGCGCTCGACGCCGGCGCAACCGAGATCGAGGTCGTCACCGCCTCGGGCGGCCTCTCCCTCATCCGCGTCACCGACAACGGCTGCGGCATGGGCCCCGACGACCTGGCGCTGTCGGTCGAACGCCACGCCACCTCCAAGCTCGCCGAGGAGGACCTGTTCGCCATCCGCACGCTCGGCTTCCGCGGCGAGGCGCTGCCGTCCATCGGATCCATCGCCAAGCTGACGCTGCGCTCGCGGACGCAAGGGGCGCAGGATGCCTTCTCCGTCACCGTCGATCGCGGCGCCAAGGAGGGCACGCGGCCCGCCGCCGGCAACGCCGGCACAATCATCGAGGTGCGCGACCTGTTCTCGAGCGTGCCCGCACGGCTCAAGTTCCTCAAATCCGAGCGCGCCGAGAACCAGGCCGTCACCGAGGTCGTGAAGCGCCTTGCCATGGCGCATCCGCGCGTCGGCTTCACGCTAACGACGGGGGAGCGCACCGGATTGCAGCTCCCGCACGAGGCTGACGGAGCTCAAGGGCTGCTGCAGCGGCTCGGTCGCATCATGGGCCGCGAGTTCATGGGCGACGCGCTTGCGGTCTCCGGCACGCGCGAGGCCGTGAGCGTCTCGGGCTTTGCCGGGCTGCCGACTCTGCACCGCCCCGATGCCGCCCAGCAGTATCTCTTCGTCAACGGCCGCCCGGTGAAGGACAAGCTCCTGATCGGGGCCGTGCGCGCGGCTTACGGCGACCTCATTCCGCGCGGGCGTCACCCGCTGCTTGCCCTGTTCGTTGCGCTGCCGCCGCACGAGGTCGACGTCAACGTGCACCCTGCCAAGGCCGAGGTGCGCTTCCGCGATGCGGCCCTCGTGCGCTCGCTCATCGTCAACGCGCTCGCGGCCGCGCTGCACGCAGCCGGCCACCGCGCCTCGGTCGGCGGGGGCGCGGCGACGCTCGGCGAGATGAGGCCCAACATCGTGCCCTTCGAGCGGCCGCGAGGCGGCTATTCTGCTCCGCGGTCCTCCTCATCGTTCGCGCTCGCCGAAGCGATGCAGGCGCCTTTCGAGGCGTTTGCCGCACCGAGCGCCGACGCGCGCGCCGACGCCGCGCCGATCCCCGAGGCCATGCTCGACCGGCCGCTCGGCGCCGCCCGCGCGCAACTGCACGAGACCTATATCCTGGCGCAGACGCGCGACTCCGTCGTCATCGTTGACCAGCACGCCGCGCACGAGCGCCTGGTCTACGAGCGCATGAAGGCGATGCTCGCCCAAGGCGGCGTTGCCCGCCAGGGCCTCTTGATCCCTGTCGTCGTCGATCTCGCGCCGGAGGAGGCCTCGGCGCTCGCTGAGCGTGCAGAAGAGCTGGCCGAGCTGGGGCTCGTGCTCGAGCCGTTCGGAGCGGGCGCGGTCGCCGTGCGCGAGGTGCCGGCGCTTCTGGGCGAGACCGACGTGCAGGGCCTCGTCCGCGATCTCGCCGCCGACATTGCCGGCGAAGGGCAGGGGCTCGCGCTCAAGGAGCGGCTCGAGGCCGTGTGCGCGACGCTTGCCTGCCACGGCAGCGTGCGCGCCGGGCGCCGTCTGACGCCGGAGGAAATGAACGCGCTCCTGCGCGACATGGAGGCGACGCCCTACTCCGGCCAGTGCAACCACGGGCGGCCGACCTACGTCGAACTGAAGCTCACCGACATCGAGCGCCTGTTCGGCCGCCGGTAATGCACTTGAAACCGCAGCTTCGATTGATCTTGCGCAACTCGGCACGGCCGCCCGCGCGCTAGCTCCATAGCTCGTCCACTGAATTGAGCTAGGAGCCTCACATGGGCCGATCCACCAATCCGTTGCGCCGTGGGCTGCTAGCCGCAGGCCTCTGCTTGCTCGCAAGTGCGGCCTCCGGCGAGGAGCCCGCCTCCGACTGCGCATCGGGCAAGCCGGCCGAGGCGCGCATCCGCGCCTGCAGCGCCATCATCGACGTAAAGCCCAGCGCCGCCGATGCCCGCGCGCAGGCCTATCGCATCCGCGCCGCCGCCTATTCCGAGAAGGCCAACCACAAGCAGGCGATCGCCGACTTCACAGAGGCGCTCGCCCTCAAGGGCGACGACGCCACAGCCTACTTCGGCCGCGGTGAGTCCCGGCTTGCCGACGGGGATGCTTCCGGCGCCGTCGCCGACCTGACCCAGGCCATCCGCTACAGCGAGCCGACACCACGGCTTTTCATCGCCCGCGGCTACGCACAGCTCGTCAAGGGCGACGCAACAGAGGCCGTGGTCGATTTCTCGGTCGCGCTGCGCCTCGATCCCAAGAATGCCGCCGCCTTGAATAGCCGTGGGCTCGCCTACCGCAAGACCGGCGATCTGGATAAGGCGATCGCCGACTACAGCGCCGCCATCGCGCTCAATCCCATCTACGCGCTCGCCTACAACAACCGTGGCTACGTCTACGAAGCGCGCGGCGACAAGCAGGCCGCCGCTGCCGATTTCCGCCGCGCGCTCGCGCTCGATCCGGCTCTTGTCGGCGCCAAGAACGGCTTGAAGCGGCTCGGCGAGCCGGCGGCCCTGGCTGCGGAGAGCGACAAGCTCATCACCCAGGGCAAGACCCTCGCCGAGAAGAACTGCGCCTGGTGCCATGCCATCGGGCCGACGGGCGACAGCCCCAACCCGCGGGCGCCGCGCTGGCGCGACCTTTACAAGAAGCACCCCGTGCTGGCGCTGCGCGAGCCCTTGTCGCGCGGCATCGCCCGCCCGCACGACGAGATGCCCAAGTTCGAGCTCTCCGATAAGGACATCGATACCATAATCGCCTACATCAACAGCCTTTCGCCCTGACCGCATGGCGGCCGAATTTTATGGCCTTGCAACGCAGGCCGTCTTGCCTATGCTCCGCGCCATGTTCGACGATAACGACCCCATGTCGAAGCCGCTGATGCGCGTGCGCCAGGGCGCGCTCATCGCGGGCGTGTGCGGCGGCATCGCCAAGTGGCTCGGCTGGGACCCGACCATCGTGCGCGTCGTCTACGTCATGCTGACGCTGCTGTCGGCGGCGTTCCCCGGCGTCATCCTCTACATCCTGTTGTGGATCCTGATGCCGCTCGAGCCGGAGTGAACTCGGCTCACGGCTCGTAGCGCGCGATCACGATCTGCGTATCGCCGTAGGTGCGCCGGTCGATCTCCACAAAGCCGCGCGGCAGCGCGATCTCGACGTTCGCGCGCTCTTCGCTCACGACAACCGCCCCAGGCTCCAGCCATCCGCCGCCGGCAAGCGAGGCGAGCGCGCGCTCGGCAAGCCCCTTGCCGTAAGGCGGATCGAGGAAGGCGAGCGCAAACGGCGCCAGGGTGCCGACAGGCCCGAGATCGGTCGCATTGCGGCGGAAGATGCGAGTGAAGCCCGTCAACTGCAGAAGCTCGATGTTGGTGCGGATGAGCGCGCGCGCCGCCACCGCTTCGTCGATGAAGAGGCAGAACGCGGCCCCGCGCGACAGGGCCTCGAGCCCGAGCGCACCGGTGCCGGCGAAAAGATCGATGACACGCGCGCCCGACAGCGAGAACCCCTCGATGCCATGCTCGAGGATGTTGAACAGAGATTCGCGCACGCGATCCGAAGTCGGGCGCACGGCCTCATCGTTCGGCGCCGCTATGGCGCGGCCGCGGAAGCGTCCGGCGACGATCCTCATGGCGCCACGCGCCCCTTCTTCGCGCGCTCCTTCCGGCGAACACGCTCGGCTTCGACCGGCGCGTCGAGCCCGAGCTCGGTTGCGATCTTGACGCCAACCTGCTCGGCCAGCACCCGCCGCTTAACGGGCTCGACCGCGCCCGGCTTCAGGTCGAGGAGCTGAAACGGCCCGTAGGAAATGCGAATGAGGCGGTTCACCTCGAGGCGAAGGTGCGCGAGGATGCGGCGCACCTCGCGGTTCTTCCCCTCGCGCAAGCCGACGGTCAGCCACGCGTTTGCGCCCTGGACGCTGTCGATCGTCGCCTCGATGGGCCCGTAGCGCACTCCCTCGATCTCGACGCCGTCGCGCAGAGCGTCGAGCTCGGCTTGCGACACACGGCCATGCGCGCGCACGCGATAGCGCCGCAGCCATCCCGTCGAGGGCAGCTCGAGGTGGCGAGCAAGCGCGCCGCTGTTGGTCAAGAGCAGCAAGCCCTCGCTGTTGAAATCGAGACGGCCGACGGAGATGACGCGCGGCAGCTCGGCCGGCAGGGACGAGAACACCGTCGGGCGCCCTTGCGGGTCGCTGTGGGTGGTCACGAGCCCCTTCGGCTTGTAGTAGCGCCACAGCTGCGCGGTTTCCGCGACGGGGAGCGCCTTGCCGTCGACCAGAACCTTGTCTTTGCCGCTGACCTCGAAGGCTGGCGTGTTGAGGACCTTGCCGTTGACGCTGACGCGGCCCTCCCCGATCCACCGCTCGGCCTCGCGGCGCGAGCACAGCCCCGCCCGCGCCATCGCCTTGGCGATGCGCAGAGGCTCACCCTCGGCGGGGTCGGCCGGGGTGGCTCGGACTTGAGGGCGCGGGCGCTTGCGCGCGCGGTCGTTTGGCATGGGATTTCTGATCTTGGGATCTGGTTTAGTCGCGGCCGGCCCCTTATGACACCGCACGAGGAGTTGGACCATATGCCGCCCCAGACTTCTGTGCAGGTGTCCCCCATGGAGCGCGCGCTCGCCGAGGCTCAGGCTGCGGGAGCGCGTGGCGAGGTGCCGATCGGTGCCGTCGTGACGGCATCCGACGGCACGATCATCGCCGCCGCCGGCAACCGCACGCGCGAGCTGTCCGACCCGACCGCGCACGCCGAGATGCTGGTGATTCGCTCAGCCTCCGCCAGTCTCGGCTCCGAGCGGCTTGTCGGCTGCGACCTCTATGTCACGCTCGAGCCCTGCCCCATGTGCGCGGCCGCCATCTCCTTTGCTCGCATCCGCCGCCTCTACTACGGCGCACCCGACCCCAAGGGCGGCGGGGTGGAGCACGGCGCGCGCGTCTTCAATCAACCCACTTGCCACCACGCGCCGGAGATCTACGCGGGCCTCGATGAAGAGCGCTCCGCGATGCTGCTGAAAGCCTTCTTCCAAGGGAAGCGCTAGACCTTGCCGCGTCCGCGCCTGAGCAGCGCGCGGCGCGGCGGGCGCACGGGCGCGGCAAGCTCCTTTGGCGCCTCGTGCGCCTCGAGCGTCGGCAGCGTCTCGGCTTCCATCACGCGCGCAAGCTGCGCCTTCAATCGTTCCTTGGCCGGTGCGGCGGCGGCGAGGATCTCGTCGAGCTTCAGGAAGTCGAGCACCTGATAGCGGCTCGTCCCCGCGTCGATGTAGACGTCGGGCTGGCGCGAGCGCAGCTTCTCCTTGATGATCGTGCGCTCGAAAATAAAGTTTGCGGCAAACAGCGCCTCCCAGGCCTTGGGCCGCTCGCGATCTTCCCGCCGGATCGGCGTGCCGCTGACGTCGACCGCAACCGTCAGGTCGGCTTCGCCGCACAAGAGATCGAAGGGGAGCGGGTTGACGAGGCCGCCGTCGATCAGCACGCGGCCCTCCAGCACAACCGGCTCGAAGATGACGGGCAGTGCAATGCTCGCGGCGATGGCTTGACGCAACGGGCCCTGGTCGAGGATGACCGCATCCTGCGCGTAGAAGTCCGAAGCCACGATCTTGAGCGGGATCGAAAGGTGAGCGAAATCGCGGGCGATGCGCGGCGGCAGGATGATGTCGAGCAGGCGCTCGGCACCGAGGAAGGCGGAGCCCGACGGAAACACGTTCCAGATGCGTCGCGTCGTGCGCACCCTCGCGGCGTAGAGGTCACGCACGAGATCGAGCCGGTTGCGCAAGACCTCCTGCGTGTGCACGCGGATTTGCCGGCCCGTCATGCCCGACGCGTAGGCCGCCGCGAAGACGGCACCGATGGACGTGCCGGCCATGATCTTCGGCTTCAGGCCAAGCTCGTCGAAGGCCTCGAGGATGGGAATGTGCGCAAGCCCGCGCGCGCCCCCGCCGCCCAGCGCCAACGCGATCGTGGGAGAGCGCGAGGGAAGCGCGGGCGTCGTCGAGCGGGGCTGCGGCGGCGCAGACAGGGAGACCGGCTTTTTGCTCATCGGGCGCGCTGTTGGGAGAGTTTGCTGGCCATGCAATCCTAGCGGCGAACACTTTGTGTTTTCATGACCTGGGGCAACTATAGGCTCACGCTTGCGACTTTTCACGGGCGACGGCACGCCATCCGATGTCCGTGCGGCAGAAGCCGCCCGGCCAGTCGATCTTGGCGATCGCGGCATAGGCGCGCGCCTGTGCCTCGCCGACAGTCCGTCCCAGTGCGGTGACGGAGAGCACGCGTCCGCCGTTAGCGAAGAAGCGGCTGCCTTCGCGGCGGGTGCCCGCATGGAAGATCTCCACGCCCTCGGCCGCGGCGGCGGCTTCGAGCCCCTCGATCTCGCTGCCGAGTTGCGGGGGCCCCGGATAGCCGTTGGCCGCCATGACGACGGTGAGTGCTGCGTCCTTGCGCCAGCGCAGCTCGAGCGATCCCAGCGTTCCGTCGGCGGTGGCGAGCAGTGCGGCCAGCAGGTCCGACTCCAGGCGCAGCATGAGCACCTGCGTCTCGGGGTCGCCGAAGCGGACGTTGTACTCGATGAGCTTCGGGCCTTCGTCGGTGATCATGAGGCCGGCAAACAGCACGCCCTTGAACGGCGTGCCGCGCGCGGCCATGGCGGCGACGGTCGGACGGATGATCTCGTCCATGGTGCGGGCAATCATCGCCTCCGTCATCACCGGGGCCGGCGAGTAGGCGCCCATGCCGCCGGTGTTGGGACCGGTATCGCCGTCGCCGACGCGCTTGTGGTCCTGGGCGGCGGCGAGCGCGAGTGCGGTCTTGCCGTCGACGAGGGCGAAGAAGCTCGCCTCCTCGCCACGCAGGAATTCCTCGATGACGACCTCGGCGCCGGCCATGCCGAAGGCACCCGCGAAGCAAGCCTCGACCGCGGCCTCAGCCTCGGCCATCGTCTCGCAGATCGTCACGCCCTTGCCAGCCGCGAGGCCGTCGGCCTTCACCACGATCGGCAGCTCCTGCCCCTTGAGGTAGGCCTTGGCTGCCCCCACGTTGTCGAAGCGGCCGTAGGCGGCGGTTGGAATGGCGAACTCGCGGCACAGATCCTTGGTGAACCCCTTCGACCCTTCGAGCCGCGCCGCTGCCTGGCGGGGCCCGAAGCACTTGATGCCGGCGGTCGTCAGATCATCGACGAGCCCTGAGACCAGTGGCGCCTCCGGCCCCACGACGACGAAATCGATCGCGTGGTCCGCACAGAAGCGAATGACCGCGGTGTGGTCGGCGACGGCGAGCGGAACGCATTCGGCGATCTCCGCAATTCCGCCGTTGCCGGGTGCACAGTAGAGTTTCGTCAACAGCGGGCTCTTGCGCAGGGCCCACGCCAACGCGTGCTCGCGTCCGCCGGAACCGATGAGGAGAACGTTCATCGCCAGTCTTTCTAAGGGAATTCTTGGATAACGCTGGCTCCGCAGATGCGCCGCGCGCCCCGCGCCGCGGCCTGATGTATCATCGAATCGGCCCCCAACAAACGGGCGAGAAAGCGTGACGCAAACCGCAACCCAGCCGGCGCTTGGCGCCAACGTGACCGAGTTCACCGTCTCCGACCTCGCCGGCGCCATCAAGCGCGCGTTGGAGGAGGGCTTCGGGTACGTGCGTCTGCGCGGGGAAATCTCGGGCTTCCGCGGCCAGCACGCCTCCGGCCACTGCTATTTCGGCCTCAAGGACGACAAGGCCAAGATCGACGCGGTGGTCTGGAAGACCACCTGGGCGCGCCTCAAGGTGAAACCCGAGGAGGGTATGGAGGTCGTCGTGCAGGGGCGCGTGACGACGTACCCCGGCTCCTCCAAGTACCAGATCGTCATCGAGAGCCTGGAGCCCGCGGGCGTCGGCGCGCTGATGGCGCTCATCGAGGAGCGGAAGCGCAAATTCGCAGCGGAAGGGCTGTTCGAGGAAGCGCGCAAGAAAGCGCGCCCATACCTGCCGCGCCTCGTCGGCATCATCACGTCGCCCACGGGCGCCGTCATCCGCGACATGCTGCACGGATTCAGCGAGCGCTTCCCGACGCGCGTCATCGTGTGGCCCGTGCGCGTGCAGGGCGAGACCTGCGCGGCCGAGGTCGCCGCCGCGATTGCCGGCTTTAACGCATTCCTCCCCGGCGGTCGCTTCGCGCGACCCGACATCCTCATCGTCGCGCGCGGCGGCGGCAGCCTCGAGGACCTGTGGGGCTTCAACGAGGAGATCGTCGTGCGCGCGGTCGCCGCAAGCCGCATCCCGGTCATCTCCGCCGTCGGCCACGAGACAGACTGGACGCTGATCGACCTCGTCGCCGACGCGCGCGCGCCGACGCCGACCAAGGCAGCCGAGTGGGCCGTGCCGAAATACGCCGAGCTCGCCGAGAGCACGGAGAAATTCGGCTTGCGCCTCACCTCCGCGGCACGCCGCTCGTTGCAGTCGGCGCGCACGCACTTGAAAGCCGCCGCCCGCGGGCTCCCGCGGCTCGAAGATATCGTCGCCCTGCCGCGGCAGCGCTTCGATGCGTGCGAGAAGCGGCTTGCCCGCGCGCTCCTCGCCAACACGCGCGCGCACCACACGCGCTACGTGCGCACCGCTTCGCGGCTGCGGCCCGGTCCGATCCGCCAGCGCATCGCGGTTTGCGGCGAGCGAGCGACCGCTCTGCAGGCACGCGCCGGCCAGGCATTGCTCAACCGGCTTGCCGCGCGCAGGCGACCAGCTCGAAAGCTCGGGCAAGCTGCTCGCCTCGCTCAGCTACCAAGGCGTTCTGCAGCGCGGCTTCGTGCTCGTCCGCGATAGCGACGGGCGCATGGTGCGCGAGGCAGCAAACCTGCACGCGGGCGACGCGCTCGAATTGGAGTTCCGTGACGGCCGCGTCGATGCCGAGACGCGCTCCGTGCGCACCGCTGGCGTCAAAGATAGCGGAGGGCCAACTTCCGCCGCCGAGCCCGATCCGCAGGTGCGACGCACGCGGCGTCCGCGCGGCAGCGGCCAAGGCTCACTGTTCTGAGGCGTGCGCTTTTGAAGTTGCTTCTTAAGGACAACCGCGCAACGCTGCCTTGACGCCGTCGCCGCGATTGGCAATGTCATTGACGGGTAGCCCGCGCGACGCGGCAAAAAAGAGTCCCTGAGGGATGATGAACAGGATCGACAGGTTCTTCGGCCTCCGGGGCGAGGCCAAGGTGAAATTCCTCGACGGCGAGTTCCAGGTGGTCTCGCCGGGGGATTTCGTGCGCTGTGCCGTCACCGGCGAGCCGATTATGCTTCCCGATCTGCGCTATTGGAGCGTGGAGTTGCAGGAGGCCTACGTGTCGCCCGAGGTCTCCATGAAGCGCTACTGCGGGACGCGCCGTCAGGGCTGAGGCGGCCGGGTGCGCGGATAGGTCTGGTTGAGCGTCGCCGCGTCGATCAGCGACACGAGGCGGCTGAGATCGCGCTCCTCGAATACCATCTCGATGCCGAGCGTGCGCGCGCCGCGCAGAAGCTCGCCCGCGCCCGCAGCCCCCGCCAACCGCGCCCAGTCTTTCTCCGTCGTCACGAGATCGCACGCCTTCGCCTTGGCCAGAGTGAGCAGGCGCTCGGCATCCGCACGCGAGAAGACGTGGTGGTCGGGGAACGCGACGCGCTCGAGCACGCGCGCACCGAGCCGTTCGGCGAGCGCAAAGAAGCGCTCCGGATTGGCGATACCGGCAAAGGCGACGAGTGGGCGGTCCGCCAGCCAGGCGGTATCCCCGCTCGGGCCTACGCGCGCGGCCAGCACCGGCCCTGGAAAGCCGCGCCGCATGCGCTCATGCACGCCGGCAGCAGCCACGCCGTCCTCCTCGGGCTCGCGCACGACGATGGCGTCGACAAGCCCGAGCTGGAAATCGAATGGCGCCCGCAGGGGACCGGCTGGAATGACCTCACCGTTGCCGAGGCCCCGCCCGCCGTCGACCACGGCGATCGACAGGTCCTTCGCCAGTGACGGGTTCTGCAAGCCGTCGTCCATGATGACGGCGCCCACCCTGCGCCCGCTCGCCTCGATGGCGCGCGCGCCCGCGGCGCGATCGCGGGCCACGAGCGTCGGGGCGACGCGGGCAAGCAGCAGCGGCTCATCGCCGAAGCGGCGGGCGGCGCTCGGGCCCTCCTCGACCCAGGCAGGGCCCGCGTCGCTTCCGCCGTAGCCGCGCGTGAGGAAGACGGGGGCAAGCCCGCGCTGAAACAGCAGCCGCGCGATGGCAATCGCGAGCGGCGTCTTGCCGGTGCCGCCGGCCGTGAAGTTGCCGACGCAGATCACCGGGAAGCGCGAGCGGTAGGGTTGGCGGCGCAGGTAGCGAGACTGTGCGACCCATCCGTAAAGCGCGCCTAGCGGCGCGAGCAAACGCGCGCGCACGTCGGGCGCCTGCCCATACCACCAGACCGGTTCGTCAAGACGCACGCTTCAGTCTCTCGTCGGGGAGATAACGCAGCAGCGCCGCCACCGTCTTCTCCAGCGCGCCCGACAGCGCAGCCAGCGCCTGCGTCGCGCCGGCACGCATGCGGGCAAGCTCGGCCGGACTCTGCAAGAGCCGCGAGACGGCGTCGGTGAGGGCGCGCGCCGACGTCACCTCGACCGCGCCGTGGTGGCGCAGCAGCGCGCGGTAGGCGTCGGTGAAGTTCTGCCAGTGCGGCCCAGTGATGACGGCCACTCCGTGGCGCACCGCCTCGATTGGGTTCTGGCCGCCGCGCTCGACCAGCGAGCCGCCGATAAAGGCGAGCGGAGACAGCGCGTAGAGCGTGCCGAGCTCGCCGATGGTGTCGGCGATGTAGATCTCGGTGAGCTCGCCCGGCACGGCGCCGAGGGAGCGCTGCGCCACCGAGAAACCAAGGCCCTTGAGCCGTTCGGCAATGGCGGTGCCGCGCTCGGGGTGGCGCGGCGCGATGATAGTGCAGAGGCCTTCAAAGTTGCGCGCGAGCTGGCGATGCGCGTCGGCGACGATCTCCTCCTCGCCCTCATGCGTGCTCGCGGCAAGGAATACGGGCCGGCTGCGCAGTGCATCCTTGAGACGCTCTAGCTCGCCCAGGTCCACCGGCGGCGGCGGCGCGTCGATCTTGAGGTTGCCCACCGGGATGACGTTACGCGCGCCCAGCATGGAGAAGCCAACCGCGAGGCGGTCGTTCTGCGCGAGCACCACGTCGAAGCGGTTGAACAGCGGCTGCGCCATGCCGCTGTTGCGCTGCCAGCGGCGGCGGCTGCGGTGCGACAGGCGCGCATTGACCAGCGCCAAGGGAATGTGGCGCGCAGAGGTTGCCAGGATCAGGGAAGGCCAGATTTCCGACTCGGTAAAGACGGCAAGGTCCGGGCGCCAGTGATCGAGAAAGCGGTCGGCATACTCAGGCGCATCGAGCGGAACGTACTGGTGCAGGCAGCGGGCGCCGAGGCGGCGCTGCGCCAAGCCGGCCGAGGTGACCGTGCCGGTGGTCAAAAGGAAGCTCAAGTCAGGGCGTGCGGCGCTCAGCGCGTCGATCACGGGCAGCACGCAGTTTGTCTCGCCGACACTCGCAGCGTGGATCCACGCGAGCACGCCTTCGGGGCGCGCGGCGCCCGGCCGGCCGAAGCGCTCGCCGCGCCGGCGCGGGTCTTCCTTGCCGCCGCGCTCGCGCAGCTTGAGGATCAGCGGTGCCACTGGCCGCAACAGGCTCATGCCGGTGCGGTAGGCCTTGAGGCGCAGATCAGGCTCTGCCGGCGGTGCATTTGGGTCATTGAGGCTCAACGGGGTGATGCGCTTCGCGTCGGCGCCGGCCAGCGCGTAGGCGCGCGCGGTCACGGCGTTGAGCGAGCGGTCGAGCTCGGCACGTGCGGCCTCGAGCGCGGCCTCATCGGCATCGGGCGCCACGCTGATCGGCTCGCCGATCACGTAGGCGAGCTTGGAGAACGGCAGGTTGATGGTCATCCGGCTCCAGGTGCGCAACGCCAGAAAGCGCGAGGTCGCCGAGGCGACCGGCACGATCGGACGGCCGGAGAGGCGCGCAAGCGTCACGATGCCGGTGCCGGCACGCCGAGCCGGGCCCGGCGGGACGTCGGCGGTCATGACGATCGAATAGCCGTCCTTGAGAGCCCGCACAGCCTGGCGCAGGGCATGCACGCCGCCGCGGTCCTTGCGCCGCACGCCGGCGCCGGCGCCGCGGATCAGCTCCACGCCGAGGTGCGACATTGCAGCACCGATGAGCTCGGCATCGCCGTGGCGGGCGACCATGGCCGCAACCTTGACGCGCTTGGACGGCCAGAAGCCCGACGTCATCATGAACTGGCCGTGCCAGGTCGCAACGATGACCGGGTGCATGGCCTCCAGGCGTGGGAGCAGGTCTGCGGGCTCGTAGACGACTGCGCGAGGTGCGGCCCACGGCGCCGATGAGGCTAGCGATGCCTCGGCCCGCAAGGCGGTTCAGCTTGGCTTTCGTCTCGGGCGAACGTGCCATCCGATAGGGTGCCTCGGGCGCGAAACGCTCCACGCGGGCGGTCCGCGGGCGAACCACTTGCAGCTGGTTCCTATAGCGAATATCTAGCGATGGCAAACTGGGACGTTAGGGCGCGTGAGCTTGGCCGGGCGCGGCCGCCTCGTTCGGTTGCTTAATCCCGGGATCAATCGAATTTCAGCGGACCTATGGCCGGACTGGTGAAGCGGGCAAAGCGCTCCTTGCGGCGCGCGACGAGAAGGTCACGGGAAGCGATCCTCCGTCATTCGCCGCAGTGGCTGCGCCGCGGGCTCGGCCCCACGGCGAGCTACCTCGACATGCTGCTCGTCGACCACGGCATCTTCCGGATGGCCTACGCCAACGTGCACAGAATTTCCGACCGTGCGTGGCGCTCGGCGCAGCCGGCGCCGCACCACATCGGGCGTTTCGCCCGCGACGGCATCCGCACCATCGTCAACCTGCGCGGTGAGCGCCAGTGCGGCAGCTACTGGCTCGAGCAGGAGGCATGCGCGCGCCACGGACTGAAGCTCGTCAACTTCCAGATCCGGTCGCGCGCCGCGCCGACACGCGAGGAGCTGGCCGGCGCACGCCGTCTGTTCCAAGAGATCGAGTACCCGATCCTGATGCACTGCAAATCCGGCGCCGACCGTGCCGGGCTGATGAGCGTGCTTTATCGCTTCGTGCACGAAGGCGTGCCGCTCAAGGAGGCAAAGAAGGAGCTCTCCTTGCGGTACGGCCACATCCGCCAGGCGCATACCGGCATCCTCGACTACTTCTTCGAGAAATATCTCGAGGACACCGCCAAGCGGCCGATGCCGTTCTTCGACTGGGTTGAAAACGTCTACGACCCCGATGAGCTCAAGCGCACGTTCCAGTCGAAGGGCTGGGCCAACCGCATCGTCGACAGCGTGCTGCGGCGCGAGTAGCTCAGCTCAAGTCGCCTGCGCGACGCCGGTATCCGTCAGCGCCTGCGAGCGCACGAGGCGAGCGTAGCTGCCGCCCTCGTCCAGAAGCTCGCGGTGTGTGCCGGTCTCGACGATCGTCCCCTGCTCCATGACGCAGATGAGGTCGGCATTCTGCACCGTGGACAGGCGGTGGGCGATGACCAGCGTCGTGCGGTTCCTGGTGAATTTCGCGAGCGCAGCCTGCACCAGCCGCTCCGATTCGGTATCGAGCGCGCTCGTCGCCTCGTCGAGCAGCAGGATCGGCGCGTCCTTCAAGATCGCGCGCGCGAGCGCCAGCCGCTGGCGCTGGCCGCCGGAAAGGCGCAAGCCGCGGTCGCCGATCGGGGTGGCGTACCCTTCGGGCTGCTCCATGATGAACTCGTGCGCCGCAGCGGCCTTGGCGGCGGCGACGACGGCTGCTTCCGGCGCGCCGAGGCGCCCCATGGCGATGTTGGCGCCGATGGTGTCGTCGAACAGCGTGACGTCCTGGGCGACGATGGAGATGGCGTCGCGCAGCGAGGCGATCGTGACCTCGCGCAGGTCCTGGCCGTCGATGGCGATGCGGCCCTCGGTCACGTCGAAGAAGCGCGGCACGAGGTTCAGCACCGTCGATTTGCCGGCGCCCGAGCGGCCAACGAGGGCCACCGTCTTGCCGCCCGGCACAACGAGGGAGAAGTGCCGGATCGCATGCAGGCCCTTCTGCTCGTCGTAGGCGAAGGCGACGTCGTCGAAGCGGATGGTGCTCGAGGTCACCGCGAGCGGCTTGGCGTTGGGGGCATCGACGATGCGCGGCATCTCGTCGACGAGGCCATAGAAGCTCTCCGCCGCCGCGAGGCCCTCGCTGATGCGGCCCGACAGGTTGCCGAGCGCGCGGATCGGCTGCGCCGCCATCAGCAGCGCGGTGATGAAGCCCATGAAGTCGCCGACCGTGGAGATGCCGCTCGCAATGCGCCAGTAGGCGAACGCGATGACGCCTGCCACCGCGAGACCGCCGAGCGCCTCCAGCATCGGGTCGAGGCGGGCGCGGGCCTTCACCGCGCGCATGCGCAGGTCGTACACCTGCTCGAAGCTCTGGTTGAGCCGCTTGCCCGCATAGCTCTCGAGGCGGAACGACTTGATGAGGCGCGCGCTCGACAGCTTCTCGGTCAAAAGCGAGGTCATGTCGCCGAGCTCGTTCTGCGTGCTCTTGGCGACGCGGCGCAGGCGCTGGCTGATCGCCGCAATGGGGAGCGCCGCGATGGGGTAGACCCCCAGCACGATCAGCGACATCACCCAGTCGAGATAGAACATCGATATGGCGAGCGCCACGACGGAGAGAATGTCGCGCACGGCGGTGTTGATGGCCGCGAGAGCCGCCTGCTGCACGAACGAGATGTCGTTTGTCAGCTTCGACACGAGCCGGCCCGGCGTCTCCCGGTTGAGCCGCGCGAGGTCCGACCACACGAGATGCTCGAAGGCGACCTCCTGCATGTCCGTCGTCATGCGCATGACGATGCGGTTGGTCTCCACCGTCTGCAGGTAGAGAAACAGGCTGCGCAGCATCGTCACGGTGATGATGGCGCCGAGCACGTAGGGCAGCGCCGCGTTCTGCTCCTTCATGAGGGTGTCGAAGGAGGCCTTGATGATCATCGGATAGGCGCCGGTCGTGGCCGCGAGCAGGCCCGTCAAGACGAGCGCCCAGAGGAGCTCGCGCCAGCGCGGGGCGACCCACTCGCGCGTGAACCGCTTCAGAAGCCCGCGCTGGTGCTCGTCGAGCGTCAGCTTTTTGGACGCCCGCTTCGCCGCTGCCTGCGTCCCGTTCCCCGTCACGACGGCGCCTTGGCGTCGCCCGCCGGGGTCGGATGATCGGGATCGAGGAGGCGGTGCATGTGGACGATGAAGTAGCGCATCATGGCGTTGTCGACGGTGCGGTGCGCAGCGCCCTTCCAGGCGGCAAACGCCTCCGCGTAGTTGGGGTAGATGCCGACGACATCGAGGTGCTTGAGATCGCGGAACTCGATGCCCTCGAGCGAGGTGAGCTCACCTCCGAATACGAGATGCAGCAGTTGCTTCGATGGCTTCTTGTCAGCGCTCATTAGGCTCTTCCCTCGAGGATTTGCGTTGCGTCAGCCTTAAGCGTTTCCTGCCGGAAGGAGCGGGCTGACGCAAGCCGGACCGGCTAGCTCCCCGCTTTTGATCGGCGGCGCTAAAACAGACCGCCGGGTTACGGCGAATTTACGCTATTCCTTAAACTGCCGGGAAGGCGCTTAATGCATACTTGGTGATACGGTCGCAGTAGACGGCTTCTGAAGACGACGGCGGGGCGAATGGTTATCGGCTTGGATCGCGGCATGGCCGGGTCCAAGCCGAATTAGTTTCGGGCGCCCTCAGTTGAGCCCTGCGAACCGCGACAGGGCCATGTCGGCGACGAGCCCCAGGAACATCACGAGCCCCACGTCGCGGTTGGACCGAAACCGCCGCAGGCAGTTCGCGGGGTCGGAGACGTCGAGCGTCGTCACCTGCCACGCCATCTGCAGTGAAACGAGCACCACGGCGGAAAAGAAGATGAGGTGGGTGCCAGCAAAGAACCCCGCGAGCAGCCACAGCAGCACGGCACCCGCATAGAGCCCGCCGACCCAGGTCATCGTGTCGTCGCCAAAGCGGATAGCGGTCGACTTCAAGCCAAGCAGCAAGTCGGTCTCGCGATCCTGGTGGGCGTAGATGGTGTCGTAGCCCATCGTCCACAGCACCGAGCCGGCGTAGAGCAGGAACGCAGGCAACGCGAGCGATCCCGTCACCGCGCTCCACCCGACGAGCGCGCCCCAGTTGAAGACGAGTCCCAGCGCGATCTGCGGCCAATGCGTGAAGCGCTTCAGGAACGGGTACACGGCGACGAGGATGAGCGAGGCCATGCCGAGCTTGATGGTGTAGGCGTTGAACTGGATCAGCACGATGAGCCCGACGAACGAGCACACGGCGGCGAACGCCAACGCCTCCGCGGGCGTGACCTGGCCCGACGGAATGGGCCGGCTCGCCGTGCGCGCGGTCTGGGCGTCGTAGTCGCGGTCGACATAATCGTTGTAGGCGCAGCCCGCCGCGCGCATGACGATCGCGCCGATCGCGAACAGGGTGAGCAGCCACGGGTTGGGGTAGGGGCGCTCGAGCGCGACCTCGGCAAGGCCGACCGACCACCAGCACGGCAAGAGGAGGAGCCACAGCCCGATCGGGCGATCGAGCCGCGCAAGCCGCAGGTACGGCCGCGCAGCTTCGGGCGCATAGCGGTCGGCCCAGTTGCCGACGGGCGCGTCGGCGACGGGTTTTGAACGCTCGGACGGCAAGGAGCTCGTGGCCATGTGTTCCGGTCGGGGGGTCTCAAGGGGGAACCGTAGCTTCGGGGCGCGTGCGCAGCAATCGCACAAAGGGGCGAATTTCGCTATGAGGGCGCCCAATGAGGTCCCCATGTCAGCCAACATGTCAGCCAGCGAACGCACCGCGCACCGCTTGTTTCTCGAGGCTCCGCTTGCCGCCGGAGAGCGCACGGCCTGCAATCCCGAGCAGGCGAACTACCTCCTGAACGTCCTGCGGCTCGGTGCCGGCGCCGAAATCCTCGTTTTCAACGGCCGCGACGGCGAATGGCGCGCGCGCCTCGTCGACGTCGGCAAGCGCCGCTGCGCGCTCGAATGCGTGGAGCGGGTGCGCCCGCAGACCTCGGGCCCCGACATCCACTACCTCTTTGCGCCGCTCAAGCACGCACGCCTCGACTACATGGTGCAGAAGGCGACCGAGATGGGCGTCGCCAGGCTGCAGCCGGTGCTCACGCGGCGCACGATCGCTGCCCGCGTCAACATCGAGCGCATGCGCGCCAACGCCATCGAGGCGGCCGAGCAGTGCGGCATCCTGCGGGTGCCGGAGGTGGCCGAGCCGGCGAAGCTCGATGCGGTGTTGCAATCCTGGGATCAGACGCGCGCGCTCGTGTTCTGCGACGAGGCGGCGGAGGTGGCGAGCCCGCTTGCGGCGCTCGCCCAACTGGAAGGTCGCCCGTTGGCCGTGCTCATCGGGCCCGAAGGCGGCTTTGATCCGGGCGAGCAGGCGATGTTGCGGAAAAAGCCGTTCGCGCTGCCGATCTCGCTCGGGCCGCGCATCATGCGCGCGGATACGGCGGCGGTAGCAGCCTTGGCGCTTGTCAACGCCGCCGTTGGCGACTGGCGCTAGCACCGCGCTAGCGCGCCGAAAGGAGCGGAGCGGTTTCGCGGCCCGGCATGAATTGGGCCGCGCAACTCATAATGACGGAAGACGGCGCCAGCCGATTACTTCCCGCACTTGTCGTCGAGCTTGTCGAGCGCTGCGTCGTAGGACTTGCCGTCGGCAGACTCCGGATCGAGATCGGCGCCCGCCTCGTAGGCAGCCTCGAAATCGGGGCCGAGGTCCTTCATGTAGGTCTGCATTTGCTTGTCGAGAGCTTCGCTCTTTGAGTCGTCGGCGTCATCGCCGCCGCCGGCTGAGAGCTTGCTCATCTCGCAGTAGGTCTTGAGCTTGGCAGCGTCGGCCGCGACCGCATCGAAGGTTTTGATCGCCGCATCGATGGTCGGGTTCGCCAGCGCCGGCGATACGAGGAGGCCGCACACGGCAACGGCGGCCAAGATCGGTTTCATGCTTTGCTCCTTACGTTTCTGTCGAGGCGTTCCGGCAATGAGCGAAGCGACCACACTCGAGCTTGTCATTGCGTGCATATTCAACGTCTGCTGGCGGCCCAAGCCGTCGATACGGCGCACGGATCGTCACGGTGAATGTTGCTTTTTTTGTGGTTGCTGCAGCTCCCCTCCGCGCTCCGGGGAGCGATAGATCATAGGGCGCAACGACGCACAAGGCCTGTGCGTTGCAGCAGAGAAGTGCCGGTAATTGTCTCCTCACTTGTCCCCCCTTACCTCAAGGGCCATAAACCCTCGACCCAAAGCCCTCCCACCCGAAAGCCCGAGGCCATTCGATGTCGACCCGTGAAGAAGGCGCGCCAAGCCCTCTCGTGCGCTCGCGCGACGACTTGGTCGGCTGGATCGCGGCGGGGGCAAAGCCTCGGAATGATTGGCGGATCGGCACCGAGCACGAGAAGTTCGTGTTCCACACCGACACACTCACGCCGGTCCCCTACGCGGGCGAGCGAAGCATCCGCGCGCTGATGGAGGCGCTCATCGCCCGCTTCGGTTGGGAGCCCATCCTGGAAGGCGACAGGATCATTGCGCTGAAACGCGCCGAGGGCGTGCTGGGCGGCAACATCTCGCTCGAGCCCGGCGGTCAATTCGAGCTGTCGGGGCGCCCCGTGGCGACGCTGCACGAGACGGCCGAGGAGACGCTCGACCACTTCTACGAGGTCTTGAACGTCGGCGAGCCGCTCGGCATCGGCTTCCTGGGGCTCGGCTTCTCGCCCAAGTGGACGCTCGCCGAGACGCCGCGCATGCCGAAGGACCGCTACGCCATCATGACGCGCTACATGCCGAAGGTCGGCTCGCGCGGCCTCGACATGATGTACCGGACCGCAACGATCCAGGTGAACCTCGACTTCGCGGACGAGGCCGACATGGTCAAGAAGCTGCGCGTCTCGCTGGCTCTGCAGCCGATCGCGGCGGCACTGTTCGCCGCCTCCCCTTTCACTGAGGGCCGCCTCAACGGTTTCCAGTCGCTGCGCAGCGAGATCTGGCGCGACACCGACCGCGCGCGCACCGGCATGCTGCCCTTCGCGTTCGAGCCGGGCATGGGATACGAGCGCTACGTCGACTACGCACTTGGCGTGCCGATGTATTTCGTCTATCGCGGCGGCCGCTACATCGATGCCTCCGGAAAATCCTTCAAGGATTTCATGGCGGGGAAGCTGCCGGAGCTGCCGGGCGAGATGCCGACGATCGACGACTGGTCGGACCATCTGACGACGCTTTTCCCGGAGGTGCGCCTGAAGCGCTTCCTCGAGATGCGCGGCGCCGACGGGGGGCCCTGGCAGCGCATCTGCGCGCTCTCCGCTCTTTGGGTCGGCCTGCTCTACGACGACGACGCGCTCGAATCGGCCTGGCAGCTCGTCAAGGACTGGACCGAGGAGGAGCGCGAGACGCTGCGCAACGAGGTGCCGCGAACGGCGCTTGCCACCCGCTTCCGGTCAACGACGGTGCGCGCGATCGCCCGCGAGGTCGTCCGCATCGCCCGCAAGGGCCTGCGCCAGCGCCGGCGCATCAATGCGGCGAGCCAGGACGAGTCGATCTACCTCGAGCCGCTCGCCGACGTGGTGCAAAGCGGGCAGACGCTCTCCGACGAGCTGATCGCAAAATTCAACGGACGCTGGCATGGCGACATTGACCATGTCTTTGAAGAATATGCCTTCTGAGCCCCTTCCCCGGCGGTTCAGGTTGTGTTCATGCTAGGCAGCCTTAACTGACCCAAAGCGGGTGAGGGACAGGCCGGAATCGACGACAATCCTTTCGATGGATTGCAACCGGGCATTGCTCGCCGCACGCCCATTGTCAGGCGACGGGAGATGAACGTGATCGATCGCAGGAGCTTGTGGGCGCTCGCGGCAGTGGCGGTTGTCGCGGCGCTCTTGGCGGCTTCCGGTCTCGTCGCGCCGAGGCCGGCGGAGGCCGAGGGCGGCTGCGGCGAAAGCTGCCGGTCCGCCTACAATCAGTGCCGTATTGCCACCAAGGGCTCGGCGGCATGTGAGGCGGCTTTCACGAGCTGCATGCAAACCTGCATAAAGCGCCGGTGAAAAGACCGAAATAGCGTCTGCAAGTTGCGCAAGTCGCGCGCAATTGCCGTCAAGTCAGGATGACGGCGAGCCGACGGGGGCCGTGCGCCCCCACCACGATCCGACCCCCGATATCCCCGGTCCGCGACGCCCCCGAAACGAGATTGAGCGCATGCGGCAGCGCCTCCGAGCCAAGCTCGGCTGAGATGAGCGCCACCGCATCCTCGTAGCTCCCGACGATCGTCTCCCGGCGCACGACGATGAGGTGCGTCTCCGGCAGCAGCGCGAGCGTCGTCGGGTTGTCTGCGCCGGAGGCGAGCACCAGCGTTCCCGTCTCGGCGACGCCGGCGAGCGCGCGCGATAGCCCCGCCGTATCGTTGGGCAGAGCGACGCCCGTGTCGCGAGCAAGCTCGCCGGTCCACGGCAGCGACGCGAGAAAAGGATCGGCACCCACGCGCACGCGCAAAGGAAGATTGCGGGACCCCAGGTAGGCAGCGATCGCGGCCGGGATCTCGGCGCCCGCTGCGACGTCGATCACGTCGGTTCCCTGCGCCGCGAGGAACGACTTGAAGAGGGCGACGCGCTCCTCGGCGCCGACCTTCCCCCGCGCCGGCACGAGATGATGCGCGCCTTGCGCCAGCCGCGCCTCGACGCTCGCCCGCCGCTCGGCCTCGTGGCGCGCCTCGACCTTCAGCCCCGAGCGCACGTTGGCGAGGATCGCTGCCCGGCTCATGGCGTTGGCTCCCGCTGCCGCCGCGCCCACTGCGCCTGGAAGGTCTCGCCTTGCGGCGTCGGCAGATCGCGATAGCGCGTCCAGGCTTCGGCCAAAGGAAGCCGCGACACGGCCCCGCGCCCGCGCGCAAACGCACGCAGCGCCGCCGTGCCCATCCGCGCCGCGGCGTGGTAGAGGCGCGGCCGCCGCGCGAGGAACGCCCACGCGCGCAAGAGCAGCTTGCTGCGCCCACCGCCCGGCGCGCCGAACGCAACCTCGCGCCACTGGCGCATGAGGCCTACGAGCGGGATCTCGACCGGGCACACCTGCTCGCAGCGCCCGCAGAACGTCGAGGCCTGCGCCAACTCGCCCGCCTCCTCCACCCCGACCAGCGCCGGCGATAGCGCCGCCCCAATGGGGCCGGCGTAGATCGAGCCATACGCGTGCCCGCCGACCGAGCAGTAAACCGGGCAGTGATTCATGCAGGCCCCGCAGCGGATGCAGCGCAGAACCTCGCGCATGCCGCTGCCCAGAAGCTCCGAGCGCCCGTTGTCGACGAGGACCACGTGGCACTCCTCGGGCCCGTCGGGATCGCCGTCGCGCCGCGGGCCGGTAACGAGCGTCGTATACGCGGTAATCTCCTGGCCCGTCGCCGAGCGCGCCAGCAGCCGCACCAGCGCCCACGCATCCTCGAGCGTCGGTACCACCTTCTCGATCGAGGTCACCACGATGTGCACGCGCGGCAGCGTCAGCGTCAGGTCGGCGTTGCCCTCGTTCGTTACGACGATGGCCGAGCCGGTCTTGGCGACGAGCAGGTTGGCTCCCGTGATGCCGACGTCGGCGGCTAAGAATTTCGGGCGCAGGATGCCGCGGGCTTCCGCGATGAGGACCGCTGGGCTCGAGGTATCGCGGTCGGGCGGCAGGTGATCGTGGTGGCGCAGGAAGTCCTCGGCGATGTCGGCCGTGCTCAGGTGGATCACCGGCGCGATCAGGTGGCTCGGGGTCTCGCCGCGGAGCTGGATGACGTACTCGCCGAGGTCGGTCTCGACCACCTCCAGGCCGCCTGCCTCGAGCCTGGCGTTGAGGCCGATCTCCTCCGACACCATCGACTTGCTCTTCGTCACGAGGCGCGCACCGGCCTCGCGGCAGATGCCGAGAACGATGTCGCAGGCTTCCGCCGCCGTCGACGCCCAATGCACCTTCGAGCCGGCAGCGGTGGCGTTGCGCTCGAACTCCTCGAGATAGAGGTCGAGATGGGCGAGCGCGTGGTCCTTGATATCGCGGCCCGTCCGGCGCAGCGCTTCGAACTCCGGCAACGCTGCCTTCGCCCGCGCGCGCCCGGCGACGAATCCGCCCGGGACGTCGGCGAGAGCCCGCTGCAGCCGCTCGTTCGCAAGCGCCGTGGCCGATCGGGTCGTGAAGGGAGACGCCTGGCTCATGGGGCGCTCGTCTGCGCGATGGGCGGCTCGGCCGTCTCGCCCGCCAGCACCTCGGCGACATGGCGGCAGCCGACGCGCGAGCCTTCGCGCGCGAGTTTGCCGGCGATGTTGATGAGGCAGCCGAGATCGCCCGCGAGCAGCAGCTCCGGCTCGGCGGCCGTGATGTTCGCCGTCTTGCGGCTGACCATGGCGTTGGAGATATCGGGGTACTTCACGCAAAAGAGCCCGCCGAAGCCGCAGCACCGCTCGGTCTCGGCCGTCTCGACGAGCTCGGTGCCGGCAAGCCGCCCGAGCAACTCGCGCGGCTGACGCTTGATGCCAAGCTCACGCAGCCCCGAGCAGCCGTCATGGTAGGCGACGCGCCCGGAAAACGTGCCGGGCACGGCCGTGAGCTTGCGCACATCGACCAGGAAGGAGACGAGCTCGTGCACCCGCTCGGCGAAGCTGACGGCACGCGCGGCCGCCTCGGCGTCATCGGCGAGGAGCCGCGGGTAGTGCACCTTGAGCATTGCCGCGCACGACCCCGACGGCGCGACGACGTAGTCGAACCCGTCGAAGGCCGCGATCGTCTGCAGCGCGAGTGCGCGCGCCGTCTCGCGGTCGCCGCTGTTGTAGGCGGGTTGCCCGCAGCAGGTCTGCGCCGCCGGTACCTCGACGTCGCAGCCGGCGGCTTCGAGCAGGCGCACCGCCGCGAAGCCGACGGATGGGCGCAGGATGTCGACGAGGCAGGTGACGAAGAGGCCGACGCGCGGCCGCTGGGATTGGGTAGTCATCTCGCGCGCCCGCTTCCCGGGGCCTCAAAGCGCGTCAGGCGCCGCCCTCGCGGCGACCTCTACTTCTGGGTCTTGAGGAAAGCAATGAGGTCCTTGACCTCGGCCTCGTTCTTGACGCCGGCAAACGCCATCACGCCGTTGGGCACGAACGTATCGGGCGAGTCGAGATACTGCTGCAGGTTGCCCTCAGTCCAGACGAGGCCCCCGGCGCCCTTCGCCTTGAGCGCATCCGAATAGTTGAAGCCGGCAGCGGCGGCGGCCTTGCGTCCGACGACGCCGTTGAGCGAGGGGCCGACCTTGTTGTGCGCCCCGGGGCCTATGGCATGGCAGGCGCGGCAGCGATTGAAGACCTTCTGGCCGTTGCCGGCATCCTGAGCCCAGGCGGCGCCCGAGGCGGGCAATAGGCCCGCAGCGACGGCTACGACAATCGCGAGACTTGATCCCCGTTTCATTGCGGTCGCTCCCTGTCCGGCGGACACCTCAGCAAAAGTGCAGCCTGCAATCAAGGGAGCACAGCATCGTGGCACGCCGATGTTGCTAATGCGCAAGCGTCAGCGAGCCGATGCGACCGCCCGCGAGCGCTTGCCCGCGCCCCCGGCGGACGCTCGCTTGGGGGTGAGCTTGGCGAGGTCCAAGCCTTTGTCCCAATAGGGTTCCGGGCCGTAGAGCTCGGCCAGGAACTCGATGAACACGTTGACCTTGGCCGGCATGAACTCGCGGCAGGGATAGACGGCGAAGATGGCGACGTTGGAGGAGCCGCGATACTCGGGGAGCACAATCTTCAGCTCGCCGCGCTTCAGCTCGCGGCCGATGTCCCAGGTCGACCGCAGGCCGAGCCCCAGCCCGGCGAGCAGGGCCTCACGGATGAGCTCGCCCGAGTTGGACCGCACATTGCCGTTGGTGCGCACCTGCTCCTGGCCTTGCGGACCCTCCAGGCGCCACACGTCCTGGGCGCCGGCGGAGAGGCAATTGTGCAGGGCGAGATCGGCTAGAGAGGTGGGCGTGCCGTACTTCTCGAGATAGGCCGGAGCGGCGCAGAGGACGCGGTTGTCGGCGGCGATCTTGCGGGCGACGAGGGAGGAATCCTCCAGCTCCCCGATGCGAATGGCGAGATCGAAGCCCTCGCGGATGATGTCGACGAAGCGATCGGTCAGGTGCGCATCGAGCTCGATGTCGGGATAGGTGGCGAGGAACTTGCCTAGATAAGGAGCAATGTGCAGCCGGCTGAACGTCGTCGGGATGCTGATTTTCAGCAGCCCGCGCGGCTTCGTGTTGCGCCGGCTCACAAAATCCTCGGCTTCATCGCACAGGCTCAGGATGTCGACGACGCGCTTGAAATAGCCGGCACCCGTCTCGGTGAGCGTGAGCTGCCGCGTCGTGCGCTGGAACAGGCGGGCGCCCAGGCGCTCCTCGAGCTGGCTCACGCGCTTGGAGACGACCGCCGGAGATAGCCCCATCTCGCGCCCGGCCGCCGACATGTTGCCGGTGCGGGCAACGCGGGCGAATATCTCAAGGTCGCTTATGGTAGTCACTTGAGCCGAGCCCCTGCGAACGAGAGCCTTGATTCCACCGGCAGCGAGCACCCGTGAAAGGCTGAAATTATGGCCGGTACCGACTATAGGGCATCGGCCCAAATTCCAAACAGCTATACTGTTGTACAATGCGGTCGCGTTGCCTGCTAAGGTCCGCGCTCCGATTCAAGTATCAGACGCTCGCCGACGTTGGCCGTCGCCGCTGAGCGGGAGAATTAGCCTCATGACGCTGTCGAGAATGCTGGTGCCCGATCAGGACGTGCTCGCCCGCAGCGGCGCCATCGTCGAGGATCTCAAGCAGCTCATAGGCGCCGAGGCGGTGATCGCGGACGAGGACGGGCGGCGCGCGTTCGAGGCGGACGCGCTGACGGCCTACCGCTGCATGCCGCTCGTCGTGGTGCTGCCGCGCACTACCGAGGACGTGTCGAAGCTCCTCAGGTATTGCCACCAGAACAACCTGAAGGTCGTGCCGCGCGGGGCCGGGACCTCGCTGTCGGGCGGCGCGCTCCCCGCCGAGGACGCCATCGTCATCGGCCTCTCGCGCATGAACCGCATCCTGAACGTCGACTTCGAGAACCGGACCATGAGCGTGGAGACCGGCATCACCAACCTCGCCATAACGGAAGCGGTGTCGGCGGAGGGCTTCTTCTATGCGCCCGATCCCTCGAGCCAGCTCGCCTGCACGCTCGGCGGCAACCTCGCCATGAACTCGGGCGGCGCGCACTGCCTGAAGTACGGCGTCACCACCAACAACGTGCTGGGCCTGCGTATGGTGCTGATGAACGGCGAGATCGTCGAGATCGGCGGCCCCTTCCTCGACGCGGAGGGCTACGACTTCCTGGCGCTCATCGTCGGCTCCGAGGGCCAGTTCGGCATCATCACCGAGGCGACCGTGCGCATCCTGCCGAAGGCGGAAAGCGCGCGGCCGATCATGCTCGGCTTCACGACCAGCACGGCCGCGGGGCAGTGCGTCGCCGCCATCATCGCGTCGGGCATCATCCCCGTCGCCATCGAGTTCATGGACAAGCCTGCGATAGCCGTCGCCGAGGCCTACGCCAAGGCCGGCTACCCGCTCGATGTGGAGGCGCTCCTGATCGTCGAGGTCGAAGGCTCGCCCGAGGAGGTCAACCGGCTGCTCGGCGACATCGTCGAGATCGCCAAGGCGTTCCAGCCGAAGGTGATCGAGGCCGCGACCTCACCCGAGCACAGCGCCCGGATCTGGAAGGGGCGCAAGGCGGCCTTCGGCGCCATCGGCCGCATCTCCGACTACTACTGCATGGACGGCACCATCCCGCTGTCGCGGATGCCGGAGGTGCTCGTGCAGATCACGCAGATCTGCGCGGAAGCCGGCCTCAAGGTGGCGAACGTGTTCCACGCCGGCGACGGCAACCTGCACCCCCTCATCCTCTATAACGCCAACAACGAGGACGAGGCGAGGCGGGCCGAGCTCGCGGGCGCGGAGATCCTCAAGCTGTGCGTCGCCGTCGGCGGCTGCCTCACCGGCGAGCACGGCGTCGGCATCGAGAAGCGCGACCTCATGGACGTGCAGTTCACGGCGGCCGACTTGAGCGTGCAAATGCGCATCCGCAGCGTGTTCGATCCACAGTGGCTCTTGAACTCCGGCAAGGTGTTCCCGCTCGACGCGACGGAAGCCTCGGAAACGTCTGCCGAATCGACGCATAGAGCCGCCTAGAGGAGATCGCCTTGAGCGACTTGCAGAGGCCCGGAGCCGACTGGGAGCTCCAGTTCATGATCGCGGGATGCGCCGAGAAGGGCCTCCCCATCGAGATCGTGGGCTCGGGTTCCAAGCGCGCCGTCGGCCGCCCCGTCGAGGGCGCCGTAACCATCACCACGGCCTCGCTGCGCGGCGTCACCCTCTATGAGCCGAGCGAGCTCGTCATGTCGGCGCGCGCCGGCACGCCGCTCACCGCGATCGAGGCCGAGCTGGCCGCGCGCGGGCAGATGCTCGCCTTCGAGCCGATCGACGTGGGCCCTGCCACTGGCGCTTCGCACGGCACGCAAACCATAGGAGCGGTGTTCGCCACCAACCTGTCGGGCGCGCGGCGCATCCACAGCGGGGCGGCGCGAGATCACCTGCTGGGCGTCAAGGGCGTCAACGGCCGGGCGGAGCTGTTCCAGTCCGGCGGCCGCGTCATGAAGAACGTGACGGGCTACGACGTGGCGCGCGGGCTCACGGGAAGCTGGGGCACGCTCGCGGTGCTGACCGAGGTGACATTCAAGGTCGTGCCCTGGCCGGAGACGGCGGTCACGGTCGTCTACCTCAACCTGCCCGACAACCTCGCGGTCGAGCTGCTCTCCGCGGCGATGGCGCAGCCGGTGGAGGTATCGGGCGCAGTGCACCTGCAGGCTCCGCTCGCGGCCCGCATCAGCCATCCCGGCCTCAAGACCATGGGCAAATCGGTGACGGCGCTGCGGCTCGAAAACTTCTCCGGCGCGGTGACGGCCCGCAAGCAGAAGCTCAAGGAAGCCTTGAAGGTCTACGGCAAGGCGCTCGAGCTCGATCACCGCGAGACGCTCGAGTTCTGGGGCGAGCTGCGCCGCCTTTCCGTGCTGCCGAACCGGCAGACGCTGCTCTGGCGCATCTCGACCAAGCCGACGTCGGCTGCGAAGCTTGTCGCCGCGATCAAGCGCTACATGCCGGCGGAAGCGTTCTACGACTGGGCGGGCGGTCTCGTCTGGCTCGAGGTGCCGGCGACGGCCGATGCCGGAACCGCCGAGATCCGCCGCGCCGTCGCCACGCACGGCGGGCATGCTACCTTGATCCGCGCCGAACGCAGCGTGCGCGCCGCGGTCGAGGTGTTCCAGCCCTTGAGCCCGCCGGTCGAGCGCCTCACGCGGGGCCTGAAGGCCGCATTCGACCCCGCCGGCATTCTCAATCCCGGCCGCATGTACGCGAATTTGTGAGAACCGGATGCAGACGAATTTCAGTCCCGAGCAGCTCGAGAACGCGCGCATTGCGGAAGCGGACGCGATCCTGCGCCGCTGCGTCCACTGCGGCCTGTGCACGGCAACCTGTCCGACCTACGTGCTCCTGGGCGACGAGCGCGACAGCCCGCGCGGGCGCATCTACCTCATCAAGGATATGCTCGAGGGCCAGCGCCCCGCGAGCGCGGAGGTGCAGACCCACGTCGACCGCTGCCTCTCCTGCCTCTCCTGCATGACGACTTGCCCGAGCGGGGTCGACTACATGCACCTCGTCGACCTCGCCCGCGGCTACATCGCGGCGACGGGACGGCGCTCGTTCAAAGAGCGCTTCACGCGCAGCCTACTCGCTCAGGTGCTGCCGCGGCCCGAGCGCTTCCGCCTCGCGATCAGACTTGCCCCCCTGGCGCGCCCATGGGTCCCGCTCATGCGCCGGCTCGGCCTGAAGGAGCTCGCCGCCATGGTCGAGCTCGCGCCTGCCGTGCTGCCGCCGTCCTCGCGCTTCGAAGGCCCCGGCACAGCGGCCACGGGGGCGGAGCGGCGCGCGCGTGTGATCCTGCTTGCCGGCTGTGCGCAGCAGGTGCTGCGGCCCAGCATCAACGACGCCACCATACGGCTGCTCGCCCGGCGCGGCGTCGACGTGGTGGTAGCGGCGGGCGCCGGTTGCTGCGGCGCGCTCACCTATCACCTGGGCGATGAAGCTTCCGCCATCGCCTACGCCAAGCGTAACGTTGACGCCTGGTCGAAGCAGCTCGCCAAAGGTCCCCTCGACGCCATCATCGTCAATGCGTCGGGCTGCGGCACCATGGTCAAGGACTACGGCCACCTGTTGCAGCGCGAGCCGGAATATGCCGCGCGCGCCGCCCGCATCTCCGAGCTTGCGCGCGACATTTCGGAGTTCGTAGGGAGCTACGACCTGGGCGCGCCCAAGCGCTGGTCGTCGATCCGTGTCGCCTACCACGCTGCGTGCTCGCTGCAGCATGGCCAAAGCATCAAGGACGAGCCGCGCGATCTCCTCATCAAAGCGGGATTCGGCGTGGCGGACGTGCCCGAGGGGCATATCTGCTGCGGATCGGCCGGAACCTACAACATCCTCCAGCCCGAGCTCGCCACGCAGCTGCGCGACCGCAAGGTGCGCAACATTCGTCGCGTCAAGCCAGACGTCGTCGCCACCGGCAACATCGGCTGCATCACGCAGCTTTCAGGCTCGCTCGACGTGCCCGTCGTGCACACGGTGGAGCTTCTCGATTGGGCGTACGGCGGCCCCGTGCCGCGCGGGCTCGAAGCCGCTCGCCCGCTTCATGTCCAACGTGCCGGAGCCCAAGCGCCGGGTGGAAGACTTCATCGAAGCTTGAGCAGCGTCAGGAAGCAGCGGCTGCTGCTTCCACGAGGCGCGGCTCGGAACGCGGGGGAAGCGCCTCCGGCGCCTCCGCCTTCGCGTTCTGCAGGCAGAAGGTGAGCGCGTCACGCAGCGAATAGGCAACCTCGTCCACCGGAATGGTCTCGACGAGATCGCGGTCGCGCTTCTCCTGCGGATCGAGCGTGAAGAAGCCGCCCATCAGCGAGGCCTCGGGCGCCGAGCGCCGCAGCCGCCGCGCCAGGAAGCGGGCGTGGGCGCTGTGCTCGCGCGCGTCGAGGGAGGCGGCGCAGATGAGATGCGCGCCGTCCAGTTGCTCGGCGGTCAACGCGCCGCGCCGCGCCTCGGCGACCGTGATCACTTTGGCGCCGAGCCCGCATTTCGTCAGCAGCTGCGCTAGGGCCAGCGCCGCCGTCTCGTCGAGCGGGGTGCGGCTGGCGACGCACAAGATCGCATTGGGATGCCGCCACTCCTCCGCGATCGCGTCGGGATCGGTCATGCCGACCAGCTTGTCGTCCTCCTCCTTCGCGATCTCTTCGGTGGCCGCATCGTCCTTCTCGCCATCGTCTTCGTCCGCGCGCCTGGCCCGCTTCCTCGGCATGAAGTCGCTGTCGGCAAGCGTGTCGATCACGACCTCGGATGTTTCGTGGATCTCGGCGAGGCGCTCGGGCTCCAGAGTCCCGCGGTCGATGTCGATCTGTGCCAAACGCAGGCCCTCAATCATCACCTCGTCGTAATAGTCGACGAGCGGGCGCCCTTTGATAAATTTCTCAGCCTGCTCCGTTGCCTCGGCAGGGTCGCCGGCGAGCATGCGCTGATAGAAGCGCTCGGGCGGCGTCAATGGGGGCGTGTCGCCGAGGATGACGTTGAGGAACTCCAGCCGCTCGACGTGGCGGCCGAGCACGACCAGGACCACGGTCAAGGGAATCGCGAGCAACAGCCCGATCGGTCCCCACAGCAGCGTCCAGAAGGCAGCCGATATGATGATGGCGAGCGGTGACAGCCCGGTGCGGTTGCCCTGCACGATGGGCTCGATCACGTTGCCCATGATCGGCTCGCTGACAACGTACAACGCGAGCGTCGACAGGAACATGGTCCAGCCGTTGTCGACGGCGGCCGCCAGCAACAGAGGGCAGATCGCCGCGATGATCGCACCGATGAACGGCACGAACCGCATCAGCATGGCGAACACGCCCCACAGGATGGGGCTTGGCACGCCGATGTACCACAGTGCGGTGCCAATGACGCAGCCATAGGCGGCGTTGATCGCGGTCAACGCCAGGAAGTACCGGCTGAGCCGGTCGCCGGCGTCGTCCATAGCGGCCGTAGATCTTTCCAAATCGTTCGAGCCGAGCAGGCGGATGGCGCGGTCGCGCACATCCCCGCGCCGCATGAGCAGGAACAAGACGAACAGGATCACGAGGCCGGTGGTGGCGAGCGGCGCCAGTACGATGCCGATGATGCTTTGTAGCTTGTCGAGCGCGGTCGCTTCCGGCGTGCGCAACTCGACAGGCAACGGCGTCCCGTCGGGGCGCCCGAGCATGCCGCCGCCGAGCGGAGTCAGGGTGACGGCGACCGGCGGTGCGGTTTTTCCATCGGGCTTATCGAGCTCTTTCTGGATGTCCTTGAGCGTTTCGCTGGCGCGCTCAATGGCCCCGCCCCTTCCAGCCGCAACGTCCTTGAGCATCTTGACCTTGTTGGTCAGGGTGAGCTGGTAGCGGGGGATCTCCTGGATGAGGCTGCCGACCTGCTGGGTTATGAGGGCGCCTACGCCGAAGATGATCGCGAAGGCGAACATCACGACCAACAGGACGGCCGGCGTGTTGGGGAGCCCGGCTCGCCGCAGCAGCCGCACGCCCGGCGCCAGCGCGAACGACAGGATGACGGCGAGCGCCAGCGGCACCAGCACCGCCTGCCCGAAATAGAGCGTGACGACGATGAGGAAGGCGAGGATCGCCATCTCGGCGGCCCCGCCGGGCACGACCACGCGGGGCCCGGCTGCATCAGACCGCGCTAGGGAGTAGGCCATGGGCATTCCCCGAGGTTGGATCGTCTAGCGCAACCGCGCGCTTATCGCTTTAGTTTGCGAGCGGCCCCGAGTCCGAAGAGGAAGGCTGCGCCGACCACCTGCACCGCGCCGAAATAGTCGACCGCCTGCTTTGCCTCCTCGTCCACGGCGGCAACCGTGGTGGCGACCGGAGAGGCGCTGCGCTCGGCTGCGAGCCGCCGGCGTTCGGCGCGCTCGATCATGTTCGGCAACGAGAGGCAGAAGAGCCCAACGAGCAGGCACACGGCCGAGATGGCGGCGACCGTGTTGACGGCGCCGAGACGCGGCTCCAGCAGCTGGTAGGCCACAATCAGAGCCGACACGAAGGCGCAAAAGAACAAGACCCCGGCCGTCACCGTCCACGCAGCCTTGCGCGAGACATTTTCGAATGCAGTCGAAGTGGCCCTACTCGCCGCGTAGAGAACGGCATCGCCCAGCATGATCCCCTCCTTGGGAGCGCCTAAAAGGCCGGCTTAGCGGCGGGCCAACAGCGCGAGCACGAAGCCGATGCCGGCGGCGATACCGGCGGCCTGCAGCGGATTGCGGCGGATGGAGGCGGTGAGCTTGTCGTATTGGTCCTGCGCCATGCTCTGCGCCTGGTCGACGGCGGAGTTGAAGGTGTCCTGCGCGGCGCTGGTGAGGTTGTCGACGGCGCTGTTGGCGCTCTGGCCGGGGGAGCGATAGGTCTGGGAGGCGCTCATGGCGGTTATCCTTTGTTGGCGGAAGAGGCGCGAGGGTTAGCGCGAGAGAATGAGGCCGACGAGGAAGCCGACGCCGGCTGCGATCATGGCGGCCTGGCTCGGGTTGCGGCGGATGGCGGCTTCGACGTCGCCGAGCTTCTCCATCGCCTTGTCTTGCACGTCCTCGGCGGTCGAGCCGAACTGCTCGGCGGCGAGACGCTTCACGCTGTCGGCGAGACCGGCGATGTCGGCGCGCAGAGCGGCGACGTTGTCGCCGACGTCGGTAGCGGCGTTCGAACGGTTCGGCGCGTTGAGATCGGGGCGGCTCGTCGATGAAGAAAATGCTGCCATGGGAGTCCTCCTCTAGCCCTCGGGCCTGTGAGCGGTTCTTGGGGCCCAGTTCGTGATCGCAGCAATAACGTGCTTTTCGTCTTAAAGTTCCGTGCCAGCCGGAACCTCAAATCTACCTTTGCGTTGTCAAATCAGAGTCTCTGCGGCGACAATTCGGAGGAGAGTGCAATGGTGAGTCCCGTTCAGGATGTGCGCAGGGAGGCCTCCTCGTCGTCATCGACCGATGACTGGACGCTCGAAGAGATGCGCGAGCGCGTTGCTTTGATCGCGGACGATTTGAAGAAAGTTGTCGCCGCGAGAAGCGAAGCCGCGAAGGAGACGGCGCAGGACGGCGTCAAGGCGCTGCGCAAAGGCATACGCCAGCAGCCGGCGCTCGCCATGGGGCTTGCGACTGTGGCGGGTGCCGTGCTCGCCGTCATCGCGGTGCCGCGCTTGGGGCGCCGCGCGCGCCCCTCACGTTGGGATGCTTGGATGCCGGCGATGCCATCCGTCACGCGCGCCGACCTCTACGACTTCGCCAACACCATGCAGCACTCCGCCATGCGCGCCGCCAACTCGGTGCCGCTGACGTCCTCGCTCGAGCGCCTCGTCGACGCCGTCTCCAAGGTCGAGCCCAGTGCCTCGCTGACCTCGGCCATCGAGAAGGCGGGCGGCTGGTTCCAGAAGCTGCGCAGCGGCGCCAAAGACTGAGCCACGCAGCTCATTGCCGTTAAGAATTCGCGCGGGCGCCCCCAAAGGCGCCCGCGTTCGCTTGCCAGCGGGCGTCTGCGCGCCTAGACAGCCGCTCGGGGTGACGCACCATCAACGATTGTGGCGTAGAACACCCGATCCGGCGGCACGGGGACGCGTTAGGCGACCGATGGCGAAAACTTCCATTCACCTGCACAAGGGCGACCTGCCCGCGGGCCTCGACTTCGGCAAAAGCGTCGCCGTCGACACCGAGACGCTCGGGCTCAACGTCAACCGCGACCGGCTCTGCCTCATCCAGCTTTCCGCCGGCGACGGGAGCGCGCATCTCGTGCAGTTCGACGGCGTCTACGACGCACCGCGGCTCAAGGCGCTGCTGACCGATCCCGGCGTGCTCAAGATCTTCCACTACGCGCGCTTCGACATCGCCGTGCTGCAGAAGTATCTCGGCGTGGAGACGGCACCGCTCTACTGCACCAAGATCGCCTCCAAGCTCGTGCGCACTTATACCGACCGCCACGGTCTCAAGGATCTCGCGGGCGAGCTGCTCGGTGTCGAGATCTCCAAGCAGCAGCAGAGCTCCGACTGGGCGGCCAAGGAGCTGTCCCAGCAGCAGCTCGCCTATGCCGCCTCCGACGTGCTGCATTTGCATGCGCTGAAGGAGAAGCTCGACGTCATGCTCGAGCGCGATAACCGGCGCGCGTTTGCCGACGCCGCGTTCAAGTTCCTGCCCGTGCGCGCAAGGCTCGACATCGCCGGCTTCGGCGAGGACGACATCTTCTCCCATTAACCTCGACGCCGACGCCGCTTGCGTGCTGTGGGTTGCAGCCGGCTCAGTCCCAATAACACCCCAATTGGCGGCGATTCTTGCGGGAGCCGGGCCCTAGCCCGTATCCTCTCAACAGAGCGCATGGCAACGACCACCAATCTCGAGCCGGAACGCGGATGGGAGCTCCTCCCCGCCTTCGGCAGCTCCGGGACGAGCGATCGGACCAAGAACTTCGCGCGCGCGCGCCGTCATACGCGCACCGTGAAATTCTTGCGTCTGGTGCTGCCCGTGTGCGCGGCGGGCGTGGTCGTCCTCTATGTCGCAAATGTGCTGCAGACGATCGGCTGGGTGACGTCGCTGCCCAAGATCGAGATACCGCAGATCATCCCCGACAAGCTCACCATGGACAACCCGCACTACGAGGGGTTCAACCGCGACGGCGGCAAATACGTGGTGACGGCCAAGACCGCGGTGCAGGAGCTGGCCGACACCGACCACGTCAAGCTCAACGAGATCAACGGCGACCTCGTCGACGTCAACAAGGTGAAGACCAACCTCAAGGCGGCGCACGGTCTTTACAATACCAAGTCGGCCGAGCTCGAGATGTTCGACGGCATCAACATCGTGTCGGAGAACGGCATGCGCGCCAAGCTCTCGCGCGCGACCGTGTTCACCAAGACCAACGTCATCATATCGAAGGAGCCGGTCGAGGTATCCGTACCGGCCGGAACGATCCGGTCGAAAGAGATGACGCTGCTCAACAAGACGCACGAGGCGACGTTCCTGAACGACGTCGTGACCCACCTCGTGCCCGAGAAGAAAACCCCGACGCCGGCCGCTGCCGACGCCGCCGCCAAGCCGGCGGCGAGCGCAACGCCCATGCTCAGCGCCGGCAACGGGCCGATCGACGTGACGTCGAACCGTCTCGATATCGACGACGTCAAGAAGACGGCGATTTTCACCGGCGATGTGCGGGCGGTGCAGGCGGACTCGACGCTGGAGACCGTGGGCCTGCAGGTGGAATACGAGAGCCAGCAGGCGCAGGGCGCGAACGGCGCTGCACCTGCACCTGCGCCCGCATCCTCCGATCTCGGCTCAGGCAGCAAGATCCGCCGCATCAAATCGGCAACGCCGGTCGTGATGACGCGCGCACCAAACGACAAGGTCAACGCCAACAGCCTCGATTTCGATGCCCCGACCGAGGTCGCCGTGCTGACCGGCGACGTGGTGATGACGTCGGGCACCGACCGCCGCGTCACCGGCGACGTCGCCACCATCGACCAGAAGTCCGACACCGTGCTGCTCACGGGCAGCGTCGTCGCGGTCCAGGGCCGCAACAACCTCAAGGGCGAGCGGCTCTACGTCGAGCGCGGCACGGGACGCACGCAGCTCACCTCGCCTGCGGGACCCGGCGAGAGCGAGGCCGGTCGCATCACCGCGCGCTTCTACCGCACCGATTCCCAGATCGCGCAAGCCGTGAAGAAGCAGAAGGACGCGGCCACCGAGGCCGCCAGCGCGGTCACCGGCGTGTTCAAGACCGACCCAACCGCGCCGATCGATGTCGAGGCCGACCGGCTCGACGTTGACGACAAGGCCAAGGTCGCGGTGTTCCGCGGCGACGTGCACGCGGTACAGGCCGGCTTTACGGTTCGCACCTCCGAGATGCGCTCGCACTACACCGGCAACGCCGGGCTCGCCCAGCAGCTCACCCCCGGCGAACCGCATCCGGCAGCGCAGCTCAGCCGCATCGAGGCGCGCGGCAAGGTCATCGTCACGTCGCAGAACGGCCAGGACGCCACCGGCGACTGGGCCGACTTCGACGTGAAGGAGAACAAGGTCACGCTCGGCGGCGACGTGGTGCTGACGCAGGAGAAGAACGTCGTACGCGGCACCCGCCTCGTCATCGACATGGTGACGGGCGAAAGCATCATTCACAACGACCCGTCCGGCGCCTGGTCGGCGAAGGCTGCGCCCGAGAACGACGCGACGGGGAAGGGGTTTGTCGTGCAGGGTCCGGTGGTCGGCGGCCGTCCGAGCGCAATTTTTTACCCTCGCAAAAAAAATGCCTCAGAAAAGAACAAAGAAGCGCCGACGAACGATTCTCCAGCAGCCCCGGCCCAGGACGACGGCTGGCAAGCGACGAGCCCACCTCCCTGAGCCCCTGCGACACCCCCTGGGGCTACGACAGCAATTGACAGGGGCCGCGAAGGGGGCACGATGGCAATCCGGCCCGTTTTTTGCCGGCGCAACTCGAGGTTCTCGTAACCGTGCTCAAAATCCTATCGTTCGGATCCAGGCGCACCCGCGAAGAGCCGTATGCGGAGCCGGCATTTCCCGATCAGCAGTATGGCGATCAGGGCTACGCCGACCCGGGTTATCCGGAGCAGCACTACCTCGAGCAGCAGCAGCCCCATCCGGGCGAGCCCTACGCGGACCAGGGGGGCGATCCCTATCCGCCGCAGCAGTGGCACAACGGCCATCCGCAGCCCGGCACCGCGCTGGAGCTTGCCGGCGGCATCGGCGAGGAGCCGCTCGATGCCGAGGGCTGGCTCGCCGTCCACCACGTCAAGAAGAGCTACAAGAAGCGCATGGTCGTGCGCGGGGTCAGCCTCGCGGTCGCGCGCGGCGAATCCGTCGGCCTGCTCGGCCCCAACGGCGCCGGCAAGACGACCGTGTTCTACATGATCACCGGGCTCGTGCCCGCCGATGAAGGCGCCATATCGATCGACGGCGCCGACGTGACGCGCCTGCCGATGTACCGCCGTGCACGCCTCGGCATCGGCTACCTCCCGCAGGAGGCCTCGATCTTCCGTGGGCTCACGGTCGAGCAGAACATCATGGCGGTGCTGGAGATCGTCGAATCTTCGGCCAAGCAGCGCCGCATCAAGCTCGACAGCCTGCTCGATGAATTCCGCATCACGCACCTGCGCAAGTCGCCGTCGATCGCGCTATCGGGCGGCGAGCGGCGGCGCTGCGAGATCGCGCGCGCGCTCGCCTCGGGCCCTTCGTTCATGCTGCTCGACGAGCCGTTCGCGGGCATCGATCCCATCGCGGTGGGCGACATCCAGGAGCTGGTGCGCCACCTGACGGAGCGCGGTATCGGCGTGCTCATCACCGATCACAATGTGCGCGAGACGTTGAGCCTCATCGACCGGGCCTACATTATCTACGATGGTCAGGTTCTGACACAGGGTAAGCCTGAGGAAATCATTGCCAATGACGACGTGCGGCGAGTGTACCTCGGTGACATGTTCGTTAACGCGCGCTGACTTAGACCGGCTGCTTCGGTCTGCGGGATGCCAGGGTTAGCGCATGGCACTTTCGACAAAGCTCGAGCTGAGACAAGGCCAGCAGTTGGTGATGACACCCCAACTGCAGCAGGCAATCCGCCTTTTGCAGCTCTCCAACATCGAGCTGATGCAGTACGTGGAGACCGAGCTCGAGCGCAATCCGCTGCTGGAGCAGGACGAGAGCACCGAGAACGCGACGCGCAGCGAGACCGAAAACGGCGAATTCACCAAGCCGGAAGAGCCCGCGGCCCAACCCGCGCAGGAGGAGAACTGGCTCGACCTCGGCAAGCCCGTCGCCGATGTCGAGAGCACCTACGACACCGACTACGACAACGTCTATCCCGATGCGGCTCCGGCAGAAGCCGGTAGTGGCGGCGGCGGCGGCGACAACGCCTCGGGCTGGGCCAACCTGCGCCAGCGCAGCTCCGGCTCCGACGACGACGTCAACCTCGAGGCGTTTGTCGCCAACGACGTCTCGCTGCGCCAGCATCTCTCCGAGCAGCTTCCGCTCGTCTTGAAGGAGCCGGCCGAGCGGCTCATCGGCCAATACCTCATCGATATGGTGGACGACGCCGGATACCTGCCGGCGGATCTCTCTGCGCTCCCCGAGAAGCTCGGCGCGCCGCAAGAGCTGATCGACCGCGTGCTGGCGAGCCTGCAATCGCTCGACCCGCCGGGCGCGTTCGCGCGCTCGCTGCAGGAATGCCTCGCGCTGCAACTGAAGGAACAGAACCGCTTCGATCCCGTGATCGCGGCCTTCCTCGCCAACCTGCACCTGCTGGCGAGCCACAACTTCCCGGCGCTGAAAAAGGCGGTCGGCGTCGAGATGGACGAGCTCATGGAGATCGTCGCCGAGATCAAGCGGCTGAACCCCAAGCCGGGCCTCAAGTACGGCTCCGTGCAGATGCAGCCTGTGGTGCCTGACGTGCTCGTGCGGCAGGCGCCCGACGGAAGCTGGATCATCGAGCTCAACAGCGACACGCTCCCGCGCGTGCTGGTCAACCGCAATTACCTCACCTGCGTCCCCAAGGGGGGCGGCTCGGCCGAGGACCGCAACTACCTGCTCGAATGTCTGCAGACCGCCAACTGGCTGGTGAAAAGCCTCGACCAGCGCGCGCGCACGATCCTGCGTGTGGCGGAGGAGATCGTGCGCCAGCAGGACGGGTTCTTCACGCACGGCGTCCAGCACCTCCGCCCGCTCAACCTGCGCACGGTCGCGGACGCCATCTCCATGCATGAATCGACGGTCTCGCGCGTCACCTCCAACAAGTACATCGCCACCCCGCGCGGCATCTTCGAGCTGAAATATTTCTTCACCTCCGCCATCGCCTCGAACGAGGACGGGGAAGCGCATTCGTCGGAGGCCGTGCGCCACCGCATCAAGCAGATGATCGACGGCGAGACGCCGGCGACGGTGCTCTCCGACGACAAGATCGTGGAAAAGCTCAAGGCCGACGGCATCGACATCGCCCGCCGCACGGTCGCCAAGTACCGCGAGGCGATGCGTATCCCCTCCTCCGTGCAGCGCCGGCGCGACAAGCGCCTCACGGAGCGGGTCGAGCGGCCGCATTGATCCGGTGACGAGCCCCGGATGCCATTTCGAGGGGGGTGGGGACAACGGCACCGAATCGCTCAACTCTTATGTCAATCTGTGACACGGGCCCGCTATGGCCCTGTTTTTGCAGCGCTCCTCGGTCGGGGAGCCAGAATCGGGGAGCGGCGCGGCGCCGTTTTCGACTTGCAGGGCGGAGGGAACGGGGCGACGGTCGGCCGAGTTATCGCCGCCTAGCGGGGTCTGACGGCCTCGAGGGGGCTCCGCGGTGCCAACCCTGGAGACGGCGGTATCTTCTGCTATAGATCGCGTAGGCCCCAGGTGGGCTTGGGTTGTGCAAGTTTGTTGTGCAGCTTGACCTTGTCGATGCCATTTTTTTGGTTTCTCACGTGAGGGATGGGGAATGGCTGGCTTTCTCTTGGCCCTTGCCGAATTTGTCGGGACGACAAAAGTTTAGAAGCTCATTGGTGCTAAAGTAGCGGCAGACTTCCCGGCGCGGCTCGCGCTAAGCGCGGCATCAGAGGCGCCGAAACAGGGTGGGCCGAAACAGGGTGGGATGGGAGTTTTCGATGGATCTCTGTGATCTGCTGGCCCAGGACGGCATCATTGCCTCGCTGCAGGCGACGAGCAAAAAGCACGCCCTGCAGGAGCTGTCCGGCATTGCCGCGGAGCGCACCGGGCTCGACGCGCGCGAGGTCTTCAACACGCTTTTGCAACGCGAGCGGCTCGGCTCCACCGGGCTCGGCCGCGGTATCGCGATCCCGCACGTGAAGCTCGCGGGCCTCAAGCGCATCTTCTGCCTGTTCGCGCGGCTCGATCAGCCAATCGACTACGAGTCCCACGACAACGAGCCGGTCGACCTGATCTTCCTCCTGCTCGCCCCCGATCACGCTGGCGGCGATCACCTGAAGGCGCTCGCCTCGATCTCGCGCGTGGTGCGGCTGCCGTCGGTTCTGGATGCATTGCGCGGCGCGTCCGACGTGCCGGCGCTGCGCTCGGCGCTCACCCTGATGGTGCCGTCGCACGCCGCCTGAAAGTCTGATGCTTGAGGCTCTGGCTCAGGCCGGGCAGACGCTCGATTGTCCGAGCACGAGCAGCGCGCCGATCGCCACGCCGCCGACAATGATGCGCCACCAGCCGAACAGCGCAAAGCCGTGCCGGCTCACATAGGCGAGCAGGTGGCGCACGACGAACACCGCCGAGATGAAGGCGACGACGAAGCCCAGCGCGATGTTGGTGATGTCTTCGGGCTTGAGGATCGACCAGTTCTTGTAGAGGTCGTAGGCGAAGGCTCCCGCCATGGTCGGCATGGCGAGAAAGAACGTGAACTCGGCGGCCGAGCGCTTGTCGGTCCCAAACAGCATGGCCCCGACGATGGTCGCGCCCGAGCGTGACACGCCCGGCACCAGCGCCAGGCACTGGAACAGGCCGATCTTGAAGGCGAGCGAGGGCGGATAGTCCATCACGTCGGTGTAGCGCACGGTGAGCGGCAGGCGATCGATGACGAGCAGGATGATGCCGCCGAGCACGAGCATGACGGAGATGAGCATCGGACTCTCGTACAGGATGCCCTTGATGAAGTCGTGGGCGCCGGCGCCGACGGCGGCCGCGGGCAGGAAGGCCAGCAAGATGCCGAGGACGAAGCGGCGCGCGCGCTCGTCATAGGGAAGTGCCACCATGATGTTGATGAGCTTTGCCGCATAGACACTGAGGATCGCCAGGATGGCGCCGAGCTGGATCAGCACCTCGAACGTCTTGCCGGAATTGCAGATGCCGAGGAAGTGCTCGGTCAAGAGGAGGTGCCCGGTCGAGGACACGGGCAGGAACTCCGTCACGCCCTCGATGAGCCCGAGCAGGATGACTTGCCAGATCGGCATGGACGGCACCTCGAGGCGGGATGGGAATTGCGCGGAAGCTTCGGCGGACGGCGAGGATTAGCAGAATTTGCCTCCCCGCGGTGCCACATCCGCGCCACAGGAACGCACTGACTTAACGGCCCTTGGGGAGCCTCGAGCCTTGACGAATCGCGCTTCCGAACCCGAGGTCTAGCCCTATGCACAAGCTGACGCACTTCAGGCTCTGTCCGTTCTCGCGCGCCATCCGCCTGGCGCTCGCGGAGCTTGGGCTCGAGGCCGAGCTGGTGGAGGAGCGCCCCTGGGAATGGCGCCCCGAGTTCCTGGCGCTCAACCCCGCGGGCGAGCTTCCCGTATTGCAGCTCGAAGGCGGGCCCACACTCTCGGGCGCCTACGCCATCTCCGAGTACCTCGCCGAAGCGCCCCCGGCCGTCGAGGACGATGGGGAGCACGAGGAGCCGGCGCTCAAGCTTTTTCCCGGCTCGCGCGAGGCCCGCGCCGAGGTGCGCCGGCTCGTCGACTGGTTCAACGGCAAGTTCAACCGCGAGGTCTCCCACGAGCTGCTGCACGAGAAGGTTTACGCCCGCCTCGTGCCCGGCGCCGATCCAACGCCCACAGCCGACATCCTGCGCGCCATCAAGGCGAACCTGCGCTACCATATGAGCTACGTGAGCCACCTGGCGCACCAGCGCCGCTGGCTCGCCGGCGACGAGCTGTCGTTCGCCGATCTCGCGGCGGCCGCGCACCTGTCGACCGCCGATTATCTGGGCGAGGTCCCGTGGGACGAGTTCGAGACCGCCAAGCTGTGGTACGCGCGCCTCAAATCGCGGCGCGCGTTCCGCACGCTGCTGGCCGACCGCGTGCCGGGGACGATCGCGTCGGCGCACTACGCGGATCTCGATTTCTAACTGCGAGGGCTGCGCAGTGACAGCGGACCTCAAGGAGACGCTGCGAACCGAAGCGCTGGCGCTCGGCTTTGCGTCGCTGCGCGTGACGACGCCCGACGCCATCGGCGACGCCGAGCGCCACCTCGTCGAGTTTCTCGATGCCGGCCGCCACGGTGACATGGCGTGGCTGGCGACGACGGCGGAGCGGCGTGGGCATCCGCGCACGCTCTGGCCGGAAGCGCGCTCCGCGGTCATGCTCGGCATGAGCTACGCGCCGCAGAGCGATCCGCTCGAGGCGCTCAACGATCCGACGCGCGGCGTCATCTCGGTCTATGCGCAGGGCAAGGACTACCACGACATCCTCAAGGCCAAGCTGAAGCAGCTCGCGGGCTCGCTCGCGATGAGGACCGGCGCCGAGGTGAAGGTCTTCGTCGATACCGCGCCGATCATGGAGAAGCCGCTCGCGGCAGCCGCCGGTATCGGCTGGCAGGGCAAGCACACCAACCTCGTCTCGCGCGAGCACGGCTCGTGGCTGTTCCTCGGCGCCATCCTCACGAGCGCGGAGATCGCGCCCGACGCGGCGGAGGAAGATCGCTGCGGCAGCTGCAGCCGCTGCCTCGACGTGTGCCCGACGCGCGCGTTCCCGGCGCCCTACGTGCTCGATGCCCGCCGCTGCCTCGCGTACCTGTCGATCGAGCACAAGGGGCACATCCCGGCCGAGTTCCGCCGGCCCATGGGCAACCGCGTATTCGGCTGCGACGACTGTCTCGCCGTGTGCCCGTGGAACAAGTTCGCGGAAGCGGCACGCGAAGCGCGCTTTGCGGCGGGACCAGCGACCGACAACCCGCCGCTTGCCGAGCTGCTCACGCTCGATGACCGCGCCTTCCGCGACCGTTTCGCCGGCACGCCGATCAAACGCACGGGCCGCGACCGCTTCCTGCGCAACGTGCTGATCGCCGCCGGCAACTCGGGCGATGAGGGCCTCGTGGGCAAGATCGAGGCGCTGCTCGGCGATGCCTCCCCGCTCGTGCGCGCCATGGCCGTGTGGGCCATGCGCCAGCTCACGCGCGATGCCGTCGGCGAGCGCGTGCGCCACCGCCATCTCGCGCACGAGGGCGACAGCGCCGTGCGCGCGGAGTGGCACGCAAATCCATGAGCCGCCTGTTCTGCTTCGGGCTCGGCTACAGCGCGCAGGCGCTCGGGCGGCAGCTCATCGCGCAAGGCTGGCGCGTCGGCGGAACGGCGCGCTCAGGCGATAGCGCGAAAGCGCTGGCGGATGCGGGCTTCGAGGCGGTCGTGTTCGACGGGCACGCGCCGAGCCCCGAGGTGAGCGATGCCCTCAAGCACGCCACGCACGTGCTCCTCTCCATTCCGCCGGACGCCGACGGCGACCCCGCGCTTTTGCCATCACGCGCGCGATCTCGAGGCGTCGCCGTCGATCGAATGGATCGGCTACCTCTCGACCGTCGGCGTCTATGGCGATCACGGCGGCGCCTGGATCGACGAGACGACGCCCGCCACTCCGGCGCAGGAGCGCAGCCGCTGGCGTCTTGCCGCGGAAGATAAATGGCTCGCGCTCGGGGCAGCGCAGCGGCAAGCGCGCGCAGGTCTTCCGCCTGCCCGGTATCTACGGCCCCGGACGCAGCGCGATCGAGCGCGTGCGCGAGGGCACGGCGCAGCGCATCGTCAAGCCCGGCCAGGTATTCAACCGCGTTCATGTGGATGACATCGCAGGCGCGCTTGCAGCGGCCATTGCGGGGCGCGGCGCGCACGACATCTACAATGTCACCGACGACGAGCCGGCGCCGCCGCAGGACGTGATCGCCTACGCTGCGGAGCTGTTGCACATGCCGGCGCCGCCCGAGATCGCGTTCGAGGACGCAAGACTGTCACCAATGGCCGCAAGTTTTTATGCGGAAAACAAGCGCGTCAGCAATGCGCGCATGCGCAACGAGCTCGGCGTCACATTGAAATTCCCGAGCTACCGCGAGGGGTTGCAGGCGATCCTCGCGCAGTCGGCCGCAAGCGCCGCGCGCACGCCTTAACCAATCGTTCAGCCGCCGTTCAAACAGCCGGCGCTCTATTGGCGCTCACGCAAGTCGCGCTTTCGCCGCGAGTTCGCCGCGGGGGCGCCGTCACAAGAACTGACCGTCATGCATCGTGAGGACAGGATGCGAGTTGCAGCGAGAACGCTCGGTCGCGCCGCGATGTTTGCTGTCGCGTTTTCCCCGTTGATCTGGGGCGCCGGCTCCGCTGTTGCCGCAGACGACAGCGCCGCGCACGCGCTGGCCGAGAAATTCTCTCGTGCGGAGGATGCCGAGCGCGCCGAGGCCGCCAAGAAGGCGGAAGCCAAGAAAAAAGCCGAGGCCGAGAAGGCGCGCGCGGAAGCTCAGCGCCAGGCCGAGCGCCGTAAGGCCGCCGTCGACCAGCGCACCAAGGACGAGGCCGAGATGCAGGAGGCCGCGCGGCAGGAGGCGGAAGCGCGCCGCGCCGCGGACCAGCGCGCCGCCGAGGAGCGCACGCGCATCGAAGCCGAGCAGGAGTGCTGCCCGCGCCGACGCTGCGCGCCTTGCGCAGGAGGCCGAGCAACGCCGCATTGAGGACGACCGCAAGGCGGAGGAGGCCCGCCAAGCCGAGGCTGCGCGTCTCGCCAAAGATGTCGAAGAGAAGCGCCTCGCCGACGAGCGCAAGGCTGAGGAAGCCCGTCAGGCCGAAGCCGCACATCAGGCCGAGGAGCGCAAGGCGGAGGACGCCCGCATCGCCAAGGAAGCCGAGGAGAAGCGGCTTGGCGAAGAGCACCGCGCAGCCCGTCTCGCCAAGGAGGCCGAGGCGGCCCGCCAAGCCGAACAAGCGCCGCGCGGAGGCCGCGAAGAAGGCCGAGGAGCAGCGGCAGGCCGACGCCGCCCGCGAGGCGCTGGAACGGCAGCGCACCGAGGAGGCCGAGCGCGTCGCCGAGAAGTTCCGCTTGGCGCGCGAGGCCCGCGAAGCCCGGCTTGCGCGCGAGCGCGAGCAGGCGGCGCGCGAGCAACGGCACCGACACCGGCAATAGCGACACCCGCAACAGCCTCGGCGGACCCGGGCCCGACGCCGCGCCGCCCACCGCCCCCTGGGACGCAACCGACACCGGGCCTGCACGCTTCCTGCCGACGCGCGTGACGATCCTGCTCGTGATGGATCCGCGCAAGCGCATCTTCGCCACCTACCCGCCGACCGCCAACCCGGTGCTGTGCATCGGGCAGGGCTGCTACGTCAGCGGCGGCGCCGGCGCGCCCGCGGAGTACATGCCGCGCTTCAGTGCGCTCGGCCCCGCCAACTCCATCGGGCGCCGCGCCGGCCCCTGCCGCAACCAACTCACCTGCGTGTTCCGCGACGTGGAGCTCGGCGGCGGCTACGGCCAGATCCAGCCGGTCGACATGGGGCTTCTGCACCACGACCGCCGCGAGATCCGCGGCGTGCGCCCCGATCCGACCTGCGATCTGATCAGCGGGCGCCTGTTCTGCGCCGAGCCGACCGTTGCCAAGGGCTACCGCGCGTGGATCGTGCCGGAAGTCATCGCAACCAAGGCCGGCGCGGAAGCGCTGCGCGAGGCGCTGGCGCTAGGGCTGCCGACCGTGCGCTCGGCCGACGCCGACCCATGGCACGTGCGCGTTCACGCCGAAAGCTCGAGATAGCCGATCTTGTGGCCGAG
>CAWFOR010000009.1:0-104579 GCA_963817485.1 uncultured Alphaproteobacteria bacterium | reverse complement strand
GACGACAGTCGTGACATCCACGCTTCATCACGCCCTTGTGCTGGTCGAGCATGACGGCTTGTCGGCTGCAGTTCTCGATCATGCGCTGCCCGATGGCGACAGCTCACAACTTTGCCAGAGGCTTGATGAACGGATGCTGCCGTTCGTGGTCTACAGCGGCCTTGGCAATTTGCACGGAGCTTGCGCAAAGGGAGCACACATCAAAAAGCCGGAGAACCCAAAGTGCTGGTTTCTATGGTCGCGCGCTTAATAGCGGGGAACTGTCCTACCGCATCGGCGTCGTAGCCGACGCTTCAGCCATCATCGAGCGCATCAAGCGTCAAGCGCGGCCAAGGCCATCAACCGGAGCCGATCCGTATCTCGCTCGCCATTGGCAACGGCTGCCATAACGCGCAAAGCGAGGATATTGCGCAGACCAGTCGAGTTCTGGCCGAGAAAAGCGATAGCCGGTTCGTAGCCTCGTCCCAAGCGCCATCGCAAACCCGCCCCATCATTGCCACGGTCGCTGGGTCGAATGCTTCAGGAGCCAACTGCATCTGCGCGCGCTCCTTTCATGTGCGGACCAACCACACCTTATCGCTGCTCTGCTCATCGGAGCAATTGGGCTACCGTGCGGCGCAGCAAGGCGGATGCCCGCTAACAACTCCCAGCGGTGGCGGTTCGCCTCGTGCCATATGCCCTGCACTTTACCTCCCGCGGAGCCTCACAGAGCCACTCCAAGAGCCGCAACGTAGCTGCTCCGGCGAATAGGGCTTTCTTTGGCAGAAAAACTGCTTTCTGCGGGAGTTCGTGTGGTGGTGGGAGTTGTCGCCCGGAGACGATAACAACCGCGATCTGCGGCCAGCGCTTTTCTATGACCTTGGCCAGCTCAAGCCCATCCACTTTGCCGGGCATCTCAACATCCGTTACGACGGCGCTTAGCGGTGCTCCGGAAGTAATGATCTGCAGGGCCTCACCGCCAGTGCCAGCTTCCAGGATCAGATAGCCGGCCTCAGCCAAGGTTTCTGCCGCGACCATTCTGACTACCGGCTCGTCCTCGACTACCAAGACCATCTTTGGGTCGCGCGCAGCCATACCCACTCTACGCACGCCGACTTCTTCGAGTTCCTGCGGACACAGACAATTTGGTTGGAACCGGGTTAGCGAAACATTTCCCAGCGGTCGCGGTTCACTTCGCGCCACGCCGCCGTCTTCACCTTGACTTGCCCGATCGGTAAAGGCTGGTCGCGCTTTTTCGAGACGATGCCCTCAAGCCCCATGCGCGCCGTCGCGGCGAGCAGCTTCTCCGCGTCATCGAACGCTTCGGAGAAGCGGAGCAGGTCCGCGTCGGCGCCGGCGAGCAGACCCTCAAGGCGTGCGCGGCGCTAAGGTAGTCTCTCCCAACAAAAAGCCCGGCCGCATGCGCGCGACCGGGGTAAGGATCAACGGGTAATCGCTACTGCGGCTCGCCGGGAAGGACGGGAGCCGCGCCCTCGCCTATACGGGGGGCGGCTTACAGCAAGCTGAATTAGGACACCCTTGTCCTCAACTTAGGACACCGAATACGAAAGCCTGATCATCCCCTCGGGCCGGATCGAGACGCCTCACCTTCGAGCTGGCGGTCCCGGCAGGATTTGAACCTGCAACCCCGAGATTCGAAGTCTCGTGCTCTGTCCAGTTGAGCTACGGGACCGGCGGCGGTCGATGTGCGCCCGCGAGATTGCCGGTGAGTGTCGATTGGCGTCGATGGGTGTAAAGCGATTAGCGCACGCATTGCTCCTCTTCGGTCAAGCATGATATCTGCCGAATAGGCTCTTGTTTCGCGTCCTGATCGTTAGGAGAGACGCGATCGTGCTGGCGCGGCTGTGGAGGCGAACGGAAGATCCGGACACGGTGCCCCAACCGATGTCGCTAACCGTTGCCACGCACTGCAGCACTGATCCTCCGCCGCCTACCGTCGCCCCCGACCGTTGTCCAAAACGGCGCCATAAGCGCGTCCGCGTCTGCAGACTTTATCCCAAGCCGGTATCGCAAGCCTCTATTCACGCCCGCGCCATTCTCGCCTTCATCCAGGAAGAGTGCCCCGAGTACGTCGGCGGCTACGTCCCGCGCCCGGACCTTGAGAAGTTTTATCGCCAGGATGTCTGCTCCCGTTACGGCTGGCCGCCGCACCACTGGACTGCGATTGCCCGGCATCTTGGTGAGATCACCGAGAGGAAGTCGGTTCGCGACATGGGCGAACGCTTCGTGGGGTATCGGGTGCCGCGACCATAGTCGAACGGCGGCCTAGCCCCTGCGCAGGATACTGCTCGTGCCCGCGGCGCTGACCCTGCATGAACCTGAGGGCGTGTGCGGAGATGGGCATGAGTATGGGCAGACTGCGCATATGAGCAGAAAAGTGAACTACATCAACAGCGATTAGCGGACTCCGTCTCCGCCATGGCTCCGCGTTTATATAACGAAATCAATATTCTGTAGCGGCAAGTTAGGGCTACACGCGACGCAGGTGACGGACATGATCAAGGAAGATCCAAAAAGACAGCGAGAACGGTGTCGCGATCGATGGGCGCATCCCGGTTCACATCACGTACTTCACGGCTCAGGCGGAGCCGGACGGAGAGATCACGACGGAAGCCGACATCTACGGCCACGAGAAGCGGATCTCGCTCGCGCTCGATGGAAAGTGGGATCAGATCGACAGGACGACCGAGCGCGTCGCCGAGCTTGAGCCCGACGACGCGCCGGCGCAGCGATCCAGCGGGCGCCGCTACTACGACTCCGGGGCGAGCACTGGTAGCCGCGGTGGCGGTTGGTCGGCGCCGACCGTGAGCCGCGGCACCTCCGCCAACGATATTTTCAGGCAGAACTTCGGATATTAGGGGCGCCAATTGGCTTCATATTAGATCGGGCCTTTGGAATTCAGGCGTCCTATCTTTGTGACAGATATTTGGCAGATATATCGAATATATTTGTTTGTGAATTGATGCGCCGCGGTGGTGAGCCGCCACGTAAATCGTCGCACAAAAATGAACCGGCATATTTGTTTTACATAAACCGTTGGCGCCGGATTCGATTGAGGATGCCAATTAATCGGCGCTCAATTGCGAGACTCAACCATACGAGGACAAGGTCGATGCGCCAAAATCACTTGCTGGCCGGTGCGGCACTGCTGACGGCCTTGGCTTTCGCACAGCCCGCGGCCGCGCTGACGATGAAAGAGTGCAGCGTGAAGTACAAGGCCGAGCAGGAAGCCGGAACGTTGGTGGCCAAGAGCTGGAACGACTTCCGCAAGGCCGAGTGCGGCCCGGGCGCGACGCTCGAAGCCAGGACGCCCGGAAAAACGGCCAAGGAAACGGCGAAGGACACTGCCAAGGGAGCCAAGGATGCGAAAGCTGCCGGCCTCAAGGAGGTGAAGTCGTCGGAGTTCAAGCCGACCGCGGCCAAGGACACCGAGCCTGAAGCGGCGAAGCCGGACACCCACGCTCTGACGCAAAAGGAGTGCAGCGAGAAGTATCAGGCTGCGAAGGCGAAGGGGACCTTGGGTGGCGCGACATGGAACGAGTTCCGCAAGGCGGAATGCAGCGCGGATGCCGCCGCTCTTTCAACCACCAAATCCGGAATGGTCTTTCCCAAAGCCATCGCGAAGAAATACGCCGGCGAATCTGCGGGCAAAGCGCGCAGGCTCACCTGCCTCGACCAATACAGAGCCAACAAGGCCGCCGGCAAGAACGGCGATCTCAGGTGGATCGAGAAGGGCGGCGGATACTACAGCGAATGCAATCGGATTCTGAGCCAGAAAGTCGGCAACGCCCAATAGCGGGCCTGCCCAGCATGGGAGCGACGTCCATGGGAATTCTCGACGAGATCTTTGCACAGGCCGGACAGAGCCGCGGCGCCGCCCAACCCGGGCAGGGCAGTGGCGGTCAAAATGCTATCGTGATTGCGCTGCAGGAGCTTCTGAAGAACAGCTGCGGGGGCGCAAGCGCGGCGCCGGACAATCCCGGTCAAAGCACGACGCGCAACGTCGCGCCGCCTCCGATCCCGGCGAGCGGTCCTGCCGCGCAGGAGACCGACCTCATCAACGGTCTCAACGGTATGCTGCAGAAGCTTCAAAACTCCGGATTGGACGACGTCATCAAGTCGTGGCTCGGCACGGGCCAGAACGCGCCGGTGGCGCCAAAAGATCTCGGAGCCGCCCTGGGTCGCGAAAATGTCCGCCAGGCAGCGGATCAGGCCGGCATCCCACCGGATGACCTCCTGACGCAGCTTTCCAAGGCACTCCCCGGCCTCATCGACCGGCTTACGCCCAACGGACGGCTCCCCAATACGCAGGAGATCTCCGACATGTTGCGGAAGCGCTAGCGCCGGCTGGACTTAGACCCCGGTATCCTCCTTGGAACGGAGCGATGCCGGGTTCGCCTTGGCGAGATGATCGATTGCGACGCGGAGCCGGCCGCCCACGCGTTCCAGCACCGCCTCGGCATCGCGCAGGTCACATCCCTGCAGCAGTAACAGCGCAAGCTTTACGCTTCCATTCGACCGCCGCAGTGCGTCGCGCACTTGCTTGCCATTCTGGCCAGTGAGATGCGCCAGAATCTTCTCTCGGCGCTTGGCGAGCTTCGCATTGGAGGCCTGAACCTCGACCATCATGCCGCGGTAGATGCGGCCGAGACGGATCATCACGAGTGTGGAAAGGAGATTGAGCGTGATGCGCTGCGCCGTGCCCGCATTCATGCGCGTGGAGCCCGCGATCGGTTCGGGCCCCGTTGCGAGCAGGATGGGCCGGTCGGCCTCGGCAAGCAGCGGCGTATCGGGATTGTTGGCGATGCCGACGGTCAAAGCGCCGCGGCGCCGCGCCTCGCGCAGGCATGTTAGCGTGAACGGTGTTGTTCCGCTCGCGGCCACGGCGATCAACACGTCGGCCGCGCCGATGCCGTGTTGTCCGATGAGCTCGGCCGCTCGACCGATATCGTCCTCGGCACCTTCCACGGCCTGCGTCATGGCCTCGTCGCCGCCCGCCAGCAGGAGCAACAGGCGCTCGCGCGGCCAGCTGAAAGTCGGCATGAGCTCGGCACCGTCCTGCACGGCCAGTCGACCGGACGTACCCGCTCCGACATAAATCAGGCGCCCGTTCTCCTTAAGGCGGGTCTCCATGGCGAGCGCCGCCTGCTCGATCGCCGGCCTCGCCGCCCGCACCGCGGCGACGGACGCCAATTGCCCCTCGATCATCGCGTCGAGGATGTCGACGGGATCCCAAAGGTCTATGTCGACGTAGCGGGGGCTTAACCGTTCCGTATTCATGGAAGGCAGCGTTGGCTCAAAGTGATTGCCGTCAAGTTATGATACCACAACAAATAACTAGGTTTATGGACGTGCGCGCAATGGCCAGGAAGGTGCTTCTTCTCGGGGTCGATGGGGGTGCAACCGGTTGCCGCGCCCGCCTCACGGATATCAAGGGCCAGATCTGGGGCGAGGGGTCGTCCGGCCCCGCCAACATTCGCTTCGGGCTTGAGGAGAGCTTCGCGGCGGTGCTGCGGGCGACCGATGAGAGCCTCTCCCAGGCCGGCCTATCGCCCGGGGAAGCCGACATCGTGGCGTGCCTGGCCTTGGCCGGAGCCAGCGAGCCCACGCACCTAGCCGCGGCGCGCGCCCACAAGCATCCGTTCGCGCGGGTCATCTTCACGACCGACGCTCACGCCGCGTGCGTGGGGGCCCATGGCGGCAGGGACGGAGGGATCATCATTGTCGGGACCGGCAGTGTCGGTTGGGCGGTCGTCGGCGGGCGTGAGTATCGCGTCGGCGGCTGGGGCTTTCCCGTCTCCGACGAAGGCAGCGGTGCGTGGCTCGGCTGCGAAGCGGCACGTCGCGTGCTGTGGGCGTGCGATGGCCGCGCTGCATGGACCGGCCTGCTGAAAAAGCTGTACGAGCGCTTCCATAGCGATCCTCATGCAATCGTGCGCTGGATGGGCGGGGCGCGGCCGCGCGACTTCGCCGCGCTGGCGCCGCTCGTCCTCGACTATGCTGCGCGCGATGATGCCACGGCCTGCGAGCTGCTGGCGCTGGCAGCGGGCCACATTGACGCCAAAGCCAACCGGCTCGCTGAGCTCGGCGTATCGCGGTTGGCGTTGGCCGGCGGTATTGCGCCAAGCATCGAGCCCTGGCTCGCGCCTGCAACCAAAAAACTCTTGGTGGTACCCGAGGGCGATGCGCTAAGCGGTGCCCTGCAGCTTGCACGCCTCGAAGCGATGGCGATGACGTTGACGCCACAAGCAATCGAGCGCGGATGAGATCGGCCGCAGCATGAGCAACGCCAAAGCACAGATGGCCCGGGAAATCCGCGAGGCGCCGCGCGCGGTCCTGCGCCAGGAGCAGAGCTTGGCGCAGCCGTTGGCAGAGCTCGTCGCGCGGCTGAAGGCGCGTCCGCCGCAGGTCGTCGTCACCTGCGCACGCGGCAGCTCCGCCCACGCCGCGGCGTTTGCCAAGCATCTCATCGAGCGCTACGTCGGAGTTCCGGTTGCTCCCGCCGCGCCCAGTATCGCCAGCATCTATGGCCGGTCTCTGCATCTGAAGGATCAGTTGTTTCTTGCGATCTCCCAATCCGGGAGAAGCGAGGACCTCATTGCCATGACGACAAGCGCGAGGAGCTCCGGCGCGCTTGTTATTGCCGTCACCAACGCCCCCGATTCGCCGCTCGCTGAAGCCTGCGACATCGTGCTGCCGATCTGCGCCGGGCCGGAGATCAGCGTGGCAGCGACGAAAACGTTCGTCGCTACCGCCGCGGCGCTCGCCCGGCTCACGGCGCTGTGGGCCGACGACGACGCACTCGCAGCCGCGGTCGGCCGCTTGCCGCAGCGTCTGGCGGCAGCCGCCGAGTTGGACTGGAGCGCAGCCGTGCCGGCCCTGGCCGCCGCGGCGAGCCTCGTTACCATCGGCCGCGGCTCGACGCTCGCCATCGCCCGGGAAGCGGCCCTCAAGCTTACGGAGACATGCAACCGGCACACCGAGGCCTTCAGCGGGGCCGAATTCCTGCACGGGCCCGTGGCGCTCGCTTCGTCGCGCTATCCCGTACTCATGTTCATGCCGACGGACGCTGCGGCGCCCGGCATGCGGCAACTCGCGAGCAACCTTCGGCACATGGGCACTGGGCTGTTCGTCGCAGAGCCCGGTGACGCGACGGCCACGCGGCTGCCCACGCTGCCACCCGACCAGCCCGAAGCCGACGCCGTTTGCATGATTCAAAGCTTCTACGGCATGGCCGTGCAATTGGCGCAGCACCTGGAGATCGACATCGACCGGCCTCCGCATCTCAGGAAAGTCACCAGCACCACATGAGCCGATCGCGTTACCACGCCGTGGCTGCGGACAGTATCTTCGACGGCGACATCATTCTGCGCGACAGCGCCGTCATCGTCGATGGCGCGCACGTGGCTGCGGTCACGTCCCGCGGCGAGCTTCCGGCATCGATGCCGGTGCATTCGCTGCCGCCAAATGCATGGCTGGCCCCGGGCTTCATCGACGTTCAGGTGAACGGCGGCGGGGACGTCCTATTCAACGATGCGCCGACACCTGAGGGCATCAGCGCCATCGCCGCGGCCCATCGCAGGTTTGGGACCACGGGGCTCTTGCCAACGCTGATCAGCGATACGCCCGACAAGATGCGCGCTGCGCTGGCTGCCGCGCAAAGTGCGGCCGCCGACAACCCCAGCGTCCTCGGCATACATTTCGAAGGGCCGTTTCTGTCGCCGGAGAAGCCCGGCGTGCACGACCCGTCGATGTTCAAAAAGCCCGATGCGCGCGACGTCGATTTGCTCACGTCATGGCCCGCCGGCGCCGTGGTGGTCACGCTGGCCCCGGAGTGTGTTCCCGAGGGCTTCATCGCCGCCCTGGCACGGTCGGGCGTCCGCGTATCGCTTGGCCACTCCTTTGCCACCTACACGCAGACGAAGGCGGCGATTGCCGAAGGTCTTACCGGCGTCACGCATATCTTCAATGCCATGCGCCCGCTTTCGAGCCGCGAGCCTGGGCCTATTGCCGCCGCCCTCGAGACGCCGGGCGTGTGGTTCGGAATGATCGTCGATGGCGAGCATGTCGCAGCGCCGATGCTGCAGCTGGCGCTGCGCGGGGCGGCGCATCCCATGCTTGTCACCGACGCCATGCCTTCGGTCGGCGGCAGCAAAACGAGCTTCACGCTCAATGGCCAGGAGATCACGGTTCACGCTGGCCGCTGCACTCGAGGAGACGGGACGCTTGCCGGCGCCGTGCTCGACATGGCGAGCGCGGTACGCAATTCCGTCCGACTTCTCGATGTGCCGCTGACCACCGCTTTGCGCTTTGCGTCCACCGCGCCGGCGGAATTTTTGGGTCTCGGACACAGATTGGGTCGTATCGCCCCCGGCTTCCGGGCAGACATGGTCGCCTTTGAACCCAGTCACATCCAGGTGTTGGAAAGTTGGGTGGCCGGCAACGCTCGCGAAGAGGTCGACGTATAGAGCTGCGCGTCGCGTATGCTCAGGCGCCGGATTTGGGGTCGCGGGGGGCTCGTGCGGCCCGGTCTTTATGTGCTGGGCGCGTTGGCAGTTGGCCCTCGAGCCGCTTCTCCGCGTCCGCAATCTCGACCAGCAGCTTGAGCATCGGCGCCGGCAGTTGCTGCCATGTGGCGTCCGACAGCGGACCACGCTTGAGACCGAGGGCCTTCGCTTGCGTCGATCTCGCCATCTTATTCTCGCCCATACCCTACCAAGGGTCCTTGACTCAGAGCGAAATTTTACGCGCTTGCGTCTCAATAATCCGTATCGAAATCACCCATGCTCGCCATCTCGACTTTACTCGGGCGAAACCAATTGGCCTCCGCCAAAGCAGAAAGGCGTGCATTTGGTCGGCCGGCCCCATTCCCGTAGGGGTCTTTTTTAGCGCATTCTGAGACCCTAGATTGCAGAAGGGAACGTTTGCCCCTTAGCGCAAGTTCCCGATGGCTTGCTGGCTTGCTGCCGGTGATCTGCGATGGAAAAGCTGCTGGTCGCGGTATTTTCGCGATGCGTTGCGCGCGGTGCTCTGACCGTCGAGACGGCGCGCGGCAAGAAGCTCATGTTCGGGGATGGCACCGGCGAGGAGGTGCGCATCCGCTTCACGGATGCCGCTGCCGAGCGGGCGCTTGCGCTCAATGCCGAGCTGTACGCAGGCGAGCTTTTCACGGACGGCCGGTTGGTCGTCGATCAGGGCACGATCTTCGATTTTCTCGCACTTGTGCTGCGCGATCCTGCGCCGCTCTCGCTCCCCATGCGCCTGCTCAAGAATGTGCGCATGCTGAAGCGCCGCTTCCTCAGCCGGAACAATCCCTGGCGCGCGCGCCGCAACGTGGCGCACCACTACGATCTCGATCGCCGGCTCTACAGCCTCTTCCTCGACAAGGATTTGCAATACAGCTGCGCCTACTTCGAGCGGCCCGACGCGACGCTGGAGGAGGCCCAGCTCGCCAAGAAGCGGCTTGTCACGGCAAAGCTCGTGCTCGAGCCCGACAGCCGCGTCCTCGACATCGGCTCCGGGTGGGGCGGACTCGGGCTCTACCTCAAGGAGATCGGCGGCGCCGCGGATGTGCACGGCATCACGTTATCAACCGAGCAACTCGGCGTCGCCACCGAGCGCGCGCGCGAGCGCGGGCTTCAAGACGCGGTGCGCTTCGCGCTGCAGGACTACCGCGACGTGAAAGGCACCTTCGACCGCATCGTCTCGGTCGGCATGTTCGAGCACGTGGGTACTCGCTTCTACGACACCTACTTTGGCAAGTGCCGCGAGCTGCTGAAGCCGGACGGCGTCATGCTCATGCACACCATCGGCCTGATGGACGGACCCTGGTATCCCAACCCCTGGCTCGAGAAGTACATCTTCCCCGGCGGGCAGCTCCCCGCACTTTCCGAGATCATACCGGCGATCGAGCGCTCGGGGCTCATCGTCACCGACGTCGAATGCCTGCGCCTGCACTATGCCGAGACGCTAGCGGAATGGCGCCGGCGGTTCATGGCACGGCGTGCCGAGGCAGCCGCCCTCTACGACGAGCGCTTCTGCCGGATGTGGGAGTTCTATCTCTCCGCCTGCGAGGCTGCGTTCCGCTTCCAGGACGTGGCGGTCTTCCAGGTCCAGTGCGCGCGCCGCCAGGAAGCGGTGCCGCTGACCCGCGACTACATCGCTGAGCGCATGCAGGACTTGCGCATTCGTGAAGTCGAAAGCGAGGCTGGGACGGGCGCGGGAACGGTCGAGACGCTGCCGCGGCGTGCGCAGCGCAATTGAGGGGCCGCCCCAGGGCGCCCCAGGCGCCCCGGACCCGAACGGTTATGCCCGTGTCGAGGGCGTCAGAGCGACCGCTTGGCCCCGTGTGTGGGCGTTGTGTGTGGGCGTTTTGCCGCAATATGACGGCGGTCAGCCCCACCCCCGCGCGCGCCTCGCGGCTATCTGATAAAATTGGCAATTGACGCGGGCGCGTGGGGGCCATTGGTTAGGGCGGGGAACGCCTCCGCGACGGATGCTGAGGGAATTGGGGGAAGGGCAGCCGGCACACAAGGCGCCCCCTCCGCAAAGGCAAGGGAGCAGGCTATGGACGCTATCGTCGCCAACATCGGGCTTTATGCGCTCGCCGCTTTCGGCGCGGGCTTCGTGCTTTCGTGGATCGCGTGCGCACGTCCAAACGGCTGAACGCCGGACAAATTGAAAAAACAGAGTAGCTCGGAGAGTTGTTGGGGGAGTTGACGTATGTCGGAGGTCCTTTGGGAGGCCCTGCTATCGCTGGCCGCGGCGTTCTTTTTCGGCGCGGTGCTGGGCTGTAGCTTGAAACGGCGCTTCTGGTACGGCCGCAAAGCGGCTCTCAGCCCTGTCGCGGTCGCGCCCGCTGCCGCAGTTCGCCCCGATGCCTCCCAGCCCAAGGTCGAGGTGGCCGCACGTCCGGCTCAGGTGGGCGACCGTTTCGAGCGCTCGCTCAGCGTCACCCCGCGCGAAACCGCGGCTGCCGTGCCCGTCGCGCGGCCGCCGCAAACGACCGCCGCGCCTCTGAAGGTCGAGGAGGGCGGTGCGGGCCCGAGCGATGATCTGACCCGCATCCGCGGCATCGATCCCATTCTGCAGCGGCGGTTGAAGGATCTCGGCATCCGCCGCTTCCAGGACCTGGTGCGCCTGACGCCGGCCGACATCAAGGGCCTCAATGAGACGCTCGATCTCAAGGGCCGCATCGACGAGGAGAACTGGACGGGGCAGGCACAGATCCTGGCGACCGGCGGCGAGACCTACTATTCGCGCCGCCGCGACCGCGGCGTGCCCATGCCGGATGCGGCGTCGCCCGCCGCACCGGTTCCTGCAGCCGAATCCGCGAAGCCGGCGCAAGCCGCACCGGCGCCCGCCCAGGCTCAAGCCGTTCCGCCGGCGCCTGCCCAGGCTCCCCGCCCTGTTGCGCCCACTCCTGCGGCACCCGTGGTGGCCGCTGCGGCTCCGGCACCATCACCGGCCGCCGTCGCGGCCCCGAGTTCCGCTGTCAGCGACTTCTCCCACTTGCGGTCCGTGCGCTCGGAGGCGCTCGTCGACAGCGCACGCGGAGGGGTCCGCAACGGCGGGGGCATCGACGATCTGAAGCGCATTCGCGGCATCGGCGTGCTGATCGAGAAGAAGCTCAACTCGCTCGGCATCACTCAATACGAGCAGGTTGCCAACTGGACCGGCGCCGACATCGAGCGCATCAGCCGCATCCTCGACTTCAAGGGCCGCATAGAGCGCGAGCATTGGATCGAGCAGGCGCGCATCCTCGCGACCGGCGGACAGACCGAATTCTCGCGCCGCTAGGGCGCGGCTTCGATTGGCGCTTGGCTCAGAACGCGTTCGTCCCGGAGCTCGCGAGGTTCCGCCGCTTGCGAGCGTAGTGCTTGTGATAGCGCTTCGTCGGCTGCGTGGCCTTCTCACCCGTATCCGGTACCGGCGTGCTCGCGGTCGCGGGCGTGCCGCCCGCATGCGTGCGCTCGCGCGCGCTGGGCGCGAGCTCGGTGACGGCGGGTGTGCTGACGGTGTCGAGTGTGGTCAGCTGCACCGCCTCGTAGAACGGCACCAGCGTTTTCTTTGGCGGCTCTTTCTCCGCGACCTTGGCGCGTTTCGCCTCCAGCTCCGCGGTGAGCGCCGGCAGCGGCGTGAACGTGGTCTTGGGCCGCATCAGGACGATTTTATAGCCGCGCTTCTTCAGCTCGCCGAGGATCGTCGGCAGCGCCTTGGCGGTCGACGCCTTGATGTCGTGGAACAGGATGATGCCGCCGTTCTGGTGCTCGACTTGGGCCAGTGTGCGCGTGATGAGGCTCTGCGGGCTGCCGATGTAGCTGTCGTTGGAGACGACGTCGACGGTGAAGGCGGCGATGCCGCGCTCCTGCAGGTAGGCGAGCAGTTGGGGCGAGTCGCTCAAGCCCGGGAAGCGGAAGAACGGAGCGATCGGCTTGTCGCCGGCAGCCAGCGCGACGGCGGCGAAACCGCGTTCGATCTGGTCCTTCGCCTTATCGAGGCCGAGGCCGGGCAGGTACATCGGATGCGACCAGGTGTGCGTGCCGACGGTGTGGCCGCGCGCAATGACCTCCTTCACCATGTCGGGATAGGCCATCGCCATCTCGCCGACGTTGAAGAACGTCGCCTTGGTGCAATACTCGTCGAGCGCATCGAGGATCGGCTTTGTGAATTTCGGCAGCGGGCCGTCGTCGAACGTGAGCACGACCTCCTTCGGGCCTAAGAAGCGCGGCTCCTTCTCGTACTTGGTGTACTCGCCGAACAGCGCCCCGGTCTTGGTGTCGATCTCCACGATGCGCGACACGCCGAGCGCGTTCTCGGGCTTCTTGCAGGCCGCTTCCTCGGCGGTGGCGGGAGCGAATGCCGCTGCGGCGACCAGGAGCGCGAATGGGAAGGACTGGCGGATCACGTCATCACCTCAAATTGCTGGCGTCGCGAACATAGGCTGCGTCGGGCTGCTACTCGGTTACGGTTGCACCCATTTCTCGAACTTCGGCATTTCCGCCTCGGCGGCGGTGGCATTGGTCTTCTTGGCGGCGGGCGCCAGCGTCGGCTTGGCGGCGTCGGTTTGCGGCCACACGAGCGAACGCGGCGCGAGCGGCTGCTTTGCCACGGCGAGCTTGCGATGCGCAATCTCGCGGTCGGCCTGCGTGTCGTACTCGGCCAGCGTGGCAGCCGGCGCCTTCGGCACCATGTGCACGACCTTGAAGCCGCCCGCCTTTAGCGCGTCGAGGATGTCCTTGATGCCGTGTGCGGTCGACGGCTGGATGTCGTGGAAAAGGAGGATACCCCTGCCGCGCTTCGCGAGCTGCGCCATCACCGTCGCCTTTACCGTATCGCCGTCCTTGGTCTCGAAGTCGCGCGAGTCGACGTCGATGGCGAAGCTGCCGATGTTGCGCGATTTGAGATAATCGACCGAGGCGTTGCTGGGGCGCAGATAGGGGAAGCGGAAGAACGGCGCGATAGGGGCCTGCAGCGCGCGCGACACCCCGCTCAAGCCCTGCTCGATCTCGTCCTTGGCCTTGTCGGCCTCGAGCACCTGCAACTTGGCGTGCGACCAGGTATGCGAGCCGATGGTGTGGCCGTGCTTGGCCACCTCGCGCACCATGGCGGGGTCGGCAACCGCCATGCGCCCGACCATGAAGAAGGTCGCCTTGGTGCAGTGCTCGTCGAGCGCCTTGAGGACGGCGGGGGTGTAGGGGCGCAACGGTCCGTCGTCGAAGGTGAGCACGACCTCGTGGTCGCGCAGAAAATCGAACTCGCCGGCGCGCGTATGGCCGAAGTGCGGGCCGCCCGCGGTGTCCACCTCGACGATGCGCGACAGCCCGAGGACGTCGCTGTGCGTGGCGCAGGCATCGACTGCCGGAGCATTGCCGGCTCCCGCCGTCGGGCCGCCGAGCAGCAGGCACGCCACCGCTACAACCAACGCCTCACAACGTCGCATCAAGCCGCCCCAGACGCCCAAAGACCTTCCCGACGTTGCGGCATCCTACGGCCGCGCGCCGAGCCCCAGTTAGAACTTAATCAACTAACATTTCCTGTAGGCGCCCGTTTATGCCAACGTTTCTTCGGACCGAGTTCGAAGTGCCGTGTTGCATTCGCGCATCAAACTGCGCCGTCAGCCGTGCTAAGCGCAAAGTCCATCACCACGGCGTTCTCGCGTTCATGACAGTCCGGGCCTTGCTCGACCGGGCCCTCCAAAGGCGTGCGTTTCAATGACCGACGCTCCGCAGGAAACCGCAGCGCACGAGGCCGGCAGCGCGCCGACCTCCGAGCTCTTGCATGCGGTCTCCGAAGCGCTCGAAGCCCACGACAAGGACAAAGTCCGCAACCTTCTGTCGGACGTGCAAGGGCCAGATCTTGCCGATCTGATCGAGCTTTTGGGCCCGGAAGAGCGCGTTGCCCTCATCCAGGCGCTGGGGGCGGACTTCGACTTCGAGGTGCTCACCGAGGTCGACGAGAAGGTGCGCGACCAGATCTCGGAAGCGCTGCCCAACGACGTTCTCGCCAAGGCCGTTACCGAGCTCGACAGCGACGACGCGGCCTACCTCATCGGCGGCCTCGAGGCGGACGACCAGAAGGAGATCCTCGACCAGGTTTCGCAGGGCGACCGTGCTGCAGTGCAGCGCAACCTGCACTATCCGGAGGAGACCGCCGGCCGCCTGATGCAGGCCGACTTCGTGGCCGTGCCGCCGTTCTGGACCGTCGGCCAGGTCATCGATTTCGCGCGCGATGCCGCGGACCTGCCCGAGACGTTCTCGGAGATTTTCGTCGTCGATCCGGGATTCCACCTGCTGGGCAGCGTCGACATCAGCCGGCTGCTGCGGTCGAAGCGCGACATCAAGATCGACAAGATCATGGACGCCGACCGCCATCAGGTGCTGGCGACCGCGGATCAGGAAGTGGTCGCGCGCCAGTTCGAGCGCTACGGCCTCATGTCGGCCCCCGTCGTCGACAAGAACGAGCGCCTCGTCGGCGTCGTGACCGTCGATGATGTCGTGGAGGTCATCGAGCAGGAGGCGGACGAGGACGCCAAGCTGCTCGCAGGCGTCGGCGACGAGCGCTTGAGCGACAGCGTGCGCCAGATCACGCCGCCGCGCTTCTCCTGGCTGCTGGTGAACCTGGCAACCGCGATCCTCGCCTCGGCCGTCATCAGCCTGTTCGACGGCACGATCCAGAGCATGGTCGCGCTCGCGGTGCTGATGCCGATCGTCGCCTCCATGGGCGGCAACGCCGGCACCCAGACCATGACGGTCGCGGTGCGCGCGCTGGCGACGAAGGAGCTGACGCCGACGAACGTCGTGCGCGTCGTCATCCGCGAGACCGCGGTGGGGCTGATCAACGGGTTCGCCTTCGCGCTCATCATCGCGGTCATCGCCATTGCCTGGTTCGGAACCAATCGCCTCGGGCTCGTCATCGGCACGGCGATGGTCGTCAATCTGCTGGCGGCGGCGCTTGCCGGCATCTTCATCCCGCTCGGGCTCAACCGCATGGGCTTCGACCCCGCGGTCGCCTCGACCGTGTTCGTGACCACGGTTACGGACGTGGTGGGCTTCTTCTCGTTCCTGGGGCTCGCGAGCCTCTGGCTGGTGAAGTGAGCGGACGCGCGCCATGAGCACCGTCATCCGTCCGCTCGAGGACCCCGACCACGAGGCATGGGGCGAGCTGTTTCGCGCTTACACTAATAGCCCTCAGGGCGTCACACTCTGGATGACATAGCCCCCCGACTTCTCATCCAGCTCGAGCTTAAGGTAGCCGCGCGTCTGCGCTTCCTCGAGCAGCTCGTTAAATGAGGGGAACCCGTAAAATGACTCGTTAAACCCAGGGTGGCGGCGCTTTAGTGTCTGCTTGATCATAGATCCCCAAAGCTTGGCCGTGTCCCCCCGCTCCGAGGCCAGTGCCGTCGTCGTCTCCAAGACCAGATCAATCGCTTCCTGCTTCCGGTCTTTCGGATTCAGCGCCTTGGCGGCAGGCACGCGACGCACCGACTTGTTGTCTTTGCGTGAGGCTGGGCCGTCCCGTGCCAAGTCGTCATAGTAGATGAACTCGTCGCAATTGCTGATCAGCAGGTCAGACGTCGAGTTTTTGACGCCGACGCCGATCACGGTTTTCGCATTCTCGCGAAGTTTGCTGACCAACGGTGAAAAGTCGGAATCACCGGAGATGATGACGAACGTGTCGATGTGCTCTTTGGTGTAGCAGAGGTCGAGCGCATCAACGACCATGCGGATGTCTGCCGAGTTCTTACCCGATAGCCGGACATGCGGTATTTCTATGAGCTCGAACGCCGCCTCGTGCATGGCTTTCTTGTAGCTCTTGTACCGCTCCCAATCGCAATACGCTTTCTTCACGACGATGCTGCCCTTTACCAGCAGCTTCTGGACGACAAGCCGCATGTCAAAATCCGCATACTTGCTGTCGCGCACACCCAGGGCAATGTTCTCGAAATCGCAGAACAATGCCAGATTGCGGTCACCGTTCACGGCCGCTAGGTCTTGTGACGTGGGCATACTTCAATCCCCTTTGTTAGGGCTTCGATCCTCGGCGACTATTTGCGTTTGACCAGCTCGGGCTCACACTATCCAGCTTTGGGTCAACAACCACCCGGCGACATGCGCACGCGAGGGCTCAGCACGTGATAGCTGACTTCAGAGTCCGCTTCACGGGCAAAGCTTCGGGCCAACGCGAGGCGCAAGCTCGATTGTCTTTTGGCAGGTCGGCAGCGGTCGCCGCGGGACGGCGCCCAAGTCAGCTCGAGGGCGCGTCGAGGCGGCGCGTCAGGTTCTCGAACTCCTGGCGCAGCTCCTCGTTCTTGAAGATCTGGTCGAAGGTCGGCGCCTCGAGCTTTTGGATCGCCTCGAAGGAGGCGGCGCTGTCGCGCATCAGGTTCTTCAACTGGAAGCTCGCCTCCACCGTCTCGTAGGTGTTGTCGGCGATGCGCAGATCGTGCGTCGCGCGCGTGCGCGCCTTGGCGATCTGCTCGCGCTGCTGCTGCAGGTAGCGGCGGTATCCCTTCGCCGCATCCTCGGCGACCTTCTGCGCGTCGCGATTGGCCTCCAGCGCGCGCTTCTGGTCGGGACGGTTCTCGGCCTGCAGGAGCTTCTGTGTCTTCGCCTGCGCCGCGTCGATATCCTTCAGGATGGCATCGAGCTTGGGCATGTAGTTGGTGTCGATCTTCTCGATGGTCGAATCCTGCGCGTGCACCAGCATGGCAAACAGCGCCGCGTGCATGGCGAAATACTTGCGCGAGGTATTCATGTTGTCGCCGGCCGCGGTCAGGAGCTTGCCGAGCTGGCTGTCGATGATCTTGGCCGCATTGAACACGGCGACGAGCCGCACGAGGTCGCCCGAGAGCACGCTGTCGAGCAGGAGATCGACTTGCTCGGGCGCCATCTCGACGCCGGCCTTCGCCAGCGCCGCCACGATCTCCGTCTTGGTCTTGGCGATCTCGTCCTGGTTCTGCGTGATGCGCTTCTGAGCGTCCGCGATGTTGCCGTTGAGGCTGTCGACGGTGTCGGTGAGCACGCCCGGCAGCATGCCGTCCTTGGGCGCCGTGATCTGCTTTTCTTTCAGCGACGCGATCTGGCCCTCGATATCGCGGATGTTGCGGCGCAAGCCCTCGACCTTCTTCTGCATGTCGACGATGGGCACGTCCGTCACGATGCCGAGCGCGCTATCGAGCAGATTGCGGATGCGCTTCTCGCGGTCCTCGCGCGTCTCCGTCCACAGGGGCGTCAGGATGAACTCGTCGCGGCCGGGAAGCTTCTGGGCTTCCGCGCGCTGCTGCGCGGTGTCCTGCAGCACGGCGTCGATCGCGAGCATGAGCTGGCGCGCCTGCTCATAGGCCTGCTCGCCTTCGCGCGGGTCTTTTGGTGCGGGCGCGGGTGGTCCCATCTGCGGGGCCGGCGTGCCGGGAGCAGGTGCCGCTCCGGGCGCTGCCGGCTGGCCGGCAGGGGTGGTCTCGGCAACCTTGGTCGCCGGCGCCTTCGCGATCAGCTCGGCGATGCCGTCGCGCTGAGCCGTCTGCGCGGCCAGCGGCGACGCAAACGCAATTGCGGCAGCGAGAACGAGGAACGGCCTACGAGCACCGGCAGCCATTTGAGACCTCCACTTTCGCGCGAACGGAGCCCCAGGATTCCGGCTATTCGATGATGTGCCGTCAGCCGTTGACGATGACGGCGGCGCGCGCGACGAGGTCCAGCAAACGCCGGTCGATCTGGCGCGCGTCCGTCAGCACAACCATGTGGGAAAGCGCCTCGTCCTTGCCAAGGCCGCCGCCGGGGGCGCCTTTTTTCACCGCGTCGTCAGCCGGATGGCCGCTGCCGAGCGCCAGGTGGAGGCGCAGCTCCTTGGCGCCGATGCCAAGCCGCGCGAACTCGTTGGGGTCGGCGATGGCGATGAAGGTCGCGCGCGGGAGAAGGCTCGCGGCGGGGCGCACCGACTTGATCTGGGCGATAACATACTGGGCGAGCGGCCGGTAGGCCTTGGCCTTGGCGAGGAGCTCATCCAGTCCCGCTACAAAGGGCGACGGTGCCGGGGGCTCGGCTGGGGGTGCCGCGGTCGATGGGCTAGCCGGAGCCGGGCGCTTCTCGCGCCGCCGCACGCTGGCGCGCGGATTGATCTTGCCGGCATCCGCGTAGATCGGCCGGCCGCCGTTGTGGTGGATGCGCTCCAGCCACGAGGCCTTCGAGAACATGAAGCCCTGGCGGCGCAGCCAGTCGATGATGTCGTTGCGGTGGGGAAGGCGCTCAGCCGCGATCGCGGCCATCCATGCGTCGAGATCGCGGCCCGTGTTCTCCGCGAGACCGCCGATGAACGCGCGCTCCTTCTCGCCGTAGTCGATGGCCATGCGCTTTCTCTAGATCCAGCGGCGCGACTTCGCTTTGTAGTCGAGATAGGCGCGGCCGAAGCGGCGTTCCAGGTAAGCCTCCTCCGGCAGGATCGCGAGCCAGGTGACGAGAAGGCCGAAGACGACGGCGGCAATCGCGAACCAGACGTTCTTCGTCAGCTCGGCGATACCGAACAGGATGAGGCAGTCGGCGAGATAGATGGGGTTGCGGAACCGTCGGTAGAGGCCGGTCGTCACCAGCGCCGTCGAGCCGGCGTCCGGCCGCACCGTCGTCCCCGCCATGCGCAGCGTCACTATCGCGGCGATCACCAGCACGACGCCGAGTGCGCCGAGGCCCAGCCCGATATAGTGCGCGGCCGAATCGTCGAGCCCGGGCCATTGCAGCGGCGCGACGCGGCCGAGGATGACTGCCCCCACGATGACCAGCACCAACAGGATTGGCGGCCAGGGAAGATTGCTCGGACGATCGGATGTGTCGGGTCGAGTTTGCGGCATCGGCTTACCCCCAGTGCAATGGCGCCTGACCATTACACCAGAATGCCGCCGCGCCCATACTGCGCGCGGCTACTGCTTCGTTTTGGTGGGGATCGGTTGGGGCGTGCCGTCGGTTTTGCCGAGCTCGGCATCGATGTCGAACGTCTTGCATTTCTTGTTGGCGAGCTCGCGATTGAAGGCTTCGAGCATCGCACGGTCCTTGCGGTACTGGCCGTCCGGATCGAGGCCCTCCTTGGTGCCGCCGAAGATGGGCGTCGTCACCGCCTGAGCGGTGCGCGCAAGCGTGCTCGCCTTCGCGTGGGTGTCGTAGCCGCGCATCTGCAGGATGCGCACCTGCATTTTGCCGGTGAGCTTCTTGCAGTCGTATTTCTTCTCCTCGTCGGTGAGCTGGTAGCCCGACAAGGCGGCGGTGTCGTTGGCGAGCGGCGGAGGATCGCTCACGAGCAACGGCGGCGACTCGGCAGGCGCGCCCGCGCACCCGCACGCGAGTGCGGCCGTCGACAGCAAAAATGCGAACGCGCCGATCCGGAGCATGTTTTCCACTCACCCGCAGATGGCTAACGAGCCCCCAATCGGGGCTAATTGAAGGCATTTTGCGACGCTTGACCGCGGTCGACGGGGCTTGCCGCGCGGTTGCGCCCCGGGCGCTGCCAAGGTTCAATGACCTTAGGCGGGGTAGCCGAGACGAGGGGAAGATAATGCAAATTGCACCGGCGCGCGGACTGGCGTGCCTGCTGGCGGTTACGGTGTGCTTTGGGCCGGCACGCGCCGAGGACGAGCCCAAGCATTTCGTCTGCTCCTTTTCGACCGGCAACTCCTGGAGCTACGACAACGGAAGCTTCAAGACCGAGGCGCCCGCACCACTCACGTTCGAGATCACCGACATCGACCTCGACGGGCAGTCGGCGCACCTCATCACCGACGGCCGCGACAAGCCCGGCTCGCTGAAGATCGTGCGCGCGATCAACGCCAATCATTTCCTCGAGGTCATGAACGAGGGCTTCCTCAACCTCACGACCGTCTACGACAAGGACGCCGCGACCGGCACCTATCCGGCCGTTCACTCGCGCCATTTCGGGCTGATGGGCCAGCCGGTGTTTGCCCAGTACGCCGGCACGTGCAAGGCGAAGTGACGGCCCGAGTTCGCTGTGGATGCGATCGCGATTGCACTCGCGCTGCCGCGACAAGATCGCCGATGCTAGAACATCGTGCTGAAGGAGAGAGGCGATGACGCTTCATCTGATCAAGCTGTGCGTCGGCGCCGCCTCGATCGAGGATCTCGCAACGTGGCAGCGTGGACGGCTCGCCGAGCTGAAGAAGTCCGGCAAGAAATCGCAGCTGTTCCACACGACGTTCCAGACGCCCAAGCGCCAGGCCGAGCTTCTCGACGGCGGCTCGCTCTACTGGGTCATCAAGGGCGTGATCCAGGTGCGCCAGCGCATCGTCGGCTTCGGCGAGGGCCACAAGAAGGATGGCTCGCCCTGCTGCCTGATCCTGCTCGATCCTGCGCTCGTCCCCGTGCGGCCGCTGTCGCGCCGCGCCTTCCAGGGCTGGCGCTATTTCGATGCCGCTGACGCGCCGGCCGATCTCAAGCGCGGCGAGAAGAAGCTTGCCGACCTGCCGCCGAAGATGCGGCGCGATCTCGCCGACCTCGGCCTTCTGTAGAATTCCCGCAAATGCCGCGCCCGCGCCTCAACCCGCTCGTCGAACATCTGCCTGCGTTCGTGCCGTTCGTCGGGCCAGAGGCTCAGGAGCGCGCGCGCGGACGGCCATTCGCTGCGCGCCTTGGGGCAAACGAGAGCGTGTTCGGCCCTTCCCCCAAGGCGGTCGCGGCCATGCAAGCGGCAGCCGCCGGAAACTGGATGTACTCCGATCCCGAAAGCTACGATCTGCGCGCAGCGATCGCGCGCTTCCATGGCGTCGGCATCGACAACGTCGTGATCGGCGAGGGGATCGACGGGCTCCTGGGGCTGATGGTGAAGCTCGCGGCGGAGCCGGGCGCGGCCGTCGTCACCTCCGATGGCACCTACCCCACCTTCAACTTCCACGTCGCGGGTGGCGGCGGCCGCCTCGTGCGCGTGCCCTACCGCAACGACCGCCAGGATCTCGATGCGCTGCTTGCCGCCGCGGTGCGCGAGGATGCGCATATCCTCTACGTCGCCACGCCCGACAACCCAATGGGCTCGGTGCCGGCGGCGGCCGATCTGCGAGAGCTCATCGCGCGGCTCCCCGAAGGGCTGCTGTTGTGCCTCGACGAGGCATATTGCGACACGGCTCCGCCTGAGGACGTCCTCGCGATCGACGTGGCAAACCCGCAGGTCCTGCGCCTGCGCACCTTCTCCAAGGCCTATGGGCTTGCCGGTGCGCGCATCGGCTATGCGCTGGGCGAGACGGCGCTGATCCGCCAGTTCGAGAAGATCCGCAACCACTACGGCATCAACCGCGTGGGCCAGATCGGAGCGCTCGCCGCACTCGAGGATCAGGCCTATCTCGCCGACGTCGTGGGTCGCATTGCGCGGGCGCGCGAGCGGATCGGGAAGATCGCTGCCGATAACGGCCTGATCCCGCTGCCGTCGGGCGCCAACTTCGTGACCATCGACAGCGGTGGCGATGGCGCCTTTGCCAAGCGCGTGCTCGACGGCCTCCTCGCGCGCGATGTGTTTGTGCGCATGCCGAGCGTCGCGCCGCTCAACCGCTGCATCCGGGTGAGCTGCGGGCGCGATGAGGATCTGGCCGTGTTTGCCGCAGCGCTGCCGGCGGCGCTCGCCGAGGCGCGCGGCTAGCGAATTCTCGCGGCGATCGATCGAACGTCAGGGCGCGAATTTCCCTCTCCTTAAGGCTCCGCCGCCAAGATTGGCCTCCGCCCGTAACGCGAGCCCACACCCATGTCCAACGCCCTTCTCGATTATTCGTCCTGGTCGTTCCAGGTGATCTTCCTCCTGATCGTGCTCTACCTGGTCGTCGGGCTAATGAAGCCCGCGTGGGTCGGTGCCGGCTCACGCCGGACCATCGCCATCGTGTCGGTTCTCGGCATCCTGCTTGCCTCGACCGCCTTCTACGTCGCCGTGCGCCCGTTCGACGGGGCGCCGGACGGGTCCAGCCTGCCGAACCCTGGCGGCCAAGCCACAACCGAGCCGCACTGACGGGCGATCCCCCTGGCGGGGCTTGACGGCCCTCGGCGTGCATGGTGAAGGGGAGCAAAGCGGCGCTCCGCCTGCCGGCGGGCGCACGCGAGAACGAGAACAGGAGCGGCGCAAGCGTCCGCTCGGGGGAAACGCATTTGGCCGACAGGCTCATCGAGGGGGCAGAAGTCGCCGTCGCCGCCGCCTTTGGCCTGGCGTTTCTCTACCTCGTCATCGGTCTGATCCGCCCCTCCTGGGCCTGGGCGACAAAGCGCCGCTCGGTCGTGCTGCGCACATTTGGGCTAATCGTTCTGGCGGGAGTGGGTTTCGCGGGCGTGATCGGCTATGCCTTGACGTTGCCGGACAGCCCGCACTCGTTCGACAGGTACATGAAGGACTTCGACTGGGACGAGCTACGCAAGCAAGACGCGGCACCGGCACAGGGGCAATAGCGGCACCTTAGGACCGCTGCGGACAATCATCGGGACGGGATCGGGAGACAACAATGCGCGGAACGCTCGGCATACTGATCGGCTTCATCATCATCGCGGTGGGTCTTGCAGGCCTCGGCGAGGCACTGATGCAGATGATGACGCACGCCGACCCCAGCTCCAGCGTCAAGGCCGCGGCCGGCCTCGGCACCTTCGTGCTGGCGGCTGCCGTCATGATGTTCCTCACGTCGCGCGCCTGAGCGCGGCTGCGGTCGTGGCCGTCACGGCCAGCGGTGCAGCGCGCCGGGAGCAAACGTCCATTCGGGCGTGACGAGGTTGCCGGAGAATGCGGCTGGATACCACGGCGAGCCGTCGGGCGCCGCGGGGTTCTTCAGGACGTGCATTTCCTGCGCGGGCATGTAGCTCTGGATCAGCAGGAAGCGCTTCTCTCCCGTCTGCGCATTCTCGGCCATGTCGGCAACGAGCACGGCGTGACCCGGGAAGCCGCCTTTTACGAACACGTCGCCGATCTGGATGTCGGCGAGCGGCGCCGGCTTCAGCTCGTGCTCCAGCGAGTACGTGCCCGCGTAGGCAAACACGAGGTCCATGTATTTGCGGAAGGCGGCGTGATCCGACTTGTCGCGCGCCGAGAACGTGCGGCGCTTGCCGTCGGTATCGTTGAAGGCGACCGGGCGACCGGCTGAGAACAGCCACTCGCCGCGAAGGCGCATGATGGCGTCCGCGCACTGCTGCAAATCTCGCGAGCCGACGTCGATGTCGATGACGGCAACGTGCACGTCCTGGCGCCACTTGGGCACGCCGGTGTAGGTGAGGACGGGCGCGCCGGCGGGTTTCAACGGCAGACCGCGCAGCCAGGTGGCCCAGCTCTCGGGCGTCGCGGCGACGCGTGTGAAGCCGGGCGGCGGCGCGATGCGCTGTTGGAGCGTGTCCGATCCGCGGCGGCAACCTGCGGGGACCGCCAAGCGTAGGCAGGTGCCGCAGCCGCCGCCGAGGGTCCACCTCCGCACAGCAACGCGAGCGGCACTGCGAGAATGAGCGTCGTGCGCATGCGCCGGAGATTGCGCACGCCGTTGTGTCACGCCGATGGCGCTGCGCGTTGCGCAAGGCTGCGCTCAGGCGTCGGCCCTACTGGAACGAGAACGCCTTCGTCTGCCAGGGCGTCTCGAACATCTTCGCGGCCCAGCCGGGAACTTGCGCGTACTTGTTCGGCGAGTAGAGCCTGGGTGCCGATGGGGCGGCGTTGCGCGGTCCCTTCGCGCGCGGGGCTTGGCGTCGCGCGCCTTGATCGGAATGTGCTTGCGCGGCGCCTGCACGCGCGGCGCCGGCTCCTCCGGATCGACGGCAACGTCCTTGAGCGGAACTGTCGTCGAGCCCACGGGCGGAAGCGGCGGCTGGGGCTCGCTCTCGACGGTTGCTGCGGCGATCTGGGTTTGCTGCGGGCCCTGGTCGGAAAGCTCCTCGATCTTTTCCGGCAGCTTCGCGGCTCGCGGTGCCGGCTCGGCGGCTGTCTCGGACCCCGGCCCATTCGGGGTTGCAGGAGCGGGCGCATTGGCCGTCGCGGGCGCGGTGTCGGGGACACGCTCGGGTGCCGGGTCGATAGCGGCGGTCGAGATCGGTGCGTTCGATGACGCGGTGTCCTGTGGCTCGACCAGCGCAAGTTCGGAAAGCGCTGGCGGCGTTCCGCGCTCGGCGACCGGAGGCACGTCGGACCGCGCGAGCGGCGGCGCCTCGCGCGCGGCAACTTCGATAGCGTCGCCGGGCGTGTAGTCGAGCCGCGACAGGATGCGCTTGGCGTCGAGCTGGGCATCCGTATGCGCGGGGTCGCAGGTCGGGCAGGTTGCTGGGCCGGCGAGGACGGCGAGGCCGAGCCCGCCGGCGAACAGCGCGGTGAGGAATCCGCGCATGCGCATCGGTTTCCCGGTCAAGGGGGCGAGCGCGCCAGCCCGCGAGGGGCGCGGTCGGTCGCGCCGGACCTCGAGCACGCGATAGCCGCCCGCTGCAATCGGGGGCAGGGATCTCGGGGCGCTCAGGCCCGCAATTTGGTCCATGATCTTCAACAGGCCGGCGGTGGACTCGCCCGTTGCGGCCTTCGACGCGACTTCGCGCATGGCGCGGCTCCCGGATCACGTCCTCCCGCGCTGCGGGAGGGCTGGAGCGGATTTGCGCATTGCGCTCTGGACCCTACGCGGCAACACCTACGGGTCACTCTGAAGCGGCAAGCGCACTAGCTTGAAAGAAGGGGAAATTCCCCATCCATTTGGAGACGGTGCCACGCTCATGGTGAATTTTCTATCAATTCCCGCACTTACGGCTGCGTTGCAGGAAAGTTATGACCCCGAAACGCGTTAAGGCCCGGAGCGGCGTTGCCGTCCGGGCCCATTTTGCTTGGCTTTCGCTGAAAGCCTGCCCGCGTTCGGGCGATTTCAATGTCACCGCGGCCGTTGGGCCCGCGGCGACTGTAGAGGTTTGGACTTTTCGGTTTCGCCGCAGCCGGGCGCACCCCTGTCGGGGGTGCGTCAGCGCGGCCTGATCTGGCCCGGAGGCGACATTTTCTTAGACCTCCTTGGATACGTTGATACAACCCTGCGCCCGACCGGTGCCTTGTGTCAATCAACGCCGCGAGCAAGCCCATTTGCACGAGCCGCATGGCCATTTGCACGCCTCCTGCATGGTTAACGGATTGTTGAAAGGCCGGAGCTACGTTCGGGCCAACGTGACCAATCCAAGGTGCGGCAGATGCGAGCTGTGTTCGGCTTCTTCTCGATGCTGGCGCTCGGACTGATGCTTGCCGCCGTGATCGTCGTCGCCGCGTCGGATGCAACCAACGGGCCCATCCGGCTCCCGATCTCGGGCGTCTACCTCGATTATGCGTCGGTGGTGATCGGCCTCGCCCTCGGCGTCGTGATCGTGGTGCTCGGCCAGATCCGCTGGTCGGAGCTGCCGGGCCGCGCCGCGCAATGGGTCGCCGCGCACTGGCGCAAGCTGCGGCTCTTCGCGTGGGCCGCGCTCTTCGTCGCTGTGCTCGTCTATTTCTGATCGACCGCTGAAAAAACTTGCGGCCCGGGATCGCTCCCGGGCCGCGAACGTCTCAAGCGCGATGCGATCCGCTTAGACCGAGTAGTACATGTCGTACTCGATCGGATGCGGCGTCATCTCGTAGCGCTGGTTCTCGGCCGAGCGCAGCTCGATGTAGGCGTCGATCATGTCGTCGGTCATCACGCCGCCCATCTTGAGGAAGGCGCGATCCTTGTCGAGGCTATCGAGCGCCTCGCGCAGGGAGCCGCAAACAGTCGGGATCTTCTCGAGCTCTGCCGGCGGCAGGTCATAGAGGTTCTTGTCGATAGCGTTGCCCGGGTTGAGCTTGTTGGTGACGCCGTCGAGACCCGCCATCAGCATCGCGGTGAAGCCCAGATACGGGTTCGCTGCCGGATCGGGGAAGCGGACCTCGACGCGCTTAGCCTTCGGGTTGGTCGCGTGCGGAATGCGGCAGGACGCTGACCGGTTGCGCGCCGAGTAGGCGAGCAGCACGGGCGCCTCATAGCCGGGGACCAGCCGCTTGTAGGAGTTGGTGGTCGGGTTGGTGAAGGCGTTGATCGCCTTGGCGTGCTTCAGGATGCCGGCGATGTAGCTGAGGCAGGTGTCGGAGAGGTCGGCGTACTTGTTGCCGGCAAACACCGGCGTCGAGCCGTTCCAGATCGACTGGTGCACGTGCATGCCCGAGCCGTTGTCGCCGTAGATGGGCTTGGGCATGAAGCAGGCGGTCTTGCCGTAGGCCTGCGAGACCATGTGCACGACGTACTTGTAGATCTGCATGTGGTCCGCGATCGTAACCATGGGCGCGAACTTGATGCCGAGCTCGTGCTGGGCGGAGGCGACCTCGTGGTGGTGCTTCTCGACCTCGACGCCCATCTCCGTCATGACCGACAGCATCTCGGAGCGGATGTCCTGGCAGCTATCGACGGGCGGCACGGGGAAGTAGCCGCCCTTGGTGCGCGGACGGTGGCCGAGGTTGCCCATCTCGTAGTCGGTCCCGCTGTTGGTCGGAAACTCGGCCGAGTCGACCCTGAAGCCGGTGTTGGTGGGATCGACGTTGAAGCGCACGTCGTCGAATATGAAGAATTCCGCTTCCGGGCCAAAGAAGACCTTATCGCCGATGCCCGTCGACTTCATGTAGGCCTCGGCCTTCTTGGCGATGCCGCGCGGGTCGCGCTCGTAGTACTGGCCGGTGGTCGGCTCGCGCACGTCGCAGAAGATGGCGACGGTTGACTGCGCGAAGAATGGGTCGAGGTGGGCGGAGGCCGGATCCGGCATCAGCAGCATGTCGGAAGATTCAATCCCCTTCCAACCTGCGATGGAGGAGCCGTCGAAGGCGTAACCGTCTGCGAAAACTCCCTCGTCGACCGTGCTCTGCTGCGCCGTGACGTGCTGCATCTTCCCCTTGGTGTCCGTGAACCTGAAGTCCACGAACTTGACGTCCTTGTCCTTGATCATTTTTAGGACATCGCTTGCGTTCTTCATGAGACTCCCCTTTTACCTAATGCGCATCGGGCTGCCTGCTGACCGCGGCATGCCTCTATCCCGGAAAACGCTTGAAAGCTAGATGGCGCCGTTAGATGGCGCTCGCGCCCGTTTCGCCTGTGCGAATGCGAATTGCGTTATCAATGCCGGAAATGAATATCTTGCCGTCGCCGATGCGGCCGGTCTTGGCGGCCTTCTGGATGGCTTCGACAGCCTTGTCCAGCATCTCATCGGCGAGCACGACCTCGATCTTTACCTTAGGCAGGAAGTCGACGACGTACTCGGCACCCCGATAAAGCTCGGTGTGTCCCTTCTGGCGGCCAAAGCCCTTCGCCTCGAGGACGGTGATGCCTTGCAAGCCGATCTCCTGCAGGGCTTCCTTCACCTCGTCGAGCTTGAATGGCTTAATGATGGCCTCGATCTTCTTCATGACCCCTTGGTCCCTCTCCGAGTTTCTATCGTTCTGCAAGGGCGGATTGTCCGAACGGGCAATGAGTTAGCATGGCCTGTGCCAACTGCCGGTGCGAAATAATCAATCGAGAATCCAAGCTCTTGCCTCGAGCCTCACCGTCCGCTGCCGCTCCGACGCGCCTGCGACTGCTTAAGTTTCACGCATATTGCACAGAATCCGGGCGCATGGAATGCGCCGCTGCCCAATTCGCAGCCGGTGCTTAAGATTGGGGGAACGGATGACCGGACTCGAGCTCTTGACCAACGCGGAGATGTCGCGCGCCGACCGCCTGGCAGTGGCGGCCGGGGTTCCCAGCCTGACGCTCATGGAGAACGCAGGGCGCGCGGTGGCCCATGAGGCGGCGCTGATGGCGCCGGCGGGTGCTCGCATCGCCGTCCTCTGTGGACCCGGCAACAACGGCGGCGATGGCTTTGTCGCCGCCCGCCACCTGCGCGACCGGGGCTACGAGGTCCGCCTTTCACTGCTCGGCGACCGCGACCGCTTGAAGGGCGATGCCGCCGCCATGGCGCAGCGCTATGCAGGCGCGGTCACGCCCGTGTCAGGCTCGGAGCTGGAGGGAGCGCAGCTCATCGTGGACGCCTTGTTTGGCGCCGGTCTGGCGCGCCCGCTCGAAGGAGCCGCCGCTGCCGCCGTCAAGGCGATGAACGCTTCGGGCTGTCCCATCCTCGCCGTCGATGTGCCGAGCGGGCTCGATGGCACGACGGGCGCCGCAACGGGGCCGGTCGTGCAGGCGCTCCGAACCGTCACTTTTTTCCGTCGCAAGCCAGGGCACCTGCTGCTGCCCGGACGCACGTACTGCGGTCCCGTAAGCGCGGCCGACATCGGCATCCCGGCCTCCGTGCTGGGAGAGATCGAACCACGCACCTGGGCCAACGCTCCGGGGCTGTGGCTCTCCGTGTTTCCGCATCCGAAGCTGGCCGGCCACAAGTACGACCGCGGCCACGTGCTCGTCGTCTCCGGTCCGCTCGCACATACGGGTGCCGCGCGCATGGGCGCCGGCGCCGCGTTGCGCATCGGTGCCGGCCTCGTCACCGTGGCGAGCCCACCGGATGCGCTCGCCGTCAACGCTGCGCACCTGACCGCGATCATGCTTCTGCCGTTCGAGGGCGGCCACGGCCTCGCACAGATCCTTTCCGATAGGCGCAAGAACGCGGTGTTGCTCGGCCCCGCGTTGGGAGTCGGCGCGGCGACGCGCGAACTCGTAACCACGGCTCTCAGCTCGGGCGCCGCGACGGTCCTCGACGCGGACGCGCTGACGTCCTTCGCCGGCGAGGCGGTCGGCGCTCGGCCGCGCCATCGCGGCAATGCCATCGCGTCCCGTGGTGCTTACCCCGCACGAGGGCGAGTTCCACCGGCTGTTCCCCGCGATCGCTAAGGGCAGCAAGCTCGAGCGCGCCCGCGCCGCGGCACGCGAGATCGGCGCCGTCGTGGTGCTGAAGGGCGCCGACACGGTCATCGCGGCGCCCGACGGCCGCGCCGCCATCAACGACAACTCGCCGCCCTGGCTCGCTACCGCCGGCGCCGGCGACGTGCTCGGCGGCTTCGTCGCCGGGCTGCTCGCGCAGGGGATGCCGCCATTCGAGGCCGCGTGCGCCGCCGTCTGGCTGCACGGAGCGGCTGCAGCCGATTTCGGGCCCGGCCTCATCGCCGAGGACCTGCCCGAGCGGCTGCCGGCAGTATTGGCGAAACTCCAGTTCGGGCGGGTGGAAAATGCGTAGAACGGAGCTTCCGGCCGGGATCGATTGAGCGCCACAATCGGCGCTTAATGCCCTATGCTGGATTCGGGGACGAACGAGGGGCTTGCGGTGCTTCGGCGTGACGCGCGAGAGAGGATGATGCTGCGACGGCTTACCCTTGCCGCGCTGCTGCTTGCGGCCGGTGCCGGCGGCGCTCCCGCGGCCGAGGAAGACGTGTCGCCCAAGGCCCAGGACGCGGCCGCGGCGCTTGTGCGCGGCGACACCGGCCAGGCCGTCGCCGACTACACCGAAGCCCTGAAGGACACCTCGCTCGCCAACGACCGGCGCGCGACCATCCTCAACGACCGCGCCGTCGCCTACGCGCGCCTCGGGCAGCCCAAGCTCGCCATCGACGACTTCAATCGCGCCGCACAGCTCTTTCCCGAGTATGCGGCGATCTACAACAACCGCGGCAGCCTGCTGTTGGCGTTGGGCTATCCCGACGAGGCCATCAAGGATTTCAACCGCGCGATCCTCCTTGCGCCGGGGTATGCCGCCGCACTCGGCAACCGCGCCGGCGCTTATTCGCAGGTCGGTCATCCCGATCAGGCGATCGGCGATTACACACGCGCGATCAAGCTGATGCCGCAGGCGGCCGCCCCGCTCGCCGGGCGCGGGCGCGTCTATCTCGTCGTTGGCCGGCCGCATGCCGCCATCCGCGACTTCACGCGCGCGGTGACGGCCGACCCGCGCTTTGCCGCTGGCTATCGCTCCAGAGCCGAAGCCAAGCTCGACATCGGCCGCAGCCAGGATGCGATCGAGGATCTGTCGCGCGCCATCGCCTTCGACGTCAGCAACGCCGAGCTCTACCTCCTGCGGGGGCAGGCCTATCTCGCGAGCGCCAACATCGAGGCCTCGCTCAAGGACTTCTCCCATGTCGTCGAGCTCGATCCGAAGTCGGCCCGCGGGTATGCCGCACGCGGCCTGGCCTACGGCATGTCGCAAGCCTACGAGCCGGCCTTCGCCGACTTGAACCGTGCGATCGAGCTCGACCCGCGCTCGGCGCTGGCGTTCGCCTACCGTGCCGTCGTCTACAAGCAGAGCGGGCAGTCCGATATCGGCCTCAAGGATGCCGAGACCGCCTTGAAACTAGAGCCGGACGGTGCCGAGGCGCTGTGGGCGAACGGCGAGCTGGAGGAGGCGCAGGGCCACGGCGACCGTGCCGTCGCCGACTACAAGCGCGCGATCGCGGTGAAGCCCGGTCTCAAGCAGGCTTTGGCAGGCCTGCAGCGCCTTGGCGCCGACCTCGGCGACGAGGAGGACCGCGAGGTACCTGGCCTCGGCATCGACAAATGGAAGGTCGTGCAGCACGGGTCGCAGTTCTTCGCCGTGAGCGACCAGTACAAGAAGCTGCGCATCCCGCTGGAGATGGCTGGCGAAGGCAAGCCGCAGTTGCTCGAATGGGAGATCAAGCCGCCGCCTCTCCTCGGCATCGCGACGTTGCGCTTCAAGGGCGGCGTGACGCCCGGCCCGCAGGGACCCGAGGAGGTGGAGCAGGTGGCGATCCTCGACCTCGACGCCAACAGCGTGATTGCGATCGAGCCGCATCGCGAGGGCACGAAGGTCGCCAACTGGACCTGGCAGGACGACCGCGTCGTGGTGGCGAGCGTCGACGGTGCGACGGACGAGTTCATCCTGCGCGCGGCGCGGCCCGTCGCCGCAAACAACCAGCGCTACGCCCCGACCGACGGCGCCTGGTCGCCGTTCGGCCAGCTCGATTCATCGCAATATGATCGCGGCGAGCGTCGGCGCCGGCCGCGCACGATTTTCCAATTGCTGTTCGGCAACTGAGCTTCTCTTTCGCTGACGGGATTGCGAGTTGCGGCTGCCGCCTGCGCGTGGGAAGCTGGCCGGGTGCGGATTGCGTCGAAAATGTCCCGCCCCATTAAGCTTTCGGCATGCGCCGGGCGATAAGCTTGCTCAAGCAGGCAGCGGGCACGGGGAGTGAGTTTCATGCGTTGGATCGGTGGTGTCGCCGCTGTGATCTGCGCCACCTTTTACGTCTCCGCGGCCGCGGCTGAGCAGCCGGTCATGGTCGCCGCGGCAGAGCCGAGCAGCATCGCGGTCGAGCCGCAGCCGCAAGCTCCTGCAAACGAAGCTTCCGACAAGGCGCTTCCCCCAGCCGCAGCCGTCGCCGCCGTGACACCCCCGGAGGCGGCCAGCGCCCCGCCGCTCGATCCGCCCAAGCCGACGTTGTTCGCCGACATCGATCTTGCGACCCAGACCATGACCGTCTCCGACCAATCGGGCGTTCGCTACCGCTGGCCGATCTCGTCGGCGCGTGCGGGCTACGAGACGCCCGTTGGCAAGTTCGCGGTGAGCTGGACCTCGCGCATGCACTATTCGCGGCAGTACGACTGGGCGCCGATGCCGTACGCCGTGTTCTTCAAGGAAGGCGTCGCCGTGCACGCGACTAATGCTGTCGGCAATCTCGGGCGCCCTGCCTCGCACGGCTGTGTGCGGCTGGCGCTCAACAACGCGCGCACCTTCTACGACCTCGTCGGCAAGCACGGCATGGCGCTGACGCAGATCACCGTGCACGGCAAGCCGCCCTATTCGCCCATGGTGGCGCAGCGGCGCTATCGGGAGCAGGCGGTCGGGCCGTTCGGCGGGTTCTTTGCCTATCAGCAGCCGGCCTACCAGCCGCGTGCGCGCCCGCGTGGGCGCCAGATCTACGGCGGCAACTGGTAGGGCTCGGCTAGAACGGGTTCCAGGTCGGGCGCGGCGTGAAGCGGATGTAGCCGAGGTTGGCGCCGATGCGGAAGCCGAGCCCGGAGCGGATCGGCGCCATGAGGACGGGGCCGCCCTTCAGGAAGGTAATGCCAACCCCGCCGACGAAATAAGCCGAGCCATCGATACCGGTGAACTCCCGGATCAGGTCGTTGGGGTCGCGCAGATTGTAGATCAGGAACATGGTGCGCGAGCCGGACGCGCCGAAGTCGGTGCCGATCGACGGCCCGTGCCAATAGACCTTCGCGGTTCCGCCCGAGCGCAGATAGAGCGTGCCGCTGCCGTAACGCACGCCCGCGAGGAAGGCTCCGCCGCCCTCGGTGCCGAGCACGTAGCCGTCCGGGCGCCCCGACTTGTGGAACGCATATTCGATGACGCTGCCGAGGCTCGTCGAAATGGTGCCGAAGAAGCCGCGCGTGACCTCGTGAATCTCGTCGATCGTGTAGCCTTGCTCGGCCGTCTGGGGCGGTAGCGGCGGCGGGGAGTAGGTGGGCTCGGGCGGCGGCGGAGGCACCGGGAGCGCCGCCATCGGCGTCTCCGTCTGCGGCTTGGTCTTGGTGTCCCACTTGCCAGGCTTCGGGCTGGTCGCCGGTGCGTGAACCGGTGGAAGGTTGGCGACCTGCTGCTCGGGGTTCTTCGGCGCCGGGGCCTTTGCCGGCGCAGCTTCCTTGGGGGCTTGAGCGGGAGCAGGCGGCGCGGGCGGCTTGTCACCGATCTCGGCGTCGATCTTGGAGATCATGTAGGCGGATTTCGCCTTCATCAGCGCCAGCAGCTCCAGCCCCGCCGCCCGCAGCTCGGCGAGCTTGGCGCAGTCGGGCTGCTTGTCGGTCGGCGGCCGGCCGAGCATGTCGATCTTGGTGATCAGCTCCTCGGCGTCGGAGTCGAACTTCTCCGCGCGCGCGTCGCGTACGGTGTCGAGGGCCTTCTCCTCGTAGTCGTCGCCCCAGCCCTTGGCGGTCTTGAGCTCTTTCAGCTTGTCGCGCAGCTTCGGCAGCGCTTCGCGCGTTGAAGGTGCGCAGCTGCGCCCCCGACTTGTCGACGGCGGCGGCAAAGTCGTCGGCCGTGCAGGTAGCGGCTGCGGCCGGGACCGGCCTGCTGCCCGCGAGCAGAAGCGCGAGCAGAATGCCCGGAAGGCTTTGCAGGGAAGATCGACGCATAGAAGCGGCCTTTGCAACTCGTGCGAACCGGGGGCGCGTTATGACAAGCTCGCGAACCCGGTTACAAGGCCGTCCGCTGTCACTGCCCCGAGATCGTCTTGATCACACTGGTTATGGGGCGATCCGACAAGGCCGTCGGCATGCCCTTCATGTCAGACTCGATCTTGGCATCGTACTCGGGCAGCGTCTGCACCGGCGCCTTCGCCGTGAGCTGCACGATCTTGTAACCCTTCGCCTTCAGCTCCTTCAGCAGGTCGGGCATCGCCGCCGCCGTGTGCGGCTGGATGTCGTGCATCAGGATGATGCCCTTGCCCCGTTTCTCGAGCAGTCCCATCACGTGCTTCACGAGCGCCGGTGCCTTGGAGCCCTTGAAATCGAAGCTGTCGATGTCGGTTGAGAATACGGCAATGTTGCGGTCGGCGAGATACTTCAGCGTCTCTGGTGAATCGCGCAGGAAGGGGAAGCGGAAGAACGGCGCCGTCGGGCCGCCGACCGCGCGGTGAATGATGCTGAAGGAGCGCTCGATCTCGTCCTTGGCCTCGTCGAACTTCATCTTCGAGAGGTCTTTGTGGTTGACCGTGTGGGCACCGATGGTGTGCCCGGCCTTGGCGACGTCGCGCAGGATTTCGGGGTAGCCGCCGGCGACTTTGCCGACCGAGAAGAAGGTAGCCTTCGTGCATTGCGCCTCGAGCGCCGCGAGAATCGCCGTGGTGCGGTTCGGCAGCGGGCCGTCGTCGAATGTCAGCACGACTTCCTTGGGCTGCAGGAAGTCGTAGTTCTTGTAGTGCTGGAAGCCGAAGCCGGGGCCGCCCGTGGTGTCGATCTCGACCACGCGCGACACGCCGAGCGGATCGGGATTGCCGGGGCACTCCTTGGCTTTGGTGGCGGGCGCTGCGGGACCCATGGCTTGCGGGGCTTGGGCTTGCGGCGCTTGGGCTTGTGGTGCCTGAGCTTGTGGCGCTTGCGGCAGCTGGGCCTGTGCCTGCAGCTGCGGCGTGGGTTGCGGCTTAGCCGCATCGGCGGCAAGAGCCGCGTTGAAAGCGAGCGCGCTGCAGATGAGCGTCGCGGTCGTCAGAAGCGTTGCTTTACTGGCGCGCATGATGGACCTCCCGGAGGCTGCCGAGGCGAGCTTATTGCTTGATTCTTCGACATTGTGCCGAGATTTGCGCCCATCGCGCAACAACAATTGCCTCGTTGCGGCGCAACTTTCGCGGCGGGTGTGGCACGCGAGGGTTCGCCTTATTTGATCGGCGTTTGCTTTGCGCGGACCTTGGCGCGGAACCGCTCGCTATCGACGATGACGCGTGTGTGACGCCCCTTGCCGACCACGCCGGCATCGTCGCGCGCCTCGAGCCGAAATGCGAGCGTGCGCCCGCTGACCTCGGTCAGCTCGGCGGTCGCCGTCACCGTCATGCCGACAGGCGTCGGCGCCGAATGCTCGACCTCGATGCGCACGCCCAGGCTCTCGTGCCCGGCGGGCAGCGCACTCTCGATGCAGTCGACGGCCGCCGCCTCCATCAGCGCAATCATGATCGGTGTCGCCAGCACCGGCGCGCGGCCGCTGCCGACGTGAGCCGCCGTGTGCTCCGAGCCGACCACGAGGGCCGCGCGGCCGCTCCGGCCCGGCTGCAATTGCGAAAGGTCGAGCTCGGGGCCGGCCGGCATGGTCACGTGCTTCGGTTCGGGAGATTGCGCAGCAAAACGCGACGCGTGCCGCAACGCCTTGTGACGGAATTGAGAAATAGAGCGATCGGGCCGTCAGGCCGGTCTGTCGGCGATCTTCTCCAGCGCGTCAAGATCCTTGAGGCGCAGGCCCTTCTCGCATGGCTCGATCAGTCCCCGTGCGTCCATCTCGGCGAGCTGCGCTGCGAGCTGATCGACGCTCATGTTCAGGTAGCCGGCGACGACGCCGCACTTCAGCGAGTCGGTGATCAGCGTCGGCTCGCGGCCCTCGTATTCGTTGTAATGAGAGAGCGTGACAAACAGGGCGGCCACGCGCTCGAGCGCGCTTGGTCCGCTGCGCAGAAGCGACTCTTTGAGGAACGTGACCTCGCGCTCGATGGCGGCGGTGAGGCGGGCGCGCGAGCGGGCATTGCGCTCTGCCGAAGGATCGAGCGACGTGCGCGACAGGCAGATGAGCGAGGTCTCCATGGCGGCCTGCGCGCCCGACACGTGGCTGTCGAGATAGCCGAGGCCGACGAGGTCGCCGGGGAAGGCGAACTCGAAGATGTCCTGGGTGCCGTCCGGGCGGCTCTTGAAAAGACAGAGCGCGCCGGTTTCGACCCGGTAGATGTGGCTGCGGGCGTCACCCTCGCGGAACAGCGTTTCGCCGGCGTGCAGCGTGCGCACGTCGCAATCCGAAACGGTGGCGGAGGACTCTTCGGTCCGCCCGGAAATGACGCTTTTGGGCTCGACGAGTGTAAGCACTGGTGCACCGGGGAGTACGCGTACGCTGTACGCTGACAGTATGTGGCTACATTGCAACGATCAAGAGGTTTTTTGTAGGCAAATGAAATTCGGGCTCGACAATCTTAATCCTGCCGTGTTTGGCGCAGTGCACCAAACGCGCGTGCGAAATGCCAGCAGCGCGCACGACGGCGCGCTGCTCAATAGTCCAGATGCGAATGGTGCGAGTGACCGGCGTTCAGTGCGGCAGCTTGCAGCCGTAGGAGGTCGCCGCACACTCGGTGCCGAAGGTGCCGGCGGCCGTGCATGAGACCAGCTTCGCCTCGCCCTGCACCGTGTACCCGCGGTTCTCCGCAAGATTGATGGCGCCCTGTGTGGCCATCAGCGTCGCGAGGCTGGTGGTGATTCCGCTTCCGACGGCTCTGAAGTGACGGCAGTCCTTTGCGTCGGCGGCAAAGGAAGCCGACGGCACCAGCGCGGCGAGGCCAACGGCGATCACCAGCACGCGGGATTTCATCGAAATCGACATCGCATCCTCCTGGAGGGCAGTCTTTGTAAGGAGCGCCCAAGCTGCCCCCGGCGCCCGCGCACGACAAGCCGTTCTGGACGGTGCAGCCGTCGATTGGATGTACGGTGTGTCCGCCGGGTAGCGCGCCCGATTGCCGCGTTTACCTCGAACATCGTTCTCCCTCGGCATGGCCAAGAAGCTGGCTTATTCCTCGCCCATATTTTGTGGGAAATCGCGGTCGGGTGGGGCAGGCAGTGGACGAAAGTTCTCGCGTACTCGTCATCAGCTCAGATACGTCGCTCAAGGGTGATATCCGCAACGGCGGGCGCATCGAAATTTACGGCTACGTCGAGGGCAATATCGCCGGCGATCTCTTGATCGTGCAGCCGGGCGGCCGCTGCTACGGCACCGTGCGGGTCGAAAGCGCCGATATCCACGGCACGCTGCAGGGCGAGGTGTTCGTCAAGCAGCTCATCACCATCCGCACCGCGGGCGCCGTCAACGGGAACGTCCAGTATGGCCGTCTCGCCATGGAGATGGGCGGCAACCTCTCCGCCGAGGTGCGCAACGTACCGCCGACGCTCGCCGGCGACCTCGACCTGTCGGTCGACAAGGGCAAGTCGGTGCGCATCACGCTGCAGGATCTGACCGCACTCGATCCCGACGACGACGCCCAGCACCTGACGTTCACGGTCTCGCGCGCCAAGAACGGCTTCGTGACGCTGCTCACCGATCCCGGCCGCCCGGTGGCGACGTTCACGCAGGCCGACCTCGAGCGCGGCACCGTGCTGTTCCGCCACGACGGCACCAATGGTGCGCACGCGAGCTTCGACGTCGTCGTCGCCGACCACGCCGGCGCGACCTCGGGCGCGGCGCAGACCGTCAACGTGTCGGTGCGCGCCTAGACGCCAAACCGTCTCAACTTTCCATCTTGCCGAAGCGCTGGCGCAGCGCCGTCTTGGCCTTCTCGAGCGCGGCGCGCTCGTTGGCCGAGAGGTTGCGGCCCGCGCGGTTGATGTAGAAATCCAGCATCGACATGGCCGAGCGGTAGGGATCGTCGCTGCCGCGGCTCGGATCCGCGGCCGCCTTCTGCAGCGCCGCGGCGATCGCTTCGGGATCGCCGGACTTGAACACGCCGGGCGGGATGGCGTCGGCGCGGTCGTGCTCGGTGACGGACTTCGACCACAGGTTCTCGGACTTATCGGCCATCTTGTCGGGCATGGGGACCTCGCTTGTCGGGACGCGAGCCCGCATGCAAGCAGAGCGCGGCAAACCGCGCGTAACCGCGGCCCCATGCATTTGAGGCAACTGCCGCGGGTCCAAGCCTGACGGACCTACTTGCAGCGCAGGAAGTCGCGCGCGCCGGCTTCGTCCGTGAAGGTGAGCGTGTCGCCCGAGACCGTCAGCGTGAAGTCGTAGCTCTGCGCATTGCCCTCGACCGTGCAGTCGCCGGCGATCTTGTAGTCGCTCTCCTTGGCGTCGACCGATTTGAAGGTGCAGTGCACCTCGTGCTGGTCGTAGCGGTCCTTGGCGATGACGAGGGGCGCGTCCTGGCTGTCCTGCGGCGTCTTGCAGTTGGCGATGTCGAGCGCCCACGTGCCGACGTAGGGCGCGTCGTCGGCGCGTGCGGGAAGCGCGAGTGCGGTCGCCGCTGCAAATCAGTGCGACATATTTGTGTGAGCGAGCGGCCGGCCTGCGCATGCGTTCCCCCTTGAAGATCGTTTCGCTGCACGAGAGCCCGCCCGCGGTTGCCAAGTCAAGGCCAAGTCCGTCTTTTGCGGCACGCGAGCGTCGTGGCGACATCGGTGCATTTCGAGGCGAATGCGCCGCAGCCCGGCAACGCCGACCTAACCGTGAGGTTCTACCGTTCCGCCAACATCCATCATGGAGGAAGCGGAACATGGCACTTGCATCCACCGATACGCACGCAAGCGCGACGGCGAAGTCCAACTGCGGAAAAAGCGTTGAAAGCCCTGTCGTCGCGTCCGACAAGCTCGAGCGGCTCAAGGTGTGGGGCGAAGGCGATCCCTCGTTGCGCTGGGCCGGGGCGTTCGCGAGCTGCGGCGGCAAGGGCGCCACGCAGTCCTCGACCATCGTCTACGAGATCGAGCCGGGCGGACACCTCGGCTGGCACACGGACGCCACCGAGGAGACGCAGTACATCATCGCCGGCACCGGCGAGCTGAAAATGGAGGACGGCAGCGTCCACGCGGTGCGGCCCGGCAGCGTATTCGTGCTGCCGACGAACGTGCGCCACGACCTCGCCAACACCGGCAAGGAGACGCTGCGCGCGGTCGCGTTCTTCGCGGCGGCGATGTTCACGCAGGACTTCGACACCGTGATGCTGCCGCCCAAGAGCCACATCCTGGGCACGCCCAACCGCGCGGGCTAGGCGTGGCCTTAGCCTAAAAGCGGTCTCCCCCTCACCCGCTCGCGCGGCTGACGCCCGCTCGCGACCTCTCCCCCTGGGAGAGGTGAGGTTCAGCGAGAGCCGCACGCGCAGAACCACCTCTCCCAGAGGGAGAGGTCGGGCCGACAGCCGAGCATGGCGGACCGGGTGAGGGGTACAACTTAGGCTTTGTCGAGGCGGCTCATCAGCGCCATGGCCGCGTGCGGCGCGCGCACCTTGCCCTCGTGGATGAAGTAGACGAACACGTCGCGCGGCTTGGCCGGCATCTTGTGCTTGGCGTCGGCCTGGTCGAGATCGGACGGCACGCCGCCGTCGGCCCAGGTGCGCACGCGCTTGGCCCAGGCGTCGAGCGCCTTCGGCGGATACCCCGCCTTCTCGGTGTCCTTGCCCTTCTGCAGCCGCGCGTAGACGAAGTCGGCGGTAACGTCGGCGAGCGCCGGGTAGGTCTCGTGCTCGGCGAAGGTGACGGCGACGCCGTGCTCGCGCAGGAGCTTCGTAAAGGCCGGCACCACGAACGAGGGATGGCGCACCTCGACCGTGTAGCGCAGCGCGCGCCCGTCGAACTTGGCCGGCAGCAGCTCCAGGAAGGCCGCGAAATCCGCCTCGTCGAACTTTTTCGTCGGCGCGAACTGCCACAGCATGGGCCCCAGCTTGTCGCCGAGCAGGGTCGGCCCGGAATCGAGGAAGCGCTTGATGGAATCTCCCGCCTCCGCCAGCACGCGGCGGTTGACGGCGTAGCGCGGACCCTTGAGCGCGAACACGAAATTGTCGGGCGTCTCGCTCGCCCACTTGGCGAAGGTCTTGGGCGCCTGATTGCGGTAGAAGGTGCCGTTGACCTCGATCGTGGGGAGGTGCGCGCTCGCGTACTCGAGCTCCTTGGCGTGCGCGAGCCCCTCGGGATAGAAGGTGCCGCGCCAGGGCTCGAAGGTCCAGCCGCCGATGCCGGCGCGGATGGTGCCGCCTTTTTTCATGCTTGCAGCTTATGCCATCGTTCGGCGCCGAGGAGGAGCCTCGATATGGACGAGATGAGTGCCGCGGCGACCGGCCGCTTCGACATCGCCGAGATTGCGGCCGCGTTCCCCGCCGCGGCCAAGACCCTGCTGCTCGACCGCTATCTCACCGATACGCCGCAGGCGAGCGCGCGCGTGTTCCGCGTCTATAAGCCGACGCCGCCGCACTATCACGCCGGATGCGACGAGTATCTCTACGTGTTTTCCGGCCGCGGCACGTTCTGGATGGAGGACGCGGCGACGCATCGCCGAGTTCGGCCCGGGCCAGCTTCTCTATTTCCGCCGCGGCATCGTGCATGCGCTGCCCGACATGATCGAGACGCCGATCGTGTTCCTGTCGATCGATACGCCGCGCCGCGATCCCAAGGACATCATCTTCGTCAATCCGGCCGACGGCACGCCGGAGAGCTTCATTGCGGAAAGCGGCGGGTATTAGCGCGCCGCTGCGGTCACGGGCGCCTGCCACTTGGCGCCGTCGATGGCTTCGAGGACGAGGGTGTAGTTCTGGCCGGGCGTGAGCTTCGCGCCGGCCGGCGGCGGCAGCGTGATGGCCGCCCTTGCGCCGGTCTGGCCGGAGAAGCCGATCGTCTCTGGCTTGAACTTGGAGGCCCAGGCGTAGGGGTAGACATTGCGGATTTCGCCGGCGGGAAGTGCCGCGAGCGCCGCGCCATCCCACCGCGCCACTACGGCGCCCGACGCATCGATCAGCTTCGCCGCGACGATGTAGGCCGCACCGGTATCCGGCCCGGCATCGACGTAGGCGTCGAACGTCACGCCACCATCGGCTGCGAGCTGCGCGTGCGTCAGCGCGATGTCGTGCTTGTGGAAGTTCACGCGTGAGTGCAGCGGCGTAACGATGGCGCCGAACAGCACGTGGTAGGTGAGCAGCGTGAAGGCGATGCACACGCCGCCGAGCCACAGCGCGAGCTTGGGCAGCACGCCCTCCGGCAGGGGGCCGCTGCAGATCCAGTTGAGCCACGGAGTACGCCGGGCCCACGTGGTCGGTGCGATATAGCGCTCGTCCAGCGACCAGGCGCCGCCGCCGGCGAGAAACACCGCGCTGCTCATGGCGACGCCCGACACTGCCATGGTCCATTCGTCGAGGCAGGTCGATCCCATCCAGCCGAAGATCAGCATGAGGACGACGTTGAGCCAGAAGCTCCCGACGGCCGCGGCGCGCGTCGCGAGCCCCAGCATGAGGCCGAGACCGACGGCAAGCTCGGCGAACGTCCACAGCCACACCGAGGCGACGATGAGGTCGGGGTGGCGCAGCGTCCACTCGATCGGCGCCTGCACCCACAGTGCACCGGGGAGCGCGTGCGTGAGCTTGGCCGCCACGAACCCGGGAGCATCGAAGTCGAGCTTCAATGCTTTGTCGACGCCGTCGACGGAGTGGAAATCGTAGATCAGCCGCCGCGTCGCGCCGCCCCAGAAGATGAAGCCTTGCGTGAAGCGCGTGCCGAGCAGGATGAGCGCGGCGAGCGACAGGCCGGCGGCCGTGCCGCTCCTCTCGATCGTGCTTGCCTGCGGCATGGAATGTCCCTGAGCGCTGGGATCGTCCTCGGATCGGATGCAACCCTACGAACCATGCGCTAAGACGGGATTACTCCGAGGCTTCCAATCTGCGGAGCCGGCACAACTCGAAGGGCTTTGCGCGTGGGACTGCTGATCCGCACTTTGCAGCGCATCGCGATCTTCGCCATCGGCGCCATCAGCGTCTGGCTGATCGCGTTCGTCGTCTTCGACTGGGCGGACAAGAAGCTGCCCATGGCGTTGGCGGTCGCTGCGACCTACGCCATCGCCGCCTACGTCATCCTGCCATACGCCGTGCGCATGGGGCTCAAGTTCTCGCAGCTTCGCAGCGTGCCGAGCTTCACCGTCGCCGCCGACGGACTGCCGGCGGACCCGGTCAACCTCGCGCTCATCGGCACATCCGAGCAACTGCGTGCCGCGTTTGCGGAGATCGGCTGGGCGGACGCCGACAAGCTCAATCTTTCCTCCTCGTGGCGGATGGTGAAGGCGTTCGTGCTCTCGCGGCCCTATCCGACCGCGCCGTTCAGCACGCTGTTCCTGTTCGGCCGCGGTCAGGACATCGGATTTCAGAAGGCGATCGGCGACAGCCCGCGGCGGCGCCACCACGTGCGCTTCTGGGGCAAGAGCCTCGCGCACGTGCCGGCTGGGCCCGACACCGCGAGCTTCTGGCTCAACACGGACCGCCCGGGCGCGGGCGAAAGCGTCGTGTGGGTGGGCGCCGCCACCAAGGATACCGGGATCGGGCTGACGCGCCTGACGTTTCAGATCACGCACGCGACCGACGCCGACACCAACGCCGAGCGCGACTTCGTTATCGCCGCGCTGAAAGGCGCGAACGCGATCGGCGAGGTGCAGCAGGTCGAGGCGGGCACACCGGTGACCAACCATCACGTCAACCACTACGTGACCGACGGTGACGTGGCGGTGGCGGAGCTGGCCGACGCTTCCACGCCAGCTGCCGCGTGAGCCCGAGAACCTTGCGCGTCCATGTTGTGCCGCGTCCGGCGGTCTGGATTCCGAAACCCGCAACGCTTACGTTTCCTCCATGGCAGAATCCGAGCACGTCCGTCTCACCGAAAAGCAGTGCGAGCAGATAGCGCGCGCACTCGCGGAGCCGCGCCGCCTGCAGATCCTGAAGCAGATCGGGGCGTGCACGGGGACGTTGCCGTGTGCGACGCTCATCGAGACGCACGAGGTGAGCCCGGCGACGCTGTCGCACCACATCAAGGAACTGGAAACGGCGGGGCTGATCTCGATCACGCGCGAGGGCAAGTTCATGCGGCTTGCCGTGCAACGCCCTGTTCTGAAAGCCTATCTCGACCAGCTTGCGACAATTTAGCCGCCGCCTTGCGCGGCCCATTGAACCCTTCGATCCATCGCTTAGATAGTTGTCTAAGTATCGAATCGAGGATCGCAGCAAAGGGAGATCGAGATGGGTGAGCTCACAGGCAAAGTCGCCGTTGTGACCGGTGCCTCCAAAGGTATCGGCGCAGGAATTGCAAAACGCTTCGGCGCAGCCGGCGCCTCGGTTGTCGTCAACTATGCCTCCAGTCGCGAGGGGGCGGATAAGGTCGTCGCCGAGATCAAAAAGGAGGGCGGCAAGGCTATCGCCGTCAAGGCCGACGTATCGAAAGCCGACGAGGTGAAGCAGCTCTTCGAGGAGACCAAACGCGCGTTCGGCAAGCTCGACGTGCTCGTCAATAACGCCGGCGTATTTCGCTTCGCGCCGCTTCAGGACGTCACCGAGGATGAGTTCCACCGCGAGTTCAACATCAACGTGCTCGGCACGCTGCTCGCCACCAAGGAGGCGCTCAACCACTTCAACGGCAGCGGCAGCGTCATCAACATGAGCTCGGTCGCGAGCACCAGCCCGGTACCGAATTCATCGATCTATTCCTCGACCAAGGGCGCCATCGATACGTTGACAATTGGGCTGTCGCGCGAGCTCGCGCCGCGCAAGATCCGAGTCAACGTCATCGCGCCGGGAGGCGTCGAGACGGAAGGCACGCACGACATCGGGATGGTCGGCAGCGACTTCGAGAAGCAGATCGTGGCGGGTACGCCGCTTGGCCGTCTCGGCCAGCCCGACGACATCGCACAGGTGGCGGTATTTCTTGCTTCCGACGCATCCGCGTGGCTGACGGGCGAGCGCATCGCCGCTTCGGGCGGCTTCCGCTAAGTCCGCCCGCTAAGGCAATGATACGGGGCGCCGGCCACTCGCCGGCGCTCTTTTTTTGCGTAACTACGGGTCCTTGGCTTAAGGTTCTGCTATTCCCAGCTATGCTTCAGTGATTGCTTAACCGCCGGAGCTGGACATGCACAGAACAACACTGGCGGCGGCAGCGCTGTCCGTACTGATGGCTTCAGGTGGAGCCGTCCGTGCCGACACCATCTGGGACGTCGAGAATGCGCGCGGCAACGCTCGCGCCGGCGGTCCCGTCAGCGCCTATGACGCGGAGCTGCTCGAGCGCTGGGGTTGCCTCAGCGGGACGCGCAACGCCTTCTGCCAGCAGATCCGCCATGGGGCCAATAGCGGCGCCTATCGCGCGGACCGCCGGCGCTGGCGCCGCTAGCGCCGTTGGCATAAGCAATCTCAGAAACTCGCAACGACACGAGGAACCCCACATGGCCGACCCCGAAGCGCTCGCCGATCTCGACCAGCGCATAGCCATCCTCCGCGATAATTTGCGCGAGCTCGTGGAGCAGGCCGCGGCCTACTCGGGTGCCGCGGACGAGTCGCGCACCGCCGACCGCATCGCCGACCAGCAGGCGCGGCTCGACGCGCTTTTGAAGGAGCGCGAGGCGCTGGCGAAGTAGTGGCGCCGGGCTCCCTCGGACCGGCCTCAGAGATGCCCCATTAAGCGCGGCCCGCGCGGTCGAGCTCGGCGAAGTCGGCGTCGGACAGCTCGATGGCGGCCGCAGCGACGTTCTCCTGCAGGTGCGCCACCTTCGAGGTGCCCGGGATCGGCAGCATGACGGGGCTGCGTTTGAGCAGCCACGCGAGCGCGATCTGCCCCGCGGTGGCGCCATAGCGCTCGGCGACGGCGGCGAGCGTCGATTTCGATTTCGCGAGCCCGCCGGCGCCGAGTGGAAACCACGGGATGAAGCCGATGCCGTGCTTCTCGCAATGCTCGAGCACGTCCTCGGCTGCGCGGTCGACGAGGTTATAGCGGTTCTGCACGGTTGCGACGGGGAACACCTTCGACGCCGCCTCGATGTCCTCGACCGAGACCTCGCTCAAGCCCGCGAAGCGGATGACCTTCTTGTCGAGCAACTGCTTGATGGTGTCGAACTGCTCCTGCCGCGGCACCTTCGGGTCGATGCGGTGCAATTGCCAGAGGTCGATCCGCCCGACGCCGAGGTTGGCGAGGCTCTTTTGCGCCTCGGCCAGGAGGTATTCGGGCCGGCCGTTCGACACCCACGCATCGGGACCGGGGCGCGTGAGCCCGGCTTTGGTGGCGACGAACAGGCCCTTGTAGGGATGCAGCGCCTCGCGGATGAGCCGTTCCGACACATCCGGGCCGTAGCTGTCGGCGGTGTCGATGAAGTTGACACCCAGCTCAGGGATGCGCCGCAGCGTGCGCAGCGCCTCCGCGCGGTCGACGGGCTCGCCCCAGATGCCGCGCCCGGTGATGCGCATGGCGCCGAAGCCGAGACGGTGGACCGCGACCTCGCCGCCAATCCTGAAGGTGCCGGCCGCGGTAGCATTCGGGTCCTTTGTCGCCTGCGTTGCTTGGCTTGGCATGGTGAGGTCCTTTGCGTTGCCGGGTGCCGCTCGGCTATCTCCGCCGGGCTGTCTGAGAGCGAAATGTCGTGGATGGCATCGCCGCTGCCAGGGGGTGCATCAATTTGCGCCCCGTTGTCCCTGCCGCCCTGGTTTATTGCTTCAGTAAATATATGGCATAAATAGAGATACAACGGGCTTATGCTTGAGACGGTTGAGTATTAATTGCAGCGATGCAAGTAATACAAGGTTCTCTGCCGACAATAAGATACGCCCAATATTCTCCAATCATATGGCCGGACACATTAAAGCCGCAATTTGCGTGTAAAAGACCGTATGTCCAGCTATAAGTTCAAGGTCGGCCAGATGGTCGATTTCGTGCCCTCCAAGCGGGGTGTTGGCGCATCTGCGCGTGCCTACAAGATCCTGCGCCTGGTGCCGCACGAGGTCGGAGAGCGCTGCTATCGCATCAAGACGATTGCCGAGGCGTTCGAGCGGATCGTCAAAGAGAGCGAGCTGCGGCACACCTCGTCCCTCTGATCCGGCTACCGCCCCGATCTACATCTCGACCATCTCGACTCCCGTCCGCGAAGGCCGGAAGCGCGCTCTCAGTGCGGCGGATACTCGTCAGCCTTTTCGGCCGCGTGCTCGGCCCGCGCCAGATCCGAGACGAAGGCGTCGATCTCGGCCGCCGTCATTCTGCGCACATCATACCAACTGTCCTGGTGCTGGAGGACGACGGTGTCGGTGAGCGACGCGCTGCCGCTGCCGATGATGTAGTCGGCTTCCGGCTTCGATATCTTGGCGGCCTTGTGATAGCGCATCTCTAACCTATACCACGAACCCCACGCCGTGGGGCATTCGCCGCCATGCATTGACAATGCGCGGATAAACTGGCGCTGGCTCGGCGTGTCCCTCATTTGGGCACCTTCAATGCGGCAGCCAATGCTGTCATTGTTCTTCATTATGCCAGCGCGAAAGCATAGGGGGACGATGACCGGACACCATTCAACGCGCACGCTCCTGATAGCTATCGTGCTTATGGGCTGGCCCGCTGCCATGGCATACGCGCAGACAGCGGCAGGCCCGGAAGGAACCTACTGCCTGCGGGGAGTTCACGAGGTCGGCTCCTGCCTCCGGCTCGCCGAGGACTCCACGTTCGAATACTTCCTCGCCTACGGCGCCTATGACGAGAATTCAAAGGGCCATTGGAAAGCCGACGGCGCCGACGTGGTGCTCGACAGCCCTCCCTACGACAAGGCGCCGACATTCACTTTCAAGCGCTTCGAGCCGGTAGAGGGCGATGGCTTCGACATTGCCGTCGTCAACACGGCGGGCAACAGGATCAACGGCATCAACGTGCGCGCAACCTGCGACGGCCGTGCCGTCGAGGTGGGCGTGACCGGGGCCGGTGGCTACAAGGTCGACTGCGCGAGCGCGCCGACGGAGGTTGCGCTGGGCCTCGAGATGTTCGGCCTCGCCTACCAGGCGCTCAAGGTTCCCAGCCCCGCGGGAGCCGACAAGGGCTACGTGTTCGAGCTCGACCCGGGCGACCTTGGAGCCAAGAGGTTTGCCGGAACGCGCCTGCGGCGTGAGGGCCCCGATAGCCTGGTGATGACCTACGCCAACCCCGCGATCCGGGAGCTCGACGGCAAGACCTTCACCTACGAGCGCGAGCGCGAATAGCGCCTGTACCGCTCCGCGGGGGCCAAATGCCTGATATTGCGTATAAAAAGCCGTGTTCCAGCGGGAACAGCGCGTCTGCGCCCTCCATCGCATTATCGGCTCCAGAACAGACGCACCGCCAATCGATGGAGCCACCCGTGACCCGCAAATTTCTCGCCCTCGCCGCCGCTCTTCTCGCCGCCCCGGCGCTTTTCGCCTCGGCTGCCGAAGCCTGCATCTCCTGCGAATACGTCCCCGAGGTCGTGCGCGGTTCGCAGACGTCGGACGCGCCGCGCTCGTACGCGAGAGAGCGGTCCTACGTCGCAGAGCGCGAGCGCGCTCCGGCCAAGAAGCGCATCGTCAGAAGCGAGCCCGTCGTCAAGCAGCAGGTCGACACCGCCGAGGCGGAGCCGGTCGCGAAGCGGGCGAAGAGCGAGAATTCCTCCGTCGCCAGCGTCGCCGTGACGCCCGTGACCGAGCAGGCCAAGGATGAGCCTAAGGTCGACGCCAAGACGGCCCGCAGCGAGAACTCCTCGATCTCGGTTGCTTCCACCGAGGAGGCTGCGCCTGCGAAGACCCCGGTTGCCGCGGCGACGAAAGAGGCGTCCGCCAAGCCGGTCGACTGCAAGAAGTTCTTCCCCTCGGTCGGCATCACCCTTTCGGTGCCCTGCGAGTAAGCCTCCCGCTCGCGGCCCCAACCTCAGAACGGAAGACGCCCGCTGCTCAGCCAGCGGGCGTTTTCGTATTTCGCGTCAGCGCGAGGGCGACGGATCGGAGCTGTTCGGCTTCTCGGCATCACCGTCGCGTCGCGGGCGGGCGTTTTGCTGCGCCGTGAGCGCGCGTCTCCTTGCCGAGCCGGCGCGTGCGCGGACGTGCAAAATACTTGTCGTTTATCTCGCGCAGCTTCTTCAACTTGAGCCGCAGCAGGCGATCGCGCAACTTTGTGCTGGCATTGCGGAACTGCTCGTCGCTCATCGGCGCCATGGTCTCGTGCTCACTCCTTCGTCGGGGCAGACGCGCGCTTGCGTGTCCCGCGAGATTTCGCTCCGAGGCTTTGGGGAACAGGGGCTGCGGGGCGGAGAAGTGCCGCGAGCTTTGATAGTTGAGAAGAGCGGCTCCGTCGCCGCCCCGCGCAGGATTTTTCGGCCTACCCGCAGCATTTCAGCGGAATCCCGCACCCGGACTTTCACCGGGCGGGTGCGGCGAGCCTCGGATAGTCGCGCCGCGCGTCACGGCCCAAGTACCCGACCTGCAGCCCGCCCTCGATGCAGGACGCCTCGAGATCGACCCCTTTGTGCGGGGCGGGATGGGGGAAGTATGCGGGAGGGGAGAGGGGCGGGGATATTTTTCAGAGGGAGGCGTCTGCCGGACGTCACCTGAGGCAAAGGGCCGACGCTGTGGCGCGGCAACTGCCAGCATCCCCTAAGAGGATGCCGGCAGAACGCCATCGACAGGTCTGTCGCCTAGTCTCGCGCGCAGGCGAGCTGAGTTGGGCGGCGAGTTACTTGCCCTTGAGCTCTTGCTGATGGACCATCGTCTCTTGATAGGACCGGGCGCAAGAACTCGTTGCATCCGACCTCGGTCGGCTTTGCGTTGGCGGCATAAGCAACCGGGACGGTTAGAAGGAAGGCAAGCATAAGAACCGGCTTCATGGTGCATCTCCTCTTTAAGGCTGACCTCAGCGAACGCTGCGGGATATGGGCGCGCTCAATCGGCAAACTTACGCGGTTGGTAGGCACCGCGACGCAGGGTTTCTCGCCTGGCAAGGAAAGCATTGCACCTCAGTCTTAGAGAAGGTTGATCTCTCTTCATCCAAGTTTAGATGATCTGAGCTGATCCCGGGGGCTACCACTAGCCCAGGCGCCCAGACTTGCAGATTGGCAGCGGCTGCTCGGGCCTAGCGTCCTCGCCAAGTTCCATCACCACCCGCCCACGCACTGCCCGGCCCAACCCGCCTACGGCTTGATGCACTCGCCAAGCGAGGTGACGACGGAGCGCCGGACCACGGCATGCGCCTTGAAACCGTCGCGCGCCATCAGGAGCTGGTGCAGCTCCGGCAGCCGATAGAACGGAACGCTCGGGTACCAATGATGCTCGAGGTGAAAGCCGACGTTGCGCGGCAGGATGAAGACCGACTCGAGCCAGGTCGGGACGGTGCTGCGCGTGATGGCGTACTCGGCTTCGTCGCTTTCGACGGCGCTGTGCTCGCAGATCAGGCGCGCGTACTGGAATGCGATATGCGACGTGCAAAACGGCACGAGCCAATACCAGACGAGAGCGGTCCAGGCCCCGAAGACGGTCAAGAGGCAGCCGACCGACACGTAGAACGCCAGCCGCGCGGCGATCATCCAGCGCGGCGACGGGATCAACGTGGAGCCGACGAGGCCGCGGACGATCCACGAGATCCCCGTGACGAATGCGGCGCGGCGCGCAATCATCAGCGCGAGCCCGGCCCGCGTCTTGGGGAAGACCCACTCGGGCTCCAGCTCTCCCTCGGCGTTGTGGGTGTGCCAGAGCTGGCGGTTCCCGTCGCTTGCGAGGTTCGTATACTGGTGATGCGTTCCGTGAAACTTGCGGAAGCCCTCCACCGACGCGAACGTCGGCCACATCAAAAAGAGGTTGGCGAAGAGATCGTTCTGCCAGCGCGTGCGCAGGTAGCGATAATGCGAAGCGTCGTGTCCGAGTATCAGGAGCGCGTGCTGGCGTGCGCCGATGAACAGCACCGCGAGCAGATACAAGACGGGGTGCCAATAGAAGGAGCAGAGCGCGATCGCCGCGGCGATCCCCGCCCACTCCTCGGCGGTGGCGATGAGCGCCTTGGCCGGCTGAAGCACGGACAGCTCTTTGAGCTTGGCCGGCGGCAACCGCTCCGGGACCATCCGGCTGGTGTTGTGGGGATGTGCGACGACGGGATTGACGGAAATGTCTTGCGTCGGGTTCTCCGACCGGAGGAAGGCGACGATCCTGTTGACTTGGGCGAAGGCTGGCATCGATCCCTTTCACGGTGGCGGAGACGAGCTGCGCGCGTCGACGCTTGCATCTGGGGTAATCCGCGACTGCGGTCAACCCGCGGCGGGGGAAACACCTTGGCCAAGCCGCCAGGCGTCCCGTGGATGCGGTCTTGCCGTAGCCGCAGCGACCATCAACCGCAAATTTCGCCACTGCGGCGGCCGCGCTCCCTTGCTAGATACCCGTGACATCAAGTCCCCACGGAGGCCTCCCCCATGTCCGACCCCAAAGACGTCCACGCTGCCATCGAGCGTCTCGAGCGCGAGAATGCCGAGCTCAACGGCCTCATCCTCGCCACCGGCGTGATCCTCACCCAGCTCCTGCAGGCCATGACGCTGCGCGAGCTCAACCCGCAGGGTGCGGCGACCAAGATCGTCACCAACGCGCAGAAGGCGGTCGAGGGCTTCAAGCCCGAGGTGGCGAGCCCGCTCGATCCCGTCATGAAGGCGCGCGCGCTGCAGGGGATAAAGCAGTTCGAGCAGCAGCTCCGCTCCGTGCTGCCGATCTGACGCGCAATCGAGCCGCGACCCCGCGCGTGGAGACCGTGCCGATGGAGGGGAGCGTTTATCTCGAGGACCTGCACGTCGGCCAGCGCTTCGAGAGCGCGAGCCACGTCGTGACGACGGACGAGATCAAGGCGTTCGCGCGGCAGTTCGATCCGCAGCCGTTTCACCTCGACGAGGAGGCCGCCGCGAGGTCGATGTTCGGCGGGCTTGCGGCGAGCGGCTGGCACACGGCGGCGCTGACCATGCGGCTGCTCGTCGGGGGCGGCGCGCCGATTGCCGGCGGTGTCGTCGGCGCGGGCGTGGAGATCACCTGGCCGCGCCCCGTGCGGCCGGGCGACGAGCTGCAGGTGTTCAGCGAGGTGACGGAGATCACGCCGTCGCGCAGCAAGCCCGACCGCGGCATCGTCGCCCTCAGGAGCGAGACCCGCAACCAGCGCGGCGAGGCCGTGCAGATCCTCACGTCGAAGCTGGTGGTGCCGCGCCGGCCCGGTTCCTAGCGGCGAGGGCGCGGATCAGGGCGTCTCCATCATCCGGCGATACTCGTCGGCCTCTTCTTTCGGCAATTGCTTGAGCAGGGGGCGCATGGTCTCGTTGCCGACCATCTTGCCGTTGCGCATGAAGAGCCAATCGGAAATCTCCGCATCCCCGAACTCGTAGCGCTGCCCCGCCTTGACCTGCTTGGCGTAGACCGGCTCGTTGTTGATGATGCCCGAGTAGCGACCGCCCGCGCGCTGGATCTCGACCAGCCAGAAGTGCTCTCCGTTGTTGGCGCCATAGGGGATGCGCACCTTGAGCGCGAAGCCCTCCTCGCCGGCCTTGGGCGCCTCCCAATCTTTCCAGAATGTGGGGAGGGACGCGCGCGCCTTGGCGATGGCGGCGGCCATCTCCGGGTCGTCGTTGGGGACACTGACGAGGTTCTCGACAGCGGCGGCGGGGCGAGCGGCCTGGCCCGCGGCGAGCGCCAGCACGAGGAGAAACGCGGTGAGCGCTCGCTTCAGCATTGCCGACGGTCCTCTAGGGTATCCGCGCGTCGAGCAGATGAGCAAATTGCGACGCCACTATGAAGGGTCATGCTGCCGCTCATGGTGACAAGCGCGCCGCTATTCGGCGATGCGCACCTCGAACGTGCGCGTCGCGACCTCGCCGCTCGCGAGCGCGGCCGTGACCGTGAAGCGGTCCGTTCCCTGCTGCCCAGCCCGCGCGGTGTAATAGATGCCGGTCCCCGTGGCCTTCTGGCCGACGCAAGTCCCCTGCGCGGAATACTGGATCGTCGTCTCCTGGCCCGGCACGAAGGAGACGTCGCCCTTCGCCGGCGGCGCGGTGATCGTGATCTTGGGCGCGGCGACCTGCTCGCAGCGCGTTCCGAAGCCGGCGAAGATGAAGACGCGCGCGGGCCGGCCGGGGACGACCGGCGTCGAACGCGTCGCGGCATCGACGGCGGGAGCCGGGACATCGCCCGGCAGCGGCGCGGCTCCGCCCTGAGAGCTTAGCCCCGAGCATCCGGTCAGGCCGGCGAGCATCAACGCAAACGGAGCGACCGAACGGCGGCGCATCGGCGTTACCGTGCGGCGCCGGCCTTGGCGTTGCGCTCGCGCTTGGCGATCTTGGCTTCGCGCTTGCGGGTGTTCTCCGCCTTGCGCTGCTTGGCCTGGATCTTCTTGCGGCGCGTGTCGGACATTGTGGGCATGAACGTCTCCTCGGATTGGTGGTTTGAAACGACAGCCGCGTTCTGAAGCATCGATCGCCCCGAAATACAAGCGAACTCGCACCGCCGGCCACATGGGGCCCGGTTACCAGGGCTGCGCCGCATGCCGCAAAGTGCGCGCCTGCGGTCAAGCAGTCCGTAAGGGCTCTTTGGTATGCAAGTGCCCGCCTTTCCGGAGGGATACCACATGCGCTCGCTACGCAGCCTCGCCATCGCGGCCTTCGCAGCCGGCGGCATGGCCTCGGCCGCTGCCCTGACCATCGACCCCGCCCAACATGCGATCGATGGCGTGCGCAACGCGCGCTACTGCGAGATCATTCCCGTCGTGCGCTCGGGCTTCCATCTGGTGGCGACCGTCTACAACACGCTCGGCCTCAACGATTGCCCGGCTGCGGTCTGGGACAAGATCACGGAAGCCGAGATGAAGAAGCGCTTCGGCGCCATCAAGGTCCTCCTCAACGGCCCCCGCCACTTCGTGATGGACAAGATCGTGGCGGGCGGTGACACGGCGGCGGGCGAGAAGATCGATGCGGGCGGTCTCGAGCTCACCGAGCGCGCCTCCATCGACCTGGACCTGTTCGGGATGCGCTCGGAGCCCTATCGCGAGCGCACGATCGACCGCGACACGCGCTACGTGTTCGAAACCGGCAAGCCGGTGTTCCTGCTCGTGGCTCCCGACGGCACGCGCTACGCCATGCAGGCGTACGCGCAGATGATCGACAAGAATTTGTCCTATGACGACCTGCCGGGCTTGGGCGCACGCCTGAAGCTACCCAAGGGCTGGCGCTACGAGAGCATGGTGCCGGCGTCCGACCTGGTGCTCGGCGCGCACGGCGCGGCGATCGATCGTGCAGGACGATCTCGACAACACGTATCAGAAGATCGATTGAGCGGCCGCGCGCCGCTGTCACGCGCTCCGCCCCACCTGTCAGACAACTTGAGCATATGCCCGAGGCAGAACGTCTCTGGGCCTAGCCACGTGTTTGGCGCAAACGTCAGGCATGTCGTCGGCTCCGGCTGTCACCGGGGCGAGGGCCCGGAGCGCGGCAACATCTGAGTAGTGTCTGTGCGGGCAGGGGGGCCGGTCCATGATCCCGGTTTGGACTGGAGTTGCAATCGCGGCGTTGGCGTTGATTGCGGTGGCGGCGAGCATCCGCCCGCTGCGCCGCTTCCTCAAGTTGCGCGAGGACGTGCGCGCACGGCTGACGGACTCCGCGGGCCTGCTCGCGGCCGCGCGGGATGAGAGCCGGGCCGCGCTAGACGAGGCACAGCACGTCTTCCACGAGCTCGGGATGCTGATGTCGGGCTTCGCCGGCCGCCGCCGCATTGCGACGATGTCCATCCGCGGCCTCGGGTTCGATCCCGCCTCCGCCGCGAGCGGCTTGATCGGCTTCGCGAACGCGCTTCCCGTCTACGGCATCGAGCGCCTGCGCTGGCGCGCGCAGGTCGAGCGCGCCTTGAAGCTCCGCAACGGAGAGCCACCCATGCAGCGCTCTCGTCTCAACCCCGTGCTGGTCGCGCTGGCGATTGCGGCCATCGGCCTCGCAGCCTGGACCCACACGGCGAACAGGCACCTCCACCACGCTTTGAAGACGGCGCACATCGTCCGGGCCTCGATCGAGAAGGAGAGCAGGACGGCGCATGCGCGCGAGACGGAGGCCGAGGCGGCGAAGGCCGCGGCGGATGCGGCGCTGACCAAGGTGAGCGCGGAGTTGGCGGAGTCGCGCAAGGGCCAGACGGCGACCGAGCGCGCGCTCGACGACGTCGGCGCGCAATTGACGCTGACGCGGAAGGGCAAGACCGCGGCGGAGCAGTCGCTGGAGAGGATGCAGGAGCAGCTCCTCGCCGCGCAGACCGCGCGCAAGACGTCCGAGGGTCAGTTGAAGGCGCTCGCCGACGAGCTGGCCGCTGCCAAGACGGCAAAGGATGACGCCGAGCGGGGCCTCAAGGCGGCAAACGATCAACTGGCGCAGCTCAAGGCCGCCAAAGAGGAGGCCGATGCCGCGGCCGCGAAAGCGAAGGAAGAGCTCGAGCGCGAGAAAAAGGCCCGCGAGGCTGCAGAGCAGACGCCGCACGCGGCTCCGCAGTCCACTCCCTGATCGAGACAGCCGTCGGGCGTGCCGGCCGCGACGATGCGGCCGGTGCCGTCTGCGTGGGCTAGCCCTCCGTGCGCCGGGCTATAGGCCGGTCGCCAGTGCGGACAGCCGTCTCGAAAGGACGATCCGCGCAAGGCCGGTGGTCAAGAAGCTGACGCCGAGCAGAATGCCGAGCGTAATGAGGGACATCTCTTGCAGCTCGGCTGCAAGCAGAATCCCGACGGCGATGGCGATAATGCCCGAGAGCAACAGCCATCCCCATCCGTCCAGCGGCCGCAATTCGAACGCCAACGCCAGCTGAGCCGCGCCGTCGATGACGAATACGGCCGCCAGCAGAAGCGTTAGCAGCACCATGCTGACATCGGGATGGCGCACGAGGTACACGCCCAGTGCCAGCTTCAACAGGCCGATCAACAGCTCGCCGAAAAACGGCCCGGTGCCCTCGACGGTGAACGCGTCGGCGATCGTGACGCCGCCGGCCAGAATGAGGAGCCACCCCGCCATCACGGCAATCGCGAACGTGGCCCCGAACGGGAACACCAACGCGAGCACGCCGACGATAGCCATGGCCACGCCGCCCCAGAATAGCTGATCGTTCTTCCTGGCGAGTGCGTCGAAGATCACTTGTCCGGGGCGAGACCCTTGAGTCGCTTGTGCCATGGCGTTTCTCCCTGAGCAGCCTAATTGGCCGAGCCACCGCAGCGCCGACAAGCTCGGCATGAATCTATTCACAGCAACCAACGAGCGCACGGTCTCGCTGCACCGCACGCCGCAACGGATTATACTCAACGCGGCAAAGATACTGCGGATCGGCGCGGCCCGATATGACGGATTGACGGCTACCGACAGGAGAGTGAGCGGCCGTGAGCGACCCGGACAGCGACCCACAAGGAGTGGCCGGAACGCCCGTCGCAGCCCGGCGTTTACAGGGAAGGCGTCGCACGCTTCAAGCCTGCGAGGTCCAGTGAAGGAGGTAGGCCATGAAATGGAAACACGCTGTCGCCGCCGTCGCGACGACTATGGTGCTTGCGCCCTCGATGGCGCAGGCGCAGTCGATCGGCGCAGTCGAGAACGCGCGCGCCAAGGAGCGGCAGGGAAGCTACCTGAGCCCGCAGGATCGCGAAAACCTGCATCGCTACGGCGGCAACGACGACTACTGGCCGCGCTACAGCTATGGGCCGTACGGGTATGGCGGCGGGTACTACGCCGACTATTATGGCTATCAGCCCAGGTATCGCGCGTACCCGACGTACCCGTACTGACGATTGACGATTGCGGTTGCGGTTCAACAGACCGAAGGGGACTCCCATGATTGGCAATCGTATGTGCGCCTTGGCGCTGTCAGCCGCTTCAGTAATCGTCTGTTCCGCTTTGCCCGCGAGTGCCGCCAAGTTCGCCGGCAACTCGAGCAAGTTCGATGGCAACTGGAGCATGACCGCGGTGACGACCCGCGGCCATTGCGGAACCATCCCGACCGGCAAGGGGCCGTCGGGCCTGTGCTCGGGCGTGTGGAGCGCGGAGCGGTCGTGAGGGGCGCGCGGCGCGATTAGCGGCCGACGACGAGCGCGGCGACGATTGCCAGGGCGAGAACGCACGGCTCGGCGATCGTCGTGCTGGACGACCCCTCGACCATGCAGGCGCGACGCGCCGCCTAGTGCTGGTCCTTAGGCGGCTTCTTATCGTCGTGCGGGTGTTGGTGCGCCCGGGGTCCGCCCGGTGGATGGCCGTTGGCCCCCGCAAGCCTTCCCGGCGGTAGATGCGCGACGGCCCTTGACGCATTGTCGGGATGCTTCGCACGCCCCGCGCCGGGCGGCCCAGGTCCGAGCGCAGCGTTCGCTTCGTTCTTTGGCCCTGCCGTGACGCCATTCGGCGGCAGATGCGCGAACGCCTTGCTGTCACCGCTGGAATGGAAGGACTTTTGCGGCGTAGCCCCGAGTGCTCGATTGCCCTCGGTGACGGGAGTCTTTGGGCTCGTTGCGACGCCCTTCGCCGCCACTACGCCTTGCCCGGTGAACATCGCCGCGTGGCTCGTCGCGGCAATCGTCGGCCTGCCGTGATTGAATGAGGCCCTGAGCTCGCGGTTTTGGCTCGCCCCATGCTCGTGTTCCGTCTGCTGTTGGGTAAGGCTGACGTGCTGCTCGGCGGCTGCCAGCCTCTCTTGAGACGTGGGTTGGGCAGTCGCGCCTCCCTTCCCGCCGTTGAAGCTGACGTTATTCACCGTCGTGCGATTGACCACCACCGTCTTGTTGTAGGTGTTGTGAATGATGGTCGTGTTCACGTTGGTCACGGCGGTGTTGTAGACGAAGGTGCCGTGGTTCCAGTAACCGCCGTGGTAGCCCTCGCCGATATAGCCATAGCCGTAATTGATCCCGCCGTAATAGCCGATGTGCGGGCCCCAATAGCCGGCGTGCCAAGCGTAATAGCCATCGCGCCAGCCCCAGTAGCCAGGTGTCCAGAGGTAGCCGACGACGGGAGCACGCACCCATGTCCCGGGCACCCAATAGTAGTCGTCAAAGTCAGGGTCATAGGCCCAATAGCCGGGCGTCCAGATTAGATCAGGGCCCGGGCAAACCGGCTGCACGTAGACCGGCAGCGGGGGCGGCGCCAACCCGACGGATACGCCGACGAAGACGCCCGCGTGGGACGACGTTGCAAAGGCGACAAGAGCAACAAGCGGTAGGAGCCAGCGGAAGCTTTTCATCGTTCCTCTCCTCTCCTCAGAGACCCTTGGCCTCCGCCGCCGCACCACTTAGCGCCAGCAGCAACCCGGCGGCGATGATGAGACAAGTCTTACGCATAACTGCCTCCTCTGCTCCGTCATGAGTACCTTTCGAACCTGGAATGGGACACGAAGATGACCTGAGCCTTACAAGGTCCCTTGTCTTCGCGTCGCTGTCGGAGCGACCACAGTTAGCGCGCAGCTGAGACTATGCACGCTCGGAGCGTACCTCGCTCATTCCCGAGGTTGGGGAAGCTTGTTGGCGGGGGCTTGCGACTTGCCTGAGGTTGCACCGGGCACGGCTCAGCCGATCCGTCGTGGCGGAGCCACGCGTTACGTGGACGCGCCGGGACGCAGGTCATTCTGCAGCGACGGAAATAATAGCCCGACGGCGTCGCGCCTCGCCGTGCTCGGCGTGTGGGGCGGGGGGCGCGGAGCGATCGTGACAGGCGCGCGGCGCGAACAGCGCTCGACGACGAGCGCGGCGACGATTGCGGGCGCGTGCGCGCGCCGCTCCTGCCGCGATGACATGCTGCATCCGAAATTGCGGGGCAAGCCGTACACTGACTTCGCCAACGGCCACCCAACCTCGGCGATCCAGGAGGCGTACAAGATCGTGGACATTGAGGTTGGTAAGGTGGCGAAGATCACCAGCACCTACGGTGTCAATCTCATGCTTCAGGCCTTCGACCAAGACAAAGGCCCGCTCACTGATATGACCGAGAACGAGCCCACTCGCAGAGCGCTGGCGCGTCTGTTCGCCGGTGCCATGGGCCGCTTCCGCAACAGCAGCACGCACACACATCGCGCGTTCCACGACCTGCACGAGGCGATCGAGGAGCTTATGGTCGCGAGCAGGCTGCTGCGCTTCCTCGATGAGCCGGGCCGCGCGTAGCTGCGCGCCCACATATCTGTGCCTAAGGGTCACGTCGATTGCGGCCGGGTGAGTAAGTCACTCCGCCGCCTACCGCTTGAGGGTCCAGCCCGTCCGCAACAGCGCCGCGAGAACCCGGCGCGCGTCGTGGGAGAGCCACGCTTCGCGTGGACCGCCGCCGGGAAGCGGCTCATTCGGCCGCGACGGAGATCGAGAGCCCGACCGGGCGGGCCTCGCCATGCTCGAGCTGCTCGGCGAGCACGCGCAGCGCCAGAACCTCGGCTTTTGCCATGGCTTCGTCGCGCGTCGCGCCGTAAGCGAGCACGCCCGGCAGCTGCGGCACCTCCGCGATCCAGCGGCCGTCGTCTTCCTGCTCGGTCTCAAGGGTCAGCTTCATAGCGCTATGTTAGTAGACCGCGCGTCGCGGTGAAACGGCCTGCGGCTACTCCGCCGCCTGCTTCTTGCTCCGTACGGCACGACGCCCCAACACCCCGCGCAGATACGCCCCCGTGTAGCTCTCCTTCACGCGCGCGATGTCCTCGGGCGTGCCCTGCGCAATAATCCGCCCGCCGGCGTCGCCGCCCTCCGGCCCCATGTCGATCACCCAGTCGGCCGTCTTGATCACCTCCAGGTTGTGCTCGATCACGACGACGGTGTTGCCGGCATCCGCCAGCTCGTGCAGCACCTCCAAGAGCTTCGCCACGTCGTGGAAGTGCAAGCCCGTCGTCGGCTCGTCGAGGATGTAGAGCGTGCGCCCGGTCGCGCGGCGTGACAGCTCCTTCGACAGCTTGATGCGCTGCGCCTCGCCGCCCGACAGCGTCGTCGCCTGCTGGCCGATGTGGATGTAGCCGAGGCCGACGCGCGCCAAGCGTCTCCAGCTTGTCGCGGATCGCCGGCACCGCCTTGAAGAAGGTCGCGCCCTCCTCGACCGTCATGTCGAGCACGTCGGCGATGGACTTGTCGCGGAACTTAACCTCGAGCGTCTCGCGGTTGTAGCGCTTGCCCTTGCATTCATCGCAGGTGACGTACACGTCGGGCAGGAAGTGCATCTCGATCTTGATGACGCCGTCGCCCTGGCAGGCCTCGCAGCGCCCGCCCTTGACGTTGAAGGAGAAGCGCCCCGGCTGATAGCCGCGCAGCTTGGCCTCGGGCAGCCCCGCGAACCACTCGCGGATCGGCGTGAAGGCGCCCGTGTACGTCGCCGGGTTCGACCGCGGCGTGCGCCCGATCGGCGACTGGTCGATGTCGATCACCTTGTCGAGGTCTTCCAGCCCCTCGATGCGGTCGTAGGCGCCCGGATGCAGGCGCGCGTTGTTGAGCTTGCGCGCGACCGCGGCGTAGAGCGTGTCGATGATGAGCGACGACTTGCCGGAGCCGGAGACGCCGGTGATGCAGGTCAGGAGACCGAGCGGGATCTCGGCCGTCACGTCCTTCAGGTTGTTCTCGCGCGCGCCGATGATCTTGAGCGCCTTGCCCTTCTGGCGCTCGCGGCGCTTGCCCGGCATCGGGATCTGCCGCGCGCCCGACAGGTATTGCCCCGTGAGGCTGTCGGGGTCGGCGATGATGTCGTCGGGCGTGCCCTGCGCGACGATGCGGCCGCCGTGGATGCCGGCGCCGGGGCCGATGTCGACCACGTGGTCGGCCTGCAGGATCGCGTCCTCGTCGTGCTCGACGACGATCACGGTGTTGCCGATGTCGCGCAGGTGCTTCAGCGTGCCGAGCAGGCGCTCGTTGTCGCGCTGATGCAACCCGATCGAGGGCTCGTCGAGCACGTAGAGCACGCCCGTCAGGCCGGAGCCGATCTGCGAGGCGAGCCGGATGCGCTGGCTCTCGCCGCCCGACAGCGTGCCCGAGAGCGCGACAGCGTGAGGTACTCGAGGCCGACGTCGTTCAGGAACTGCAGCCGCTCGCGGATCTCCTTGAGGATGCGCGCCGCGATCTCGTTCTGCTTCTTGGTCAGCAGCTTCGGCAGCTCCGCGAACCAGACGTTCGCCGCCTTGATCGAGAGATCGCCCACCTCGCCGATGTGCTTGCCGGCGATCTTGACCGCGAGCGCCTGCGGCTTCAGGCGATAGCCGCCGCACGCCTCGCACGGATGCGCATCCTGGTAGCGCGACAGCTCCTCGCGCACCCACTCCGAGTCGGTCTCGTTCCAGCGCCGCTCGATGTTGCCGATGACGCCTTCGAAGGCCTTCTGCGTCTTGAATTTGCGCACCCCGTCCTCGTAGACGAAGGTGATCTCCTCATCGCCCGAGCCGTAGAGGATGGCGAGCTGCACGTGCTTGGGCAGCTTCGCCCACGGCGTCTCCATCGAGACTTTGTAGTGCTTGGCGAGCGCGGTCAGCGTCTGCTCGTAGTAGGGCGAGGAGGTGCCGGTCTTCGCCCACGGCATGATGGCGCCCTTAGCGAGGCTCAGCTCCGCGTCGGGCACGACGAGGTCGGGCTCGAAGCGCAGCTCCGTGCCGAGCCCGTCGCAGGTGGGGCAGGCGCCGGCGGGCGCGTTGAACGAGAACAGCCGCGGCTCGATCTCCTCGATGGTGAAGCCGGACACCGGGCAGGCAAAGCGCGAGGAGAATATGATGCGCTCGTGCGTCTCGTTCTTGGACTTGTTGGCGCCCTTGGTCTCGCTGTCGGGCAGCTTCTTGTCGGCGAGCTCGGCGACGGCGATGCCGTCGTCGGAAAGCCCGAGCGCGGTCTCGAAGCTGTCCGCGAGACGCGTGGCGATGTCGCCGCGCACGACGAGGCGGTCCACCACCACGTCGATGTCGTGCTTGAACTTCTTGTCGAGCTTGGGCGCGTCCGCGATCTCGTAGAAGGTGCCGTCGACCTTGACGCGCTGGAAGCCCTTGCGCTGTAGCTCGGCGAGCTCCTTCTTGAACTCGCCCTTGCGCCCGCGCGCGACCGGCGCCAGCAGGTAGATGCGCGTGCCCTCGGGCAGCGCCAGCACGCGGTCGACCATCTGCGACACGGTCTGGCTCTCGATCGGGAGCCCGGTCGTCGGCGAATAGGGCACGCCGACGCGCGCAAACAGGAGGCGCAGGTAGTCGTAGATCTCGGTCACCGTGCCGACGGTGGAGCGCGGGTTCTTCGACGTCGTCTTCTGCTCGATGGAGATCGCCGGCGACAGGCCGTCGATGTGATCGACGTCCGGCTTCTGCATCATCTCGAGGAACTGGCGCGCGTAGGCCGACAGGCTCTCCACGTAGCGGCGCTGGCCTTCGGCGTAGATGGTGTCGAAGGCGAGCGAGGACTTGCCCGAGCCCGAGAGCCCCGTGAACACGACGAGGGCGTCGCGCGGGATCTCGAGATCGACGTTCTTGAGGTTGTGCTCGCGCGCCCCGCGCACATGGATGGTCTTTGAGAGCTCGGAGGCCCCCCGGGGCTTGCGTGTCGGCTTCTGCATGAGGCTTAGGTAGCGAAGCCAGGGGCCTGCGGCAATGGCGCGCGACGCCGCTTCCCCCGCGGCAACGTCGCGGCCGGCGGCCTTACGACTGGCCCGGCTCAGGCCGAAGCTGCCGTCTGGGACGCAAAGTCGGGAAAGTATCGCGCCATCAGGCGGTCGCGGTAGGCGACGAGGTTGGGTTTCTGCTCGGCGCACGTCCGGATTGCCGTCGCAAACAGCGGGCAAAGCGCGTGCGCCATGAAGGGCAAGACAGTGGCATCGGCCCCGCATGGGACCTCGCCCATGAGGTACGGCTTTTCAGCTAAGAAGTCGGCGATGGCGTCAATGTCCCGGACCGCAAGCTGGTCCATCTCAGCCATCGTGTGCCGGCCCATCCCGTGTCCCCAGAGATTGCGCCGGACTTGACGCCGCGTCATGAGCACGACGAGAGGGCGCAGCGGGCTGGGGACCGGATCGAAAAACTGGCGCGGACCCTTGTCGAAATTCTCGTCGACCATCCAGCGCGCATGCAGCCCCGCCCAATAGAGATGGTCCTCGCACATCTTCTCGAAGGCCCATGCGATGCCGCGCTCGGGTGAGGAGAGGCCGGCGTCAAAGTCGAAGCCGTATTTCCTCTCGATGTGCAGCCGGATGAGAGTTGAGTCGGCGATGATCTCGCCGTCGTCGGCGATATAGGGAAGCTTGCCCTTAGGCGCCTTGTTGAAGCCTCCAGTGTCGGTCTCAAAGGGCAGGTTCGCCATCTTGAGCAAAACCTCTGCCTTCATCACAAAGGGGCTTGGATCGGGCAGACCGAAGTACGGGCCGAAGGTGTAAAGGATGATCATCGCCTTGCTCCGAATGGTGCGGCGACTTTATCGGGCCATCCTGAAAGATTGCCTTGCTTTCCTTGCACTGAGCTTCTTCACAAAAGAAGGCCGCGGGGAACGACGTCCTCGCGGCCCGCGGGCGGAGATCGCCCACAAGATCGGATGGGGAGCCAAGGATCAGTCGACGGCGGTCTTGGCCTTGTCGACGCTGCCGACGGTCACGAGGCTTTTGCCGTCGGTCGAAATCTCATCGGTGCCGGAGGCCATCTGGGAGAAGCCCCAGGGGCCGGTCACGCCGCAGCCCTCCTTGCACTCGAAAGATACGGACTTGGCCGCCGGGACGGTTTCAACCTTCTCCTGGTGGCCCCAGTCGATGCCGATGGTCACGTCGGCCTTGCTCGTGTTCTTGACGGTTACGGCGGTCGCGGCACCGGCGATCAACATGCCGGCGGCGGCTAGCGTAAGGGCCTTGAACGTCTGCATTTGCTTCCTCCTTTTGGGGTTGAGGACGGACCCTCTTGACGGGGTCTCGTCGCGTTCGTGTTATTATAACATCACAAACTCGCGCTCAAGCGAAACTCCGCTCACGCCGCTTCACGAATGCGCCAGGGCGGCCGCGCCGCGCACGAAACTTTAGGGCGCATGCGGGTAGGGTCCTGCCGGTTCTCAAGGGGAGTGCGCCGCGATGGCATCGCTCATCGAGTTCGTGCTGGGAAATTTCACGCTGACGTTTCTGGTGCTCGGCGTCATCGCCGCGCTGATCGCGGTCGCGCTGAAGCCGGGCGGCTTCACCTTCGCCAGCGTCGCAGAAGAGCTGCTCGCCTATTTCATCCTGTTCTCGGTGGCGATCAGCTTTTTCTACAATTTTGTCTTTCACGTCTTCTTCGGCGAGCTCGCCGCGAGCTACATCGGCTGGGCCGACAGCCCGTTCCAAGCCGAGGTCGGCTACGCGAGCCTCGGCTTTGCGGCGATCGGTCTCCTCGCCTTCAAGGGCAACTGCTGCGTCCGCTTCGCCGCGATCCTCGGGCCCGCGATGTTCCAGTGGGGCGCCGCCGTCGGGCACATCCATGACATCATGACGACGGGCAACGTGGCGCCGGGCAACGCCGGCATCATGCTCTATTCCGACATCTTCCTGCCCGTCATCGGCTTTGCCCTGCTGTGGCTGAAGCGCAAGGCCGCCGCACAAAACGCATGACATCGCCCAGCCTGAAATTTCCGGGGCTTACAATCGGCGTTTCACGGCCTGCGTTTTGCGGGTAGGGTGGCGCGCCACAAAAAAGCGATTGGGAGGCTTGTCATGGCGGTCCTCAAGTGGGTGCTCATCATTCTCGGCTCTATCGTGCTGGCCGGATTGATCGTCATCGTCGGCACCTTCTACTGGGCGAGCACGGTCCAGAGCGTGAAACTGACGGAGGCCGACCTGAAGATTGGCGGCGACTATCCGGCGGAGGAGCGCCAGGAGCTGCTCGACATCTGCGCCAAGAAGCGTAAGCCCGGCGCCGAGGGCGACGACCGCTGCGTCTGCATCGCCGACCGCGCGGGCAAGGATTTCTCGCGCTTCGAGCGTCTCGTGTTCATCGCGAGCTTCGAAGGCAACGCGACGCGCGTCGTGGCGTTGACCAAAGGGCTGATCGACAGCGGCATTGCGCAATCGCGTATCGATGAGCTGCAAAAGGATTCCAAGACCCGCATCGACGGTCTCCTGAAGGCGTGCGGATACCAGCAATGAGCGCGGCGAGCGCTGCGTTGCGGACGCTGTCGACGACGTGTTGCGTCGCGGGCGGCGGCCCTGCCGGCATGATGCTGGGCTATCTGCTGGCGCGCGCCGGCGTCGACGTGACCGTGATCGAGAAGCACACCGACTTTCTGCGCGATTTCCGCGGCGACACGATCCATCCCTCGACGCTGCAACTCATGCAGGAGCTCGGCCTGCTCGATGCGCTGCTCAAACGGCCGCACAACGAGGCGACGAAACTGACCGTGCAGGTCGGCGGCACGCCGCTCACCATTGCCGATTTCTCCTGGCTGCCGCGCGAGCGCGCGTTCATCGCGCTCATGCCGCAGTGGGACTTCCTCGATTTCCTCGCGAGCGAAGCCAAGCGCTACCCGAGCTTCCACCTGCTGATGAAGGCGAACGTCACCGATCTCATCGAAGAGAGCGGCCGCGTCGTCGGCGTGCATGTGACCACTCCGGATGGTCCGCTCGACGTGCGCGCGCGCCTCGTCGTCGGCTGCGACGGCCGCCATTCGACGGTGCGCGCCAAGGCCGGCCTCGAGATCGAAGACATCGGCGCGCCCATCGACGTGCTGTGGATGCGCATCTCGCGCCTGCCGGGCGATCCCGGGTTCGGAGGCAGGATCGATGCCGGCAGTTTCTTTGCCGTGCTCGACCGCGGCGACTATTTCCAGCTCGCCTACGTGATCCCCAAGGGCGACGCCGAGCGCGTTAAGGCGGCGGGGCTGCCGGCGTTCCAGCAGAGGGTCGCCAAGGCGCTCCCTTTCCTCGCGGCGCGCGTGGACGAGCTCAAGTCCTGGGATGACGTGAAGCTCTTGACCGTCACCATCGACCGCTTGCGCAAATGGTATCGGCCGGGGCTCCTGTGCATCGGCGACGCTGCGCACGCGATGTCGCCCGTGGGCGGTGTCGGCATCAATCTCGCGGTCCAGGACGCGGTAGCGACCGCCAACCTGCTGTGGAAGCCTTTGAAGGAGGGAACGCTCACGGAGGCCGATCTCGCCCGCGTGCAGAAGCGGCGCGAGTTTCCAATGCGCGTCACGCAGCGCATCCAGGTGGCGGCGCAGAACAACATCTTGCAGCCGGTGCTCAACAGCACCAAGCCGCTGGAGCCGCCGTGGGTGCTCCGCCTCATCGATCGCACCCCGCTGCTGCAGCGCATACCGGCGTGGCTGGTCGGGATCGGCGTGCGCCCTGAGCACGTGCACTCGCCCGAGGCGCACCGCGCCGTCTGAGCTTTTCCCCGAGACAACTTCCGAGCGAACTGGAGTTCGGCTGCTCGAATCAACTATGTTCAATTTCGGGTTGCGCGTGCTCGGTCATTGGTTCCTGCTGGGGAGGATGCGATGGTCGCGCCAAGGAGCAGCCGCGGCATAGCCGCGGCGTTGGCGGGTGCATGCGTGGCTGGAGGCCTGTTCGCGGGATTGACGCCCGCGATGGCAGGCGAGCCCACCTACAACTGGTCGGGCGTCTACATCGGCGCGCACACGGGCGGCGCCATCGACTACAGCAAATTTTCCAATCCCTACGGCACGACGCTGTTCGGCGACGAGGTGCGCAGCCCGGGACCGATCGGTGGCCTCCAATTCGGAGGCAACTATCAAATGGGGCAGGTCGTTCTCGGACTTCAGGCCGACGTGAGCGGGGCCAACATGGGCGGCACGTTCACGTGCCTCCAGCCGGCCCACAACGTGCCCGGCGCGAGCTCCCAATTTATGGGCGGTGCATTTGGCGCGACGTGCCAGGCCGAGCCCGATTGGTTCGGGACGCTGACGGGGCGCGTGGGCGTCGCCGTCGGCCCGCAAGGGCGCATTCTCCTCTACGGCAAAGGCGGCCTGGCCTGGGCGCACACGGCCATCGACATGGCGATCGACAACAGCCAAGCGGGCAGCTACGGACCCGACAATGCCCGCAGCAAAACAAACTTCACGCAATTGGGCGGGACGCTGGGAGCAGGCGTCGAATACGCGCTCAGTGGCCGATGGTCGGTGGGGCTCGAGTACGACTACCTCCACTTCGGCAATCACGACGTTCCGACACCGGCCTCCGGACCGTTCGCCAATTCGGGCTTTCAAGGCATCAACGGCTCGATAGCCCCGGATGGAACCCCGGCCAGCGTGAGCCAGGATGTGCATGCCGTTAAGTTGGCGATCAACTATCAGCTCGGCGATCGGGGCTCGCCGGAGCCGGAGGTCACCAAGAGCAGCGTCGCGGCGGCGCGGACACCCGGCTTCGAAACTGAGCTTGGCGGCCGGTACGTCTATGCCTGGACGCGATTCCAGCAGGACCTCGGGAAGGTGCCGCTGGCGCTGCCGGTCAACAACTCGCGCCTGACCTGGAAGGACCAGCGCACGAACGGCGGCGAGCTGTTTGGACGCGTCGACACGCCCGAGAACGTGATGGTGAAGGGTTTCATCGGGCTGGGCAAAGGTGACCAGGGGCACATCTACGACGAGGACTGGGGCAATGTATTTCCGTCTTCGCCGCCACCGACGGAGGTCAACGGCTACCAGGTCACCGAGTCCGCCACGACCAGCAAGATCCGTTATTTCACGCTGGACCTCGGCTACGACTGGCTGAGAGGAGCCGGTTACAAGGTGGCCTCTTACGGCGGCTACAATTACTTCGAGTACACGATGAGTGCTTTCGGCTGCACGTTCTTGCAGTTTGTGCCGCCGCAAACATGTCAACCGGGTGATCCTCCGCGCAAGCTGTTTCTCCAGGAGGAGGACACCTGGATATCCTGGCGTCTCGGCACGTCGGCTGAGCTGATGCTCACCCCTTGGCTGAAATTGAGCGGCGACGTCGCCTATCTACCCATCGTGCGCTTCGGCGGGGTCGATAACCATCCACTGCGGACCGACGGCCCGAGCACCCGTTCGCCGGCCGAGGGTCATGGCACGGGCGTGCAGGTCGAAGGCGTGATCTCCTATGATGTGACCAGCGCGTTCAGTCTCGGTGTGGGCGGCCGCTACTGGTCCATGCAGATACCGTCCGGCACGACAAACTTCTTCAGCGAAGGCAACTTCATCAATCAGAGGTTCGCCACCGAGCAGACCGCCGTCTTCGTGCAGGGCTCCTACAAATTCGCGGGGCCGTCCGACTAGGCTCGCATCGGGCAGGGACGTGGCGTTCGGCTGCTCGAATCAACTACGTTCAATTTCCGTATCGGCGTGCTCCATCATCATTGGGTCCGGGGAGGGGACGATGGTCATGCCAGGGTGCGGCCCCAGGTCGGCTGCGGCGGTAGCGGGTGCTTGCTTGGTTGCGGGCTTGGCGGCGGGCCTCGACGCAGCGCTCAGCTCCGCGGCGGCCCAAGAGGCGCCCTTCACCTGGACCGGCGTGTATTTGGGCGCGCAGATGGGCGGCGCTGTCGATCACAGTCATTTCTCCGATCCTTACGGCTCGACCCTGTTCGGGGACACGGTGAGCAGTCCGGGTGCGTTCGGGGGCCTGCAGATTGGAGGCAACTACCAGACGGGGATCGCCGTCTTCGGGCTCCAAGCGGACATCAACGGCACCAACATGCAGGGCAACTTCACCTGTATGCAGCCGGCTCTCGGGGTGCCGGCAATGCCACCAACCTTTGTCGGCGGCTTCTTCGGGGCGACGTGCAAGGTCGAGCCGGACCTGTTTGGGACCTTGACCGCACGCGCGGGCGTCGCGGTCGGTCCGCAGGGCCGCATCCTGCTCTACGGCAAGGGTGGTCTCGCGTGGCAGCACAGCGATATCGACATGGCGATCAACAACAGCGAGTCGGCTTCCTACGGTCCGACCAACGCCCGGAGCAGCGCGAACTTCACACAGCTCGGCTGGACGCTCGGCGGCGGCGCCGAGCTCGCGCTCGCGGGCCGCTGGTCGCTGGCGCTCGAGTACGATTTTCTCCATTTCGGAGACCATGAGGTCACGACGCCGGCGTCGGGCCCGTTCGCCGGTCCCGCCACTCCGGGCATCGTGGGCTCCGGCGCTCCCGACGGCCGGCTCGCCAGCGTGAGCCAGGACGTGCACGCGGTGAAGGTGGCGCTGAACTATCGGCTCAACGACACGGGGTCGCTCACCCCGCTCGACGACCTCGTCGCCGCCGTGCGCCCCGTGCGCTTGTCCGGTTGGGAGACCGAGGTCGGCGGCCGTTATGTCTATGGATCGATGCGCTTCCAGAAGGACCTCGGAAAGGTGCCGCTAGGACTTCCGGTCAACAATTCGCGGCTGACCTGGAACAACGTGGACACGAACGGCGGCGAACTCTTCGGGCGCGTTGACACGCCCGAGAACATCATGGTGAAGGGCTTCCTCGGCGCGGGCCAAGGCGATCAAGGGCACATCAACGACGAGGACTGGGGCAACTTGGAATCCGGCCCGTTGGTTACGGGCTACTCCAACACCGACTCGCCCGTCACCGACCGTGTCCGCTACTTCACGCTCGATTTGGGCTACGACGTGCTGAGGGCGTCGAACTACAAGATCGCGCCGTTCGTCGGCTACAATTACTACCGCTACATGTTGAACGCCTACGACTGCATCAATGCGATGTATTCGCCGCCCCAGGTGTGCGACCCCAATGATCCGCCGCACCAGCTCTTCCTCCAGGAGAAAGACACCTGGATCTCCCTGCGGCTCGGCACCTCCGCGGAGCTGATGCTGACGCCACAGCTCAAGCTGACGGGCGAGGTCGCGTGGGTCCCCTATGTGCGTTTCGCAGGGGTCGACAACCATCCTCAACGCACGGAAATGGCCACCACCTACTCGCCCGCACACGCCAGCGGGAACGGCGTGCAGGTCGAGGGAATCCTCTCCTATGACGTCACGCAGGAGTTCAGCGTCGGCGTGGGCGGACGCTATTGGGCCATGACCGCGCCCGGCTGGGTGAACTACTTCTCGACCGGCAGGCAGATCACTCAGTCGTTCGAGGTGGAGCAGGCCGCCGTATTCGTGCAGGGCTCCTATAAATTCACCCTCGCGGCGGACTAGCGCGCTCAATCCTTGTGATCGGTGAGGGCGATGAACTCGTCGTCCTCCTGCGCGCGGCGCTCGAAGGCCAGGAAATCGTAGTAGCCGCAGCGGCCGGCGCCGGGAAACGAGCGGCATACGGCGGGCCGCGCCTTGTAGACGGTGCAGCACCGCTTCTCGGTGTCGAAGAAGCGGCAGATGCGGCCGTAAACCGTGTCCTTTTTACGCCGCATGGCATATTTCCGCCCATGCGCGACCTTGGTAAATTTCGCCCTGGCCACCTTGTAGGCCAGCCCGAAATGCTTCGCGAGCCGCTCCACGTCACGCTTGTCGAGCGGGATCAGGGGGTAGGAACAGCAATAGCCGGGGCACTTGCGGCAATTGTATTGGGGGGTGCTCACGCGCGCGGCTCGTCGTTGAGAGGAAGGCACTGTCCGCCCTTTAACCTTGGGCGGCCGGCGGACGCTGACGGGGGCTTAAGCTTGACTCATGCAATGGTCCGTGGGGAAAGAGCAAGGGGCAGTCGGGGGGCCGCCCGTTCTTCGTGGCGAGCGTCACACTTTTTCCGTTAAGTTTCGCGCAATCTGCGCGTGGGTTTGGTGGGGGCGTACCGGATGGTGGATATGGCGCGCGTTGATCCGGACATCGAAACGCCGGTCAACCCCTACAGCTTGCTCGAGGCTGTCAACAGCTCGAGCGACACCTCCCATACCGGCTGGCTGCTGTTCCTCGCGGTCATGACCTACCTCGTGATCGCCGTCGCGGGCGTCACCCACGAGGCGCTGCTGCTGGAGACGCCAGTGCAGCTGCCGATCCTGCAGGTCAAGATCCAGCTCAAGCAGTTCTTCCAGTTCGCCCCCATCGTGCTCGTGCTGTTCCACCTCGGCATCATGGCCCAGCTCGTGCTGCTCGCCCGCAAGACGCTCGAGTTCGATCACGCGATCCGCCTGTTGGAGACGAGCTCGCGGCGGACGCACCCCTTGCGGCTCGAATTGCACAGCTTCTTCTTCGTGCAGGCGATCGCCGGCCCGCAGCGCTCAGTCGTCATGAGCGGCTTCCTCAACATTATGTCGTGGCTGACGATCGTCATCCTGCCGGTGATCCTGCTGCTCTATATGCAGGTGGCGTTCCTGCCCTATCACGACGTGACCACGACGTGGATCAACCGCATCGCGCTCTTGTTCGACATCGTGCTGGTGCTGATGATCGGCGTGTTCCTGATGCGGCCGGAGCCATCCTTCTTCCAGGCTCTCTGGCGCTCGACCGCGGCGCATCCCTTGGGCTCGATCGCGACTACGGCGGTGCTGGCGCTCGTCGCCTACCTGTCGCTGTTTGCGGCGACCGTGCCGGGCGAGACGCTCGACCGCGTCAGCCGCCACTGGGTGGGAGGCAGCGCGACCGACGCGGCAAGCCGCGCCCAGCAGACCGGGTTCGTGCTGCCGTTCCTCTCCGCGCGCGCCGACGGCACGCTGTTCGGCGTCTTCCGCCGCAACATCATCGTCACCGATTCCGATCTCGCCGAGGAGAACAAGCTGGAGGGCGGCGACAAGCGCCTGAAGCTGCGCGGCCGCGACCTGCGCTACGCCAAGCTCGACCGCACGGATATGCGCGGCGCCGACCTCACCGGCGCGGCTCTCGACGGCGCGAGCCTCGTCGGCGCCAATCTCGAGGATGCCTGGCTCACCTGCGCGGAGATGGACCGGCTGTTGCTCGCCAACGACCGCGCGGCGGGAAAGTGCGCTTCGGCGCAGAACGTCGACCTGTCGCGCGCCCAGCTCGCCAACGCGCATCTGTCCGGCATCGATCTGCGCGACGCCAAGCTCGACGAGGCCCAGCTCGAAGGCACCGATCTCAGCAACGCCTCGCTCATCGGCGCGAGCTTTTCCAGCGCGCACCTGGAGAAGGCCGACCTGACGGGCGGCGTGCAGGCGCAGGGCACCAACTTTCTCAATGCCGCGTTGCAGGGCGCCGACCTGACCGGCGCCGAGCTCCAGTCGGCCGATTTCTCGAGCGCCGCCTTGCAGGGGACCGTGCTGAACTTCGCGCAGATGCAGGGGGCCGTGATGCGCGGCGCCGATCTCGAAGCGGCGAGCCTGCAACGGGCGCGGCTCGAAGGCGCCGACCTGACCGGCGCCAGGATAGCCGGCGCCGATCTGCGCGGCGTCACCGTGTGGCTGACGACGCCGCCGGAGTGGAACCCCGCCGGCCTCACCGATATTTCCGTGATCGCGATCCAGGCCCCGGACGAGGCGCAGCTCGCAGACCTCAAGAGCAAGATCCAGGGCATCGCCAACGATGACGTGCGCGTGCGCGCGGCGGAGGCGGTGGCGCCGCTGCTCGGCGGGTCGGGGAACTGGCAGGGAAGTGCGGATCAGCAGCGCTGGCAGAGCCTGACCAGTGCGCCGGCCCCGCAGCCGGTGACGACCTCGGCCATACCGGGACCGGGTGGGGTCGCCGGCTTCGCGCCGCCGCCTGTGGCCGTCGACAGCTACAGGACGGATCTGACGACGTACCTGACGAAGATGATGTGCAGCGCGCGCTGGAGCAACGGATCGGTCGCGACCGGCGTCGCGCGCCGGGCCGTGGCGCAGCAGTTCCGCGGCGACGTGGTTGCCGTCTACGACGGGCTCAAGAACAACTCCTGCCCGGCCTCGGCCAAGATGCCGACGAAGGTCATGCGCGACCTGTCGTCGGCGGCCGAGACCGCGCGCTACCGCTGAGCCTGAGCCGCCTGCCTTGCGCGCCCTTGCCAAGGCGGCGGCGGTGACCTATGTCTAGAACATAAGCGGAACATGCGACCGCGCGCGGTCCGTCGAAATGCGTGGACAACCCGAAGCGGGCGCCAGGATTTGGGCAGGCGCGGAAGGCGCGGCGCACTAGGGTTGAGGCGGTGACTCGGGGGTTTTCCCCGGGCAGGATTTGCGGCCAGCGCGAGCGCGGCCGCGGCAGATCGAAGGAGTTCGACATGGCTGGTTCCGTCAACAAGGTGATCCTCGTCGGCAACCTCGGCAAGGATCCCGAAATCCGCCGCACCCAGGACGGCCGCCCCATCGCCAACCTGCGCATCGCGACGAGCGATACCTGGCGCGACAAGGCGACGGGCGAGCGGCGCGAGAAGACCGAGTGGCACTCGGTCGTCATCTTCAACGAGAACCTGTGCAAGATCGCCGAGCAGTACCTGAAGAAGGGCTCCAAGGTGTTCATCGAGGGCGTCGCTGCAGACGCGCAAGTGGCAGGGCCAGGACGGCCAGGACCGCTACTCGACCGAGGTCGTGCTGCAGGGCTTCAACGGCAACCTGACGATGCTCGACGGCCGCGCGGGCGGCGCCGGCGCGGGTGCCGATGCAGGAGAACGGCCAGGCCGACTACGGCGGCGGCTCGGAGACGAGCTACAGCGATGCCCCGCGCGCGCAAGGCGGCGAAGGGCGGCGCTGCCATCGACAAGCAGCTCGACGACGAGATCCCGTTCTAGGCTGCGCGCGGGTCACGGGCTGCGACCTCAACGTTGCGCGCCTCACCCGACTGTCGCGCTGGAGCGCGTTCAGTCGCCTATCGCCCTGGCAGACGAGTGGCTCGCGCTCGACGGCACGTCACCAATCCCGGCGGGAGAGGTCGTGAGCGGCGACGCATGAAGCTTCACGGGCGTCGAGAATCGGCGCGAGCGAGTGAGCTGGGTTAGGACCTCGCGACGGTAGCAACCTACTCACCTGGCGCGCCTCGATTGCGTCATTGCAGGCCGTGGCGAACGTTCCCGTCCATGCGCAGCATGGCTTCGCCATGATCGGAGAGGTGAGCAGAGCATTTGCTTCCACGAAGTGCGACTTCGTGAGACGCCGGCGTCATGGTCAGAGCGGCCGAGCGCCGCTTCGTGCGCTTCTTCGCCTTGCGGCTCGTCGGTGCCGCGTCGGCCGCCGCCTCCGGCTTTTGCTTTGCATCGCTTGCGGTGTGCGCTTCGGCCGCCGCGCGCCGCGGTGTGACCGGCGGTCGACTGCGTCTCGATGTAGAGGCGCCGCACCTCCGGAAAGCGCGCCTTGATCGTGCGCTCGAGCTTGCTCGTCAGCGCCTCGACCTTCTCGGCCGGCAGTCCGTCGATGGCGTCGACGCTGGCGGCGACGAGCACGTCCTCGGGCCCGAGGTGCATGGAGCGGATCTCGTTGATGGCCACGAGCGGACCCTCGGGCCGCACCTCGGCCGCCAAAATCGCCTCGATGCCGGCCTGCACCTTCGGATTGGCGGCCTCGCCCACGAGCAGGCTCTTGATCTCGACGCTCATGAACGCCGCGACGGAAGCAAGCAGAAGCCCGATGGCGATGGAGGCGATCGCATCCGCGCGGTCCCAGCCGAGATGCTGCACGCACAGCAGCGCAACGAGCGCGATCAGCAGCCCCGTCACCGCCGCGAGGTCTTCCAGCACCACCGTGAACAGCGCCGCGTCCTTGGAGGCACGCAGCGCCGCGAACCAGCCGCGCGAGCCGCGGCGCGCGCCGAACTCCGACAGCGCGTTGTAAGCGGAGACGCTTTCGAGCGCGAGCGCGACGCCGAGCACGCTGTAGTTGATCCAGAAGTCGCTGATCGGATGCGGGTCGCGCAGCTTCGTGATGCCCTCGTAGATCGACACGCCGGCGCCCATGGAGAACAGCAGCACGGCGACGACGAAGCTCCAGAAGTAAAGCTCCCTGGAGTGGCCGAAGGGATGGTTCGCATCCGCGGGGCGCTGTGAGCGCGTGAGCCCGTAGAGCAGCAGCGCCTGGTTGGAGGTATCGACGAGCGAATGGATCGCCTCCGACAGCATGGCGGAGGAGCGCGTCCAGGCGGCGGCGGCGAATTTGGCGAGCGCTATTCCGAGATTGGCGCCGAGCGCAATCAGCACGACTTTTTTCGAACCGCTTGATGCCACGTCCAATTCTCCGCGTACGCCGCAGCGCCGCCCCAGAACCGCTCGCCGGCCGCCGCTATTGAGTGCGCTGCAGTAACACAATTCGGTCGATGGAAGCCTGCAAATTGGGCTTTGTCGCGGAGGCGAGATAACTGGTTACGGACTGTTGGGAGATACGAATGTTGTGCCGATACATCCTGGCGCTTGCAGCTCTGCTGCTGCTGGCGCCGGCAATCATAAACCCGGCCGCCGCGCAGCGGCCCGGCGATTGGAACCGCACCGCGCCGCGCGACCCCGGCCTGCCGCGCGATGCCGACAGAGGCGAGTGGGTGCTGCTCGGCTCGACGCGCGTCGGCGGGATCGGCGTCGATCGCGACACGATCGACGTGGGACGCCGCGACGGCCGCTTTGCTCGTATCGGCCTCGAGGCGGCGGAGAGCCCCGTCTTCGTCGTCGGCGTCACGGTCGTATTCGGCAACGACGAGGTTCAGCAGATCGACCTGCGCCAGAAGCTCAACCCCGGCGAGCGCACGCAGCCGCTCGACCTGCAGGGACGCGCCCGTCCGATCAAGCGGATCGAGATCGCCGCGCGCGCGGGCCACGACTTCCGCCGCCGCGCGGTGCTCACCGTCTACGCCGAGCAAGTGCGCGAGCGCGAGAATTGGGAGCTGCTCGGCCAGCAGCAGGTCGGCTTCGGCGTCGATCGCGACGTCATCCGCGTCGGTCGCCGCGAGGGCCGCTTCGAGAAGATCGCGCTGGAAGTCTCCGGCAACGATATCGAGCTCCTGGATATCAGGGTCGTCTACTTCCACGGGCCCCCACAGGATCTCAGCGTCCGCGAGTTCATCCACGCGGGCGGGCGCACGCGGCCGCTCGACCTCATCGGCGGCGATCGCACGATCGATCGCATCGAGCTCGTCTACCGCTCGCGGCCCGGGTTCCGCGGCCAGGCGACGGTCGCCGTCTACGGCCTGCAGGGTGCCGGCGGCCGGCCGCCCGGTCCGCCTCCGGGACCGCCGCCGGGCCCCCCGCCCGGTCCGCCGCCCGTCGCGCGCTGGGAGGAGCTCGGCTGCCAGAAGGCGAGCTTCGGCGCCGACCACGACACCGTTCCGGTCGGGCGCCAGGAGGGCCGCTTCAGTGCCATCCGTCTGCGGGTGGATCGGGCCGATCTGCTGCTCATAAGTCTGCGCGTCGTCTACGAGCATGGACCGCCCGACGAGTACCAGGTCAACAACCGCATCCGCGCGGGCACCGAGACACAGCCGCTCGATCTGCGCGGCGAGCGCCGCTCGATCCGGCAGGTCGACCTCGTCTACTCCTCGATCCCGAGCTTCAAGGGCAGCTCCCGGGTGTGCATCGACGGCCGCTAGCGGCGAGCAAAATGCGCCAATGAAAAAGAGCCCCGCCGCGAGGCGGGGCTCTTTCCGTTTCGACTGGTTGTTGTCGCCTCAGGGGGCCGGGGCGGGAGTGGCCGGTGTGCTCTCCGGCGGCGAGGCGGGCTTGGCCTCGGGCGCTGGCGTTGCAGGCGCGGTCTCCGGCTTCGTCTCCACGGCCTCGCGCGCCTTATCGTAAGCCTCCTTGGCCTGCTCCTTCGCCTTCTCGAGTGCGGGACCGGCCTCCTTCTTGATCTCCTCGTAGGTTTCCTTCGCCTGCTCCTTGGCCTTCTCGAGTGCCGGGCCGGCCTCGACCTTGGCCTTGTCGTAGGCATCCTTCGCGGTGACGCTGCCCTTGTCGGTCAGCTCGTGCGCCTTCTCGATGGCGCGATCGAGCAGCGACTTTGCCGGCGCGTGCGCTGGAACGGCTCGAGCGCGTCGAGCACCTCCTTGGTCGCCTGCGGCAGGCTGATGGTGATCTTGCCGTCCTCGTTCTTGATCTGCAGCGCCGACAGGACGACCGCGACGTGCTTCTCGCCGAAGCCCGCGAACCCGCCTGTCCCCATCACGACGCCTTCGATCTGATTGTTGGAGTTGAGGATGAGGTCCTCGATGTCGCCGATGATCTTGCCCTCGGAGTTGTAGACCTTGCCGCCGAGCAGCAGATCCCTGGCGAGGTACTGGCCGCCGCCCTGCGTCGGCAGGAAGATGTTGGCCGGGATCGCAACCGGATCGGCCGCGGCCGCGACCGACCACAACGCGATCGCCGCTGCCGTGGCCGCGAACCTCAACACGCCTCTGTTCATCGAACTCTCCATCATGTCCTGCGGGCGCACCCGCCCCCCGATTATGCGCGGCAACGTTAACCATGTTGAGGCGCGCTGCGGCATGTAGCGGCTCGCGCCTTTGCGGACAAGTCGCCGCCATGCCGCAACCGAACCCGCTTGCCTCCCGCAAGATATTGATTTTACGCTTTGATTTGGCCGCATTTTGCAATGCGCGCAAGCGCTTGCGCGCATTGCTTCTGGAGCCCCCTTTGGGGTAAAATGCAATAGATCGATTTGCCCTCGTGACGCACGCCCTTGGGCGTGCGTCCGCGTTCCAGCGAACCCCCTTCAGCGGACCTCAAATACGTGGCCGACAAGACCGACGACCAGCAGCCCGGCGGCAAGGAGCCGAGCGACATCCGCCCCATCTCCATCGCCGAGGAGATGAAGCGCTCCTACCTCGAATACGCGATGAGCGTCATCGTCTCACGCGCGCTCCCCGACGTGCGCGACGGCCTCAAGCCCGTGCACCGGCGCATCCTCTACGCCATGCAGCGGCTCGGGCTCGACTGGAACAAGAAGCACATGAAGTCGTCCAAGGTCGTGGGCGACACGATGGGCGACTTCCACCCGCACGGCAACCTCGCCATCTACGACGCGCTCGTGCGCATGGCGCAGGAGTTCTCGCTGCGCGTGCCGCTCATCGACGGTCAGGGCAACTTCGGCTCCGTTGACGGCGATCCGCCGGCGGCCGAACGCTACACCGAAGCGCGGCTGTCGAAGATCGCGCAGTACCTGCTCGACGATCTCGACAAGGAGACGGTCGACTTCAAGGCCAACTACGACGACCGCCTGCTCGAGCCCGTGGTGCTGCCGGCGAAGTTCCCCAACCTGCTCGTCAACGGCGCCGGCGGCATCGCCGTCGGCATGGCGACGAACATCCCGCCGCACAATCTCGGCGAGGTCATCGACGCGTGCCTCGCGCATCTCGAGAACCCCGAGATATCGATCGACGAGCTGTGCCAGATCATCCAGGGCCCGGATTTCCCGACCGGGGGCCTGATCATCGGCCGCAGCGGCATCCTCGCCGCCTATCACAAGGGCCGCGGCTCGATCCTGATGCGCGCCAAGGTCGAGGTGGAGAATATCCGCAAGGACCGCGAGGCACTGATCGTCAGCGCGATCCCCTATCAGGTGAACAAGAAGACGCTGATCGAGAAGATCGCCGACCTCGTGCGCGAGAAGCGCGTCGAGGGCATCTCCGACATCTGGGACGAGACCAACCGCGAAGGCATGCGCATCGTCATCGAATTAAAGCGCGATGCGGTGGCCGACGTCGTGCTCAATCAGCTCTACCGCTTCTCGGACCTGCAGACCTCGTTCGGCGCCAACATGCTGGCGATCAACGGCGGCCGGCCCGAGAGCCTCAATCTCAAGGACATGGTCGAGGCTTTCACCAACTTCCGCGAGGAAGTGGTCAGCCGCCGCACCAAGTTCCTGCTGACGAAGGCGCGTGAGCGTGCCCACGTCCTCGTCGGCCTCGCCATCGCCGTCGCCAACATCGACGAGGTGATCAAGCTCATCCGCCACGCGGCGAGCCCCGCTGCCGCGCGCGAGCAGTTGATGGAGCGCGACTGGCCGGCGCACGACATCGCCCCGCTTGTCATGCTGATCGCCGACCCGCGCCACAAGGTCTCCGACAAGGGCACCTACAAGCTGTCCGAGGAGCAGGCCAAGGCCATCCTCGAGCTGCGGCTTGCACGCCTGACCGCGCTCGGCCGCGACGAGATCGCCGACGAGCTGAAGAAGATCGGCGAGGAGATCAAGGAATACCTCGCGATCCTCGCCTCGCGCCTGCGCGTCGTCGAGATCGTCCGGAAAGAGCTCGCCGGATATCCGGGACGAGTTCGCGACCCCGCGCAAGACCGAGATCGTCGAGATGGAGGGCGACCTCGAGGACGAGGACCTCATCCAGCGCGAGGACTGCGTCGTGACCGTCTCGCTCAAGGGCTACGTCAAGCGCGTGCCGCTCGCCACCTACCGGGCGCAGCGGCGCGGCGGCAAGGGCCGCTCGGGCGTGTCGACGCGCGAGGAGGACGTCGTCACCAAGATCTTCGTCGCCTCGACGCACACGCCGGTGTTGTTCTTCTCCTCGCGCGGCATGTGCTACCGCATGAAGGTGTGGCGGCTGCCGGCGGCAACGCCGCAGGCGACCGGCAAGGCGCTGGTCAACCTCTTGCCGCTGCAGCAGGGCGAGGTCATCACCTCCATCCTGCCGCTGCCGGAGGATCCGGAGACGTGGGGCGCGCTGCAGCTCGCGTTCGCCACGCGCTCGGGCAAGGTGCGGCGCAACGCGCTCTCCGACTTCGAGAACATCAACCGCAACGGCAAGATCGCCATGAAGCTCGACGAGGGCGATGCCATCGTCGCGGTGCAGATCTGCACGCCCGAGAACGATGTGCTGCTGACGAGCGCGCAGGGCCGCTGCATCCGCTTCCTGCTCGAAGACGAGGTGCGCCTGTTCAAGGGCCGCGATAGCGACGGCGTGCGCGGCATCAAGCTCGACGACGGGGACCAGGTCATCTCCATGACCATACTCACCCACGTCGACGCCGAAGCCGGCGAGCGTGCGGCCTATCTGAAGCAGGCGACCATGCTGCGCCGCGCCCAGGGCGACGAGATTGCAGATACGGTGCCGGACGCCGAAAGCGACGAGGAGGTGGTCGGCGAGGCCGAGCTGACCTCGGAGCGCTTCGCCGAGCTGGGCGCCAAGGAGCAGTTCGTGCTCACGGTCTCCGAGAAGGGCTTCGGCAAGCGCTCCTCGTCCTACGAGTACCGGACCTCCGGCCGCGGCGGCAAAGGCATCGTCGCCATGGTCGTCAACGACCGTAACGGACCGCTGATCGCGTCCTTCCCGGTGGCGCAGAGCGACCAGATCATGCTGGTGACGGACGCCGGCCAGCTCATCCGCTGCCCGGTCGACGACGTGCGCATCGCGGGGCGCAATACGCAAGGCGTGCGCGTGTTCAAAACCGATGCCGAGGAGCGCGTCGTCTCGGTCGAGCACATCCCGGAGGAATCCGCGGCCGAGGAGAGCGGCGAGGACGGCGAGAGTGCCGGCGGCGAGGAGCCGTCCGCCGACTAGGCGCGGGCCGGGTTTGCGCCCGTGCGCGCGGGCTTTTCCCGTTTTGCGGGGGCGCCACCGTGTGCAGCCGCAAGCGCGCCCGCAAGCGGGCTCATCGCGCACAAGCCGTCCCAGTCCGCCACCAACGCGCGATCCCGGCCGGTGCGCGCCACGAGGCCGCGGCCTTTGAGGCGCGACATGATGCGGCTGAGCGTATCGGCGTTGAGGGCCAGATAGTCGGCGATCTCCGTGCGCGACAGCGGCAGCTCGAAGGCGACGCCGGCGGCGCCCGGCACGCCGAGCCGCAGCGCCAGCTCGATCAGGAACGACGCGACGCGCTCCTCGCCGTTGAGGCCGCCGATGATCGCGCTGTGCAGGACACAGCGCGCGTGCTGGTCGGCGAGCCGCTGGTAGAGGTGCTGCGTGAGCGCGGGCTCTTGCGCGAGCAGCGCCTCGAATGTGCGCGAGGGAAGGCGCCAAAGCTCGGAGGGTGAAACCGCGCTCAAGACCGCTCCCGGCAGCGCCGGCGCAAATGAGGGAGCGAAGATGTCTTGCGGATAGAGCAGCGTCAGGAGCTGACGCGGCTGGCCCGGCGGCAGCGTCTGCAGGACGAGCAGACCCGAACGCACGACGAAGACGGTCTCAGGCGCCCCCCCGGGCGAGATGAGCTGCTGGCGCCGGCGCGCGCGCACCTTCGTACCGCGCTGCTCGATCGCCGAGAGGGGGCCAGGCGGGGATGAAACCGGCTCAGGCGTAGGCTCCTGGCGCGCCTGCGGTCGTCGCATTCGGTGCGTGATCACTGGCTCGGTCGTGGGGTTCTCGCCGCTCGGCAGCATGACGTTTCCCGGTGACCTTCGCGCAGCGAGCGATTTGAGCCTTGATGTAGGTCAATAGTCCCCACGCGTGCGACGATGAGGTCGCCCGGGGGGAGCGCCCGTCGCCGGCTCTCATGCCTAATGTTTGATCTGCATCAACAATTTGCGTGTCGCTGTCGCAACACGAGCGCCAGGATGCGCCGCAGCCTGACCTGCATCAGCTGGAGGACGCAGCAATCGCTCGGCAACGGCGCGATTCGCGAAAAAGGTGAACTCCGATGTGGTCAGCCGCTTGGACGCTAGGGACGTCCGCGCGGTGTTCGGCCGGAAACGGGGCTTGCGATGAAGCAGATCAGACTTCTTATCGGTACCTTGGCGCTGCTGGCCGGTGCGGCCGCAGCCCTTCCCGCGCAGGCGGGCGATAACAACGGCGACTTCATGGTGCGGGTGCTTGCCACCGGAGTGCTGCCCGATACGAGTGCGGGTGGCATCAATGTCGGCGGAGCCCCTACCTTTCCGTCAGGCTCCTACAAGGTGAATGACGAGCTCATCCCCGCGCTGACGCTGTCGTACTTCGTTAACAAGAACTGGGCGCTCGAGCTGTTCTGCTGCTTTGCCAAGCCCCAAATCGACGGCAAGGGAGCTCTCGCTGCGGCTGGAGTGAGGAATGTCGGTGACACCTGGATCTTCCCGCCGGCCGTCACCCTGCAGTACCACTTCGACCCCATGCACGGCTTCAAGCCCTATGCCGGCGTCGGCTTCCAGTACATCAACTTCTTCGACACGAATTCCAACGATCTCGGCGGCACCATGCATATCGACGACGCTGTCGGTTTCACGCTGCAGGCGGGCGTCGACATGGAGCTGGGTAGCGGCTGGTATCTCAACGCCGACGTGAAGAAGACTTGGCTCAGCACGTCGTGGACCATCAGTGGTTCTCCCGTCGTCGCGGGCGCACCCGTGGCCGGCAAGTTCGACCTCGATCCGTGGATTGTGAGCGCCGGCGTCGGCTATCGCTTCAACATCGAGGATCTCCTCGGCCGCCGCTCCGCGCCGGTTGCGCTGAAATAAAGAAACCTCTGTGCGACGACAGGAAGGCCCGGCTCGCTGCCGGGCCTTTTTTGTTTACGCCGATGCTATAGGACGTTGCTACAACGTCTTGGCCGCCGGCAGTGGTGCCATTACGTAGCGCACCTATGAGACTGAGCACCATGCGGAGCTACTCTAGGCGAGTGCTCGGACGTAGATGCCGTCGCGCCCGCGTGCTTATCGGGCGCCCGGGGCGAATTTTTGCCAAGGCGCCTGTGCCCTTCATCCTCGCATTTCGCAACCTCGTGCACGACAAGACCCGGCTTGCCGCAACGCTGGCGGGCCTCACTTTTGCAGTCGTCCTGGTCGGCGTGCAGCTTGGTCTCTACCTGGGCGTTCGCAAGATAATCACCGACATGATCGACCACACTGCCGCGCAGGTGTGGATTGTCCCCTTCGGCACGCAAAGCATCGAAGATTCGTTTCCCCTGTTGGGAGACCACGAACGTCAGCAGGCGCTGGCGACGCCCGGAGTTGAGCGCGTCGTGCCCCTGGTCGTTTCCTTTGCGGACTGGGACCGGCCGGACGGCGGCATTACACACGTCGTCGTGGTTGGATCTGACGCCGAAGATGGGGGCCTCGCACCGTGGAATCTTCACGGCGGCGATTGGACCGAAATAAAGAGCTACAAGGGCGTCGGCATAGATCGCAGCTATCTCGACGAGCTCGGCGTCGCAGGCATCGGGTCGCGCGCCGGGATCGATTTCGGGCCCCAATCCCATTCTCTTCGCGTCAAGGCCCTCACCGAGGGCATACGGTCATTCACCCAGGCGCCCTACGTGTTCACGACAAACTCCCGGGCACGCGAGTTCTTCGGCGTCCCGGACGACAAGAGCACGTTCCTTTTGATCAAGACCGCCCCGCAGGCCGACGTGGAGCAGGTTCGAAAGGATATCGCGGCGCGCCTGCCGGACATGGAGGTGCTCACCACCGCCGAGTTCCGTCAGCGCAGCATCCGGCATTGGCTCTTTCGGACAGGGGTTGGCCTGGCGTTGATTCTCGGCACCATTCTCGGCGTCGTGATCGGGGTGGTGATAGAGGCGCAGACGCTCTATTCCGCCACCCTCGATCACATCAAAGAGTTTGCCGTCCTGCGCATGCTTGGCTCCTCGGCGCGCTACGTCTATCGGATTATCGTGGCGCAGGCCTCGATGATTTCCGTCGCCGGGTTTGCTCTCGGCGCGCTTTGCGTCGCGCTCGTCGCTCACATGAGCCAGGAGACCGCGCTGCCCATGGTTGTCCCGCCCGCGCTATTTCTGGCCATGCTGATTGTTTCGTTGGCTATCGGCGCCTTTTCGGCCGTCATCGCCGTGCTGAAGGTCTTGCGCGTCGATCCCGCAAGCGTGCTCATGCGATGAACGAGAATTATCGTGTCCGCTGCCAATAGCGGCCCTTAGGCGGAGCCCGACAGGCCCGCGCTTTTTTGTTTACGCCGATGCGATAGGACGTTGTCCCCGGCCGCAAGCGCAGGCTAAGACGGTCGGGCTTCGCAATCGGCGTGCCCGGCCCCATGAAACGCATCGGCTTCTACCCCGGTACCTTCGACCCCGTGACGCTCGGGCACACCGACGTCATCGAGCGGGCGTGCCGGCTCGTCGACAAGCTCGTCATCGGCGTCGGCGTGCATCCGGAGAAGGCGCCGCTGTTCACCGCCCCCGAGCGCATCGACATGCTGAAGGGCGAGACGAAGGAGATCGCGCGTGCAACCGGCACCGAGATCGACATCGTCACCTTCGCCAACCTCGCCGTCGATGCCGCCGCCGAGCACAAGGCGGCGGTCATCTTCCGCGGCCTGCGCGATGGCACCGACTTCGACTACGAGATGCAGATGGCCGGCATGAACGGCGCGATGGCGCCGGCCATCCAGACCGTGTTCGTCGCCGCCTCGCCGAAGGTCCGCCACATCGCGGCAAACCTCGTGCGCCAGATCGCGCTCATGGGCGGCGACGCCTCGACCTTCGTCTCGCCCGCGGTGTCGCAGCGCCTGAAGGCGAAGGCCAAGCCGCGCAAGTAGCGCGCACGCAAGCGAAAACCTCACGCAAGTTGCTCGCAAGTTGCAGGAAGCCCGTCAGGAGCGATAAGAAGGGCGCCTTGCCGGGGCGGCTGCGCCGCTGGCTCTCCAAGAACAACGACAAGGGGATGGACCGCCATGCGCTCGTTGACCTGCCTCGTTCTGGCGTTCTGCGTGATCTCGGGTGCCGCCTGCTCGGATCAGAAGAAAGCCTCAGCCAGCGACGGCGACACGCTCGTCATCGAGACCAAGACGGGCAACGTGGTCATCAAGCTGCGGCCCGACCTCGCGCCAAAGCACGTCGAGCGCGTCAAGCAGCTCGCCAAGGAGGGTTTCTACGACGGTTTGAAATTCCACCGCGTGATCCCGGGTTTCATGGCGCAGACGGGCGACCCCAAGGGCACGGGCGAGGGCGGCTCCAACTATCCGGACCTGCCGGCCGAGTTCTCGCAGGAGCCCTATAAGCGCGGCAGCGTGGGCGCGGCGCGCACGCAGGACCCCAACAGCGCCAACAGCCAGTTCTTCATCTGCTACACCGATACCGGCTGCTCCGGGCTCAACGGCCAGTACACGGTGTGGGGGCAAGTCGTCGACGGCATGGACAACGTCGACAAGATCGCGCCCGGCGAGCCGCCGCCGATTCCCGACACCATGAAGAAGGTCTATCTGCAGAAGTGACGCGCCGTGGCCCGCAGGCATACGCGTAAGGAGCGAGGTCGGGCATGAAGGCGCAGGCGACCGCGCTCTATCCGTTCGTGCCCGCGGGCGCCGATTTCGACACCGCGCTCGCCTTCTTCGCCGAGCTGGGGTTCGAGACGCTCTGGAGGCACGACGGCCTCGCCGGCTTGCGTTACGGCAAAGCGTTGTTCTTTCTGCAGTCGATCGAGGTGCCGGACTGGCAGAAGAACCAGATGCTGACCCTCGAGGTCGACGATCTCGACGGCTACTGGTCGGAGATCGAAGCAAAGGACCTCGAGCGCCGGTTCGCCGGCGTGCGCCTCAAGGCCCCGACCGAGTTCCCCTGGGGCCGCGAGGTCAACATCGTCGATCCCGCCGGCGTGTGCTGGCACATCCGTCAATCGCAGAAGAGCTGAGAACAGAACCCAACCCAACCCCCTAGACCAATCCCCAAGGAGACCAGCATGGCCGCAGCCACCGACCCCGAGAACACCCTCATCCTCGAAACCACGAAGGGCCGCGTCGTCATCGCGCTGCGCCCCGATCTCGCGCCCGGGCACGTGGAGCGCATCAAGCAGCTCGCGCGCGAGGGCTTCTACAACGGGCGCCCGTTCCACCGCGTGATCGAAGGCTTCATGGCGCAGACCGGCTGCCCGCACGGCACCGGCACCGGCGGCTCGAAATATCCAAACCTCAAGGCCGAGTTCAACGCCGAGCCGCACGTGCGCGGCGTGTGCTCGATGGCGCGCTCGCAGAGCCCCGACAGCGCCAACAGCCAGTTCTTCATCGTGTTCGACGACGCGACCTTCCTCGACAAGAAGTACACGGTGTGGGGCAAGGTGATCGAGGGCATGGAGAACGTGGACAAGATCAAGCGCGGCGAGCCGGTGAAGGATCCCGACACGATCGTCTCCATGAAGGTCGCGGCCGACGCCAAGTAACAAGTAAGGAGCGAGCCGATGACGCAGGCAGTTGCGGCGATCGTGATCTATGCGGGCCTCGCCGGCGCTGCCGGCGTGGCGCTCGCGGCGATGGGTGCGCACGGCGAGGGCTACGCCGCGCTGACGCCGCCGGCGCATTTCCTCCTCATGCACGCTGCCGCCGCGCTGGCGGTCGCCGCGCTCGCGTCACGCGCCGCGCATCCGGGCGGCTTCTTGGTTGCCGCGCTGATCCTGCTCGTCGGGGTCTCGCTCTTCTCGGGTGACATCACCGCGCGCACGCTGCTCGGCCATCGTCTGTTTCCCATGGCGGCGCCGATTGGCGGCTCCACCATGATCGTCGGCTGGCTCATCCTGGCGGCGGCCGGCATATGGGAAGTTTTCGCTCAACGCGGCTGACGCTGCACGGACGCTCGCGGCCCGCAAAGGAGAGAGTATCGCGATGATGGGACTGGTTTGGTCGCTGCTCGGCATATTGTCCGGCACGGTGATCGCGCTGCAGGGACCCATCAACGCGCAGCTCGCGCGCGCCCTCGGCTCGCCCATCGCCGCCGCGGCGGTTTCGTTCGTCGCCGGTACCCTGGTGCTCACGGTCGTCACGCTCGCAACCGTCCAGGCCCAAGGCATCTCCATCGCGTGGCGGGCGCCGCCGCCATGGATGCTCTTCGCCGGCGGCTGCCTCGGCGCGATCTTCGTGACGTGCGCGCTGGTCCTAACCCCCAAGCTCGGCGTTGCGTCGACCATGGCATTTATCGTGAGCGGGCAATTGCTGGCGGGATTGATGCTCGACCGGCTGGGGTACTTCGATCTCGCGGTGCGGGAGCTGACGCTGGGGCGGGTGGCCGGCGCAGTCCTTTTGGTAATCGGGGCGCTGATGATCCGCGTCTACTGATGCGCACGGACCAGTTTGATTTCGAGCTGTCCGAGGACCGGATCGCGCTGCATCCCGCGAGCCCACGCGACGCCGCGCGCCTGCTCGTGGTGCGGCCGGCTCCCCTCTCCCCGCGAGCGGGGAGAGGGCAGGGGTGAGGGGCAGCCGCAATCGCCATCGCAAGCCTCTGCCCCTCACCCAAACCCTCTCCCCATGCCGGAAGTGGCATGGGGAGAGGGAATTTTAGAAGACCGCATCGTGCGCGAGCTGCCGCAGCTCTTGCGCGCGGCGACGCGCTGATCTTCAACGACACGCGCGTCATTCCGGCCGCGCTCGAGGGTGTGCGCCGGCGCGGCGAGCTCGAGGCGCATATCTCCGTCACTCTTATCGAGCGGCTGGATCAGAGCCGCTGGCGCGACGCTGGCGCGGCCGGCCAAGCGCCTCAAGGAGGGCGACCGCCTGCACTTCGGCCACGACGAGAGCATGTGCCTCGCGGGCGCGCTCGACGCGACCGTCGCGGAGCGCGGCGAGGACGGCGAGGTTGTCCTCGCCTTCGATCTCGCCGGCGCCGATCTCGACGCCGCCATCGCCGGCGTCGGGCGCATGCCGCTGCCGCCGTACATCGCCGGGCGCCGCGCGCCGGACGACGCCGACCGCCGCGACTACCAGACCATCTACGCCGCGCACGATGGCGCCGTGGCCGCGCCGACCGCGGGGCTGCACTTCACGCCCGAGCTGATGGCGGCGCTGGACGCGCGCGGCATCTCGCGCCACTTCGTGACGCTGCACGTCGGCGCCGGCACGTTCCTTCCCGTGAAGGCTGAGGACACGGGCGCGCACAAGATGCACGCCGAGTGGGGCGAGGTGACGGGCGCCACCGCAGCCGCGCTCAATGCCGCTCGCGCGGCCGGCGGGCGTCTCGTCGCCGTCGGCACCACGTCGCTGCGGCTCATCGAAAGCGCGGCGGCTGCGGGCGAGATACAACCTTTCCGCGGGCCGACCGACATCTTCATCACGCCCGGCTATCGCTTCCGCGCCATCGATGCCCTCATGACCAACTTCCACCTGCCGCGCTCGACGCTGTTCATGCTGGTCGCGGCGTTCTCCGGGCTCGACGTGATGAAGGCGGCCTACGCGCACGCGCTCGGCAGCGGCTACCGCTTCTATTCCTACGGCGACGCCTGTCTGCTGTTTCCCTCTCGGCCCAACAGAAGGGATAGGAGACGATCTCACTTAACCTCTCCCAGGGGGAGAGGTCGGCTTGGACGCGCGAAGCGCGACAGCCGGGTGAGGGGTCGTGCGCTCGAGTGAGAGTCGTACACCCCTCACCCGCGACTGTCGGCTCGCGCCAGTGTCGCGACCTCTCCCTCCGGGAGAGGTGTAAAGGCGTTCGCTCGAGACGAAGCAGGATGGAATGCAGGAAGCGCTGCCCAGGTTCGGCTACCGGTTGATCGCGCAAAGCGGCGCCGCCCGCTTGGGCGAGATCGCGACGCCGCGCGGGATCATCCGCACGCCCGCGTTCATGCCGGTCGGCACGGCGGCGACCGTCAAGGCGCTCTACCCCGAGCAGGTGCGCGCCGCCGGCGCCGACATCGTGCTCGCCAACACCTATCATCTCATGCTGCGCCCCGGCGCTGAGCGCATCGCGCGCCTCGGCGGCCTGCACGGCTTCATGCGCTGGGACGGCCCCATCCTCACCGACTCGGGCGGCTTCCAGGTCATGTCGCTCAGCAAGATCCGCAAGGTGACCGAGGAGGGCGTGCGCTTCCAGTCGCACATCGACGGCTCGCGCCACATGCTCACCCCCGAGCGCGCCGTCGAGATCCAGTGCCTGCTCGGCTCCGACATCCAGATGCAGCTCGACGAGTGCATCGAGCTGCCGGCCGAGCGGGGCCGCGCGGAGGAGGCGATGGAGCTGTCGCTGCGCTGGGCGGAGCGCGCGCGCACCGCATTTGCGCGGCAGGCAAAGCCCGGTCAGGCGCTGTTTGCTATCGTGCAGGGCGGCACGGACGCCGAGCTGCGGAGGCGCTCGGCGCAGGCGCTCGTCGGCATGGATTTTCCCGGCTACGCAGTGGGCGGCCTCGCGGTCGGCGAGGGGCAGGAGCTGATGCTGGCGACGCTCGACGGTGTGGTGCCGATCCTGCCGGCGGAGAAGCCGCGTTATCTCATGGGCGTCGGCACGCCGGAGGACCTCATCGAGGCGGTCCGCCGCGGCATCGACATGTTCGACTGCGTGCTGCCGACGCGCAACGGACGCCACGGCCTCGCCTACACGTGGGGCGGGCCCGTCAACCTGCGCAACGCCCGGCACGCCGACGATCCGGCCCCGCTCGACCCGGAAAGCGACTGCCCGGCCGCGCGCGACTATTCGCGCGCCTACCTGCATCACCTCATGCGGTCGGGCGAGTATCTCGGGGCGATGCTGCTGTCGTGGGCGAACACGGCCTTCTATCAGCAGCTCATGGCGGCGATGCGCACGGCGATCGCGGAGGGCCGCTTCGCGGCCTGGGCCGAGGAGACGAAGCGCCGCCTCGCCCCGACCGACGTTCCGGACGCCTAGATCGGGTCGACGAGCTCGGCTTCGATGCGCATGCGCCGCTCGCGGTGCAACAGGTACACGCCCGACGCGATGATCACGGACGAGCCGGCGAGCGTCCACACATCGGGCAGATCGCCGAACACGGCGTAGCCGAAGCCGACCATGGTCAAGAGCTGCATGTAGAGGAACGGCGCGATCGTCGGCGCCGGCGCCAGCCGGTAGGCGTGAATGAACAGGTAGTGCCCGGTGCCGCCGAGCATGCCGAGCGCAGCGAGCAGCAGCCACTGGCCGATCGTTGCCGGCCACACCCATTGCCACAGCGCGATGGGTGCCATCGCGAAGGTGCCGAGCAGGATCGAGTAGAACAGCATGGCGAGCGGCTTGTCGTAGGCCGCGAGATAGCGCGTCAGCAGCATGAAGAACGCGTAGGCGAGCATGGCGCCGAACGCGAGCAGGAACGCCGGGTGCAGGCCGCCGACGCCCGGGTGCACGACGATGACGACGCCGAGGAAGCCGACGAGGATGGCGACGAAGCGGCGCCAGCCGACCCACTCGCCGAGCAGCGGGCCGGCGAGCAGCGCGACCAGCAGCGGCGCGAGGAACACGACCGTCACCGTCTGATCGAGGCGCAGGTACTGCAGGGCGAGGAAGTTGCATGCCGTCGTCGACACCATGAGCAAGTGAGCGCAGCAGCTCGAGCTTGAGCTTCTTGGTCGCAAACAGCTCCGCCGGCGACAGCGCAAACATGATCGGCAGCATGAGCAGGAACTGGCCGAGGAAGCGCACCCACACGATCTGCACGACGGGCAGATGCGCGTGCGTGGAGAGGTACTTGGCCGAGGTGTCGAGGCCGGAGAAGAACACGATGGCTAAGCACATGAGGCCGATGGCCTTGAGCCGGTCGGCCGCGCGTGCGGCGTGCTCCTGACGTGTCGCCGCGGGCCGCGCGGCGGGCACGGTCGCAGACTGGGGATGCGATGTCGTCGGCGATGTCGTTCATGGCGCGCTCTCATAGCGCATCACTCGAGTGCGTGAGAGGCGCTAATGCGCGCGGGGCCGATCCGCGGTGGACGCTTTGCGTCTTTCGGCGCCGCCGGCGCGTCCGTTGCCTTGACCATGCCCGGGCTTGCCGCCTACAAGCACTCGCTTCGGGGGCCCGTAGCTCAGTGGTAGAGCACTTGACTTTTAATCAAGGTGTCGATGGTTCGATCCCATCCGGGCTCACCAATCATTTCAGGCGGTTAGCGCTGTCTAGCCGCGACGCGTTGTGCAAAGTTTTGCAATCAGTTTTGCAAACCCGCGTTCCCAGAGCGTTCCCATTTGAGGATCGCCGACGCCGCGAGCTTCTTCTGGTTCACCTGCTTCGCGTAGTGCTCGATCATCTGCACGACTGTCCGGTGATCGCTGCACCTCAGCATCGAGCAGCCGGCCTCTAGGAGCGTCACCACGGCCGATTTGCGTAGACCGTGGAAGACGAGCCCGGCCTCGCGAATGGGCGCCAGTGGCCCTCTCAGGGCCTTCTGCCAGCTCGCCTTGAAGCCACTCTTGGTCCACGGGCTGCCCGCGCGTGTTGGTGAGGAGCTGCACGGAGCGTTCCCTTCATGGTCTCGATGACCGCCAGAAGCTTCTGATGCGCTGGGATCACAAGGAGCGTCCCTGTCTTCTCCTGGCGCACCTCGATCAAGCCGTTCTTGATCTTTGCCCGCGTCATCGCCAGCACGTCGCCTTGGCGCTGTCCGGTGTAGAGCGCGAGCGCAACGGCGTGCCACATCCACGGGGCCCGTGCTTCTCGACAAGCTCGATCATCTCCCACGGCCAGGGCTCCCAGCCTTCTCCAATCGTGAGCTTGCGCACGTGCGCGCATGGATTGTCGGTGCGGTAGCCGCGCGGCACGGACCACGAGATGAGCGCCGACAGCGTGCGGATGATCGCGTTGGCGGTCGCGGGCCTGTCTTGGTGCTTGTCGCGCAGCTTCAGGACGTGGGCGGGCAGAAGGCCACGAACCTCAAGGCTGCCCCACGCTTTCCTGATTGTCTCGAAGTAGCGCTCGTAGAACAACCTGGTCCCAGCTGATAGGCCAGTAAACTCAGGGCTAATCTTGTACGCCTGGATGGCGTGCTCAAAGCTTCGCGGATTGAGTTGCGCATCCGGCTCGCCAGCCGCCTTGCGGTAAGCCGCCCAGAACTCGGGTTGGCGCGGGTCATCGGGCAATCGGATAGGCTTGCCTGCGACTTTCGTTCCCCGGCCCGCGTGGAAGTAGTAGTAAGGGCGCCCCTTGACGCGGACACAGTTGACGTAGGGCGGCAGCTCAATGGCTAGCTTCCTCGGTCGTGCCACGGTCAATTCCCTCGATGTAGGGGTCATCGTGATCAGCATTGAGAGTCGTTCTCCCCCTTCAAGGCATTGGATGGCCTTCTCCACATCTACCCATCGCCAGCGCACAAGGTCGCCGATGCGTATGGGACGCGGCAAAATCCCGCGGCGCACGTAGCCGTGTACGGTCGTCTTTGAACCCAATTCGAGTTGAGCTGCGCAAGCGTTTCCGCTGAGACGTACTCGGCTGATACGCGCTCCCTGCGCCGCTTCTCCGCGCTGGGCACGATCTCGCGACCTTTCATGAGCACGGCAATGGTGCGGCTTTGGCTCATCTGCACTGTCAGATTCAGTGGACAAAATACGGGGGGTCATCGCAGGTGTCATCACACCAGAAGCCGCGCAACGCGTCGATAAACTGCTTCATGACGATCTCATTCGTTTCGCCATCGGTGAAAGAGAGCAACGTCGCTACGGAGCCCAGCAGCGCCTTGCGAAAGATCACCTGGTCGAGGTGTTGGAGCGTTTCCTCCCAGCTAGGCCGAGGCGTCTGGCGTCTGGCTGCACCGCATCGAGAATTGCCTCACGCATTTTGTCGGAAAGTGCCTGCCGCTCATCTGGGTTCTTTAGGTCCCACTCGTGGAGGTTATCTTGCGTCATTGGTTATACTCCCTGTCTTAGGCGACGATCCTGCGCGGCAGCGGCGGCACGGATGCAGTCGAGGCGCCGATCGGTGCGTCCGTCAGCGGTGTGCTTGCTGTGCAGGAACCTAGCGAGAGGCTTGGCGGCGCAGCAGCAGCAGCACGTTTTGTGGGTCGGCGGGCTGAGCCCGACTTCGATCACGGCCAATCCTCCACGCGGTGCGCGACGCGCGCGAGGGTCTATGGCCATCGTCTGTGACACTCCCAGCGTCCGCGAACCGGCTCTACTTTTTTTGCAGGGTGGGGTCCCCGTCAGGGGGGCGTCCCGCCCAACTGGGGGGTATTGGGGGTGTGGCCGCCGCCCAGTTTTACGCCAGTTGTACGCCGGTTTCACGCTCGTCATTGTGCGCTCCCGTTGTTCACTTCAACGAGCCGGCCACAAAGTCGCGAGGGGCGACCGTAGGTCTCGATTTTCAGTCGGCCGTCGGCGAAAAGCTCGTTCATGGCCTTCGCCAGAAGCTCACTGTTCAGTCCCTGGGCTGCGGCTTCGGCTGCGAACAGCTTCGGTCCGTAGGAAGGTCCCTTCTTGTCGGAGACATTCCGTCCGCTCGTCGAATATCGACGAAGCAATTCGAGGAAGACGTTCTTGGCCTTGGCTACATCCAAGATGTTGGCGGTAGTTCCGGTTTGGAGACTGAAAGCTCCATCATTCCAACGAAGCAAAAGCTTCACGCCACGTTTTGAGCGGTTGCTCTTCGCGCGCTCTAACTCGCGCAAATCCGGGTCAGGGTCGCCTTCACCCCTTGTTGGTGTTGTTAGGTAGTGGCGGCACCGCGCTGAGTTGTTCCAGTGCGTGCTGCCGCTGTAACCGCGCCCCGACTTTCATGCCATCGACTGAGGGATGCGCCAGCAGGACGACAGCACAGTTGTGGTTGATCGCTATGCCGCGCAACAGCCTGAAGAACGCGCGCACCTGTGATCGCTGAAGTTCATCACCTCCGAAAACGTCTGCCGCGGCGTCGAGCACAAGTAATTTGGCCTTGGCTTCCTTCACCAGCTCGACGAGCTGATCGAACAGGGGATAGACCCCATAGTCCCGTTGCTGCCCGGATTGGCGAGCACGGCGTCACCATCAGCTCGGGAAACGATGGAGCGTTGGGCGCCGACCCCTCAAGCGCGGTTGCTCGTGTGATATCAGCTAGACGGTAATGCAACTCCGCGGCTAACTCCTCGGCTGTGAAATCAACGACCGCACCCTGCCGAACCGGGTTGCCGAGCCAGGGAAAACCCCAAGCCGTGCAGTAGGCGAGCTGTAAGGCCAGAGTGCTCTTGCCTTGACCGCCGTCGCCACCGATCAAGGTCACGTCATCTGCCGGCACCCAACCATTCTCGACGTGCCATTTTCGCGGAGGAGGCGCGTCTTTCAGAAGATCGAAAGCGTCGAGTACGAGAAGGGGTTGGAGAGGACGGGACGCAGCCCGTCCTCTCCTTTGCGACCGTCCCGTTAGGATCGGTTCGCGGACCTGGCTGGTATAATGTGGCTGTTGCCGTTCTTGTGCTTGGGCACAAAAGGAATGCCGAGTTTGTCTCGGAACAAGTCCTTGAGTTCGATTGGATCAGCTTTCCCTGCGGCATCGCCGACCAGAAAGCCGTCAATCGCGCTGGGCTCGCGCCGATAGTAGCCAGTGCGCTTGCGACCCTTTGCCCCCGGGATCGGGAATTCGACGCCTTTGCCATTTGGAAGCACGCGACCACCAAGAGCGCGCGCAACCTCGCTGTCAGATGGAAGGTGTCCATTCGTAGTCATCGGACATCTCCATTTGCGGAACCATCCGAAGCGAGATCAGTGACGCGTTTCGAGCGCATTACCCGGGGCCGTCCCTCGACTATCGAATAGCCCTGCGCGCCGTCGTAGTGGACGGCTGGCACAAGCCAGCCCTTCTGATCACCCGCTCGGCGCTGGGCCCTTGCGAGATACTTTGAGACGCAGTACATACCGGTTGCCTTTGAATTTGCCGCCCGCTTGAGCTCGACACTCGGCGGGCGATTTCTTTTGTTTGATGCACTTTAGGACACCACGCGCTCCCGTTCGCCCAACCAGTGGGTGATGGCGGAGACGCGCCATGTCACGCGGTTGTCGGAGAGGGAAATCGGGCGAGGAAAGGTGCCGCGCATGCGGCGGTAGATCGTCGTCTTGTTCAAACTCGTGACCTTGCTGACCTCGATGCGGGTCAACAGGCGCTCTAGCCGGTTAGCTGGCCTGATGGCGTCGTCAAGGGCGGGCATCGTGGTCACAGGCTTCTTCTCCTGAAACCGGAAGCTACCCGCCGAAACCGCCGGATAGTTCGCGCAATTATTCGGAAGAAAAGCTGTCGTAGATGATCCGCTCGACGGCTCCAGTCACCTGAATGGAAATGAAATCGACTATGGCCGCCACGTCATCAAGCGTGTTGAGCTGAGCCATTCGAAGTTTGAAGCCAAAGTCTTGCTTCAGTTCGTCCTGCCAGGACCCTCGACCCGTTCGGCGAACGTGGGCGGGCTTTTTGCCGCTCGCCATACTCCGGCGTAGTCGAGCGCCATCCACCCGGCATAGCCTGCTCAAGTGAGATCCGGTACGGCTTCAGCCACGAGGCGACTTGTTGCGTCACCCACCCGCATGAGATCTTACGCGCTCCGTCTGCTTGGCCGTTGCATTGCAATAGCTTTTGCCCCGCCGCAGCGGCTGCCGCCATACACCGTTTGGCTTCTAACTTTGCATGCGATGCTTTCCGTTTGCCCCTCCGGCCAAGCTTTGCTGGCGAACGTCACAAGCGGATTGCTGTTGCGGTCGCGCATATCGCGAAGCATTGGTGAGCGTCTGACAGGACGTACTGTATCTCTAGCGGCAGGGAGTTGCGCCGATTGATGTCGATCAGCGCGAGGTTTACCGCATCAGCCATGGCGGCCAATTTGAGATTTTGATCAGTTGAGTAGTGCCTGTGCTGCAGCGCTTCAGGAAGTCCGGTGACTTGAAGGAAATGTCCGTCGGGCGAGCGGCCGACATTAATCGTCGGGGCGGGTTCATTCTTGAATGCAGCAAGCAACTTCGCGTCGAATGTGCTGCGACTGTTCTTGATGAGCTTCGACATGCGCTGTCTCCACACACGCAAACTCCAAGGAAAGTCGCGCGGCAGATCGGTGGAGAGCCGACTTTTCGGGGATCAGCCTATCCGCGCAACACAGACATAGCGGCGGTATGTGGCAGCGTGGCGGAATTCGAGGCAGCTGTCCCCGGAGACGAGGTGCCGGAGGGGTGCGGATTCGGTGTTTCGATAATGTCTATTCCCATTACTTGAGCCAGAAGTCCGCTCACGGATGTTGAGCTGACGCCGCCAACTGGCGGCAACGACGCCTGCTGCTGAGACGTATCCGCGATGATGGCTGTTAAACAGAACGCTGCTGCTTCTGCACACGCGACGGAAGGTCTGTTAGCTTGCGCCAACACGTTGCCTGTGGCTACCCATCATGATCTATTTTCTTACGAGTCTCCCGCTGTGGCTCTCAGGATTGCTGGTAGTCGTGTTGCCGACCGCGCTGGCGATGCTCGGCCCCGTGTTCATACGCCGCCATGTCGCTCTTGAAAGACTGGCAACGAACAACGAGGTCGCGGGATTCAAATTTGCGGCCGTGGCTGTGCTCTATGCTGTGCTCCTCGCATTCGCTGTCATCGTCGTGTGGGAAAGGTTCAGCGAAGCTAAAAGCAACGTCACAAAGGAAGCCGGGGCCGCGGCGACCATCTATCGGCTTTCACAAGGCATCAGTGGCGAGCCCGGCATGACGCTGCGGGCGGCTCTCACCAATTATCTGACGGCGACCATTTCCGATGACTGGCCTGCCATGGAGCGTGTTCATGCGAGCCCATCGACTCGACAAGCGTTGGATGCGGTTTACAAGGCGCTGCTGACATTTGATGCGCCCGAGCGACGCGATACCGCCTTGGTGTCTCAAATTCTGCATGAGCTCGACACCATCACAGAAATGCGTCGCGCCAGACTAGAGGCCGCAGAGAGCCTTGTACCGGGAGTCATCTGGCCGGTTCTGTTCTGCGGCGCCGTTGTGACGATTGCCTACACGTTCTTCTTCGGCATGGAGAACCTGCGGGCGCAGGCGTTGATGACCGGCATGTTAGCGGCCATCATTTTTTCGGGACTATTAACGGCCATCGTCATTGATCGGCCGTTCATCGGGGCAGTGAAGGTCCACCCCGACCCACTCGCCGAGGTCATGAGAGATTTCGGTTCGACGCAGCCACCGCCACAAGTGGCTGCCGGCGCCCAGCAGGCGCCGCTGACCGAGGATAAGACCACCACTCAGCCGTCGGCCAATCTCAATTCGCCACCCGCCGCACGCGCAGAAACTAGCGCCCCCAGCAGCCAATTCCCACCAAAGGCGAGCGACGCTTGGTCGCTCAGCGACAAAATAGCTGCAGTAGCCATCGGCGTTGGTGTTTTCCAATTCTTAGCGTTGGCTGCCACGGTCTTGGTAATGGCATTCACCGCCATGGGGCAATTGCGCGCTTACATTACAGATCAAACTGACAAGACGCAATCGACTATGCCCGTTGATAATGCGAGCAAGGCTCAGTTGTGGATCGCTATTGAGAACGTCGGACAGACCCCCGCCTATGACCTTACCGTCTCTGCCGCAATTATCATTGCCGACTTCCCGACGAGCGATCCACTTCCAGCACCGCAGCTAGAACCTCACCCGCCAAAGCTGGTGGCGCAGCCGCAAGCAAGATACCTGTTCCGGGTAGAGATGGACGAGATCCCCACGGCTGAGGAAATCAGGGCGGTCAAGGGCGACACGAAGCGAATTTACGTCTACGGACGTGTGCGCTACCGCGACGCTTTCCGTCGCAACCGATGGACAGAATTTAGAGTGATATTCTGATCCCAAGCAGACTGGCCCCTACTGCTTCACATTCTGCGAAGACGGCAACGACGCGAGCTGAGTAGCGCACTCCGCTAAGGCCCGCCGACTGCGTCGTGCGCCAGAGTTGTCCCCGGAGAAGACGAGGTGCCGCAGAACATCAAATTCGATGTCTCGATAATGCGCCCAGCCCTTTGAACATACTTTTGGTCCAGTTGCGCTCAAACCTTGACCCGCGGCAACCGACGAGGAACGTCATGCCTAAGCGAGTTCAGTTACAGCGGGGGACAGGTTGGCGTATGCCGCCGAACACCCGCAAGGTGGACCGCTCAACCGTCTTCGGCAATCCTTTCACTTCGTCAAATATGGAGTGGACGACGCGGTAAACCTGCACCGCGCGTGGCTGACCCGGGGCATTCACCGACGAACAAATCGAAGCTCGTTACCCGAGCCTCGTCGCTAAGCACCTCATCGCCCGCCGTCGGAAAGTCTGACTCTCCTGCACCAGTTACGCGGGAAAAAACCTGGCGTGTTGGTGCTCGCCCTCGCAAGCGTGTCACGCGGATTTGCTGCTGGAGCTGGTCAACCGGCCGCGCACGCCTAAGGCGGCGGTAAGCCATGTGCCAATGGCTAGTCGCATTTAGCGGACGCTACACCTGTCGGTTCAGAACGCCGTAGGTGGTTAAGCTTCCGATGCCGCAGTGCGTCGGGACGCAAATGGATAACGTGCTCGTCATCGTCGGACATAGCGATTGCCATCGTCGTTGCGTCGCTTGCCCCGCGTCCTCGCATTCGGCAGCCCAAACCAATCAAAGCGGCCGGGATCCCTCCGCCGTTGCCGCAGGACGTTGCAAAAGTCGAACAGGCCGCTGTTGGCGAGCGTGAGCCTAATGATGTCGACGAGGCGGCCATAGCGAAGGCCCGCGACCTGGTGAGTAAAGCGAAGCAAGAATCTCGCAGCTTGCGACATTCTCGGATTGATCCAGTATTGGCCGAGCGTTTTGGACGCAAACAATGGGCAACCGGCGCTCCGCATTAGGGCGGTGAACGAAGCAGGATGCGAGCGCAACACCCCGGCGAGCGAGACGGGAGATGGGTCAATTGGTTGTGGGATGGGATAGCTTATCGCCTAGAGCTTTGGATGAGCCCTGAAAACAGCGCTGCCTTTGAAGATGATCTAAACATCGGAGACCTACGGTTGTGGGTGGGCGGCGAGGCCGTAATGCACCTCAACGTACTCAAACGTGCCGAAGTCCAACATGATCGATGGACACCATTTGGCGTCAGCTCGCTTCGAGCGGGATCCTGGATGTTGCGGCTCAACGAACTGGCCGCGTGCCTTCGCACCGCAGATCAACCCCCCGACCAGGGGGCGAAGGAACTGAGCCGTCCGCAGTAGAGATCGGGGCTGGGGCGCATCCAAATTCTTTGGCGACGACAAAGCGATGCGCCGCAGGTGAAAATCCGATGTTTCGATAATGACTGTTAGGTTGCCTTGAAGTCAGATGAGAGCGTGTACCTTAGTCCGGGTTTGGTAAGCGTGGCACTCCCTGACCGAGTTTGAGTACGAGAAAAGTCTCTAAAGGTGACCCGCTGATGCGCCAACCCCTTCGTGCCTACCTAACATGGTTTGCGCTGACGTATGCAGTGAGCGGCGCTATTGGGGCAGAAGATCCGCTGTTTGCCCGACTTGCCGACCTAACAGTTTCGAAGGGAGACAAGGACACCCAGGTGGGCAAGGTATGCTCTGCACTGGGCGTGCCGGCGAAAACAGACGGCTCGTGCCTCGTCTATCAGACCCTTGCCAAAGACGAGAGTGGCCGGCTTCATTCTATAAATGTGCTCAACCGACCTGGCAGAACGACACGCTATATATTCCTATTTCTGCACGACGACCTTGTTGGAAAGGCTTGGTTGATTGATGAGGATGGGCGGCTGAAAAAGGCGGCGTCCGGGTTTTACAAAAACGAATGGACGTGGGCCGAGGTCCCGATCAATCGGGCGGCAGGGGACAGATTTGCCAAGGAAGTCGATTTTTGGCGTGCCAAAGAGAATGACTTGGACCATGGGCCAGGTCGCAAGGATTGACCGCTTGATGCTCGTCTCAAGGCCAAGCCGTCGCGTAAATATCCGTCGCTCTCCTGACGCACGTTACGGTCGTGCCGCTCTAATGTCGTGGTCTGCGGACGCGCAGTGGCCCAGGCAGCGCGGCATCAATGATCCGACCTTGCCGGAGTGTCCATGACACAGCGCCATCCTCAAGCGGTTCAGATAACGTCGCGGCATGATGGCTACGGGGCAAGCAAACTCGTGAGGCATAGGATTAGGTCGGTCGCTCGCCCGACGCCACTCGGCCCGGCTTGTGAGCCTGGCAATCACAACTAGCGAGGCGTGGGCTCACACAAGCTGCTGCTGTACACGCTTGTGAGCACTGCTTTACGCTTAATTGCCGTCGTGCCATCGCGCTTTTCGCGCCACGTCGATCGTAGCTTTCAGCTGTTCGCACAGTCGGGTGCCAGTAATGGCCTCGGCAAAGTAGCCCTCAACATGCAGGCGATACTTTATCTCCCCGACGTTCATATACTGCCCGGACTTCGCGAGTTCGAATGCGCGTTCAATGGCGGTCGTGTTTGCTTGCATCGCAGCACGATCAAAAAAGCCGCCAAGCCCGTGCGGAGCCCAGCGGCTCAAGGTTGGGGACGTGGGACCAACACGTTCGGGGGAACTGTTTGGTCGGACCGATTGGCTGGGGGACAGCGCTATCGGCGTCTAACGAATAAGCTTTCGTCACGGGTTTGTCGGATCTCCCCGTGCGGAAACCTTAATGTGAGGTCTGGCCACCTCAGCGATTGACCCCGACAGCCACGTCTCGAAATCCGCCGGGTCGGAGAGCAGCACGACCATGTTGACTCAGCCGGCTAGCGCACCGGGATGATGGGATTGCAAGGCACTTGGGCGTCAATGACGCCGAGCGCCGTCAGGTGTTGGCTTAATGTAGTCAGGTGTTGGCTCGCTGCCATGCAGCACAACGTTGATAATCGGGGGAGGCAATCCCTCTCTGGGCGCGACCAGCCGGTCGTCGTTGAGAAAGCCATGCAGCTTGGCCTTGGCCATGACGGCGGCACAGCGCCTTGTCGCGCAGCTCCAGCTCATCAGTAAGCCTGTCGATCGTGACGTTGTGGCGCTCTGCATGAGCTGCCTGCAGCTGTTCGACCCTACCCGCAACCTTCCCGTTCTTCAGCAGCTCACAGGCGCGCTTCTCGACCGTGTTTGGCTTGCAGTCGGGGGCGACATCGTATGCCCGTCGATAGGCCTCGCTCGCGTTGCCCGTCTCAACATAGGCGCACGCAAAGGCTTCCTGCTTCGGCGTGAGGTCCTTGTGTTTTTCATCGAACATTGGGCCGGTAGCTCCCCGGTGGATCTACATCTTTGTTTCTAAGCCAACTTTGCGCTTTTCGCTAGGGTGACAGCCAAGCGCGCGGGGTTGGGGTGCCTCCAAGAGCGGGTCAACGCGAACAGCGTCGCCGCCCCGGAAACGGTCAGAAGAGACAGCTTGCCGAAGCGGGCCTCCAACTCAGCCGTGTGATCGCAACGAGTGGTGTCACTACCTTGTGGGCAAATAGAAGATGCCGGTCGCCAACACAACAATTCAACACCGTTGTTCTAGTTAGGCATCGCTTTCTTTGCGTTTGCTCACTCGCCGGGATTGTCGGCCGTCCTGGGATCGGTTGCCGTTCCTCGCAAGAACGATAAGGCATACTGCAACTGAGTATCCTTTTCCGGCTCCTTAGGGACGTAGGCGGACGAACCGGGAGTTTCCGCGGGGTCCTTGCCCGCTTTCGTCTTGTCGTCGGGGTTCTTGAGATGTCCGCGGAGGCTAGCCTCGCCGAACGTCTTGTCGGCGGCAAGTTTGGCCTTGAGGTCGTCGGGGACTTCCTCCTCCACGACGACGTCGGGATCGATACCCTTTGCCTGGATTGAACGGCCAGATGGCGTGTAGTAGCGGGCTGTAGTCAACCGCATCGCGCCGTTGCTGCCGAGCGGGATGATCGTCTGCACCGAGCCCTTGCCGAACGAGCGCGTGCCGATGACGGTGGCGCGCTTGGTCATGCAGCGCACCGGCGACGATCTCGGAGGCAGACGCTGATCCTCCGTTGATGAGCACGACGACCTTCTTGCCGTCGGTTTCGTCCCCCCGGATGGGCATTCGCCCTCTGTGTATCTTCCTCGTTGCGGCCCTTCGTTATGACGATTGCACCATCCTCGAGGAAGTCGTCGGATACTGCGATGGCCTGGTCCAGCAAGCCGCCCGGGTTGTTGCGCAGGTCGATGATGTAGCCCTTAAGATCCTTGCCGATCGTCTTCTTGGCTTCGTCGATCGCCTTGACGAGGCTGGTGTGCGTTTGCTCGCTGAACGAAGTCACCTTGATGTAGGCAACGTCGCCCTCGTTGTGGGCCTTCACTGGGTTGATGCGGACGATGTCGCGCACCACCTTCACGTCGAAGGGGTTGTCTACGCCCGGGCGAGCGATCGTGAGTGTGATCGGGGTGTTGACGGGTCCCCGCATCTTCTCGACCGCCTGCTCCAGCGTGAGCCCCGTGATCTGTTCGCCGTTGATCTGAGTGATTAGGTCGTTGGCCCGCAACCCCGCTTTGGCGGCGGGCGTGTCGTCGATAGGCGACACGACTTTGACGACGCCGTTCTCCATGGTGACTTCGAGCCCGAGGCCGCCGAACTCGCCTCGGGTCTGCGTTTGCATGTCGCGATAGGCACTGGGGTTCATGTATGCAGAGTGGGGGTCGAGCGCCGACAGCATTCCGGTAATAGCGCTCTCGATCAGCGTGGCGTCGTCCGGCTTCTCGACGTATTTGCTGCGCACCACGTCAAGAACGCCGCCGAAAAGATTGAGCTGGCCGTCAATTTCTGACCTCTGCGACGTAGCCGAGTAGGTGCGTGACGCATTGAGGACGGTCGTGGCGCAGGCAACCACGAGCATCAACAGGAACGCTGCGAAGGCAAACCGCGTTTTGCGCATGGCTCGTGAACCTTGCTTTTTGACCACATAAGTCCACTAGTCGCGATGGCTATCGATGGCAAATGAATGTTCGGCAAGGTGCCTGCGCAGCCCTCGGGGCTAACGATGTTGTTCAGGCCGCCCGCAGCAAATCTTCGCGCTCCAAGACTCTGATTGAACGATCCGCATCTGATCGGCCGCGCAACTTCGCGCCAGCCGGAAAAATGTTCCTCCATTGAACCGGAGAGCCACGTTGCGGGACGGCCATCCTTTTGTAATTGATGCTCTCACCCAGGGATTGGCGCGGGAAATCCTCCAAGGCCAATTAGGATCTCCTGCAATCTGAAACAGAGTTTGACTAGAACACATCCAACTTCGGCTAGGTTCAAACATTGCAAACCTCGGTGCATCCAGGGGGTTCGGCCCATGCCCGATATTTCTTCCACGTCCATTTGGGTGAGACAATCGAGCCGAATACGATCGGGCTCGAGCTTCCGGCATTGGACGACGCCGTTGCGAATGCCGAACAAGCGCGGACCGAGATCATGCTAGAGGACGCGCTCGACGAACTCTGGCTCGAAATCGTAGACCAAAGCGGGAGCATGGTCGCGATGGTGCCTGCAGCTTGACACCAGACCGCGCGCACCAAGACCTGCTGCGCTTCTCCGAAGGCTTCGACAATGCCGACAAACTCCTCGCTGCAACGGCGCGCATATCACGGTCCCGTGCGATTGATGCTCGAACGGAGCAAGGGTGCGCGGCCCAAGTACCGACTTGGCACTGATCGAGACGGCTACGCGCTCGTGAAGTGCGGACGCACGGTGTTCAAACCGGAGGCGTGACGCAAGAAGCCCCGCTCGGATCGTTCGGGTGGGGCGGGAAGTGACTCAGTTCGGCCGCGTTTTGGATTCAACGCGGAACTTCCAATTCATCAAATCCTGTGATGGGGTGCACGTCCGCCTTGAGGAGGAGCGGCCCCGCTTGGGGCTCGGACGGCGCGCCACTCTCGCCGGCCGGGCCTTCGGCTTGGTTCAGGCGGCCTTGAGTAGGTCCTCGCGCTCTCTTCTGGACCATCAAAAGCCTTAACAGATGCAGCTACTAGTGACCGGTGGTCACGTTGGTGTCGATGTTGTTGAATAGGGTGTTCAACCCGTCCCTCAGGTTCTGCAGGCCGATAATGATGCCGACGGCGACGATGGCGGCGATGAGGCCATATTCGATGGCGGTCACACCGGACTTCGTCCTTCACAAAGCGGGCGACGACAGTGTTCATGACAATATCCTCCCAGGTCAACGCGCAAAGAGGCGCGCGCGACTGACAGGTTCGGACCGGAAGAATTGATTACGAGTAAAAATGTACGCTGCTCATCCACACCTGTTGAAACGCGGTTAATCGGCAGTTCAAATCGGGGTAGGTTAAGTCCTTACCCACCGCTGGAGCTCAAAAGTCGACAGAGCGGCGGAAAGGCCAAACTATGATGCCAAGCTACTCGACCCGCTTCCAGGTTTGGCTCTGGCCGAATAGCGGTATGCCGACGTAGCCGTGCACCGTGAGAGCGTGTTGCCGTCGGGGCTGAGCTTCATGTTTGCGCTATAGGACGTGCCGGTTTCGGGGTCCAAGATTGTGCCTCCTTCGTAGGCCAGGCCGGAGCGCCGCATGCCCTCGATGAACACGAGCCCAAGGATGGGCTTGTCGCGCTGCGCACCGGAGCACTTGTGGCAAAGCGGACGTGGGTCCTCTCCCGGATCTGGAAACAGCTTCGAAATATGGCCGCTGAAAAGACCTCCGCTCTCGCTGAAGGTGACGAGCGCTCCCACTTTGCCCGTGCTGGGATCGATCTGCTGCCAAGCACCGCTAACAGTGTCAGGGCCGCCGCTGGCGGCACTCGAACCACGCAGACGACCGCCGCGATAAGCAAGAGTGCTTTCAACGCAGACATCGGACCGATCCTCTTGCAGACTTCCTCTTGCTGGCTAGTCCTATTGGTTCCAGGACATGAATACGAACCGGGGTAGCCCTCACACTGCTCAGTCGGGCTCCTCGGGTATGCCCCGTTTGTTTGGCCGCGGTGCCGAGTGCTCGTCCGACAGCATTTCGGGCGCAAATTCCATCTCGTGCAGGACGCCCCAAAGTCGATCCATTGGCATAGGACCTGGCCGGCATGCGTGATCGCCTTCACCGTCATAGGCGGGCTGCCGGAGTTCAACAGGACGATGTTGCCAACCGTCAGCGGCATGCCGCACCTCACTTGGTCTTGCCGACGAGCTTGCTGCTGCTCGGCAGGTAGCCATGCTGTTTCAAGTGATCGGTGAGCAACTTCTCGATCGAGAGGTGAGCGTCCTTTGATCATCGGCGGCCGCCCGGTCCGCCAGCTTTTTAAGTTCGGGGCTGATCCGTAGGTTGAGCTGATGAGACTTTTTTAAGGGCATTGTAAAGGCGCCGCCTTGACAGAGATAAGCTGCTAGCTATATAAAGGCACTGCCTACACAACGCAAGTGGGCCCCGAAGGTGTTGCACACCGACGAAGCCCTACACCACGACAAGGAGGTTACACCATGTCGAAGGCTGATCACGGCCTTATCACGTCTACCAACCCCGCGCCTACGCGCCGCAGTATCCTCTGTGGTGGGGTACGCATTGCCGGTGCTGCAATAGCGGGCATGGCCGCCATCCATCGCTTCAAGCGCTGGCCGCAATCCCGGCGCAACCGATGCCGGTGAATGAGAACGCCCAGAAAACCCTCGCTGAAACCCGGCGCCTGATCGCGATCATCAGTATCGAGGACAGGATTGATCAACGCGCGACGCGATCCGCCAGAAGAAACTCGAAGGCAAACTCAGGCGCGTCCAACGCCGGCTGTGCGAACTTCAAAAGGCGCTCCCACCGCCGCAGTGCTGGCTCGACATCGTCATCCGGGCTGAGATCGCCGGCTTCATGCTCGTCTGGGACAAGCCGCGTACCGATTGGCAGGCGATGCTCGAGAAAGCGGAGAACAACCCTTCAGTTGGCGATCAGGGAATGAACGAGCTTGCCGTGGCCGTCCTCTACCTCGCAGCCCAGGACGCCTCGGAGCAGCCTGACGTGCGTGCGGCCTGACGCACATGCAAATCGAGATGCTGGTCCCGATCGCTGGCAAGAACTTCTCTGCCGGCGCCGGTGGGGGCTGGCGAGAGGCTCTACCAAGAGTTTCTCGCCGGCCGCTCGCATAACACCCTCAACGCCTACCCCCAAGACCTCGGCGCCTTCGCCGTCTGCCAGGGCGCGAGGAGCGCTGGGCAGGCGCTGGGACTGATCGCCCTTCCGGCCGGGGCGGGCAACAGTCGCCTTCTGGCGTGGCGCGCAGCCATGCAGGAGGCCGGGCTGGCGCCAGCCACGATCAACCGGCGGCTCTCAGCAGTACGATCGGCGCTGCGGTTCGCCCGCACGATTGGCGCGACAACGTGGGTGCCCGAGATCCGGGACTCAACGCTCAATCTTACCGAGACACGCGCGGCCCAGGCCTTGACGGCACCCGCGCGCTGTTGCGAGCGGCTGCGGAGAAGTCGCCCGCCAAGGCGGCCCGCGACACCGCGATCATTCGTCTCATGTTCGACCTCGGTCTCCGCCGCGGCGAGGTCGTCGGCCTCGACGTGGAAGACGTGAGACCCGCGGGCGCCGTCTCTGGGTGCTGGGCAAGGGTAAGGCGCAGAAAGAAGCGCGCACGCTTCCTGCGCCTACTCTCGAGGCTATCGAGCGCTGGCTCGTGCTGCGGGAGGCCGTTGCAGGCGAGGACGAGCCAGCTTTGTTCGTGAATACCGCGTACTTCAAGCGTGGGCAGCGTCTGACGGGCCACGGGCTCTATCGGGTTGTCCGGAGCCTGGGTGATCTAACGGGCGTCAAGGCACGTCCGCACGGCCTCAGGAGCGGTTCTCACGGCCGCCCTCGTTACGAGCAACGGCGACGTACGAGCCGCTCAGGCTCATGCGCGGCATGCAATCCGCAAACGACGATGAGGTATGACGACAACCGGCAGGACTTGGCTGGAAGGAC
>CAWFOR010000008.1:0-21964 GCA_963817485.1 uncultured Alphaproteobacteria bacterium | reverse complement strand
CGACACCGTCGTCGCCGAACGCAGCTTTGCAGATATGTTCCGTCACGAGGCGCGATGGCAGCGCTCGGAGCGCGCCTGTCGCCCGCTCGATCAATTTATGTCGGTGGTCACCTGGCCGTTGCCGCTGCTCGCCCTGCTTCTGCTCCCCTCAGCCGAGCATCGTCGGGCTCGGGATCATCGGCTGCAAATGGGCTTGCGCATGCTTTTGCATTTTCAGGTGCGTCGCAGCTTTCAGATCGCAGGGCCCATCGAGCCGTGGCTCGTCCCGCTCCGCGATTGCGTCTGCTTTTTTGCGTGGGCTGCCGGCCTGTTGGGCAGTAACGTGTACTGGGGCATGGAAGCCTTTAACATCCAGGCCTACCGCAAGCTGATGGCAGCTGAGGCGCGTGCCGCCGCCAACGGCAGACCAAAACAGCGCCCAGATCAAACCGTCGGATGAGATTGAGAACTCGGACTGACACTCGCCGCCTTGGTCGGCGTCGCGCTCGGCATTCGGCTCGTTCTCCATTTCGGCCTTGAGCAGGTCGGCGACGCTTTCCTCAGCGCCGGCTGGCAAGGCGTGCTGGCGATCTCGGCCGTCTATTTCGCTTCGCTCATCCTGTGCGCTCTCGCGTGGCGGGCGCTACTCGTGAAGGCGCCCCCCAATGCTTCGCTTTTCCTGGCGTGGGTGCGCTGGCTGCGCGACAGCACAGCGAACCTTCTTGCCATAGTACCGGCGGTGGGCGAGGCCGTGGCAGTCCGCGAGCTCACTCTCCACGGGACGCCGCTGGGAACGGCCGTAGCGATGACCGTCGTCGATCTGACGATGGAGCTGGCAAGCCAGCTGCTGTTTACGCTGCTCGGCGTAACGATCCTGATCGCGGAGCGGCCCAGCGAGATGACGGGCTGGTGGCTGGCCGCTGGATTGACGATCTGCTCTGCGGGCATTGCGGGCTTCGTTGTCGCACAGCACAGGGGCCTCTTTCGTTTCCTCGAGACGTTGCCTGATCGGCTGGGCTGGACCCAAGCTTGGGGCAGCTTGTCGGAGACTGATGGGGTACACGCTGGAATAAAGGAGATTTACCGGCATCGAGCGCAAAGTCTGCGCCAACTTCGCCCTTCACGTTGCCGGCTGGATTGTTGGTGCCGGTGAGGCGTGGATCGGTTTGTGGTTCATGGACAATCCCGTGAGCTTCGCCGATGCTCTCGTCATTGAGAGCCTGGTCTACGCTCTGCGCACCGGGGCGTTCATCGTGCCGTGGGCGGCCGGGGTGCAGGAGGGCGGATATATCGTCGCGGGTGCCTTATTTGGACTGCCCCCTCAGCTTGCCCTCAGCCTGTCACTATTAAAACGCGCGCGCGAGATCGTCACCGGCGTGCCGGCTCTCATCATGTGGCAGTGTTTGGAGCCGTGGCGGCTTTGGAGAAATCGCCGGCGCTCGCCTTCCACGCCCACGCTTTGATCAAAGTGGGCGAGGAGCGTCAGTGGAGACGAAATCCGACGCCGACCCTTTGCACCGGCTGATGATTGGTGTCGAGCGCACCGAACACGGTCTCGACGATGCCGGCCGCCGACAGGCCCGCCTGCTCATACATGAGCTCCGGCTTGTCCTGATCGATGAAGGCATCCGGCAGCACCTTGGTGCGCACCTTGAGACCGCGGTCGAGCAGTCCGTTCTCGGCCAGGAAGTGCAGCACGTGGCTGCCGAAGCCGCCGATCGAGCCTTCCTCGACCGTGACCAGCACCTCGTGGTTGGCGGCGAGCCGGCGAATCAGATCCGTCGTCGAGCGGCTTCGCGAAACGCGCGTCGGCGACCGTCGTCGACAGCCCGAACGTCGCGAGCTGATCGGCGGCCTTCAGGCACTCGGCGAGCGCGCGTGCCGAGCGACAGCAGCGCGACCGTCGAGCCCTCGCGCACGATGCGCCCCTTGCCGATCTCGAGCGGCGCGCCGACCTCGGGCAGCTCGACGCCGATGCCTTCCCCGCGCGGATAGCGCACCGCGCACGGCCGGTCGTCGATTGCGGCCGCGGTCGCCACCATGTGCTTGAGCTCGGCCTCGTCCGCCGCCGCCATGATGACGAAATCCGGCAGGCAGCCGAGATAGGCGAGATCGAACGATCCGGCGTGCGTCGGGCCGTCGGCGCCGACGAGGCCGGCGCGGTCGATGGCGAAGCGCACCGGCAGCCTCTGGATCGCGACGTCGTGCACGACCTGGTCGTAGCCGCGCTGCAGGAACGTCGAATAGATGGCCGCGAACGGCTTCAAGCCCTCGGTCGCGAGACCGGCGGCAAACGTCACCGCGTGCTGCTCGGCGATGCCGACGTCGAACGTCCGATCCGGGAACTCCTTGGCGAAGACATCGAGGCCGGTACCGTCCGGCATCGCCGCGGTGATGGCGACGATCTTGTCGTCCTTGCGGGCCTCGGCGATCAGGCTGTCGGCGAACACGCTTCGTGTAGGTCGGCGCATTCGGCTTCGGCTTCACCTGCGCGCCGGTGACGACGTTGAACTTGGCGACGCCGTGATACTTGTCGTCGGAGGCTTCCGCCGGCGCATAGCCTTTGCCCTTCTTGGTCACGACGTGGACGAGGATCGGCCCCTGCTTGGCGTCGCGCACGTTCTTCAGGACGGGCAGCAGCTGGTCGAAGTCGTGGCCGTCGATCGGGCCGACGTAGTAGAAGCCGAGTTCCTCGAACCAGGCGCCGCCCTGCCACAGGTGGCGCGTATATTCCTCGACGCGCGCCGCGCGCCGCTCCCAGCTCTTCGGCAAGCGCTTGGCGAGCTGCTTGGCGATGTCGCGCAGGTAGAAATACGTGCCGCTCGACGTCATGCGGGCGAGATAGGCCGACAGCGCGCCCGTCGGCGGCGCGATCGACATGTCGTTGTCGTTGAGGATGACGATCAGGCGCTCGTCGCGTGCGCCGGCATTGTTCATCGCCTCGTAGGCCATGCCGGCGCTCATGGCGCCGTCGCCGATCACGCACACGACGTTGTTCGTGCCGCTGCGTTGAGATCGCGCGCGACGGCCATGCCGAGCCCGGCCGAGATCGAGGTCGAGGAGTGCGCCGCGCCGAACGGGTCGTACTCGCTCTCGTCGCGCTTGCGTGAAACCCGAAAGTCCGCCCGGCTGGCGCAGCGTGCGAATGCGGTCGCGGCGCCCGGTCAGGATCTTGTGCGGATAAGTCTGATGGCTCGACATCCCAGATCAGCCGATCCCGCGGGCGTGTCGAAAACCCAGTGCAGCGCGACCGTCAGCTCGACGACGCCGAGCCCGGCGCCGAGATGCCCGCCCGTTACCGAAACGGCGTCGATCGTCTCATGGCGCAGCTCGGCGGCGAGCTGGGGCAGGTCGGACTCCGGCAGCTGGCGGAGATCCTCGGGGGTCGCTACGCAATCAAGCAAGGGCGTCAACGCGGCCGTTGGTGCTCTGGCATCCATGGCCTATCCCCCATAACCCGACTACATTGGAATTCGGCGCTGTATCGACTTTCCACGAGCTAGGCCACAATTATGGCCCTCCGGTGGGCCCCTAATGCGGATCCGTCGGTCACGCCGCAGATTTTGCCGTGGAAGTGTTGCTCGCTTACCGCAGATAGGGTTTTGATCCCAAACTCGTCGCCGGGCCGGGCGCACAAGAAGCTGGCAGGGAGATCCGTAGAAGATGTCGCACGTAAAATTCTCTAGGCGGTGGTTTGTCGCTGTGTCCTTGGCGTTGATGGCGTCGGCGGGACTGGTGCCGCTCACGGCGAGCAGCGAGCCTCAAGATCCTGCGGCCGATCGCATCGGGGCGCTTTATGGCGCGCTCCTCCAGACCATGCAGCAGGCAAAGCAGCTTGGGGTCAAAGGGCGCTTTGAGCGGCTGGCTCCGGTCCTCTCCAATACGTACGATATCCCTTCCATGTCGCGGATAGCAGTGGGCCAAAGCTGGGGCGCCCTCAATCCCGCCCAGCAAGCCGGCATCATCGAGGCGTTCACGCGAATGATGATCGCCAACTATGCCAATCAGTTCGATGATTTCTCGGGAGAGCGCTTCGAGATATTGCAGACAATCGACCGAGCGCCGGCTGATAAGCTTATAAAGACCAAGCTTGTGCAGGCCAGTGGCAAGGCCGTCGCGCTCGATTACCTGATGCGCAGCAACGGCGGGGAGTGGAAGGTCGTCGATGTGTATCTCGACGGCACGATCAGCGAGCTAGCCAGCCGCCGGGCGGAGTTCAGCGCCATACTGAAGTCCGGTGGTCCCGACGCTCTTGATCAACTCTCTCCGCCGGCAGGGCGACAAGCTTCTCGCCGGCGCTTAGACGGTCTACGAACCCCGCTGGAACTACTCACTGACGACTGCGGGGGTCCCGACGATCATCCTCGTCGGTGTCAACTCCTTTGCGACCTCGGGTTTGGCGCGGGCCGCTGCTGGCTTTTCCGACCACGCGGGCGAGGCCGTCAATACCATGACGGGCTCTATCGAGTTGGGGTCGGTGGAGACAGGAGGCGCGGTCAATGCACTCGTCTCGAGCGCTTCGCGCAGCTCAGCCTGACGTTTCTGGTCCGCGACGCTGCGAAGCATGGAATAGAAATCCATGGAGCTCTGCTCCAGGGCTTCCATTTCCTCAACCTTGCTGAGGTCCGATAGCGGGGTGAGGATCGCGCCGGCCGTGGCGACATTGTCCGCCGTTGCGGCAAGTCGCGCCGGGTACAGGCCGCCGACGGGAATCTGCGCCGCGAATTCTATGCCGCTGCCGATGGCGTCGCGCACGTTGGTCGGCCCGAGGATCGGCAGAAACAGGTAGGGGCTATCGCGCACTCCCCAAACGTAAAGCGTCTGTCCGAAGTCGCCTGACTGATGGGCCAACTTCTCGGTTGTGGCAACATCGAAGAGACCACCGATGCCCACCGTCGAATTGACAGCGAAACGACCAAGGGTCGTTGCGGCGGCCTCGAACCGCAACTGGAGCACGTTGTTAGCGAACACGATCGGCTCACCGAGGTTGGTGGTGAAGGCGGTGATCCTATCGCGTACCTCTTCTGGGATGTTTTGATTATAGGCTTTCGCTAGCGGGTAAATGACCGCATGGTTGAATTCCTGGCTACTCTCGAACACGGCGCGGTTTTGCTTCTCCAACGGGTCGGCGATTTCCGCCGGCTCCGCCGGCTCATCGGGGCTCGCGAGAAATTCCGGACGGGGCAAGCCGGCGTCGGTCGACGCGCAAGCTGACAGCCCCGCCGCGGTTACAATCGCGATTATGATGCGGATTAGGATGAAACCGCCCCTCAAGATCACACTCCGTCCCAGTGGGCAGCAAGAGCATCCCACAAGCCCAAGAGCCAGACGCCAACTAGGTCCCTGTAATGCACCCCGAATTTACGAGCACGATAATGACTTGTCTGTGGCTTATTTGCACTTCTCTAGCGATCATTGGCTCTGCCTACGCAAGCTTCGCTGCAATCTTGCTTGGACGGTTCTTCGCTAAGTCGCCAATAACTGAGGAGCCAATCCACGCGCCGTTAGTGACCATCTTGAAGCCGCTCTGCGGCGCGGAACCCGAGCTCGAGGCGAACGTCGCATCGTTCTGCCACCAGATCTATCCCGGACAAGTCCAGATCGTTCTTGGCATACAGGATTCGGCAGATCCGGCCGCAGCCATAGCAAGACGACTAATCTCAGCGCATTCGCATGTTGCCATCGATGTTGAGATCAACGCGCAATCGCATGGCGCCAATCGCAAGATTTCAAATGTTCTCAACAGCGTTACGCACAGCCGTGGAGAGATCATCGTGCTCTCCGACAGCGACATCCGGGTTGGGCCCGATTACCTGCGGCAGATTACAGATGCCTTACATGCCCCGGGCGTCGGCCTCGTGACCTGCCTCTACCGAGGCCTGCCGGTCACCGGCGTCTGGTCGCGCTTCGCAGCCGCTGAGATTGACCACAGGTTCCTTCCCAGCGTGCTTGTGGGGTTAAGGCTCGGGCTCGCCAAGCCCTGCTTCGGCTCGACGATGGCGCTGCGCGCGGAGACGCTGCGTCGAATTGGAGGATTTGCCGCTTTTGCCGATCAACTGGCAGACGATTATGCGATAGGAGCAGCCGTGCGACGGCTTGGTCTCGAGGTTGCCATCCCCCCGATGGTTGTCGATCACGTTTGCTCGGAACATAGCTTCGTCGAGCTTGCCCGGCGCGAGCTGCGCTGGGCGCGCACAATCCGCCTGGTCGATCCCCTCGGCTACCGGGGGTCTGTGGCTACGCATCCCCTGCCGTTCGCCCTCGTCGCAGCGGCCCTGCAGGGATTTGCGCCGGCCTCTCTTGCAATCCTTGGGCTCGTGCTTGCTTGCGGTCTCTTGGTCCCGCTACAATTTGCGCGCAGTCTTGGCGGAGGGAGAGTGCCAATCTGGCTCACACCAGTGCGCGATTTGCTGAGCTTCGCGATATTCTTGGTAAGCTTCCTGCCATGGCGGATCATGTGGCGGGGGCGCCGCTACAAAGTCAGCTCGGATGGGACGCTTACACCGGCTTAGGGAAACCAGAACCCGATGCGTACGCTATTCTTGCAGGCTCCGTCTTTCGACGGATTCGATGGCGGGGCGGGATCGCGCTACCAGGCCCGACGCGAGATTCGTTCTTTTTGGTTTCCGACCTGGCTCGCTCAACCTGCGGCACTTGTCGCAAACAGCAAGCTCATCGACGCCCCGCCGCATGGCGTTCGCATCGCGGACGTTTCCGCTCGTGCGCGGGACTACGATCTGGTCGTCCTCCACACATCCACTCCCTCGTTCGCCGCCGACGTTGCGGCCGTTGAAGCGCTGAAGGCCGCAAATCCGAATCTCATGGCAGGCCTGATCGGCGCCAAAGTTGCGGTCGAGGCCGACAAGAGCCTGAGGGCGGCGCCCGCAGTCGATTTCGTCGCGCGCAACGAGTTCGATCTTACGATCAAGGAAGTCGCTGGGGGGCGCGCGCCCAGAGACGTCAAAGGGCTCAGCTATCGTAACGAGGCAGGGGTGATCGTCCACAACACCGATCGCGCGGTGTTAGAGAATATGGACGAGCTGCCATTCGTGACACCCATCTACAAGCGGGACCTCGTGATTGAGGACTACTTCATCGGCTATTTGAAGCACCCCTACATCTCCCTCTACACGGGCCGCGGCTGCAAATCGCGCTGCACGTTTTGCCTTTGGCCGCAGACGGTAGGAGGACACCGCTATCGCACACGAAGCGTTGGCCACGTCATCGAGGAGATGCGCTGGGCTCAGAGGGCCTTCCCGCAGGTGAAAGAGTTCTTCTTCGACGATGACACTTTCACCGATGACCTTCCGCGCGCCGAGGCCATCGCCAAAGAGCTCGGTAAGCTTGGCATCACCTGGTCGTGCAACGCCAAAGCCAACGTGCCCCGCGCCACGCTGAAGGTGCTGGCCGAAAACGGGTTGCGGTTGCTGCTGGTGGGCTACGAGTCCGGCAACCAGAAGATCCTGCACAATATCAAGAAGGGGATGCTGGTCGACGTGGCGCGCCGCTTCACCAAGGATTGTCACGAGCTCGGCATCACGATCCACGGCACGTTCATTCTCGGCCTGCCCGGCGAGACCAAGGAGACCATTGAGGAGACGATCCGGTTTGCGACCGAGATCAATCCGCACACGATCCAGGTCTCCTTGGCCGCCCCCTATCCCGGCACATTTCTCTATGAGCAAGCCGTGAAAGAAGGGTGGCTCGACGCCGAGCATGCCCAGCTCGTCGACGAACACGGTGTGCAGGTTGCGCCGCTCCACTATCCGCACCTCTCACACTCCGAGATCTTCCAGTCGGTCGAGTCGTTCTACCGCCGCTTCTACTTCCGCTCGGGCAAGATCGCTTCGATTGTCGGTGAAATGGTGAGAAGCCCGCAGATGATGAAGCGGAGGCTGCGCGAAGGCGTCGAGTTCTTCCACTTCCTGCGCGAGCGCCGCGAGCTCGCCTCATGACCCCAGGTCGGTGCCCGAGCGCTATTGCTTCGGCTGGCGCGGGGGGCCCATCAGGATCGGCTGGAATAGTACCGCCGCCGTGAGGGTGGTGAGGAGGGACAGACCCAGGAGCTTTCCCATGCTCGACGTTCCCGGGTGGTTGGAGAACCACAAGCTGCCAAAGGCAGTTGCCGTTGTCATGGCGCTGAACATGACCGCCCGCGTCAGCGGCGAGGCGAGAAGGCTGGTCTCCCCGTTGCGCCAGGCAAGCACGTAGTAGATTTTGAAGGCCACGCCTACGCCCAGCAGCAGGGGCAGCGCGATGATGTTGGCGAAATTCAGCGGTGGCCCCACCAGTACCGTCAGCTCCATCGTCACCACGCCGGCTAGCAGCAGCGGCACCAGCGTCACCAGCACGTCGCTCAGGCGCCGAAGCACGACGACGAGAATCAAAGTGATCGAGGCGAGAGCCAACCCGCCGGCTTCGAGAAATGCGCGCACCACGGCATTTGCCGATTCCTGAATGAGAATGGGATTGCCTGTGGCCTCGGGCGCCACCGACAACACGGCCAGAACAAAGCGGTTCATCGTCTTGCTGTCGTTGACATCGCCCTTGGGTGCCACCTCTACGCGCGCTCTACCATCCTGCGTCAACCAGTCGCGCACGAGATCCGGCGGCAGTGTACCGATAGAGATAGGCTCGGGTTTCAGCGCTCTGCGGATCTGGCCAAGGCGAGTTTCGAAGGGTGCCATCAACGTATGCTCGGCGGAAACCCGGCGGCTGGGATCAGCAGTCGCGAGAGACACGAGCGCGGTGGCCACGCGTAAGGAGAGGGCCGCTGACGGGCCGCCGCTACCGCGCGCGTCCGCGAATACGTCGCTCGCCTCCATGAGCGCTTGTACGGTGTCCCCATCTGTTGGTGCCGCTTTGGTCTCGGTGGGATCGAGTGTCGGGCCAAGCAGGCTTGCTGCGTCGGCGATGATCGCAAGCTTTTCGTGCTGAGCTTCCGGGATGAAACTCCTAAGCGTGGTCGCATGAGCCACTTCCGGTAGTTGCTCGAGGCGACGGGCCAGCACAAAGCTGTCGGCTAGCGAGGGTGTAAGGACGTCGATGGTGTCGGGGGAGGTCGCCGGATCCCTTATCAGGTCCAGCATTGTAGCAACCGACTCGACCTTGGCGCTGCGCAAGTTGAGCGGATTGAAATCGAACCTCAAATGCTGCAGCAACGGCAGGCCCGCAACCACCGCAATGCCGGTCAGCACGAGGATCGCGCGGCGGTGGCGCGCGAGAAAGCGGTCGACCGGCACGAGCGTGCGATACCCGACCTCATGCGCTTCGCCCGGCGGCTTCAAGATCATCAAGAGAGCCGGAAGCAATGTGACGCTCGTCGCGAACGCGATCAGCATGCCGGTGCCGGCGATGAGGCCTAGTTCGGAGACGCCATGGTAGTCGGTTGGCACGAACGCATAGAATCCCGCGGCAGTGGCGGCTGCGGCGAGAGCCAGCGGCTTGCCGGCCTCAGCGGCAGCGGCGCAGAGCGCCGCGCCGAGATCGCTATTGGCGTGCCGCTCCTCGCGATAGCGGACCGAGAATTGGATGCCGAAGTCAACCCCGATGCCGACGAATAGCACCGCGAACGCGACCGAGATGAGGTTTAGTGCGCCCACCATCGCGAGGCCAGCTGCGGCGGTTATTGTGAGCCCAACGATGAGGCTTAGAACTACGGCGAGGATGATCCGACTCGAGCGCAAGGCAAGCCACAGAATAAGAATGACGGCGGCAATCGTGAGCGCGCCGTTGAGCATTGCGCCGTCGGCGATCGTAGCAAATTCCTCGTCCGCCATCGGGACCGGGCCGGTCAGGCGTACGGTGACTCCCTGGTCCTGGACGAGACCAAGAGTTTGCACAGTCGTACGGATGACATGGGTGGCCGCTGCACCAGGTTCGAGCGCACTGTAGTCGAGCACGGGCTTGACGTAGATGAAGCGCCGCAGCTCTCGCGCCGCCGGCTCTTCGCCCGACATTAGCTCACTCCACGAGAACGCGGCCTTGCGACCGGCAAGGAGAGCTTCCAACGTTTCTGCGATCCTCGTCAGCGGTTTGTAGAACTCGGCGAATTCGATGCGCCCGGCCTTAACGCCTGTAGGAATCAAGGACAGCGCGTGGGCGAAACCGCGCAAGCTCGGATCGGCAGCGAGCGTGGCGAGGAAGGGCTGGGCTTTGATGAGTTGCTCTGCGGCCCGCGCTACCTCGGAGGTTGAGAGGAACAACATTCCGTTCTGCTCAAAGAACGGACCGGCATCAGGCTGGTGCACCGATTGGAAGTGCTCCGGCTCTTTCGCGAGGGCCTGTGCGAGCGCGCGCGACGCGCTGTCGGCAAGCTCCGGCGTCGCCGCATCGAGCACGACGACGATCGTATCTGCCTGTTGCGGAAATGCCGCATCGAATTGGATTTCGCGCTGTCGCCAAGGTAATTTCGCGGAGATGAGCTGGCTTGTGTCGGTGGTGATCGCGAAGTTTTCGCTGGACGTAAGCCGCCGCTCCTGCGGCCGTGATCATGGCGACGACCAGCACAAACCAAGGGAAGCGGCAGCAGGTTCGCACCACTCTTACGATAACCGTGCCGAGCATCTGTTCGCCTTCGTTTGACCCGTTGCCGTAAGGTAAGGTGTAAGGCGGTTTGCAGCAGGGTCTCGATTATGCCCGGATGGGATGAGTTAAATCGGCGGATTGTTCGCTATAGTAACTGCCGGCGGGGGCTGGGATCGGTGACAATCGTGCGCTATTGAGATGCCCACTCTGCGGGTTGCCATGTGGGCGGCGGCGAGGGCCCGAGTGGGAAAGACGGGGTGTAGTCCATGAAGGTCATACTGGCGCAGCCTCGCGGCTATTGTGCAGGCGTCGTCCGCGCAATCGATATCGTGGAGCGGGCGCTTGAGAAACATGGACCTCCGGTCTATGTGCGCCACGAGATCGTGCACAATCGCTATGTCGTTGAAAGCCTCAAAGCAAAGGGCGCTCGCTTCGTCGAGGATCTCTCCGAGGTACCTGCAGGGCGCAATCACGATCTTCAGCGCGCACGGCGTATCGCGGGCCGTGGAGGACGACGCGCAAATTCGCGGCCTCTCGGTGCTCGACGCCACCTGCCCGCTCGTGGCGAAGGTCCACAAAGAAGGACAGCGCTACGTTGATCACGGTCGCACGGTGATCCTGATCGGTCACGCGGGGCATCCCGAGGTCGAAGGCACGCTTGGCCATCTCAGTGGACCTGTCTATCTCGTCGAAAATCAGGCCGACGTGGTGGCACTCGACCTGCCCGACGATACGCCGCTCGCCTACATCACGCAGACGACGCTCAGCGTCGACGACACTCGATGGACGATCATGGCGATCAAGAAGCGGTTCACAGATGTCATCGGTCCGGACACCCGCGACATCTGCTATGCCACGCAAAATCGGCAGACGGCCGTCCGCGAGCTGTGCGAAGATGGTCGACCTCATTCTTGTTGTCGGCGCGAGCAACAGCTCCAATTCCAATCGACTGCGCGAAATCGGTGCCGAGGCGGGAATTCCTAGTTACCTCGTGGCCGACGGCAGCGAGATCGATCCGACTTGGCTTGCCGGCAAGTCGACGATCGGCATAACTGCGGGGGCCTCGGCCCCGGAGGTCCTTGTCGAAGACGTGATTGACACTCTTCGCGCCATTGGCCCGCTCGAAGTCGAGACGCTGGCAGGCGTCGAGGAGAGTGTCGAGTTCCGACTGCCGCCATGAGCTCGCTGATGCTTGACGACCGCGCGTATTCAGTTCGCACAGGAACAGCGGAATAAGGAGCCTCGGGTGGGAATTCCGCTAAATCAGGTTCTGTCGATCGGCGCCTACATCATTCGCCAGCACCTCAGTGCGGCGCCGGCGCTATCCGCTCGTGCTGATGCTCGAGCCGCTCTTTCGCTGCAACCTCGCATGCGCTGGCTGCGGCAAGATCGACTACCCCGACAAGATTCTGAACCAGCGCATTTCCGTCGCCGACGCGTTGCACTCGATGGACGAGTGCGGCGCGCCGGTCGTCGTGCTCGCCGGCGGCGAGCCGCTGCTGCACAAGGAGCTGCCCGAGATCGTCGAAGGCGCGCTCGCCAAGGGCAAGTTCGTCACCGTCTGCACGAACGCGCTGCTGCTTGAGAAGAAGATCGATCTCTATAAGCCGCACAACCGCTTCAACTGGTCGATCCACCTCGATGGCGACAAGGAGATGCACGACAAGTCGGTCTGCCAGAAGGGCGTCTACGATCGTGCCGTCGACGCGATCAAGGTGGCGAAGGCGAAGGGCTTTCGCGTCAACATCAACTGCACGCTCTTCAGCGACGCACAGTCCGAGCGCGTCGCAAACTTCCTCGACGACGTGAAGGCTCTCGGCATCGGCGGCATCACGATCTCGCCGGGCTACGCCTACGAGCGTGCGCCCGACCAGCAGCACTTCCTCAACCGCGCGAAGACCAAGCAGCTCTTCCGCGACATTTTCCGCCGCGGGCGCGGCGGCAAGGCGTGGCCGTTCTTCCAATCGGCGCTGTTCCTCGATTTCCTCGCCGGCAACCAGACCTACCATTGCACGCCCTGGGGCAACCCGACGCGCACCGTGTTCGGCTGGCAGCGGCCCTGCTACCTGCTCGGCGAAGGCTACGCCAAGACCTTCAAGGAGCTGATGGAGGAGACCGACTGGGACGAGTACGGCACCGGCAACTACGAGAAGTGCGCCGACTGCATGGTGCACTGCGGCTTTGAGGCGTCAGCCGTCGTCGATGCCGTCAAGCAGGCCGTGGAAGATCGCGTGCCTTGGCATTGAGCAGGCGTCAAGACCGACGGGCCGATGGCGCCTGAGATCCCGCTCGATCGCCAGCGTCCGGCAGAATACGTCTTCTCGCGGCACGTCGAGAGCAAGCTAGCCGAGATCGAACAGGCCGAGGCCGGGTCCCAATCGCCGGTGGCAGCGGAGTAGCGCGTACATACGCGCGGCACGCATCGGCGGCGACACGGATCAGCTGCGCGAACTGGCGCGGGCTCTTCGCAAGAGAACGAACACCGCCATCGGGTCCGTGGTCCCGTCGGCTCGCCATGCCGGCAAGCGCGGCCGGCGGCAGGCCGCGCTCCGCAGGGTCGGCGACGACGCGAAGGACGGCGAACGGCAGCCCGTGCTTTGCCGCCGCCCGCGCGGCGACGTGGCTTTCCATATCGGCAGCCGCGGCGCCGGTCGCTGCAAACAGCGCCTGTTTCTGCGATGGGGTGACGAGCGGCCGGTCGGCGCCGGCGATGCCCACCAGCTCGACTTCGCCGAGCCGAGCCTTGCAGGCGTGCGGTCCATGTCTCGTCCGTGCGAAAGCGGGCACCTCTGTACGATTACCTCGCGGCCGATCAAGCATGTTCCGGACTCAGATCTGCGCTCTAGACCGGCGGCCATGCCGATGCTGACGATGCCGCGGCAATCGTTCGTGATGGATTGCTCGAGCAGCCTCTCGAGGCGCGCTGCGTCGCCGCCGCCCGCGACGACCCTCGTCTGCGGCGAGCGCGCCGCGACCCGCGCTTCCGCCTGCAAACCCGTCGCGGCGATGACATAGCCGCTGGTCTGTAGCTCGGCGCTCACATGCCGACCGAAGCGGATTTCGCGTTGGCCGCCTTCAAGTTTGCAAAGCGCGCCAGCGCCCAAAGCGGGAAGAATTTCGAATAGCCGTGATAGCGCAAATAGAAGACGCGCGGAAAGCCCGTTGCGGTGAACCGCGTCTCGCGCCAGAAGCCGTCATCGGCCTGATGCGCCATCAGATAGTCGATGCCGCGCTCCACCGCCGGATGATCGATCTCGCCGGCAGCCATTAGCCCAAGCAACGCCCACGAGGTCTGTGAGGCCGTGCTTGGCGCCGGCTCGTAACCCTTGTAGTCCAGCCTGTAGCTGTCGCCGTCCTCGCCCCAGCCGCCATCGCCATTTTGGATATTGAGCAGCCAGCGCACGGCCTTCCGCACCTCGTGCGAGGCAGCATCGATGCCGGCAGCGTTGAAGGCGCACAGCACCGACCATGTGCCGTAGATGTAATTCATCCCCCAGCGGCCGAACCAGCTTCCTTCCTTTTCCTGCGTGCGCTTGAGATAGGCGATGGCCTTGTCGAGCACCACGCTCTTCCCAGGCGTGTCGCCGAGCTGAGCCAGCATGGAAACGCAGCGTGCCGTCACGTCGGCTGTCGGCGGATCGAGCAGCGCTCCGTGGTCGGAGAACGGAATCTGGTTGAGGTAGTGATGGGTGTTGTCGGCGTCAAAGGCACCCCAACCGCCGTTCTTGCTCTGCATGCCCTCGATCCATTGCCGACCGCGGTCCATGGCCTCCCGATAATCGGCATGGCGCGCGTTGCGAATGTGCTTGGCGGCGCGGTCCATGGCCATGACCACGACGGCGGTATCGTCGAGATCCGGATAGTGCGGATTGGCGTATTGAAAGGCCCACCCGCCGGGCTGTACACCCGGCCGCGTCGACGCCCAGTCGCCGACCGTGTCGAGAACCTGCAACGGCTTCAGCCATTCGAGGCCACGCCGTGCACGCTCCTCGGCGTCGGCGCCGCCGACCTCGAGGAGTGCATGTGTCGCGAGAGCGGTATCCCACACCGGGGAAAGGCACGGTTGGCAGTAGGCCTCATCACCTCTGACGACCAGCAGCTTCTCGAGCGAGGAGCGCGCAACGGCGAGGTCAGAGTGGTCGGCAGGATAGCCGAGCGCGTCGAACATCAGCACCGAGTTGGCCATGGCCGGGAAAATAGCGCCAAGCCCATCGTCGCCGTTGAGCCGCTCAGTAACGAAGTGACGTGCTTTTTCGATGGCGAGATTACGCGTCGTCTTTGGAAAGTATGGCTCTAGCATGCGCAAGACGCGGTCGATGGCGCCAAATATCCCGGACCAGGGCCATGTTTGGTGCGGGCCTTTGGGCCAATGCCGCACATCCTCCGGCGGCGTGGTGAACAATTCGGCGATACCAACGCCCTTCGGGTTGCGCGCCAGCGGCTTCAAGGCATTGAGGACAGTGAGCGGCACCAGCACCGTGCGCGCCCAATAGGAAATCTTGTCGAGATGGAACGGGAACCACCGCGGCAGCAGCATGATCTCAACCGGCATGACGGGAACCCCGCGCCAGGGAATGGCGCCGTATAGAGCGAGCAGGTTGCGGGTGAAGACGTTGCTGTTGGCAGCCCCGCCTTGGGCAAGAATCCACTGGCGCGCGCGGATCATGTGCGGAGCATCGACGCGGTCGCCGATCATCTTCAGGGCGAAATAGCCTTTGACGCTCGCGCTGACGTGAGACGGTCCCTCGTGAAAGAGAGGCCAGCCTCCGTCTGGGGACTGAATGCGGCGCAGATACGCGGCGATCATTCCCTCGAGTGCGGCATCTACCGGTTCAGCCAGGTAGTGCCGCATCAGCACGTACTCGGCCGGTATCGTGGCGTCGGCCTCGAGCTCGAACACGAAATGGCCGTCCGCGTGCTGCAGACCCATGAGCGCTCTGGCAGCCGCGCCAATCGACGCCTGGAGCTGCCGGACAGGAATTCTGGGCGAAGTGTCGCCCTCGGCTGGCCTTACGCGCGCCTTCGTCATTCCGCGACCTTCTCTACGCTTCCCTGCCACGATCCGGCTTGTTCATGAGACTGTGGCCCTTAACAGATCGGCTGCCCGCGTGCCGGATCGTATCGCGCCTTCGATGGTTGCAGGCAGCCCGGTCGCTGTCCAGTCGCCTGCAAGCACCAAGTTATGCCAGCGTGTTCGCGGGGATGGCCGGCGAGCGTTTTCTTGCGGCACTGCGGCGAACGTGGCCCTTCGTTCTTTGACAAGGTGCCATGGCGGCAGCTCGCCGCTTTGTCCCGTCAGGCCGGCAACCTCGGCCCAGATCTGACGCGCCAGCGGCTCGCGCTCTGCCTCGATGAAGCGGTCGGCGGCACTAACTGTAACGGAGATCCTGCCGGGGAAGGTGAAAACCCATTCGGTGGTCGCGTTGAGTACGCCCAGGATATTCGGAAAACCTAACGGAGCTGCAATCTTGAAGTGTGCGTTGAGGATAGCGCTATATTTCCTCGGCGCCGAAAGGCCCCTGACAAACGACGGCGCAACCCAGCCGGGCACCGCGAGGATGACGGCGTCGTCGTTGCCAAGATCGATTCTGTCTTCACCGAATTCGAGGGCCCGGACGCGGTCGTCGGCGAAGTCGAGCGCGCGCAGCTGATGATCGAAGCGGATTTCGACGCCGTGCCGCCGAAGGTAGGCGATCGCCGGATCGACAAAAGCTGTTCCGAGCCCGTCTTGGGCGATGAGTGGCCTGGACGCCCAGCCTCCCTTCGCCAACGTCTCGCGCACGACGGCGCCTGCGAGCGCCGCCGAGGCGTCGGGCGGATCGGTATTGAGCGCGGCAAGGAATACAGGACGCAGCAGGCGGTGGTAGAGCGTCCCGCTGCACGACAACACATCCCCCAAAGTCTCATCGCCTCGGACCCTGAGCAATCGCGCAAGCGGCAGGTAATCAAAGGCGCTGGTTTCCGGGACGCGACGGCGCCGGGAGAAGATCCACCAAGGCACCGGGCCCATATTGGGGCGCACCGACCAGCGCTGGCCGGAAGCCGCGTCGGCGAAGGCGAACTCGGCCGCATCGGGTCCGACGAGGAGGTCTGAGCCGTCGACCGCTTTCAGGAAGGTGAGCGCGGCGCGATTGCCCGAAAGCAGTAGGTGGTTGCCGTTGTCGATGGTGAGGCCGAGGGCCGGCTCGAAATAGGAACGGCAGCGACCACCGGCATGGCGCGCAAGTTCGTGCAGGACGATCTTGCGATCCTCGCCCGTGAGACTGACTGCGGCCGACAGACCGGCTAGCCCGGCCCCGATGATGTGGACGGTTCCTCTCGCCATCAAAGGAGGCCGTGACGGAAGGCCGCCCAGATGATCAGCGGCGTCGAGTGACGCAACTTGCGCCGCGGCGGCTGCCATCCTCGCGCAACGAGTTTGTCGAGCATGGGCCGATAGACGGCGGCCATCAGGCGCGGCGAGCGAACGCTGTTGCGCTTGCACCGGGCCATAATGCCTTTGGCTGCATCGAAATGACCGCGGGCTTGCTCGGCGACGTTGCCGCAAGCCCTGTCGAGCGATGGATCGGCCAGGACTTTGGCGATGTCTTGATTGGCGATGCCCGCGTCAGCGAGCGCTTCGCGCGGCAGATAGAGACGCCCCATTGCGGCGTCCTCGTCGAGGTCCCGCAGGATGTTGGTCAATTGCAGGGCGCGGCCCAGGTGGTGGGCAAGAGACAGCCCATCTGTCTCGTTCAGGCCGAAGATTCGCACCGAGAGCCGCCCTACCGCAGACGCCACGCGGTCGCAGTAGAGGTCCAACGTCTGCCAGTCCGGCGCTCTCATGTCGCGCTGCACGTCCATTTCCATGCCGTCGATCACGGCTAGAAAGTCTGCTTGCGCGAGACCGAACCCCTCGATCGCCGGTTGCAGTTTCTCCGTCAGCGACGTTGTGCCCTTCCCCGCGTAGAGACGATCGATATCGCGCCGCCATTGGTCAAGCGCGGCGAGGCACTCCTGCACCGGACCTCCGTCATCAGCGATGTCGTCGACAGCACGGCAAAATGCGTAAACCCCAAACATGGCCTCGCGTTGCGCCGGCGGGAGAATGCGCATGGCCGTATAGAATGAGCTCCTCGTCGCAACGGGCGCACTATGGGCCTTGGTTTGTTGCAGCGAACTCATTGCGCGTCGCCCCTTGCGGCGACCTGCGGAGACAATTGTCGCGCCAGGCGGCGGGAAAGAGCCCCGCCTGCGGCAAGTGCCGCGACCCAGCCAGAGGCTGCCGCAGAAAGATGCACGCGCTCGCTCAAAGGGTCTCGAGTTCTGAGGAGGGAGAGCAGCACGTTCGCAAGCCTGACGATCACGGCCGTCTCGATGCCGAGACGTAGGTTTCTAACACGCTCGGGCAGATGCTCGGCTTCCGGCATCAACTGCACGGTCCGGTCTGCGAGAGAAGCCAGGCAGCCGCGCAGCTCCGGCGACGCGACGGATGCAGCCAACGACTGCACATCGGCACCGTGGGCGTCGAGCGCGTCCAGCGGCACGTAGGCGCGATCGAGAGCGCGGTAGTCCTTGCCGCAATCCTGCAGATGATTGATGACCTGCAATGCGGAGCAAAGTGCATCGGAGGCGGGCCAGACATCCTGACTTTCGCCGTGCACGTCCAAGACGAAACGGCCGACGGGCATGGCCGAGTACCTGCAGTACTGCATTAAGTCGTCCCAATCACGATAGCGGCGCTTGGTGACGTCTTGTCTGAATGCCGCCAGCAGCTCCAAAGGATGGCGCGCGGCAAGACCCGTCTTGGCAAGCGCACCCCGCAGGGGGATCGCATCAGGCGCCGCATTAGACTCTCCAAGGAGAGTGCGCTCGAGCGCGTCGAGAAGCGTGAACTTGTCGCGTTCGGACAGCGTGGGATGATCGGCAGCATCGTCGGCTGCCCTGGCAAACCGATAGAAAGCGAGTATCGGCGTCCGAAAGCGCGGAGCAATCAGCAGCGACGCGACGGGAAAATTCTCATCGTGCTCGGTTTTGCTGGACTTGAACTCGACGCCGGTGGTCATCGCCTCTCCGGAAGGGATTGCGCGCGCCCTTTCCACATGCCGCCGCGCCCCCGCCAATGCTGGTATGCGGAATCGACAGTGAAGACCAAGTACGCCGCTGCGATCAACGGCAATAGGGGCCCCCAAAGTGGGGAGGAGCGATAGAGACGCAGTGTGGGTTGAAACGCTATCGCCATCAGGCACCAAGCCGCAACTCCGAATACGTAGGACGGATAACTCCCAAAGATGGCAAGCAAAGGCGCAGCTATATAGGTCACCGCCATCCCGATGATGGTGCCGGCGAGCAGCAGCGGCGAGTAACGCAGCTGCGCATAGGCCGAGCGTGACACCATGTGGCAAATGTCACCGATGCGCGGATAGGCCCTGAGGCTCGTTACGCGCTCCGTCAGGCCGAGCCAGATCGGGCCCTCCGCCTTCAGCTCCGCGGCGAGCGCGCAATCGTCGATCAGCGCGTCGCGAATGGCCGACATCCCGCCCGCCTTTTCCAGCGCACGTCGCTCGACAAGCATGCAACCGCCGGCTGCAGCTGCTGTGTGCCTCGATGCGCGTCCTACCCAGGTGAATGGGTACAGCATTTGAAAAAAGAACACGAAGGCCGGGATCAGCGCTCGTTCGGCGAAGCTCTTGCAGTTGAGCTTTGCCATGAAAGAGGTCAACGCGAACCCCCCACCGCGAGCGCGCGCAACGAGGTGTGTCAGAGCGTCGCGTGAATAGCCGATATCCGCGTCTGTCAACAAAAGGTACTCGGGTGGGTCGGGTAGGGCTGCAGCAGCGTGGACTATACCTTGCTGCATGGCCCAGACCTTCCCCGTCCAGCCCGGCGGTCGTGGCTGACCTCGCAGCACCACGACCTCGCGTCCAGCGGCGACGGCGACGCTACGGGCGACGTCGGACGTGTCGTCCTCGCTTTGATCGTCCACAAGTATGACCGTGACAGGGCGTGCATAGTCTTGCGTGAGAAGAGAGCGCAGGCTTTGCGGCAGCATGTCTGCCTCGTTGCGGGCAGGAACGATGGCAACAACGCGTGGCCAAGGTTCCTCGGATTGCATCGATGGTGGATCGCGCGCGTCACTATCGCGCCCGAGCCAAAATCCTCCGCGGAAAAGCAGCAGGTAAACCCAAATGGCGAACGCAAGGATCGCAACTACGAGCTCAAGCGTCATCGCACGTAGCCCATCGCGCTGAACCACTGAAGCGCATCGTGGAGAGCGTCCCCAATAGGACGTGCTGTGTATCCGAGCTCGCGCTCCGCCTTGGCAGAGGTGAAAAACATCTTGTACTTGGCCATCCGGAGACCATCGAGTGTGACAAACGGCTCGCGCCGCGTGATGTGCGCCGCCGCTTCTGCGGCAAGTGCCACAGGATAAATGATTGCGCGCGGCAGCCGTATGCGTGGCGGGCGCCGCTGCGTCAGTAAAGCAATCCTGGCCAGCAATTCGGCGAGCGTTACATTCTCGCCTCCCAAAATATAGCGCTCGCCGATGCGTCCGCGCTGCAGCGCCGCCACGTGTCCTTCCGCAACATCGTCCACGTGGACAACATTGAGACCCGTATCGACGAAAGCCGGCATGCGACCCGACGCCGCTTCGATTATGAGGCGCCCCGTCGGAGTGGGCCGCACGTCGCGCGGTCCAATAGGGGTTGATGGATTTACGATGACGGCCGGTAGGCCTTGGATTCGCACCATGTCTTCCACGAGCCGCTCGGCAACGATCTTGCTGCGCTTGTAGGTTCCGATTGCCTCATCTTCGGACAATGAGATCGTCTCATCTGCCGGGGTGCCACGCCCACGCAATTTCAGTGTCGCGACGCTCGACGTATAGACGATGCGCTCGACCCCAGAAGCTTGCGCGGCCGCCATCACGACCCGGGTCCCATCGACGTTGGCGCGGGTGATCTCGTCCGCATCGGACGCCCAGAGGCGGTAATCGGCCGCGATATGAAATACGTAGCGCGCGCCCTTCACTGCAGCGGTGACGGTCTCAGCGTCCTGCATATCCCCTTCGATGATTTCGAGGTCCACACCGTCCAGGTTGACGCGAGGACTGCTGCCGCGCACGAGCGCGCGCACGGCATAGCCAGAACGAATCAGGGCTCTCACCACAGCCGAGCCCACGAAACCCGAGGCACCAGTGACGAACGCCAAGTCCTTGCCGGGCACCTGATGTCTTTCTCCCGCGGGTTGTTCGATCAGCTTTAGCTGCGCCTGAGGCTCACGAACCGCGCGGCCTCGCGCAGCACGTCGGCTCGGCTGTCCCAGGCATCGAGAGCGTCGATTGCCTCGGCTTCGAGTTCCTTAAGCTTGCTCCTGCTCGCCTCGACGCCGAGCAACGAAACGAATGTGGCCTTCCCGGAAGCGGCATCCTTGGACGTGGCCTTGCCAACCTCCGCGGCATTGCCTTCCACATCGAGAAGATCATCGGCAATCTGAAAGGCGAGACCCAACGCACGCGCATAGCGAGCAAGAGCCTGCCGTAGAGCGGGGCTGCCGCGCCCAATAATTGCTCCGGCCATTACCGAAAATGCGATCAACGCGCCGGTTTTGAGTGTTTGAATGCGAGTGACCCCCTGCAAATCAATCGGAGTGCGCTCTGCAATGAGATCGAGCATTTGCCCACCTGCCATGCCCTGCCAGCCCGAGGCTTGAGCCAGACCTAAAATAAGCTCGCTACGGATCGCGGGATCGGAATCCGCGTCGGGCCGGCTGAGGATCTCGAAGGCGAAGGTCAGCAACGCGTCTCCTGCGAGGATTGCCGTTGCCTCATCGAACGCCTTGTGCACGGTGGGGCGTCCGCGGCGCAAATCATCATCATCCATCGCCGGAAGATCGTCGTGCACGAGCGAGTAGCAATGAACACATTCGACAGCTGCCGCGGTCGGGAGGGCCTTCGCTTGAGGCACCCCGAACAGAGCGGCGGTTTCGACGACTAGGAACGGGCGAAAACGCTTGCCGCCTCCAAGCGTGGCGTAACGCATGGCGTCGGCGAGTGGACTTGATGGCGCCCCGGCGGTGTCGATATCGAGGAGGTCTGCCATCTTTGCGTCGACTGCTTGCCTGCACGCCTCTAACTTTGATTCAAAATCCAAGTCACTCCCCCTCGCCCACGCGTAGCTACCAACGCTCGTTTGGGCAGCGCTATCGTAACGGCTCACTGACCAGGCACGCGGAAGGCGCAATCGTGAATCAATCCCCTTGAGCCGTATTCACACGCTTCATACACGTTGGTTGGCTTACGCGAAGCTTACAAAACAGGGGTCACTTCAAACTCAAATTCTGGGTTTCAGGACAAAGCTCCTGCAACTTCTGCACGAGCTCATGCGTGCGCCTAATAGATCCTTGCGATCGCTTCGAGCGCAAGCTCTTTGAGGCGCTCGAAATCGCGCTCGCATTCGCGAAGCCTTGCCACGATCGC
>CAWFOR010000007.1:0-11931 GCA_963817485.1 uncultured Alphaproteobacteria bacterium | reverse complement strand
CCAATTACTCTGTGTACGGATCATTTATGGTGGTACGTGCTAAGGCACCAATCGAACCCGCCGAAGTCTAAATTTGGCAAAACGAACCCAATTCCACGACGCCAGCGCGCAAAACGAACCCAATTTGGCCGCCCGAGCTGCCGGGGAAGAGGGGACGCCTTCAGGAGAGGTTCACCACGGCCGGCCCGCGCAGGAGCTCGATCGGCGCTTCACCACGCTCATTCACTATGCCTGTACTCGGCCACCGAACCGTCAAGTTGTGCCAGTATCTTAGGTCATTCGGCTCTTTTGCGGGGTTGAGGGCCGGTACATCGCGAGGGAAGGTCATTCGAGGGATTAGCCGCGCCTAGTGCGCAAGCGCCAACGCTGCTCGCGCGCACTTGCGCGGGGCTCTGCATACTCGCTCTGACACCGCTGTCATGGACACCTGGCCCCTACATGGTCCGCACCGGGGTCCTGTCCGGACACGAGGAGCATTTCCTCGCCTATCTAATTTCTGGTTTTGTGGTCGCAGCGGCATCTCATCGGTCCCATTACGCCAAACTAGCTGGTGCGCTTTGTTCATACGCCGCGCTGCTGGAGCTTGGTCAGTACGCAGTGCCGGGCAGACATCCTGCCTTCGAAGATTTTTCGGCGAGCAGTCTCGGAGCCCTCATAGGGGTCGGCGTGATCACGACGATCCGCAGGGTGCGCCTCGCGTAGTCTAAGCGCGGTCTTCTGAGACTTCTAAACTCCCTGGCACTCAACCATCGGGTTGTCGCTTCAGTCTCCATCACTGTGGATCTTGACCTCCGATTACTGATGGTTATATTCATATATAACCTTGGAGGCATCGATGCATACAGCGAAACTCAGGTCAGTCGGCGGATCGACTATGGTAGCGATCCCGCCGCACATCATTGAGGAGTTGCGGCTCGCCCCTAATTCTACGGTCGGCCTTACGATCGAACGCGGCAAAATCGTCATCCGCCCCGAACCCCGCAAGGGCCGTATCGGCCTGAAGGCGCGGCTGGCAATGTGTGATTTTTCGAAGCCCATCTCGAAGGAAGAGCGCGCGTGGACAACAGGACCCCGAGCGGGTCGTGAGGAGATCTAGGGTTGGAGCGGGGTGATATTTTCGATGTCGACCTCGAACCGACCAAAGGGCGCGAGCAGCGAGGACGGCGCCCAGTGATTGTCGTTTCCACGAAGGAGTTCAATCACCACAACGCGCCGATCGTGTGCCCTATCACCGGGGGCGGACAGTCGTCCCGGCTGAAAGGCTTTACCGTATCTCTGTCTGGTACCGGCATGAAGACTGACGGGGTCGTGCTTTGCAATCAACCGCGCACGCTGGACATCAGCGCAAGGCGCGGCAAGCGCATCGAACGAGCACCCGACAGCGTCATCGATGAGGTCCTTGCGGCCCTGCAGGACATTCTTGAGTGATTGAGCGCTACCGATCTCCCCGCTCCGTCTCCGATAACCACATCCACTTGATCTGCGGGGAGGGTGAGCTGGAGGAGCCGCATCTTCTGGGATTTCCGAACAACTGACCGGGCGCCTCGTATTGGCGAGCGGTAGCGGGCGTCGCTTGCTATTCAGCCCTCCTGTGGAAAGCGGGGACGACACCGCCGCGCAACTTCCAACCTCCAGCCAGAGACCTTAGGACCAATGGCTCGCGGGGAACGCATGACCATAGTCCTAATGTTGACAGCCTATCTCTCCTTCTGCTCGCTGCTCGTACTCACCGCGCAGGAGGGCGAAGATTAGCCGGCGCGCTCGACCTCTGGCGACTTCAGCGGGACCGAAGACCGCATGCGCGGATTATCGGGCCGCTTACCTAGTGCCAACGGTCTTCCGCACGGCCGATCTAAGTCTCTCATCAAAGCAAAACTTCAGAGCCGGATCCGGAGCCGGTTACATCAATTTTTCCACAGGACGCAGCGTGAGCGCACTTTCGTGCGACCTAACGCAGTCCTAGACACGGCATGCGTTAGCTCAACTCGCCGGTGGAGCTAACGCGCCCGGTCCGGATGATGGTTGCCCAACCGCACGACGCTCCACTTTCTGAACCCGAGGTTCAAAAGTCGTGCTGCCTCTAGGGGTGTGCCGATCCCAGCTGCCCCGGTTTCCGATAATCCCTTACACGGGAGAGATCTGGCCCTCGTCGAGGCGGACCTTCACGGTTCGGTTCAACAGCTGCATGAGCACGGTCAACCGGTCTGGCGGGTGCATTTCGACGATCGTGGCAACGAGCCCATCAAACGCACCGCCACTCACGCGCACCTCCTGGCCCTCTTGGTAAGGGCTGACCGGACGAGAGACGACGCCGTCCACTTCGCGCGCCCGGATGGCTTGAACGAACGCGTCATCGAGCAGGCTCACCTTATCGCCGCACCTGACGACGCTGCGCACTCCGAATGTCGATAACATGGGACGCCAGCGATCCAGGTCGGGGTTGATCTTGACGAAGAGATACCCCGGGAAGAGCGGTCGCAACACGTCTGTCACGCGCCGGGCATGCCGCTGCTGCGCCTTATGAGGGGGCAGTAGGGAATGAATTCCTGCCGCTGCAGGTTCTCAACCGCGATATGCTCTCGGTGTGGTTGCGTGTTGACGACGGCCCAGCCAAAGTGTCGCCCCAAATAGTGGCCGTACTCGGTACGCAAACAATGTCCCCCACGCGACTGCTATCTTACGGAATGAGAAGACCTATTAGCTTCTAGCGGGCGAGCTAGCAAGGTTTCGCACGGGTCAGCGACATCACGAGTTGTAACCAATCTTACATCGGGTGGTCTGGGGCCACTCCACCCGGAACTAGGCAAAAATAGGATCGTTTCCGGGCCGGCGCATGTGCAAGTAGCGGGGACGCGAGCACCGATCCGCCCATGATCGCTGCGACTATACCGAAGCCGCGGCACGGTCACTGCAGCCGGTGCGCCTGCCAGCACGCAAATGGGAAGCATGAAGAAGATCGGGATCATTGGGTGCCAGTAGCTGTAACCGTAGTGCGTCCAATTATCTGGCAACTCGACCAACGGCTCATAGTTGTCGAATTTCAACCGGTGCGGATTGCCGTGACTAGTTACTTGCGACGGGCGTCGCGCCGAACCGGCTGAACTTTGCCGTAAGTTGTACTGCCGACCAAGATGATTACTCGCAAAACGAAGCCAATTTCGCGATCCATGAGGGCGTGAAGTTGAGCGCCTACTTCGTCTCGTCCGGTGCGCGGTTGTAGACGTCGTCGGAGCGGATGATGTCATCCTCACCGAGGTAGGAGCCGAGCTGCACCTCGATGATCTCCAGCGGCACCTTCCCCGGATTTTCCAGCCGGTGCCAGTGCGTCGCCGTGATGTAGACGCTCTCGTTCTCCTGCACGAGCTTGGCGCTGTCGCCCACCGTCACGCGCGCGGTGCCGCGCACCACGACCCAGTGCTCCGAGCGGTGGTGATGCATCTGCATGGAGAGCTTGCCGCCGGGCTCGACGTGCAGGAGCTTGACCTGGAAGCGGCCGCCGATGCTCAAGGTCTCGAAATAGCCCCACGGGCGGTAGTTCCGGAGGTGCTGCTCGTGCTCCTTGCGGTTCGACTGCTTGAGCTTGGCCACGATCGCCGACACCTCCTGCGACCGCGACTTGTCGGCGACGAGCAGGGCGTCGGGGGTGTCCACGATGACGAGGTTGTCGACCCCGATGGCGGCGACGAGCGAGCGCTCGCTGCGCAGAAGCGAGTTCGAGGTGTCGATCAGCACGGCGTCGCCCTCGACCGCGTTGCCGTACTCGTCGTGCGGCGCGATCTCCCATAACGACGACCACGAGCCGACGTCGCTCCAGCCGACGTCGAGAGGCAGCATGGCGGCGGCCTTCGTCTTCTCCATCACCGCGTAATCGATCGAGATGTTGGGAGAGGCGGCGAATGCCGTTTGATCCAGCCGCAGGAAATCCATGTCCTGGGTTGCATCTTGAAGCGCGCCGCGGGCGGCCTTGTAGATCGCCGGATCGAGCCGCTCGAGCTCGGCGAGATAAGCGCGCGCGCTCAACACGAAGATGCCGCTGTTCCAGAAGTAGCCGCCGGCGGCAAGATAGCCCTCCGCCTTCGCGCGATCCGGCTTCTCGCGGAACTCATCGACCGCAAATCCACCGTTCGCGCCGTTGAGCGCCGCACCCTGGCGGATATAGCCGTACCCGGTGTGGGGCTCGTCGGCCTTGACGCCGAAGAGGACCAGTCTGCCCGTCGCTGCGATTTGCGCGGCCTGGCGCACGTCTTCGAGAAAGCCCACGGTGTCCGCGATGACGTGATCCGACGGCATCACGAGGAGGATAGCGTCGGCATCCTGGCGCACGGCGAACAGTGCGGCGGCCGCCACTGCCGCAGCGGTATTGCGCGCGATCGGCTCGAGCATGACCGCCTGGGGCTCGAGCCCGGCGCGGGCGAGCTCCTCGCGCACGAGGAAGCGGTGATCGTTGTTGCAGACCACGATCGGGGCCGCAAAGGACGCGTCCCCGCCGAGCCGCTGGAGCGTGCTGCCCAAGAGGCTGCGGCCCTCGCCGTTGAAGAAGCGGATGAACTGCTTTGGGTACATGGACCGGGATAGCGGCCACAGCCGCGTCCCCGACCCGCCCGATAAAATCACAGGAACGATCATGGGCCCCAGGAGATCATTGCGATCATTGCGCGCCGCATCCGACGACCGGTGCTAGGCACTATAGCCGATAGCGTCAAGCGGCCCGGCTGTCCAAGCCACTGCATAAACATCGTGAACCCGAAAATGGCCGATTTCACGCCCGCATAAGGCCGGTCCATAAGCAAAGGCGCGCCGGCATTTCTGCCGGCGCGCCTTTGCGTTGGTCCGCTCGAGATTCGGCCCGTTAGGCGAGCGCGCGCTGGCGCTCGGGCGCCCCCGGCTCGAGCGCAGCTTCCATCGCGTCGTCGACCCGCTCCAGCCACACGAGCTCGAGCTGCTTGCGCGTCTCCTCGGCGACGTCCTCGAGGTCCTTCCTGTTGCGCGCCGGAAGCAGCACGCGCTTCAACCCGGCGCGCGCGGCGGCCGCAAGCTTCTCCTTGATCCCGCCCACCGGCAACACCAGCCCGCGCAAGCTGATCTCGCCCGTCATGGCGGTGTCGTTGCGCACGGCGCGCTCCGTCAGCAGCGAGACGAGTGCTGTAAACATGGCGACGCCTGCGGAGGGGCCGTCCTTCGGGATCGCACCCGCAGGCACGTGGATGTGGATGTCGCTCTTCTCGAAGAGCTTCTCGTCGATGCCGAGCGACGTCGCGCGGTTCTTGACGATCGACAGCGCGGCCTGAGCGCTCTCGCGCATGACCTCGCCGAGCTGGCCCGTGAGGATGAGCCGCCCGCTGCCGCCGACCCGCGTCGCCTCTATGAAGAGGATGTCGCCGCCGACCGGCGTCCAGGCAAGCCCGGTCGCGACGCCCGGCACGCTCGTGCGCATGGCGACCTCGCTCTCGAAGCGCGGCGCCCCGAGCACGGCGGCGATGTCGTCGCGCGTGATGCGGATTGGGCCGCTTTGCCCCTCTGCGATGCGCACCGCGGCGTTGCGGAGCGTCTTGCCGATCTCGCGCTCGAGGCTGCGCACGCCGGCCTCGTGCGTATAAAGGCCGATGATCTCGCGCAGCGCGTCGTCGTCGATCTCCACCTGCCCCGGCTGCAGGCCGTTAGCCGTGAGCTGGCGCGCGATGAGATAGCGCTTGGCGATGGCGAACTTCTCCTCCGCCGAGTAGCCCGACAGCGAGATGACCTCCATGCGATCGCGCAGCGGGCCCGGGATCTGGTCGAGCACGTTGGCGGTCGTCAGGAACACGACGCGGCTCAGGTCGAACGGCACGCCGAGATAGTTGTCGCGGAACGTGTTGTTCTGCTCGGGGTCGAGCACCTCCAAGAGCGCGGCACGCGGATCGCCCTGGATGCCGGAGCCGAGCTTGTCGATCTCGTCCAGCATCATGACGCAGTTGCGCGTCCCGGCCTTGCGGATGGCCTGGATGATGTTGCCCGGTAGCGCACCGATGTAGGTGCGCCGGTGGCCGCGGATCTCCGCCTCGTCGTGCACGCCGCCGAGCGAGACGCGGACGAACTTGCGGTTCATGGCGCGCGCGATCGATTGCCCGAGCGACGTCTTGCCGACGCCCGGCGGACCGACGAAGCACAGGATCGGCGCCTTGCCGTTGGGTGCGAGCTTGCGCACGGCGAGATACTCGACGATGCGGCGCTTGATCTTGTCGAGGCCGTAGTGGTCCTCGTCGAGGATCTTGCGCGCCTGCGCGATATCGATCGGCTGCTCCTCGGGCAGAGCCCATGGCAACTCGATGAGCCAGTCGAGGTAGGTGCGGACCATGCCGTACTCGGCCGCGGCCTCGGGCATGCGCTCGAGCCGGCGCAGCTCCTTCTTGGCCTGGTCCTCGACCTCCTTCGGCATTCCGGCCTTGGCGATCGCCTGGCTGAGCTCGCCCATCTCCTGCGCCTTGCCCTGCTCGCCTTCGCCGAGCTGGCGTTGGATCGCGGCCATCTGCTCGCGCAGCAAGACCTCGCGCTGGCGCTCGTCGAGCGCAGCCTTGGTCTGCCGGCCGATCTCCTGCGACAGGCGCAGGACCTCGATGCGGTGCGCGAGCAGCCGCGAGACCTTGTCCATGCGCGCCGAGACGTCGGTCGTCTCCAGGATCTCCTGCTTCTCGTCGGGCTTCAGATCCATGTAGGCGGTCGCAAAGTCGGCGAGCGAGCCGGCCGAGCGCAGGCTCTGCACAGCCGTCGTCAACTCGGCCGGCACCTGCGGCAAGAGCTCGAGCGCCTCCAGCGTCTGGCGCTGCAGGTTCAGGAAGCGCGCCTCCATCTCGGGCGTCTTCGGCTCCTGGTCCGAGATGCGCTGCACGCGCGCGACCAGGAACGGCCAGCCGGAGAGGAACTCGAGCGCCTGGAAGCGCTCGTCCCCCTGGGCGACGAGGTGGTGCGAGCCATCGGGCGCGGTGACGTAGCGCATGACGTTGGCAACGGTGCCCATGCGGTGCAGGTCGACGGGCAGCGGATCGGCGACCTCGCGGTCGCGCTGCATCAGGAGCCCGATCTGCCGCTGCTCGCGCACGGCGTGCTGGGCAGCCGCGATCGAGCGCTCACGCCCGACCGTCACCGGCATGACGACGCCGGGGAACAGCGTGATGTCGCGCACCGGGATGATGGCGATCGCATCGGAGGGCAACGGCGGCAGGGTCGCGGTTTGCCGCTCGCCCGATGACCCGCTTGCACCTTTGGTTTCCATTTCAGCCACGTGTGGCCTCCACTTTTTTCAGCACCACCAGCAGACAACCGTCGGCCGAGGTGCGGCGAATATCGTTGTAGCGCCCGTTCGGCAGGCGCAGCCGGCGCTCGAAGCGGCCCTGCGGCAGCTCGAGGCGATGGATGACGGCGGTCGCGAGCTCGGCGGGAAGCGTCCGCGTACCCTTGAGCACGAGCTCTGGACCTTCGATCGCGGCCTCGACACGATCGGCGTTGACGCCCGGAAGCGCCACGATCACGAGAACCTCGCGCTCGGTCTCGAGCACGTCGACCGGCGGCTCCCATGCGGGAGGGCGCGCGCCAGAGAGCACGGGCTGGAACATCTGCCGGTGCAGCCGATCGGCGCGGGCCAACATGGCGCAGGCCTCGGACCACATCCACCGGTCGGGAAAATCGTCGTTCATGGGCTCACCCGGAGCTTCCCCTTACGCAATCCGCAGCGCCGCGCGAAAAACGCAGGCGGCACGGACGCAGAACATAAGTATGAACGGGGGGAAGTCCAATGCACCCGATCAAGTGCGGGCGCTTTAGGCGCGGGCCAGCTTCTCCAGGCCGGCAAGGTCTGTAAGGCGGAGGCCCGAATGGGCATCGGTCGACACGAGGCCGCGCTCCTCGAGGACCTTCAGCAGGCTCGCCAGCGTAGCAATGGGAAGGCCGAGCAACTCGGCGACGAAGCCGCAGGTCAACGTCTCGGGGATCGCCGCAGGGTCGCGGCCCTCGTGGCCGTTGTTCCTCGAGATGGCGAGGAGGAAGGCCCCCACCCGCTCGAGCGGAGCCCGGTTGCCTGCGGATAGGATGGCGCGGCGGCGGGCCTCGAAGGCAGCGCTGGCGGGATCGGCCTGGGGAGGGTGCGGCGGTACCTCGTTCGTGCGGGCGCTTATCCCCACATTGCCGGGGAAGGGGCGGAAGGACCCGAAGCTCTCGGCTGCGGAACTCATCGGCATGGCGCAACTTCCCTTGTTGAGCGCTGTCAGGGCCTTATTACGGTACTAACGGACTGGATTTTCACGTCTTTAGCTAACTTGCTGCAAACTACTTTCTTGATATTTCACCGTTTCGGCCCCATATAGCGGCCGTTCGCCGGACTCCGCGCCTTCCGGTGGAAATAGGCCATTTACCTAAAATGCCACCGTTTCCGACCGAACGTGCCGCGCGCGGTTTCGTTCCGGGAACGGTTTTGAACGCCGGCGACTGTTGCGGAGAAAGCGCAAGCCGGAGATTTGAGAGACGACCTTGAGTAGCTTGAAGGACATCAGCGATACCCTCGAATCCCGGGTCCATCCCGAGGAGACGACCTCGGCTGTCTCCGAGGAGTACGAGGAACTGCACCGGGCGGGCGAGGAAAAGACCCGCAAGTGCCTGATCTGCAAGACGCCGTTCCCGAGCGCCTGGGCGGGCGAGCGCGTGTGCCGCCGCTGCAAGGCGACCTCGACGTGGCGCTCGACCGGGCTCGACTGAGACTCTCCTACGGACTCCCTGAGCCGTTGATCGGTCCTCACCCGAGGGCGGCGGTTGCGCCCGGGTTCGTGCGCGGCTGTCCCGCGGCGAGGCTTGTCCTCGTGCCCTTGAGCGATCAAGCTAAGCGCGGCTGGGTCCCGGGGGAGCCGTCATGAACAGCGTCACGCAGCAGGCCAAGGAGCTGGTGGGGATCGATCCGCCGACGAGCTGGCGCATCGATCCGAAGGCGGACGCCGAGGCTCTGCCGTCCGGCGCCGGGGCCCTGAAGCAAATTCTGCTGATGCCCGAGATCGAGAAGATCGTCGACGCGTATCACACCGCGGATGCGGCCGCCGGACGAGCGCAAAAGACCTACAAGCGCCTTGCCCGCCTCGCGGCCTGGACTGGCTTCGGCGCGGCGCTCATCGGCAGCCTCGTGCTGATGCTCGTGCACTGGCTCGGCCCCGGCGGCGTGCTGAGCGCAGCGGCGGGCACACAGGCGGTGCTGCTGCTGGTCTCGCTGGGAACCTCGCTCGTCATCGGCAGAATGCAGCCCTTCGAAGCCTGGATGCTGAAGCGCGCGGATGCGGAGAATTTACGCGGCGAGCTGTTCGACAAGATCATGGCTGAACGCGCGACAGCGGCGCCTGGCACCGTACCGCTGCTCGCGCAGCAGCTCGAATATTTCCGTCGCCACCTGCTCGACGTTGAGCGCAAATACTATCGCGAGCGCGGGGAGCAGCACGCGGCCGCAGCCCGCGCCGCCTGGTGGTGGCGGCTCGTCGCATTCCTACTGATCGCTCTTGCGGCGTTTCCGTTGGTGTGGAGCATCAAGGGTGCGGCCTGGCTCCCAGCCCAGCTCGCCGATATCACGGCGCACATGCCGAACCGGAGCGAGGAGGCGCAGCGCATCTTTCTGGGCATCGGCATCATCGCCGCGTCCCTGCAGGGCCTGCTCGCCGCCTTCGCGGTGATGTCGCTCGATGAGCGCAACGCCGCGCGCTACCGCACGACGGCGGACAACCTCGACGCGCTCGCCGGACGGCCGCTGGAGGAGGCGCGCGCCGCCGCGGCGGCTTCCGAGGGCACACCCGGTCAGGTGGGGGCCGCGCGCGAGGCGGTGCTGGCGTTCGTGGCGCTGGTGCAGAGCCAGATCTCGTCGGAGCACCGGGAGTGGATCGCGCTGCGCAAGGTGGCGCCCGATCTGGCGCTTGACCGGCTGAAGAGCCTGCGCCTACCCCCGCGCACGTGAGCGTCGCCGCCGCCGCACCTTGCGCGTACGCGGATCTATGTGCACAAGCGTCCCGGCAACGCGCTTACGCGCAGGCACGCGCGGCGCTCTCGAGAGGCGATAGGCGCCGGGCACGCGGCCTGAAAGAAACCAATCGACGACATACGCCGTGCCGCCGGTGCCGCGCGCCGGAGCGCCGTCCCAGATCGCGATGAGCACTTGCGCACGCTTCGCTATAAAGGCTCCGATCCAGGCGTACTGGTGGTTGCGCGGCTCGCCGTAGCGCGTGAGCGAACGGCGCGCAGCCATGAACGGCGCTGCGATCACGCGCTGCGAGGCGCCCTTGAGGCTCCTGTAGTCCTTGACCGATTTGCGCGAGCCGAAATCGCGCTCATAGAGCGCGTCGGGCAGCGGTAGGACGGCGCAAAGCTCGGCGTCGAATTCCTCGCGTGCAATCTCGGCAACGAGGCGGTCGGCGCCTTCCGCCAAGCCCGAAAGAATGAGCAACGGCGCGCCGCGGTTGGCACGCGCGATGGCCCGCAGTTCCTTGCGAACGAGTGCCGAGATCTTCGCATCGTCGGAAGCGATGTCACGATGGCCGGTCACGCCGACGACGACCGGCTTGGCAGCTTTGCGGCTCGCTTTACGCTCAACCATGGCGCCCAAACGCGGAACTAGGGCGACCCGCTAACACGCGCTTAAGACTCGGATAGCCGCTCAATAACTAGCATTAATGCCCTCAAAAAACGTTGAAACTGGCGGGAAAATCGTCGGAGCGCACCTCGCTTTCGCAGCCACCTTGGCCGCGATCTCGTAGATCTCCTGCATGATGCCCGGATTGACGAAATCGTCGAGGCGGACGATCTCCGCCTCCGACACCGTAAGGTCGGTCCGCTGCGCGATCCACTGCGGATCGAGCTTCACGTCGTAGCGGTGGAAGCGCAGCAACGGGCGGTCGCCGAGCAGTTCGCCCTCGAGCGTGCCGACCTCGGAATTGATGTGCCACGGCCGGGGCGTCTCCGAGACCCATTGCAGGAGCTGCAGCGCCTGCACCTGCGTGTCCCACGACATCCCCTGCAGGGCGTGGATCGCCAGGGAAACCGGCGCCATCTTGAGGCCCTTCACCGGATCGAGCTTCGGTTGGCGACCGCCGGCGCCGATCGAGACGAGCAGGAGCTTCTCCTTGTCGATGGCCCAGTTGAATCCGTAGCCCTTGATTCCCGCCAGCATGAAGAGCTGCAGCGACGGATTGTTGTAGGGCGACACGCTGCCGTCGACGAACAGGCCCTCGGGCTCCGTCTCGACGATGCGAATCTTTTTGGGCGAGAAGTAGTAGGGCGCCGCCGTGCTCGCGCGCAGGACCTCGCGCACTCGGTAATGCCGGTTGCCGATGTGCAGAACCTTGCCGGTAGCCGCGTCGCGGTCCGGATCGTTCCAGAACTTGGAACGCGGGTTGTTGGTCAGCACCCACGGGCTACCCGTATCGAGACGCTTGGCGATGATCGCGAGCCCCGTCTTCAGATCCCCGGACTCGAGCGGGCGTTCGCCCAGAACCTCGAGCAGCACCCTGCCGAGGCCGCGCGCGTGGAAGCGCGGCGCAAATCCCGGAATGCCGAACCAGGGTTTTCGGAAGATCTTTTGCGCCAGCCGGAAGTAGAGAGCCTTGACCTCGGCCGCCGTCATGCCGAGCGCGAGCGCCGTGGCGATGATCGCGCCCGTGGAGGTGCCGCCGATCAGGTCGAAGTAGTGGCACAGCCGGAATTCGCTGGGATTGGTCGTGCGCGAGGCGAGAAGGCTCTCGATCCTCTCGAGAAATGCGATCTCGATGATCCCCTTGGTGCCGCCGCCATCGAGCGAAAGAATGCGCTTTGGCGCGAATGCGGGATCGAGATGCTCGGCAACGGAACGCGGCATGAAAACCCCCAAAAAATGTCCCGGCTGCCCGGCCGGGCGGGGCCACTCTACGCGGGGAATGCATCAAGCAGAAGGATCGATTA
>CAWFOR010000006.1:0-43851 GCA_963817485.1 uncultured Alphaproteobacteria bacterium | reverse complement strand
GCCGGGCCGGATCGAGGCGTCGATCCAGCCCTTGTCGAAGAACTCCGCCGGCGATCGCCGCCATGTCGGGAGCGAAGGCGCCGTAGGCCGAAAGCACCATTCTCTGCGCCTCCGCCCAGGAGAAGACGCGCTCGGGCTTCTCCGGTAGCGGCGCGTTGCGGTCCCAATGGGAGAGCCTGTCCATGCCGAGCCAGCGCGCCTTCATGGCGTAGTAGCGGTGCGACAGACGCGGGTAGGCCGCGCGCACGCTCGTGACCAGCGCGTCGACCACGGGGGCCTCGACCCGGTTGGCGAGGTGGCGGCTCGCCGGCGACGTCCTTGAAGCCGCGCCAGCGGTCGGAGATCTCCTTGTCCTTGGCGAGCGTGTTGGTGATCAGCGTGAAGAGGCGGACGTTGTCCTTGAAGACCTTGGCGAGCGCCTCGGCGGCCGCCTGGCGTCGTGGCTCGGCGGGATCGGAGAGCAGGTTGAGCGTCGCCTCGAGGCCAGAGGGCGCCGGCTCTCCGGCGACCTCGAAGCGCAGCGCCGACATGGTCTCGTTGAAGAGCCGGCTCCAGGCGCCGCGCGCGGTCTGGCCCTTCTCGTGGAAGAGTTGCTCGAGCTGCTCGTCGAGCTGGTAGGGCTTCTCCTTGCGCAAGTCGTCGAACCAGGGCTTGTAGCGCGCGAGGCGCGGGGCCTCGAGGGCGCGGGCGAGCGCCGCCTCGTCGATCTGGTTGAGCTCGAGCTCGAAGAAGATGAGGTCGGTCGAGATGGCGGTGAGCTTGTCCGACATGTCGCCGTAGAACTTGGCGCGCTCGGCGTCGGACTGGTCGGCGGCGTAAAGGAGGCCGGCGTAGGAGCCGAGCTTGCCCATGAGGTCGGAGAGACGCTCGTAGGCCGCGACGGCTTCGGCGAGCCGGGCCCCGTCGGCGGCGAGCGCGGCGAGCTTGCCTTGGTAGCGCCTTCATGCGGGCGGCCTCGTGCGCGGCCGTTTCGATGTCGCGTGCGACCTCCGGTGCGTCGGGGGCCGCATAGAGATCGGAAAGGTCCCATTCCGGAAGCTCGCCGAGCGGCACCGCGCCGCCGCTCCGCTGCGCGCGTCCGCCGGCGAGCGGACAGGCGGCATAGGCGAAGAGCGGCGCACGTCATGGGCGCTCGGGATGCTCCGGTAGCTTAAGGATTTGGCGCCCATTTGCGCGGGGCCGGCGCCAAGTGAAGCCAGCGGGGCTGACGCCCGCAAAAAAGGCTCAACCGAGGCCAACCGAAACGACTTGTTTACCCTTGTCGGGCAATCTCGCCGAAGTAGTGAGTGGCCGGTGACGAGCTGTCCGATGTCGGGACACTCGGCCGATTCCCCGGGCACGGCCTTGTACCAAGTCGTGTTGAGTTCGAGTGCCACATGGCCAAGCTCGTTCCTGATCGTCGACGACGATCCTGCCCAGCGTCGCATCCTCGAAGAAACCATCAAGCGTCTCGGTTTCGAGACCCAGCACCGCCCAGGGCGGCGAGCAGGCCCTGCAGATCCTCGAGGGTCCCGACCGCGCGGCCATCGCCCTCGTCCTGCTCGACCTCGTCATGCCCGGCATCGACGGCATGGAGGTGCTCGAGCGCCTGACGGCAGGCCGGGACTCCGCCGATCATCGTGCAGACGGCGCACGGCTCGATCGACGCCGCCATCACCGCCATGCGCGCTCGGCGCGGTCGACTTCGTCGTCAAGCCGACCTCGCCCGAGCGTCTCGAGGTGTCGATCAACAGCGCGCTCAAGATCGAGGCCCTGCAGGGCGAGATCGCCCGCATCAAGAAGAAGGCCGAGGGCACGCTCACCTTCGGCGACCTCATCGTCCGCGGCGAGGCCATGCAGCGCGTCATCTCGCTCGGACACCGCGCCGCCGCTCCAACATCCCCGTGCTGATCGAGGGCGAGAGCGGCGTCGGCAAGGAGCTGATCGCGCGCGCCATCCAGGGCGAGAGCGACCGCAACGCCAAGCCCTTCGTCACCGTCAACTGCGGCGCCATCCCCGAGAACCTGGTCGAGAGCATCCTGTTCGGCCACGAGAAGGGCTCGTTCACCGGCGCCGTCGACAAGCGCATCGGCAAGTTCCAGGAGGCCGACGGCGGCACGCTGTTCCTCGACGAGATCGGCGAGCTGCCGCTCGACGCGCAGGTCAAGCTGCTGCGCGCGCTGCAGGAGGGCGAGATCGATCCGGTCGGCGCGAAGAGGCCCGTCAAGGTCGACTTCCGCCTGATCTCGGCGACCAACCGCGACATGATCCAGCTGGTCAAGGACGGCAAGTTCCGCGAGGACCTCTACTACCGCCTGAACGTCTTCCCGATCTGGGTGCCGCCGCTGCGCGAGCGCCTCGAGGACGTGCCGGAGCTCGCCAGCCACTTCCTGGCGCGCTTCGCCGCCGAGGAAGGCAAGCGCGTCAACGGCATCAGCGAGGACGCGCTGGAGCTGCTCGACGAGCTACTCCTGGCCCGGCAACGTGCGCCAGCTCGAGAACGCCATGTTCCGCGCCGTCGTGCTGGCCGACGGGCCCCGAGCTCACCGTCGCCGAGTTCCCGCAGATCGCGGCCCACGTCGATGGTTACGACGTGGCGCAGCCGCCGCCGGCACCCGCCCCGACGCAGACGGCCTTCACCGGGCCGGCGATGCTCGGTGCCGAGGACACGATCCCGAAGACGGTGGAGGTCCGGGCTGCAGCGGCGACAGCTCGCTCGGCATCCCGGCCGTCACCGACCACGGCGAGATCCGCTCGCTCGAGGACATCGAGGCCGACATGATCCGCCTGGCGCTCGGCCGCTACCGCGGACACATGACCGAGGTCGCCAAGCGCCTGAAGATCGGCCGCTCGACGCTCTACCGCAAGATGCACGAGTACGGGCTGGAGCCCCGCGCCTGAGACCGCGCCTAGCTGCCGGACCGAAATACGCCGCGTCACCCACGGGTGGCGCGGCGTTTTCGTTTCAGAGGGTCGAATTCCAGGATCGCAGACACGGCCCGTCGCAATTGCGCAACAGTCCTCTTGCAGGTTGCTGTCACGAACGGTCACGACCGATGCCTGCGGTGGCAGCAACATCGTTGCTCGGATAGCGTGCCGACCCTGCAAGCGTGGAGTATCCGTATGTTGCGTTGGTGTGTGCTGGCTCTCGGTCTCGCTTCGAGCACCGGTTTCGTGGCGGTTGCCGAGGCGAAGAAGCCCGCTCCGCCGCCGCGCGTTGCCGCCGCCGAGACGCTTCCGGCCGCCGCTCCTCCCGTTGCGCCCTCACCGGCACCTCAGGATGCGCTTGGCATAGCGCTACAGCAGAAGCTGTCGGCTGCCACCAAGTTGCGCCGCGATGACGGCGACGCACGGGACCGCGCCGCGCTGGTAGCGTTTTACGCGACGCGCATCGACGCGCCGCTGTGGATCTCCAACGGCGCGCTGAACGCCAAGGCCGCGGCCATTGTCGCCGAGGTCGGCAAGGCCGACGATTGGGGCCTCGAGGCCAAGGACTTTGCCGTTCCGACGGTCGCCGCCGCCCCGAGCGTGGACGCGCTCGCTGACGCCGAGGTGACTTTGTCGCTTACGGCATCTGAAGTATGCGCGCTATGCGCGCGGGGGCCGCATCACGGATCCGGCAACCCAGCTCAGCTCCTACCTCGATCGCAAGCCGCAGCTCATCGATGCCAAGGATGTGGTCGAGAAGCTCGCGGCGGCCGGCGAGCCCGACGCCTATTTGCGTAGCCTGCATCCGAAGCATCCGCAGTTCGAGAAGCTGCGCCAGAAGTATCTCGAGCTGCGCGCCGGGGCCGCGACACCGACCGTGACGGCGGCCACATCACGCCCGGGAAGCGTGATGCGCAGGTCTCCCTGCTGCGCAAGCGCTTGCAAGTGCCGCTGCCGGCCGCCACCGACAAGCCAGTCGACGAGACCTTCTACGATGACGGGCTGAAGGCCGCAGTCATGGCCTTCCAGAAGGAGCACGGCTATGCGGCCCGACGGCATCGTCGGCAACGCGACGCGCGCGGCTCTAAACGACGTGGACGTCCTCAGCCCGCAGAAGATCCTCGCCAACATGGAGGAGCTGCGGTGGATGCCCGACGACCTCGGCGAGCTCTACGTGACGGTCAACATCCCCGAGTTCACGCTGCGCATCGTCAAGAACGGCGCCGTCATCCATACCGAGCGCGTCATCACGGGCCTCCCCGACAAGCAGACGCCGGTGTTCTCCGAGACGATGAAGACCATCATCTTCAAGCCGCGCTGGAACGTGCCGGAGTCGATCAAGGTGGTGGAGCTGTGGCCGAGCCTCGCACGCGGGGGCACATACTTCAGCCGCCAGGGGCTGCGTCTGTCGCAGAACGGCCGCGAGGTCGATCCGTCGAGCGTCGATTGGAGCTCGGTCGATATCCGCAAGTACGACATCTATCAGCCGCCGGGCGGAAGCAACGTGCTGGGCGAGTTGAAGTTCGCCTTCCCCAACAAGCACACCGTCTACATGCACGACACCCCGACGAAGGCCCTGTTCGACGAGGCAAGCCGGCCGTTCAGCCACGGCTGCATGCGCGTGCGCAATCCGCGCCGCATGGCCGAGATCCTGCTCTACGAGGACAAGGGTTGGGACGCGGCCAAGATCGCCGAGCTGCTCGCCACTGGCCCCGACAACAACGAGGTGCCGATCGACAAGAAGATAGGCGTGCACATCACCTATCTGACCGCTTGGGTCGACGAGAAAGGCGAACTGCAGACCGCTCGCGACGTGTACGGTCACGAGAAACGCATCACGCAGGCGCTGCAAGGCCAGTGGAGCCAGATCGCCAAGGGGCCGAACCACCTCGCCCCGCCGCAGACGCCCGAAAGCGTGTCCTATGCCTCGGGCAACCCCATAAAGAGCATCAACGACTTCTTCACGACGGCGCTCGGCGGCGGCTTCTGACTTAGGCTCTCCGCCCGCAAATCTTAACCTATATGGCGAGTTGCACCGGCGATGCCTGCACCGCCGCGATATGGCCGCGCGCGAGCCCATTTCTGCCCGCATTCAATCGTTACCAACCGTTAAGGGTTCGAGATTAACCCTGAGGGAAACGTGAATGCCGGTCGCATTGAGGGACGCTCGCCAAGCCGAGCGGTCCGCGAGCGTCGGTCAGGACACGGGGTGCACATTGGTATCGCGTAAACGTGGGCTCCTCGCGGGCTTGGCTGCCGCATTGTTGGGGATGAGCGCGGGCGCGCCGCAGGTTGTCGCCACGTTCGGCAACACGCGCACGATCTCGATGCATCACATCCACACGGATGAGACCATCACCATCACCTACAAGAAAGACGGCAAGTACGACCCGGAAGCCCTGAAGAAGCTCAACTGGTTCCTGCGCGACTGGCGCGAGAACAAGTCGACCGAGATGGATCCGAGGACCATCGATCTCCTCTGGGAGATGCACACCGAACTCGGCAGCAAGGTTCCGATCGACATTATCTGCGGCTATCGCTCGGAGAAGACGAACGAGATGCTCCGCCGCACTGTCGGCGGACAGGCCAAGCAGAGCCAACACATCACGGGCAAGGCGATCGACGCCGTGTTTCCCGACGTGCCCCTGAAGCAGATGCGCTATTCCGCATTGATCCGCGAGGTCGGCGGCGTGGGCTACTACCCGACGTCGGGAACGCCGTTCGTGCACGTCGATACCGGCCCCGTACGCGCCTGGCCGCGCCTGCCGCGCTACGAGCTCGCTCTGCTGTTCCCCAACGGAGAGACCAAGCACAAGCCTGACGACGGCGATTCCATCACCAAGGACGACGTGCGCCGCGCGCAAGAGCGCCATAAGGATGCGGCGACCGAGATCACAGCCTTCTTCGATCTCCACAACCACCCGAAGCCGGCGGTCGAGATCGCGGACGCCTCATCGCCGCCGATCGCGGCGCCGGAGCCGCAGCTGGCGAAGCCCCGCGGTGTTCGCGTCGCCGCGATTGTTCCGACTGCCCCCGCCGAGCCGCAGTTGACCAGCGCGCCGCAGCAGCGGCACTCACCACGCCCGCCTGCCGCGGAAGCCGCCCCACCCTCGGATACCGACCGCGGCGCGCTCAACGCGCTTGTTACGCTCGCCTCGCTCAAATCGACCGTTGCTCCTCAGGAGCATCCGCCTGCCGCCGACCGCGTCGGGCTCGACCGGCTCGTGACCGCGTCCGCCAGCGCCATGCCCACGCTCCACCCGACCGTCAAAGACGATGCAGCGCCGCCAAAAGGCGCCGTGCGCGTGGCCTCGCTCGAAGCGGCGCCAAAGCCGGCAAGCGTACCAGCGCCTCCGGTGACAGCCGCAGCCGGCGTCAACGACGGCTGGGCCCCCGCGCCCGAGTTCGACGACGACCACCCGGACGAGGTCTCGTATCGGCCGTTCCCGATTGCGCCGTTGCTGACGGAATCTCCTTCTGCCGACGATGCCGCGCTCGTGAAGCTCGTGCACCCCGACATCGCGCGAACGCTCGAGTTGCTCGACGATCGCCCTGTCGTTCTGCCGCTGCACCTGCGGCCGGGCGAGCAGTCGGCGGAGGTGGCAGGAGCCCAGCAGTTCCGCGGCGAAGCCGTCGATGCTTCATCGCTCGGCCCAAGCCGACGCTCGACCGTTGCACCTGCCGGCCCTGCTCCCGAGGGTCTTGTCTCGCACGCCGTCAAGACGACCGAGCGGTGAGCGGATGCCTGTGGCGGGGGTTCTTGCGCCCCGGCGGCACGCAGCCCTTAGACCATGCGACCTTGATCAGCCGCCCCAGCTCGCGATAGTCGGCCGACCGCGGCGAGGTCGCCCGCCATGCGAGCCCGACCGTGCGGTGCGGCTCCGGCTCGACGAAGCGGGTCAGCCCGATCTCGCGGCCCCGCGCCTCCACGTTGAGGCACATCTCCGGCAACAGCGTGATGCCGTAGCCCGCGGCCACCATCTCCACGATGGTCGACAGGCTCGAGACGCCGAAGGTATTGACGGACGAGACCTGCTGCAGGTTGCAATAGGTGAGCGCCTGGTCGCGCAGGCAGTGGCCTTCCTCCAGCAGGAGAAGGCGCTCGTGCTCGACGAGGTCCTTGGTGGCTCGCACGCGCGCGCTTAAGCGGCGCGCGGCGGGCAACGCCAGCAGGAAGCGGTCGTCGAACAGCGACAGCGTCTCGATCTCGGGATGCGCGATCGGCAGCGCCAGGAGGAGCACGTCGAGCTTGCCCTCGATCAGCTCGTGCGTCAGGGGCAGCGTCTGCGTCTCGCGCACGTGCAGCTCAAGTTCCGGATAGCTCTCGCGCAGAAGCGGCAGCAGCGGCGGCAGCATGTAGGGTGCGATCGATGGGATGACGCCCAGGCGCAACGAGCCCGCGAGAAGCTCGTTGGCGTGCTGTGCGAACTCGATCATCTCGCGCACGTCGCCGAGAATGCGGGCGGCACGCTCGGCGATCTCGCGCCCCTTGTCCGACAGCAGCACACCGGCGCGCGTGCGCTCGACGAGGATGAGGCCGAGCTGCTCTTCGAGCTCGTGGATCTGCATGGAAAGGGCGGGCTGCGTCACCGCGCAGGTCTCCGCTGCGCGGCCGAAATGTTGCTCGCGGGCCAACGCGTCGAAATAGCGGAGCTGCTTCAGCGTCACGTGTGGAGGCATAAGAAACTCTGATCTCACGACCAACATAAAACGATTAGAACTTATGCACCCCCCGTGTCTACATGCGAGCTACCAAGCTACTCTCGGCGAGCCGTAGTGCGGATCTTGATCCCGCGCTCCTCGCTATGCCGAACCGGCGAGGTTGGGTTAACCCCCTCCTCTAGCCGTGGGCGCCTCGGCCGAGCGCCGAATCGGACGGGGCGCCCTCCTCACTTCCGCCTGGACGGGCGATGCTGGTCCACGTCACTCCGCGGCGATCATCGATTCCTTCGGTGCGTCGGCAAGCATGCCGAGCGCGTGCATGTAGACCTCGAGGATGGCGTCCTCCTCCGTCCGCTCGGTCTCGCTCTTTTTGCGCAGGCGCACGATCTGGCGCAGCACTTTCACGTCGAAGCCCATGGCCTTCGCCTCGAGGAACTTGTCGCGCAGGTCGCCAGCAAGCGCTTTCTTCTCCTCCTCCAAGCGTTCGATCTGTTCGACGAGCTGGCGCAATTGCTTTTGCGCCGAAGCCTGTAGCGTCGTCATCCGTCTCTCCCCGCTGTGATGGAACTTGTGAGGGACGCTAGCGGCGCCGCGGGGGCGCTTCAAGGCGAACGCCCAAGCGATCCAGAGGATTCTTGCGGATGCGCCCGCAAAGCCCCTCGATATCGCGGTTTTCGGCAAAAGAGCTGATTGTCAGGCGCTCTTGGCCGCAAGCGCCGTGAACGGGGGCGCCCCCTCGGCATCCGTGTGCGAGCCGAAATAGTGCACGCTGTGCAGCCCATCACGCAGATCGGCGCGTCCGAGAATCGCTCTCGCGGCATTGGCGATCCGCTGCGCCCACGCTTTTTGCCCCTCAGGCGTGCGGATCAGATCCTGGCGCACCTCGATGATCGTGTGCGCGAGCCCGCGCCGCGTGCCGTGCTGCCACATGCAGTCGCCCGCGAGCTTGCCATCGTAGGGCTCGTTCTCGCCGACGACCACGCCGCGCTCGGCGCGCAGCGCCTCCAGCATGGGCAAGGCGAAGCGATGGTCGCGGTCCCACAGGATCGCGGCGTCCCAGGGGCGCGGCACGCCTTTCCAATTGTCGGTGAAGCTGTGGATCGAGAGCAGCACGGGCGGCACACCGGCCGCCGTGCACGTCTCGATCATCGTGTCGATCGCGAGGTGATAGGGCTCGTAGTAGGCGCGCACCCGCTTTTCCCGCTCCACCTCGTCGAGGTGGCGGTTGCCGGGCACAACGGCGCCGTCCGAGATGCGCATGATCAGCGTCGGATCGTCGAGGCCGCGGTTGGGATCGATCAGCAGCCGAGAAAAACGCGTCGAGATGGCCGGCACGCCGAGCGCCTGCGCAATCCCCTTCGTTACGCCCAACGCGCCGATGTCGTAGGCGATGTGGCGCTCGAGCTCTCTGCGCTCGAGGCCCAGGGTTCCGTAGGCGCCAGGAAGCGCGTTGACCGCGTGATCGCAGATGAGGATCAGCCCGGCATCGCTGCGGCCGGGAATGATCTCATAGCTGTCGGTGATTTCGGGCGCAGCGAGGGGAGAGGTTTCGCGCCGGGCGGCGTCTGGCATGCGTTCGAATATAGCTTCGCGAACCAGCGAAAACCACCCGCGTCGGTGCGGCGACTTGACGGTCTGGGGACAATTGCGCAAACCACGCAGGGAAGAAATCGGGGGATTTCTGATGCCGCCACCGGCGCCGACTTGCGGCTGACCTTGCGGAAAATGCCCTGCCCGCTCTGCTCCTTGGCCAAAACGCCAAGGCAACCTCAATAGGGCAATCTCAATGCCGCCAACTTCCTGGAAAACAACCGCTCATCCGGCCGCCCTCGGGTTGCCGTTAGCGCACTCCTGTCGGGCCCGCCCCACCTCATGTCGATAACGCCTCGATCGTCGCTCTCGCTGCGCGCGAAAAAGCCGCGGAGCTGATGCCGTGGAGCCCGAGCGAGGAGACCGGCTTTGGCGCGGCATGGGGCAACTTGCCTCTGCCGGGGCACTCCTGATGATGGCGGTGGCTACCGCAGGCGCCGCTCGCGCCGATCTCAAGCTGTGCAATTCGACCTCGAGCCGCATCGGCGTCGCCGTCGGCTACCGCGACCAGACGGGCTGGGCGACCGAGGGCTGGTGGAATATTGCCTCGCAAACCTGCGAGACCCTGCTAAAGGGTGCGGTTCCAAGCCGCTTCATCTATGTCCACGCCCTCGACTACGACCGCGGGGGTGAGTGGGCCGGAAAGAACTTCATGTGCACTGCCGACCGATCGTTCGCCATCCGGGGTGTTCAAGACTGTCCCCAGCGCGGCTATAAGCGCACCGGATTCTTCGAGGTGGACACCGGCGAGTCGCAGGAGTGGACCATCCGCCTCACCGATCCGGAGCAGGATCACGGGGCGGCCGAGAAATGAGACGTAACAGACGGGTCAAGGTGGTTGCGACCTTGGGCCCAGCCTCGTCCGCAACGGAGATGATCGAACGCCTGTTTCTCGCCGGCGTCGACGTGTTCCGCATCAACATGAGCCACTCCTCGCACGAGACCGCGCGGGCTCTGCAGAACTCCGTCCGCTGGGTGGCGAAGCGCCACCGCCACCCAATCGGCATCCTCGGTGACTTGCAAGGCCCGAAGTTCCGCGTCGGCGACTTTCACGGCGGCCGCGTATTCGTCAACGACGGCTCTATTTTCCGCTTCGAGCGCGACGAGAGGCCCGGCAGCAACGACGCCGTGCACCTGCCGCACCCGCAGATCTTTTCGGCGGTGGCGCCCGGTCACGCGCTTCTGCTCGACGACGGCAAGATCCGCATGCGTGTCATCGAGGCCACCGCCAACAGCATTGCGGCCGAGGTGCTCGTCGGAGGCGCGCTCTCGAGCCGCAAGGGCATCAGCCTGCCCGACACGCTTCTGCCCGTCGGCCCGCTCACGACCAAAGACCGCGCTGACCTCGCGCACCTCTTAAAGATCGGCGTCGACTGGATCGCGCTGTCGTTCCTGCAGCGTGGAGCCGACGTGCACGACGTGCGCAAGCTCGTCGGCGATCGCGCGGCGATCCTCGCAAAGATCGAGAAGCCGTCGGCTATCACCGATCTCGACGCCATCATCGGCGCCTCCGACGGGATCATGGTCGCGCGCGGCGACCTCGGAGTGGAGATCCCGGTCGAGCGGGTGCCGGGCCTGCAGAAGAAGATCACGCGCAAGGCGCGCGCCGCCGGCAAGCCGGTGGTGGTCGCGACGCAGATGCTCGAAAGCATGATCTCCTCCCCCGTGCCGACGCGCGCCGAGGTGTCCGACGTCGCGACCGCAGTGTTCGACGGCGCCGACGCGGTGATGCTGTCGGCGGAATCCGCGATCGGGCAGTTCCCGCTGGAGGCGATCCAGATGGTCGACCGCATCGCCATCGAAGTGGAGGCGGACCCGAGCTACGACGCCATCCTGCACGCTACGACCACGACGCCGCAGCCGACCGGCGCCGATGCCATTGCCGCCGCCGCGCACGCCATCGCCGACACGGTCAAGCTCGCGGCCATCGTCTGCTACACGGCGACCGGCTCGACCGCACTGCGCGTGACGCGCGAGCGCCCGGGCCTGCCCATCATCGGGCTGACCCCCGTCGAGGCAACGGCGCGGCGGCTTTCGCTTGCCTGGGGCGTCCAGTCGGTGATGACCGCGGACCCGGCAAACCTGACGGACATGGTCAGCAAGGCGTGCCGTATCGCCTTCGATGAGGGTTTCGTGAAGGCGCGCGACGGCATCCTCATCACGGCCGGCATCCCGCTCGGCTCACCCGGCGCGACCAACATGATCCGCATCGCGTTCGTGGACGAGAACGGCGCCCCAACGGCCGAGCTGCACTGAGACTGTCGCTCACGGCCAAAGGGGCCGAGGACGGCTCAATCCTAAATGCCTTGGCCCTCGACCTCGACCGAAAGCGCGCTCTCTGCCTCCTTTGCCCCATCCGCGAAGGGGTTGATGCGCAGGAGCTGCTGGTAGGCGCGCAGCGCGCTCTTCTTCTGTCCGCTGTCGCGGAGAATGCGGGCGAGCCCGTCGAGCGCCTTGAAGTGATTGGGGTCGAGTGCCAGCGCGCGGCGCAAGTCGCCGACGGCATGCTCGGTGTCGCTCTGCAGGTAGTAGACGTAGGCGCGGCGGCTCCAGCCCTCCGCATAGTCGGGCGCAAGCTCGACGACGGCATCGAACATCTTGAGCGCGAGGTCGTTGCGCTGCTCGTTGACCGCCTTCAGGCCGCGGCGCATGAGCACGCCGATCGTGTCGCTGCCCGAGTGCAGCCACAGCCCCTCGATGGTCTTGGATATCTCGGCTGCCTGGTCGGCGTCGGGCGCTTTCGCAAGATGCGCGTAGAGCTCGGTCAGCATCGCCTCCTTGTCTTTGGGCGCGGCTTCGGCGGCTTTCTTTTTCGCCGCGGGCCCCGGGGCTTTTGGACCTGGTGCTTGGGGAGCGGGCGTTTCGGGACCCGGCAATGCCTGATCGGACGGCCGCGGATCGCTGCCGCCGTCGTCCGCCTGGGGATCTGGCGATTGGAGGTCGGGGATGTCGGGAACGCCGGAGCGCGGCCCGGGCGCCTCCGGGTCGTTCGGCACGGGACCGGTGATGATGCCTGGATCGGCCCCGTTGCCGATGCGCGGAGGCGTCCGCGCGTCCTGGGCCGTCGCGCCCGTAATCAGTAGGCTGGCGAGGAGGAAGGCTGCCGCCGCTGCGGCCAAGGCGTGCTCGTTGCGCATCCCCAAAACATAGGATGGCGGGCCGAAGGCGTCAAAGCAGGCAAAATCTTGGCCGCACAAAGCCCGACTGGGCTCAGCCTGGGCTCAGCCCTGGCGTGCCTTGAAGCGCTTCTGCACCTTGTTGATCACGTAAACGCGACCCTTGCGGCGCACCAGGCGATTGGCGCGGTGGCGCGAGCGCAGCGACTTCAGCGAATTTCTGACTTTCATCTCAACACCGATGGCCTGCTAATTTATGGTGGGCGCGACAGGGATCGAACCTGTGACCCCTACGATGTCAACGTAGTGCTCTACCGCTGAGCTACGCGCCCCCAGAGGGCGTGGTTCTAGGGGCAGACCCGCACCCCGGTCAACCGTCTTGTTCAGGCGGCGAGCAGGCGGTCGACCTCGCGGACCAAATCCTTGAGGTGGAAGGGCTTCGACAGGACACGGGCGTCCTTGGGGGCCGCGATGTCGTTGTTGAGGATTACCGCCGCAAAGCCGGTGATGAACATGATCTTGAGGTCGGGGTCGAGCTCGCTGGCACGGCGGGCCAGCTCGATGCCGTCCATCTTCGGCATGACGATATCGGTGAGCAGCAGCGTGAACGGCTCGGTCTTGAGGCGCTCATAGGCCTCCTCGCCGTTGGCGAAGGCGATGACGTCGTGGCCCGCCTTCTCGAGCGCCCGCACGAGGAATCCGCGCATGGACTCGTCGTCCTCGGCCAGCAAAATGCGGGTAACGGTCACGCGAGACGGCTTTACGGTCATGCACGGATACTCTGCACACGCGTTGCTATGATCGGAGTTCCCTTCGCCACGACTGTGGTATCGGCATGGTAAACGGAAGGTGAAGCCAGTCGCCTCTCGCGCCGGACAATAGCGAATTGTCCACGAGTGAGGCCTGCAACATGCCCCTGTGCCCGTGGACATATTGAGGTCAGGTTGGCACAGTGAGCAAGGGGCCACGTGTGCCACATGTTGAGACGCATTGTCCCTGGGTCTCCCGTACTCCGCGGCGAGTCACGATCTGGCCTCTTCACCGCCAGCCCATCGGCGAGCCGCAGTTGAAGACCTTACACGCGAGACAGCAAGAAGCATGCCTCTGCGCGACCGACCCTCGATCCCACCCGAGCTGATCCCCGGCTTCGAGATCAGCTCTGCCCGGACCGCAGGTTGCGCCGTTCGTGTTGTGCTCACCGCATTCAGGCCGCGTCTACCCGAGGTCGTTCCTCGAGCAGTCGCGCTTGAGCCCGCTGTCCTTGCGCAAAAGCGAGGATTGCTTCGTCGACGACCTGTTCCTGCCCGTGGCGAGGGAAGGCGCTCCGCTGATCGCGGCACGCTTCCCGCGCGCCTATCTCGACGTTAACCGCGAGCCCTACGAGCTCGACCCCGAGCTGTTCATCGAGGCGCTGCCTGACTACGCCAACACGCAGTCGGTGCGCGTCGCCGGCGGCCTTGGCACGATCGCGCGCATTGTTGCCGACGGGGAGGAGATCTACCGCGCGAAGTTGCCGTTGGCGTCGGGCATCGACCGCGTGGAGCAGCTCTACATCCCCTTCCACGCCGCGCTTGCCGAACTGTGCGAAACAACGCGCGCGCGCTTCGGCTACGCCATTCTCATCGACTGCCATTCGATGCCGTCGGCCTCCATGGCTCCTGCGGGCGGTCCGCGGCCCGACATCGTGCTCGGCGATCGCTTCGGCGCGTCCGCCGATTGCAAGATCACGCGCTTCCTGAAGGACGCGCTGACGGCGCTCGGCTACGAGGTGCAGATGAACCGCCCGTATGCGGGCGGCTATATCACCGAGCACTACGGACGCCCGGCGCGCGACGTGCACGCGGTGCAAATCGAGATTAACCGCGGGCTTTATCTCAACGAGCAGGTGCTGCGGCCCACCGGCGGCTTTGCCGAACTGCAGCGCGACCTGCAAAGCCTCGCCGGCCCGTTGTTCAACGAGCTCCCGCTGCTGCTCGCAGCGGCGCGCGGCGGCGGAATGAGAAACCTCGATTGATCCGTCCCAACTGCCGAGCTATGCGGATAATTCATGCTGCGGCGCGAGAGTCGGCGCCTCATCAAGCAGTACGAACCATCGGTTGCTGATACGGCAAGTGCCCAGCGCATCGTCGGCGCGCATCCCGAAGAGGCAGGCCGCAGGCGATTAGGCAAAGAAAAAGGGCCGTTCGGGTCACGAACGGCCCAAGTCTAGGGAGGAAACGCCCAAGGAGGGCTACGACGTCACGAGCCCAGCCCGTGATGTCGCACCGCAAAACTTACGGGTGCATTGCACCATTTTCAAATGCAATTTTCGCAGAGCTGCACTTACGGAATGGAAGGGCTGGGAAAGGTCGGCTTTGCGGGGCTAGGCTTCCTCGGACGAAAAAAGGCCGTTCGTTCGCCGAACGGCCCAAGTCTAGGGAGGAAACGCCCAAAGTGGGCAGCGGTGGGTGGTAAGATCGTCAGCCCACCGCGCATTCAACATATGACGCTGTTCGCTCACAACGGCAAGTTAACGGCGCGCGAGTTCGTGCAAAGTCAGTGGATGTGTAACTGCAGGGCAACAGGAAGCGGCCGTTTTATCACGTAATGCGATGGAATATGTCAATCGTGATCAGTCGACATGTCAGATTCATCTCGGTGCATGGCGACATTTACTGCGCAGATCCACTTAACACGGCACGTAACAAGGTAGCGATACTGTGACGAACCGCGGCGACCCGAGCTTCAAGTCCCTGCTCGACTTTGCCCACTCGCTCGCGGACATCTCCGGCACCGTCATCCGCCCCTTTTTCCGCAAACCGCTTGCGGTTGCCAACAAGGGGACGAAGGGCGCCTTCGATCCCGTCACCGAGGCCGACCGTGCAGCCGAGCGGGCGATCCGCCGGGCGCTCGGGAAGCGCTGGCCCGAGCACGGTCTCGTCGGCGAGGAGCTCGGGTCGGCCGGCGAGGGCTCCCGATTCCGCTGGGTGATCGACCCGATCGACGGCACCCGCGCCTTCATCATGGGCTCGCCCATGTGGGGCACGCTCATCGGACTGCTCGACGGCGAGGAGGCTATCCTCGGCCTCATGGATCAGCCGTTCACAGGCGAGCGCTTCTGGTCGGGGGCCACGGGGGCTCACTTTCGCAACGGCAGCGCCAGGCCACGGCGCCTGCAGACGCGCGCCTGCGCGAGCCTCGCCGAGGCGACGCTGACGACAACGCATCCCGATCTCTTCGCCAAGGGCCGGGAGGCCGACGCCTTCGCTCGCCTCGCCACGCGCGTGCGCATGACCCGCTATGGCGGCGACTGCTACGGCTACTGCCTGCTCGCCGCCGGATTCGTCGATCTCGTCGTGGAAGCTGGTCTGAAAACACACGACGTGGTGGCACTCATTCCCATCATCGAGCGGGCCGGCGGGCGCATCTCAACCTGGGAGGGCAGACCCGCGATCGAAGGCGGCCGCATCGTCGCCGCCGGCGACCCACGCCTGCATGAGCAAGCCCTCGCCATCCTCGCGAAGTGACCGGTTGAGAGGCCTTCAGGCCACCTTGGCGTCGACCCCGAGGTAGGCATCGAACGCCGCCCAGAAGCGCGTGCGCACGGCGTCCGTCTCTTGTAGGATCTCGTGGCGCGCGTTCGGCATCAGGATGCAGGAGGCGACCTTCACCTGCACCGTGAAGGCCTCGATCGCCGGCGTAGACACCACCGTGTCGTCGCTCGCGGCAAAGATCAGCAGCGGCACATGGATCTTCGCCGGATAATCGGGCTGCGAGATGCGCGCGCAGGAGCGCAGCGCCGACCTGAGCCAGCCGATCGTGGGCGAGCCAAGGCCGAGGTCGGGCGCGATATCGAGCACCGCCTTGGTGCGCGACCAGCGCTCCCGATCGCAGGTCAGCGTGTTGTCTTCGAACGGATAGCTCGATTCCAGGCGGTCCGTGCCGCCCACGACGTAGGCGGTCGACATGCCGAGCAGCGAGCTCAGCTCGGCGTAGGCGCGCGCATGCCAGGGCCGGGGGCCGAGGATGCTCTCGTGGATCGAGATCATCGGCGCCACCAGCACGATGCGCTCAAACCACAAGCCCGGCATGGTGGCGTTGCGAAGGAGGATGTTGCCGCCCATCGAATGGGCAAGCCCGATGAAGGGGGGCGGGCAATCGGGAAGCACGATGTCCTTCATGAAGCGGATCAGATCGCGGTCGTACTCCCAAAAGCCGCGGACATGGCCCTTGCGCGGGTTCGCCAGCATGCGCTGCGAGCCTCCTTGACCGCGCCAATCCATGGTCGCCACGGCGAAGCCCCGGCGGCGCAAATCCGCGACGACCTCGAAGTATTTCTCGATGAACTCGGCGCGGCCGCCGAACAGGCAGACGGTGCCCCGCCTCGGCATGCGCGTCGCGTCCCAGCGGGCGTAGCGTAGTTCCGCGCCGTCATAGCCGCGGAAGGCTCCGACCGTCGCCCCGCTGGGAACGGGATTTTTTGCGAGCGTGACGAGTTCCATTGTTTCCCCCCGGGCGGCAACCCAACTCTTTCCCGGCATCATACAGGGAGCCGAGCGCCGCGACAGGTCAGGGGGGCACGTTGGGCAGCTGGTGGAGCGCCTAGTAGGGACGCGGCCAGAAACGGCGCGGTCCGTACCCATAACCGCCGTAGCCGCCATAAGCGTAGGCGCCGGGCTCAACCCTGGGACCGAACACGGGCCGGGCGTCCACGACCTCGCCCGAGCAGCGGTCGATCGTCAGGTCAAAGAGGCGTCCTGAGGGGCGCCGCGCTTGCACCATGACCACGCGGCCCCGCGGCTCGAAATCGCGGAAATCGCCCCAGCCTTCCGAGAGAAGCCGGTCGCGGACCGCTTCACGCGGCAAGCATGGGCCGCCACCGGCGTAACGGGGCGGATAGGGCGGCTCGAAATCGGCTGGCGGCTGAGCATAGCGATCGTAGCGGGCCGGACCCTGGCCATAGCCGTCCTCGTAAAGGTCGGCAGCAGAGGCGGTTGGAGCAAACGCGAAAAGCGATGCGGCAACAGCAGACGCCGCAGCAAGACGAGCTGATGCTGACATGGTGGACCACTCCCAAAGCTGGTTTTGCGCTACGCCCCTAAAGCGCTCGGAGAGTGAGGGTTCCAAAATGAACCCAAGCTGAAGGGGAGCCGATTTTCCGTTGCAGGAAGGCCACTTGGAACCGTCTCGACTGCGCGCCGCATTCTGAGCATCTGGCCCTTGAAGCCGCCAATGGCGCTCTTAAATCATGGCTGCGCACGCCCCGAAGGGGGTGCGCCAGCACGGATCGGCCCGGCCTTCGGGCGGGCCTCCAAGCATGTCGCTTCAATCAGGAGGATATGTCATGCGACAGTTCGATTTTGCCCCCCTCTATCGTTCGACCGTCGGCTTTGACCGGCTTGCCCAGCTTCTGGACAGCGTCGGCGGCTATGACGTCGATGGCTACCCGCCCTACAACATCGAGCGTCTCGGCGACAACGAGTACCGAATTTCGATGGCGGTTGCGGGCTTTCACAAGGACGAGTTCAAGATCGACGTGAAGGAGACGACGCTCGTCGTGAGCGGCCAGAAGAAGCCTGACGACAAGGAGCGCACATTCCTGCATCGCGGCATCGCCGCGCGTTCCTTCGAACGCCGCTTCCAACTCGCCGACTACGTCGAGGTGAAGGGCGCCGATTTCCAGGACGGCCTGCTGCACATCGATCTTGTGCGCAATCTGCCCGAGCGCATGAAGCCGCGCACGATCGCGGTCGGTTCGGGTTCCGAGCCAAAGCAGCTCGAGGCAACCGCCTGACGCGCGCTTTAAGCGCAAATTGAGCTGAAAGCTTGGGCGGTCGCCGTGTAAATCGGCGGCCGCCCTTTGCTGCGGGGCGCGTCGGCTGCAGACCGGTGCACGCCAGGATCACGCTTGTGCGGCACCTTGAAATCTGCGAAGCTCAGCGGAAAGGTCAGCACCCCTGTCCTTTATTGCGACAGGGTCGGAGACGCGAAGGGGGGCCGCTCCGCGGCGCTCCTTTGCTTGCTGCCAATTTGACGAACCAAGTGGAGGACCGACGCATTCGGTCAAGAGAGGCGCCGCCGCAGGCGGTTGCATGAGACGCGCAGCGCCCCCGCACCGAGGTCGCGAGTAGAATGACGAGCCACATTTCCGAGAGCCCAGAGCCGACCGACGAGCCCGCCGTGGTGCCGCAAGCACAGGGCCTCTACGACCCCGCACATGAGCACGATGCCTGCGGCGTCGGCTTCATCGCGGACATGAAAGGGCGCAAGTCGCACGCGATCATTAGGGACGCGCTGCGCATCCTGGAGAACCTCGAGCATCGTGGCGCGGTCGGGGCAGATCCGCTCGCCGGCGACGGCGCCGGCATACTCGTGCAGATACCGCACGACTTCCTCAAGGAGGAATGCCGGGGGCTCGGTTTCACTCTGCCGCCCGTCGGCCGCTACGCCGTCGGTCACATCTTTCTGCCGCGCGACGATCGCCTGCGGGCGCTCTGCGAGCGCATATGGGCGCGCATCATCAAGGAGCAGGGGCTCGAGCTGCTCGGCTGGCGCTCAGTGCCGGTCGACAACTCCTCCATGTCGGAGATGGTCATCGCGACCGAGCCGCTGCACCGCCAGGTGTTCATCGCCTGCCCATCGTCGATCCTCGACCAGGACGATTTCGAGCGGCGTCTCTATCTGGCGCGCAAGATCGTCTCCAACTCCATCCAGGAGGCCTACAAGGGTCGCGACATCGGCCACTACACCGTGTCGCTGTCGAGCCGCACCCTCGTCTACAAGGGCATGTTCCTGTCCTATCAGGTGAAGGCCTACTACAAGGACCTCTCCGATCCGCGCTTCGTCTCGGCGATGGCGCTCGTGCACCAGCGCTTCTCGACCAATACCTTCCCGTCCTGGAAGCTCGCGCACCCGTATCGCTTCGTCGCCCACAACGGCGAGATCAACACGCTGCGCGGCAACGTGAACTGGATGGCGGCACGCGAAGCCTCCGTCTCCTCGCCGCTGTACGGCGGCGACATCGAAAAGCTGTGGCCCATCTCCTACGAGGGCCAATCCGACACCGCGTGCTTCGACAACGCCCTCGAGTTCCTCGTCATGGGCGGCTACAGCCTCGCGCACGCGGCGATGATGCTGATCCCGGAAGCGTGGGCCGGCAATCCGCAGATGGACCGCAAGCGGCGCGCCTTCTACGAGTACCACGCCTGCCTCATGGAGCCGTGGGACGGTCCAGCGGCCATGGCCTTCTCCGACGGCCGCCAGATCGGCGCCACGCTCGACCGCAACGGCTTGCGGCCTGCACGCTACTTCCTGACCAAGGACGACCTCGTCGTCATGTCCTCGGAAGCGGGCGTACTGCCGGTGCCGGAGGAGCGCATTGTTCGCAAGTGGCGGCTGCAGCCCGGCAAGATGCTGCTGATCGACCTGGAGAAGGGTCGTATCATCTCGGACGACGAGCTGAAGGGCGAGATTTCGTCGAGCAATCCGTACGAGACCTGGCTCAAGCGCACGCAGATCCTTGTCTCCGACCTGCCGCTGCCGAAGGTGCGTCCGGCGGCGAAGAAATCGAACGTCGCGCTCTTGGATCTGCAGCAGGCATTCGGCTACACGCAGGAGAGCTTGAAGCTCCTGATGAAGCCCATGGCCGAGACGGGCCAGGAGGCCGTCGGCTCCATGGGCAACGACACGCCGATCTCGGCGCTGTCGTCGAAGTCGAAGCTTCTGCACACCTACTTCAAGCAGAACTTCGCGCAGGTGACGAACCCGCCGATCGACTCGATCCGCGAGGAGCTCGTCATGAGCCTCGTGTCGTTCATCGGGCCGCGCCCCAACATCCTCGACCTGGAAGGCACGTCCAAGCAGAAGCGGCTCGAGGTCTATCAGCCGATCCTGACCAACGAGGATCTGGAGCGCGTGCGCCAGATCGGCGAGGTGAAGGACAACGAGTTCTCATCGATCACGATCGACATCACCTATCCGGCCGATAAGGGCCCGTCCGGCATGGCGTCGGCGCTCGACTGCGCGTGCGCGGAGGCCGAGGAGGCCGTGCGCTCCAAAGAGTACAACATCATCATCCTGTCGGACCGCGGCGTCGGCCGCGACCGCATCCCGATCCCGTCGCTGCTCGCGACCTCGGCCGTGCATCATCACCTGATCAAGCAGGGCCTGCGCACCTCCGTTGGCCTCGTCGTGGAGACGGGCGAGGCGCACGAGGTGCACCAGTTCTGCACGCTTGCCGGCTACGGCGCAGAGGCGATCAACCCCTATCTCGCCTTCGAGACGCTGGAACAGATGATCCCCGACCTCGACGCGGAGACCAGCGCCGATGAGGTGAAGAAGCGCTACATCAAGGCCATCGGCAAGGCCATGCTCAAGGTCATGGCCAAGATGGGCATCTCGACCTATCAGTCCTACTGCGGCGCACAGATCTTCGACGCGGTGGGCCTGCGTACGAGCTTCGTCAAGAAGTACTTCACCGGCACGCACACGCAGATCGAGGGCATCGGCCTGCGCGAGATCGCGCAGGAGACGGTCGAGCGGCACCAAGCGGCCTTCGGCGACGTGCCGGTGCTGGAAAGCGCGCTCGACGTTGGCGGCGAGTATACCTTCCGCGTGCGCGGCGAAGCGCACGTCTGGCGCGCCAGCGTCGTCGCCGACCTGCAGCACGCGGTGCGCGGCAACCTGCCCGACAAGTACCGCTCGTTCGCCAAGCAGATCAACGACCAGTCCGAGCAGCTCATGACCATGCGCGGCATGTTCCGCATCCGCTCGGCGGAGTCGCTCGGCCGCAAGCCGGTACCGATCGAGGAGGTCGAGTCGGCCGCTTCCATCGTCAAGCGCTTCTCGACCGGCGCCATGAGCTACGGCTCCATCAGCCGCGAGGCGCACACCACGCTCGCCATCGCCATGAACCGCATCGGCGGCAAGTCGAACACCGGCGAGGGCGGCGAGGAGTCGGACCGCTTCAAGCCGCTGCCCAACGGCGACTCCATGCGCTCGGCCATCAAGCAGGTGGCGTCGGGCCGCTTCGGCGCGACGACCGAGTACCTCGTCAACTCGGACATGATGCAGATCAAGATGGCGCAGGGCGCCAAGCCCGGCGAGGGCGGCCAGCTTCCCGGGCCACAAGGTCGACGCGACGATCGCCAAGGTGCGCCACTCGACGCCGGGCGTCGGCCTCATCTCGCCGCCGCCGCACCACGACATCTACTCGATCGAGGATCTGGCGCAGCTCATCTTCGACCTGAAGAACGTCAACCCGGCGGGCAAGGTGTCGGTGAAGCTCGTCTCCGAGGTCGGCGTCGGCACGGTCGCGGCCGGCGTCGCCAAGGCGCGCGCCGACCACGTGACGATCTCCGGCTTCGAGGGCGGCACCGGCGCCTCCCCGCTCACATCGATCAAGCACGCGGGCTCGCCCTGGGAGATCGGCCTCGCCGAGACGCACCAGACGCTCGTGCTGAACCGCCTGCGCGGGCGCATCGCCGTGCAGGTCGACGGCGGCGTGCGCACGGGGCGCGACGTCGTCATCGGCGCGCTGCTCGGTGCCGACGAGTTCGGCTTCGCGACCGCGCCGCTGATCGCGGCCGGCTGCATCATGATGCGCAAGTGCCACCTCAACACCTGCCCGGTCGGCGTCGCCACGCAGGACCCGGTGCTGCGCGCCAAGTTCCAGGGCAAGCCCGAGCACGTGATCAACTACTTCTTCTTCGTCGCCGAGGAGGTGCGCGAGCTGATGGCCGCGCTCGGCTTCCGCAAGTTCGAGGAGATGATCGGCCAGACCGAAGTGCTCGACAAGGACCGCGCCATCCAGCACTGGAAGGCGAAGGGCCTCGACTTCTCGAAGCATCTTCCACAAGCCGCGCATGCCCGAAGTCGGTCGCCATCTTCAACTGCGAGGCGCAGGACCACGGCCTCGACAAGGTGCTCGACAACAAGCTGATCGGGTTGTGCAAGCCGGCGCTCGAGAGCAAGAAGCCGGTCAAGGCCGAGCTCGCGATCCGCAACATCGACCGCTCGACCGGCGCGATGCTGTCGGGCGAGGTGGCGAAGCGCTACGGCCATGCCGGCCTGCCCGAGGACACGATCTGGATCACGCTTAACGGCACCGCCGGCCAGAGCTTCGGCGCCTGGGCTGCCCGCGGCGTTACGCTCGACCTCGTCGGCGAGGGCAACGACTACGTCGGCAAGGGCCTCTCGGGCGGCAAGCTGATCGTGCGCCCGAACGCCATCTCGAGCATCAAGCCCGAGGAGAGCATCATCGTCGGCAACACGGTGCTCTACGGCGCCATCGCCGGCGAGTGCTATTTCCGCGGCATCGCGGGCGAGCGCTTCGCCGTGCGCAACTCCGGCGCCGTCGCGGTCGTGGAAGGCACCGGCGACCACGGCTGCGAATACATGACCGGCGGCGCGGTGGTCGTGCTCGGCCCGACGGGGCGCAACTTCGCGGCCGGCATGTCGGGCGGCATCGCCTACGTGCTCGACGAGGACGGCGACTTCGAGACCCGCCTCAACAAGGAGATGGTCGGGCTCGAGGCAATCGCCGCCGACCCGGGCTCGCTCGCGGCGCTTGCCAAGCAGAACGGCAACGTGGCGGTCGCCCTCGAGACGGTCATGGCCGACATGAGCACCAAGGACGCCGAGCGGCTGCATGCGCTCATCGTGCGGCACGCGCACTACACCAACTCCGCGCGCGCGCAGGCGATCCTCGCGGACTGGGCGGTCTGGCTGCCCAAGTTCAAGAAGATCATGCCGCACGAATACAAGCGTGCGCTCGCCAATCTGGCGAAGACAAAGGGCGCGGGCGCAGAGCTCGAAGCGCGCAACGGCGGCCTCAAGGCAGCCAAGGCTTGAGGTCGTTCCCCTCTCTGTGAAATGATGATGACGAAGGCTGCGGCCCGGAGCGCAACTGGCTCCGGTCCGGCTCCCGACAGGAAGCGCGAATGGGCAAGATCACCGGGTTTCTCGAGTTCAAGCGGATGGACGCCAAGTACGCGCCCGTGCCCGAGCGCGTGAAGCACTGGCACGAGTTCGTGCTGCCGCCGTCGGAGGACGACGCCAAGGTCCAAGCGGCGCGCTGCATGGACTGCGGCATCCCCTACTGCCACACCGGCTGCCCCGTGAACAACCAGATCCCGGACTGGAACGACCTCGTCTATCACGGCGACTGGAAGCAGGCCGCCGGCAACCTCCATTCGACCAACAACTTCCCCGAGGTGACGGGGCGCGTATGCCCGGCGCCGTGCGAGGCCGCCTGCACGCTCAACATCGATGACGTGCCGGTGACGATCAAGACGATCGAGGCGGCGATTGCCGACCGCGGCTTCAAGGAAGGCTGGATCGCGCCCGAGCCGCCGGAAACGAAGACCGGCAAGCGCATCGCCATCGTCGGGTCCGGCCCGGCGGGGCTCGCTGCGGCTCAGCAGCTCGCGCGCGCCGGCCACGACGTGCACGTCTACGAGAAGAACGCCAAGCCCGGCGGCCTCCTGCGCTACGGCATCCCCGACTTCAAGATGGAGAAGGGCATCATCGACCGGCGCGTGAAGCAGATGGAAGCCGAGGGCGTGACGTTCCATTGCAACGTGAACGTCGGCAAGACCGTCTCGGCGAAGGAGCTCGCCGACACGCACGACGCGCTGCTGCTGGCCGGCGGCTCGGAAGCGCCCTTCGACTTCTTCGCGAAGTCGCCCGGGCGCGATCTCGACGGCATCCACTTCGCCATGGACTTCCTGCCGCAGCAGAACCGCCGCGTCGCCGGCGAGGTGCCGCCCGCCATCACGGACGCCAAGGAGATCAGCGCCAAGGACAAGCACGTCATCGTCATCGGCGGCGGCGACACGGGCTCGGACTGCATCGGCACCTCGTTCCGGCAGGGCGCCAAGTCGGTCACGCAGCTCGAGATCATGCCGATGCCGCCCGAGCACGAGAACAAGGCGCTGAGCTGGCCGCACTGGCCGCTGAAGCTGCGTGTCTCGACGAGCCAAGCCGAAGGGGCGAAGGTCGAGTACTCGGTCTCAACGACGGGCTTCTCGGGCAGCAACGGCTACGTGGAGAAACTGCATCTCGTGCACGTGGACAACAAGCTGCAGCCGGTGCCCGGCAGCGACACGGAGCTGCCGGCCGATCTCGTGCTGTTCGCCATGGGCTTTTCGGGCCCGGTCGAGGAGGGCCTCGTCAAGGACCTCGGGCTCGAGGTCGTCGCGCGCGGCCGCTTCAAGGGCCTCAACGCGGATGAGCGCGACTACAAGGTGCCGGGCCAGGACAAGGTGTTCGCCGCCGGCGATATCCGCCGCGGGCAGTCGCTCGTCGTGTGGGCGATCCGCGAGGGTCGGCAGGCGGCGCACGCCATCGACAAGTTCCTGATGGGCAAGACGACTCGTGCCGCGCTAAACGCCGCCGAGCCGCCAGCTGGATTGGCAGCGGTCCTCGGGCAGGTGGGCGGGATGAGAGAACGGCCATCCTCGCAACCGGGGGGAGATGGTGCTGCCCGCACCTAGTATGCGCGCATGTCGAGCAGCGATGGCCGCGCTGAAAATCTCGCCGAATGTAGCGGTCTTTGTCAATCGCGATCTGCCGAGACGACTTGCACTCGATGAGCGACTGCCCGGCGAGCCGGCACCTCTGCGAGAGGCTAACGGCGCTTCTGGGTGGCCCCCGTGGTGGCCGGTGCGACGGGCGGGGGATCGGGCGTGACCACCTCGGCGGTCGCCTGCGGACGCGGCCAGGTGAAATCGTCGGCGCGCCCGGGCTTGGACGGCAGCCGGTCGCCGCGCTCGAACACGCGGAAATAGGGCGTCTGCGTCGGCGACAGGCGGCGGCGACCATCGGCGCCGCGCGGCGGAACAATCGAGCTCATGACGGTCAACCCGCCCGGAATCTGGTCGACGAGGATGTCGCCCATCTGCGCGGGCTTGTCCGCGCTCTGCTTGCGGGTGACGAGCGCGACGACGGAGGCGGGGATCGCCGGGCGCACGATGTCGACGGAGACGATCTGCTCGGTGCCGCCGGGAGCGGCCACCTTGATATCGACCTTGCCCGTGTCCGCCTTCTGCTCCTTGCCGGCCTCGTCGGGCGGCGGCGCGGCGGCTTCCTTGGGCTTCGCCTTCTGGCCGGGGGCGGGTGCGCCGGGCGTTCCGGGCGCAGTATCGGCCTTGAGGCGCGCCCGGTCGGGATTGACGCGGGCCTGCTCGGACGCGTCGCCCGCGAGCGGCACGGCGCGCTCGTCCTTCGCTTGGGCGATATCGCGCCGCAGCTCGCGCTCCACGAAGTGCGCGAGCTTGCGGTAGCCGATGTCGGTAAAGTGGACGCCGTCGGTGTCGCGCAGGCGGGCCACCTTGCCGGTGACGTCGGGGCCGTAGTCGCTGTAGCCGCCGCCCTCGTCGATGAAGCTCGCGTAGGCGTCGATGTAGCGGACACCGTTGAGGTAGGCGCGCTCGCGGAACACGTCGTTCATGAGCTGTGCGCGCTCGTTGTCCTGCCAGCGGCGCATGTTGGGGAGCCCGACCCAATAGACGGCACGTCCGCCCTTGCGCAGAGTCTTCATCACGCGGTCGACGCGGGCGGCGTAGTCGTTGCGCCAGTTGCCCTGCTGGCCGGAGGCGAGGCGCGGGCCCACGTTGTAGCGGTCCTGGGCGCCGAGCATGACGATGGCGATGTGGCTCGGGTCGTTGGTGAAGGCCTGCTCGAGTGCGGCGAGGTCGCCGTCGGTGCGATTGAGCATCAGCGCCGGCAGGTCGTAGCGCTTCTTGGAGACCACCACGCCGGGGCCGGTCGCGAAAGTTTCACCCAGGCCGCCCATGAGCCCGTCGGCAAGCCAGTCGCCGACGACCTGCACCTGGTAGGTGTCGTTCTCGGGGAACGGGTTGATGAAGCTGCCACCGAGCCCGGTGTCCTGCGCCGACGCGGGGATCGCCCGCACGAGCAGCAGGGCTGAGAGGAGCGTTGTGAGGACGGCGCGCATTAGGTTGCTCGCTCGTTAGCGCGCATGCCGGGGAACGCGCGAATCCATGGGCGACGCAGCAGTATTCTCCACTGCGTCGCCCATGCACAAGGCGGAAACATGACCAGCCTCAGGAGCCCCTGGGGCCAGGAAAGGGGACGGCCTCGTTAAGCCGCCCGCCTCGTCTTCTTAACGCTCTTCAAGCGCACGGGAGCCTGCCGCTGGCGGGCCGCCTGCCACTTGAGCTCGTCGAGCTCGGAGCCGCGGTGGTGCGTTTTCACGACCACGTCACGGGCGCCGAACGCTTCGCGCAGGATGTCGATGCACTTCTGCGGCTGGGCGTCTCCGCACATGAAGACGTCGAGCGCAGCGTAATCGGCTTCCGGCCAGCTATGGATGGAGATGTGACTCTCTGAGAGCACAGCGACACCCGACACGCCGCCATTGGGCGTGAAGTGATGCAGGTGGATGTGCAGGAGCGTTGCGCCCGCCACCTCCACGCATCGCTTGAGCGTGCGCTTGATGTGCTCCAGATCATCGAGCCGTCGGGCGCCGAACAGATCCACGATGAGGTGGGTGCCGGCGAACCGAACGCCATCGCGCTCGATGAAGAAGTCCTTCCTGTCTTCGTGCCCGACTTGGGCACAGTCTTCGTGCGCTACATGCGCAGCAACACGACGATGATCTTCCTCTTGGGCGGTGCTTGAACGAGTCAAGTCCATCCCCAATTGGAAGAGGGTGTCATTAAAGGCCATATGACCCTCCCCAACCAGGTAGATAGAGGTGACCCGTCCGCTCCTTACCTTTGGGGTTTCTGGAAAACCTCGACCTTAAGGGCAGGTGGACGAACGGAGAGGGGTCATATGAGGCACACCCCCCCCCTACGCAAGAAAAAATTTGCCCCTGGGGCAAAATTTTTTGGGCGCGCCGCGCGCGCGAACTTCGCGACGCCTCGCGAGCGGCAAATTTCTGACACGGATGGCGGCGGCGGAGCGCGCCTCGCGCGCCGGCGTGACGCGGTGCAGCGAGCTACTTGCCGAAGATCTTGTCGAGGAACTTCTCGGCTTTCGACGGCTCGCCGTTCTCGCCTTTGCCGAGCAGGTTGTTGATCGCCTCGCCGACGTTCTTGCCGTTGAGCTTCTTGCCGAACTCCTTAACCGCGTCGAGGTTCTTTTGGCTGCCGATAGCGCCCTCGATGTCAGGCTGAATCTTCGGCGCGTCCAAAGGCCCGGAGATGTGGATGGGCACCTCGATGCCGGCGAGGTCGCTTTTGCCGCTCTCGCCTTCGGCGCTGGCGATGAGCGTCGGCTTCACGGTGTAGTCGAGGCTGCGCGCGGGCAGATCGATCGCGCCGGAGCCGGTGGCGTGCAAGGCGGGGCTCACGAGCTTCAGGTCGTCGTTGTGGGCGACGCCATCGGTGATGACGAAGCTGCCGGTGAGCGCGCTGAAGTTGGTCTTCTGCGAGGGCGATGTCTCGAAGTCGGGGAGGTTGCCGTCGCGCAGCTCGCGCAAGGCACCCTCCAGATTGAAGCCGGCGACGGCCCCATTGTGGACCGCAAAGTCAGCCTTGCCGTTGAGCGACTGCACGAGCGCCTCCTCGCTGGCGCCGTGGCCCTTGATCGAAAGGCTTCCTTTGTACCTGCCGGAGATCCAGTCGATGCCGGCGGAATCCTTCAGCAGCTGCTGGGCGGCGATGTCGGAGAGCGAGAAATCGGCCGCAAGGAGCGCCTCCTTGCCCGTTCCGTCGACGGTGACGACGCCGTTGCCACGGCCCTGGTAGAGGCTGATATCCGTGAGTGTCGTCTTGAGCACGCGGTCCTTCAGCACGAGAACCACCTCCGAATTGTCCACGTGCATGCCGCCATAGGTGAGGCCAGCGAGCGAGAGCTTGGCGTCGGCGTCGAGGATGTCGAGGGCGCCGAGGTCGAAGGCGTCGCCGCTCCAGCCATCGCGTTGCGTGAAGCCTTTGACCTTGGGGCCCGGTTCGACGAGCAGATCGTCGATGGAGTTTGGCTGCGAGGAATCCGATCGCTTCCGCGGCGGTTCTTCGTGCGGCGCGGGCTCGGGCTGGATGCCCGGACTCGCGTGGCCCTCATAGGTGTCGAGGTTGAGATCGGAGACCTTCAGATCGGCCACGACATGCGGACGCTGGCCGGAGGTGATGACGCCGATGGTGCCGGTCGCGGTGGCACCGTCGAGCGTCAGCTTGGCATCGGAGAAGCGCCACGCCTCGCTGCCCGCCCGTAGGTTCCCGGTGAGGGACGCTGCCCCGAAACCCGACGACCGCGGCAGCCGCGTGCCGAGCCACTCGGCCAGCGTGCGAAACGAGGTCGTGTCGCCGCTGAGGCTGCCTTCGGCGGCGACGTCATCCTTCAAAGCTACGGTGCCGTCGAAGTGCACATTCAACGGCCGGCCGGCCACGTTGAGCGCGAGCTTCGCCGGGCGCTCGTTCACGATATCCCCGAGCGACGTGACCTTGGCGTCGAACGCGATCTTCTCGCTCTGAGACAGGAAGCTGCCCTTGGCGTTGACGGGGCTTGCCAGCGACGGCGCCTGGATGTCGGCGTCGATCGCGGTGACGTGTTGCGAGGTGCCGTGGCGATCGTCGCTGTAGTTCGCCGAGCCGTCGATAATGCGGACGTCGCCGAGCGATAGCTCGCCGCCGGCGAGCTCGCGCCGGCGCTCGCCGCTGTCGGCAACCACAATTGGAGCGTCGGTTATCGTAGTGCCGGCTTGCGCGAAGCGGATAGGCGCAGGGCCCGCGGCCATGTCCCAGCTCCGCCGCCCCTTGGCGTCGACGCGCAGATTGAACACGGGCTTCGTCAGCACCAGTCGGTCGACAACGATGTCCTGGCGGATGAGCGGCCACAGCCGTACGCCCACGTCGAGGCTCTGCGCCGTCAGCAGCGGCTCGCCACCCATCTCCGGAGGCGCCGACAGCGACACGTCGCGCACGCGCATGCCAAACGACGGGAAGAACGTGAAGGAGGCCGGGCCCGCGATCTTGAACTCGCGGCCAGTCTCCGCGCGCACCTCGGCGGCGATCTGGTTGCGGATAAGATCGGTCGGCGGTGCGATCATGAGGAAGGTGACGACCGCGACGCCGAGTGCGAGGAGGCCGATGCCGCCGTAGATCAGCCCGACGAGAACCATATTCGGCTGCCGCTCGGGCGCGGAACGGCTCGGCGGGCGCGGACCGGACGGACCGCCCGACGGACCGGTGGGTCCCGTCGGACGCTCGACCGGGATGCCGGTTGCCCTCCAGACGGACGGTTGGTCTGCCGCGCGGCTTGAGCTTCTTCATCGTCTGAATCGCTGCTCCTGTTGCCGAAGCGCCATAGGCGGGAACTGCGTGGCGTAGCCTGCAATTATGTCACCCTACGGCCAAACGCCCAAATCGCAGCCGAGGTCCTTCGGAAGTCGTGCCAAAAGCCATTCCGCAGCTGCATCTCCGCTATAACTTGGGGCGCCACTAAGCTGTTGATGAGAGGAGAATTGCCGCAGCCGTATGACACTTTTTTTCTGGTCTGGAAAAACGTTCGGCAACATACTCTTGCACCGCACACTGCATGAGCTGCGGTGCAGCGGGGAGACGCGTCGCGATGCACTACTACGCTTATGAATTCGCGCACACCGTGCTGTCGCCGTTTCGCATCGGCGCCAATGCCATGCGCAGCGCGCTCGACTGGCCCTTCAACCCGTTAACCAATACGCCGTTCGGCCGCCACCTCGCTGCCGCCTGCGAAGTTTTCGAGAACGTCACGCGGCGCTACGGCAAGCCGGAGTTCGGCATCAAGTCGACCCGCGTCGCCAACATCGAGGTGCCGGTGCGCGAGCGCGTCGTTGCGGCGACGCCGTTTGGCCGGCTTCTGCATTTCGATCGCGACGTTCGCGAGGTGGGCCGGCGCTACGATCCCAAGGTGCTGATCGTCGCGCCGCTGTCCGGCCACTACGCAACGCTTCTGCGCGGCACCGTCAAGGCGATGCTGCCCGAGCACGATGTCTACGTCACCGATTGGATGGACGCACGCGAGATTCCGCTGGCGATGGGCCGCTTCGACCTCGACGACTTCATCGACCACGTCATCGATTTCATCCGCGTCATTGGCCCCGACACGCATGTCATGGGCGTGTGCCAGCCGGCGGTGCCGGTGCTGGCCGCCGTCGCACACATGGCGAACATGGACGACCCGTGCCAGCCGGTGTCCATGACGCTGATGGCCGGCCCGATCGATGCGCGCCGGAGCCCCACAGGCGTCAACAAACTGGCCGAGGCGCGCTCGCTCAATTGGTTTGAGCACAACGTCATCTCGACGGTGCCGCTGCCGCATGCCGGTTTCATGCGTCCCGTCTATCCCGGCTTCATGCAGCTGACGGGCTTCATGACCATGAACCTCGAGCGCCACATGAATGCGCACGTCGATCTGTTCAACAACCTCATCAAGGGCGACTGCGACTCCGTCAAATCGCACCAGGACTTCTACGAGGAGTACCTCGCGGTCATGGACCTGACCGCCGAGTTTTACCTGCAGACGATCGAGACCGTGTTCCAGGAGCATGCGCTGCCCAGGGGCACGATGATGCACCGCGGCGAGCTAGTCGACTGCGCGGCGATCCAGGATACGGCGCTGATGACCATCGAGGGCGAGCGCGACGACGTGTGCGGCGCCGGCCAGACGCATGCGGCGCACGAGCTGTGCTCCAGCATCCCCGATCACTTCAAGGTGCAGTACACGCAGGAGGGCGTCGGCCACTACGGCGTCTTCAACGGCACGCGCTGGCGCACCGAGATCCAGCCGCGCATCCGCGAGTTTATCCGCGCGATCGAATATTCCCGCGGCGCCATCCCGCTCGACCGGCGCACGGCACGGCGCTCGCAGCACGTCGAGCTGGCGGTATCGCCGGTTTAACGCCGCGTTAGCCCGTCCTTAGCCTTGTTCTGGCAGTCTCCCGCGCACTCGCCGCAGGAGGTTTTCGATGATCCGCCGACTTGCCGCAGGAGCCGCGGTCTTTGCGCTGCTGTGCGGGCTGCAAGCGCGGGCCTCGGACGACGATCTCGAGATCACCTTCAACGATCACTGCCGCGAGTGCCATTCGTTCTTGAAGGACGACAATCGGCTGGGGCCGTCGCTCTACGGTGTCATCGGCCGCAAGGCGGGATCGCTCGAGGGCTTCGCCTACTCGGAGTCGCTGAAAGATTCAGGCGTGACGTGGGACGAGCCGACGCTCGACAAATGGATCGCCAATCCGGGCGCGGTGATCCCCGGCAACCAGATGAGCCCGCCCTACGGCGGCGTTGCCGATGCGGCGATCAGGAAGCGGATCATCGCCTATCTGAAGACGATCTCGCCGCAGGACGCTGGGAAGGCTCAATAGAACGATTGCGGCGTGCGGGCCCCAAATGCAGACGGCGGCCGAAACATCGGCCGCCGCCTGAAATTCACTGAGAGTCGACGTCGTTAGATGATGTCGATCTCGGCCGGCAGATAGGACGTGACCTCGAGGCCAACTTCCTGCTCGCGCACGGCCGGCTTTGTCCAAACCTTCATGGCTCTTTCCTCCTATTGGACCGGAGCGAACACCGCCCGGCCTGTGCTCGTTATATGGGGTCTGCGTCAATAAGCGCCAATAGCATTTTCTTGGCTTTCGACATAAGCGCAGCTGATCGGCCCCATCAAGAAAACGTGAGGCATCGGGGCCTAATGCGCGGCTTCCCAGTTGTCGGCGGCCTTGGCGTCGACGTGGATCGGCACCTTCAGCGAAACCGCCGGCAGCGCCGCCCCCTCCATCACTTTCGTCACCGTCTTCAAGGTCTTGGCGACCTCTGCCTCGGCGACCTCGAACACGAGCTCGTCGTGCACCTGTAAGAGCATGCGCGCCGACTTCAGGCCTGCCGCTGCGAGCGCGTTCGGCATGCGGATCATGGCGCGCCTGATGATGTCGGCCGCGGAGCCTTGTATCGGCGCGTTGATCGCCGCGCGCTCCAGGTTGCCGCGCACGCCCGGGTTCTTGGTGTTGATCTCCGGGTAATGGATGCGCCGTCCGAAGATCGTCTCGACGAAGCCACGCTCGTGCGCCCGCTTCTTCGTCCCTTCCATGTAGTCGCGGATGCCGGGGAAGCGCTCGAAGTAGGTCTTGATGTAGGCGCCGGCCTCGTCCTTGCCGATGCCGAGCTGGTTTGCGAGCCCGAACGCGGAGATGCCGTAGATGATGCCGAAGTTGATCGCCTTGGCGCGCCGGCGTACCTCCGCCGGCATGCCCTCGACCGGCACGTCGAACATCTCGGATGCCGTCATCGCGTGGATGTCGAGGCCTTCCTCGAACGCCTGCCGCAGCTGCGGGATATCGGCGATGTGGGCAAGCACGCGCAGCTCGATCTGGCTGTAGTCGGCGGAGACGAGCTTCTTGCCCTTCTCGGCGACGAAGGAGGTGCGGATCTCGCGGCCTTCCTTGGTGCGGATGGGAATGTTCTGCAGGTTCGGCTCGGAGGATGCGAGCCGTCCCGTCGTCGTGGCGCCCAGCGCGTAGGAGGTGTGGATGCGGCCCGTATTGGGGTCGACGTAGCCCGGCAGCGCATCCGTGTAGGTCGAGCGCAGCTTCGTCAGCTGGCGCCACTCGAGCATCGTGTTGATCAGGCGGCGTGCATCCTCCGGCAGCTCCTCGTTCGCCGCGAGATCGTCGAGCAGACCCGCCCGCGTCTCCCACTGCCCGGTCTTGGTGCGCTTGCCGCCGGGAAGCTGCAGGCGGTCGAACAGCAATTCGCCGAGCTGGCGCGGCGAGCCGAGGTTGAACTTGTGGCCGACGAGGCGGTTCACCTCCTCCTCCAACCGCGCGACACCCTGCGCAAACGTGCTCGACAGCCGCGACAGGATTGCGGCATCGACCTTGATGCCGGCGCGCTCCATGTCGGCGATGATCGGAAGCAGCGGGCGCTCCAGCGTCTCGTACACGGTGACGAGGTGTTCCGTACGCGAGCCGCGCCTTCAGCAGCATCCACAGCCGCAGCGTCACGTCGGCGTCCTCGGCCGCATACTCGGTCGCCTTGTCGAGCGGGAGCTGCGCGAACGTGCGCTCGGCCTTCTTGCCGGGTGCGTGCGCCATCACCTGATCGAACGAGATGCAGGCATGGCCGAGGTGGCGCATGGCGAGGTCGTCCATGCCGTGGCTGCCCTTGCCGACGTCGAGCGCGTACGACATCAGCATGGTGTCGTCGAAGGAGGCGATGCGGATGCCGTGCTGGGCGAGCACATTGAAATCGTATTTCAGGTTCTGCCCGATCTTCAGGATCGAAGGGTCCTCGAGCAGCGGCTTCAGAAGGTCGAGCGCCTCGCGCAGCGGAACCTGGGGCAGCACGTCGCCGCCGAAGTCGAGCTCGGTCGCGGCGCGACGATGGGAGAGCGGCACGTAGGCGGCCTTGCCCGGCGCGACCGCCAGCGAGAAGCCGACGAGCTCGGCCTGCATCGGGTCGATCGACGTCGTCTCGGTGTCGAAGGCGACACGGCCGGCGGCGCGAGCGTCCACGATCCAAGCCGCGAGGCGGTCGGCCGTCGTCACCGTCTCGTATTTGGAACGGTCGAAGGGAGCCTTGGCGGCAGCGGCGGCGTGCATCGCCGCGGCGCCTGGGGTTTCAGCCCCCGTCACCGCAGGCGCGCCCTCTGGCGCAGCCGCCGCCTTCCCCTTGCGCGGAACCGTGGCGCCGACCGAGGTCTCGACCGGAGCCGGCGGCTCGGCGCCGAGGCCCTCCGCGATGCGCCGCGTCAGCGTGTTGAACTCCATCAGTCGCAGGAAGCCCAGAAGCGCCGCCGGATCGGGATCGACGACGCCGAGATGCTCGAGCGGCACGCCGATGTCGACGTCCTGCTTGAGGCGGACCAGCTCACGCGATACGCGCGCCTGGTCGGCGAACTCGATGAGCTTCTCGCGGCGCTTGGGCTGCTTGATCTCGGAGGCGCGCGCGAGCAGCGTGTCGAGGTCGCCGTACTCGTTGATGAGCTCGGCTGCGGTCTTGACGCCGATGCCCGGCACGCCCGGCACGTTGTCGGTCGAATCGCCGGCAAGCGACTGCACGTCGACGACCTTCTCGGGCGGCACGCCGAACTTCTCCATCACCTCCTCGCGCCCGAGCTTCTTGCCCTTCATGGCGTCGAACATGACGACGCCGGGGCGCACGAGCTGCATCAGGTCCTTGTCGGAGGAGACGATCGTCACGTCGCCGCCGGCATCGACCACGTCGCGCGCGTAGGTGGCGATGAGGTCGTCGGCCTCGTAGCCCTCTTGCTCGACGCAGGCCACGTTGAAAGCTTTGACCGCATCACGGATGAGAGGGAACTGCGGCACGAGCTCGTCGGGCGGCGGCGGCCGGTTCGCCTTGTAGGCTTCGTAGATCTCGTTGCGGAAATTCTCGCGGCCGGCATCGAACACGACCGCGATGTGGGTCGGCGCCTCGGATGCCTTGGTCTCGCGCAGGAGCTTCCACAGCATGGCGCAGAAGCCGTGCACCGCGCCGACGGGGATGCCGTCTGAGGGCCGTGTCAGGGGCGGAAGCGCGTGGAAGGCGCGGAAAATATAGCCCGAGCCGTCGACGAGGTAGACGTGGCTGCCCTTGACGATGGGTGTCGCCTCGCCGTCGGGGACGGTCGAGATGGTGACGTTCTTGGACTTGGGAGGGGTCTTAGACTCGCTCATGCGCCGGGAATATAGGCATTCCGAGCGCCTGGGTCAGCCCTCCCGCAGCCTCTTATCAGGCGGCAATCGCCGCGGCCGGGCCAAGCGCTCTATCCCGCTTCCGCCGCTCGAATTTCAGCGCCTCGGGGCGCTCGTAGAGGAAGCGCGCCCAGGTGCCGCGAACGGCCCAGTGCAGCGCCAGCGGGACCGCGACGGCGACCGCCGTCACGATCAGCGAGACGACGCCAACGTCGGAGACGAGACCGCTTTTCAACAGGAGGATGCGCGTCGCCGCCATCGGCAGCACGAACGATACGTAGAGTACGATCGAGTTGCGCCCGGCATAGCGCAGGTAGCCGGCCCAGTTCATCCGCGACAGAAGCGATGCCGCGGTGACCACGGCCATGGCGCCGATCAGGCCCACGGCGATGCGGACGCCCGGCACATCGGCAACCTTGGCGTAGCCCGCGACTGGGGACGCCGCGAACGCAATCGCGGCATTGAACGAGAACCAGCCGGCGAGGCCGATCGCGGCTTCTGCCACATGCTCGCGCGCCCACGCAGCGAGCTTGAACACGTGCGGAGCGAGCAGGTAGCCGGTGAGGAAGAACACATAGTAGCGCGCGCCGTAGTCGTCGATCGCCTCCCAGCCGGTGTGCAACGGGAACGTCTGCAGGGCGGCCGCGGCGAGCCACAGCGCCCACCCCGGCAACCCAAGCGTGCGCGCGAGCTTCGTCGAGACGAAGAACAGCGGCAGCACGTAAATGAACCACAGGTTGGGGTTGGGCTGGATCAGCGCATCCACAAAGGAGGCGGCCCAAGCCGTGGGGTCGGCGCCAAGCTCCGCGCCGTGCTTCACGACCGTCAGGATGACGAGCCACAGCATATAGAAGTAGGCGAAGTGCACGACCTTGCGGTCGAGGTAGGTACGCCAGTCGCGGTCGATGACGCGGAAGAGGAACAGGCCCGACAGCAGAAAGAAATCGGGCATGCGGAAGGGACGCGCGAATGCCACGACCTCGTGCATGAAGCCTTCCCCGCCCATGGCATCGCCGACGCCAAGCGTGGAATGCATCATGACGACGAGCGTGATGCAGATGCCCTTGGCGTAGTCGAACCACACGACGCGGTCCTCGGTCGGCGCGACGGGAGCGAGCGGCGGGGCCGGGGGCGCGCGGAAGCGGGCCCGCAACTCGCGCCACGCTTCAGGCCGGGACACCGGCTGGGGCTGCGTCGCAGTTTGGGACAGGAATGAGGTTTCGGCGGACATTTGGCGCGTCTCGCGTGGCTGGTTTGCCGTAAGCCCCGCAAGAGAAGGGCCAACCGGGGGCCCTAGCGCGAGGCCTGGCACCCAAGCGCCGGCTCGGCGGTCGCAGACGTTTGCGGGGCACCAGAGGATGGGGTATCAAGGGCGCGCAAATCAGCACCCATAGCTCAGCTGGATAGAGCGTTGCCCTCCGAAGGCAAAGGTCAGAGGTTCGAATCCTCTTGGGTGCGCCAGACGCGCAAACACCCTCAACAAGCTCGTAGCGCCCCAACCGACCTGTAGAGCGTGGCTGCCGTCGGGGATACCGGGCCGGGCGGTCGGGCTCGCGGCCAAGAACGCCATCATTATCGTCGAGTTTGACAAGCAGGCCGAGGAGCAGGGCACGTCCCGCTATGACGCGGCCATTGCAGCGGCGCTCACGCGGCTGCGGCCTATCGTGCTGACGTCGCCCGCTGTTCCCCTAGTCGGCAATCGTGCGGTAGAGCTCGGCTGCGGTCGTTGCTTTCCTGAGCTTGCTGAGCAGGTCTCCGTCGCGGAGCTTGCGGGCAGCCGCGGCGAGAGTGTTGAGCTGATCCAACTGCGAGGCCGCCGGAAGAAGCATCAGGAACACGATGTCGACCGGGCCTCCATCGATCGCCGCAAAGTCGATGGGAGTCTTCAGTCGCGCCAGCAATCCAAAGGGCTTCTTGATTTCGCGCAGGCGGGCATGCGGGATCGCGACGCCGCCACCTATCCCGGTGGAGCCGAGCTCGTCGCGCTTCCCGACTGCGTTGGCGACAACGTCGCTGTCGAGCTTCAACTCGGCGGCGGCACGGCGCGCCAGGTCGCTGAGCAACGCGGCTTTGCCGGACGCTGGCACGTCGATCACCACGTTTGACGTGGTGAGGAAGTCTTTGATCTGCATCGGCGGTCCGCGTCTCTCTTTTTGTATTGTCGTTTGTATTGTCGTGCCGAATTCTCAAGCTGGGCTCAATCGGGGGCACGTAGCCGGTATCCGATGCCGGTCTCGGTTAAAATGTAGTGAGGCCGCTCGGGATCGGGCTCGATGCGTTGCCGTAGCTGCCGCACGTAAACTCGCAGGTGCTGGGGATCGACCATCTCGTCCCAAAGCTCGCCGATCAGGAACTTATGGGTAAGCACCTTGCCCGCATGCTGCACGAGCAGCCGCAACAGATCGTACTCCTTGGGCGAGAGCTTCACCTCCTTGTCGCCGACCTTGACGATGCGGCGCACCAGATCGACGCTGAGCTCATCCACGTGAAAGACCGGCCGCTCCCCGTGCACTTGCAATTGGTGTCGCAACGCGGCGCGCATGCGGGCAAGAAGCTCGTCCATGCCGAACGGCTTCGTCACGTAGTCGTCGGCGCCGAGATCCAAGGCCGCGACCTTGCCAGCCTCGTCGCCGCGACTGGAGAGCACCACGACCGGCAGGCCCTCTTGGCGGTGACGTATCCGGCGCAGGAGCTCCAATCCGTCAATGTCGGGGAGGCCAAGATCGAGGATGACGAGATTTGGTTTCTCGTCGAGCAGCTCGAGCGCCGTCTTGCCATTGGGCGCGTCCAACACATCATAGCCTTGGGCCGAGAGCCCCATCCGCAAGAGCTTGCGGATCGGCGGCTCGTCGTCGACCACCAGGACTTTGATCCGAGCGGCACTCATTCGGTGGTATCCACCAATTCGCCCTGCGCCGGCACCGGTAGTCTGATCGTGAAGACGGCGCCGGTGCGGTCCGCGCGATTGGCGGCCGCAATCGTGCCGTCCATCGCCTCCACGAACCCTCGCGAGATCGCGAGCCCCAGGCCCGTTCCGGCTCGCACGTGGTCACCCTTTTGCACGCGGTAGAACTTGTCGAAGATGCGCTCGAGATCGCCAGGCGGAATACCGGGCCCTTCATCGACAACCTGCAGATAAACGGCTTCCGGATCCTTCCAGCCTTCAACGCGGATCGGAGTCCCTGCCGGCGCATACTTTGCCGCGTTGTCGAGCAAGTTGAAGAGAACCTGCTCGAGCAGGACCGGGTCAACCTGCACCATCGGCAGACCGGGTTGCAGCTCCGTCTCGATTGTGTGCTGAGCCAGGATCTTGCTCGCGCGCTTCAGGGCCGTGCTCACGATGTCGGCCGGATCATGCAAGGCGCTCTTGGGAGCGACGGCACCGGCTTCCAGCTTGGTCATGTCGAGCAGGTTCGCAATGAACCGGTTAAGACGCTCTGACTCGTCGACGATCGTGGACAAAAGATCGGCGCGTTCCTCCGCGCTGAGCCTATCGGCAAGCTCACGCAAGGCGCTTGCGGCTCCGAGGATGGCGGACAGCGGCGTCCGCAGGTCATGCGAGAGCGACGTCAGGAGAGCTGCGCGCAGTCTTTCCGTTTCGGCGGTGCGCTTGGCCCTGTCCACGTCCTCGGCGAGGTGCACCCGCTCGATGGCCAACGCCGCCTGGTCGATCAGCGCGTCGAACAGCCGCCGCTGGTCCGGCGTCAGCAATGGACCCGGCTTATCGCTGTCGATGCCAACGACGCCGACGGTCGACCGCCCGGTTCGCATGGGTAGGAACAATCGCTGCGCGCCGGGGAGCGTATCGGCTCCCCGCCCCGCGGCACGATCGTTGTGCCAAGCCCAGTTGGCCGCCGCCAGGTCCGACTGGTCGAGCGTATCCTCCGGAGGATAGCCCGCCTTCACGGCGATCCAGCCATCCTCGGGAAGCAGCAGCACGACCCGCACCTTGAGCATGGAGGCGATCTGGAATGCCGTCGCCCAGAGCACGTCGTCGAGCGTCCCGGTGCCGGCGAGCTTGCGGCTGAAGGCATAGAGCGCCTCGGTCGTGCTCGCGCGCGTGGCGGCAATGACCGCCTGACTGCGCATACGCGCAGCGATATTGGAGACGATGACGGCAACGACCGTGAACGTCACGAACGCCGCCACGTTGGTCGGGTCGGTGATCGTAAACGTATAGATCGGAGGCAGGAAAAAGAAGTTGTAGCAGAGCGATGCCGCAACGCTGGCGACGAGCGAGGGGAGCAAGCCATAACGAACTGCGACGCCGATGATCGCCGTCAAGAACACGAGATCGACGCTCTCGACCCCGATCCAGGGCCGGATGAGCCACGCGACGCCGAGTGCCGCTCCGACGGAGAGCAAAGCCGCGATATAAGGGATCGGGTTGCGCGACGGCTGCTCTTGCGCGGCGCGGACGGACTTCTTCGGGATCAGCTCGCTGCCAAGCTCGTCGCCCGCGATGACCTGCACGCTGATATTGCCGGAGCGCCGCAGAAGATCGTGCACGATGGAGCCGTGCAGGATCTCGAACCATCTCGATCTCTCCGACTTCCCGACGATGATCTGCGTTGCGTTGTTGGCGCGGGCAAATGCCAGGATATCTTCTGCGACACGCCGTGCTCCGCTCGGCACGGTGATCGATTCACCACCGAGCCGCTCGGCGAGGCGCAACGTGTCGGCAATGCGGTCGCGCTCTTCTTCGCTGAGCCGCAGGCTGCGCCGCGTCTCGACGCTGAGCGCCGTCCACTGCGCATGCAGCCGGTCAGCCACGCGCTTGGTGTAGCGCACGAGGCCCGCGGAGCGCGGATCCTCGCTCACGCAGACGAGAAGGCGCTCGCACGCGGCCCACGGACCAGAGATGGCGCGTGACTGCATCTCGGTGAGCAGTTGCTCGTCGACGCGCTCCGCGGTGCGCCGCAGGGCAAGCTCGCGCAGGGCCGTCAAATTGGCCGGAGAGAAGAAGTGCTCGAGCGCACGCTCGGCCTGCTCGGGGATATAAACCTTCCCCTCCTTCAGGCGCTCGATCAGGTCGCCGGGTGTGAGATCGACAAGCTCGACGGCATCCGCCCGGTCGAACACCGAATCCGGCACCGTCTCGCGCACACGCACGCGCGTGATCTGGGCGACGACGTCATTCAGGCTCTCGATGTGCTGGATGTTGACCGTCGTGTAGACGTCGATGCCGTGGTCCAGCAGCTCCTCGACGTCGAGATAGCGCTTTGGATGGCGGCTGCCGGGAGCATTGGTATGCGCCAGCTCGTCGACGAGGACGATCTGCGGGCGCCGCGCGATGATGGCATCGAGGTCCATTTCCTCGAGCGAGCGGCCCTTGTATTCCACCTGCCGTCGGGGGACGATCTCCAGCCCCCGTAGCAGAGCCTTCGTCTCCTTGCGGCCGTGGGTTTCCACAATGCCGACAACGACGTCATACCCGTCCTTCTTGCGGGCGCGCGCCGTTTGCAGCATCTCGTAGGTCTTGCCGACGCCCGGCGCTGCGCCAACGAAGATCCTGAGCTTGCCGGTGCGTCCTTCCTCGCGCCGCGCAGCTTCCAGCAGCGCTTCGGGCGACGGTCGCACGTCGGAGTAGCCTTTTTGCTCTGCCATTCAGCGGCCTCCGCGAGGCCGGGCCAGTATCACTGCGTCGGGGTGCGGTCCAGAGCCAGATTGAGGGCCAACACGTTAACACGCGGCTCGCCCAGAAGCCCGAAGAGGCGCCCTTCGATCTTGTGCTCGACCAATTCGCGCACCTGAAACACTTGAAGATTGCGCGCTTTCGCGACGCGCTCCACCTGGAAGTAGGCTGCCTCAGGCGTGATATGCGGATCGAGACCGCTGCCCGAGGTCGTGACCAGATCCTGCGGGACGACACTCGAGGGATTTTCGGCCTTGAGCTTATCGACGTCCGACTGAACGCGATCGATGAGCGCCTTGCTGGTCGGTCCCAGGTTCGAGCCGCCGGAGTTTGCGGCATTATAGGGCTGGGACACCGACTTCGATGGGTCCGCCGGATCGGCCCCCGTCGTCGCCGAGGGGCGACCGTGGAAATACTTGTCCGCCGCGAAGCTCTGTCCAACCAGCTCCGATCCGATTACCTTGCCATCCTGCTCGATGAGGCTGCCCTGGGCTTGATGGGGAAAGATCACGCCCGCCAAGCCGGTGATCGCCAGCGGATAAGCGAGACCGGTAATCAAGGTCAGAGCGACGATAAACACGATCGCGGGGCGAATTTCCTTCAACATGACGGGTCTCCTCAGACAAGGTGCAACGCATTGACCGCGAGGTCGATGGCCTTGATGCCGATAAATGGAATGATGATGCCGCCGACGCCGTAGATCAGCAGATTGCGCCGAAGCAGCGGGCCGGCTCCAATGGCTCGGAACGCTACGCCTTTGAGCGCCAGCGGAATGAGCGCGATAATGATCAGCGCATTGAAGATGATTGCCGACAGAATGGCGCTCTGCGGAGTCGCCAGGTTCATGATGTTGAGCGTCTGCAGCTGCGGGTAGAAGATGAGGAACATCGCCGGGATGATGGCGAAATACTTCGCCACGTCGTTAGCGATCGAGAACGTGGTGAGCGCGCCGCGCGTCATCAGGAGCTGCTTGCCGATCTCGACGATCTCAATGAGCTTAGTCGGATTGGAGTCGAGGTCGACCATGTTGCCGGCTTCGCGTGCCGCTTGCGTGCCGGTGTTCATGGCGACGCCGACATCGGCCTGAGCAAGCGCCGGGGCGTCGTTGGTGCCATCGCCGCACATTGCGACAAGCTTGCCCTTGTCCTGCTCGGAGCGTATGAGGCGCAGTTTGTCCTCGGGCGTCGCCTGGGCAAGGAAGTCGTCAACGCCCGCCTCCGCTGCGATGGCAGCTGCGGTCATCGCGTTGTCGCCCGTGATCATGACGGTGCGGATGCCCATGCGCCGCAGTTCCGCGAAGCGCTCGCGAATGCCGCCTTTGATGATGTCCTTAAGATGGATAACGCCGAGCAGCCGGCCGTCTTTTGCCACGGCAAGGGGGGTGCCGCCAGACTTTGCAATGACGTCCGCGATGGCGTTGACCTCGCGCACGGTGTCGGCACTGACAGCTGGCTGCAGGGCCCGCGCGGTTGCGCCCATTGGGTTGCCGATCATCCCCGATGTGCCGAGGTAGTTCAGGATGGCGTCGACCGCGCCCTTGCGCACCCACGAGTCGCCCACCTCGACTCCGCTCATGCGGCTCTGGGCCGTGAATGGGATGAATTTAGCGTGCATATCGCCTAAATCGCGGCCCCGGATACCGTACTTCTCCTTGGCAAGCACGACGATCGAGCGGCCTTCCGAAGTCTCATCGGCAAGCGAGGCCATTTGCGCGGCGTCGGCCAACTCCTGCTCTGTCACGGCGCGCAGTGGTTTGAACTCGGTCGCCTCCCGGTTGCCAAGCGTAATCGTTCCGGTCTTGTCGAGAAGCAGCGTGTCGACGTCGCCCGCTGCTTCTACCGCGCGCCCCGACATCGCCAGCACGTTGAAGCGGACGAGGCGGTCCATGCCGGCGATGCCGATCGCCGACAGCAACGCGCCGATGGTGGTGGGAATGAGGGTCACGAACAGCGCGACCAGAACAACGACCGAGATGGTGCCGCCGGCATAAGCTGCATAGCTCGGAATGGTGACGGTCGCGAAGACGAAGATGATGGTCAATCCGACGAGCAGGATGTTGAGCGCGATCTCGTTCGGCGTCTTCTGGCGCTCGGCGCCCTCGACCAGCTTGATCATGCGATCGAGAAAGGTCGAGCCGGCCGCCGCCGTGATGCGCACGCAGAATCCAATCGGAGAGCACTTGCGTGCCGCCAGTGACCGCCGAGCGGTCACCGCCCAATTCGCGGATGACAGGAGCCAACTCGCCGGTGATGGCGGCCTCGTTGACCGAGGCTATGCCCTCGATGACCTCGCCGTCCGACGGAATGGTGTCGCCGGCCTCAACCAGAACCACGTCGCCGACTTTCAGACCGGTGCTCGCGACCAGCTTGAAGTGCTGCCGGTCAGAACCGCTCAGAAATTTGGCCTGCGTTTCCGTCCTTGTCTTGCGCAGCGCAGCCGCCTGCGCCTTGCCGCGTCCTTCCGCGACGGCTTCGGCGAAGTTGGCAAACAGCACCGTGAACCACAGCCACAGGATGATCTGAAACTCGAAGGCGATGTTGGCGCCTCCGGTGAAGAGGTCCCGGATCAGGATGATGGTGGTGAGCGCTGTGACGATCTCTAGCACGAACATGACCGGGTTCTTGATCAAGGTTCGTGGATCGAGTTTGACGAAGGCCGAACCGATGGCCGGTACTGCGATCCTGGGATCGAGCAGGGCCGAGCCGGGCATGCGCCGACGAATAGCTGAGGTTTCCATCGAATTTAGCTCCGAGGTGAATCCGGTCAGAACAAGGTGCCCGCGGTCATCGCGAGTTGTTCGACGATGGGTCCGAGCGCCAGCGCGGGGAAGAAGGTGAGCCCCCCGACGATCACGATCACGCCAACGACCAGACCGACGAAGAGAGCGCCCGTGGTCGGGAACGTGCCCGCCGATGGCGGAACCGTCTTTTTGGCTGCGAGCGAGCCGGCGATCGCCATGGCCGGGATGATCATCCAGAAGCGGCCGACGAACATCGCGACGGCACCAGTGATGTTGAAGAACAGCGTGTTGGCGGTAATACCGCCGAATGCCGATCCGTTGTTGCCAGTGCTCGACGTATAGAGGTAGAGCATCTCCGAGAAGCCGTGCGGCCCCGCGTTGCCGAGCTGGGAGGCGCCTGCGGATTTACCGCGGCGACCGCCGTCCAGCCGAGATACATCAGCGGAAGAACCAGGATGGCGAGCATGGCCATCTTGACCTCTTTCGCCTCGATCTTCTTGCCGACGTACTCCGGCGTACGACCCACCATGAGGCCGGCGACGAAGATGGAGATGATGACGAACAGCAGCATGCCGTAGAGGCC
>CAWFOR010000005.1:0-559517 GCA_963817485.1 uncultured Alphaproteobacteria bacterium | reverse complement strand
AGGCGATGGCCTTGATATCGACGAACGCGATCTCGGGATTTTGTTCCTGGGTATAGGACAAGCTGAACACCGACGCGGCGAGGTACACGTAGTCTCCCTCCGAAATGGTGGCGATGGAGGACCTGTATTTCTCGACAAAGCGCGTCAAGGCGCCGGGCGTTTGGGATGTGATCCAGCGGAGGATCTCGCAGGGCGCGGCATCAAACCCGATCTGCAGTCCGTACTCGTGCGTGAGGCGCTCGCCGAGCACGTCCAGCTGCAGGGCGCCGATGACGCCCACGATGGGCTGCGAGCCATCGAGCGGACTGAAGAGCTGGACGACGCCCTCCTCGGCCATCTCCGCAAGCGCCTCTTTCAGCTTCTTGGCCCGGATCAGTATCCTCCAGCCGTATGCGGCGCAGGCGTTCGGGCGCGAAGCTCGGGATGCCGAGAAACCGGATGTCCTCCCCCTCGGTCAGCGCGTCGCCGATCCGCAGCGTGCCGCGGCGGGGATGCCGACGACGTCGCCGGCGTAAGCCTCCTCCACGAGCGACCGGTCCTGCGCGAAGAAGAACTGCGGGGTCTGCAGCGCCATCACCTTTCCGGTGCGCACGTGCTTTGCCTTCATGCCGCGCGTGAGGCGGCCTGAGCAGACGCGCATGAACGCAATGCGATCGCGATGATTGGGGTCCATGTTCGCCTGGATCTTGAAGATGATCCCGGTCATCTCCGGCTCGGTGGCAACCACGGTCCGCGTCACGGCCTTGCGATTGAGCGGCGGGGGCGCGAAAGACACCAGCGCATCGAGGAGATCGCGCACGCCGAAATTCTTGAGCGCGCTGCCGAAGTAAACGGGCGACAGCGTTCCTTCGCGAAAGGCCTTCATATCGAAGCGCCCGCAGGCGTCGTGCACGAGGTGGAGCTCGTCGCGCCAGGGCTGCAACTTGTCCGCCTCGATGAGCTGTTCGAAGACCGGATCGTCCGGGCCCGACACGGGCAGACCGTCGGGGTTCCCCTCCAGGCGACGAACGCGCGGCTGGAGGAAATCGTAGGTCCCGCGGAACTCCTTGCCCTTGCCGATCGGCCAAACCATGGGCGCGGTGTCAAGCGCGAGCACCTTTTCGATCTCGTCGAGCAGCTCCAGCGGCTCGCGGCTCTCGCGGTCCATCTTGTTGATGAAGGTGATGATGGGGATGTCGCGGAGCCGGCAGACCTCGAACAGCTTGCGGGTGCGCGCCTCGATGCCCTTGGCCGCGTCGATGACCATGATCGCCGAGTCGACGGCCGTCAGCGTGCGATAGGTATGGTCGGAGAAATCCTCGTGACCCGGCGTATCGAGCAGGTTCAGGACGGCATCCTCATACTCGAACGTCATCACCGAGGTCGCAACCGAAATCCCGCGCGCGCGCTCGATGGCCATCCAGTCGGAGCGCGTGCTGCGCTTGTCTTTTTTTGCCTTGACCTGTCCAGCAAGCTGAATGGCGCCGCCGAACAGCAGAAGCTTCTCGGTCAGCGTCGTCTTGCCGGCGTCGGGATGCGAGATGATGGCGAACATGCGCCGGCGCCGGATCTGGCGGACCAGCTCGTCGTCGGCTATGCCAGCGCCGCCGCTCGCTTGCTCGTTTGGCACTATCGCTTCGGTGGCCAGGGTTTTGGGGTCCATGCACGCGTGCTCTGTTGGGAAGGGGCGGCCATTAGCATCCTTCGCGAGCCTCGTCGATCTTTGCAGGCCAATAGCAGATTTATGCCCTCGATTTGGCCCATTGCCCGGCGCCGGGAGGGAGTATGACGCGGCGCCATCGACACGCTAAAAGGCGGCTGGCATAGGAGCGCAGCATGGACAAGATCAACCAGCGCATCGCGGCGGAGCTGGGCGTCTGCCTCGGCCAGGTGGCGGCCGCCGTGGAGCTGCTGGGCGAGGGCTCGACGGTGCCGTTCATCGCCCGCTACCGCAAGGAGAAGACGGGCGGCCTCGACGACACGCAGCTGCGCAAGCTCGAGGAGCGGCTCGGCTACCTGCGCGAGCTGGAGGACCGCCGCGCACCGTCCTGAAGAGCATCGAGGAGCAGGGCAAGCTGACGCCGGAGCTGTCGCGCTCCATCAGCGGCGCGGCGACCAAGGTCGAGCTGGAGGACCTGTACGCGCCCTTCAAGCCCAAGCGCCGCACCAAGGCGCAGATCGCGCGCGAGGCCGGGCTCGAGCCGCTGAGCGAAGCGCTGCTCAAGAACCCCTCGCTCGATCCCGAGACGGAGGCCGCGAAGTTCATCGATGCCGGCAAAGGCGTCGCCGACGCCAAAGCCGCCCTGGAAGGCGCCCGCCACATTCTGATCGAGCGCATCGGCGAGACGCCCACGCTGGTCTGGCGGCCTGCGCGAATGGCGTGGACCGAGGGCGACCTGAACTCCGCCGTGCGCAAGGGCAAGAACGAGGAAGGCGCGAAGTTCTCCGACTATTTCGAGTTCGGCCAGCGCATCAAGGACATGCCGTCGCATCGCGCGCTCGCCATGCTGCGCGGCATGAACGAGGGGTATCCTCTCCCTCGATCTCGACGTTGCGCACGAGGCGGGCAAGCCGCATCCGGCCGAGGCGCGCATCAAGTCGAGCCTTCGGCATCGCCGATCGTGGGCGCCCTGCGGATGCGTGGCTCGGCGAGACCGTGCGCATCGCGTGGAAGGACAAGCTGGCCGGGTCGCTGCACTCCGGTCTGCTGACGCGGCTAAAGGAGCGCGCGGACACCGAGGCGATCGGCGTGTTCTCCAACAACCTGAAGGATCTGCTGCTCGCGGCGCCGGCGGGCCCGCGCACGACCATGGGCCTCGATCCCGGCATCCGCACAGGTGTCAAGGTCGCCGTCGTCGACCAGACCGGCAAGGTCGTCGCCACGACGACGATCTACCCGCACGAGCCCAAGCGCGATTGGCAGGGCTCGCTCGCCACGCTTGCCGCGCTGTGCATGAAGCACAAGGTGGACATTATCAGCGTCGGCAACGGCACAGCCGGGCGCGAGACCGACAAGCTCGTCGCCGAGCTGATGGCCAAGATGCCGGAGCTCAAGCTGACCAAGGCGATGGTGTCGGAGGCCGGCGCGTCGGTGTATTCAGCTTCCGAGCTGGCAGCCAAGGAGTTTCCCGATCTCGACGTCAGCCTGCGCGGTGCGGTGTCGATCGCGCGGCGGCTGCAGGATCCCCTCGCCGAGCTCGTCAAGATCGAGCCCAAGGCCATCGGCGTCGGGCAATATCAGCACGACGTCGACCAGAGCGGTCTGGCGCGCTCGCTCGATGCGGCGGTCGAGGATTGCGTCAACTCGGTCGGCGTCGACGTCAACACAGCCTCGGTGCCGCTGCTTGCGCACGTGTCGGGCCTCAATCAGACGCTTGCCTCCAACATCGTCGCCTTCCGCGACGAGAACGGCGCCTTCAAGACGCGCGTCGCCTTGAAGAAGGTTCCGCGCCTCGGCGCCAAGGCGTTCGAGCAGGCGGCGGGCTTCCTGCGCATCATGAACGGCAAGAACCCGCTTGATGCCTCCGCCGTGCATCCCGAGGCTTACGCGGTGGTCGAGAAGATCGCCGAGGCGACCAAGCGGCCGCTCAAATCGATCATCGGCGACAGGGCGTTCCTCAAGTCGCTGAAGCCGGCGGACTTCGCCGACGCGGCGTTCGGCATCCCCACCGTGACCGACATCCTGGCCGAGCTGGAGAAGCCCGGGCGCGACCCGCGGCCCGAGTTCAAGACCGCAACATTCCAGGAGGGCATCGACAAGATCGCGGACCTGAAGCCCGGCATGCAGCTCGAGGGCGTCGTGACGAATGTTGCGGCGTTCGGCGCCTTCGTCGACGTCGGCGTGCACCAGGACGGGCTCGTGCATGTCTCGGAGCTGTCCGACCGCTTCGTCAAGGACCCGCGCGAGGTCGTGAAGGCCGGCGACGTGGTCAAGGTGCGTGTGAAGGACGTCGACGTGGAGAGAAAGCGCATTGCGCTGACGATGAAGTCGGGCGCGATCGACACTGCGGGCGGCGCCAGGGCTCGATCCCCCGAGTCCGCGCCGATGCAGCGCAGCAGCGCGTCGCCTCCCCGTCAAACGTCAGAGCCGCCGGTCGAAAACGCACTCGCGGCCGCCCTGCGCCGCGCGCAAGAACGAAAATAGCGCGGGAAGTGCCGGAGCTGCGGCGTAAACGGGCCCCCGGCTTCGCCTGGTCGGCGCGGATGGCCAGGAAATCGTAGGTCAAACCTCGATTGCGGGCTATTGGTCTCCCAACTGACGGGGTCGCGCCATATCTCGCTTTCGGTCATACGAATCGAGCTTTGAACCAGAAGTGCTTGCGGTGCTCCAGCGGGCTTACGAGGACGCTTGCCGCAAGCTCGGCCTCGATCCGGCGCCGGCCGATCCCGAGGAGTGGAGGAGCGTGCGCGACGCGCTGGCCAATGCCGTCATCAGCGCGGCGAAGTTCGGCGAGCGCGACCAGGGCGCCTTGAGTGCGTTCGCAATAGCCTTCGGGCTGCGCAACTGGCACCTGCCCAAGCGGTAGCTCCAGAGCGAAGGTCACGCGAGTGGATCGCGACCTCGGCACCCGAGCCGGTGTTCAGCTCGACGTAAGCGACAGCTGGTATCGGTGCGTGCGTGTCCCGCGGGTTTGCTCCCTTGTCGGGCGATTGTGCACCAACTAAGCCCGGTCGTGGCCCTACCCGGGACCGGGCTTTTTGGCGTCTGATGCGATATTCAGTGAACGTATGGAGGTGGGAGGCGTTGTGCACCCATGCCTGTTCCCTCTGAGTCGCTGCAGGTCGGACGCTGTTATCGGACAGCGAAGGCAGAGGTCTTCATGATCGTCTCCTTCGACGGCAGCCGCGTGATCTATGTCGTCGAACGCAACGGCATGTATCCGACCTGGAACAAGGCAGCGTGGCGCGTGATGTCGAGAGTGGACTTCGCTCAGCATGTTGACCGCGAAGTTCTCTGTCGATGACAGCTGCTGCTAATGCGCAGCATCATCGGCGGCAAGATGACGGCGAGCGCACGAAGTGCTCGGCATGTGGCTCGCCCGATGCACGCGCAACCGGCCGAAGCAGGGTGCAGTCCGTGACCGAGCCATCCGGCTCCGCTCGCCTCGCCGACCTAATTAGCCCCAACACGCTGCTTATGCCGCGCTTATAAAACGCTGCCGCGGACCTCCTCGAATTCTTATGCGCGAAGCGCCATTTTAGCGATGCCCGGAGGCCGCGCCATGAATGCTGAACCCTATCAGGATGACGCCTTTCCCCACGACGAGCCGGATGAAGATTCGGTGGTCTCGCGCCACCCTGGCCAAAGTGCATTTTACCTGGTCGTGTCGATGCTGCTCGCGTTCTTTGTCGTGTGGGGCCTGGAGGTCGTCGTTCGTGGGCGTCCCTCGATGGAGGAATGCGCAACCGTCACGGATGGCAACGAACGTCTCGCTTGTTACGACAAATTCTCCGGACGAACGCCCACCCAGCCGGCCAAGGGCGCAATCGCCCCGTTGGTTCAGTAACAAGCTGCTGAACAGGGAAACCCATTGCCCAATGAATATTGGCCGCAAGGCTTTGAAAGGAGATGGTCCAATGGCTCTTGCACGCGATCCGCTGCCTGAATCTGCCTTCCAACCCCGGCGAGTCCCTGACCAAGACGACGACGGTAGTGGCAGGTTCTCCGTCATGATGGTGGTTTTCGTAGCCTTGCTGGCCGCAGCGTTTGTTTGCGCCACGCTTAAGGCCGGCGTGCAGAACGATCCGGCGACACCAACAGAGCCGGTTTCGACAAACTCTGCACCATGACCTCTACCGCTCCGCATCAGTGAGCGCTGCCAGACGCCGCGTCTAATGCGCAGCATCGCGGCGGCGGGGAGCGCCAACTCGCGCAAAATCGGTGCGACCGGAGTGTACCCCTGGGGAGATCATGGCTCTGCGTGAGCAGTGGCGGCAGGAGCGATGGTCAGGACTCACACTTCTTCACGAGCCTTGGTGTGCGCACCTGGGCTTGTCCTCGTTCGAACTCAGGCAGGCCGTGTTGAAGGATCTCCATCCAATCACACCGCAAATCGTCGAGCACCTGCAGCATCTCAAGCTTGCCAAGGCCCTCGACGATGTCGCCTTCCCCCATCGCACGCACCAAATCGAGCGCAGCCTCTTCCGCTTCGCTCACGGCCCGGTCCGCAATGGATGGTTTGCTAGTAGGCACAGTTGCCACCTAAGAGTGTTGGAAGGCTTTTGCGAAACGCCAGCAACTTGCCAAAGCCGGACTTCGAGCTGTGCTTGTCCTGCTCAAGCAGCTCCTGCCAGTCACATCGCAACACGTCGAGTGCTGGGCCAATCTCGGGATTGAAGGTGGGATCGAGGCGGCCATCGCCGCCGTCTCCAAGGGCGAATATCAGGGCACTTGCGGCTTCCTCCGCCTCTGTCCCCGTAAGGCCCTCGTTGTCGTTGTCCGCCACAAACGTCCAGCCATGGAACTTAGCTGGCCGTTGATGGGGTGCTATTGGATGGGTGTGCATGATTGGGCTTCCCCACGGCTTATTCGATGCAACGTCCCCATGATCGCTCAATTCAGGCCATGCGCCAGCGCGGCGGCTCGTTGGCGTGAAGGAACCTCTTTTTCGAAGTCCCCAAGTTGATATTTCGGTGCACTGACGGCCTTGGCAGTCCGGCCTGATGACTGACAACGAGCGACCACGCCGTACACGCCAAAACCTCGTCGCGCTCGCGATTTTGGTAATCATCGTGCTCGCGGTTCATCCGCAACGTGGCGATCATGGAGTGCGTAACGGGGGCCGTCAGGACTGCGTTGAGCGGATCGTCGCCGCACCGTCCCAGTAACACTGCCTGCCGCCGCCCGAATGCGCAGCATCATCGGCGGCGCAAAGCGCCAACTCGCAAAATCGGTGCGACCGGAGTGTACCCAGGCGAGATCGTGGCTGCGAGGAGCGGCGGCACGAGAGATGGCTAGGAACCGGATTTCTTCACGAGCTTAGGTGCACGCGCCTGGGGGAGTCCTTTTTCTAACTCGGGCAGGCCGTGTTGAAGGACCTCCATCCAATCACACCGCATATCGTCGAGCACCTGCAGCATCTCAAGCTTACCAAGGCCCTCGACGATGTCGCCCTCCCCCATCGCGCGCACCAGATCTAGTGCTGCCTGCTCCGCCTCTTTTTCAGACATGCGGCCGCCGGGTACAGCAGTCAGATTCGGAGCGTTTGGCCCTTCCGTGGTCATAAGTACCCAATCGCGCGACTTGCGAACGGGTTCCACGATGTCATCCTGTTCGAGCATCTTCCGCATCTTATCGTGAAGAAACTCTACTTCGAGCGACTTTGCGTTTATCAATCTCTGTGCGGACGTTTATTGCGTGCCGGATGCGCGGCACCCAGGCCTGACAGTCTCGCTAAATTCGATGCGTCATGAGAAAGGTGATCGAGCGCGTGATTAAGCGGTACCGGAGGCTGATCCGGGAGACGGAATTGATCCGTGCGGCTGTTCCACCGACCTCGGCAAACAAGCAGGCCGCTCACGCGGCAAGATCGTTCAACGCGCTAGCCCGCAGTCGGTTTGGATCGCGCTCGCCGTCAGCAGCGGCCACAGGTGTTAGTCCAGATCGATGCCCTGTAAGGGGAAATCCTCCGCGGTCCGCTCGGGCTCAGGTTCGTAGGAGCCGAGGTTGGCCTTGCGGATTTGAGGCGATTTATCAAGGTACCACCAGCGGAGGGTAGTCAGGCCCACGAACAAGGTGGCGGTAAACAGCCACGTGAAAAAGACAACAGCGATCATAGTGGTTTCCTTGTAGCGGCGTCCGCTTCGACAACCGTTGCCGATCGAGGGACGGCCCCGTCGCCGGGCAGTGCGATCTGTCTTGAGTGTTCGCCAACCACATCAGCTACGTATTAAAGTTTACTAAATCTGACCTTCCACCGGCATCGGGCACCACTACGATGCCGCATGCGAGAAACCGTCGCGCGCAGCGCCCTACGGGCCTAGCGGCGTCGCTGACGGCCGGGGCGCGGGCGCTCAAGCGCGGAGGCGGCCGGAGCATCGCTGCCCCGACCGCTTCACCCCGCTTTAAATTCGTCAGAGTCCTGGCTCAGCAGTCGAGGGCACGGACGGCTACAGCGTTCAGGGCCGCCCGTGTCAGCCGCGCCGGAACACGTTCGCCCTCGCTAACAGCCATCATGATTTGAAAAGCCATAGCCGTGCGCAGCGCTCGGCCAGCTATGTCATCCTCGCAGTAACGTTGCTGCTCACTCCACGCCGCATCGAGCGCGACGTACATCAGCTGGAGTAATTCGGGGCCGTACGACTGGTCGGGAAAATTCATGTGCTGATCCCCATGCCTACAGGCGGGAGCGCACGCATCTCTCAGCCTTCGGCGCCTACGCAACGCGTGCCGAAAGTCGGCTCAGTATGCTGCAGCAAGGCCAATTCGGCACTGATCGAGATCAGGATGCCGGCGGTTCTTGAAGTGTTCACGGGATTCCGGTGTCACCACGTGCGGCGGTCTCTCCGAGAGACAACGGAGGAAACCATATCGTCTCCCGGAGAGTTGGGGAGGCATCGTCGTATCTCTACCGCCCTCACGGCCCCGCTGCCGCCTGGAGACGTTACTCCAGCGAATTTTGCTACGGGCTAACTTGGGTTAGCTGAGTTGGCTCTTTATCGAGGCGGGTTCGGTGCGTTTCAATCTTGCGCATCCAGGTAGCCCCCTTGGAAGCCAGCGAGCTTCTTAAGTCTCGGGAGATCGTGGATATGAACTGTGCCCTCCCGCAGGGTGAGCAAGTTCTGCTCGCGGAGCTGGCGCAATACGCGGTTGACATGAATGGCGGTGAGCCCCAACGCGTCAGCTAGAACGAACTGGCTGAGCGGGCATTTGAACTCTTCCTTCGTTGCCTCCCCGATCAAGCTGAGCCGCTCGGCCAGCTCCAAGAAAAAATGTGCGGTGCGCTCGAGAGCACTGCGCCTCCCAAGGTTGACGAGGTGCTCGACCACCATGGCCTCGTCGCGGGAGGTCGCCCATAGCAACGCCGCACCCAACCGAGGGAAATCGACAATGCACTTCATGACGTGCGTGCCGTCGACGGGACTAACCACTGAATCGGTCAAAGCCGCGAAAGAATGATCCGCCGTCCGCAAAAGGACACTTCGCAATCCGACACAGTCGCCAGCGATGGCAAACGAGATTATTTGCCGCGTCCCATTGGGTAGATCCTTGTAGCTCGACGCCCATCCGGTCTGAAGGACAAAGGCCTTGTGGCCCGTTTGCCCCTCGCGGACCAGTTGCTGCCCACGCTTCACCGCCAACCGCGCCGCCTGCATCTGCGCCAAGTACTGCAGTTCCTCGCGAGACATAGGCACGAACGTGCTCAGTTTCCTTGCCAGCGCGCTCTCGACACCCATATCGACCATGACCATCCATCCCCCATTCCGACGAGAAACGCCGACCTCGGAAGACCGGTGAGATTTATCCAACAAACACGCAATTAATCAATTTCGATCAGTGCGGCCGACTGCGCGGCATGGTAGCGTTGCCTCCAAAGGAAAAACCAATGACCGAACAATCTCGCATCGCTGATGCGGAGGGCTTGGCTGCGCTCGGCATCTGCGAGTCACTGTTGATTGCTCTCACCGATCTCGCCATCATCAGCGAAAAGGGCGCGCACGACATTTTGACGGACGTTGTCACCACGCACAACGAGGCGGCCATCAAGTCACTAACGCCCGAACGGCATCGAGCAGTTGTAGCCATCATACAACGTTTACTCGATGGGGAGAACGGGACACCGCGCTAGCGTGCTCATCCTTCCGCCGATCCAAACTCGGAACCGCGCATCACGCGTGAAGATGGGCATTCGCAGCAAACAAACGTCGGCCTAAGTTTCGAGGCTGCGGGCGGCCGCCGTGCTTAAGGCTGCGTGTTTCAGTCGCTCGGGATCGCGTTCGCCTGCAACCACAGCCGTGATAATTTGCAAAGCCATCGCTTTGCGCAGGGATCGGAAGGCGATGTCATCCCAAGAATATTGCTGATCACCCAATGCGGCGCGGAGCGCCTTGCCCATGAGCGAGAGCAATTCGGTATTTTGGCGTTCATCGAGAAGATTGCTGGGAAGAGTTCATGTGCTGAACTCGCTGGCCAGGGGGAGCACGCGCTCTCAGCCCCAACACTACGCAACGCGTGCTGAGGATAGCTCAGTATTGCCGTTCTAGGGTCGGCTTCGCACTGCTCTGGATTAGGGACAATTCATTTCAGCCGACGCATCGCGCATCGAGTGTGCTGTGCCAATTAGACTTGGGGCTTCATCAATTGGTGTCGCCAATTTTCCATTTTGCGCAGAGGACTAACCTGAAGCAGCTCGCCAGAGGGTCAGCAGAAGTACCGTCAAATACCTAGAGGAACCGCAGACGCCGATCCGCGGCTCCTGCTTGCAATGGAGGCGCCCATGCTATTTGCAGACGCGTCTTACGACCTCGAAACTCAGAAAGCACTCTGCCAAGTATTCGAGCGCGCTTGGGCGCATCTCCTGGCCCTGAACGTTTCCTCCCGGGACGCCGACGAGATACGCCAACGCCTGGAGGTGAGGATCATGAAGGCGGCCGCTACTGGCGAACGCGATCCTGACCGGCTGAGGGATGCTGTTCTTGAGGTGTGACCCGACCATTCAAATTTCCCAGCCTGCAACTGAGCCCGGTTACAAGCCGGGCTCTTTTTTCGTCAATCAAGATCATTGAACTAATTTCCGATTCAAACGCACCTGACGCGCTGCCCCGTTGCGGTCACGGTGCACGGCCAGCAGGCCACACTGCTCGTAGGCGATGGAATGCCCGAAGGCGTTCAACAGACCGAACAGAATGTTCGGTGGGTTGGCTTGGTTGCGGGGGCAGGATTTGAACCTGCGACCTTCAGGTTATGAGCCTGACGAGCTACCGGGCTGCTCCACCCCGCGTCACCGAAGAATCCGAACGGTCTGACGAAAAAGACCTGCAGCCGCGTCCGGGGAAAAGTATCGGCCGCGGGCGCGCCCGCGAGGCCGACAATAAAAGCCGCCCGTCACCGAGCGGCTTGTCGATGGCGCGGCTTATAGCACAATTCCAGGGCCTGTGAAGCCTTGGCGCCCGGCCTGGTCTCAAAAGGTGGTGACAGGCAGGGGATGGCGACGGATCGCGGCTCCGTCAATACGTGTGCCCCATCCAACCGTTCAGCCGGCGCGGCCGGCCGGCTGTTCCGGGCGCAGGCCGCTGCCCCCCTCCGCCGCCAGGGCCGCGGCCCGGTTGTGGGCGCGGATGAAGTAGATGTTGCGGGCGTAGATCAGCAATCCCATGCCCTGGCCCAACATGAACACCGGATCGAGCCGGTAGATCGCGTAGGCGAACAGCATCGCCCCACCCACCATGCTGAAATACCAGAACGTCTCCGGCACGATCGAGCGGCGCGCCCGCTCGCTCGCGATCCACTGCACGATGAAGCGCATGGAGAACATGAGCTGCGCCAGGAAGCCGACCCCGAGCCAGATCATCTCCGTGGCGGTGGTGGTGGCCCACCATTGACTGAGCTGCGCGGCGGCATGGCCGAAGAAGGTCATTGCGGTAGTCGTCCCCTGCGATTTGGTCTGCAAAGCGTGCGGGCAAAGCCCCGCGTATCAGCTCTTGTCGCCGGCGCTCAAGCGCGCCCCCTCATCGTTCACCGGCTTCAACCGCGCGCCGAGATCGCGCACCTGCGCGGTCTCCGGATGGCGCTCCACGATGGCCGGAACCTTCGTGCGCTTGCGCAGCCAGGTGACGCCGACGAGGTCATAGATCCCGACGAGGGCACGATTGAGGTTGTTGTACTTGGAGACGCCGGCCTGCCGCGGCCGGTCGTTGACGGGGACATAGGCCACCTCGTGGCCGTAAGTCTGGAACAGGGCCGGCAGGTAGCGGTGCATGCTGGTGAAGAACGGCAGCCGCAGGAACACCTCGCGCCAGTAGACCTTGATGCCGCAGCCGGTGTCGGGGCACTCGTCCTGCAGCACCTTGTCGCGAATCCAGTTGGCGGCGCGCGAGGCCCAGCGTTTGGAGCCCGTGGCCTTGCGCTCGGTACGCACACCGCCGACGAGGGCGGGACCGGCGGTGCCGGGGGCGGCGAGCACATCGAGCAGGCGCTGGATGTCATACGGATCGTTCTGGCCGTCGCCATCCATGGTGGCGATGATGGGGCTGGTGGCCGCCAGGATGCCGGAGCGCATGGCCGCGCTCTGGCCGCTGCGGCGATCATGCCGCAGGTAGCGCAAGCCGGAGTAGCTGCCGCTTTCGATGAGGGCCTTGATCTCGGCGCCGGTGGCATCGGTGCTGGCGTCGTCGACGACGATCACCTCGGCGAGCCGCGAAGGAGGCACGCTCGCGTAGGTCTCCTCGACGAGCCTGCCGATGTTGCCCGCCTCGTTCAGCGCCGGAATGACGACGGTGACGCGCATCAAGTGCCCCTATCCCACAGGCAAGCCGCGACCCCACCTCCTTAACGGTTCCGCGGCTCATAGACTATCAGTCTTCACGACGGTCTTCCAACCTAGTAAATGAGCCGGCATCGAGGCCGCGCCGCACGCATAAGGCCCTGAAATCCGCTAGTGTTGCCGAAGCGAAGCGCGAGCCCAATGTCACCAGCCCCCGGCCTCAACACGACGAGCCGCGAATTGCCGTGGACCGCGATTTTGATCGCCGGGCTTGCGGCGTTGCTGTGTGTCCGGCTCTCCGCACTCTACTGGAACGCCACCGATCTCTTTTTCGACGAGGCCCAGTACTGGGCGTGGAGCGAGCAGCCGGCGTTCGGCTATTTCTCCAAGCCCCCGCTCGTTGCCTGGCTCATCCGCGTCGCGACGGAAGCCTGCGGGCCGGGCGAAGCATGCGTGCGCCTGCCTTCGCCGTTCCTGCACACCCTGACCGCTGTTGCCGTGTTCTTCCTCGGGCGCCGGCTCTATGACGCCCGTGTAGGAGCGCTCTCAGCCCTCGCGTTCGCGACGCTGCCCGGCGTCTCGCTGTCGGCGGGGCTGATCTCCACCGACGTCCCGCTGCTCACCTGCTGGGCGATCGCGCTCGTCGGCTTCGCCGCGCTGTTTCAGACGGACAGGCTGTGGCCGGTGCTCGTCCTCGGCCTCGCCTTCGGCATCGGGCTCAATGCCAAGTACGCCATGGCGTGGTTCATCATGTGCGCGGCCGTATACCTGCTGCTCACGCCCGAGCGCCGCGGCGTGCTGCGCGACTACCGCTTGTGGCTGGCGCTGGCGCTCGGCCTTTTGCTGATCGTGCCCAATCTCGCCTGGAACTACGCCAACAGCTTTGCCACCTTCACGCACACGGCGGAGAACGCCAACTTCGGCGGCACGCTCTTCAATCCACTGAAGGTGATCGAGTTCGTCGGCTCGCAGTTCGGCGTGTTCGGGCCGATCCTGTTCGGCGCCTACCTCGTCATCGCCTGGCGCGCCTCAAAGCAGCGCCTTCCAGAGCCCGACCGCTATCTGCTGGCGTTCTCGGCTCCGATCCTCATCGTGATCACGCTCGAGGCCTTCATCTCGCGCGCGCACGCCAACTGGGCCGCCCCGGCCTACGTCGCCGGCGCCGTGCTCGTGATCGCGACCATGGTCCGCGACGGCGCCTGGAGCTGGCTCAAGGCCTCGTTCGCCGTCAACATCGCCCTGCTCCTGCTGCTCGCGCTGGGGACGACGACGGCGGGCAGATTGCCGAACCCCGTGGGCTCCGATCCCTTCGCGCGCACGCTCGGATGGCACGACGTGGCGCAGGCGACCGAGGCCGAGCTCGCAAAAGCGCGCGCGGCAGGGCACCCGTTCGCCGCCGTGTTGTCGGACGACCGAGCGATGACGGCGGAGCTGCTCTATTACATGCGCGGCGAAGCGACGCCCGTCCTCGCCTGGCGCAAGGGCGCGCCCCACGACCATTTCGAGCTGACGCGGCCGTTCACGGCGGCGACCACCGGTCCCGTTCTTCTCGTCCGCGAAGGGACCGACGCCGGCCCGGCCGCGGGCGCATTCGCGAGCGCGGACCAGCTTGCCGATCTCGACTTGCCCGCCGGGGACAACGCGCGTCGTCGCGTGACGTTCTACGTGCTCTCGGGATACAAGGCGCAATGACGGCAGGCGACGACCGCACCCGCAAAGCCTCCGAGCGTCCGCCGGAGGAGCCCGGCGCGCTTTCCGAGACGTTCGTGCTGCTCGACAACAATTCAGGCAGCGGTGCGCCCTCGCTCCTGTTCGCCGATCCCGTCGAGATCGTATCCGCCGAGACGCCGGAAGAGGTTTCGGCCGCACTCGCACGCATCGAAGCCGCGGTGAAGAGCGGCCTGCATGCGGCGGGCTTCTTCGCCTACGAGCTCGGCTATGTGCTGGAGCCCAAGCTTGCCGGCCTGATGCCGAAGCGGCGCAACGTGCCGCTCCTCTGGCTCGGCCTCTACAAGTCGCCCGTCGAGATGACGAGCAAGGAGGTCGAGCACTGGCTCGCCACCCACACGCGCAGCGGCTCCTACCACTTCGCCGACGTGACGCTGGCGTGGGACGAGGCGGCCTACCTCGAGCGCTTCGTGCAGGTGCAGGAGAAGATCCGCGCGGGCGACATCTACCAGCTCAACCTGACCTTCAAGGCGCGCTTCAATCTGTCGGGCTCGCCGCTGACGTTCTTCCTCGACCTGCGCCAGAAGCAGCGGGTTGCCTACGGCGGCATCGTCGACACGGGCAAGGTGACGGTGCTGTCGGCGTCGCCGGAGCTATTCATCGAGCAGGAGGGCCGCATCGTCTCGACGCGGCCCATGAAAGGCACCGCGCCGCGCGCCGGTACGATCGAAGCCGACGCGGAGGCGCGGCGGCAGCTCGCGACCGACGTGAAGCAGCGCGCGGAAAATCTGATGATCGTCGACCTGATGCGCAACGACATCGGCCGCATCGCCGAGATCGGCAGCGTCAGCGTCACCGACCTTTTCACCGTGGAGACGTTCCAAACCCTGCACCAGATGACGTCCGGCATTCGCGCGACGCTCAAAGCGGACATCGGCATGGCCGAGCTGCTGCGCGGCATCTTTCCGCCGGGCTCGGTCATCGGCGCCCCCAAGATCCGCGCGATGGAGCTGATCGCGGGTCTCGAGACGGAGCCGCGCGGCGTCTACTGCGGCGCCATCGGGCACGTCTCGCCGCAGGGCCGCGCGCTGTTCAATGTGGCGATCCGCACGGCAGTCGTGTTTCGCGACTCCACCGGCGAGATGGGCATCGGCTCCGGCATCGTCTGGGATTCGCAAGGCGAAAAGGAATACGCCGAGTGCCTCCTGAAGATGAAGTTCCTCACCGATCCGGTGAAGCGGTTCGATCTGATCGAGACCATGCTCTATGAGCCGGGGGGCGAGCTCGTGCTGCTCGAGCGGCACATGGATCGGCTGCGCACGTCAGCGCACTATTTCGCCTTCGCCTTCGATGAGGCAGCGGCGCGGCGCGCGCTTGCGGAAACGGTGAAGGGAAAGGCGGACCGCCTGCGCGTTCGCCTGTTGCTGTCGGAGGGCGGTGCCGTCTCGATAACGACCACGCCCCTTCCGCCCGCGAAGGCGGATGCCGTTATGCGCTTCGTCCTGTCGCCCACGCGGCTCAACAGCGCCGACATCTTCCTTTTCCACAAGACGACGCGGCGCGAGATGTACGATCGGGAGTGGCAGCACTATTCGGAGAGCGCTGGCGCCGATGAGGTCATTTACCTCAATGAGCGCGGCGAGCTCGCCGAAGGCAGCCGCACGACGATTTTCCTCGAAAAGGACGGCCACTTGCTCACGCCGGAGCTGAGCTCCGGGCTGCTCGCCGGGACTTTACGTGCCGATCTGTTGGCGTCGGGGCGTGCACGAGAAGCGGTGCTCACGCTCAACGATCTCGAGGCCGCCGACGCTGTCTATTTGGGGAACTCGGTGCGCGGTCTCGTGCGCGCGGAGCGGATCGATCGTTAAGGCTCGCCGTGAGCCAAATTCAAAAATGCAAATCTAGAATGAGAATTACTTTTGCTGTTCTTCTTCTGAGGCAACGTTGCCGAGCCCACCCTTGCCGGTGACGGCACCGCCCAACAGCGCTGCAATCAGGAAAGCTAGGGCGGCCAGTGTGAGCGCCGATGCAATAATGATCTCGCGCGACGAGCGGCGCACGCGGTCAGCGTACGAATCCAATTTGCCGAATCTCCATCTCATGCCGGCGAATGAATCCCCATCGCGCTCTCAGGAACCAGAGCGCTAGGTGCCGCGCGACACAAGGGCACAGCGATTGCGGCTGACCTGCGGCTGCCTAAAGTCCGCGCATGACGCAACCGAGCACGAGGATCACTTGGGCTAACAACAGCGCCCAAAACTCGTTGCCGATGAGGAACGGGATCTGTGCACCGAATAATTTCATGATCAGCACAGTGACGGTCAGGATAATCGACACCATGAACGTCAGGATGCCAGGCGCCTTGAGACCCATATTCCCACTCCCCTCGATGGTCCGCTGTAGAGCGGATGAACGGCCTCGCCGGCAAACCCCGATTCGGAAGGCCCCCGTGGGCTTATAGCAGGGGGAAATCCCGATGGCACGCCGGGCGCGGCGGTTTGCTGCGGAGGGGCGGGAAAAGGCCGACGATAGAGGGCTCTAGGCCGTGGCCGTGCGGCGCTTGGGGAAGAAAAGCCGGCGCAGCATCAAGAGGAAAATGAGGATGAGCATAAGGCCCGCCACGACGGCTAGCGGGTGCTTCTCCCAGATCAGCACAGGGCTCACGCGGCCGTCGGTGACGAGGCGCACATCCTCCATGATCGCCTCGGCATCGAGGCCCGAATCCATCCGCAGCATCATGCCGACCGCGGCCGACTGATCGGCGCTCGCGACCACCGCGACGCGCACGCGGTCGGAGGCGAGCGATTGCATCAACGCGGGATTGGCAGCGACCGCGCGCAGCACGCGCTCGCGCGGCTCCTTTGAGAGGCCGGTCAGATAGCGCGACAGCGTCGCGAGCTCGCTCTCGGTGAGGCTGTGGGCAAGGCTCTTCAGGTCCTTGTCGTCGAGCTCGAACAGAGTATCGCGGGCGCCCGCGTCGATGCCCGTCAGCCGCTGGATGGCGAGCGTGTCGTCGAGGCCGATGATGCGGTCGAGCGTGCCCTTCGTGAGGTTGTCCGGCGAGGTGCGCCGATAGAGGCTCAGCTCGACGACCTTCGGCAATTGGCTGCCGGCGAGCGCGGTCCACTTGAGTGCGGTGTCGATCGAGCGCGTTTCGCGCGCAATCTCCATGGCCGGAGGCGGCAGCACGTTCACGGCCTCGTTGAGGGTCCCGTCGGCGAGGCGCTTCAAGAGGCCGGCCTCTCCTTCCGAGCCGCGGACAAGCGAGACGACCTCGTCGAGACGCGGCAGCGCTTCGGGCTTCAGCTGATCGAGGAACGCCTTGAAGCGCTCGTTGCGCTCTGCGAGGTCGAGCGCCTGGGCATGCGCGCTGCGAAAGTCGCGCCAGATATCGACGACGCGCCCGGCCGTGGCCGCCGCGATTTCCGGTACGTGGCTGGCGATCTGCTCGGAGAACGTGTTTGCCAGCTCGTCCTGGACCTTTTCCTTGTTCTCCCTCGATTTCATCTCGGTCGCGATGATCGGGAGCACGCCGTGGCGCAGGTCCCAGATGTCCTTTGCGATGAGCACGACGCCGATGCCGCCGGCGACCGTCGATACGACGCGGGCGAGCACCGAGCCGACGAGGCGGGCGCCGACGCGCTCGGCCATGTTGGCGAGCTGGCGGCGCATCAGGAGGATGGCGGCGCCGGCGATGCCGCCGCTCGACTCGCGCAACACCGCGCCGGGCGAGATCTCGGCCGCCGCCTTGCCGGCATCGACGGAGAATTCCTTGCTCGCATCGCCCCCGGCCGCGCGCGCGACCGTCGTTCCGTAGCGTGCGCCGACGAACGCCTTGAGACAGGCGAGCGTCGGCTCGGTCGCATCCTGGCCGGCAAACTCGATCTGCTTGCCGACCTCGTTGCCGACCGACAGCGCCAGCTCCTCGAGCGCGCCCTTCACCTGGTCGGAGCGATAGACGCGCTCGGCGACGGCGGTCGCCAGCTGCTGCGCCTTCTGCTGGTTGGCGAGCGACTGCATGAGGTTTGCCCAGCTCGTCTCCTGGGCAACCTCGTCGGTCGCCTTGTCGACCTGCTTGTCGATGATGTCGTCGAGGCTGCCGCGGCGCCAGGCGTCGCCGACGACGGCGCGGTAGTCGACCTTGGCGATGCCGGCTTTCAGCGCACGTACGGAGATCGCCTCGATGGCGGCGCGGAATGCCGTCTCGTCGCGCGCCTGGCAGGCCTCATAGTCGGCCTTCGAAAGCGGATCGGCGGCGGCTGGGATGTGGCTCAAAGCGAGCGAGAACGCCACGACGCAGGAGATGAAGGAGCGCAAGCGAGCGATCAACGGAGACCCCATCCTCCTTCACCACAGGAGGCGCATCTAATCATCCTGACAATATGGTTGTCGAATGCGCTCTGAGCGTGGCGCGTCGGGACCTTGCATACCGGCTCGGGCGCGCGCCCAGGCGGCTGGGCAACCAGGGGCGCCAGCCGGCCGATGGTCACCGGATCCCAATTCCCCAACCCGGCGCCCGAACTTCTCGTTGCCCCTGCACAACAGGCCCTCGCCGATTAAGCAAGATTGCAGCGCACCAATTTGACGCGGAGGAAAGTCCAGCAAAAATAAGGGGATCGGCTCTTGTCGAAGGAAGGTGCGTTATTTCAATGCGTTCGGGCGCCGGGCGAGCTATGCTTATGAGGTTAGAGTTCATAAGATCCAGCTCGAATTACCTCAGCCGCGAACCTTAGGGGGCAATTTTTGGGGCACCCGCCATGGTCTCGCCCAATACGACCGCCAGAAGCCCGGCCGCCGTTAGCCGCTGGCGTGCTCGCATCAGAAGGTTTGGACTAAAGCAGCAGCGACGGACATGGACGCACTAGCGGGCTCGCAGCAACGTATCGCTTCATGCGGCAAGGTGCCCTATCGCCTCGCGGGCGGGTTCCGGCCAGTGAAGCAGCTCCCCTTCCCGTGTCTCCCAGACACGGTCGACCAGCCGACGCGCAGATACAATCATAAGGGCTTCGAGCGTTCGCTAGCTGATCTCGTAGCCCGCCGAGGAAACGAAAAAAAGAGGGTTGTCATCTCAATCTCGGGTCTACGCGGACCGGTCACACCGGCTCCGTGCGGACCGTAGGGAAACATCTCCGTTCCGGATGCCAGTGAGTTCAGTCACGAAAATGAAAAATAGTGAGAAAATGAAGACAGCGTGGGGTAGCATTTTCGTTCCCGGCGGACGTAACGGCGTGTTGCTCGTCCACAGCCTCGGGGGCTCGCCTATCGAGCTCAAGTTCGTCGCCCATGCGTTGGGCCAAAGCGGATACACGGTCTATTGTCCGCTGCTGCCGGGTCTCGCCGGCGGGACCGACGTTTCCGGGCTATCGAGCTGGCAGGACTGGTACGACGCGGTCGAAACGGCGCACGACGAAATCTCACAGCGGTGCGATACCCTGATCGTCGGCGGCATCTCGGCAGGATCGATGCTGGCGCTGCGTCTCGCGGCGCTACGGCCTGAGCGGGTTCACGGGCTCATGCTCTTCTCGCCGACGTTCTGGCCGAATGGCTGGGCGATCCCGTGGCACTTCTCGTTTTTCCGCTTCATTAACCACAAGTGGGCCGCCAGGCTCTTCCGCTTCCGGGCGCGCATGCCGCTCGGCATCAAGGACGAGCGCTTGCGCAATTTCATCCTCGACAGCCTCCAGAACGGCAGCGAGGCCATCGAGGACCTGTTCGGGCGCGGCGGCGGTCTCGTCCTCGAGTTCCGCAAGCTCGTGCGCAGCGTCAAGCCGCTGCTGGGCCAGATCAAGCAGCACGCGCTGGTGTTCCACCCGCGCCACGACGACCAGAGCGACCTCAAGAACACGATGATCCTGCAGCGCAAGCTTTCAGGCATGGTCGAGGTCTGCGTGCTCGACGACAGCTACCACATGGTAACGCTCGATCGGCAGCGGCCGATCGTGGTCGATCGCGTGAAGGAGTTCGCTGCGCGGCTGACGAAGGGTCGCGAGGATGTCCGCGAGAGCGCGGCGTCACCGCCGGCTCGCTCGGAACAGACCGCTCCGGGCCATCAGCAAGGCCAGGGCCGCGGAAGCGCCAACTGAGCCAACTTTCCGGCAAGCGCTGAGCAACAAAAAGCGGCGCGCCTTTCTGAGGCGCGCCGTTTGCTTTTGCCGGGTCGGTTCGAGACTTTGGCTACTCGATCGGTGGGTGCGGCGGCCTCACCGCGGGGACGGGACGCGGCGGCACCAGGACATCCGTCTGCGCCTGAGCCGAGGCCCGCGCAACGGTCGCCGCCGGTACGTTCTCGCCCGGTACAGGCGCGCCGGAAGCAACCTTTTCTGGAGTTGCGGGCTGCGTCGGCGTGACGGCAACCGTTGTCTTGTCGGCCGCTGGCGGCTGCGTCGGCGTGACGGCAACCTTTGCCTTATCGGCCGTTGGCGGTTGCGTCGGTGTGGCGGCAACCTTCGCCTTGTCGGTCGGCGTCGGCTGTGCCGGCGCGGCGACCTTCGCCTTGGCGGGCGCTGTCGGCTGTGCCGCACCGACCGTGCTCTTCACGTCGCGGGCCGTGGTGTTGCCGTCGCAGCGGGGAAGATCGGCCGGAGCCCGCTTCCAGACGAAAGACTTGCTGAAGAACTTGATGCCCTTGTAGCCCGTGAGGATCAGGCGGTCGGCCGTGCGGAGCTGGATCGCGGCGTCGAAAGCCTGACCCTGCTCGGGGTCGTAGACCCAGCCGTTGTCGTATCCGCCCTCGGACACGCGCTGGAGCCCGCCGAGCACCGGCAGACCGCAGATCGGGCGATGACGCTTCGAGGGATCGGAATTGTAGCCGTCGGTGAGCGGCTTGCCGTTCTTGAAGTTCGGCTCCTTGAGCCAGACGATGAAGCCGCAAAGCTTGTTGGCGTCGCGCCCGCTGGTGGCACAGGGCCGGATCTCGACGGCTCCTTTGCCGGCGTCGTTATACCAGAGGCCCTGCTCGCTTACGCCGCCTGCGGCGGGCGCCGATGAGCTCAGGCCCAGTGTCGCGGAGACGAGGAGCCCGGAGATCCCCATGAAAAGGAAAGGAAAACGAGAACGGGACGTGGGATGATCATGACGCATGGTCGTATCGCCAATGTTGTGCCAGAGATTAGGTCGGCATTAGACTTTGAAAGCGGCAAAAGCTGGTCGGAGCCGTTAAATAAGGAGTAACCTCCGTCGGACCAAGTCTTCCGCCCCTATGCTCAAAACCGCTTCTTAACTCTGTTGTGGACCTTTACCCGTTAAGGCTACGTGAGTGGCGGGCAGCTACTCTCGTTTCTATATGGGTCGAATTCGCTATACACTTAGGCGGCTCTTAAACATGAGCGTGCCTTTCCGAGGCCACCTTCGGGGATTAGTTGCAGTGCACAATCGCTGCAATTTTGGCGCATATCGAAGCGCCTGAACCCTTCACCACTGCGGGACCGGTAGATGATCTTGACGCTTGCCTTTCGGAATCTGTTTCACGATCGCATCCGCCTAGCGGTCACGCTCATCGGCATCTTGTTCTCGATCGTGCTGGTCGCCGTGCAGCTCGGCCTTTATCTCGGCTCGAGCAATATGATCACCGCCAACATCGATCATGCCAACGCCGATCTGTGGATCACCGTGTACGGAGCAAAGAGCTTCGAGGACGGCGGCATGCTGCTCACCTCGCGCGAGCGCCATCAGGCGCTGGCAACGCCCGGCGTGAAATCCGTCATTCCGCTCGTCGTACGCTTTGCCGAGTGGCGCAAGCCCGCAGGCGGCTCGACGCGTGTCGTCGTCGTCGGCACCGATGCCGAGGACGGCGGCCTCGTCCCGTTCAATCTGGTCGAAGGCACGTGGGAAGACATCAAGGCGCCGGAGGCCGTCGCGGTCGATCGCACGTATCTCAGTGAGCTGGGTATCAACGGCATGGGTGACACCGCACAGGCCGCCAACGGCAGAGTGCGGGTAAGAGCGCTGACCGACGGCGTCCGCTCGTTCACGCAATCGCCCTACATGTACACGACGCTCAACCGCGCGCGCGCCCTGTTCGCCGAGGGTGACGGTACGACCTTCTACCTCGTGCAGCTCGAGCCCGGCGCCGATGTCGAGAAGGTGCGCGCCGACCTGCGTGGGCGTCTCGAGGGAGCGGAGGTCCTGACCAAGCAGGAGTTCCGCGACCGCAGCCTGAAGCAGTGGCTGTTCCGCACCGGAGCCGGCGTCGCCCTGATCGGCGGCGCCCTTTTGGGAAGCCTGGTCGGCACGGTTATCGTGGCCCAGACGCTTTACTCGAGCACCAAGGACCATTTGAGCGAATTCGCGACGCTGCGTGCGTTGGGTTCATCATCCGGTTATATTCACCAGGTCATCCTCACCCAGGCTGCTTTGAGCGCGGTGATCGGCTATGCGCTGGGCATGTCCATCGCCCTCGGCGTCCTGGTGCTCAGTCGCGGCTCCGCGTTGCCCCTTGTGATGACGCCGGGGCTGGCGTTCTGGCTGTTCACGCTCACGGTCGGCATGTGCGCGATCTCCGCTCTGTCGGCGATCGTGAAGGTCACGAAGATCGATCCCGCAACGGTGTTCAACAGATGACGAACGAGCCGGTCCTAGAGGCCACCGATATCGTAAAGGAGCTCGGCTCCGGCGCCACCATGGTGCGCGCCGTGAAGGGCGTCGACGTCAAGCTCGTTCCCGGAGAGCTCACGCTGCTCATGGGGCCATCGGGCAGCGGTAAGACGACGCTGCTGTCGATCCTGGGCTGCATCCTGACGCCAACGTCGGGCGAGCTGAAGATCGCCGGAGTCTCGACCCACAATTTGTCGCCCGAGGAGCTTGCCAACCTGCGGCGCAAGCACATGGGCTTCATCTTCCAGTCCTACAACCTCTTCCCGACGCTGACCGCGTTAGAGAACGTGCGCATCGCGCTCGACGTGCGCGGGCAGAAGGGCTTCGCCGCAGCCAACCGCGCGGAGGAGGTGCTGAGGGACGTCGGTCTCGCCTACCGGCTGCGCAGCTATCCAGCCAACCTCAGCGGCGGTGAACAGCAGCGCGTTGCGGTTGCACGCGCGATCGCGAGCTCGCCCTCGATCGTGCTCGCGGACGAGCCCACAGCCGCCCTCGACAGCGAGAACGGGCACGCCGTGATGGCGCTACTCGCACGCATTGCCAAGGAACAGAACCGCAGCGTCCTCGCGGTCACGCACGATCCCCGCACGTTGAGCTACGCGGACCGGGTCGTGAAGATCGAGGATGGACGGATCGTCGGCGAGGAGCGCCGGCCGGAGGGTCTCGATGCCCCCGAAATCACAGATCTGACAAAGCGACGGAAGGCTCATGCATAAAATCAATTCGACCGTAGTCACGCTCGGGCTCGCCGGCATCGTGGCGCTCGCCATCGGCTTCTACGTCAACAACGTCAACTGGGGTCCGGTTGGCGAGGAGAAGACGCAGGCCAGCACGCAGGAGGCAAGCACCACCTCCTCGACGACCCCCGCCGCCAAGCCCGCTGCGAAGACCGCCGACACCTGGGCCGCTTCGGCCACAGGCCGCGTCGAGCCCAAGAGCGGCGAGATCCGCATCATGGCCGACGTGCCCGGCCGCATCGAGGACATTGCCGCCGATCTCAACGACAAGGTGAAGGCGGGCGACTTGCTCGTCCGTCTCGACGCGCAGGATGCGCTGACCAAGGTTTCCGCAGCGACCGCCGAAGCCGCGGTGCGCGTGCGCGAGCGTGACGAGGAGCAGGTGCGCGGCCTAGCGGTCGATCGGCGCAACGCCGAGGACGCGGTGGCCAACGCCGAGCGCGTCCTGTTCGGCGCCCGCCAGGCCTTCGACGACGCCCTGCAGTCCAAGCGCGACGGCAAGGGCTCGGACGACGCCGTGAACACCGCACGCAAGGCGCTCGACGATGCCAAGAAGCAGCTCGCCACCAAGCGCTCCGATCTCGCGACCGTGAACGCCAAGACCGGCATGCCGCTGCCGACCCGGCTCGAAGCCGCCCTCGCGGTCGCCCGTTCCGAGCTGTCCGCGGCCGAGCTTGCGGTTGAGCATACGCGCATCCGCGCGCCCATCGACGGGACCGTGCTCAATGTCCTGGCCAAGGAAGGCGAGGTCGCCGTGCCGAACCCGGAGAACACGCTGCTCGTTCTCGGCGACGTCAACGCGCTCAAGGTGCGTGCAGAGGTCGAGGAGCGCGACACGGCGAAGATCCGCGTCGGCCAGCTCGTCGTTGTTCGTGCCGACGCCTATCCCGACCAGGACTTCGAGGGCCGTGTGAGCCAGATCGCCAAGTCGCTGTCGGCGCCGCGCATCGCGACGCGCGGTCCTCGCCGGCCGAGCGACGTGGAAGTCTTGGAGGCGGTCGCCGATCTCGATGGCCTGCCGCCGCTGCTGACCGGCATGCGCGTCGACGTCTTCTTCAAGCACGACGCCACCGCCTCGACGAAGTAGCGCCGAAGCGGCCCGGAACACTTCGAGAGAGTTTGCGCGGGCGGCCTCAGGGCCGCCCGTTTTCATTCCGCCGCGATCGGCTGGGCGTGGTCGTGGCCAGGGTCGTGCCCCGCTCGCCCGCAATCGACGCCACCTTGACGGTCGGCGGCTCGTCGGTGGGGCCGACGAAGCGCCCGAAGACGCGCCACAGCCCGTAGCCGATGTCGTCCATCACCGTGAAGAACGACGGCACGAACACGAGCGACAGCACCGTCGATACGAGCAGGCCGCCCATCACCGCGATGGCCATCGGCGAGCGGAACTCGCCGCCCTCGCCCATGGCGAGCGAGCTCGGCACCATGCCGGCGACCATGGCGAGCGTGGTCATGACGATGGGGCGGGCGCGCTTGCGGCCGGCGTCGATGACGGCCTCGATGCGGGGGACGCCCTTCGCCACCTCCTCGACCGCGAAGTCGACGAGCATGATCGCGTTCTTGGTCACGATGCCCATGAGCATCAACAGGCCGATGTAGACGGGCATGCTGATGGGGTTGTTGGTGGCGAGCAGCGCCAGCACCACGCCGCCGAACGACAACGGCAGCGACAACAGGATCGTGACCGGCTGGGCGACGCTGCCGAACAGCAGGATCAACACGCCGAAGACGATCATCAGGCCGGTGCCCATGGCGGTGATGAAGCCGGTCGCGACCTCATCCTGGATTTCCGCATCGCCCGAGGGCTGCAAGACCACGCTCGGCGGCAGGTGCTGCTCCTCCACCACCTTGATGAAGGTCTCGCGCGCGCTCGACAGCGCATAGCGGGAGACGAGGTCGACGCCGATGACGGCGCGGCGCCGCCGATCGAAGCGGTCGATCGAGCTCGGGCCGCGGCCGAAAGCGATATCGGCGACGGCGGTGAGCGGGATCGCGCGGCCGTCGGCGCTCGTCACGCGCAGGTTCTGAAGCCGCAGCATGTCGGCTCGCGCGCTCTCCTCGACCTGCACGCGGATCGGCACCAGGCGATCGCCCGCGTTGTACTTTGCGAGATTCGCGTCGATGTCGCCGATGGTCGCCACGCGGATCGTCTCGGCGATCTCGCTCGGCGCCACGCCGAGGCGTGCCGCGGCGTCGAATTTCGGCGTGACGCGCAGCTCCGGCCGGTCGATGGCGGCGGTGGCGGCGACGTTGTGGAAGCCCGGCACGCGGCGCAACGCACTCTCGAGCTTCCTGACGGCAAGGGCCAGCGCGTCGCCGTCGTTCGACAGCATCGAGAAGGAGAGCTCGCGCTCGCCGCGCTCGTTCACGTACCAAGCGCGTGTGTCGGGCACGTCGGCGAGCTTGTTGGAGATGATGGTCTTCAGGCGCTTCTGCGGCAGCGTGCGCTCGGTCTTGGGCGCGAGATGCACGAACAGCGACGCCTTGCGGATCTCCAGGCCGCCCGTCGGTGTGGTGCCGCCGAGAACGAACACGCTGCGCACCTCGGGGATCGTCTTCAGGATATCCACCATGCCATCGGTCGTGGCGCGCGTGCTTTCCAGCGTCGCGCCGGGCGGCAGCTCGACGGAGACGACGATGCGCGAAGTATCCTCGTCGGGCAGGAAGCCGGTCGGCAGCAGCGTCGTGGCGTAGATCGAGCCGGCGAACAGGCCGAGCCCGGCAAAGAGCGTCAGGTAGCGCACCCTCAGCGTCCCGCGCAGGAAGGCGAGGTAGCCGCGCATGATGAAGCCGCCGCCCTCGTGCTTCTCGGGGATGGGGCGCAGGAAGTAGGCGGCCATCATCGGCGTGACGAGGCGCGCAACGAGCAGCGAGAACAGCACGGCGACGGCAACCGTCAGGCCGAACTGCTTGAAGTATTGCCCCGCGATGCCGCCCATGAACGAGACGGGCGAGAAGATGGCGACGATCGTCAGCGAGATGGCGATGACCGCGAGCCCGATCTCGTCGGCGGCCTCGAGCGCGGCGCGATAGGGCGACTTGCCCGAGCGCATGTGGCGCACGATGTTCTCGATCTCGACGATGGCATCGTCGACGAGGATGCCGGTGACGAGCGTGATGCCGAGCAGGCTCACGAGGTTGAGCGAGAAGCCGAGCAGCGACATCGCCCAGAAGGTCGGGATGGCCGACAGCGGCAGGGCGACCGCGGAGATGAGCGTTGCGCGCACATTGCGCAGGAACAGCAGCACGACGAGCACGGCGAGCACCGCGCCCTCGATCAGCGTCTCCAGCGCGGAGGTGTAGTTGCCGCGGGTATAGGCGACGGCGTCGTCGACCTTCGTCAGGCGGACGTCCGGATAGATCGTCTGCAGCTCCGCGAGCTTCTTGTTGACGACGTCGGCGACGGACAGCTCGCTCTCGCCCTTGGAGCGGAAGACGCTGAAGGTGACGACCGGGTGCTTATCGAGGCGCGCAAACGACCGCTGCTCGCTGGCGCCGTCGATGACGCGGCCGAGCGCGTTGAGGCGGATCTCGCGGCCACCCGGCAGCACGATCTTGGTCTCGGCGAGATCCTCCACCCGCCGGGCGCCCGCGAGCGTGCGGATCGCCTGCTCCTGGCCGCCGACCTCGCCGCGGCCGCCGCCGAGATCGACGTTGGTCGCGCGCACCTGTGTGTTGACGTCGGCGGCAGTGACGCCGAGCGCCAACAGCCGGTCGGGGTCGAGCAGCACGCGGATTTCGCGGTCGACGCCGCCGTAGCGCTCGACGCGGCCGACGCCCTTCAGTCCCTGCAACTGCCGCTTGATCACGTCATCGACGTGCCAGGAGAGCTGCTCCAGCGTCCAGCCGGGCGCGGAGGCGGCGAAGGTCAGGATCGACTGGCCCTCGACGTCGATGCGCCGCACGATCGGCTCGTCGATGTTGCGCGGGAGCTGGGTGCGGATCTTGTCGATGGCGTCCTTGACGTCGTTCAGCGCCCGGTCCTGGTTTACCTCCAGACGGAACTCCATGACCGTCACCGAGGAGCCATCGGTGATCGTCGATGACATGTGCTTGAGGCCGGGAATGTTCGCGACCGCGTCCTCGACCTCCTTCGTCACCTGGCTCTCGAGCTCGGTCGGGGCGGCGCCCGATTGCGTCACGGTGATGGAGACGATGGGCACGTCGATGTTGGGGAAGCGGGTCACGGGGAGCTTCATGAAGCTCATCGTGCCGAGCAGCGTCAGCACCGCAAACAGCACGATCGCCGGGACGGGCCGGCGGATTGACCAGGCGGATACGTTAATGCGCATCTAGTGTCCCGATTCCGAGGTTCGCCAGAGTTCGATACTAGGGTCCCGAGCGAACTTCGGAATCATAGGGGACACTAGAATCATAGCTTTGCTAGTGTGATTCAGATCGAGAAATTCGCTCGATCCCGTGCCCCTTATGATGGCGAATTTCTCGATCATCACACTAGTGTCCCGATTCCGAGGTTCGCCAGAGTTCGATACTAGGGTCCCGAGCGAAATTCATCGCACTAGCGGGCCTCGCTGATCTTGGCGTCCGGCGTGATGGCGCGCACGGCGTCGCCATCGCGCAGGAAGGTGCCGGCCTTGGCGACGACGATGTCGCCCGCAGCAAGACCCTGGCGCACCTCGACGCGGCCGTCGCAGATGAGCCCGGTTTCGATGTTGCGGCGTGCGACGTGCCCGTCGCGGACGACCTGCACGAACGTGCCCTCGGCGTCGAACACGACCGCGGACGACGGCAGCGAGAGGCCGTGCGCATGCGCGGTATCGACGGTGCCGCGGGCGAAGCTGCCGATGCGCAGCTTAGGGTCGTCGCCGAGGAAGATGCGGACGCGCCCGAGCCGTGTCGTCTTGTCGACCTCCGGTGTCACGAGGCGCACGGTGCCGGTGACGTCGCCGATGCCGGCGACGTTGATCTTGGCCTTCTGCTCCGCGCTCATCTTCGCGAGCTCGGTCTCGATCACCTCCGCGTCGAGCTCCACCTCGCCGCGCAGGACGATGCGGAACAGCGGCTCCGCCACGCCCGAAGCCATGCCGCCGATGCGCGCCGTGCGCCGGCTGACGAGGCCGTCGGCGGGGGCCGTGACCTGCGTATTGTCGCGGCGCCACTGCAGCTCGCGCCGCTGCGCCTCGACCTGGGCCTTCTCGGCCTCCGCGAGCTTCAGCCCGTCGCGCGCGGCGACGAGCTGGGCCTGCGAGCTCTTGGCGGCGGACTCGCGCTGGTCGTAGGTGCTTGCCGACAGATAGCCGGAGCTCTTCAGCGGCTTGGCACGGTCGAAGGATGCGTCCGCTTCGGTCACGTGCGCCTCGGCTTCCGCGATCTGGCTCTTGGCCTTGGAGATGGCGGCGTCCGCGCGCGCGAGCGAGGCGTCGTTCTGCGCCAGCTGGGCGTCGAGCGATTCCTGCACGAGGATCGCCAGCACGTCGCCCTTCTTCACGCGGTCGCCGACGTCGACCTTGAGTTCGAGAACGCGGAAGCCTTCGACCTCGGGAGCAACGAGGATCTCCTCGCGCGGGACGAGCGAGCCCGACACGGCGACCGTTTCGGTAAAGTCGGCGTCGGCAACCTTGACGACGGAGACGGCAGGCGGCGCGGTCAGCGTCGTGTCGCTGGTTCCGGCGAGGTTGCGCGCCTCGCGCATGCGCTCGAATGCGACAACGTAAGGCGCAAAGTGCGGCGTGAGCATGGGTGCAAGGAAGACCCCGGCCGCGAACAGGCCAATCATGACGAGCCCGATGACAATTCTTTTCATCGGCGCGGCTCCTTGAGCTTTTCATCTTCGGCGGGCGCGGGCTGCGGGTTGAGCAGCTTGCCGATGAGCCCCATGACGGCCGGCATGACCCTCCTGGTGTCGAAATCCGGGTCAGTGGCGCGGCGCATGCCCATGCCGTCGGCGATTACCGAGAACAGGTTCGCTACCATCGGGATGTCGAGGTCGGGCGCGATGCGGCCCTCTTGTGCGAGGCGCCGGAACAGCTTTTCGAAACTCTCGCGCACGAACCGGTCGACCGAGCGGTAGATGGCGCCGACCTTTGGGTTGCGCATGGACTCAAGCCCGATCTCGATGCCGAGGGTGTCCTTGCAGACGGGCTCCTCCACCAAATAGCGCTCTCCGAGGTTCGACAGCGCCTTCATGAAATCGGGCGCGGCCGACAACTCGGCGAAGCGCTCGGCGAACTCGGCGCGATCGCGCTCGGCCATGCCCGCGATCAGGTCCTCCTTGGAGGCGAAGTAGACGTAGAGCGCGCCGGGGCTGATCAGCGCCTCCTTGCAGATGTCCTGCATGGTCGTGCGGTGAAAGCCGGAGCGCGCGAAGCAGACCTCGGCGGCGTCGAGGATGTGCTCGCGGCGGGCGCGCTGCGTTGCAGGCTTCAGCTTGGGCATGGAGGGGGGTGGTCCTGGTGAGAAAGGCCTTAACCGTTGCCTCAAAACAAAACGAATGATCGTTTTGTTTGCATGGCATCGTGGCAGCGTCAAGGCAGTGCTTCGGGCACGGAGCAAAGGTCTGATCCAGCCCGGCGAAGGCCGGACGCAAGCGCGGATTTCCGTGTTTTTCTCGGTTCTTTCAGCGACTTGCCGGCCAGTTTCCTAGCTGTTTTGGGCTTAGAACTGCTGTAGCCAGCACAGCGTGGCGTAGGGGTCGTGCATGTCGTTCGCGTCCTCGAAGAAGCGCCCCGCGAGGCCGCCGGCTAGCGAGATCTCGCCCCCCTGCCAGGCGTAGCGGATGAACACGCCGCCGCGCGCATCCTTGTCGAGCGCATTCCCGTTGACGCGGGCCTCGATACCTAACGAGACGTCATCGAACAGGCGGTAGCCGGTGCGCAGGCGGCCCGCATACGTTGCGTGCGCGCTGGTCCATCCGGCGTCGAGCGAGGACCACATGCTCTCGCCCATGTTGAGCCAGAGCTCGACCACCGCTTTGGGGCCGTAAGCGCGGCCCTGCACGGGGTTCTGCGGATCGTGCGGACGCACGTCGTGCTCGATCGCCGAGATGCCGACGAAGGCTTTGGTTGTCAGCGGTCCCGCGCGGTTGAGGTAGCCGATAAGCGCATCGGCAAACCCTGTTCGCGCTGAGAAAGATTGCTCCTTGGCGTTGCGCTCGCCGGTGTAGCTGTACTCGCCGAAGCCGGTTGCGATGCGCAGGCGCAGGCCGTCGGAGAACATGTCGCTGTAGGGCGCGATGGTTGCGCCCGAGTACGCGAGCCAGACATGGTTGGAGGCGTCGGCTCCGGCCCACACCTCGCGCCAGCCGTAAGCCTCGGGCGGATCGGCAGCGGCAGGAAGCGGGTAAAGCACCGCCATCGCCGCGGCGAAACCTGAGCACAGGCTCGCTACGGCCGAACGCCACGCAGCTGCGGTTGCCTCCCCCAGCATGTACAAACAAAGAACAAATACACAACTACTTCGCGTTCAGCGCGCGAATTCTCCACTCTGACAGTAAAGGTGGATGCGAAGTCAAGGAATACGTGCATCAGCAACGCATGATGCCATCTAGGATAGAAAATTCACGAAGCTACAACCGATATTCGAGCACCGTCAATTCGGCCGCGCCGTCAACGTCGGAATGCGCGAAAGGACCGTCTTCACGCATATAGTTGTGCATTCGTGAACGACGACGTCATTGTTCGGGCCGTATCCGGTGCTAGTATTTTAATCATAGGGTTCCATACCCTCAACGGAGACGGCCACCCAGCCCCGGCTCCCCCGCCGCTGCAACCGGCCGTCCAACTCTAGGGAGACGTGCGATGGTTGCTGCCACATCACGTGCTCAGGCGAACGGAAAGACCCCTATCCATAGCATTTTCAATATGTACTTCAGCGGGCTCGAGGCCTTCGGGCAAGCCTACGACCCCTTCACCAAGGGCTTCGCGCGTGCGCAGCTCGAGTGCATGGGGCACCTGAACCGCCGCGCCCAGGCCTACCTCGAAATCCCCAACCGGCTCGCGCAGTGCCGCACGCCGCAGGATCTCGTCAACGAGCAGGTACGCTTCTGGCGCACGGCCTATGAGGACTACACGGCAAGCATGGGCCGCGTCACCGAAGCGCTGTCGTCGTTTGCGCTTCCTCACCTCGCGTTTGGCGATGATACGACGAGCGGACGCGACTACATCTCATTCTCGGAGCCCGAGGAGCAGCGCAGCTCGCGCAACCGCGACCGCAAGGCCGCCTGAGCCGTCGCGGTGCCGCCGCTATAGCGATTGAATCGTTTCAATTGCGCGTGCGCTTCGCACGCCGCCTTTGTGCGTCTTGATGCGCGTCCGGCCGAAGGCCTTCTGAAAGCGCAATGCGAGGAAGCCTATTTGAGGTCGTCGAGCGCCTCTTTGAAGCCAGCAAGCGAAATCGGAATACCGATGCCCGCCTCCTCCGTCTGGAAGATGATGAAGATCGCCGTCTTGCCGGTCTTGAGCTGCTCCACCAGCGGGTCGTCGACCACCACCTGCGCATAGCATGCGAACGTATGGCAGCGCTGGAACGGCGCGTGCCCCACATCCTTGTCGTCGATCTTCAGTCCGAGCCCCGGCGGCAGCAGGATGCCGAGCGGAGCGAAGACGCGCAGCACGCGCGTGCCGTTCGAGAACCGCTGGAAGTAGACGGTCAACCCGATGTTGTCGCGGTCTTCCGCGGTGACGCTCTGCACGAGCGCGCAGACGCCGTTCTTGGCGCCGGGCGGCGGATCCTTACACACGACCTGCCAGGCGCCGTGCTGGGATTTGACGGTTCCCTCCTGCGCGCTCGAGGGCTCGACCGAGCCGGCGAGCAAGAGCGCGGAGAGAAGGAGAAGCGTCCGCAGTGATCGCGCGGCCCGCGCTGATCGGAAGTGTGCACTGCAACAGGCGCGCCGTGCTGCCTGGGCTCGAGGTCTCATCTGCACGCCATGCTCCTGGAGGATTTGGTGTTGCGAGCGGCTGCGACCCTCGCGTGCGAATACGCTCGCTTGGAGGGACCTCGCGGTGTGACCCCTTGGTCTTACCGGAATCGGGCGAAAGTCGGTACGGAAACGGCAGCGCGCATGAGCCGATGCGGGCTCGCATTTGCGCTGACTTACAACGCGTGGAAATGCCGCATAATGCTTGACTTGAGCCGTGGAAGGCGATTGTGCTTCTTAGGCACTAAGGGAAGCTGCGTCTTGCGTTAGGGTTGAGGGGGAAGTCGCGCGACGGCACTCGATGCCGCCAATAGGCCAATAACAAAAAGCGCGCGGGCCCATCGGTTGGGGAGGTCTCGGCCAACGAGCCGAGCAGTACTGGGAGCGGACGAATGTTGAGACGACTGCTTTGCTCGGCGCCTGCCGGAGCATTTGCGCTTTTGTTTTTGGCCACCTCCGCCGCTTGGGCGGGAATGGGCCAACCTTCACCGGGTGAAATGGGTCTCCAAGGTGCCGCGACCCCGGTCGCGGAGGAAATCCACTGGATGCTACGACTTCGTCAACATCATCATCGTCGCCATCGCGGTGTTCGTAGCTCTGCTGATGGTGTACGTGCTGTTCCGCTTCAACGAGCGCGCCAACCCGACGCCGTCCACCGTCACCCACAACACCATCCTTGAGGTCGCCTGGACGGTCATACCCATCCTCATTCTCGTCGCGATCGCCATTCCCTCGTTCCGGCTCCTGCATCTGCAGTACAGCTATCCCAAGGCCGATCTCACCCTCAAAGCCACCGGCTACACCTGGTACTGGGAGCACGGCTATCCCGAGCTCGGCTTCTCCTTCGAGACGCGCATCCTCGATGACGAGGATCGGCAAGCGCTCATCGACCAGCACATCCCCGCCCCGCGCAACCTTGCCGTCGACAACGAGGTGCTCGTGCCGGTCAACAAGGTCGTCAATGTGCTGATCACCTCTGCACCAGACGGCGTGATCCACGACTGGACCATTCCCTCCTTCGGCTCGAAGGTCGATGCCGTGCCTGGCCGCATCACCACGACGTGGTTCAAGCCGACGATCGAGGGCATCTTCTACGGCCAGTGCTCGGAGCTGTGCGGCAAGGATCACTCGCGCATGCCAATCGCCGTGCGCGTCGTGAAGGAAGAGACGTTCGCTGCCTGGTCTGACGCCATGAAGGCGGCTGAGGCCGCCGGCAAGGACGCTGCCGCCGAGCAGGACAAGGAGAAGCGCAAGGAAAAGCTCAAGCTGAAGCGCGAGCTCCAGGAAAAGGCCAAGGGCATCGTGCATCAGGCTGCGCTCGAGCAGTCCGGCGTGCACAAGGTCGCGGCCGCCGACGGTAATAAGGCTCAGTAACGGGCCCAAACAACGAGCAAGCGACCGTCGGGCGCGCGACATCGCCAACCGGGACCAACCCGGCAACAAGACAAACCAAATCTGGCTGACAAGGCGAACGAACAATGGGTAGCACGACAGATACGGATCACGCTCACGAGCACACGCCCTATGGCCTCGGGCGGTGGCTGTTCTCGACGAACCATAAGGACATCGGCACGATGTACCTTATCTTCGCGATCATCGGCGGCCTCATCGGCGGCGCGCTCTCGGTCGCGATGCGGCTCGAGCTGCAGGAACCGGGGCTCCAGTATTTCGCCGACGGCCACATGTACAACGTGTTCGTCACGGGCCACGGCCTGATCATGGTGTTCTTCATGGTCATGCCGGCGATGATCGGCGGCTTCGGCAACTGGATCGTGCCGCTGATGATCGGCGCTCCGGACATGGCCTTCCCGCGCATGAACAACATCTCGTTCTGGCTGCTGCCCGTCGCGCTGACCCTGCTTCTGATCTCGCTCTTCGTCGAGGGCCCCGCTGGCGGCCTGGGCGTCGGAGCCGGTTGGACGGTCTACGCGCCGCTCTCGACCACGGGCCATCCTGGCCCCGCCATGGACTTCGCTATCCTCGCGCTGCATCTCGCGGGCGCGTCCTCGATCCTCGGCGCCATCAACTTCATCACCACCATCTTCAACATGCGCGCGCCGGGCATGACGCTGCACAAGATGCCGCTGTTCGTGTGGAGCGTGCTGGTGACGGCGTTCCTGCTGCTGCTGTCGCTGCCGGTTCTCGCTGGCGCCATCACGATGCTGCTGACCGACCGCAACTTCGGCACCTCGTTCTTCAACCCGCAGGGCGGCGGCGATCCGCTCCTCTACCAGCACCTGTTCTGGTTCTTCGGCCACCCCGAGGTCTACATCCTGATCCTGCCCGGCTTCGGCATGATCAGCCACGTCGTGTCGACGTTCTCCAAGAAGCCGGTGTTCGGCTATCTCGGCATGGCCTACGCCATGGTCGCCATCGGCCTCGTCGGCTTCATCGTGTGGGCCCACCACATGTATGCCGCCGGCATCAGCGTCGAACACGCAGGCCTACTTCGTGTTCGCCACGATGGTGATCGCGGTGCCGACAGGCGTGAAGATCTTCTCGTGGATCGCCACCATGTGGGGCGGGTCGATCAGCTTCCGCGTTCCCATGCTGTGGGCGCTGGGCTTCATCTTCCTGTTCACCGTCGGCGGCGTCACCGGCGTGATGCTGGCCAACGCCGGCGTCGACCGCGCCCTGCACGACACCTACTACGTCGTTGCGCACTTCCACTACGTGCTGTCGCTCGGCGCCGTCTTCGCCATCTTCGCCGGCTGGTACTACTGGTTCCCGAAAATGACGGGCTACATGTACAACGAGACGCTGGGCAAGCTGCACTTCTGGCTGACCTTCATCGGTGCCAACGTGCTGTTCTTCCCGCAGCACTTCCTCGGCCTGTGCCGGCATGCCGCGCCGCTACGCGGACTATCCGGACGCCTTCGCGTTCTGGAACGGAGTGTCCTCGACCGGCGCCTACATCACCTCGCTCGGCACGCTCGTGTTCCTGCTCGGTGTGGTGGTCGCGTTCTCGAGAAAGCAGGTCGCCGGCGCCAACCCGTGGGGCATCGGCGCGACCACGCTCGAGTGGACGCTGCCGTCGCCGCCCGCGTTCCATTCCTACGAGACGCTGCCGCGTATCGAGGCGGCTGGCCACCACTAAGGGCGTGCGAGGTTTGAGGTTCGATAGAGGCGACGGGCGGGGCGGTTCGGTTCCGCCCGTTGCGATAGAAACGGCAAGAAGCGGCGAGAAAAGCCGCGCGATCAGACAAGGCCCCGCGCGCGGGGCCGCAGGTGAGAGATGCAAGCGACGGGCGTAGAAACCGAGATCGGCCGCATCGGCCCAGCCGAGTCGAGCGTCGGCGACTTCGTGCAGTTGATGAAGCCGCGCGTGATGTCGCTCGTTGTGTTCTCCGCGTTGACCGGGATGGTCGTCGCACCGGGCAGCATTCATCCGGTGCTGGCCGTCATCGCGCTGCTCGCGATCACCATCGGTGCGGGCGCCTCGGGCGCTCTCAACATGTGGTACGACGCCGACATCGACGCGCGCATGGCTCGCACCGCGGCCCGCCCCATTCCGCGCGGCCGCCTCACGCGCGACGAGGCGCTTGAGCTTCGGCGCCGTGCTCGCGGTCTTCTCCATCCTGACGCTGGGCGTGCTCGTCAACTGGACGGCCGGCATCCTGCTCGCCGTCACCATCGCCTTCTACCTCTTTGTCTACACGATGTGGCTCAAGCGGCGGACGCCGCAGAACATCGTCATCGGCGGCGCCGCCGGCGCCTTTCCCGCCGATGATCGGCTGGGCCGCGGTCACGGGTTCGGTCAGCGTCGAAAGCGTGCTGCTGTTCCTCATCATCTTCATGTGGACGCCGCCGCACTTCTGGGCGCTCGCGCTCTATCGCTGCCGCGACTACGAGCGCGTCGGCGTGCCGATGCTGCCGGTGGTGGCGGGCCCCGCGGAGACGCGACGCCAGATCTGGCTCTACTCGCTGGTGCTCGTGGCGCTGGCGCTGGTGCCTTCGTTCATCGGCATGGCCGGCGTCGCCTACCTCATCGCGGCAGTCGGACTTGGCGCGATCTTCCTCTACCTCGCCTGGCGCGTGCGCAAAATCACCGAGGGGCGCGAGGCTGACGCCGCGGCGCGCCACCTGTTCGGTTTCTCGATCCTCTATCTCTTCCTGCTGTTTGCCGTGATGCTCGTCGAGCACCTGGCGCGGCTGTGGCTCATTTGAGGTCGCAACGGTGGCGCTCGTCATGAACAGCGACGCAGACGAGGAGCGGCAGCGCGCTGAAGCGGCAGCGGATGCGCTCGCTCGCCATCGCGCTGGCGCTCGGCGCGCTGGTGGCACTGTTCTACATCGCGACGATTGTGCGCATGGGCGGCAACGCCCTCAACCAGGGCATGTGACCGGGAGCAAGGCTCAGTGACGGCGGAGAACGGCAACGGCGGAGAGAAGGTGGGAGCGCAGCGGCGCGACCGCACCGTCGTCGTCGCCTGCATCGCCATGGTGGCTGCCATGGCCGGCCTGTCCTATGCAGCGGTGCCGCTCTATCGCCTCTACTGTCAGGCGACCGGCTATCGAGGCACCACGCAGCGCGCGGCCAAGCCTTCGGATACCGTGCTTGACCGCACGGTCACCATCCGCTTCGACGCCAACGTCTCGCCTGACCTGCCGTGGAAGTTCGAGCCGCTGCAGCGAAGGCTCGACGTGAAGATCGGCGAGAACACGCTCGCCCTCTACCGCGCGACCAACACCTCCGACAAGCCGATCACGGGGACGGCCGTGTTCAACGTGGCGCCCGAGTCGGCGGGCCTGCACTTCATCAAGGTGCAGTGCTTCTGCTTCACCGAGCAGCGCCTCGAGCCTGGCCAGACGGTCGACATGGCGGTCTCGTTCTTACGTCGATCCGAACTGGACCGAGGATGATGACACCAAGGACGTTTCCGAGCTGACGCTGTCCTACACCTTCTATCCGGTGCAGAAGCCGCAGGAGAAGACGGGCAAGACGGCCTGGAGCGGGACGCGAGCCGGCGGATGAAACTCCGGCAGCCGGCATAGCAACGGGAACATCGAGCGACAAAGAACACTAACGGGGACTTCGGGAGATTAAGGAAATGGCCGCGACGCACGCCAAGCACCACGACTACCATCTCGTCAATCCGAGCCCATGGCCGCTCACAGCATCGATCTCGGTGCTGTTCATGGCCGTCGGGCTCATCATCTGGATGCGCTCCATGAGCGGCGGCGCGGGCCTCTTCGGCGCGCATGGTCCGTGGGTGTTCATCGTCGGCTTCACCGGCGTGGCCGCAACCGCCTTCATGTGGTGGCGCGACGTGATCCGCGAGGGCGTACGAGGGCGACCACACTCCTGTCGTTCAGCTCCACCTCCGCTACGGCATGATCCTCTTCATCGCCTCCGAGGTGATGTTCTTCGTCGCTTGGTTCTGGGCCTATTTCGACGCGGCTCTGTTCCCCGCCGGCGTGCACGACCTTCTGAACTCGACCGACGTCGTCGGCATGGTCACCCGCGACCAGCTCACCGGCGGCCACTGGCCGCCGCAGCCCGTCGACGGCACCGGCGTGACGATCCCGGCCAGCGGCGCTCCGACGCCCGGCATGTTCGAGCACACCTTCGATCCGTGGCACATCCCGCTCGTCAACACGCTGATCCTGCTGACCTCGGGCGTGACGGTGACGTGGGCGCACCACGCGCTGCTGCACAACAACCGCCGCGGCCTGATCATCGGCCTCATCCTGACCGTGCTGCTCGGCGGCACCTTCACCTTCTTCCAGGCCTACGAGTACGCGCACGCCGCCTTCAGCTACGCCGGGCACATCTACGGCTCGACGTTCTTCATGGCGACGGGCTTCCACGGCGCGCACGTCATCATCGGCACGATCTTCCTCACTGTGTGCCTGTTGCGCGCGCTCGGCGGGTGCCTTCACGCCCAAGGCACACTTCGGCTTCGAGGCGGCGGCCTGGTACTGGCACTTCGTCGACGTGGTGTGGCTGTTCCTCTTCGCCTGCATCTACGTCTGGGGCGCTGGGCCCAACCCCGGCGGCCACGTCGGCTAGCCGCGCGGATCGGTCCACCCGAATTCCTGAAACGGGGCGCCGACTTGGCGCCCCGTTTTGATTGCCGCAGCCAGCGTGTCGCTGTCTGCTGCGGTCCCCGATGTGCTAAGGCTTCCATCGGTGCGGGGCACACCCGCACCGCGAACCCTTTCGATCGGAGCTGCCTTGCCGCCAGAGCCAAAAACCTCGCTGCTGCGCGCCTGGCTGCTCGCGCGCTGCCCGGCTTGCGGCCGCGGACCGCTGTTTCGCAACGTGCTCGAGCTACGCGAAGCTTGCGACAAGTGCGGCATGAGCTACCGCTTCATCGACACCGGCGACGGCCCTGCCGTGTTCGCGATCTTCATCCTGGGCTTTCTCGTCCTGGGCCTCGCGCTCTACGTCGAGTTCACTTACGAGCCGCCGACATGGGTGCACGTCGTGCTGTGGGGCGCGCTGACGCCCCTGATCGCGCTCGTCCTCCTGCGCGTCCTGAAGGCCGGGCTGATCGCGCTCCAGTACAAGCACAAGGCCGAGGAAGGCCGCCTCGCCCGGGATTGATGCGTGTTGTGATGCGCTGATGCCGCGAGCAAGCAGATGCTGAGCGCACTCAGAGCCAGGGGCCTGCTGTGGCCCGCCGTGATGACCGTCATCGGCGTCGTGTTCCTCGTCGCGCTCGGCAACTGGCAGATGCGGCGGCTCGCCTGGAAGGAGGGGCTTATCGCCGCGATCGCGGAGCGCGCCCACGCCGCGCCGATCTCGCTCGCCGAGGCCGAGCAGCGCGGCGGCGACGTCGAATACCTGCGCGTCAAGGCGACCGGCAAGCTCCTCAACGACCGCGAGCTCGACTTCTACGCCTTCGACGAGCAGGCCGGCGTCGGCTGGCACATCGTCACGCCGCTGCAGCTCGCCGACGGCAGCATCGTGTTCGTCAACCGCGGCTTCGTGCCGGACGAGCTGAAGGATCCCGCCAAGCGGCAAGAGGGCCGGCCCGCCGGCGACGTCGAGATCGTCGGGCTCGCGCGCAAACCGGAGACGCCCGGCGCCTTCACGCCCGCGAACGACGCCGGCAAGAACGTCTGGTATTGGCGCGATATTCCAGCCATGGCCGCGGCCGCTGTACCCGGCGACAAGGCCCGCGTCGCCCCCTTCGTCGTCGACGCCGAGCTCGAGCCGCGTCCGCCGGGGGGGTGGCCCAGGGGCGGCGTGACCCGCCTCGAGCTGCCGAATTGGCATCTCGAGTACGCGCTGACCTGGTACGGCCTGGCTGCGGCGCTTCTCGGCGTGTTCGCCGCGTTTGCCGTCACGCGCTGGCGCCAGCCGCGCGGCTGAGCCGGAAATATCCCCGCAATCTCCGGGTATTAACACATCTGTGCGCGGGCGCTCCCCGGAGCCCGTCGTTTGCTTGTTCGGGCTTCCCCGGGCCTCTAGGGTGCTCGTAAATGGAAGCGGCAATCGGCATGAGATAAGCGGCGCGTGGACTACATTTCGACCAGAGGCGAAGCCCCGACGCTTGGCTTCGAGGACGTGCTGCTGGCGGGCCTGGCGCGCGACGGCGGCCTCTATGTGCCCAAGGCCTGGCCGCAGCTTTCGCCCGACGCCATCGCCGCGCTCGCCGGCCGGCCGTTCGCGGAGGTGGCGGTCGAGGTCATCCACCCGTTCGTCGGCGCTGCGCTCTCGCGTGATGAGCTGCGCGCCATGACGGAAGATTCCTACGCTCGTTTCGGCCATGCGGCCGTCACGCCGCTCGTCCAGATCGCGCCCAACCGCTTCATCCTCGAGCTGTTCCACGGGCCGACGCTCGCCTTCAAGGACGTGGCGATGCAACTCTTGGCGCGCCTCATGGATCGCGTGCTCGCTAAGCGCGGCCGCCGCGCGACCATCGTCGGCGCTACCTCCGGCGATACCGGCGGCGCGGCGATCGAGGCCTTCCGCGGCTCCTCGCGCGTCGATGTCGTGATCCTCTTTCCCGAGGGCCGCGTCTCCGACGTGCAGCGGCGCATGATGACGACGCCGACGGAGGAGAACGTGCACGCGGTTGCCGTGCGCGGCACCTTCGACGACTGCCAAGCCCTGGTCAAAGGCATGTTCAACGACCACGCCTTCCGCGACCGCACGGCGCTGTCGGGCGTCAACTCCATCAACTGGGCGCGCATCGCCGGCCAGATCACCTACTACTTCGCGGCCGCCGCGGCGCTGGGCGCGCCCGATCGCGCGGTGTCGTTTGCGGTGCCGACCGGCAACTTCGGCGACATCTTTGCGGGCTATGCGGCAAAGCGCATGGGCCTGCCCATCGACAAGCTCGTCATCGCCTCCAACGTCAACGACATCCTGCCGCGTACGCTCGCCACCGGTTCCTACGAGATGCGCGAGGTCGTTGCCACCACGTCGCCGTCGATGGACATCCAGATATCCTCCAATTTCGAGCGCTATCTGTTCGAGGCTTCGGGCCGCGATGCCGCGCTGATCCGCGCCAAGATGGGAGCCTTGCGGCAGGAGGGGCGCTTTGACCTGGGTCCGCTCAAGTCCAAGATGCAGCAGGAATTCGCCGCCGAAGCCGCGAGCGAAAAGGATGTGGCCGAGGCTATCGGGCGCTTGCGGGACGAGTGCGGCTACCTCATGGACCCGCATACCGCATGCGGTGTGGTCGCGGCCGAGCGGGCGCTCGGGCCCGACGGGGCGACGCCGCAGGTCGTGCTGTCCACGGCCCACCCGGCCAAATTTCCCGATGCGATTGCCGCCATAACCGGCAAGCGCCCGGCGCTGCCCGAGCGGCTCTCGGGCCTGCTCACGGCACACGAGCGCTTCGCCGTGATCGACAACGACCTGAGAGAGGCGGAGCGCCTCGTCGAGAGCGTCACACGCGCGACCAGCGAGGGCACGGCATGACGCCGACCATCTCGACGCTCCCGAACGGTCTGCGCGTCGTCACGCAGGCGATGCCGAACCTGGAGACGGTGTCGCTCGGGCTGTGGGTGGGCGCCGGCGCACGCCACGAGAGCGACCGCGAGCACGGGATTTCGCACTTCCTCGAGCACATGGCCTTCAAGGGAACGAAGCAGCGCAGCGCGCAGGAGATCGCCGAGGAGATCGAGCAGGTCGGCGGCGAGCTCAACGCGGCGACGAGCCTCGAGACCACCGCTTATTACGCCCGCGTCCTGAAGGGCGACGAGGGTGTCGCGCTCGGCCTCATCGCGGACATTCTGCAGAAGGCAGCGTTCGGCCGTCCGGAACTCGAGGGCGAGCGCCAGGTGATCCTGCAGGAGATCGCCGCGACCCGCGACAGCCCCGACGACATTGGCTACGACCTGCTCCACGATGCAGCCTTTCCAAGCCAGCCCGTCGGCCGCGCGATTCTGGGTACGCCCGAGAGCGTGAAGCGCTTCACCGCAGCCGACCTGAAAGGCTTTCTGCGCCGCCGCTATCGCCCTGAAAACATGGTGCTTTCGGCCGCCGGCGCCGTCCGCCACGCAAGCATCCTTCGCCACGCTGAAGCCCTATTCGGCGGGCTCACTGGCGGAGGCCGCACCGCAAGGGAGCGAGCGGCCGCGTACGTCGGGGGGACGCGCGTCTCGGAGAAGCCATTCGAGCAGAGCCATCTGTTGATCGGTTTCCCCAGTCCGTCCTACCGCGAGGGGGAGTTTTTCACCGCCCAGGTGTTCTCGGGGCTGTTCGGGGGCGGAATGTCATCCCGCCTGTTCCAGGAGGTCCGCGAGAAGCGCGGCCTCTGCTACGCGATCTACTCGACCGCGTGGGGCCTCAAGGATGTCGGGCTCTTCGGACTGCATGCGGCCACGGGAGCGCAACTGATGGGCAAGCTCATCGATGTCGTGGGAGTGGAGCTGAAGCGCGCAGCGGATGCGGCGCCTAACGCAGCCGAGCTCGGGCGCTCGAAGGCGCAGCTCAAGGCGGGGCTGTTGATGAGCCTGGAAAGCTCGTCCGCTCGGGCCGAGCAGATGGCGCGCCACCTCCTGAGCCACGGCCGCGTCGTGCCGGCAGAGGAGCTGATTGCCAAGGTTGATGACGTGACGGCCGAGCGCGTGCGCGATTTCGCGGGCAAGCTCGCCGCAAGCACGCCGTCGATCGTCGTTGTCGGCAGCGGGAAGAAATCGCTCAAGTACGCGCGTCAGGCCGAGAGCATGACGCACCACTAGCCCTTGAGGGAGCGGCGCATGGCGTTCTTGAGGTCGAGCATCACGCAGGACGCGGTCGGCATCGTGCGCGGGCGCGGCGTCTGCCTGCGCTTGCCGATCATGAGCGACTATGCGCCGTGGGCCGAGCTGCGCACGCGCAGCCGCGAGCATCTAACTCCCTGGGAGCCCGTGTGGCAGCGCGATGAGCTTTCGCGCAGCTCCTTCCGCCGCCGCGTGCGCCACTACCAGCGCGAGGCGCGCGAGGATCTGGGCTACGCGTTCCTCATCTTCCGCGACGCCGACGACAAGCTGATCGGCGGCCTTACGCTGTCGAATGTGCGCCGCGGCGTAACGCAGGCCGCGGTGCTCGGCTATTGGCTCGGGCTGCCGTTCGTGAAGCAAGGATACATGACGGAGGCTGTCTCGGCGGTCGCTACGTTCGCGTTCGAGGATCTGCATCTGCACCGGCTCGAGGCCGCGACCATGCCCTCGAACGTCGCCTCGATCCGCGTGCTGGAGCGTAACGGCTTCCGCGCCGAGGGACTCGCGCGCCGGCTCCTGAAGATCAACGGCACGTGGGAGGACCATGTGCTGCACGGCCTTTTGTCCGAGGAATTCGCGCGCGCTCCCGGTCGTCCGGAGGTGCCCGCAGCATGATGGCTGAGCGCCACGAGGCTGGACGATTGCACGAGCGGGCGATGGCCGCGTGCCTTGCGCTGCTCGTCCTGCTGTGCGCGCTCGTCGCGGTTCCCGAGCACGCGCTCGCTTTGAAGCCGATCGTCGTCGACCCCGACCAGGACCGCATCGAGATTACGGCGCTGCGCGACTTCGCCGAGTTCTACGACGGCCGCGGCGACAGCCTTCAGGTCGAGACCGCACCTGCCGCCGACGGCATGAAGGGCCGCATCTCGGTGACCGCCAAGACGTCCGGCACCAATCCCAACTGGCTGGTGTTTGCGCTTTCGAACCCGACCGACAAACCGATCGAGCGCTGGCTCACCGCCGAGCGCTACAACGTCATCGGCTCGGGCGCGGTCTGGCCCGACCTCGACGCGCAGCGCATCGAGGCGGTGACGCCGTCGATGGATTTCGTGCCCGACCGTATCAAGAGCGACCGCGCCGACATCTTCCGCATCACGCTGGAGCCGGGGCGCACCGTCACCTACGTCGCCGAGCTGTCGTCGGACCGCTTCGCGCGCATCTACCTGTGGAAGCCGCTCGACTATGAGCTCAAGTCCCGCGACCGGCTGCTGTTCAACGGCATCCTCTTAGGCCTGACAGGCCTGCTCGCCATCTTCCTGACCGCGATCTTCGCCGCAAACCACAAGGCGATCTTCCCGAGCGCCGCGCTCGTCGCCTGGTGCGTGCTCGCTTACCTGTGCGTCGACTTCGGCTTCTTCCACAAGCTGTTCCAACTCCGGCCCGAGGACAACGCCGTCTATCGGGCGGCGAGCGAATCCGCGGTTGCCGCCAGCCTCGTCATCTTCCTGTCGGTGTTTCTGCGCATCGCATTCTGGCATGGCCTCATCCGCATGCTGTTCACGGTGTGGATCATCGCGCAGCTTACGCTTGTCGCCGTTGCCGTCATTGACCCGCGCCTCGCCTCGACGTTTGCGCGCACCTCGTTCCTGGTGATCGGCGCTGTTGGGGGTGGATTCACGCTGTTTCTCGCCCTGCGCGGCCAGGACCGGGCACTGTCGCTGATCCCGACGTGGATACTGTTCCTCATCTGGATCTTTGCGACTGCGATGACGCTCACGGGCCGGCTTGCCGGAGACGTCGTGGTCTCGAGCCTCGTTGCCGGGCTCGTGCTCATCCTCGTTCTGATCGGCTTCACCGTCACCCAGTTTGCCTTCCGCTCGCGCGAGCCGCTCTACGGCACCGCGCCCGGCGAACTGCAGCTGCGTGCGCTCGCCGTCGACGGCGCCGGCTCCGCGGTGTGGGAATGGAATGCGCGCCGCGACGAGATCAAGGTGAGCCCCTTGATCGAAGCCTCCCTCGGGCTCGGCCCGGGCGAGCTTTCGACCAAGGTCGACGACTTCATCAAGCACCTGCACCCCGCCGACCGCGACCGTTTCCGGCTCATGCTGTGGTCCATGCAGGAGCGCACTTGGGCCAAGATCCGCACCGATTTCCGCATGCGCCACGCGGACAATACCTACCGCTGGTTCGAGCTCGAAGCCTCCAGCGTCCCCAACCAGGACACGCGCGCTGTCCGCTGCGTCGGCCTTATCCGCGACGTGACGGACGCCAAGCGCGCGCACGAGCGGCTCCTGCATGATGCCGTGCACGACAGTCTCACGGGGCTCCCCAACCGCGAGCTTATGCTCGACCGCCTGAGCGTGGCGGTGATGCGGGCGAAGGCGAACGAAGGCGTCCGCCCGAGCGTGTTCTGCATCGACATCGACAAGTTCAAGAGCGTCAACGTCTCCTTCGGTCTCGTCGTCGGCGACAGCCTTCTGTTGACGGTCGCCCGTCGCCTGCAGAGCCACCTCGGCCCGCAGGATACGCTCGCGCGCGTTGCTGGCGATCGTTTCGCCATCGTGCTGGTGGCCGAGCATGCGGCGCAGGACCTGGCAGCGCTCGCTGAACGCGTGCGCCGCTCGCTGCGCGCGCCGATCAAGATCGCGGGCCAGGAGATCGTGCTCACAGGCTCGGTCGGCATCGCCGTCTACGACGGCGGCGAGGGAAGTCATCTCGACCTCTACAAAGAGGCCGAGATCGCCATGTACCGCGCCAAGCGCGGCGGCTCCGACCGCGTCGAGATCTTCCGCCCCGAGATGCGCGCCGACCGCGACGACCGCGTGACGATCGAGAGCGATCTGCGCAAAGCGCTCGCCAAGAACCAGATCCGCGTCCTCTATCAGCCGATCGTCTACCTGCCGACGGAGGAGCTTGCGGGCTTCGAGGCGTTGGTGCGATGGGAGCATCCCAAGCGCGGCATGATGAACCCCGTCGACTTTATCCCCGTGGCGGAGGAGAGCGACCTGATCGTGCGCCTCGGGTCGCATGTTCTGCTCAAGGCTGCCCAGGAGGCCGCCCGCTGGCAGCGCGAGTTGCCGCGCGACGAGGACCCGCTGTTTGTCTCCGTCAACATCTCGAGCCGGCAGATATTCCGCCAGAACCTGGTCCAGGAGATCCGCCACATCCTCGGGCGCAATATCGTTCCGAAGGGCACGCTGCGGCTCGAGATCACCGAAAGCCTCGTGATGGAGAACCCGGAGCAGGCGACCGAGATCCTCGAGTGGCTGCGCGGCGCCGGTGCCGAGCTCGCCATCGACGATTTCGGCACGGGCTACTCGTCGCTTGCCTACCTGCAGCGATTCCCCTTCGACACCATCAAAATCGACAAGGCGCTGGTGCAGTCGAGCGGCGCCAACAATGGTGCGGGCTCCGCCATCGTCCGCTCGATCGTCGCGCTCGCGCACGAGCTCGGCAAGAAGGTCGTCGCCGAGGGCGTGGAGACGCCGGAGGATGCGGGCTACCTGCGCTCAATTGGCTGCCAGTACGCGCAAGGCTTCTACTACGGCGAGCCGATGTCGGACCGCGACGTGCTGGGGCTGCTGAAGATGGTGCGCAAGGCGGAGAACAAGCTGCGCCCGCGCGGCTTCTTCCGCGCCAAGGCGAAGGGCGCGGCGGGGGATCAGCAGAAGGTACGCAAGAGGGTCGCCAAGCGCGCGCCCGCGGCCGACGAGGCCTTTGCCAACGGCGGCGCGCCGCCACCACCGGCCAATGGAGGCGCGCTCCCCAACCGCACCGTGCGCCCCCGCACGCGGCCCGCCAACCCGGCGATGCTGCCGCCGCCTCCGCCACAGCAGGCGGGACTTCCGCCACCGATGCGGTCGCCGCACCAGAACGGCAGCTTCCCCCCACCGGGGATGCCCGAGAATGGCGGTAGCTTCGCGCAGCACGTCGCGAATGGCGGCTTCCCGCAGGTAACGCATCAGAACGGCGGTTTCCCGCCGCCGATCCCTGGCGCCGGTTTCCCGCCAGAAGCTGGGCCGGCGTTCGGGTCGGCTCCCATCGCCGACATGGAGGACATGCCGCCGTCGTTCGGCGCGCCCGCATCGTTCGCGCCGCCGCCAATGTCGGGCGGGGCGCCAGCCATGAGCGATGCGATGCAGGATTTTGATCAGACCGGGACCGATCCGGCCGATGAAGGCTTCGGCGACGCTCCAGCGGAGATGCCGCCCGAGCCGTCCCATCTGGCGTTCCCGCCTCCTCCGGTGCCCATGCCGGCATCGATGGCGGACGGAGCCGGCCAAGCATCGCCCGATCCGTCGCCCCCGGATGAGACGCCGGATATGGGCGCCATCGCCGACGCGCTGCGACGCGCCGAGCGCGAAGGACCATCGACACTGCCGCCCGCGCCCCCGCCTCAGCCCACAACAAGCCCGTTGCACGAGCGCCTCGCAGCCGCGCTGCCCGAGGCCGAACCGGCACCGGCAGCGCCGCCCGCGCGTACCCCGGCTCCGGCGCGGCGTCCGGCCGCGCGTGCTCCCGCCGCCAGGCTCGCACCGAAGCGCCCGACGCCTGACTTCTCGGGCTTGCCGCCTTCGATGGCGCAGAGCCTAGCCAAACTCGCGGGCGTGCCATGGCCGCCGCAGCCGTCGACCGACGGCGCCGCCAAGGATGCGCGGCAGCTCGAGGAGGAGGTTGCGGGCGCGCCTGCGGCCAAGCCGCGTCGCGACGCTTGAGCGATTTCGGCGCTGATGGAGGCCGACGTACCGCGGCGCGGGCGGCCTCAAGCGTGGCCGGCGTCGCTCACGAGATGCGAGGGATCGATGCCGATCTTCGCCAGCGCGCGCGTGTATTTCAAGTCGAGATCGGTGCCGAAGATCAGGTCGGGGTCGGCTGGGCAGTTCAGCCAGCCGTTAGCTTGGATCTCGCTCTCGAGCTGGCCGGGCGACCAGCCCGCGTAGCCGAGCGCGAGAATCGCGCGGTTGGGACCGTTGCCGGCGGCGATCGCCTTCAGGATGTCGATCGTCGCCGTGAGGCACACGCCGTCCTCGATCGGCAGCGTCGAGTCGTTGACGAAATAGTCGGAGCTGTGCAGTACGAAGCCGCGCCCCGTCTCGACCGGACCGCCGACGTGGATCGACATGCCGCGCACGTTGTCGGATATGCTGCCCTCCGGCGGCGAGGGCACGATGTTGAGCTTGCTCAGGAGATCGGGGAACGAGATGTGCGAGGCGCGCTGATTGATGACGAGACCCATCGCCCCGTCCTCGGAATGCGCGCACATGTAGATCACCGAGCGCGCGAAGCGAGGGTCCGACATGATCGGCATGGCGATGAGGAGCTGGCCGTCGAGGTATCCTTCTCCGTTCGAGCGGCGCGTGGGGCGAGGCATCTTCATGGGGTCAAGACTAACGCGACGCGCGGCGGCGTGTGAAGCGGCCAATTGCGGCGGCAAACCTCTATCGCCCGCATGCCGCCGCGACCGGCTGCCGCCAATGTAGGCAATTTTTCATCAAGTCGTGATTTGCCGGCGGTTTGCGGGACGCTACAACGCTTGCCGAACCCGGGGCGCCATCGCCAGATAAGACACATTCATGAAGCACGTTCATCTCGTCGGATTGTGCCTGCTGCTAGGCCTGCCTGTCGGCGCTGACTTCGGTCGAGGCGGCGACGGGCCTCGCGTCCGATTGGGTCGAGGGCCACAGCTCGCGCGCCCGCCTCATCGCCGGCAACGGCATGGCTGGCGTCGAGGTGGAGATGCCCGAGGGCTGGAAAACGTACTGGCGGACGCCGGGCGATGCCGGCGGCGTGCCGCCCTCGTTCGACTGGTCGAAGTCGGAGAACCTCGCCGCGGCAACCGTGCTCTATCCGGCGCCAAAACGTTTCTCCGATCGCGCCGGCGACACCGTCGGCTACAAGGGCACCGTGGTCTTTCCCGTGCGGCTCACGGCGAAAGATCCGGGCAAGCCCATCGACCTGCGGCTCTCGCTCGAATACGGCGTGTGCAAGGAGATCTGCATCCCGGCGGAGGCGGCGCTGTCGCTGGCAGTGTCCCCCGAACATGGAAGCGAGGTGTCCGACGAGCTCGCCACCGCACTAAAGCAGGTGCCGGCTCCGGAGGCAGAGCGCCGCCCGGGCGATCCGGTCCTGAAGCACATCGTCACCGAGCTTAGCGGCGCCAAGCCAAGCATCGTGCTCGACGCCGAGTTTCCTTCCGGCTCGGAGCACGCCGATCTCTTCATCGAGGCGCCACAGGGACTGTTCGTGCCGCTGCCGAAGAAGACGTCCGACGACGGCTCGGGCCACGTGACGTTCGAGGTCGATCTGTCCCAGGATGTCGACCTGCAGGCGTTGAAAGGCCAGAAGCTCACGGCGACGCTTGTCTCCGACAACGGACAATCGGAGACGACGTTCGCAGCCGACTGACGAACCTTTTGAACCGCCAGCCAAAAGAGGCCCCTCCAATGACGATCAAAGTCGGCGACAAGCTTCCCGATGCAACCTTCATGGTCATGAATGCCGACGGCCCGGGCAAGTCGACCACGGCGGATGTGTTCAAAGGCAAGAAGGTGGCCCTGTTCGCGGTGCCGGGCGCGTTCACGCCCACTTGCCAGCAGCAGCACGTGCCGGGCTTCGTCGCGCGCGTCGAAGAGCTGAAGGGCAAAGGCATCGACGCCATCGCCTGCACGGCCGTCAACGACGTGTTCGTGATGGAAGAGTTCGCCAAGGCAACGGGAGCCAAGGGCAAGATCGCGATGCTCGCCGACGGCAACGGCGATTTCGCCAAGATGCTCGGGCTCGACATCGACCTATCGGGCTTCGGGCTCGGGCTGCGGTCGAAACGCTACGCAATGCTCGTCGACGACGGCGTGGTGAAGGTCCTGAACGTCGAGGACTCCCCTCCCCAGCACGACAAGTCGAGTGCCGCGACGCTGTGCTCGGCTATCGACCACTCCCTGTAGGCGACGGTCAATCGCCCGGCGGTTCGGCCTTCTCGCGCCGGGACGGTTTGAACTCGGCCAAGGCGAGGCGCGCAAGCTCGTCGGCGCGCTCGTTCTCCGCGTGGCCGGCGTGACCCTTCACCCATCTCCAGTCGATGTCGTGCACGCGCTGCGCTTCATCGAGCCGCTGCCAGAGCTCGGCGTTCTTTACCGGCTTCTTGTCCGCCGTGCGCCAGCCGTTCTTCTTCCAGCCGTGAATCCATTTCGTGATGCCGTCCTTGAGGTACACGCTGTCGGTATGCAGCTCGACGCGGCTCGGGCGCGTCAACGCCTCGAGCGCCGAGATCGCTGCCATCAGCTCCATGCGGTTGTTGGTGGTCGTCGCCTCGCCGCCGGACAGCTCCTTGCATTTGTCGCCCCAGGTGAGGATCGCGCCCCAGCCGCCGGGACCCGGATTCCCCGAGCAAGCGCCGTCGGTATAGACGACGACCGGTTTGCCAGCGGTCATCGCACAGTCTCCTCGAGGCCGTAGTCCGCGATCGAGCGCACGCCCTGGTGGAAGCGCAGCCGGCGTACGTACTCAAGCGGGTTTTTGCGGCTGACGAGCGCATCCGGTGGCGTGTTGAGCCAATCGTAGGCGCGTGTCAGCAGGAAGCGCAGCGCAGCGCCGCGGGCGAGCTGGGGCATCGCATCGCGCTCGGCAGGCGTCAGCGGGCGCAGCTCCTCGTAGCCGCGCAGCAGCGCGCGTCCCTTGGTGATGTTGAAGGACAGGTCCTTCTCGAAGCACCAGGCGTTGAGGCACACGGCGACGTCGTAGGCTAACGCGTCGTTGCAGGCGAAGTAGAAGTCGATCAGGCCGGACAAACGATCGCCGAGGAAGAAGACGTTGTCGGGAAAGAGATCGGCGTGGATGACGCCCGCGGGAAGGCCCTTGGGCCAGTGGCCTTTGAGGTGCGCAAGCTCGCCGGCGATGAGGGCCCCGAGATCGGGCGCGATCTCGTCCGCCCGGTCGGCGAAGCGGTCATACAGCGGCCGCCAGCCCGAAGGGCCTAGAGCATTGGCGCGCTGCAAGGCGAAACCCTCTCCGCCCATGTGCAACGCGGCGAGCGCGCGCCCAACCGCCGCGCAGTGTGCGGTCATCGGCCGGCGCACCCAGAAGCCTTCCAGGAAAGTGACGAGTGCGGCGGGGCGCCCGGCAAGCTCATTCAGGTTGCGGCCCTTAAGATCGCGCACCGGCGTCGGGCAGGAGACGCCGCGCGCGGCGAGATGCTCCATAAGGCCGAGGAAGAAGGGCAGATCCTCGCGCGCCGTGCGCCGCTCATAGAGCGTCAGGATGAAGGGCCCGTGCGTGGTGTGCACGATGTAGTTGGTGTTTTCCACGCCCTCGGCGATGCCCTTGAACGACAACAGCTCGCCCAGCCCGTAGCTGGCGATGAAGGTCGAAAGCTCCTCGTCGCTGACTTCGGTGTAGACGGCCATGGACGTTGTCAGCCTTTCCGGCGGAGGTAAGCGTTAGGATGCGGGCGCGGTGCGCAGCTCGCGCGGCACGTTGAAGGCAATGCTCTCGCGCGCGGTCGTGACGGTCTCGAGTGTCACGTCGTAGCGCTGACGGAAGGCGCCGATCACCTCCTCGACGAGGGACTCGGGCGCGGAGGCGCCCGCGGTCACGCCGACGGCGGCGATACCTGCGACGAGGTGCCAGGGGATATCGGCCGACCGCTCGATCAGGTGTGCGTTGGCGCAGCCGGCGCGCTTTGCCACCTCGACGAGGCGCAGCGAATTGGAGCTTTGTGGGCTTCCCACCACGAACAGGCAATCGATCTTCGGCGCAATCGCCTTCACAGCGGCCTGGCGGTTCGTCGTGGCGTAGCAGATGTCCTCTTTCGGCGGCCCCACGATATCGGGGAAGCGCGCCTTGAGCTCGCCGACGATCTCGGCGGTGTCGTCGACCGACAGCGTGGTCTGGGTGACGAACGCGAGCTTCTTCGAATCACGCGGGGTAAAGGCGCGCGCTTGCGCCACTGTCTCGATCAGGTGGATGGCCCCCGCGGGGAGCTGGCCCATGGTGCCGACCACCTCGGGATGGCCGGCATGGCCAATCAACAGAATTTCGAGCCCCTCGGCGTGGTGGCGGGCGGCCTCGATATGGACCTTGTAGACCAACGGGCACGTGGCATCGAGGACGAAGAGATTGCGGCCCTGCGCGACCGCCGGAACGGCCTTGGCGACCCCATGTGCCGAAAAGATCACGGGCTGGGCGGTCTCGGGAATATCCTCAAGCTCCTCCACAAAAACGGCACCTTTAGCCTTCAGAGAATCAACGACAAAGCGGTTATGCACGATCTCGTGACGCACGTAGACCGGAGCCCCGTACTTTTCGAGCGCCAGCTCGACGATCTGGATGGCCCGATCGACGCCGGCGCAGAATCCGCGCGGAGCCGCCAGAAACAGGGTTAAGGGCGGGCGCTGTGGCAACGGCTGCGGCGGGTAGGAAACGGGCATCGATCACTCTGTTTTAGCGGCGTCTGCGTTTCAGATGCGTCTGTGCGCCGTCGGCGTGTAACGCTTGGCCGGGGCTCGATTGGGGTGCTAGGTTTGACTCGCGACAATACAGGAAGCCTCCGTCGGCGGCCTAGGGGATTGGGCCAGCCGGACAGCTATGGGGCCGAAGACGGGCTTGACCGGGGCGCTATGACGCAATCTGCGAAGTTAGCTGCGCGAGCCGGCGCCCGCATTTGCCTATGCGGAATGCTCACCCTGCTCGCCGGCGGTTGCGGCCTATCCTCCATCACCTCCGGTCTCGGCTCCAGCATCTTCGGCTCGTCGTCCTCCACGCCCGACAAGGCTCCGGGGGTCAACGAGGAGCAGCTCCTTTCCGCCGCCAAATCGAGCGGCGACCAGTCAGTGGGCACTGCCGGCCTGGGCGAGACGGCGGGCGGCTGCCCGCGTTTGAGCATCTCCCCGCGCGGAACCAACCTGACGATCTACGAGGATGGCCGCGCCGGCGACGGCCTCGCCATCATGCACCGCGGCGAGATCACCAAGACGGCGCGTGAATGTCAGCTCGAGCCGGGCCGCGTCACCGTCCGCTACGGCTTCTCCGGGCGCGTGCTGCTCGGGCCTCGTGGCCGCCCCGGCAACATTACACTGCCCGTCAATATCGTCGTGACGGACTCCAAGCGTGACAAGGTGACGACCGACAAGATGACCGTCGCCGTGCCCGTGGCCGTGGATAACCCAATTGGCTACTTCTCGGCCGTGCGCTCGGTCACCTTCGATGTGCCGGAGGGGACACGGCCCGGCGAGTTCGAGGTGTTCGTCGGCTTCGATCAGGGCGCGCAAGGGGCCGGCTAGTGGCAGCGCTCGCCACGCCGCCGCCCGCAGCAACCACCAAATTCAGTAACTAGTTCAGCTTGCCTTCGAGATCGCGGATGCTCGTCTCGATGAGCGCGCTTGCCGTCTTGCCGGTCGTGCGCGACTTGAGGATCTTCTCCGCCGCGGCAATCGCGCTATCGACTGCGGAGGCACGCACCTCCGCCAGGGCTTGCGCTTCCGCGCGCGCGATCTTGTCCTCCGCGAGCCGCGTCCGGCGCTCGACCGATTCCGTCAGGCTCTTGCGTGTCTCGGCGGCGAGCGCCTCGCTTTCGCGCTTGGCCTGCTCGAGGATCGACTTTGCCTCTTCCTCGGCCTGGCGGCTCTTGCGCTGGTAGTCGTTGAGCAGCGATTGGGCCTCATCGCGCAGCCGGCGCGCCTCGTCGAGCTCGTGGCGGATTGCGTCGGCGCGGGCGTCGAGCGACTTTCCGACCATTCCCGGCACTTTGTAATAGACGAGCAGGGCCATGAACGCGAAGAACGCGATCATCACCCAGAAGACGGGATCGGACGGATCAAACAGCATAAAAAACCTCACTCGGCGGCGGGCTGGAGCACCTTCTTGACCTCGGCGGGGCTGACGTCCTCGCCGAGCAGCTTGCTGACGACCGCGCTCGCGGTCTCCGCCGCGATCTCGTCGACGCTCGCCAAGGCCTTGGTCTTGGTAGCGGCGATACGCGCTTCCGCGTCGGCGAGCTTGGCCGAGAGGTGCCCCTCGACGTTTGAGCGCTCCTTGTCGGTCTCAGCGGCGAGCTTCTCGCGCATGTCCTTGGCCATGGAGGAGGCTTTCGCCCGCGCCTCGGCCAGCGCGCGCTCGTAGGCGGCGAGCGCCGCGTCCGTCTCTTTCTTGAAGCGCTCGGCCGAATCGAGGTCGCGCTGCACGCGGTCGCGGCGTTCCTCGATCACCTCGCCGATGCGCGGAAGGGCAACCCGGGCGAGGATGAAGTAGAGGACGGTGAAGGTGATCGCGAGCCAGATGAGCTGCGGTGCGAAGTCGGCGGGGTTGAGCTGCGGCAAGCCCCCCGACTTCCCCTCATGCGTCGTCGCGGCCGCGGCTGCCGCCGCCACGATGAACGCGGGGATGGCTGCGATCATGATGTCCTCCTGCCCGCCCTGCTCGATCAGCCGAACAGGATGATGAGCGCGATGAGCAGGCCGAAGAGGCCCGTCGCCTCGGCAAGCGCGAAGCCGATCAGCAGGTTGGTGAACTGCGCGGGCGCAGCCGAGGGGTTGCGCATGGCTCCCGAAAGGTAGTTGCCGAAGATATTGCCGATGCCGACGCCGGCACCAATGAGCGCCGAGCAGGCAAGGCCGGCGCCGATCATCTTCGCAGCTTCCAACTCCATCGTAGTCTCTCCCTTGTGGTGATGAGCAATCCTGAGGTTACGGTTTGAGCGCTTCTCTAGAGGCCTCAATGGTGCATGTGAAGCGCGTCGTTCAAGTAGATGCAGGTCAGCACCGTGAAGATGAGCGCCTGCAGGAAGGCGACCAGGAACTCCAGCCCGGTGAAGGCGACGAGGAACGCCAGCGGGGCCCAGCCGCCGAGGAGCCCGAGGCCAACGACGAAGCCGGCGAAGACCTTGAGCATCGTGTGGCCGGCCATCATGTTGGCGAACAGGCGCACCGAGTGGCTGATCGGCCGGATGAGATAGGAGATGAGCTCGATCGGGATGATGACGGGCATCAGCCAGATGGGGATGCCGGAGGGCACGAACAGCCGCAGGAAGCCGGCGCCGTGGCGCACGAAGCCGATAACGGTGACCGTGATCCACACCATCGCCGCGAAGGCGAAGGTCACGATGATGTGGCTCGTGACGGTGAAGGAGTGGGGGATAAGGCCAAGCAGGTTGAGCGTCAGGATGAAGATGAAGATCGTGAACACCCAGGGGAAGAACTTCATGCCTTCCTCGCCGAGGTTCTCGCGCACCATGTTGGCGATGTACTCGTAGGAAAGCTCGGCCATCGACTGGAAGCGGCTCGGCACCAGCGAGCGGCGGCCCATGGCGAAGATCAGGAAGCCGGCGATCAGCGCTACCGCGATGACCATGTAGAGCGATGCATTCGTGAAAGAGGCGTCGTACCCGAAAATCTCGATCGGGATGAGCCGCTTGATCTCGAATTGTGCCATGGGGCTGTGATGAGCCCCGTCCGCGCCTGCAGCCACGTAAATCCCCTACCTGTCGTCCTCGTCGTCGTCCGCCGCCGCGGGCGTCGCAAGCTGCGAAGCTGCCGCCTCGTCTTGCGCCCTTTGTGCGGCCCGGATCACGTTCGTCAACCCGGCGGCAAAGCCCAGCGTCACGAACAGGACCAGGAGCCAGGGCCTCGTGCCGAACTGGCGATCGAGCGCCCAACCGATGAAGCCCCCCACGCCGACGCCGGCGACAAGCTCGGCGACGAAGCGGAAGGCCTTGGCAAACGCCTCCCCGCGGGCCCGCCCATCGCCCATTTCAGGCGGCGCGCGGCGCGCTTTAACCACTTCCAGCCGTTTTCCGATTGAGTTGGATCGCTTTCGAAAGGCCTCGCGCTGCTCGGGGCTTATCTCGCCACGTCCCGGGCCGTTGCCCTTCCCTGCGGCTGACATGACGAATACCGGCTCGATCGCGACTTCGAGGCCACCAAAACGGCGGGTTTTATCAACGGCGCGCACCATAGTGACGCCCCCTAGGGGTGTCAAGAAAGCGCCCGAAAGCTCGATGGTAGTGTCGAGCGCGCACTTACGGGACCTTTTCGACCTGAGCCGACATGCCGCGCCCCCGCCGGGCTGCTAGTGTTTCCGCGGGGGGCGCTTCCGGGTTGGCTCGAGCGACTGGGGCTGACCGTCGCGCCGTTGCGGAGCCGACATGCTTTCGTTCGAGGTGCAGCGTAACTACCTGGCCCAGTTCTTCGATGCCTGCTGGGTCCTACGCGCGCCGTTGATCACGTCGCTGTTCGCGTTCACGGCGCTGAGCCTGCCGCTGCAGACGCGCGAAGTCTACCGCGTGCTGGCCGACGACTTCCCCAACCAGCGCTGGCAGGTGGCCTTCGGCTTCGCCGCGCTGCTGGCCGCGAGCGGCTTCATCTGGCACTGCGGGCGGCAGGCGACGCACATCGAGCGCCAGGGCAAGCTCGCGGAAGCGAGCATCGAAGGCGCACTGTTGCGCTGGATGCCGCGCCTGCTGGCGGCACTTGTCCCCCTCGGCGCCGCCTTCGGCCTCTACACCACCATCAAGGAAGCCCGCACGACGGCCTCGCTGGTGAAGAGCGTGGCGGACAAGCAGAGCTGGCCGGAGCTCAACGACGTCTACCGGCTGATCGACGTGTCGCCGGCGCGGCTGTGGATCGCGACCCTCATCTGCATCGGGCTCGTCGTCATCGTGCTGCTCGCCACCGTCTTCCGCACGCGCGGCAAGAGCTGGAAGTACACGAGCCCGGGCCGCTGGCTGATCGGCAGGGAGACGACGGGGTCCTGCGCCGCGATGGTGGCCGTATGCGTCGCCCTGTTCTCGCTCGCGCCGCCCGGCGTGGCGCAGTCGATCGGCGTCGTCGCGATCTTTGCGCTTTTTCTCATCGTGCTCGTGGTCGTCCTCAGCAACCTGCTCCTGCTGGGAGACCGCCTCGGCATTCCGCTGATCTGGCTGCTGGTCGTGGCGGCGTTCATCCTCAACACGAGCAACTTGAACGACAACCACAAGATCGAGCTGATGCGCCACAAGCGCGATCCCGACGCGACGGTCGACGTTGGCCGCTCCTTCGGCCAGTGGTTCCATTCGCGCGCCGACCGCGACTTCTACGCCAAGAGCGACGAGCCCTATCCCGTGTTTCTCGTCGCGGCGGCGGGCGGCGGCGCTTATTCTGCCCACTACACCGCGACGTTCCTCGCCCGCATGCAGGACAGCTGCGCCAACTTCGCCCAACACGTTTTTGCCATCAGCGGCGTCTCTGGTGGCAGCATCGGGGCCTCGCTCTTTGCCGGCCTTGCAAAGCTGAAGGCGCGCAACCAACCCTACGTCGGCTGCAACCTAACCGGCGGCGACCGCTATTTCGAGCGTCGCACGCAGAAGTTCTTCGAAGAGGACTTCCTGTCTCCGGTTATGGCGGCGGCGTTGTTTCCCGACCTTCTGCAGCGGTTCCTCCCCTTTCCCATCGGCCTGTTCGACCGCTCGCGCGCGCTCGACGGCAGCATCGAATCCGCCTGGCACGACATGATCGAGGACGCGGTGAAGGAGGACGCCTCCGCCAAGGCCATTCCGAGCCCGTTCGAGCGCCCCTTCCTCGATTTGTGGACGCCGGCCCGGGCCGACGAGGCGGTACCGGCGCTGATCATCAACACGACCGAGGTGGCGAACGGCTATCGCATCGTGATGTCGCCCATCGGCACTGGCGTGCCGGCCAACAAGCAGTGGTCGAAGATCGCGCGCCTGCACTCGCTGCTGCCGCCGGCCAAGGACGCGGGCTTCGAGTCCGACGTAAAGCTCTCGACCGCGGCCGGCATGAGCGCGCGCTTCCCCTGGGTGCTCCCAGCGGCCACGGTGGAGACGGGGCCCGACCGCAAGCCGATGCGGCTCGTCGATGGCGGCTACGTCGAAAGCTCGGGCGTCGATAGCGCGAGCCAGCTCCTCAAAGCGCTGAAGGTCGCGGTCGACCGCACCAAGGACACGCCCGACGCCATCAACGCGAAGTTCTACCTCGTCGTGCTGATGGGCTACGAGGGTACGCCCGTCGAGGATCGCAGCATCGGTGCCCCGCCGCTGCCGCTGCGCACACTCATCAACACATGGCAGACGCGCGCCGAGATCGCGTTCCTCTCCGCCTTCGTGGACGCCTGCCCCGAGATCGGCACGTGTCTTGAGAAGGCAGCGGCCGAGACCTCCTACCGCCGTGCACTGGTGGAGCTGCCGGTCGTTCCGGTGTTCCTCAACCTGCGCGACTTCCAGCTTCCCCTAACCTGGCAGCTCACGCAGGCGAGCCGCGAGATCATCGCGCTGCACGCCGGCACTGCGCAGCGCTGCGAGCGCAACGACACCCTCATGATGACGTGGCCCAACGAGGCCGGGTCCCTTCGACCGCATCGTCAAGGCGCTGGGCGAGAATAGTTGCAGCCTCTGCACCATGCAGTTCCGGCTCGCGCACCGGACGGAATCGCCCGAGTGGGCCGAGAACCGCATCTGTACGCGCGCACCCGCGTCGCCTCCGCCCACGACGAGCGCGATTACGGCCAAGTAGGCTGAAACGCGGCTAGCCCGCCTCGCGGAAGCGCTGCGCCGTCTCGAGATCGACCGAGACGAGCTGCGAGATGCCCTTCTCGGCCATGGTGACGCCGAACAGCCGGTTCATGCGCGCCATGGTCATCGGGTGGTGGGTGATGACGAGGAAGCGCGTCGTCGGTGTCGACCGCCATGGCTTCGAGCAGGCGACAGAAGCGGTCGACGTTGGCGTCGTCGAGCGGCGCGTCGACCTCGTCGAGCACGCAGATCGGCGAGGGATTGGTCAGGAACACCGCGAAGATCAGCGACAGCGCCGTCAGCGACTGCTCGCCGCCCGAAAGAAGCGACAGCGTCGCCGGCTTCTTGCCGGGCGGCTTGGCGATGATCTCGAGCCCGCCTTCGAGCGGATCCTCGCCCTCGACCATCTCGAGCCGCGCCTCGCCGCCACCGAACAGCGTGGTGAACAGCTTGCGGAAATGCGCGTCCACGGCCTCGAAGGCGTCGGTAAGCCGCTTGTGCGCCTCGCGGTTCAATTGCCCGATGGCCGCGCGCAGCTTGGCGATTGCCTGCTCGACGTCGGCGCGCTCGGTGTCGAGCCCGGTCGACTTGCGCGCCCAAGGTCGATGAGGTCGTCGTCGGCCTGCAGGTTGACGCCGCCGAGACGCTCGCGGTCGCCCTTGAGGCCCGCAAGCTTGCGCTCGACGTCGGCCAGCGGCGGCATCTCCACGCTGGATTCAAGACCGGCCACGGCGAGGCAGCCTTCGGGCGCGACGCCGAGCGCCTCGCGAATGTGCCGCGCCACGTCCTGGCGTCGTGTCCGCGCGCCTTCGAGCCGGGCTTCCGTGCGCGCGCGGCTTTCGCGCGCCTCAGTCACGCTTCCCTGCGCTGCGCGCAACGCCTGCACGCTGGCCTTTAGCGCATTGTCGACCGTGGCGAGCGCATCGCCCGCGACCTGACGCTCGCGTTCGGCGCCACTCAAGGCGGTGAGCAGCTTGCCCCTGCGCTCCTCGATGCGCGCCGGCATGTCGGCCAAGCTCTCGAGCTCGCCCCGCGTCTCGGCAAGGCGTGCTTTCAGCGTATCGATTTGTTGGCCAGCGCCGGCACTGCGCGTCGTCCAGCGCTCGCGCTCGATGGCGATGGCGGAACGCCGCTCGGTGCGGGCGCGCCGCTCGCGCTCGAGGTTCAGAATTGCCGCCTGCGCCTCGGTGAGCGCGCCCCGCAGCTTCTCGACCTGTCCTTGCGCCTGGACCAAGGCGGGCTCGGGGTCCTCGCCGGCTGCGAACGCGGCAAGGGCTGCCTCCGCTTCGGCCTCGAGCTCTTTGGCGATCGTGAAATCCTCTTCGGCCCGCGCCCGCGCGCCTGCCACGGCGGCGAGCTTGCTCTCGGTCTCGCGCGCCGCCCGCTCGATCGCGGTGAGGGACTCGCGCGATTTCGCCAGCATGGTCTGCGCCTCGCGCCAGAGCTGGCGCAGCCGCTGCTCCTCGGCCTGGGCGTGCACGAGCGCATCCGCGGTCTCGCGCTCGGCGTGCGCGTTGGCGGCAGCGGCCGTGCGCGCTTCCGCCTCCTCGAGCCCGATGGAGGAAAGCCGGTTGCGCTCGGCGAGCCGCTGCGCGGCGGGCGTTACGCCCTCGGCGGCGGCGATGAACCCGTCCCACCGCCACAGATGGCCGTCGCGCGAGACGAGGCGCTGGCCCGGCTTCAACTGCGGCTGCAGCCGCGAGCCCTTCCGCGCGCGAGGCGACGATGCCGATTTGGCTTCAGGCGGCGGTCAAGCTCGGGCGGCGATTCGACGTGCGCTGACGAGCGGCTCGACGCCGGCGGGAAGCGCGGCGTCCGTGCGCGCAACCGCCACGTGGCGCCAGTGCACGGGCGCCTCCTCCACGGCGGGCGCCTCGAGATCGTCGCCGAGCGCGGCGCCAAGGGCGGCCTCGTAGCCGGACGCAACGCGGATGCGGTCGAGGATGGGCGGGAATTCGCCGGCGTTGGCGCCGATCAGCAGCTTGACGAGGGTCTCGCGCTCGGTCCGCAGCGCCGTGAGCGCGAGGTGCGCACGCGTGCTTTGCTCGCGCGCTTTGGCGGCGGCTGTCGCGCGATCCTGGGTCACGCTCTCGGCCGCGACCGCCTGCACCTCGAAGCGGCCGATCTCCTCGGCGAGCCGCCTGCCCGCGTCCGTGATCTGCGCGAGCTTTTCGGCGTCGGGCGCCCGGCCGGCAATCTCGCGCGTCTCGGCATCGAGCGCGGCAATCTGGTCTGCGAGCTTCGCAACCCGCTGGACGCGCTCGGCGCGGCTCGCCTCCAGGCTCTGTAGCTTGGCGCGGCGTTCGGCGACCTTGGCGGTGAGTGCGGCGAGCTGGGCCTCGGCCGCGCGGACCTCGGCCTCGACGGCTGCGCGTTTCTCCGGCACGGCCTGCTCCGCTGCGTCAGCGCCGGCCTCGGCGGCGTCGAGCGCGGTAAGCTCCGCTGTCGAGGCTGGCCAGGATCTCGCGCGCCTCCGCGATCAGCGCATCCTCGCGCTTGATGTCGTTGCCGAGCTGCTCGGTGCGGGCCTCGAGCTCGCGCACGCGGTCCATCGACCGGCGCGCCTCGCGCTCGAACGTCTCGTGTTCGATGCGCAGACGGCCGAGCACGGCAGCGCGCTTGGCCTCCTCCTCGCGCAAGGGGCCCATGCCCTCGGCGAGGCGCGCCTCCTCGGCGAGTGCGCGCGCTTCGCCTTGTGTCGCCTCGCCGAGCGCGGCGAGCGCCTCGCGCAGGCCGGTCTCCTCGGTCTCGACCAGCTGCCTGCGCGTCCATCCAGCTGCAGGTGGAAGACGAGCGCTTCCTGGCGCCGGATCTCGGTCGGTGATCTCCTTGTAGCGCCGCGCCGCGCGCGCCTGCCGCTTCAGGCTCTCGACCTGCGAATTGAGCTGGCCCAGCACGTCGGTGAGGCGGGCGAGATTGGCCTCGGCGGCCTTGAGGCGCAGCTCCGCCTCGTGGCGGCGGCTGTGCAGGCCGGCGATGCCGGCGGCATCCTCGAGAATGCGGCGGCGCTGTTCGGGCTTGGCGTTGACGATCTCGCCGATCTGGCCCTGGCGCACGAGCGCGGGCGAGCGGGCGCCGGTCGCGGCGTCCTCGAACAGGATCTTCACGTCGCGGGCGCGCGCCTCGCGGCCGTTGATGCGGTAGGCGGAGCCGGCCTCGCGCTCGATGCGGCGCGTGATCTCGATGACGTCGTAGTCGTTGAACTCGGCCGGCGCCTTGCGCTCGGCGTTGTCGAGGAAGATCGTGACCTCGGCCGAGTTGCGCGTCGGGCCGCGTGTTGGTGCCGGAGAAGATCACGTCGTCCATGGCGGCGGCGCGCATGCTCTTGTGCGAGGTCTCGCCCATCACCCAGCGCAGTGCTTCGAGCAGGTTGGACTTGCCGCAGCCGTTGGGGCCGACGACGCCGGTCAATCCCGGCTCGATGACGAGCTCGGTCGGCTCGACGAACGACTTGAAGCCCAGGAGCCTGAGGCGGGTGATCTTCATCGCGTTCCTTAGCAAGAGGCGCGGAGAGGAGCCGGCGCTGAGCCAGAACTGTGGCCCGCTCTTAGTGCGGCGTCCCGGCTGCCGCGGTGGATCGCCCCGCGATCAGCGGATCGACCATCGCGCGGATGTCCTCGATCGAGAGCTCTTTCTTCACGAGCTTGCCCCCGACGAAGAAGTTCGGAGTGCCGATGATGCCGAGCTTGCGCCCGCGCTCCTTCACCCAATTGAGCCCATCGATCATGGCTTGATTCTCGCGGCAGGCGTCAAACTGCTGACGCGTCATCCCCACCTGCGAGGCGACCTTGTAGATGGGGTCGAGGCGTACCTCCATCGAGACCCAGTTGGGCTGCTGCTCCATGAATTTTCCGTAGAGCTGGAGGTACTTCTCGGGCTTGGCGCAGCGCAGCGCGATGGTCGCCGCGCCCGAGGTCTTGCCGATCGGGAACTCACGCAGGATGTAACGCACCTTGCCGGTGTCGATGTATTCCTTCTTGAAGGCCGGGAAGGTCGTCATGTGGAAGTTGCGGCAGTGCGGGCACGTCATCGAGGCGTACTGCACGACGATCACCGGAGCGTCGGCGCGGCCAAACGACATTTCCGGCAGCGTGCCGGTGAGCGCGATGTCCTCAGGCGTCGGGTTTTCGATCACCTCGCGCCCGCCGGCCGGAACCGCGGGCTGCTCTCCGAACGGATTAAATCCGCCCTCGGCGACTTTCACGGGCGGCTTGTCGCCCGGCATCGTGGGCGCCGCGACCTTGTTCGGGTCCGGCACCTCGTCTGCCGTCATCAGGCCGCCGGTCGCCAATGGGCCTGCTCCGCCGCATCCGGCGAGGGCCGCGGCCACGAGCAGCGCGACGAGGGCGCGTCCTGGGTTCACCGTTACTTGCTCGATCCTTCTGGAGCCGGTGCGGCGGGCGCGGCCGGCGCAGCGGCCTGGCTGGGAGGCGGTGCGTCGGACCCGAGGATCGGACCGATCATCTTGTCGAATGCCTCCATCGTCGGCGCGCCGTCGAGCTTCTTGCCGTTGATGAAGAACGTCGGGGTGGCGTTGACGCCGAAAACGTCGGCGGCGCGCGTGCGCCCGGACGTGATGTTATCGAGCAGCTTCTGGTCGGTCAGGCACTTGTCGAAGGATTCCTGCGTGAAGCCCGCCTGCTTGGCGAGCTCAAACAGCTTCGGCACCGGATTGCCTTCGCCGAACGCCCACTCCTTCTGCTGCTCAAACATCACCTCGATAAACGGCATGGTCTTGTCGCCGCCTGCGCAGCGCGCGAGCATGGATGCGGCCGCTGCGAGATTGTCGAGCGGGAACTCTCGGAAGATGTAATAGGCCTTGCCGGAGTCGACGTACTTCTTCTTGAGCTCCGGCCAGATCTCCTTGGTGAAGTGCGCGCAGTGACCGCAGGTCATGGAGGCGTACTCGACGATCGTCACCTTGGCGTCGGGCTTGCCGAGCGTGATCTCACCCATCGGGCCGGGTTTCATCAGCTCCTCGACCGGCACCTCGGTCGGCCCCTTGCGTCTCTGCCAAGACTGGAAGCGCTGAGAGCCCCAGGCCGACGCCGATGGCCGGAGAGGCTAAGCGTCAGGAGCAGCATGCGCCGTGAGAGAGGGGCCCGGCGGTACGAGGTCTTCGGTGCAATCACGAGCGGGCTCCTTGTTACGGTTGGCGGCGGCTTCGGCCGGCCGGTTTTGGCCTTGTGGATAAGGCTAGCAAGCGGCGACGCCTGCAATACGGCAAAAGCGGCCTAAATGCCAAGTGAAGGAAGGGTAATTCGTGCGTGCGGGCGCCGCTAGCGCGCCCGCTGCATCAGGCCCTGCTTGAGGCGCTGGAGCGCACCCCGCAACCGCTCATCGGCGATACCGGCAAGCTCTGGGGCCTCGCAAGGCGCGACGGGCTCGCGCCGGGCCGCGGGCGCCGCCTTCGCAGCCGCCGTGATCGGTGCCTGCAGGAGGCGGAGCTCGGCCACCGCGCGGTAGCCGAAATAGGCGTTGATGCGCTCGAGGATCTGCTGGCCCTTGTATTCGACGTCGAGCGCGCGCGCCGGGTCGACTCGCAGCACCAATACGGCGCCGCTGCGACCGCGGGCCTCAGGCTCGGCGTCATCGCTCGCGCCCGCCCCGCGCGGCCATTTGATCCGCTCCGGAACGGCGTAGCCGGCGACCTGATCGCCCACGATGGTTGACCAGTCGGTGAGCAGCGACGCGGTGGAAAATCCAAACGTTTCAAAGGCCTTGCGCGTAAGCTTGGGCACATAGGCGCCAACCGCTCGTGCCGGCACGTAAGCGTACCGCGGCGCGGTGCCCGGTGGCTGCATGCTCTGCGCGGGCTGCATGGATTCGGTCGTCATGGGGGGATCCGCTGGCGCCAAGGTTTCCAGGTTCGACGCCGACGCTTACCATCGCCCAACGATTCGCGGGTGAGCGCGGAGGGATGATGTGACCGCTGTTGCGCGAAAGCAACTGCCGCTCCGGCCCGCCGGGCCCGACACGGTCGATGCGCTGCTCGCCTGGTACGATGAGGAGCGCCGCGATCTGCCCTGGCGCACGCGGCGCGGTCGCCGCGCCGATCCTTACGGCGTTTGGCTCAGCGAGATCATGCTGCAGCAGACGACGGTCAAGGCCGTCATCCCCTACTACCTCAAATTCCTCGCGCGCTGGCCCACGGTGGAAGCGCTCGCCGCCGCCGAGCTCGACGACGTTTTGGCGGCATGGGCGGGGCTCGGCTACTACTCGCGCGCCCGCAACCTCTACAAATGCGCGCAGGTGGTCGCGCACGAGCTTGCCGGCGTGTTCCCGCAGAGCGCGGCCGAGCTGCAGAAGCTGCCGGGCATCGGCCCCTACACGGCGGCGGCGATCGCGGCGATCGCCTTCGGCGAGCCGGCGACGCCGGTCGACGGCAACATCGAGCGCGTGGTCGCGCGGCTATTCGCCGTGCGCCAGCCGCTGCCGGCGGCCAAGAGCGAATTGCGCCGCCTCGCCGCGACCCTGACGCCGGCCAGGCGCCCCGGCGATTTTGCCCAGGCGATGATGGATCTCGGCGCCGCCATCTGCACGCCGCGGCGCCCCTCGTGCCTCGTTTGCCCGGTGCAATCGGACTGTGCGGCGAACGCGCGCGGGATCGAAGCCTCGCTGCCGCTGCGGGCGGCGCGCGCCGAGCGGCCAATGCGGCTCGGTATCGCGTTCGTGGCGCTGCGCGAGGACGGCAGCGTGCTCTTGCGCCGCCGCGCCGAGGCGGGGCTGCTCGGCGGCATGCTGGAGGTGCCTTCGACGGCTTGGGAGGATCTGCTGCCGCCGGCGAAGGAGGCCTTGCGCGCCGCGCCGCTCAAGGCCGACTGGTGGCAAGTGCCGGGGACCGTGACGCACACCTTCACGCACTTCCGGCTCGAGCTGATCGTTTACCGCGCGTTGGTGCCGACGGACGCCACGCTCACCTTCTGGGCCGAGCCCGAACGCTGCCGCTGGGTGAAGCGGCGCGAGCTCGATCGGGTCGCGCTGCCGAGCGTGATGCGCAAGGTCGTGGCGCACGGGCTGCGGGAGCAGTGAGCACCGCGTCCGCTGTGTCGGGCTTGCATCAGCGCCGCCTCAATCTTCTGGGCACTTGACCGCGGTCGGGGCGCGCGCGGCCAAAGCATGGCGCTCTGCCGCTGTGGACAGGTTCAAGAGGATAGCTTTCCGGCTCCGCTCGATGGCCGCGCGCGCTCTTGTCGCGTGCTGTGTCCTGCTGCTCGCGGCCTGCAGTGTTGCCCGCGATGCGTCCCCGTCGCACGCCGAGACGCGCACCCCGATCGAGCTGCCTGCCAAAGAGCGCGAGCGGATGCGCGCGGGCATGCGCGCCTATCTCGAGGCCGTCGACGGCATCACCACGGCTCTGGCAGAGAACAGGATGCCCGGGGTGGCAAAGAGCGCCAAGGCTGTCGGCGCGGACATGATCAAGGACGTCTCGCTCGGGGACGTGATGACGCTGCCGCCCGCGTTCCTCGCCATGAGCCTCGATACCCATCAGAAGTTCGACGCCTTGGCGAAGGACGCCGCCGACCACACGACAAAGACTGCCGCTCTGAAACAGCTCGGTGCGATTCTGGCCAACTGCACGGGCTGCCACTCCGCCTACCGGTTGGCACCGTGAAGCGGGTCCTTCGGTCCGGCTAGGCCGCAACCTCGCGCGCGCGGAGGGCGATCTTGTCGCGTCCGAGAAACGCAACGAACTCGTCGATGCCGAGAGGTCGCGAGATCTCGTAGCCCTGCACGCAATCGACGATCCCGGTGGCGCGCAGCAGATCGAGCCGGGCTTCCGTCTCCACGCCCTCGACGACGATCAGGTGGCCCGTCGTCTTGATCATCTCCAGCACCTGCACGAGCATCTGCCCCATGATGCTGTCGGGCGGCGACATGGCGAAAGAGCGGTCGAGCTTGACACCATGCACGGCGAGCGTCGCCGCGCGCTCGATGCTCGAGTAGCCGATGCCGAAGTCGTCGATGTAGGACTTGATCCCAGCCCAGTCGAGCTCGTCGATGGCGCGCTCCGCAGCCTCGAAATCGATGTCCTGATTTTCGACGAGCTCGATGGCAGGTTCCAAGCGCCTATCGCCGTCGAGGAAGCGCGAGTAGATGGCGAGCAGCTTCGCACTGTCGAGATCGCAGGCGAAGACGTTGAAGGCCACCTGCAGGCGCGTGGCGCTCGGGAGGCACGCGCTCAGCTCCTCGTAGGCGCGGTCCGCGACCAAGCGCGTGAACTCCTCCGTGCGGCCCGTGCGCTCGACAATATCGATGAAGCGACTTGGAGCGACGATGGTGCCGTCAATGTCGCGCCAGCGCGCGAGCACCTCGCAGCCCGAGATTTTACCCGAGCGCAGGTCCAGGACCGGCTGATACACGACGACGATCGACTTGGCGTCGAGGTGCCTGCTGAAACGCGCCTCGAACGACCAATGGCGGTTGAGCCAACCGACAATGTTGGTGGCGCATACCCAGGCAAACAGCGCCGCAAGCACTGCAACTGACGACAGAATGGGGGCCCAGTCGCGCGCCCAGGCTAAAAGGCTGGCTCTGGAGGCGACGCAGTAAAGCCGCTCATCGTCACAGCGCGTGCTGGAGACCGTCGCCAGGCGGGCGGCCCCATCGGAGGATGAGGAGAGGCGATGGTAGAGCCCATGATCTCCGGCGATGCTCCACACCTTGCCGTGCGGACCGAGCGCGACGAGCTCCTTTTTCAGCCAAGTTGCGTCGTTCTGGTAGCGCGTGTAGGGCGGGATCGCCACCGCGAACGCGCCGAGCTGCGCAATCGTGCCCATCGTGCCGGAACGACCGATCGATGCGAGGTCGCGATCGATGCGCAGGCTTGGGGCGTTGGCGCTGCTACTGTCGACGTCGGGCGCACCGAGCGGCACCGGTGTTTCGAACTTTGGACGGCTCGTGCTGCATTCGACCCGGCCGTTCGGCGCATAGAGGAACTCGTTCAAGCCGTCGGGGAGATAGGCTACCCGCTGCATTTCCGCCAGGAAGTCCGGGGAGCACGGCGGCGCGGTCGCCTCCTGCTTCAGCTTCTGCAGCGCATAGACGGCGTTGCCGCGAATCTCGGTTATGCGGGCGAGCTCCGCGCGTTGGTCGCGACCGATCGAGCTCGTGACCTGCCAAACGATGAAGCCGTAGCCGATCCCGAGCAACGCAGCCAGAAGCGCGCCCCAAAGCGCGGCCAGGAGCAGTCGCTGGTAGCGACCGGCGATGAAGGCGCTTATGAGGGCGGACATGCGGGGGGCTCGCTATCCACGATCGGCGTGGCTAACACGCTCGTGGTGATGAAAAGGTTCTCCCTCTCGTGCAAAAGCCAGCGATTTGGCGCGCCCCGCCAAGCGATGCCGCCGGACGCGGGACAGCTCCTGCGGGAGTGTTTGACGAGCATTGACCCCACGCCCGTGGCATTGCGGACACCCTTGATTAAGAAGCTCGCATTAGACTTGTCGAATTGGGACAGCGGGCGCCGATACAAGCTTGGCGTCGTCCCGCAACTCGCTTCAGGGGTCAAGAAATGCGGACACTAGCGCTTCTGCCGGTCGCGTGCGTCAGCCTCATCGTGGCCGCCGCGCCGCAAGCAGTGTCCGCGATGCCGGGCCTCGGTCAGGCCGCCGGTCACGCAAGCGACACGGCTGTCACGAAAATCGAGTTCCTGCGCCGGCCCGACGGCAGCGTCTGGTACAAGCGCCCCGATCCCAACTCGCAGGGGCCCTACTTGTTCTACTACCGCGGCTACGCCTACCCGTACTATCCGGGCTACGCCTACCGCCAGGCGCGCGGCGAACTGCGCCCCTCCGACCGGCCGCACCGGCTGAAGGTCGTCGAGTAGCGACAGCTTCTCTTCGGATTGCCGCGAAGACGCCGGCGCTCAGCCGTTGACGGCGAGCGCTTCCGCCTGATCGAACTCGTAGAACGAGGGATCGAAGGGCGCGCGCGGCTCCTTCTCGTTGAGGATGCGCGCACGACGGCGCAGCAGCGGCAGGAAGATGCTCGAGAACCGCATCAGCCTGCGCACGCTCGCCGGATTGACGAGATTGGTCGTCGGCAATCTGAAGCCGCGCCACTTCAGGACGTAGCCGATCGGCATCTCCATGTCGTCCTGCAGCTCCATCATCTCCGCGTAGAGGCGCGCGGCCGGTGTCAGTAGCGAGCCGAAACCGTTGCGCGGCTGCGCCCAGCCGATGATGTAGAGGTTCTTGACCGCGTCGGGGAACGCCCCGCCATAGACCTGCACGGCGCCGTTCTCCACCGGGACGAGGCCCTTTGGCAGGAACGGGAAGCTGTTGTGGTAGCCGGTTGCCGCGACGATCAGGTCGTATTCGCCGATGCTGCCGTCGGTGAAGTGGACCTTGGTACCGCCATAGCGCGCGATGTCGGGGCGCGGCTTCACTCGGCCCTGCTTCAGGTAGTTGAGCAGATCCGTGCCGTAGGCGGGATGGCGCTCGAACAGCTTGTGCGTCGGCCGCTGCAATCCGTAGGCGCGATAGTCGCCGATGAACACCTTGACGAGCGCACGCAGGATGAGGCGCTGCATGAACACCGGCAGCTCCCAGATCGGCAGGTCGGTCAGCGGCTTGCCGAAGGCGGTCTTGGGCAGGAACCAGTAGCCCGAGCGCAGGCTCAGGTCGCACGAATGGCCGACGCGCGCACTCTCGCAGGCGATGTCGCAACCGGAGTTGCCGCCTCCGATGACCAGAACGCGCTTGCCGCGCAGCTGCCCCGGCTCCTTGTAGTCCTTGGCGTGAATCAACGAGCCCGTGAAGCGGCCCGGGTAGTTGGGCATGCGCTTGTCCCAGTGGTGACCGTTGCACACCACCACGCCCTTGTAGATACGCTCCTCGCCGTTCTCGAAGGTGACGTGCCAGCTCTCGTCCGCCATCGGGGCGGCGCGCACGACCTTCATGCCGAACTCGATGTTGTCCACGAGCCCGCGGTCGTGCGCGTAGTTTTCCAGGTAGCGCAGCATCTGCTCGGCTGAGGGGAAATCGGGGTAGTGCGCCGGCATGGGATAGTCGGCGTAGGCCGTCGAGCGTTTCGACGACACGATGTGGACGCCCTGGTAGACGCCGTGGCGCCAGTTGCCGCCGACGCCCTCGTCCGCATCGATCTGATCGAAGGCGATGCCTCTCTGGCGCATGGCATCTGCCATGCCTAGGCCGACTGCACCGGCTCCAATAACGAGTAGGCGATCGTGTCTCGATGCAGTGCGCCGCATGCCTTTGCCCACTGATCCCAGCTTCGATTAACCAAGCGCCACGCTGCGGAACTTAGTCCGCGTTCGCCGCCGCGCCAACCCTTATAACGCTGCACTCAATCAGCGCGGTGAAATTCAAGCCGAAACGAAATGTCGCAACCCCATCAGCCGGATGGGCTGTCTCATTCCGCCGCGATGACTGCCGGTGCCCCAAGTCCAAGTTGACGCTTCGCCTCCTCGCGCAACAAGTCGATCGGTTTGAGCTTGCCGTCGGTGAGGAAGTGCCAGAACGTCCAGCCGTTGCAGGCTGTCTTGCCCTGCACGATAGCTCCCAATCGGTGAATGGATCCTTGATTTCCGTCCCAGCTCAGCGTCCCGTCGGCTTTCACCTCGGCGCGGATCTTGGCGCGCGAATCGACAACCGTATCACCGGGCTCCAACAGCCGCAGCTCCACAATGGTTCCGAACGGCACGCGCGGTTCGGTGCGTTTCGATCTCTGCATCTCGAGCGCCGAGGGGGAGAGAGGCGTCACGCGGGCGATGCGCTCCTCGGCCGCGCGGGCATAGTCGCGATCGCGCTCTATGCCGATGAAGCGGCGACCGAGGCGCTTGGCAACCGCCCCTGTCGTGCCGGTTCCGAAGAAGGGATCGAGCACGATGTCGCCCGGCTTGCTCGATGCAATCAGGATGCGGTGAAGCAACGCCTCGGGCTTCTGCGTCGGGTGCGCCTTGCGCCCGCCCTCGTCCTTGAGGCGCTCGGGGCCAGAGCAGATGGGAAACAGCCAGTCGGAGCGCATCTGCACGTCGTCGTTCTGCGCCTTGAGGCTCTCGTAGTTGAAGGTCGCGCGCGAGCGACGGTCGCGGGCGGCCCAGATCAGCGTCTCGTGCGCGTTGGTGAGCCGTTTTCCGCGGAAATTCGGCATCGGGTTCACCTTGCGCCAGACGACGTCGTTCTGGATCCAGAACCCTAAGTCCTGCAGCGCGGCGCCGAGACGGAAAATGTTGTGATAGGAGCCGATCACCCAAATGGCGCCGTCGGGCTTCAGGATACGCCGGCACTCCGAAAGCCAGGCGCGCGAGAAGGCGTCGTAGTCGGCGAAGCTCGAAAACTTGTCCCACTCGTCGTCGACACCGTCGACACGCGTGTTGTTGGGCCGCATGAGGTCCGAGGCGAGCTGCAGATTGTAGGGCGGGTCGGCGAAGACGAGATCGACGCTTGCTGCGGGCAGGGCCTTCAAGGCTTTCAGGCAGTCGTCGACGATGACGCGATTGGCCGCGGGGGCCTGACTGGTGCGACGCAGAACCATGGGGACGCAACTCTCGGACTGGGATGACACGCGCCCGCGACGATCGTGGCGGAGCACGTCGCAAGCCAGCCCGAGTCTAGCTGGGCGTTGAGTCCGTTGGCCAGAGATTTATCTGTTGCCGATGCAGGCTGCCGAGATTGCCGGCGCGTAGAGCGGCGCCTACAGCGCTTCTTCCTCGATGAGGCCGAGCGCGAGCTGCACCGTGCGGAAGGAGCGCCGGTGATGGTCCGTTACGCCGAGGCGGCGGATGGCATCGTGGTGCTCGGGCGTCGAATAGCCCTTGTGGCGCTCGAAACCATATCCCGGATGCTTGGTGCCGAGCTGCACCATGATGCGGTCGCGCGTGACCTTGGCGATGATCGAGGCCGCGGCGATCGACAGGCAGCGTGCGTCGCCCTTGACGATCGTGCGCGCCGGGCACTTGAGCTTGGGCGCGCGGTTGCCGTCGATGGCCACCATCTTCGGCGTCACGGCGAGCTGGGCAACGGCTTGCGCCATGGCCCACATGGTGGCGTGCAGTATGTTCTGCCGGTCGATGCGTTTGACGTCGGCGATGCCGACACCGACGATGGCGGTCGCGCGGATGCGGACGAAGAGGATTTCGCGCGTCTCCTCGTCGAGCACTTTGCTGTCGTTGATGCCGTCGGGGATGCGCTGCGGATCGAGGATGACGGCAGCGGCGACGACCGGCCCTGCGAGGGGCCCGCGCCCCGCCTCATCGACGCCGGCGACAGGGCCGCCGTGAAGCTGCAGCTCGGCAGCTTCCAGCTCGAACGTCGGCAGCGGACGTGGCTCAGCATTTCCCATGGCCCGGCACGTTTGCGCGGGTCTGTGGGTAAGTCAAAGCCGGGACCGCCACGAGGCTTTGGAAAACTTCAGAAAAGCCGCATTTGTTGCCCGGCGAGCACGGGGCGCTCGAAGAGGTCGGTGCGGAGCGGCGCGCGGTCCTCGTTGAGGCCGAGCCGTTTGACCGCGAGGCGGAAACGCAGTGCGATTTGCTCGGCGTAAGGGCCGGAGCCGCGCTGGCGCACCCCGAACTCGGAATTGTAGTCGCGGCCGCCGTGCATCGATTGCATGAGATGGATGACGCGCTCCGCGCGGTCGGGGAACTCGGTTGCGAGCCACTCGCGGAACAGAACCTTGATCTCGAGCGGCAGGCGCAGGAGCACGTAGCCGGCCGACATCGCACCCGCTTCGCGCACGGTCTCGAGGATGCTCTCGATCTCGCTATCGTTGATGGCCGGGACGACCGGCGCCACCATCACCGTCGTCGGGATGCCGGCCTCGCTCAAGCGGCGGATCGCTTCGACGCGCTTGGCCGGCGTCGCCGCGCGCGGCTCCATCGCGCGCGCCACGTGACGATCGAGCGTCGTGACCGAGAGCGCGACGCGCGCTAGGCCCCGCTCCGCCATGCGCGCAAGGATGTCGATGTCGCGCAGGACGAGCGCCGACTTCGTCACGATGCCGACGGGATGCGAGGTGCGCTCAAGCACTTCCAGGATCGAGCGCGTGATCTTCCGCTCGCGCTCGATCGGCTGGTAGGGATCGGTGTTGGTGCCGAGCGCCATCGTCTCCGGGCTGTAGCGCGGATTGGAAAGCTCACGCTCGAGCAGCTTGGCGGCATCCGTCTTGGCGTAGAGCTTGGTCTCGAAGTCGAGACCGGCCGAGTGCCCGAGGAAGCAGTGGGTCGGGCGCGCATAGCAGTAGATGCAGCCGTGCTCGCAGCCGCGGTAGGGGTTGATCGAGCGGTCGAAGGAGATGTCGGGGCTATCGTTGCGCGTGATGATGGTGCGCGCCGGCTCCTCGTAGACCTCGGTCTTGAAGGCTTCGAGGTCGCCCAGGCCCTCCCAGCCGTCATCGACCTCTTCGCGCCGCTCGGTCTCGAAGCGGCCGGTGTGGTTCGAACGCGCCCCGCGACCGCGACGGCGCTCGATGTCGACGGGTGCGTCGTCGCTTCGTTCAGGCACTGCGGTCTTGGCGCTTTTTGAAACCACGGTCTTTCTCGGAGCGGTTGGTTCTCGTGGAAGGTAGCGGCTCGCATAGAACAAATCAAGAACTCAACGGGCGGCGCCAAGCCGCGAGCTTGGCCGCTGTTGTTGCCGGCAGCGCGTCCGTGGCAGAGAAGCGCATGATCTCAGTCGTCATCCCAACCCTCGACGCCGAGGCGACCCTCCCCGATACGCTCTCCGCGCTGATCCCGGCGAGCCTCGACGGGCTTGTGCGTGAGGTGATCGTGGTCGATGCCGGCTCCAAGGACCGCACGCGCGAGATCGCCGACTGGGCCGGCGCGGACGTCATCGAGACGGGCCCCGGGCGCGGCGGCCAGCTCACGGCCGGCGCGGCCGCCGCGCGTCAGCCGTGGCTCCTCTTCCTCAGCGCCGATGCTGTGCTCGATCACGGCTGGGAGCGCGAGGCCTCGCACTTCATGGAGCGGGTCGACAAGGACAGCTCGCGCCAGGCCGCTGCCGCCTTCCGCTTCGCGCTCGACGATGACGGCGCGGCACCGCGGCTTCTCGAAGCCCTTGCGCGTCTGCGGTTTGCCGTCCTGCGGCTGCCCTATGGCGAGCAGGGGCTGCTGATCCCGCATTCGCTCTACGATGCCGTCGGCGGGCACCGCGAGTTTTCGGGTATGGAGGATGTCGACATCGCGCGCCGGCTGGGCCGCCGGCGCATCAAGCTCCTGCGCGCGCGCGCCGTCTCGAGTGCACGCGGCTACCGCGAGGACGGTTATCTGCGGCGCGTGCTCAACAACCAGATTGCGCTGGCGCGCTACGCGCTGGGTGTTTCCCCGGTGCGGGCACCCACCCTTCAGGACGAGCGCACCGATCCCTGAAGGACTTGAGGATTTGCTCGCGATAGCCGTTCATTCGTCGTAATTTCGCCGCCAGATTCCGGTGGTTTAGGTGCTATTGACCGCCTTTTTTGGGGCTTACGGCATCGCCCGCTCAAATCGGGCGGTGCATTAGCCAAGTTTCAATTTGAAGACGGGGCATGGGGACGCCTCGGCGCGACGGTCGTACCATCACATCGGTGGTGTAAAGCGTAGGGGTTTGGACCATGGTGCAGACGGCAATGCAGTATACGCCCGTTCAGGTGCTGCAGGCGGCGCGCAGGGCTGAGGCCGAGGGCAAGATGGACTATGCCCTCCAATTCTACCGCCATCTCGTCGAGCAGCACGGCACCACTCCGGAGGCGCAGGAGGCGCGCGAAGGACTGTTCCGCATCGCCGAGTGGCGGTGGGGCGAAGCGCGCATCGCGAGACGCCAGGACGGAGCCGCGCCGCCGAGCGCGGTCGCGCCAGCTTCCGCGGCGAGCCCGCCGCAGCCGCCCAAGGTCGACGAGCCCGCAGCCGCTTCCACCTTCGCCGGCAAGAACGCGCAGCTTCCGCAGGTCGTCTCGCGCGGCAGTGAAGAGCTGCTGCCCTTGTTCAAGCCGCGGTATCGGGCGGCGAAAATCATCGCTTACGGTGTGAGCGTGCTCGGCGTAGCCGCGGCGCTTACCGGCACAGTTGCCGCCGTGCTCGCGGGAGCGGGCGGAGTCGAGGCGGTTTCGGCCATCGGATCGTACGGTTTGCCGATCGGATTGTTGTTGGGTGCGCCGACGGCGCTGGTTGGGCTCGTGTTGCTGCTCGTCGGACAGCTCGCGGTCGCGGTGTTCGCCACCGCCAATGCCAACCTCGAAATGCTCGCAATCGAGCGCGGCCGGCTCAGCTACTAGCGGACGACCGGGCCTCTAGAGCCGCGGCAGGATCTCCACGAGGTTGCAGGGCTTGTGGCGGCTGTCGAGCTGCCACTTCAGGATGCCTTCCCACGCATCCTTGCAGGCTCCGGGCGAGCCCGGCAGGCAGAAGACGTACGTACGGTTGGCCACGCCCCCGCAGGCGCGCGACTGGATGGTCGAGGTTTCGACCTGCGTAAACGAGATCTGGTGGAAGATCACGGCGAAGCCTTCCATCTCCTTCTGCAGAAGCGGCCTCACCGCCTCCGGCGTCACGTCCCGGCTCGTAAACCCGGTGCCGCCGGTAGTGATCACGACGTTAACGCTCGGATCGTCGATCCAGCCCTTCACCTTGCCGCGGATCGCCTCGACGTCGTCGGTGACGATGGCGCGCTCGGCGACCTCATGACCGGCTTTTGTGATCATGGAGACGAGCGTATCGCCGGATTTATCGGTCGCCGGCTCGCGCGTGTCAGATACGGTCAGGACCGCGATGCGTAGCGGCGTGAAAGGGTGGTTCTCGTCGAGCTTTGCCATGGCCTCATTGCGCGGTTTTGAGCGCTTCCTTGATCGCGAGCAGATCGCGCCAAGCCATGCCCTTGGCCGCCGGCGTGCGCAAGAGGTAAGCGGGGTGCAGCGTCGCCATGGCGCGCGCCTTGTGCCCACCGATCTCGAGGTCGCGCCATTTGCCGCGCACGCGCATGATCCCGTCCGCCACGTCGAAGAGGTGCTTGGCCGCGGCGCCGCCAAGTGCAAGCACGACATCGGGTGCCACCAGTGCGACCTGCCGCTCGAGGAACGGGCGGCAGGCGATGGCCTCCTGCGGCGTCGGCGTGCGGTTTCCCGGCGGGCGCCAATAGACGATGTTGGTGATGTGCACGTCGGCTTCGGAGAGGCCGATCGCAGCGAGCATCTTGTCGAGCAGCATGCCGGCGCGTCCCACGAACGGCTTGCCCTCGAGGTCTTCCTCGCGCCCGGGCGCCTCGCCGACGATCATCAGCCGCGCCCGCTCGGCGCCGCGATAAAAGCAGAGGTTCTTCGCCGTCGCCTTGAGGCCGCAGCCTTCGAAGCGCCGCAGGATCGCCTCCAGCTCGGGCAGTGCGCGGGTCGCGGCGAGCGCGCTGCGACCTTCGGTGCTGGCGGCCGGGGGCGGCGGTGCCCCGATGAACTGCCGCGGAGCGCGGGGCGCCGTGGGCGCGGGAGCTGGACGCGCGGGTGACAGCGGGGCACGCGCCGCGGCAGCGGGAGCCGCCTCAGCATGCGTCGAGGGCAGCGTGAACCCGGCACCGGGTGCACGCGCTCCGCGCGCCAGCCAATCGGTCGGCACATCGTCGACGGCCGCATCGACGCCCATGGCCTCGTACCAGGCGAGCAGCTGCCCCGCGATCTGCGCTCTCGTGTCTCGTGCGGTCATGTCCGGCACTCTATCGCGCTTGCCGCCATCGTCCACTTCGGGCCCGCGCGGCGTTTCCTCGCTTGACGCTGCGGCCGATAGCGACCTAATCGACCAGAAGCGCGAAGTCGAGGACAGGTAGAGATGGCGAGCGATGCGGTGGAGCTGCCCCCCAGAGAGGCGATGGAGTTCGACGTCGTCATCGTCGGGGCCGGGCCTGCGGGTCTCGCCGCCGCCATCCGCTTGAGGCAGCTTGCCGCCGAGGCGGGCAAGGACGTCTCCGTGGCCGTGCTGGAGAAGGGCTCGGCCGTTGGCGCACACATCCTGTCGGGCGCGGTCATCGATCCCATAGGGCTCAACAAGCTCATCCCCGACTGGAAGGAGAAGGGCGCGCCGCTCACCACCGAGGTCGCGAAAGACCAGTTCCTGGTGCTGACCAAGACGCGCGCGTTTCCCCTCCCCAACATCCTCATGCCGCCGCTGATGAACAATCACGGCAACTTCATCGGCAGCCTCGGGGCCCTGACCACCTGGCTCGGCGAGCAAGCGGCCGAGCTCGGCGTCGAGATCCTTCCGGGCTTTCCGGCAACCGAGGTGCTCTACGACGAGAATGGCGCCATCGTTGGCGTGGCGACCGGCGACATGGGCGTGGGGCGTGACGGCAAGCCGACCGAGAATTTCGTGCGCGGCACGGAGCTGCGTGGCAAGTACACGTTCTTTGCCGAGGGCGCGCGCGGCTCGCTGACGAAGCAGCTCATCGCCAGGTTCGATCTTGCGCGCGACAGCGGCCCGCAGAAGTACGGCATCGGCATCAAGGAGCTGTGGCGGGTCGCGCCGGAGAAGCACCAGCCGGGCCTCGTGCAGCACACGTTCGGCTGGCCGCTCGATTCCCGCACGGGTGGCGGCTCGTTCCTCTACCACTACGGCGAGGGCCTGGTTGCAGTCGGCGTCGTGCTGCATCTCAACTACGAGAACCCGTACCTGTCGCCGTTCGAGGAGTTCCAGCGCTTCAAGACGCATCCGGCGATCCGCGGCACGTTCGAGGGCGGCAAGCGCATCGGCTACGGTTCGCGCGCGCTGACTGAGGGCGGCTGGCAATCCATCCCGGAGCTCGTCATGCCCGGCGGCGTGCTCGTCGGCTGCGCGGCAGGCTTCATGAACGTGCCGCGCATCAAGGGCAGCCACAACGCTATCCTGTCGGGCATCGCCGCCGCGGAGGCGGCGTTTGCGGCGATCGAGGCGGGCCGCGCGCACGACCGGCTCGACGCCTACGCGGAGAGCGTCCGCTCGGGCGACATTGCGCGCGATTTGAAGCCCCGTGCGCAACGTCAAGCCGCTGTGGTCGCGCTTGGGCACCTGGCTCGGCGTCGCGCTCGGCGGCGTCGACATGTGGCTCAACACATTCATTCCGGGCAAAGGGCTCGGCTTCACGCTGAAGCACGGCAAGGCCGACTATGCGAGCCTGAAGAAGGCTGCCGACGCCAAGCCGATCGCCTACCCGAAGCCCGACGGCGTGCTGACCTTCGACCGACTGACGAGCGTTTCGTTCTCGGGCACCAACCACGAGGAAAACCAGCCGGTCCACCTCAAGCTTACCGATCCGACCATCCCCATCAGGGTCAACCTGCCCGAGTGGGCGGAGCCTGCGCAGCGCTACTGCCCGGCCGCGGTCTATGAGATCGTGATCGAGGGCGACAATCCGCGCTTCCAGATCAACGCGCAGAACTGTGTCCACTGCAAAACGTGCGACATCAAGGACCCGAGCCAGAACATCACCTGGGTATGCCCGGAAGGCGGCGGAGGCCCGAATTATGCGGGCATGTAGCGGGTCCGCACCGAAATTCACCTTCTCAGCCGCTAAATTCTCGTTTCGGCATTGATGCGGCGCCAATGTCGCCAAATCGCCGCGTTATGCGCTAGGGTACGAGAATTCTGGGAATCAACCGGCTTCCACAAGGATCGGTCTGCATGCGAGCATTTCTTCGCAACGTGCTGCTGACGGCGGTAACACTGTTCGGCCTCACCGTTGCCAGCGTGACAGTGTCGCTCGCCGCGGGCGATGCATCGGGTGACGGCGATCAGCTCCACTCGCTGCTCGGCAGCTACCTCGCCGCCAACTTCGCCAAGAACGAGAACGATCCCGACCACGCCGCCAGCTTCTACCGCGATGCGCTGGCGCAGGATCCCGGCAACGAGGTGCTGCTCGAGCAAGCATTCCAGGCGGAGGCCTCCGAGGCCAACTGGGATCGCGCCGTGGGCCTCGCCGAGGAGCTCGTCGCCAAGGATGCCAGCAACCGCATCGCCCACCTCGTGCTCGGACTCAACCGCTTCAAGAGCGGCGACTACGCCAAGGCCGACAAGGAGTTCGAAGCCGCGAGCGATGGTCCGGTCGGCGAGCTGACGAGCGCGCTGGCGCGTGCCTGGAACGCGCTTGCCGCCGGCGACCCGGAGCAGGCCAAGAAATATCTCGACATGCCCAAGCAGGCGGAGTGGGCGCAGATCTATCTCAACTTCCACCGCGCGCTGATTTCCGACATCGCGGGCAAGAAGCAGGATGCGACTGCCGCCTATGAGCGCTCGTTCAAGCAGGAGAGCCCGACGCTCCGCATCCCGCTCGCCTATGCGCGCCACGCGGCGAGCGAGGGCGACCTCAAGCTCGCCAAGACGATTCTCGATGCGCAAACCGACAAATCGCAGGACGAACCGCACGTGCTCGTGCGCGAGCTGCGCGACCAGATCGACGGCGGCAAGAAGGTGTCGCTGCTGATCACCACGCCGGCCGAAGGCATGGCCGAGGCGTTCTACGGCCTCGGCGAGCTGCTCACGGGCGAGGGCGGCGTGAGCATGGGCGTCCTCTACCTGCAGATGGCGCTCTACGTCGTTCCCGACCACGCCTTCGCGCTGGCGACGCTGGCTAGCGCCTATGAATCCATGCGTCGCTACGACGACGCCATCACCGTCTACAACCGCATTCCCAACGGCACCGCGCTGCAGGAAGCGATCGAGATCCGCAAGGCCTTCGACCTCAACTCGCTCGACAAGGTGGATGAGGCCAAGGCCACGCTGGACAAGCTTGCGGTTGAAAATCCCAAGGACATCAAGCCGCTCGACGCGCTGGGCAACATCATGCGCTCGCGCAAGCGCTATGCCGAAGCGGTCGACTACTACACGCGCGCGGCAGCCTTGCTGCCCAATCCGGCCAAGCGCCACTGGAGCCTGTTCTATTCGCGCGGCACGTCCTATGAGCGCCTGAAGAACTGGCCGGCGGCGGAGGCCGACCTGCAGAAGGCGTTGAAGCTCTATCCCGACCAGCCGCTCGCACTGAACTATCTCGGCTATAGCTGGGTCGATCAGAACCGCAACCTGAAGCAGGGCATGGCGCTCATCGAGCGTGCCGTCGCTCTCAAGCCCGGCGACGGCTACATCGTCGACAGCCTGGGCTGGGCGCACTTCAAGCAGGGCAACTACAAGGACGCCGTACGCTTCCTCGAGCGCGCGGTCGAGATCACGCCGCAGGACCCGGTGCTCAACGACCACCTCGGCGATGCGCTGTGGCGCGTCGGCCGCGAGCGCGAGGCGAAGTTCCAGTGGGACCAGGCGCTGACGCTCGAGCCCGAGCCGGAAGAGGTCGAGAAGATCAAGAAGAAGCTCACCGAGGGGCTGCCGCCGACCCTGCAGTCGCCGGCTCATCGCGAGGTGCAGCGCAACGTTCACCTGAAGAAGCGCAAAGAGACGAAGCTCAACTCGAGACCCGTCGAGTAGCGCAGAGGATCGTTGCAATCGGCGCCGGCGCTGCGGCGCCGGGCCTACCCCCGCTCGAGGCGGCGCGCCGATGCCGGCGATCACCGAAATTGCCCGCGCCAAGGTCAATCTGACGCTCAAGGTGCGCGGCCGCCGCCCCGACGGCTATCATGAGCTTGAAAGCCTCGTCGTTTTCGCAACCGACCTCGGCGACGTCGTGCGCTTCATCCCCGGTGAGGAGATAGGCTGCAGTGTGCGCGGCCCCTTTGCCGCGGCCATCGAGGGCGACAACCTCATCGACAGGGCGCTGGCGCGCTTAGCCGAGCAGGCGCCGCAGCTCAAGCTGGGCGAGGTAACGCTGGAGAAGACGCTACCCGTCGCCGCCGGCATCGGCGGGGGCTCCGCGGACGCCGCCGCGCTGCTGCGCGCCGTTCGCTTTGCCAACGGCTCGCTGTCCGCCGGCGTCGATTGGGCGGCAATTGCGGCTTCGCTCGGCGCGGACGTGCCGGTCTGCTTCCTGAACCGGCCGGCGTTCGTGACCGGTGTCGGAGAGAGGGTAGCGCCCGTACACGATCTGCCCCGTCTCAACGCGGTGCTGGTCAATCCGCTGACACCGGTGCCGTTGGGCAAGACGCGCAGGGTCTTCGGCCGCCTGAGCGTGCCGGCGGTCGCCGCGACCAGCGAGCCCGCGCCGCCGCCCGGGCCGTTCCCGCATGCACCCGCGCTCGTCGCTTACATGGCCGCCCAGGGCAACGACCTGATGCCCGCAGCGATTGAGATCGAGCCGGCGATCGGTGAGGTGCATGCCGCGCTCGCTGCCGTGCCGAGCTGCAAGTTCGCCGGTCTCTCCGGCGCCGGTCCCACCTGCTACGGCATCTTCGCGACGCCCGAGGAGGCATCCGCCGCGCGCGAAACGTTGCGCGCCGCCAACCCGCGCTGGTGGATCGCCGCGACGACGCTTGGAGGATAGGCGTTGGGCGCCGAGTGCTTCAGCAGAAGAAGCAGTTGCGGCACGCGCTCGCGGCCTGGCCGATCTGCGCGCTCATGATCTTGGTGTACTCGGCGAGCTTCGACTTGAAGCGCTCGCACACCTCTTTCTTGTGCTCGGGCTCGCCGTGCAGCGTCTCCCAGGCCTTGAGGTATTCCGCCTTCTTGGTGCGGAAGGCGGAGAACACCTTGCGCAGCGCCGCGCCTTCGACGCACGTGCCGACCGCGCTCAGCGCGCGGCGCTGGAGATAGAGCTTGGTGCCGCAGAACTCCTGCAGCGCGTCGACCGTGGCGTACTCGTCGACCATTTTCCACAGGTTGGCCTGGTCGGCCTTGCTCATGGAGTCGAAGCCGAGCTTCACCGGCTCGATCGGGCCTGGCTGCGCGATGCTCGCGCCCGCGACGAAGGCCGCAGCCGCAAACGCTGCCGCCGCCAGCCAATGCAGATGTCGAGATTTGAGCATTTCCCCCGATTCCGATTTTCGCCTCGGATCCAAAAATCTAAGCCCATAAGCGGGCGTCGCGCAATGACGCCACTGTGGCCGAAAATCAATGCGTCCGCTGCACACAGAAATCGATGACCTGCTCCATGGCCGATTTCTCGGGCCGATCGGGGAAGATCGCGAGCGCATCGCGGGCCACGGCTCCGAACGAGCGGGCGCGCTCAAACGTCGCCTCGATCGCCTTGTGCCGTTTCATGAGGCCGACGGCGTGCTCGAAATCGCCATTCTCGAGGTTGCCATCGACGATCGTCTTTTTCCAGAAGCCGCGCTCGCGATCGGAGCCGCGCCGGAACGATAAGATGACGGGCAGCGTGATCTTGCCCTCTCGGAAATCGTCGCCGACCGACTTGCCGAGGTGTGCGCTGTCGCCCGAGTAGTCGAGCGCATCGTCGACGAGCTGGAAGGCGAGACCCAGATTGCGCCCATAGGCCTTCAAGGCGGTCTGCTCGGGCGCGGGGCGGCTAACGATCGCGGCGCCGACCTCCGCTGCGGCCGAGAAAAGTGCAGCCGTCTTGGCGTTGATGATGGCTAGGTACTCGTCCTCCGTTGTCGCCGTGTTCTTGGCGGCGGCGAGCTGCATCACCTCGCCCTCGGCGATGACGGCGGCCGCGTTCGACAGGATCTTGAGGACAGGCAGCGAGCCCACGTCGACAAGCATGCGGAAGGCCTGACCGAGCAGGAAATCGCCGACCAGCACGCTCGCCTGGTTGCCCCAGATCATGCGTGCCGTCTTCTTGCCGCGCCGGAGCTCGCTCACGTCGACGACGTCGTCGTGCAGCAGCGTCGCCGTGTGCATGAACTCGATCGCCGAGGCGACGCGGATGTGCCCGGAGCCCGGGTAGTCGCACAGCTTGGACGAGGCTAACGCGAGCATCGGCCGCAGCCGCTTGCCGCCCGAGTCGATGAGATGGTGGGCGAGCTGCGGAATAAGGTCGACCTCGGACACTGCCTTGTCGAGGATGATGCGGTTGATCCCGGCCATGTCCTCGGCGACGAGGTCCATGAGCGGCTTCAGATTTTCCGCCGGGCTGCGTGCGCCCTCGAGTGGTATGACTTGGCCCAAGGAGTTTGCCTAAGGAGGTTTTTCCGACGCTTATTCGTTGACGGTGCTATAGCCTTGCTCGGCGCGGAACTCTAAGCACAGATTGCCGCCGCCGCACGAGCACTTTCGGACAATGTCCCATGCGTGAACTCGTAACCAGTAACGACCCGGTGCTCCTCAACTATCTGCAGGTTCTGCTCAAGGACGCCGGCATCGAGGTGAGCGTGTTCGACGGCAACATGAGCGCAGTGCAGGGTACGCTCTCGGCCGTCCCGCAGCGACTAGCGGTGGCCGAGGATGACTGGGCGCAGGCGCGCCGCCTGCTCGACGAGGCCGGGCTCGGCCAATGGATCGTCCAGTGAACGAGACGACAGCGGTTGCAGGCAACGCGCCGACGGACGACGCGTTCCTCGGCGGCGCCCTGCAAATTCTCCAGCCGCTCTCCGGCTATCGCGCCGGGCTCGACGCCGTCATCCTGGCCGCCGCCGTTTCCGCCGAGGGGCCAGCGCGCGTACTGGATGTTGGCGCCGGCGTGGGGACCGCGGGGCTATGCCTTGCTCGGCGCGTCGCCTCGGTTTGCGTTGCGCTTTTTGAGCGGGAAGGGGCGCTGGCACGACTTGCCGCGGAGAATGTGTCGCGTAACGGCCTCGGCGACCGCGTGCGCGTGATCGAGGGCGACATTGGCCTTTCGGCCGCATCTGCACAAAGCCTCCGGCTCGAGCCGGAGAGTTTCGATCACGTTATCGCAAACCCGCCATTCCACGACGCCGACGGCGGCACGCTCGCACCCGATCCCCTCAAGGCAGCAGCACACGCCATGCCCGACGACGGCCTCGATCACTGGGCGCGCTTCATGGCGCGTATGGCAGTGCCGGGCGGCTGCGCGACGCTGATCCACAAGGCCGAGGCGCTCTCCCGCCTGCTCGCCGCTTTCGACGGGCGCTTCGGGGGGCTGCACGTGCTGCCCCTCTATCCGCGCGCCGGGGCTGCCGCGCACCGCGTCATCGTGCAGGGGCGCAAGGGCAGCCGGGCGCCGCTCACGCTGCTTGCGGGCCTGGTCTTGCATGACGACGAGGGCGCTTTCACGCCGCAGGCGCAGGCCATTCTGCGTGGAGGCGCTGCGCTGCCAATGGTTGCGAACCGCTGACCCGCGCAACGGCGACGCTCGCGCCGTGGTCTAGCCCTCGCGCGCGCGTTGCCGTAAATGTCTCGGCCTGACGCCCGCGCCCGGCTTCTTGCCCGCGCGGCCCCATCCTGAATGTTCCGCTGAAGCGAGGTTGGCACGCATGTGGTTTTTCAACCGTGGTCCCGTCGTTCCCGTGCTGCGCTTCGACGGACCGATCGGCCACGTCACGCCGTTGCGTCCGGGGCTCGCGATCTCCTCGTGCGCAACCGCGATCGAGCGGGCCTTCGAGCTGTCGAAGATGCCCTCGGTTGCCGTGGTCATCAACTCGCCGGGCGGCTCGGCCGTACAGTCGAGCCTCATTTTCCGCCGCATCCGCCAGTTCGCCGAGGAGACGCGCAAGACGGTGCACGTATTCTGCGAGGACGTGGCTGCATCGGGGGGCTACTACCTCGCCGTGGCGGGCGATGAGATCTACGCCGATGCCGCCTCGATTGTCGGGTCGATCGGTGTAATTTTCGCGGGCTTCGGCTTCGTCGACGCGATCGAGAAGCTCGGCATCACACGCCGCGTTTATACGGCGGGCGCCGACAAAGGCTCGCTCGACTCCTTCCGGCCCGAGCGCGCCGACGACGTCGAACGTCTGAAATCGCTGCAGCAGGACGTGCACGACGTCTTCATCGGCGTCGTCAAGGAAAGACGCGCTGGCCGCCTCAAGGGAGCCGATCAAGAGCTGTTCTCCGGCGCCTTCTGGTCGGCCACCAGGGCGCTCGAGCTCGGCCTCATCGACGGCGTGAGCGATGTGCGCACCAAGATGCGCGAGCTCTATGGTGACAAGGTGCGGCTGAAGGTCGTGCCGTTCGACCGCGGAGGCCTGCTGTCGCGGCTGCGGCGCGCGCCGTCGGCGTTTGGTTACGACGATTTAACGCGCGGACGTCTTGCGTTCGCCGAAGATCTGATATCCGCTGTAGAAGCTCGCGCGTTATGGTCCCGCTACGGGTTGTGACGCCTCGGCGCATCAAGGCGCCGACGCGATCAAGACCACGAGCCAGAGCCGCGCGTTAGAAGAGGGAGTGTCGTCCATGCCGCAAGTCGTGGCCGCGGTGCTCATCGGAGCCGGCATAGCCGCAGGCTTCAAATGGATTGCGAGGGAGATGGCGCGGGCCGTCGACGATGCGCGCGGCGCGCACGGCGACCAGCCGACGCGCAACGTGGCGGCGCCCAAGGATCTCGGCGCGCTCGAGTGGGACGCTAAGAGCGGCGTCTACCGGCCAGCCGGAAAGCGCTCCTCAGTCTGAAATCTCGTTGTTGGACGATTAGCGCTTGGGCGCGTGCTCGCTCAAAAGCGAACGCAGCATGCCGACAACGCGCGACGCGGGCCCGCTCGCGTTCGAGCAGCACTGGATGCTGATGCGGGCGCCCTCAAACAGCAGAAATACCTCATCCGCCAGGAGCTCCGGGTCGGCGTAATCGGCGTCGCGGAATAGCCCCACGAGCCGCTCGCGCTTGCGCGTCTTGTAGTCGTCGATGATTTGGCGCGCCGGATGCCCGCTCTCGCGCAGCTCCACGGCCGCATTGGCAATGGCGCAGCCGCGGTCGCCGCTGTCGGTAAGGATCCGCTCGACGTACTTGACCCAGCCCTCGAGCTGCGCGTGCGGGTCACCGGGATAGGTGCGCGCGAGCCCCTCCCAGACCTCGTCGCCCTCCTTGGCGAGCTGGGTCAGGTAGGCCGCGATGAGCTCGTCCTTGGAACCGAAATGCCGGTAAAGCGTCATCTTGTTCGTGGCGGCCGCTTCCGCGATCGTTTCGACCCCCACGGCGCGGATGCCGTGGCGATAGAAGAGTTCCCGGGCAGCAGCCAGAATGCGGTCGCGCGGCGGCAATATGGGCGCTGCGGGACCCGAGGTGGAAAGCATCAAATAGGCCTCTTGACTAGGGTGTTACCGGTCAGTATACGAGGGCATGTTACCGCTCAGTAACACGGCGTGTGGGCGTTGTCATGTCCCTCGTTTTGCACTGCAGCAGTCAGCGAGGCGGCTCCATGGACCGGGGAAAAGTTGCAGGCACCGACGCGGCCAATTCGGGCCAAGTGAACTGCGTTAATCTCGAAACTCCAGCAGACGTCCGCAACCTCGTTTCGGTGCTAACCGTTGCGCCGGCGGGCTGACAACCGCGAAACGCGAAGCCCCCCGATAGCCCACAGCCAAGTTCAATTCCGCCTGCAAGGTTCCTCATGCCCCCGTCAAGCCCCGCTCGCCTTGCTTTCCTCGCGCTCCTCCCGGCCCTGGCCCTGGCCGCCGGGTGCGGGCAGTCGCAGACGCAGGCGCAGAACGCAGCGCCCCCGCCTCCGCAGGTCACCGTGTCAAAGCCGGTAAAGAAGCTTGTCGCCGAGCACGACGAGTATGTCGGCCGCTTCATCGCCTTCGACTACGTCGAGGTGCGCGCGCGCGTTTCGGGGTACCTGCAGACGATCCACTTCACCGACGGTCAGCTCGTGAAGAAGGACGACCCGCTCTTTACGATCGACCCGCGTCCCTTCCAGGCCTCCCTCGACCAAGCCACGGCGGCCGTCGAGCAGGCCAAGGCCAACCTCGCCTTCGCCGAGTTGGACCTTGCTCGCGGCGAGAGCTTGCGCACGGGGACGACCATCACGCAGCAGGCGCTGGATCAGCGCTTGCAGGCCAAGCGCGTCGCCACCGCTGCAGTCTCCGCCCAGGAGGCGGCAGTCCGCCAGGCCCAGCTCGATTTGCAGTTCACCGAACTCAAGGCGCCCATCTCCGGCCGCATCGGCGACCGGCGCGTCTCCATCGGCAACCTCGTGACCGGCGGCGCGGCCGGCACGACGCTGCTCGCCACTATCGCCTCCGTCGATCCCATCCGCTTCGAGTTCACCATGGATGAGGCGTCCTACCTGCGCTACGTGCGCCTCGCCACCGAGGCGGGCGCTCACAGCGCCAACCGCGGCATCACGCTCCCGGTGCGCTTGAAGCTGATCGATGAGGACAAGTTCACGCGCGACGGCAAGATCGACTTCGTGGACAATGCCATCGACCGCTCATCGGGCACCATCCGCGGCCGCGCCGAGTTCGAGAACGCGGACGGGCGCCTGACGCCCGGCATGTTCGGACGCGTCCAGATCACCGTTTCGGCGCCGGCGGAAGCGTTGCTTCTGCCCGATGCGGCGATCGGCACCGAGCAGGTGCGCAAGTTTGTCTACGTGGTTGGCGACGACAACGTCGCCACGCCGAAGTATGTGACGCTCGGGCAGCTCTCGGATGGCTTGCGCGTCGTCAAGTCGGGCGTGCGTGCCGACGACCTCGTCATCGTCAACGGTCTGATGCGCGTGCGCCCCGGCGCCAAGGTTACGCCCCAGCAGGCCACTGCCGACACCGGCGTCAAAGACACCTCCTCCATCCGCTTGAACTGATCGGTAGCGCGATGCGCATCTCGCACTTCTTCATCGACCGTCCGATCTTTGCCGCCGTGATCTCGGTCGTGTTCGTGATCCTCGGCCTTGTATCGATCGGCCGGCTGCCGATCGCGCAATATCCCGAGATCGCGCCGCCCGTCATCAACGTGACCGGCCAATATCCCGGCGCATCCGCCGAGGTCGTCGCCAATACCGTCGCCTCGCCGCTCGAGCAGCAGATCAACGGCGTGGAGCACATGCTCTACATCTCGTCGAACTCCACGGTCGACGGGCGCTTCTCGATCTCCGTCACGTTCGACCTCGGCACCAACCTCGACATTGCGCAGGTGCAGGTGCAGAACCGCGTGTCGATCGCGCTGCCGCGCCTGCCCGCGGACGTGCGCAACATCGGCGTCACTGTCGCCAAGGCATCGCCCGACCTGATGATGGTCGTGCATATGTACTCGCCCGACCAGTCGCGCGACACGCTGTTCATCTCGAACTACGCCACCATCAACGTCGTCGACGCCTTGACCCGCATCGAGGGCGTGGGCTCGATCACGGTGTTCGGCGGGCGCGATTACTCGATGCGGGTCTGGCTCGATCCCGATCGCCTGCAGTCCCTGGCGCTGACGGCAAACGACGTCGTCACCGCCCTGCAGCGACAGAATGTGCAGGTTGCCGCCGGCATCTTGAACCAGCCACCGGTAGCCTCGCCCGGCGCCTTCCAGATATCCGTGCAGACGCTGGGTCGCCTCGCCGACCCAGATGCGTTCGGCGACATCGTCGTCAAGCAGAACGACAACTCGGTCGTGCGTCTGAAGGACGTGGCGCGCGTGGAGCTCGCCGCGCTCGACTACGGCGTCAACTCTTACCTCGACAAGAATCCTGCGGTCGGCCTCGGCATCTTCCAGCTTCCCGGCTCCAACGCGATTGCGGCGGCCAAGCAGATCAAGGCCACCATGGCGGAGCTGTCGAAGAGCTTCCCCGATGGCGTCAAGTACGACATCATCTACAACCCGACGGACTTCATCCAACAGTCGGTCGACGCGGTCGTGCAGACGATCCTCGAGGCGGTCATCCTCGTCGTGCTCGTCGTCATCTTGTTCCTGCAGACCTGGCGCGCGGCCATCATTCCCATTGTCGCGATCCCGGTGTCGCTCGTCGGCACGTTCTTCCTGATGGCGGCGTTCGGCTTCTCGCTCAACAACCTGTCGCTGTTCGGCCTCGTGCTTGCGATCGGCATCGTCGTCGACGACGCCATCGTCGTGGTCGAGAACGTCGAGCGCAACATGGCCAAGGGCCTGAGCCCGCGCGAGGCGTCCTACCGCACCATGGAGGAGGTCGGCACGGCGCTGATTGCCATCGCGCTCGTCTTGACCGCGGTGTTCGTGCCGTCGGCCTTCATCACCGGCATCTCGGGCCAGTTCTACCGCCAGTTCGCGCTGACGATTGCCGGCGCCACGATCATCTCGCTCATCGTCTCGCTGACCCTGTCGCCCGCCCTGTGCGCGCTACTCCTGAAGCCGCACAGCGAAGAGCACAAGACCGGCTGGTACATGTGGCCGATCCAAACCTTCTTCCGCATCTTCAACTGGGGCTTCGACAAGCTGTCTCACGGCTACAGTTGGTTCGTGGGCCGCATCGTGCGCATTGCCGTGCTCATGCTCGTCGTCTATGCGGGCGTCATCGCCTTCGGCATGAACGAGTTCCGCAAGACGCCCATCGGCTTCATTCCGCAGCTCGACGCCGGCTACCTGATCACTATCACGCAGCTTCCGCCCGCCGCCTCGATCGACCGCACGGACGCCGTCAACCGCCGCGCCGTGGAGCTCGCGCTCGATACGCCGGGCGTCGCTCACGCGGTCAACCTCGTAGGCTTCTCGGGTGCCACGCGCACGAACGCTCCGAACGCGGGCGCGGTGTTCGTCGTGCTGAAGGATTTCGAGGAACGGGCAAAGGATCCGCGCATGTCGGCGCAGGCGATCCAGGGCGCACTGCTCGCAAAGTTCTCCTCGATCCAGGACGCCCTCGTGCTCGTCGTCGCGCCGCCGCCAGTGCGCGGCATCGGCAGCGCCGGCGGATTCCGCATGATGGTGCAGGACCGCGGCGGCAACGGCTCGGCCGCGCTGCAAGGCGCCGTCGGCGCCATGATGGGGCGCGCCAACGCCACGCCGGGCCTCAAGCAGGTGTTCTCGCTGTTTGAGAACGCTACGCCGCAGCTCTATCTCGATATCGACCGGGTGAAGGCGCAGATGCTCGGCATCAACGTCTCCGATGTGTTCTCGACATTGCAGACCTACCTCGGCTCCGCCTACGTCAACGACTTCAATCTGTTGGGCCGCACCTTCCGCGTGACGGCGCAGGCAGATTCCAACTTCCGCCTAGAGCGCAGCGACGTGCTGAAGCTGCGCGTGCGCAACAGCAATGGCGATGCGGTGCCACTCGGATCGTTCACGACCGTGAGCGACATTTCCGGCCCCTCGCGCGTGCCGCGCTACAACCTCTATCCGGCGGCCGAGCTCGACGGCAGTGCCGCGCCTGGCTACTCGCAGGGCCAGGCCATCGACCTTATGCAGAAGCTCGCAGCCGAAGTGCTGCCGCGCGGCTTCAGCTATGAGTGGACGGAGCTCGCGTTCCAGCAGGTGCGCGCCGGCAACGCCGCGGTGTTCGCTTTCGCGCTCGGCGTCGCCTTCGTGTTCCTCGTGCTCGCCGCGCAGTTCGAGAGCCTGACGCTGCCGCTCGCGATCATCCTCATCGTGCCCATGAGCCTCATCGCCTCCATCACCGGCGTGGTCATGCGCGGACAGGACAACAACATCCTGACCCAGGTCGGCTTCATCGTGCTGATCGGCCTTGCCGCCAAGAACGCCATCCTGATCGTCGAGTTCGCGCACCAGCTCGAGGGTGCGGGTGCCGACCGCTTCGCCGCGGCGACCGAGGCGGCCCGGCTGCGCATGCGTCCCATCCTGATGACGTCGCTCGCGTTCATCCTCGGCGTGGTGCCGCTCGTGTGGGCCGTCGGCGCCGGCGCCGAGCTGCGCCAGGCACTCGGGACCGCGGTCTTCTCCGGCATGATCGGCGTCACCTTCTTCGGCCTCATCTTCACGCCCGTGTTCTACGTGACGACGCGCTGGCTCGCCGGCATCGTCGCGCGCCGGCGGGAAACCGCCGAGCCGGAGCCGCCAGCCAGCGCGCAGCAGCCGGCCGAGTAGGCCCCCGGCGCCCAAAGAACAAGGCACTGCGCGCCCCTTGCGTGGCTGCCTCTTAGGAGACGCGACATCAACTTTTCCAATGCCGCCGCGTTGCGGCAGAACCGAATTCGCGCGTGCAACGTTGTAGGTTTCGAGGTGACCCATGACCAAGCTGACCGTGAACGGAACCGCCGTCGAGTATGACGGCGATCCGTCGATGCCGCTGCTCTGGTACTTGCGCGACGTGCGGGGGCTGACCGGCACCAAGTTCGGATGCGGCGTCGCTCAGTGTGGCGCCTGCACCGTGCACCTCAACGGCGAGCCGCGCCGCTCGTGCGTGACGCCGATGTCGATGCTCGACGGCGCCGACATCGTCACGATCGAAGGCGCAAAGGACAAGGTCACGGATGCGGTGCGCGCCTCATGGATCGCGCTCGACGTTCCCCAATGCGGCTACTGCCAGTCCGGGCAGATCATGTCGGCGGTTGGGCTGCTCAGCACGATCCCCAAGCCGACCGACCGCGATATCGACCTCGCTATGACCGGCAACGTCTGTCGCTGCTGCACCTATCACCGCATTCGCGCCGCCATTCACGATGCCGCACAACGGCTGGAGGGCTGATCATGAACGTCAACGTCTCCGCGAGCCGCCGCTCTTTCCTCAAGGGCTCCGCCGCCGCCGGCCTCGTCATCGCGCTGCGCCTGCCCGCGTCGAACGCCGCCGCTGCCGCGGCCGACGCACAATCGGAGTTCATTCCCAACGCGTTCCTGCGCATCGCGCCCGACAGCACGGTCACGGTGATTTCCAAGCACATCGAATTCGGCCAGGGCCCCTACACCGGCATCGCCACCGTGCTTGCCGACGAGATCGACGCCGACTGGGGGCAGATCAAGGTCGAATCTGCGCCCGCGGACGCCGCGAAATATTTCAATTCCGCCTTCGGCAAGGTGCAGGGAACCGGCGGCTCGACCGCCATGGCGAACTCCTGGGAGCAGCTCCGCCAGGCCGGAGCCGAGGCCCGCGCGCGCCTCATCGCGGCCGCTGCCAAGACCTGGAACGTCGATCCCGCCAGCATCACCATCGAGAAGGGCATCGTCAAAGACGCGGCCGGCCATACTGCCCGCTTTGGCGAGCTCGTTGGGCTTGCACAGCAGATCGAGCTGTCCGGCCCGTTCAAGCCGAAGGAGCCCGACGCGTGGCGCCTCATCGGCGCCAACAAGCTCCCGAAGGTCGACACCGTGCCGAAGACCAACGGCACGGCGATGTACACGATCGACATCAAGCTGCCGGACATGCTCACCTGCGTGATCGCCCGGCCGACGCGCTTTGCCGCCAAGGCGCAGTCCTTCGATCCGGCGCCGGCGCTCGCCATCCCCGGCGTGAAGGAGGTGTTCGTCGTGCCCGAGGGCGTCGCCGTGCTGGCCGACGGCTTCTGGGCCGCCAAGAAGGGTCGCGACGCGCTTCAGATCACGTGGGACGAGAGCGGTACGGAAGCCCGCAGCTCCGACGCCATCGTCAAGGAATACCTCCAGCTTGCCAACACGCAGGGCGCGATCGCGCGCAACGACGGCGACACCGACAAGGCGCTCACAGGGGCGACGAAGGTGATCGAGGCAACCTACGTCTTCCCGTATCTGGCGCACGCGCCCATGGAGCCCAACGACTGCGTCATCGGCCGCACCAGCGACGGCGGGGTCGAGATGATGTTCGGCTCGCAAATCCAGACGGTCGACCAGGGCGTGGCGGCAGCCGTACTTGGGCTTACCCCGGACAAGGTCAACATCAAGACGATGCTTGCCGGCGGCAGCTTCGGCCGCCGCGCGACGCCCGCCGGCGACATGGCGGCAGAAGCCGCGAATGTGCTCAAGGCCGCGAAGCACCAGGGTCCCATCAAGGTGATCTGGACGCGCGAGGACGACATCAAGGGCGGCCGCTACCGGCCGATCTTCGTGCATCGCCTGCGCGCCGGCATCGACGACAAGGGCGAGATCGTCGGCTGGGACCAGGTGATCGTCGGCCAGTCGTTTATGAAGGGTTCGCCGTTCGAGGCGGGCATGATCAAGAACGGCGTCGATCAGACCATGGTCGAGGGGGCGAGCACGCTGCCCTACCAAATCCCCAACTTGCGCGTCTCCGCGCACATGGCCGAGGTCGGTGTGCCTACGCTGTGGTGGCGCTCGGTCGGCTCGACCCACACCGCGTTCTCGACCGAGACGTTCCTTGACCAGCTTGCGGACGCCACGGGCGACGACCCGTACCAGCTGCGGCGCAAGTTGCTAACTCTCGCGCTGGCGAAACCCGGCATGGATGACGCCGGCAAGGAACGGGTAAAGCGCCATCTCGGTGTGCTCGAGCTTGCGGCCGAGAAGGCCGGCTGGGGCCAGCCGCTCCCGAAGGGCCGTACGCGCGGGATCGCGGTGCATGAATCCTTCAAGAGCTTCGTCGCGCACGTGGTTGAGGTGTCGATGGGCGAGGACGGCTTGCCGAAGGTGGAGCGCGTCGTCGCCGCGGCCGATTGCGGCGTCCCCATCAACCCGGACGTGATCAGGGCGCAGCTCGAGGGCGGCATGGGCTTCGGGCTCTCCGCGGCGCTGTTCTCCTCCATCGATCTCGAGGACGGCCGCGTGGTGCAGTCGAACTTCCACGACTACCGCGTGCTGCGCATCAACGAGATGCCGGACATCGAAGTGCATATCGTGCCCTCCAGAGAAAACCCGACCGGCATCGGGGAGCCTGGCACGCCGCCGATCGCACCGGCAATCGCCAACGCTTGGTCGAAGCTCACGGGCCAGCACGTGTTCACGCTGCCGTTCTCGCGTTCGGCGGCCAAGGCCTGAGGAGGTGCGTATGCGCAGGGCAGCGATAATTTCCGCGGGCGCGATGGCGATCGTCGGGGTCGGGCTCGCGGTCTCGGCGGCAACGCCCGATCCAGCGTCGGGTCTGAAGCCGGTCAGCGATTTCGCCTCCATTGCCGATGAGAAGCAGCGTTCGCTCGCCCTCTTTGGCGAGGCCGGAAAGGTCATCGCCAGCGCACGCTGCATGAACTGCCACCCGGCGGGCGACCGCCCGGCGCAGGGCGACGACCGCCACCCACACCTGCCGCTCGTCGTGCGCGGCATCGACGGCTTCGGCGCCGTTGGCATGCGCTGCACGACCTGCCACGGGCCGGAGAACTTCGATCCTGCACGGCTCCCGGGCCATCCCGAATGGCACCTAGCTCCCATCGAGATGGCGTGGGTCGGCAAGTCGCTGGGCGAGATCTGCGAGCAGATCAAGGATCCCGAAGCGCAACGGCGGCAAGTCGATGGACGACCTCGTTCATCACATGGCAGAAGATTCGCTTGTAGGATGGGGCTGGCATCCCGGCGCAGGCCGCACGCCGGCGCCCGGGACACAGGCCGAGTTTGGTGCCCTCATCAAGGCTTGGGTCGATACTGGCGCCGCGTGCCCGGCAACGTGAGCAAGAGCCAAGTTGTTTTGTGGCGAGGCATACCATGAACCTCATCGCACCCCAGAGGCCCGGCAACGCCGAGCGCGACGTGCTCGAGGTGGCTCGGAGCTGGCTCGATCGGCACGGCTGCGTCGCACTAGCGACGGTGGCGTCTGCCTGGGGCTCGGCGCCGGTGCCGGTCGGCGGCCAGATGGTCGTCGGACCAGGCGAACGCTTTCACGGCTCAGTGTCGGGCGGCTGCGTCGAGATCGACGTGATCGCGGAAGCAGCGGACGTAATGAACGGGAGAGTGCCCAAGCTGCTCGAGTTCGGCGTCGACGAGGAGACCGCGTGGCGCGCGGGCCTTCCCTGCGGCGGCAAGATTGAGATCCTGCTGGAACCGCTCGAGCGCGAGCGCGATGCCGAGGCGCTCGACCGCATCCTGTCGGCACGGAGCGGACGCGAGCCGCTGGCCGTCGTCACCAACCTTGCGACCGGAGAGCGACGGCTCACCTCCGGCGAAGGCGAGCCGGCGGAGATCGCGAGCTGCCTTGCCGATGGCCAAAGCCGGCTCCTCGACGCGCCCGGCTCCCCGCGTGTTCGTGCAAGCCCTCATGCCGCCCGTGCGCATCGTCATCGCCGGGGCGACGCACATCGGCCAGACGCTGGCCGCGCTCGCGCGCCAAACCGGCTACGACGTGGTCGTGGTCGACCCGCGCGCGGCCTTCGCAAGCGAGGAGCGCTTCGGCGCCACCGAGCTCGTGACCGGCTGGCCCGAGGCATCGCTCGCCGCCGTCGGCATTGACGGCCGCACCGCGGTCGTCGCCCTGACGCACGCCTCCCACATCGACGACGAGGCGCTCGCAGCCGCGCTGCGCTCGCCCTGCCTCTATATCGGTGCACTCGGCTCCAGGCGCACGCATGCCAAACGGATCGAGCGCCTGAAGGCGGCGGGTTTCAGCGAGGCGGAGGTCGCACGCATTCACGCCCCCATCGGGCTCGCAATCGGCGCCAAAGGGCCGGCCGAGATCGCCGTGTCGATCCTCGCCGAAATCATCAAGGTCGCGCGCGGAGCCTGAACGATGGCCGAAGTCGCAGCCGTTCTGCTTGCCGCCGGAGCGTCGACGCGTTTCGGGACCGCAAACAAGCTCGTTGCCGAGATCGGCGGCCGCCCGCTCGTGCGCGCGGTCGCCGACGCGGTGCTCGGCGCCGGCGTCGCCGAGGTTGTTGTCGTGACCGGATCCGATGCGTCCCTGATCGAGCGGGCGCTGGAAGGCCTGCCGGTACGTTTCGTACATAACGCGCATTGGCAGGCCGGCATGGGGTCGTCGATCGCGGCAGGAGTCGCGGCGTTGCGCGATACGGCCGACGCCGCCTTCATCGTGCCGGGCGACATGCCCCTGCTGACAGTGGGCCTGCTGCGAAGCCTGATCACGGCCTTCGAGCGCCATAGCGGGGCGCCGATCGTCTACCCCGCGACGCCCGATAGCGCGCAGCGCAATCCGGTGCTGTGGCCAAGCCGGTTGTTCCCGGAGCTGCGTGCGCTGTCCGGTCCGGCAGGGGCAAAGGCGCTGTTGCGACCGCTGCTTGCCGAGAGCGTCGCCGTCGCCTGCGATCCGGCGATCTTCGTCGACATCGACACGCCGGCCGACCTGCTGCGTGCGGCCGTGCCGCCCGCGGTCGCTACTCTCCGCAAGTCCGTTGCTTAACGGGAGAGAGCGCGGCCTTGCATGCCGGAATTTCCGTTGCCTCTCTTGGCCTTGCCCGCTTAACTCGATGCGTCATTGGTCCGGCCGACCGTAAGCGCGGCCCCAACCCGGAGCGCATTTCAATGAGGTCTTTTTGCGTACGAGCGGCGCTGGCCCTCGGTCTCGTTTGTGCAGCCGTTGAAGGCGCCGCGGCGGACGACTGGTGGATGCTCAAGAACACCGAGCAGGGCCGCGAGTGCGGGCCGCCGCTCGAGGCCGACGGAGTGGTGCTGACGCCGGGCGAGATCCTCAACCGCTTCGAGGAGTGCAAGCTGATGGACGAGACGCCCTCGCTCGAGCTCAACAACGTCATGGTGAACTGCGGCGGCAACCTCGACCGGGTGTTCATCTTCTCTAAGACCAAAGAGGGCTGCGAGGCGCTCGCGAAGGACTGACGCTGCCGGCCTGGATCACACACGGCCGAATGTGCCGCAGCGGCGCATCGCCCGAATGAATTGAAGTCGTCCGTGAAACATCGGATGAGAACGCCGGCGGACGCCTCCCGCGGTCCGCGCTCATACCATCGCCCCCTGATGACTGCCGCAGCGCAGGCCAACGAGCACGCATGAGCCAAGCGATAACGACGCCCTTCCGTCGCTACCCCAATTTCTCCCTGTTGCTCTTTGCGCGCTTCGTGTCGACCGTGGCGATGCTGGCGCAGGGCGTGACGCTCGGCTGGCAGGTCTATTCGATCGCGCGCGTCGATCATAGCGTGGAGCAGAGCTCTTTTCTCGTCGGCATGATCGGGCTTGCGCAGTTCCTGCCCATGTTCGCGCTGGTGCTGCTGGCGGGCGAGACGGCCGACCGCTACGACCGCCGCAAGATCCTGCTCGGCTGCTGCGCGCTGCAGGTTGCGTGCTCGAGCGGGCTGGCGCTGCTCGCGACTGCGAGCAGACCGAGCCTTGTCGCCATCTTCGCGCTGTCGGCCGTGTTCGGCATCGGCCGCGCCTTCACGATGCCGACCAGCGCCGCGCTCGGTCCCATGCTGGTGCCGCGCGATATCCTGCCGCGCGCCATCGGTTGGAACACGCTCGCCATGCAGTCCGGCATGGTCCTCGGGCCCTGGATCGGCGGCCTCATGTGCGCAAGCTCGGTGCCGCTTTCATACGCGGCCTCCGCCGCGCTCTACGTCATCGCCGGTATAGCCGTTTTCCAGATCGGCGCCGACACCAAGCCCGACCACAAGGGCGGCGAGCGCCTGAAGCTTATCGCCGAAGGGCTCTCCTACGTGTGGTCGAACAAGATCGTGTTCGGTGCCATCTCGCTCGATCTCTTCGCCGTGCTGCTCGGCGGCGTGACCGCGCTTCTGCCCGTCTACGCGCGCGACATCCTGCACATCGGCCCCGACGGCTTCGGCCTTTTGCGCTCCGGGCCCGCCATCGGCGGCGGCATCATGGCGCTGACGCTGAGCCTGCGTCCGGTTCAGCGCGACGCCGGCTTCTGGATGCTCGTCTCGGTGGCGGCCTACGGCGTGGCCACGGTGATCTTCGCGCTGTCGACCATCCTGTGGATCTCGCTGCTGGCGCTTGCGGCACTCGGTGCCGCCGACGCGGTCTCCGTGTTCGTGCGCCAGAGCCTCATCCAGATCGTGACGCCGGACCCGATGCGGGGGCGCGTCACGGCGGTATCTAGCCTCTTCATCAGCGCCTCCAACGAGCTCGGCGAGTTCGAGAGCGGCGTTGCCGCACGCATCCTCGGGCCCATCGGTGCGGCCGTGTTCGGCGGCATCGGCTCGATCGTGCTGACGGGCGTGTGGGCGAAGCTTTTCCCGGCGCTGCGCGAGGCCCATCTCGATCAGCACCGCCGCAGCGAGGCCACTGAGGCCGCCTGAGCTATCGCATTGCAACGCGATGGGAGGGGGCGGTTCGGCGCCCGCCTTTCACCACAATCGGCGATCATTCCCGTAGCCGCTTTCGCGCCTTGGGACGCCCCTAAAGTCATGCTAGGCGTGGGAGAGGTGGCTTACGTTGGGGAGTACCCGGATGTCCTATTCAGCGTTGCGAATTGTACCCGTTTTCCTCGTCGTTGCGGCGGCCGTCGCCGTCGCGAAGACAAAACCGGCGCCCGATCCGGCGCCCGCAACGCCCGTCGGCTTCACCGTCGATGAGAAGGCGAACGCCCAGCTCGCCAAGAAAATGAACATTCCGGTGTACTTCGCGGTCCCGAGGACCGCTTACGCCGACCTGCCGCCGCTGACGAAGACCTCCGACAAGCTCGTCGACTTCAAGCACCCAGACGCCAAGTCGGCATCGGGCGACGTGGGCCTACGCCTCGTGGTGGCGAGCCGCTCGGGCCTTGCCAAGCGGCTCGCGCAAAGCGGCCTCGTGCAGACCGGCGATCTCCTCCTCTCGTTCCGCACCGAGTGGGGCGGCGCCGGCGCATACCCCAACATCCAGATGGGCATCAGTCACACCGGCCTCGCCTACGTGAAGGACGGCTACGTCCACAACATCGATAACCCGCTCAGCAACGAATATCTCGGATCGCGGTCGGATCTCACGAGCGAGCACTACAGCACGCTCGACTACATCCACGTCATTCGCCCGCGCGGGCTGACGGATCAGCAGAAGGCGAACCTCGTCGCCTGGGCGAGCCTGCTCGCCTCGAAGTCCGGCAAGGTCTATCCGAGCCAGCTCAGCTTCAACCAGGACTATCAGGCGCCGAAGTACAAGCCGGGTCATTCGCTCGACTTCGTCAAGCGGCTCGGCCAGATCGCACTCGGCCAGAACCCGCCCGGCGGTCCGCTCGACCTCTACTGCTCCGAGTTCGCCTTCTCGCTGCTGTCGTTGCGCGATTGCGATCCGGCCAAGACCGCCGACGAGTTCAAGGGCAGCCGGGTGCCGTGGTGCATCAAGGAGCCCATGAAGCCGATGACCGCGACGGGCAACGTGATCCCGGGCCACAGCCGCAGCTCCTACTCCGGACTCGCCGACGGTCCCTTGCTCGTCGTCGATTCCATGAAGCTGCCGGACGATCCGCGCAACAAGCTCCTGCACAGCGTCTTCATCGAGAACCCGGCCGGTCTGTCGAAGATGTCGGTCGGCCACCGCGATCTGGCGAAGGCGATGCAGCCGAAGTTCGAGCCGCTGGAGCGCTACTACGTCGGCATCACCGGCAAGCTCTGGCAGAACTGGCGCGCGAAGCTCTTGGGCGCGGGCTTCAACTGGGCCGGCATCCCGGAGAACTACTCACCGACGTCGTACCTGATCAACACCTTGCTGCCGAAGGAAAATCGCAACCGCACGATGGACTACGTGGCGACCATCGTGATGCAGTGAGGATCGCGCTCTAAGCGCGATTTCGGTCGGGCGATCGCGGGCCCCATGCCCGCGGTCGCGGCAGCCGCATGCGAGTACGGTTTGGTGCCGCCGCGTGCATCTCGGCAAAGGCAACGCTTGATGGATCGTCGAAGCTTCCTGCTGGCCGGCCTTGCGGCGCCGTTCGCCTTCTCGCGGTTCGCGCTTGCCGGCGACGAGATCTACCTCGCGGACATGCACTTCCACCTGTTCTTCTTCGGCGACAACACGCCGGCGAAGCACCCCCTCGCCTCCACCATGGCCGCCGGCAACGTGAAGCTGCTCGCCTGGTCGCTCGTCGGCGACGTGCCCTGGATCCGCCCCTCGTCGAAGGGCCTGAAGCAGATCGGTGTCCCCAAGCCCGGGGAGGCGCTCGACTGGTTCCATAAGGACATCGCGCTCATCAAGGCGCACCTTGCCGAGCAGAACCTCAAGATCGTGCTGTCGCCGGAGGACGTCGATGCCGCGCTCAAAGGCCAGCCGCACGTCGTGCTCGCCGTCGAAGGCGCGAGCTTCGTCGATGACCCGAGCCAGTTGAAGCTCGCCTACGACCTCGGCGTCCGCCACCTCCAGCTCGTGCACTACATCAAGAATCCGCTCGGCGACTTCCAGACCGAGAAGCCCGAGCACGACGGCCTGACCGACCTCGGCAAGGAGGTCGTACAGGAATGCAATCGGCTCGGCATCCTGGTCGACCTCGCGCACTGCTCGCCCGACGCGGTCGCGCACGCGCTCGAGGTCTCGAAGGCACCGGTCGTGTGGTCGCACAGCTCGGTGACGCGCAAGGGCCGGCCCGATTGGACCATGCCGGTTTGGAAAGCGCGCCAGCTCAGCCTCGAGCAAGCCAAGGCCATTGCAGACAAAGGTGGCGTAGTCGGGCTGTGGGCGATGCGGTCCGATGTGGGCGGCGGGGTCGAAGCTTATGCTGCCAGGCTATCCGAGATGGCCGACTGGCTGGGCGAGGACCATGTCGGCTTTGGCACCGACACCAACGCCATCATCAATCCGGCGATCGCCAACTATGCCGACCTGCGGCAGGTGGTCCTGCTTTGGCAGGAGCGTGGGGTGAGCGGCGACCGCATTCGCAAGATCGCGATCGAGAACTATGCCCGCGTGCTCAAGCAGGCGATGGACGGCCGGCAGGCGTAGCGCTGCTTAACGCGCGTCAGGCGGCGAGCAGGGCTTCGGCGGTCTGGCAGGTCTCGTCGCGCGTCTCGCGCAGGATCGAGACAATGGTCGAAGCGCAGCGGCCGCATTCGGCCTTGCAGCCGAGACAGGCGTAGACCTGGCTGACGCGGCGTGGGGCGTGCTCGGCGGCGGCGCCGCGGATGGCTTTATCACTCAGGATATTGCACTGGCAGACGATCATGGCTTTGTCCCTCGGACCTGGATGGTGAGGGCAAATTGCCGGATCGAGAGGCCAGGTGCTGTTCCCTAGGGCACCGGGAACAAGCCAGTTTTCACGGGCATTCGGCGTGGGTTAACGCGGCCAGACCTTCAGCGGCATGCCGCTATCGGACCACAACGTCACGCGCGAGACAGGGAGCGGCCGGAAGCCCTCCGGCACCTCAAAGCGCGCGGCGCGAACGAAGGCCGCCAGCATGACGATTGACTCGACCATCGCGAACGAGGCGCCGACGCAGATGCGCGGGCCGGCGCCGAACGGGAAATACTGGTAGCGCGAGTAGGCGCTGTCGCGGCCGGGCGCGAAACGCTCGGGGTCGAAGCGGGCCGGATTGTCCCACAGCCGCTTGTGGCGGTGGATCGCGTAGATCGGAATGAAGATCATGCTGCCGGCCGTCACTTTGAGCTCGCCGAGGTCGATGTCCGTTCTTGGCGATGCGCGTGAGCGTCGGCACCGGCGAATAGAGCCGCATGGACTCCTTCAGCACCATGGTCGTGACCCTGAGCTTATCGACGTGCTCGGCCAGGATCGGTCCATTGCCGGCAACACTGTGCACCTCCTCCAGCATGCGGGCCTCCCATTCGGGCGACCGCGCGATGAGGTAGAGCGTCCAGGCGAGCGCCTTGGCCGTCGTCTCGTGCCCGGCGACGAGCAGCGTCAGCAGCACGTCGACGAGCTGCGTATCCGACATCGGCTGGCCGCTCTCGGGATCTTTCGCGCGCAACAGATGCACGAGCACGTCGTCGCGCGGGCCGGGATTGGCGCGCCGCGACTGCACGAGCCGCAGCACCGCCTCGCGCATGCGCTTTTCGCTGCGTTCCTTGCGTCCGCGGTTGGGGTACCAGAGCCAGGTGGGCAGGCCGAGCAGGGCGTAGGCGAATGGCCAGGAGTAGCGCACGTTGCCGAGGTCGGCGCGGTCGAACGCCTGGCCGTCGGCGCCGGCGAGCATGGTGTCGGAGATGACGGCGTAGCTTGCGTCCGACATGTTGGCATCGATCGGCTGCACCGTTCCGGGCGGCGCTTTGCGCCATTCGGCGATGGTGTCCTCGGCGGCCGTGTTCATGGCGGGCGTGTAGCGCAGCACCTCGACCTGCCGGAACACCGGCGCCGTCGTCTGCCGCTGCCACTTCCATTCCGGTCCGCCGGAGACGAGCATGCCGTTGCCGAGCAGCGGGGCCAGCACGCGGCGCTCCACCGGCGTCTTGGGGAAATTCTCGTATTCGTCGAGGAGGATCTTCTTGATCAGCGGCGGGTCGGTGACCCAGGTCAGCATCTTCCCGTAGCGATAGACCGGCTGCTCGTAGACGGCCTCGGGCAGCACGGTGAGCGGATTGCGGACAAAGGCGACGGCGAACCGGAGAAGCCCTAGCGGCGCGCGCGGCGGCACGATCGTCGGCGGATAGAGCGGGTCGCTTTCGCTTTCCCCGATGACGGCGCGCGATGAGGCCATGAGACCCTGTCGTTGGCTGATCCCCGCATGGTGCCGGTGGCGCCGGTCGTTGTAAAGGCGCGCGGGGCACTTGGATCAGGTTGCGAGGCGAGCCAACTCGGCGATCCAGCGGTCCACGAGCGCCTCCGTCCAGACGGCGTCCTTGGCGATCGAGGCATGCGCGTCAATGGTGAGGCCAAGCTTGCCGTTGCAGACGATAGCCCCCGCGCCGAGTGGGCACGACTTGGCGACGGGAGGAGCGACGAGCCACTCGCCGCAGCCGTTCCAAGTGCCGAGATTCGAGAAGGCACCGGCCCACAAGCAGCCGCGCCAGCGGGCGAGCTCCGTCCTGTAGATGAGCTTCATGCCGGTGTGGCCGACGACGCGGCCGATGTGCAGGAACAGCCACGAGCCCCAGTGCTCGTTATTGGCAAAGCAACGCTTGATGGTCGCCTGCACGCCGGCGGGCGTGGCGTCGCGCGCAACGTTGACGCGCAGATAGGCCGTGTGGTTGGCGCTCTCGTCGGCCTTGGCGACGGGGCCGCGCATGTTGACCGGCATCATCCAGTAGGCCGGGCCCTCGCCCAGCTCGGATTGCGTGGCGCGGCCGAGGGCGGCAAGCAGCAGGCTATTAAAGGAGACGCGTTCGGCGCGGGCCCTCTCCTCGACGCGGCGGGTCTGTTCGGCATCGAGCGTCCGGGCGGCGACGGCGGTGCCGGGGCGCGGGACTCCGGCGGGCGGGGTCCAGGCGCGATCGTGGGTCTTCCATCGCGCGCAGCGTGGCCACACCGCCATGAGGCGCAACAGCGCGCCGACCTGCGCCAGCCGCGGCGGCTGGCTCGTGCCTTTCAAGCGCGGCATGGGAATGTCTGCGCCCGGATTGCCGCGGCGCATCAGCTCGACCAGGGCGCCGATTCCGTCGCGGGAGCTGTGGGTGAGGAAGTGCCAGACGGCCTTCTTGCCGGGGGCCGGCACGTGTGCGGCGCGCATGCCGACGTAATCGCCGGATTCCTTTTCGATCAGGTCGAACCACAGGCCCGACCAGTCGGTTTCGCGGCGGAGCGCGCTCATGCGATCGGCGGCGGCAAGCGCGGCGACGTCGAGGGCGAGAGATGTTGCGGTCATGGGTTTCTCGGCATCGGGGTTCATGGACCGTAGTTTACACGCCTATTTGACGTTGCGCGCGTGCACGATGCGGACGTGCCCCAGCGTGCGGCGCAGGATGCCGCCCCCTTTGCGGGCAAGGTAGCGGGCTTCGGTGTCCTCGGGGCTCATGTCGTAGACGGGCTTCAAGCCGCATTCGCCGAGGAAGTGCGGCGTCTCGTGCGGGTTCAGCCCGAACACGAAGGGCTCGCCGATCTTGCGCAGCCAATTGGCGACGACCTCGCCGCCGTAGGTGCTGTTGTCGCCCTCGACAAACGTGCGCAGCGCGTAGTCGAACACGATCGAGCTGCCGGGAGCGCAGCTCTCGACGAAGCGCAGGATGCCGGCGACGACGGGTTTCTGGAGGTAGTAGGACACGCCCTCCCACAGGAACAACGTGCGGCGGCTGCGTGAGAAGCCCTTCTTGACGAGCTCGGCCTCGAGTGCGTCGCGGTTGAAGTCGACGGGGACGTACTGGACGTTCTTCGGAACCTCGATGTTGGAGCGCAGCAGGATGCTCATCTTGCGCGCCTGCGTGCCGGGGTGGTCGACCTCGAACACTCGCACGCCCTTTAGCTCATCTGGCGAAGCGGATCGCGCGGCTGTCGTAGCCGGCGCCGAGGATCACGACCTGCTGGACGCCGTCGGCTGCCTCGGACAGGAGCGCGTCGTCGAAGCAGCGGGTGCGGGCGATGGCGAAGCCGTAGCTGCCGGGCGCCGCGCGCTCGAGTGCCCAGCGGATCAGCGGCTGCGGCAGCACCGCGGTCAGGAGACGCTCGCGCAGGCTGATAAAGTGCTTGGCGAGGCAGTCCTGGCACGCGACGGCGAGCGAGGTCTCGTTGGTGACCGCGGCGCGCAGGGCGGCAACGGTCTGGGCGGACTGGATGGCGGCTACCTGGCTCATAGCGCCCTCACTCCTTCGGCGGGGCGAAAGCGAGGAGAACGGTGCCCTTCGCCTTGATGCCTTCGGCGTCGGCGAAGGTGATCGAGGTAAAGACGAAGTAGGCGCCGGCCGAGGCCGAGATGCGGTTGATCGTCAGCTCGGCGGTGAAGTCGTCGCTCTTCAGCATCTTGTAGTAGCGGCTCTCGATCGAGACGATCAGCATGTTGGCGAGCTGGTGGCGCTTGAAGTCCCCGAAGGAGACGCTGGCGCCCTCGAGCCGCAGGTTCTTCAGGATGTTGGCTTCCAGGCACTTCCCGAAGGCTACGTAGGCGAGCTGGTTGAAGCAGATGTTGAACTCGACAGCGTTGAAGTGGCCGGTGTCATCGATGTAGCAGCTCTCGGGGATCGAGAAGCGGCCCTTGGCGGTGATTAGGCCGGCGTCCTTGCCCTTAGTGGCGCACGAGCACTTGTCCTGGAAGTGCGTCAGCTCGGCTGATTTCAGGTACTGGGCGTGCTTGCGGTAGGGCTTCAGAATGTCGTCGATGAAATCCTTGGAGATGTTGGCCGGCAGGGCCATCTCCGGCTTCGCGACGACGTCGTTCTCGTTCGCGGCGGTGAGGTGGGCCGAAACCTTGGGAGCTTCAACTTCTTGGCGGGGACGTACTGCGAGAGCGGTCGTGCACATGGCAGCACCTTTCAGGTTTGAGGTTTACATCTCGGGGTTTGGGTCTCTGTGAGTATCTGAATTCATCTTGGGTTCACTATCCGCCGCTCCTGTTCCCCACGCTGTCTCCCGGGGAACAGGTGGACCGTTAATCCGATCCTCAAGCAGCGGTTTTGGTCTGCATCTGGCTGGCGCAGAGCGGCATGCCGTCTTGCAGGGTGATGCGGTACATCATGGTCTCTTCCTCCGGTCCCGGGTTGCGGGCCGAGCTGTGCTGAAGGAAGCGGTTGTCCCAGATGATGATGTCGCCCATCGACCACTGAACCTCGCGGACGAAGCGGTCGCTTTCGGCAAAGTCGAAGATCTCGCCCAGAAGGCTGGCTGCCTCATCGAGTGAGCGATTGGCGATGCCCATGGTGAAGCCGCGGTTGCCGTAGATCACCTTTTCCTTGGTGTACGGGTGCTCGATCACGCCGGGGTGGGTGACGGGCGGGGTCGCCTGGTCGATCAGGGAGAGGATTTCGTGGATGTCGAGGCCGATGCAGTCGGGGCGGACCTTGAAGCGCATGCGGCCCGAATGCAGGAACTGGGTGCCGGCGAGCCGGTCCTTGGTCGCCTGCGGGAGGGCGGCATAAACCGCGGCCATATCGATAAAACGGGTGCTGCGGGCTACCGTCGGCAGGACCTTCGGCATCAGCATGGTGATGAACTTGGGGTCGGACTCGAAGGAGGTGTCGGAGTGCCAGTAGCCGCCGGTGCGGGCGACGCCGATCTGCTTGCCTTGGCTCTTGACGTTGGAGGAGACGAAGATCAGCGGGAATTCGGGGTGGTGGTAGTTGTCCTGGAGGTAGGGGACCGGGGAGCCGACGCGGTGGGCGAAATCGCAGTATTCTTGCTCGGTGAGGGATTGATCTTTGAGGACGATGAGGCGGTTCTTGTAGAGGAGGTCCTTGATCTTCAGCATCTGGCCCGGGGCGAGGGACTTGGCGTCGACCCCGTGGATGCTGCAACCGATCGCGAGCTTTCCTGTCTGCATGGCCTGTCTCCATCTCGTGTGTGGCTTCGATCTGGAGCTAAGATGCCGGATGCCTGTACCCCCCGCTGTTCCGTGCGTGACAGGGCCAAAAATCGTTACAAAAAAATGTGGACGCAGGCCGTTTCACCGCACCCTTAGGACGAGGCGCCCGCGCACGCCGGCAGGCGTGACAGGGGAGCACGAATGCGTATAGTGCGCGCTCCGAAGTGCCCACGAATGCCCCAGGAATAAAGCGCGCACGCCATGCCGACGACCGCCACTTCCAAAGCCGCAGCGAAGCCTGCCTCTGCTCCGTCGGCGGAGCTGCAGCCCAAGCGCTCGTTCCAGGACCTCATCTTCGCCCTGCAGCGGTTCTGGGCCGAGCAGGGGTGCGTGATCCTGCAGCCTTACGACATGGAGGTGGGCGCCGGCACCTTCCACCCGGCGACGACGCTTGCGCGCGCTCGGCCCCAAGCCGTGGAACGCCTGCTACGTGCAGCCCTCGCGCCGGCCCAAGGACGGCCGCTATGGCGAGAACCCGAACCGGCTGCAGCACTACTACCAGCTTCAGGTCATCATGAAGCCGGCCCCCGACAACATCCTCGACCTCTACCTCGAGAGCCTGCGTCGCATCGGGCTGACGCCGGAGCTGCACGACATCCGCTTCGTCGAGGACGACTGGGAGAGCCCGACGCTCGGCGCCTGGGGGCTGGGCTGGGAGGTGTGGTGCGACGGCATGGAGGTGACGCAGTTCACCTATTTCCAGCAGGTGGGCGGCTTCGACTGCGAGGTCGTTTCCGCCGAGATCACCTATGGGCTTGAGCGCCTCGCCATGTACGTGCAGGGCGTCGACCGCGTGTTCGATCTTTCCTTCAACGGCCGCGAGGATGCGCGCAAGCTCAGCTACGGCGACATCTTCCTGCAGGCCGAGCAGGAGTACTCGCGCTTCAACTTCGAGTACGCCGACACCGCGATTCTCCTGCAGCACTTCAAGGACGCGGAAGCCGAGTGCAAGGCGCTGCTGGAGAAGGGCGGCAAGGACGCGCGCCACGAGATGGCGCTGCCGGCCTACGACCAGTGCATCAAGGCCTCGCACATCTTCAACCTGCTCGACGCGCGCGGCGTCATCTCGGTGACCGAGCGCCAAAGCTACATCCTGCGTGTGCGCGAGCTCGCCAAGGCCTGCTGCGCCGCCTGGCTCAAGACCGTGGGAGGAGGCGCATGATCTCGCCGACCATTCTGGGCGCGCTGATCCTTGGCATCCCCGCCATTGCGGTTGCGTATTTTCTGCTGTGGTACCGCAACCGGCCGGTGTTCTGGTTCGCGCTGGCGCTGGTCGCGGTGGGCCTCGGCTACCTGGACTTCTCCGGTGCGCTCGACGACATCGCCAACTTCGTGCTTGGCTACGAGCTGCCCACCGAAGCCCCCTCGCCGTGAGCGCGGGCATGGAGCTTCGTCCCTACACCGGCAGCACGGCACCGACGCAGACGCCGGCGCTTCGGCCCAAGCTCATGACGTGGACCTCGCGCGTGTGGCGCGAGAGCCCGGGGCGCACCATCCCGCTATTCAAGATCGACGCCAGGCTCGAGCCGCGCGAGATCGAGGACAACGCGCTGTCGCAGGCGCTGCGCCCCTTCAGCTCGCAACTCCAAAAGCTGACGATCTATTTTCTGCACCCGGAGGAGACGCCGCGGCTCGCGCCGTGGGCGGTGGGGCGCTTAGACATCGACGAAAAGAGCGCCTACATCTTCTTCCACGACTATCTCGCCGCGCCCAACGGCGCGCTGCACCTCGGTCTGATGCAGAGCGCGGGCGCCGCGACCGACATCGTGATCAGCGTCGTTCCGATGCGGGTGGAGGCGCACAGACTGCTGTTCGCCGTCTCCACCTACGACTTCGGCATCCACGCCCGCATCGGTTAGCTCGCTGTCATCCCGGGCAATAGCCTCGCTGTCCATGCGAAGCATGGCTCCGCCATGACGCTGCGGCTTCCGGGATGACAAGTAATCACGTATGAGTGCGTGCCCCACGCGAACCCTATGAGACACCCACATGCCTGAGCTGCTGCTCGAGCTTTTCTCCGAAGAGATCCCCGCCCGCCTGCAGACGCGCGCGGCGGACGATCTGCGCCGCCTCATGGTCGAGGGCCTCAAGGCGCGCGGGCTCGAGGTCGGCGAGGCGAAGAGCTTTGCCACCCCGCGGCGGCTCGCGCTCGTCATCGAGGACGTGCCGAAGAAATCGCCCGCCGTGTCGGATGAGAAAAAGGGCCCGCGCGTCGGCGCGCCCGAGCAGGCCATGCAGGGCTTCCTCAAGGGCGGCCGGCCTGAAGTCGGTCGGCGAAGCGCAGATCGTCAAGGACGAGAAGAAGGGCGACTACTACGTCGCGCAAGATCGAGAAGCCGGGCCGGCCCGCGCCCGAGATCGTCGCCGAGGTACTGCGCGAGACGATCCTCGGCTTTCCGTGGCCCAAGACAATGCGCTTCAATCGTCGGCTCGAGAGCGGCGCCGAGCTGCGCTGGATCCGGCCGCTGCATGCGATCCTGCTGCTGCTCGACGGCAAGGTCGTGCCGTTCGAGATCGCCGGCATCAAGGCCGGCAACACCACGCGCGGCCATCGCTTCCACGGCAACGAGCCGTTCAAGGTTTCAGGCTTCGCCGACTACGCGAAGCAGCTCAAGAGCGCACAAGGTGATCCTCGACGGCGAGGCGCGCTCGGCGCTGATCGCGGAAGCTGCGCACGCGCTCGCCAAGGACGCCAAGCTCACGCTCGTCGAGGACAACGCGCTGCTCGCCGAGAACGCCGGCCTCACCGAGTGGCCGATCGTGCTCATGGGCGAGTTCGACAAGGCCTTCCTCGAGGTGCCGGCCGAATGCCTGACGTCCTCCATGAAGACGCACCAGAAGTGCTTCTCGCTCCGGCACGGCAAGAAGCTCGCAAACCATTTCCTGCTCGTCGCCAACCTCAAGGCCAAGGACGGCGGCAAGGAGATCGTCGCCGGCAACGAGAAGGTGATCGCGGCGCGGCTGTCGGACGCCAAGTTCTTCTGGGAGCAGGACCTGAAGAAGAAGCTCGAGGTCATGCGCGACGAGCTGAAGGGCATCACCTTCCACGAGAAGCTCGGCTCGCAGTTCGAGCGCGCCGAGCGCGTCAAGGAGCTGGCCCGCCAGATCGCGCAGTCGCAGGAGCTGTGCGAGGCGGCGCTGGCGCAACGCGCGGCCGAGCTCGCCAAGGCCGATCTGGTGTCGGGCATGGTCGGCGAGTTCCCCGAGCTGCAGGGGCTGATGGGCCGCTACTACGCGGAAGCCGAGCACATGAACCCGGAGATCGCGCGCGCCATCGAGCTGCACTACAAGCCGAAGGGGCCGACGGATACGGTGCCGCTGGAGAAGGAGGGCGACGGCGCCGCCGTGGCGCTGGCGCTGGCGGACAAGCTCGACACGCTCGTCGGCTTCTGGGCCATCGGCGAGAAGCCGACGGGCTCGGGCGATCCCTATCAGCTGCGCCGCGCGGCGCTGGGCGTCATCCGCATCGTGCTGGAGAACGACCTGCGCTTGCCGCTTATTCCACTAATCGAAGATCACCTGCCCAGATTTTTCAGCAAGCTTGCCGAGGGGCAAATGGAATGGCGTTCTGGCCCTCGCAAGGAATTCGGCGGTGTACCTCCTACGGTTGTCGTTTCAAATTCGACGCTCCTTTTTGCGCCACCTGATCCCAAGCAACTGTCGGCCGATCTCCTCGCCTTCTTCGCCGAGCGGCTGAAGGTGCACCTGCGCGACAAGGGTGCGCGCCACGACCTCATCGACGCGATCTTTTCTCTGCCCGGCCAGGACGACCTCGCGCTCATCGTCAAGCGCGTCGAGGCGCTGACCGAGCTGCTCAAGACCGACGACGGCGCCAATCTGCTCGCTGGCGTCAAGCGCGCGCAGAACATCCTCGCTATCGAGGAGAAGAAGGACAAGACCAGCTACGCCGGCACCTACGATCAGCTCCTCCTCAAGGAGCCCGAGGAGGTGGCGCTGGCCGCCGCGATCGAGAGCGTGAAGGACGACACGGCCGCCGCCATCAACGTGGAGAACTTCGCCGGCGCCATGCGTGCGCTGGCCGAGCTGCGCGCGCCGGTCGACGCGTTCTTCGACAAGGTCACGGTCAACACCGAGGACTCGGAGGTGCGCCGCAACCGGCTGCATCTGCTTGTCGGAGATCCGCGCCGCCACCCTCAACGTCGCCGACTTCACCAAGATCGCGGGCTAGGCGTGCGCTCGCCTGGTTTGTCGCTTCATGCCCGCTCGGCCCCAGGGCACGTCGGAGAACGGTTCGGGCCTCTCGATGGGGTACCAGCCGATGTCGCGCTTGCGAATGGTCCGCTCACCCGGTCTGCCGGAATGCGCACGCATGTCGGCTCGACCGCATCCCACTCGGGAGAGGTGAAGACGGCGTGAAGCCTGTGGTAGGCCGGAACAGCATGGCAAACGAAACCTCCGCTACCTGTTCGTCTACGGCACGCTGATGAGCGGGGCTGGCACCGCGCTCGGCAAGTCGCAGCGCCTGCGGCTCGCGCGCGAAAGCGACAGCCTCGGCCCCGCCTCCATCGCGCACGCGCACCTCTACGACCTCGGCCGCTACCCGGGGGCGATTGCCGGCGGCGGCGTGGACGACCTCGTGCACGGTGAGGCGGTTCTGCTCTCCGATCCGCAGCCGACGCTCGCGTGGCTCGATGCCTACGAGGGCGTTGTGCCGGGCAAGCGCGAGGAGAGCGAATACGATCGCGTCATCCGCGACGTTAAGCTCGCGGGCGGCGAGGCGATCGAAGCTTGGGTGTATCTCTTGCGCGCGGCGCCGCCGGGCGCTCGGCGCCTCGAGGATGGCCGCTGGATGCCGCGCTAGTCTCGTGGCGCAGATATCGAGGCGGAGCCTCGCTCTTATGGTCGAGGCGGAGCCTCGCATCCATCGTCGAGGCGGAGAGAGCTGGCCTGCGGACCCCGAGCGGCCCTCAAAGCTACCCAGGCACGGTCCCCGCTTGAACCGGGCGGCCAGCTCCCACAAGCAACGGTTTACACCCGCCGCCGTTCCGCCACTATTTCATTTCGTGAATTCACTTATGATGTGCATAAACGCGAGAATTCTCCTTGCGCAGAGCGAAAGCGCAACCCGGCCCTGGGGTTCACGCGTCCGTCGCACTCGCAGCCTCTGCGTCCGCGCGCTCGTATGCTTCGCTCGCTTCGAGCCATGCTTCCTCCGCCTGCCCGAGCCGCTTCACGAGCTGACCGCGCTCGACGGCACTGCGCTGCGCCGCGGCAGCGTCGCGGACATACAACTCCGGGTCGGCGAGCAGCGTGTCGAGCCTCGCGATCTCCGCCGTGAGCTTCTCCACATCGCGCTCCGCTGCCTGCATCGCCTTCTTCAGCGGAGCGAGCGAAGCGCGCCGGTCGGCCGCGGCGCGCCGCTGATCGGAGCGCGCACTGCGCGCGGCATCGGCCTTGGCGCCGACCTTGTTCTGCCCGCGCGTGCCGGCGCCGCGCTCAGACAGGAGCTCGGCGCGATAGCTGTCCATGTCGCCGTCGTAGGCCTTCACGCTGCCGTCGCGCACCACCCACAGCCGGTCGGCGCAGGCCTCGATGAGATGGCGGTCGTGGCTGATGAGGATGACGGCGCCCTCGTACTCGGTAAGCGCGTGCACGAGCGCCTCGCGGCTGTCGACGTCGAGGTGGTTGGTCGGCTCGTCGAGGATCAACAGGTGCGGTCCGTGGAAGGCGGCGAGCGCCAGCAGCAGCCGCGCCTTCTCGCCGCCCGACAGGTTTGCGCATTTGGTGTCGGCCTTGTCGGCGGAGAAGCCGTAGCTGCCGAGCCGCGTGCGCCGCTGTGCCTCCGTCGCCTCCGGCATCAGGTCCAGCATGTGGTCGTAGGGCGTCTTCCCCGGGTTCAGCTCGTCGAGCTGATGCTGGGCGAAATAGCCCACGTCGACGCGTTTGGCGCCGAAGACCTTGCCGGCGAGCGGCGGGAGCTTACCGGCGATAAGCTTGGCGAACGTCGACTTGCCGTTGCCGTTCTGGCCGAGAAGCGCGATGCGGTCGTCCTGGTCGATGCGCAGGTTGAGCCCCGTCAGCACCGGCCGGTCGGCCGCGTAGCCGATGGCGACCTCCTCCAGCCGCATGAGCGGGCTTGCCAGCGGCTTCACCGGCTGGGGAAGCTGGAAGGGCGCCACGCGCGACTCCATCTGCGCGGCGATCGGCTGCATCTTGGCCAACGCCTTCACCCGGCTCTGCGCCTGCGCGGCCTTGGTCGCCTTGGCCTTGAAGCGGTCGATGAACACCTGGATGCGGCGGCGCTCCTCGTCCTGCTTCTTCTTAAGCTTCAGCTCGAGCCGCTGCTTCTCGCGCCGCGCCTCCTCGAAGTCGTCGTAGCCCCCGGAGTAGAGCGTGAGCTTGCCGCGTTCGAGGTGCAGGATGGCGCCGACCGCGCGGTTGAGAAGCTCGCGATCGTGGCTGACGATGAGCACCGTATGCGGGTAGGAGCGCAGATAGCTCTCGAGCCAGAGCGCGCCTTCGAGATCGAGGTAGTTGGTCGGCTCGTCGAGCAGCAGGATCTCGGGCTCGAGGAACAGCACGGCCGCGAGCGCGACGCGCATGCGCCAGCCGCCCGACAGCGCGCCGCAGGGGCGCTGCTGCGCTTCGTCGTCGAAGCCGAGGCCAGCGAGGATCTGCGCGGCGCGTGCGGGCGCGGAGTGCGCGTCGATGTCGGCGAGGCGCTCGTGGATCGCTCCGATGCGGTGGGCGTCATGGGCCAACTCGGCCTCGGCGAGGAGCGCCGCGCGCTCGCTATCGGCCGCGAGCACCCAGTCGATGATGCTTTCCTCGCCGCCCGGCGCCTCCTGCGCGATGTGCCCGATGCGGGCTCCCTTCGGCACCGTGATGGAGCCCATGTCGGGGGTGAGATCGCCGCAGATGATCTTCAGCAGCGTCGTCTTGCCGGTGCCGTTGCGGCCGACGAGGCCGACCTTGTGGCCCGTCGGGATGCCGGCGGTGGCATCCTCCAGATCGGGCGCCCCTCGATGCGGTAGCTCAGGTCGTTGATGTGCAGCATGGTGGGAGGAGATAGCGGCTCGCGCCCGGCCTGTCACGATGCCCGGCCGCGCAGTGCGGCCGTCGGACCTACCTCTCCCTAAATCGAGAGGCCGAGGCGGCCGAGGATCGCGACCATGGCGAAGTAGCACGCCGCCGTGAGCGCGATCGCCGCAGCGAGGCTCAGGCCGAAGGGCCAGCCCGAGCGCAGCATCAGCGGCAGGGCGATGAACAGCGCCAGCGACGGCAGCACGAGCCAGAAGATGCCGCCCGCCAGCGCCGCGACCTTCTCGGTGTCGCCCGTATCCGCATAGAGCCAGATGAGCGCCAGCACCGAGGTCAAGGGGATCGACGCGAGGACGGCGCCGGCGAACGTGCTGCGCTTCGCCACCTCGGCGATCGCGACCACGAGTGCGGCGGTCACCAGCACCTTGATCGCTGCGGGAAGCATCAGCCGGAGACCACGGGCTTCAGCGTCTCGACCAGCAGCCGCTCCTGAGTGGCCTTGTCGGCGACGGCGAGATGCGCCGTGAACCAGTCCTGCACCATCTGGCAGACGCGGCTCGGCGGCTCGTGCGACAGCGCCTGCGGGTTGGAGAAGACCTTCAAGTCGTTCTCCTTCCAGCCGAGCTTCGACAGCTCTTGCACCAGCACCTCGTAGTCGGTCTTGACGGCCTTCTCATGCTGAGTGGGTGTCTTGCGGCCATCGGCGATGGCTTCGAAGATAGCGGCGACCTGAGTCTGCACCGAGGCGCCCTGGTCCGGCGTCTGCATCAGCTCGAGCACGACCGGCGCGGTCTCGCCCTGGGAGATGAACCCGTAGCAGGCGCCGACGCTGCGCTCGCTCAGGCGCTTCAGATTGTCGAGGAAGGCGCTGGCCACGACCTTGAGCTTGTCGGTGCTGGCGGCGAGCGCCTCCTGCGCGTGCTGACGGCGCAGCGCAACGAGGGCTTCGGCGAGGTGCTTGTAGACCGCGGTCGGCGGCTGCTTCTGTGCGTTGAGTGTCGCCGCCTCTTTGAGCTGCTCGCTGTACCAGTCGGGGAACTCGCGCTTGACGACGCTCCACATCGGCGTCTGCTGGAACCTGGCGTCGAGGGCCTGCGCGCCCTGCTCGACCTCGGCTTGCGATACCGGTGGAGGCGGCGGCGTTTGTGCTGCCGTTTGCGTCGCGGCCGAGCTCGATGGGCTCTGCTCGCTCTTGGGCGCCTCGACGGTTTCGAGCGGCCCGGTTTCAGATGCGCCCTTGTGCAGGAAGAAGAACCAGCCGCCGCCCGCAAGCAGCGCCAGGATCAGACCGATGCCGGCAAGACGCGCGGCGCGCGAGGGCTGCGTTCCGCTATCGCCGCGCGCGACCCGGATCCGCTCCGGCTCGAAGCTGCGCTCGTTGGCGGAGGGAGCGGTGCGGGCGCTTGGCCCCGTCGGACGCGTGACGCCAGGTCGCGGGGCGGGTCCTGGCGGCTCGGGCGCCTGGAAAGAGAAGACTGCCGGGGCGGGACGCCAATCGGCGAAGCCCGGACGCCAGATGAGATCGGTCGGCTTCAGGTGACCTTGCGCCACGAAGGCGCGCATCTCGACATCCGACAGCGGCCCGTGCTGCTTTCCGTCGCGGGCGATATACCATTGGATGTCAGGCTGCTGACCGGTCATGAAAGTCTCATAGGGATGTTCGGGAGCCGACGGGAGCTTGAGGCGCCTGCGCCATAATCACGCTGACCTGCTGGCATGGCGGCAATGTGGTTCCTTGTCACCTGCTTCGTCAATCGCGATCGGGCCGCGCCGGCCCCCAGTCCACGGCGGCTTTTGGTCTCGCACCTTGCTGGGGATGCCTCCCGCCGCTATAACCCGCCGCAATCCATACAAAAATCCAGGCATGAAAGAGGCTGAGGGATGGCCATCGAGCAAACGCTTTCTATTATTAAACCGGATGCCACGGCGCGAAACCTGACGGGGGCAATAAACACCATCATCGAGAACGCGGGGCTGCGTATCGTCGCCCAGAAGCGCGTGCGCTGGACGCTGCCGCAGGCGCAGAAGTTCTACAAGGAACACAAGGGTAAGCCGTTCTACGATTCACTATGCGAGTTCATGACCTCGGGCCCGATCGTTGTGCAGGTGCTGGCAGGTGGCAAGGCGGTCGAGACCTACCGGAAAGTCATGGGGGCGACCGATCCGGCGGAGGCCAAGCGCGGCACGCTGCGCAAGAGGTTCGCGCTATCGCGCGCCAAGAACTCGGTGCACGGCTCCGACAGCCCCGTGTCGGCCGCCCGCGAGATTAGCTTGGTTTTTCGCCCCGGCGAAATTGTAGGATGAGGGTGGCGAGGGCAGCTTCGCCCGTCTCGCGGATCGGTTCATGGCTCGCATCAGGCTCTACGTTGCCACCAGCCTCGACGGCTTCATCGCCGACGGGGAAGGCAGCGTGGACTGGATGGCGCCGTACGATGCGCGACTCTACGGCTACGACAAGTTCCTAGCCGAGGTCGGCGTGCTCGTGATGGGACGCCGCACCTTCGAGATGATCAATGCGACGGGTGAGGATTGGCCCTACGAGGGCCTCAACGTCATCGTCCTCTCGTCGGAGTCGCTGTCGGGACTTCCGCGCGGCGTCGTCACCGCGGGGAGCGGCATGCTGAGCGCCCTGCAGCGGGCGCGGGAGACGACGCAGAAGGACATCTGGATCATGGGCGGCGCCGCCACGTTGCAGTCGGCGCTGGAGGAAGGGCTGGTCGACCTCGTCGAGTTGTTCCTCGTGCCCGTGCTGCTCGGCAGCGGGCTCACCCTGCTCAACGATCTTCGCCGCCGCCAGTCGCTGGTGTTCGACGGCATCGAGGCCTTCCCCGACGGGGTCGTGAAGCTGCGCTACATCGTGCCGAAGGGAGACAGAGCGCGAGCGCGTGCCTGAGCTCGGGGCGAGCAGAGGCTTGCCCTTACGCGTCGAGCGCGCTCGTAGGCGCCCCTGGGGGCGCGGGGAATAGGCCTGCCACCATCTCCTGCATGGCATCGAACTCGAACGGCTTCGAAAGGATCGGCGACCCCTTGAACCGTGGCGGCACCGCGCCCGATGCGTGCCCGGTTATGAATGCTAACGGAATGCCCTTTGCGCGCACCGCATCTGCCAGTGTAAAGCTGTCACCGGTGCCCAGATTGATATCCAGCAACGCTCCGTCCAGTCGCGCCTCCTCGATGAGCTGCATAGCCTCGTGCGCCCTGCCGACAGGCCCCACCACATGGTAACCAAGCTCGGCCAACCAGTCGGCGATCAGCAGCGAGACAAGCGGCTCGTCATCGACGACAAGGATGTGTGGTGCGGTGTTCATTCAACGGCCCACTTACGCGCTAACCCGGCAAATCGTTAGGATCGATGGACCTGCACCGCAACTGGAGATCACGGGTTCCGACGGCCGAGACTATACGCAAAGTATTGGGCTTTGGTTCCTCGAGCGATGAACTGTTCGGCCGGCGCATGCTGGTGCTCTCGCGTGCCGGCTACCTGCTTCTGTTGATCGCCGCCGTGTCTGCGGTGGTGATGGCGGTGCGCGCAGCGGATACCGATAAGGAGGTTAACCATAGCATCGAAGTGCGCTCGCAGGCCCGAGAGCTACACCGGAAGATCCAGGAGTCCATCATCCGCGAACGTGGGTTTCTGCTAACGGCCGACAAGCAATACCTGGGTGACTTCGACCAGCAGACCGCGTCATTTGCATCCCTGTTTGATCGTTTGCAAGTCGAGGTCTCGGACAATCCAGACCAGGAGAACCGCCTTGCGGCGATGGAGCCGCAGATCCGGGCGCTCACCGAGACGCTCCAAAGCACCGTCAAGCTTGTCCAAAGCGGAGAGAAGGATCAGGCCATCGAGGTCGTCCGCTCGGATCGCGTGCTCAATCTCAGCTCCGCCATCCGCGACGCGATCGAAGGTTTCATCAACGCCGAGCAGGCTCTGCTGGCCGCGAGGCGGGACAAGGCCGCGATGCTGCAGACCATGCTACTTTCTCTCATCGCCTTGAGCCTGCTCGTTGCTGCCGGCCTGTCGATCTTTCTCGAAGGCTCGACGCGACATTTCATCCAGAGCCTGCGTGGTCGGACGGCCGATCTCGAAGCCGAGATACAAAGTCACCGCGCAACCGAGGAAACGTTGCGCCAGGCGCAGAAGATGGAGGCCGTCGGCCAGCTCACCGGTGGCATCTCGCACGATTTCAACAATCTGCTGACCGTCATTATCGGCAACCTCGACACCTTAAAGCGGCAGCTCGCGCGGGTAGCGCCCGGTCAAAGTGCCGCCGAGCTGGCTGCCAAATTCCACAGCCACGTCGACATGGCCATGCAGGCTGCCCGCAACGCCGCCAAGCTGACGCAGCGTCTCCTGGCCTTCGCCCGTCGCCAGCCGCTGGAGCCCAAGCGCCTCGACTGCAACCGCCTCATCTCGGGCATGTCGGAATTGCTGCATCGTACGCTCGGCGAGACGATCAATCTGGAGATCGTGCTCGGCGGCGGCCTGTGGCCGACGTTTGCCGACGCCAACCAGCTCGAGAGCGCGATTTTGAACCTCGCCGTCAACGCCCGCCACGCTATGCCCGAGGGCGGGCGCCTGACCATCGAGACGGCGAACTCCTACCTCGACGAGGCCTACGCCAGCCGCTTCGGCGACCTGGAGCCGGGCCAGTACGTGCAGGTGAGCGTCGCCGACTCCGGCGTCGGTATTCCTCCCGAGATCCTCGACCGCGTCTTCGAGCCGTTCTTCACGACGAAGTCGGTGGAGGCGGGGTCTGGGCTTGGACTCGCCATGGTGCACGGGTTCGTCAAGCAGTCGGGCGGGCATGTCCGCATCTACAGCGAGGTCGGCCACGGGACCGCGGTCAAGATCTACCTCCCGCGCCTTACCGCTGCCAACGAGGCGGCGGCGAGCCCGGCGGGCGAGCCCACGGTCGTTTCTACTGTTGCGCGTGCGGGTGCCGGCGAGACGATCCTCGTCGTCGAGGACAACGACGGCGTGCGCGCCTATGCCAAATCGGCCATCGAGGAGCTGGGCTACGTCGTGATTGAAGCCGGTACGGCGGAGGAGGCGCTGCGCAGCGTCGAAGACGGCGCGCGCGTCGACCTGCTGTTCACCGACGTCGTCCTTCCAGGCGGTTTCAGCGGACGCCAGCTCAGCGACAAAGTCTTGAAGCTGCGACCCTCGCTGCCGGTTCTGTTTACGACAGGCTATACGCGCAACGCGATCGTGCACCACGGGCGGCTCGATCCAGGCGTGCAGCTGTTGAGCAAGCCATACACGCAGCAAGATCTCGCGCGGAAAATCGCCGAGATGCTCGACGGCGGCGGCCGCAAGAAGGCGAGGCCGAAGTGAGCGGCCGTGCCCTTCGAGGCTAGCTCAGCTCGCGGATCTTGAACTTGAGCCCGCCCTTGGGCGTCAGCGTCACGGTCGCGTTGATGCCGGCCGGATCGTCGCCCACGTACTCGGGCCGGAAGCGGCGCAACAGCAGCGACAGCGCGAGCGTATTCTCCACCTGGCTCATGGCGCCGCCGATGCACGAGCGTTTGCCCGCGCCGAACGGCAGGTAGCTGTACTTCACCTGCTTCTTGGCGCCGCCGCCCATCCAGCGCTCGGGGCGGAACTCCTCCGGCTCCTCCCAGAACTTCGGGTTGTGGTGGGCGCCGTAGGCGAACAGCACGATGCGGTCGCCGGGGAGGATCGGTTTGCCGCCGATCTCGTCGTTCTCGGTCGCGACGCGGATGAGGCCCCAGATCGGCGGATAGAGCCGCATGGTTTCCTGGATCACCGCGCGCGTGTAGGCGAGCGCCGAATAGTCGGCGGCGGTCGGCTCGCGATCGCCGTAGACCTCCTCGCCCTCCTTGCGGATGCGCTCGGCGGCCTCGGGGCGGCGCGCCGTCTCATAGAGCGCCCAGGCGAGGGTGAGCGCCGTCGTCTCGGTGCCGGCCCACAAGTACTGCTTCAATTCGTCGATGGCCTGCTGATGATCGAACTCCGGCACGCTCGGATCGGCGACAGCCGCTTCGATCATCTTGAGCAGTGTGCGCTCGCGCTCCTCGCGCGGATCGGCGGCGATGACGGCGGGGGGCACGCTCGCCCACACTTCCATGGCCTTCGCCGCGTTCTGCTCGGTCATCTCGAAGATTTCGCCCGCCTGCTTCTTCAGGCGGATCTCGTGGTGGTTCATGACGTCGGTGTAGGTCTTCACGCACTTGAAGACGAAGTGGGGGTTGAACGGCATGTCGCGGTCGAACAGCGCCTTGCAGATCATGTCGGCGGCGAGCGTCCATGTCTGCTCGACCATCTCTATGGTGTCGCCCGACTTCGCGATGTTCGCCCACAGCTCCATCTTGGTGCGAATGGCGGCGAGGAAGTAGGGGATGTACTCGGCGAACATGTCGGGGTGGAACGCCGGCTGCTGCGGCATGCGGATCTTCTGCCAGAGCACGCCGTCGTTGGTGATCATCGACTTGCCGAAGATCGGCTTCAGCCCGTCGAAATACTTGATGTAGGAATCGGCCTTGTTGACGAGCACGTACTTGAAGTGCTCGGGCTCCGTCAGCAGCACGATGCGCTGGTTGGCGAGGTTGATCGGAATAACCGGTCCGTAGCGCTCCGCCATTTGCATGAGGATGCGCATCGGGTTGTCGCTGCCGACCTTGAGCAGCGGCGTGAGCTTGAACCAGATGCTCGATTCCTCACCGAGCCCTTGCGTGTGGGCCGGTTGGGCCGGTGCGGCTTCATCCGGTGCCTGCTGCTTTGCCGTCACGGTCATGATGTCGTCTCCCGGCAAAAAAGCCGTTCCAACGCCCTGTTTATGTCAGGTCCAGCCAACGGGATGTAAACTTGCCCCAGCGGGAGGCGTGGGGCGGGGGTGCCGGAGCCCCTCAAAACCTGCGCCCCCGCAGGCATGCAAACCATTTGTGAACCGTAGCATCCCGGGTTCGCAAGTGTCCATGCGAGCAGGGCTTTCCGCTTCATTTTAGCGCGCGCGGGAAGGGCCGAAGAAGGCTGACCTGGGTCAGGGCAGCGGGGGCCAAAACAGAGCTTTCTCTTGGTTAATCGGGGCTTGCGGGCCCACCACTTTCTCCCCGGCAATATGGACACGGCCTGAGGCAAAAAGCGCCAAGGCGTGGGGGTAGAGCATGTGCTCGGCCTCGAGCACCCGCGCGGCGAGGCTTTCGGCGGTGTCACCGTCGAGCACCGGCACCGCGGCCTGGGCCACGATCGGGCCGCTATCCATCTCCGGCCGGACCACGTGCACGGTGCAGCCCGTGACCTTTACGCCGGCTGCAAGCGCGCGCTCATGCGTGTGGAGACCGGGAAACGCCGGTAGGAGCGAGGGGTGAATGTTCAGCATGCGGTCGCGCCAGCGCTCGACGAAGCCCGGCGTCATCAGCCGCATGAAGCCTGCGCAGGCGACGAGGTCGACGCCGAAGGAGCGCAGCGCCGCGTCGAGCTCGGCCTCGAAGGCTTCGCGCTCTTTGAAGCGCCGGTGATCGACTACGCGCGTCTGCAGCCCCTCTCCCGCCGCCTTGAACAGCCCTTCGGCCTCGGGGCGGTTGGAGAGGACGCAGGCGATCTCGGCGGGATAGTCGGCTGCGCGCGCCGCCGCGATCAGCGACAGCATATTGGAGCCGCGCCCGGAGATGAGGATGCCGACGCGCTTTTTCTTGTCCGTCATGCCGGTCCCTTAGCACGGCGCGCTGCCGGTGAACGACTGCTTTGGGCCTAGGTCCGCACTGAGGTGTTCAGCCGCTTGGCGAACCAGCGCGAGAACCATCCGGACGTGAAGTAGAGGATGGCGAAATAGATCAACGCCACCACAACGATGATGCCGACAAGGAGACCGGTGTTCTCGGCGATCCACGCCTGCGCCTCGGTCATGAAGGCCTGCCTCTCCTCCGCTTTGACCATAAACAGGGCGACGCCGACGATCTGGATGCAGGTCATGACCAGCAGCGCCAAGAAAGCCAGAAGCGCGAAGCGCAGTTGCTCGCCCCGTTCGAAGGGGCGGCGGTAGGCGGCGACGAACTTGTTGGCACCCGCGGCTACCGAGCCGACCAGCACTCCGGTGGCGACCCCCGAATTCGCATCGATGTCGAAGCCCACGAGTATCGCTGTGACAAGAGCGGAAACGCCGAGATAGACCGCGCTGAATAACAATACGGCAGGCAACAAGTTGCTTTCCGTGTCGGGCGGCGCGCTTGTCATGTTCCATCCAGGCTATCGGCGTTCGTCGGTGCTTAGCACGCGGCCGGACGGCGCACGACCCCCGCGGCGGCCGAGTCCGATCAGCGCGGTGCGCTCGCCCGCATCGAGCGGGGGTATCCGCACGCGACTTGGGCCGCCCGATGAGGCGGCCCAAGCGTTCGCGTCAGACGCGGAACTCAGTACTGCTTCTTCGATGGAGGCAGATTGGAGGGGCTCTCCGCAGCAGGAGGCATTGCGCTATCGGAGCCCTCGGAGCCGGCGGCGGCGCCGCTGCTGGCCAGATCTTGTACGAGCCCCTTGGCGCACGCGGCCTGGAACTCGGCCTTCGTCAGCGTGCCGTCGCTATCCGGGTCTGCGGCCTTGAAGTTAGTCACGTATCCCTGGGCCTGAGAGGCATCGATGGTCGATCCTCCGGTGACGTTCACCTTTTCCCAGAGAGTCGAGCACTGTGCTGCACTGAGCTTTATGGCCCCTTTTTCGGCCGCGAAGGCCACGCTGCCTATGCTCCAGCAAATTGCCAAGCCCACGATTGTGCATAACATTCTCATTTGTAGTTCCTCCGATTCCAACTATAAGTGGAGCGGGCCGCTTGGGGCGGCTGCTCGCCGGGCAAACGCGGCGGGCGAGGGAGGGTTCCGATCACCGTCGAGTGCCAGATTTCCGGCGCGGGATGGCCGTGTTGATGTGGGCTAGCCACATCTCCAAAGCACGGGCTCGCCTTGGTGCGCGCGCTCTCTGCGCTGATGCTCGGTGCCTTATTTGGCCTGCTCGCAATAGCGCCGGCCAGCGCTGGCCAAAGCGTCGCCTACGGCGCCTACGGGCCCGAAGGCCCGCGTCTGCGCGAGCAGCTCTGGATCGTGCCGGGCGGCGACCCCAATCGCTACCTGCGCGCCACCGTGTTCCGCCCCGCCGATCCGCCGGGAAGCGTCGCGCCGGTGCGGCGCCCGCTCGTCGTCATCAATCACGGCACCTCCGACTGGACGCGCATGGCCGTGTCGATGCCGGTCTTCTATTGGCTCTCGCGCTGGTTCGTCGACCGCGGCTATGCCGTCGTGCTGCCGCAGCGACGTGGCCACGGCGCCACCGGCGGACCGCTCTCCGAGGCGGTCGGGACCTGCGCCGAGCCCGATCACTTCGCTTCCGGCCAGGTCGCGGCCGACGATGTCGCGGCGGTCGTTGAATACATGAGCCGGCAGCCGTTCGTTCAGCCGTCGCAGACCGTCGTCGTCGGCGTCTCGACCGGCGGCTGGGCCTCGCTCGCGCTTGCGTCGCGCAACCCGGCAAACGTGCGCGCGGTCGTCAACTTCGCAGGCGGTCGCGGCGGCCACGCCGACGGCGAGGCTAACGCCATCTGCGGGCGGAGCGAGCTGATCCAGGCGGCTGGTGCGTTCGGCGCCTCCGCACGCATCCCGACCATCTGGTTCTACGCCAAGAACGACAGCTACTTCTCGCCCGAGCTCGCCAAGCAGATGGCGGGTGCATACCGCGACCACGGCGGCGTTGCCGACCTGCACGTGTTGCCCGCCTATGGCGACGACGGCCACGACATCGTCGACGATCGCGCCGGCTGGGACCTTTGGGGCCCGACGCTCGCGCAGTTCCTCGGCGTGGAGCGGGAGCCGCAGGCAGTCGCTGGCGGCACCGGCAGACACCCGAGCGTGCCCGCGTCGCTCGCAGCGACCGTCTCCGCGACCGGAGACGGAGACACTGCGCCGACGCAGTAGGCGCGCGCGGCCTTCAAGACTTCAGTTTTGGATTTTCCCCGCGAGCAGCCGCAGGTCGGCGTCGTTGCGCTCGAAGTCGAACAGGAAATCGAAGGCGTGGATCACCGCGTCCTGGAAGCGGTTGAGGCAGCGATAGTAGAGCCAGCGGCGCTCCATGTGCCCGCCGAACAAGAGCTTCGTGGGATACGTGGTGACGCCCATTTCCACCCGTCCGATGCCGCGCTCCATCGCCATCTCGATCATCTTCAGCGCCATCACGAAGTAGAGGTTGAGCTCGCGTCCCTCGGGATAGACCATGCCGATGTACTTGCCGATGACGCGGTCGGGCGCGACCAGCATCAGCAGAAAGCTCATGAGCCGGTCGCCCTTCCAGCACAGCATCAACGTGGCCCTATCGCCGAGCTCGCCCATCACCTGACGGAAGAGATCGGGGTTCAGGTCCTCGAACTCGCCATAGCGGCTCTTGCTCTGGTTGCGCGTGTTCTCAAACAGCGGGAAGAGCTGCTCCTCGATGCCTGCAGCCGAGGTGCGCAGCTCGATGCGCAGCTCCGGCAGCGAGCGCAGCTTGCGCTGCATGTAGGTGCGCGTCTTCTTGGGTAGCGAGAACAGGTACTCGTCCATGCTCCGGCAGCGAACCGGGAGCGCCACCACGGGGAGGTTGGTCACGCGGTGATACCCGTGCTTGCCGAGGCTCGGGCTGAGCTGCTCGGCCTGGCCGCCGAGGCTCTTGATGGCGAGGATAGAGGCCCCGCGCCCCTGCGCCTCGCGGTTCAGGGTCGCGAGCAGCTCCGAAAAGATGCGGCGGCGCTGAAAGGGGAGCAGGTGCGGCGCAAAGCCGATGGTGCAGCTGTCCGACATGGGCGATCCCAGGCCCATGACTGAGCGGGTGAGGAGGCTAGGCCAGCGCTTGTGCATCCAATCCGTCGCGGCCCGTACGCTGCCCTGGAAGGGTGTGTCCAGCCTGTACTCGATGCCGAATACGGGCGCTGCCGCCAGTATCTGTTGGCCCTCGAAGGCCGCGATCGCAGACAGGGTGAACCCCGGCGGCGGCACGCTCTCAGCGATACGGTAGAAATCCCAGCATTCGGGCTCGCCGGGCAGCATCTGCTCCCAGGCCGCCTTGGGGATCTGTTCAATGGATGGAAGAAGCCGGATTTCCGGATGGTAGCCGACGGCGCCGCCCGACCCCGCGATCGCGAGGGCGCTCTCGAAAGCTGTCATAAATTTCCCCTGTCTCCAACGCGAAGACCGGGGCGCCCCCTTTGTGGTTGAAGTGGGCCTGTAACCTTACGGGCAGATTACGATCGACTTACGCCGGTGCGGCGTTTTGGCTCGCTGCGATGCCGGCGACAGCGCCCGCGAGAGCGCTCAGCCGGCGTAACGCAGCGCTCCGGAGTAGGTGACGGCCCACGCCTCACCCTTGCCCTTGGCGTCGCTACGCGCGCCGCCCGGCGCGGTGATCTCGCCGACGATCAGCGGCGCCTCGCCGGCAGCACGCAACGCTGCGAGCACGCCATCCGCCTGCGCCTTCGCCGCGACGACCACCATGCCGAGGCCGCAGTTGAACGTCTTGAGCATTTCCGCATCGCTCAAGCGCCCGGCCCTGGCGAGCCAGCCGAATACGCCCGGCGCGGTGAAGGCGCCGAGATCGATGCGCGCGGCCACGTTGTCGGGCAGCACGCGCGGCACGTTCTCCGATAGTCCGCCGCCGGTGATGTGCGCCAGCGCCTTGATGGCGCCGCGCGCGCCTCCCGTCGCCTTGATGGCGGCGAGCAGCGGCTTGACGTAGATGCGGGTCGGCGTGAGCAGCGCATCCGCGAGCGTGCGCTTTGCGTCGAAGGGCGCGGGCGCCTCCCAGCCGAGGCCCTGCTGCTCCGCAAGCCGCCGCACCAGCGAATAGCCGTTGGAATGCACGCCCGACGATGGCAGACCGATCAGCACGTCGCCCACGTCGATGTCCGAGCGCGGCAGGATCTCGTCGCGTTCCACGGCGCCGACCGAGAAGCCGGCGAGGTCGTAGTCCTTTGGCCGCGTACATGCCCGGCATCTCGGCGGTCTCCCCGCCGATCAGCGCGCAGCCGGCCTGCCGGCATCCATCAGCGATCCCCGCGATCACGCTCTCGGCCGTTGCCACGTCGAGCTTGCCGCAGGCAAAGTAGTCGAGGAAGAACAGCGGCTCCGCGCCCTGCACCACCAGATCATTGACGCACATGGCGACGAGATCGATGCCGATGGTCGCATGCCGGCCGGTATCGATCGCGATCTTGAGCTTGGTGCCGACCCCGTCGGTCGCCGAGACCAACACAGGATCGCGGTAGCCCGCGCTTTTGAGGTCGAACAAGCCGCCGAAACCGCCGAGATCGGCGTCGGCGCCCGGCCTGCGCGTGGCCCTGGCGAGCGGCTTGATCGCGGCGACGAGCCGGTTGCCGGCATCAATGTCCACTCCGGCGTCCCGGTAGGTGACGGCCGTGTTGCTTTCCTTATCGGGCTCTGTCATTTCACGCCGAGAACCCAACTTTTGCCCCATTGCCTGCCGGAGATGTGGCGTCCTAGCAGCTAAGGGCGGCGCTGGGCAACTCCGGGTGTGCAGGAGCCCATCGGGCGCCTCGATTGCCGGAGCGGGGGGAGGATCAAGTCGCGTGGCTGGCCGATTGCGAAATATGCTCTGCGCGGCGCTGACCGGCTTTGCCGTGCTCGTGCCGCTCAGCCTCGCGGTGGCGTCCAACGACGATGTCTATACCGTCGGCAACTATCCCGTCGATGCGCAGGCCGCCAACGCGGTCGCGGCCAAGGACAAAGCGCTCGCCGAGGGTCAGCAGGCGGCCTTCCGCTCGCTCTTGAAGCGCGTCGTGCCGGTGACGGACTACGAGCGGCTGAAGCGGCTCACGGTGCTCAAGTCGTCCGCCTTCTTCGAGGGCGTCTCGGTCCGCTCGGAGCGCAATTCCTCCACCCGTTACATCGCGAGTCTCGACTTCTCCTTCCGCCCAGACTCCGTGCGCGCCGTCCTGCAGCAGGAGGGCATCCCCTTCGTCGAGGAGCAGGCGCGCGAGATCACCGTCATCCCCATCGTGCGCGATGCGCAGGGCGCGCCCGACACCGGCAGCGCCGCGCGCTCGTGGACCGAAGCCTGGAAGGGCCTCGACCTCGAGCACACGCTCGCACCGATCGAGTTGCAGCCGTTGAAGCCCGTCATCCACGCCGACACGCTGCAGATGCTGATCGATGGCCGCGGCTCGGCCGAGCGCATTCTCGCCGGCGAGTACGGCTCGCCCTACGTCGTCGTCGCGATCGCCGAGATCGATGCCGCCGCGAGCCGCCTCAACGTCACCATGGCCGGCATCGATGCCGTCGGCCCGTTCAACCTGAAGCGCAGCTACCGCGTGTTCGACGGCGATACCGGCTATTCCATGGAGCTCGCCGCCGTCGTCGGGCAGGGCGTGCTCGAGGGGCGCTGGAAGGTGCTCAAGGCGGGCGCGGGCCGCTCATCGCACGGCGGGGCATCCGTCTCGCTTCAGGCCGAGTACGGCAGCCTCGCCGAGTGGCGCGAGATCCGCCAGCAGCTCCTCGCCGTGCAAGGCGTCGACGACATCCGCATCGAATCGGAGACGGCGCGCTCCGCCACCCTGACGCTGCGCTACCCCGGCGGCGCCGACGCGCTCGCCAATGCCCTTTACGGCCAGCGCCTCTCGTTGGAGAGCGGCTCGGGCGACATCTGGATCCTTCGCTCCGCAAACTGAGGGACGTCCGCGCCGCGGCCGCGTGATGCGGCCGATGTAACAGGTGCGCAGCCGCCGCGATTGGATATATACGACCCCGTTATTCGCCTCGACACCAGCCACTGGACCGCCCTTGAACCCTCCCAACATCATCACCCTCGGCCGGGTGATCCTCGTCCCCCTGGTATTCTGGCTGCTCGTCACCGGGCAGACGCAGGCGGCCTTTGTCGCGTTCATCATCGCCGGCATCTCGGATGCCGTCGACGGCTACCTCGCAAAAACGTTCGGGTGGACCACGGAGCTTGGCGCCTACCTCGATCCGCTCGCCGACAAGCTGTTGATCGTCAGCATCTTTCTGGCGCTGGGCGTGGGCGGCAAGCTGCCCCTGTGGCTGGTCATCGCGGTGGTCTCGCGCGACATTCTCATCGTCATCGCCATCGTTCTGTCGTGGCTGTTGGGCAATCCGGTCCGCATCAAGCCGCTGATCGTCAGCAAGGCCAACACAGTGGCGCAGATCGTGCTGGCCGGTACGGTGCTGGCGGACGAAGGCTTCGGGCTCGGGCTCGAGACCACGCGGCTCGTGCTCGTCTGGATCACGGGCGCGCTGACGTTTGCGTCGCTCGCTGCCTATTTGCGCAGTTGGCTGCTACATATGTCGGGCTATGAGCCGACGGGCGCGCAACGCTAGGCGCCGCCGCCGGCGAGCCTTGAGGGGAGAGGGCCGCAGGCGATGCGAGTCGAGCGACAAGTGCTGTTCTGGCTCACCGCGGCCGTCGTCCTCGTGCTGCTGATCGGACTCCTGGAGCCGATCCTGCTTCCCTTCGTCGCCGGCATCGTCATCGCCTACTTCCTCAACCCCGCCGCCGACCGCCTCACGAGCTGGGGCATCCCGCGCCCGATCGCGGCCGTGCTCATCGTCGCGGCCTTTCTGTGCGCCATCATCGCCGCGCTGGTGTTCATAGTTCCGTTGCTCGCGACCCAGGCGCAACAGTTGGCCGTCACCGCGCCGGAGGAGATTGCCCGCGCGCGCGGCCTGCTCGAGGGCTGGGCGCGCGGCCACCTGGGAACCCACTACCTTGCATTCGAGACGGGGCTCGCGCAGGTCTCGCAGGCGATCTCCGACAATTGGGCGAGCGTCGCGGGGACGCTGGCGAGCTCGCTATGGAGCCAGGGCCTCGCGCTGTTCAACTTCCTCTCCCTCATGCTGATCACGCCGCTCGTCGTCTTCTACGTGCTGATGGACTGGCACCGCATGCTGGCGAAGATCGATTCCTGGCTGCCGCGCGACCATGCCGCCACGCTGCGCCAGCTCGCGAGCGACATCAACGATGCCGTCTCCGCCTTCATCCGCGGCCAGGGCACCGTGTGCTTCGTGCTCGCCATCTATTACTCGGTGGCCTTGACCGCGGCCGGCCTGCGCTACGGGCTGCTCGTCGGGCTCGGCACCGGGCTCATGAGCTTCGTGCCCTTCGTCGGCTGGGCGCTGGGGCTCATCACCGCGACCACCATCGCAACCGTGCAGTTCTGGCCCGAGGTGACGCCGATCCTCATCGTCGTCGGCATCTTCGCGGGCGCGCAGGTGCTCGACGCGGGGTTCTTGAGCCCGAACATCGTGGGGCAGAAGATCGGCCTGCACCCGGTCTGGCTCATCTTCTCGCTGTTCGTGTTCAGCTACCTGTTCGGCTTCGTGGGCGTGCTCGTTGCGGTGCCGATCGCCGCGGCGATCGGCGTGATCGTCCGCTACGCGCTGAAGGCGTATCTCCAGAGCGATGTTTACCGCGGACGCCCGGCCATTCCGGCGGCTGCTCCGCCCGTCGCCCTGAAAGAGCCGACCGCTCCATGACCGCTGCGCCCCGCCAGCTCGTCCTCGATCTCGCGCACCGGCAGGCGCTGGGGGCGGAGGACTTCCTCGTCTCCAGCTCCAATGAAGCCGCGATCGAGCTGATCGACCGCTGGCCCGATTGGCCGCACCCGGCTTGCGTGGTCGTGGGGCCGAGGGGCTCCGGCAAGAGCCACCTTGCCAACGTGTGGCGGCTCAAATCCTCCGCGGGAGCGAGTGCCGCGGCAACCCTGACGGACGCCGCGGTTGCCGGACTGCGTGACGGCAGCGCGCTCGTCGTTGAGGATATCGACCGCGGGATCGCCGACGAGCAGGCGCTGTTTCACCTGCTGAACCGTGCGCGCGAAAGCCGGCTGTCGGTGCTGCTGACCTCGTGCTCGGCCCCGGGCGACCTCGAGTTCCGCATACCCGACCTGCGCTCGCGGCTGCGCGCCCTCCCCGTCGTCGCCCTGGAGGCGCCCGACGAGGCCCTGCTCAAAGCCGTGCTGGTAAAACTCTTCTGCGATCGCCAGCTCAACGTCGAGCCTGCGGTCATCGAATACCTGGGCCTGCGCATGGAGCGATCGATGGCGGCGGCAAGCCGCGTCGTGGCGACGATCGACCGGCTGGCGCTGGAGATGCACCGCAAGGTGACCCGCCCGCTGGCCGCCGAGGCGCTGGCGTCCCTCAATGAAGGTGGGGAGTGACGAAAACCTAAGGCTGACGGCTTACATGATTGTCACAACAGCGTCGTACTCGGACCTCTGATAGCAGGGCCGATCCGGCGGGGAGTTTCTTCAGATGGCGAGCGCCCGGAACAAACTGCGCGAGAAAACCCAGCCGTCGGGGAAGGCTGAGCCTCCGCCACCGCAGGGTCCAGATCGCTTCTACAACCGCGAGCTGTCCTGGTTGCAGTTCAACCGCCGCGTTCTCGAGGAGGCGCAAAACGAGCGCCATCCGCTGCTGGAGCGTCTGCGGTTTCTATCGATCTCGGCGTCCAACCTCGACGAGTTCTACATGGTCCGCGTCGCCGGCATCTACGGCCAGGTGGCGGCCGGCGTGCAGACGCCGTCGCAGGACGGCCTGACGCCGGCTCAGCAGCTGCGCACCATCAACCGCTTCGCCGCCGGTCTCGTCGCCGACAAGCAAGCCTGCTGGCGCGACTTGAAGGAGAAGATGGCGAAGACCGGCATCCTCATCCTCGAGCCGAAGGACCTGCGCCCGAGCGAGCGGAGCTGGTTGCAGCGTCTCTTCATGACGCACATCTTCCCGATCCTGACGCCCATCGCCGTCGACCCGGCGCATCCCTTCCCCTTCATCCTCAACCAGGGCCTGACGCTCGCCGTCGAGATGCAGCGCGACAGCGACGGTAAGGCCATGAACGGGCTCATCCCGATACCTGGCCAGCTCGAGCGCTTCATCCGGCTCGGCACGGCCGAGGCCGAGCAGCCCGAGCTACGCTTCATCCGCATCGAGACGATGATCGGCCTCTTCATCGACGAGCTGTTCCCCGGCTTCCAGATCAAGAGCCAGGGCGCGTTCCGGGTGCTGCGCGACAGCGACATCGAGATCCAGGAGGAAGCCGAAGACCTGGTGCGCTCGTTCGAAAGCGCGCTGAAGCGCCGCCGCCGCGGCCACGTGATCCGGCTCGAGCTCGAGGCGGCGATGCCGAACCGGTTGAAGAAGTTCGTCGTCGAGGAGCTCGAGGTCGGCGAGGACTCCGTGTTCGTGAAGGAAGGGTTGCTGGCGCTCGCCGACACGGCCCAGCTCATCGTCGGCGACCGGCCCGACCTGCTGTTCAAGCCGTTCGTCGGCCGCTTCCCCGAGCGCATCCGCGAGTTCAACGGCGATTGCTTCGCCGCCGTGCGCAAGAAGGACATCATCGTCCATCACCCCTACGAGTCCTTCGATGTGGTCGTGCAGTACCTGCGCCAGGCCGTGGCCGACCCCAACGTCATGGCCATCAAGTGGACGCTCTACCGCACCTCGCGCGACAGCCCCATCGTGCAGGCGCTGAAGGAGGCGGTCGAGGCCGGCAAATCGGTGACCGCCGTGGTCGAGCTGAAGGCGCGCTTCGACGAGGCAGCCAACATCCGCTGGGCGCGCGACCTGGAAAGCGCGGGCGTGCACGTCGTCTATGGCTTCATCGAGCTCAAGACCCACGCCAAGCTCGGCATCATCGTGCGGCGCGAGGGCTCGGAGCTGACGAGCTACTGCCACATCGGTACCGGCAACTATCACGCGCAGACGGCGCGCGTTTACACCGACCTGTCGCTCTTCACCACCGACCCCGCGATCGCGCGCGACGTGACCCGCATCTTGAACTTCGTGACCGGCTACGGAGAGCCTGCCGAGCTCGAGGCGATGGCGTTGAGCCCGCACGGCATCCGCCGGCGAATCATCACCCATATCCGCGAGGAGATCGAGCACGCCAAAGCCGGCCGCCCGGCCGCGATCTGGATGAAGATGAACGCCCTCGTCGACACTCAGATCATCAACACCCTTTATGAGGCGAGCCAGGCCGGGGTGAGCATCGATCTCGTGGTGCGCGGAGTCTGCTGCCTCAAGCCGGAAATCCCGGGGCTTTCCGACAATATACGCGTCAAGAGCATCATCGGGCGCTTCCTCGAGCACGCGCGCATTTACTGTTTCGGCTGCGGCGAGGGGTTGCCTTCGCCGAAGGCCGCCGTCTACATCAGCTCCGCGGATATGATGCCGCGCAACCTCGACCGGCGCGTCGAAGCCATGGTCCCGATTCTGAACCCGACGGTGCACGAGCAGGTCCTGAACCAGATCATGGTCGCCAACCTCAAAGACAACCAGCAAAGCTGGCGGATATTGCCGGACGGCTCCTCGGAGCGGATCACGGCAGGCAATGCGGAAGAAGCCTTCAACGCGCACCAGTACTTCCTGACGAACCCGAGCCTTTCGGGTCGCGGGCAGGCGCTGAAGGAGAATTTCCCGCCACGCTTCAGTCCGCTTGGCAAAGACTGAGCAGGGGCCACGATTGACGAGCCTGGAGCGTTTGGTCGAGAAGCTGCGGCCGCATACCGACCTCGAGCCGATCGGCGTGATCGATATCGGCTCCAACTCGGTCCGCCTCGTCATCTACGAGGGGGCGGTGCGCGCGCCCACCCCGCTGTTCAACGAGAAGGTGCTGTGCGGGCTCGGCCGCTCGATCGCCACCACGGGGCGACTGGGGGAGGAGGCCGTGCAGCGGGCGCTCGAGGCGCTCGTGCGCTTCCGCTCCATCGCGCGCATCCTCGAGGTCAAGAACCTCAAAGCCTTCGCCACCGCGGCCGTGCGCGATGCCGCCGACGGCCCCGAGTTCATCGTGCGCGCCGAGAAGGCATGCGGCACCCGCATCGAGGTCCTCTCGGGCGAAAAGGAAGCAAGGCTCGTCGCCCAGGGCATCATGATGGGCTTCATGGACGCCGACGGGATCGCGGGCGATCTCGGCGGCGGCAGCCTGGAGCTCATCGACCTCGCCAAGGACAAGCTGAAGCAGGCGGCAACGCTTCCCGTGGGCGGCCTGCGCCTCATCGATGCCACCGGCGCCAAGATCGACAAGGCGCAGCCTTTGGTCGATCAGTCGATGGCGAGCGTCCCCTGGCTGCGCGAAGGCAAGGGGCGCCCGTTCTATGCGGTGGGAGGGAGCTGGCGCGCGCTCGCCCACCTGCACATGGAGCACACGGGCTATCCGCTGCACGTGACGCACGGCTATACGATCCCGACCGACGAGGCGATCACGTTCTGCGAGTTCGTGCGCAAGACCAAGAAGCTCAGCGCGCTGTCGGGCATCGAGGGCATCACCAAGGCGCGCCGCGAGGTGCTCCCCTATGGCGCCCTGGTGCTCGAAGAGCTGCTGAAGGTGGTCGAGCCGCGCGAGGTTGTGTTCTCCGTCTTCGGCATCCGCGAAGGGCTACTATTCAGCCTCCTGCCGGCGCACGAGCGGCGCAAGGACCCGCTCCTGAGCTTCTGCGCCGAGTACGCGGCGCTGCGCTCCCGCTCGGTCGAGCACGCCTGGGAGCTGTGCAAATGGACCGACCAGATATTCGTCCCGCCGGGCCCCGATGAGACGCCCGACGAGCGGCGCCTGCGCCATGCCGCCTGCCTGCTATCCGACATCGGCTGGCGCTCCCATCCCGACTATCGCGGCGAGCAGAGCCTCAACCTGCTCGCCCACGCCGCCCTCGCCGGCATCGACCACACCGGCCGCGTGTTCCTGGCGCTGTCGGTCTATTACCGTCATGCCGGAGCCGGCCAGAGCCGCGGCGAGGACCTCTCCGAGAGCCTCAAGGCCATCGTCTCCAAGCGGGTGCAGAAGCGCGCCCGCATCGTGGGGGCGGCCATCCGCGCGGCGCACATGCTATCGATCGGCGTCGCCGGCGTCATCGACGAGACGCCCCTGACCTACGAGGGCAACAAGCTGGTGCTGACCATCCCCAAGGCCTACGCTGGCATGGACGGGGAGCGCCTGCGCCGCCGATTCGAGGCCCTCGCCGAGCTCCTGGAGCGCGAGCCGGAAATCCGCATCGGCAAGTAATCGCGCATGAGCCGTGCGCAAGCCTTGTGTCGGGCCCCAGCCCGCCACATTTTCTGCTAAATTGATGCTGCCGCAACGACCAGGATCCCGCCGCCATGGCCGATGACCCGTACGCAATCCTCGGCGTCCCCAAGGGCGCCTCCGAGGACGATATCCGGCGGGCCTTCCGGAAGTTGGCCAAAGAGCTGCATCCCGACCTCAACCCGAAAAACGGCGTCTCCACCGAAGAGCGTTTCAAGAAGGTCTCCTCGGCATACCAGATCCTCGGCGACCCGGAGAAGCGCAAGGCCTTCGACCGCGGCGAGATCGATGGGCGCGGCGAGCCGCGCCGTGACGCCTATCGCCACTACCAGCGCGGAGCCAGGGCAGGTGCCGGCGCCGGTGGCGCCCACGAGGATTACGGCTTCGCCGATATCTTCTCCGACATCTTCGGTGCGGCGGCGCGCGGGCCCGGCGCGGCACGCGGCGGCTTCTCCGTCCGCGGCAACGATGTGCGCTATACGCTCGACGTCGATTTCCTCGAGGCGGTCCGGGGCGTGACCAAGCGCGTCACGCTGCCCGGCGGCTCGGCGCTCGACCTCGCTGTGCCGGCCGGCGTCGGCGACAATCAGGTGCTGCGCCTCAAGGGCAAAGGCGCCCGCGGCGTAGGTGCCGGGGAAGCGGGCGATGCGCTGGTCGAAATCCGCGTTCGCCCGCACGCCCAGTTCAAGCGCGACGGCGACGACATCCTTCTGGACATCCCCATTACGCTTGATGAGGCGGTGCTCGGCGCCAAGGTCGAGGTGGCGACCGTCGATAGCCGAGTGCAGCTCACCATCCCCAAGGGGACGAGCTCGGGCCGCGTGTTCCGGCTGAAGGGGAAGGGCATAAAGAGCGGCGGCAAGACGGAAGCGGGCGACCAGCTCGTCACCGTGCGCATCGTGCTGCCCGACACGATCGACGACAGCCTCGCCTACTTCTTCTCCGAGTGGCGGCAGAAGAACAAGTATGACCCGGGGCGGAAGTAGGCAGATAGGCTGCCTCTATCTCCCAGGTGTCGGGATCGGCACGACCTCGCCGCCGTTGAGCGTCAGCGCGATCTCGCCCCGCTTCAGGCGCAGCGCGTCCTCGCCAAACAGCTTGCGCCGCCAACCTTTGAGCGCCGCGATGTCGGGCTCGGGCTCGAGCGCGATGCGCTCCAGGTCCTCTGAATCGGCGATGAGGCGCGGCGCCACGCGATGGCGGGCGGCCGACGCCTTCAGCAGCACCCGCAACAGATCGATGAGCGCGGTCGCCTCCGCCGAGAGCTGCTGGCCGCGCTCGATCGGCGGCAGCGCCTTGGTGTCGCGCTGCAGGCCGCGCTTTACGGCCTCGAGGATGTCGCGGGCGCGCGCCGAGCGCGAGAAGCCTTCGCTCAGGGTCCTGAGCTCGCTCAACTGCTCGGCTGAGGTCGGCGCCTGGTTGGCGATGTCGTAGAGGGCCTCGTCGCGCAGGATGCGGGCGCGCGGCACGTCCTGCGACTGGGCCATGCGCTCGCGCCAGGCGGCAAGCTCCATCAGCACGGCCAGCGCCTTGCGGTTCTTGACCCGCAGCTTCAGGCGCTGCCAGGCCTCGTCGGGATGCTGCTCGTAGGTTTTGCGGTCGGTGAGAACGCCCATCTCCTCGTTGAGCCAATCTGCCCGCCCCGAGGCATCGATCTCCGACTTCAAGTGCCTGTACACGTCGCGCAGGTGCGTGACGTCGGCCAGCGCGTAGCTCAGCTGCTTGTCGGACAGTGGCCGGCGGCTCCAGTCGGTGAAACGCGAGGATTTGTCGAGGTCGACGCCGGTCACCTTCTTCACGAGGTTCACGTACGAAATCGACTCGCCGAAGCCGCACACCATGGCGGCGATTTGCGTATCGAACACGGGACGGGGCACGAGCCCGGTCTTGGCGAAGACGATCTCGATGTCCTGGCGCGCGGCGTGGAAGACCTTAGCGACGCTCTCGTTCGCCATCAGCGACCAGAACGGGGCAAGGTCGAGCCCGGGCGCCATGGGGTCGAGGATGAAGGCATCATCGGGCGACGCGAGCTGCACGAGGCAGAGCTGCGGCCAAAAGGTCTGCTCACGCATGAATTCGGTGTCGACGGCGACGTAGTCGCTGTCCGAAAGGCGCTGGCAGGCTGAGGTGAGATCTTGCGAGGTGGTGACGATGCGCATCTGGCGGGGATATAGCGCAAGCCGCGGCGTTTGTCGCGGGGTGAGGCGCCCCCGGAGTTAATTCGGCGGCGCGACGGATTGCCCAGGAAAAACCGCGAAAATGAGCCTGGCGCGGGCCCTGCGGCCCCATAGCGGCCCGCTATCGAATCCGAAGGCGCTCGATATTTCAGTTCAGGCCGCCAAGCCCGCATAAGGGTCCTCGGAAGCGCTGGTCCACCCCCCGGCCCTATCCGAGAAGCAGCAAACCCAACGCATCAAACCCAACGAAGGAGAAGACCCATGAAGACCATCATCGTCGCCGCTCTGTTCGCCGTGTCCGCCCTCGCCACCGGCACTGTCGCCAACGCCGACACGTTCGCCGTGCATGGCTACCAGGGCAACAGCTACGGCAACTGAGCCGTCGCCCCTATCACTCGCTGAAACGATCGCGGCCGCAGGACTCTCTCCTGCGGCCGCCGTCGTTTGTTGCGCTCGTTTGATGCGCCACTCGAATTTGCGAACGATTTTTCACGCGTTTTTCGCGCGACTGTCATCCCGCGTTGCTTCATGCGTTCGCTGAATATTAGTCGAAAAAGCACTGAATTTTAAGCGAATTCACTTCAAATGAGGGTGCCCCTTCTCAGCGCCGAACGAGCGCCTGTCGCTTAGCCCCCGAGGACCCTCACATGCCGCGTCTGCGTACCCTCATCCTGCCGCTGCTCTCGGCGCTGATAGCGCCCGCGTTCGGCGAGACCGCCTCAAGCTCCTGCGAATCCTGGAATGCTTCCTACTGCGACGCGCAGTTCGCGCAGGCGCGCAACGCCGAGATCGATGCGTCGATCACGGCCGTGGAGAAGGCGCGTGGGCAACCGGCGAGTCGCTCGGCCTGCGACAGCGCGGACAGGAGCCTGTCGCCCTGCGAGGGCGAGGTGGCCGCCAACTTCGTCGCCGAGCGCAACGCCGAGATCAATGCCTTCGTCGCGGCCGTCAGGTCGCGCGGGACGCACGCCTTCGCCGCCGCCCGCAACGCCGAGGTCGACGCCTCGATCATGGCCGTGAGGATGACGCGCGTGCAGCCCGCTAGCCGCTCGGCCTGCGAGAGTGCCGACGCGAGCCTGTCGCCCTGCGAGGGCGAGGTGGCCGCCAATTTCGCCGCCGAGCGCAACGCCGAGATCAACGCTTCGATCGCGGCCGTGCAGGTCGAGCGCGATCGCCGCTTCGCCGCCGCCCGCAACGCCGAGGTCGAAGCTTCGATCCTGACCGTCCAGGCAGCCCGCGAGAGCGAGTTCGCCCTGCGCCGCACGAGTTGCGAGAGCCCGGACGCGAACCTGCCGCCCTGCGAGGGTGAGGTCGCCGCCAACTTCGCCAAGGCCCGCAATGCCGAGATCGATCTGTCGATCGCCGCCGTCGCCATCGAGCGCGAGCGCCGCTTTGCGCAGGCGCGCAACGCCGAGATCACCGCCTCCATCGTCGCCGTCAAGGCTGCGCGCGAGCGCGACTATGCGGAAGCCCGCAGCGCCATGGCCCTGGCCTGGCTCCACTCCATCCGCGACGATCGCGCACAGCGTTTCGCTGCCGCCCGCAATGCCGAGATCAATGCCTCGATCGCCGCCGTCAAGGCGGCGCGCGAGCGCGATTTCGCCCTGAGCCTCACCCACTGCAAGACCGCCGATTTCAGAGACCCCGCGCTGCGAAGCCGAGCGGACGCGTGAGTTCGCGGCTGCCCGCAACGCCGAGGCCGCTGCGTCCCTCGCCGCGGTGCAGGCCGCGCGCGATCGCAACTTTGCGCAAGCGCGCAACGCCGAGATCACGGCCTCGATCGCAACGGTCGAGACTGCCCGGGCCCGCACCGCGGCCCTCAGCACCACGCACTGCACCGGCATGGGAGAGCCCTCGCCGCGGTGCGAGGCCGAGCGCGCCCGCGAGCTCGCCATGAGCATGACCCACTGCAGGCCGGGTGCGTCTGAGAGCCCGCGCTGCGAGGTCGAGCGTACGCGCGAGTTCGCGGCTGCCCGCAACGCCGAGATCAACGCCTCGATCGCGATGGCCAACGCCGCGCACGACCGCCTGTTTGCCGAAGCGCGCAACGCCGAGATCAATGCGTCGATCGCGGCTGTGGAGACCGAGCGTGCGATCCGCAGCGCGCAGGCGCAGAGGCAGTCGCCGTCGATCGAGACCGGCGCCATCCGCGTTCCGGAGGTCCCGGTCGAGCCGGTGCTGCCGCTACGCCGCTCGATCAACGCCGAGCCCTGCGCCGCCGCCGGCATCCGCCTGACCCCGGTGCAGTTCTCGGGCCCCGGCGCGACGGTCGACGACGCCATGAAGCCCGGCCTCGACACGGTCGCCGGCATCGCCAGGGACTGCCCCGCGGTGCACATCGAGATCCACGGCTACTCCGACAGCCTCTCGGCCGTGCAGGTCAGCCGGCTGCTGTCTGAGATGCGCGCCAAGGCCGTCATGGCCTACCTCGAGTTGGTCGGCGTCGATGCCGGCCGCATGGTCGCCATCGGCCACGGCGACATGATGCCGCTCGCCGCCAACACGACGGAGGAGAACCGGGCCCAGAACCGCCGTGTCGAATTCACCATCAAAGACCCGATGCTGCAGGCGGGAGTGAAGCGCGTGATGTGGGACCTGTCGGAGCTGCTCGATCCCACCTACGTGCCGCAGCTCGCGCGCCTCAGCCCCTGATCCAGCGACCCGTCGCGCGCGGTCCTAGCGAAGGGAGGCGCTCGCGGCACCGAGGATGGCGCCGGGTTTCGCCACCGAGCCTTGCTGCAGCAGCACGGCTACGCCGTCGTAGTCCTTGAGTGCGTCCGCGGGCACCGTCTGCGACATCGGTGCCCCGGTCCAAGCGCCGAGGACGCGGATGTCTCCGACGACATTGGTGAAGGTCATCTTGTGCCGCGCGCCGCGCCCGGCGGCGACGTCGCGGGCAGCTACATACGGCAGCAGAACGACTTTACCCTGAGCGCTTTCCTTGCCGGCCGCAGCGCCGACCGTGACGACGATGCCGTCGGGGCCGCGCACGATTTCGACGGGTACGCGCAGGCTCGATGCGGTCGCGGCGGCAGCATCCTCGATCTCCTGGCGCTCCGACCCGAAGGCCTGCTCGCGGCCGTTGACGATCGCCTGCGGAGTATAGAGGTCGTCGTCGCCGCGCGCATCGGCATAGGCCTCTTGGCGCTCGGTGAAGGCGTGACGCGACAGCTTCTCCTTCAGGCCGGGCTGATCGAAGTAATCGACGGGCAGCGACAGTGCGATCAGGTCGGGATCGCGCGCGAGTTTGGTAAGCAGCGCGTCCGCCGGCGGGCATGAGGGGCAGCCCTGGCTGGTAAACAGCTCCACGACGGCACGCGGACCGGCCTGGGCGCCAGCGGTGAGGCCGGCCACAGCGATGGCCGCGGTGACGATCCGAATTGGCGATGCGCGCATTTGAGCTACTCTCGTACGCGGTTGGGGTTTGCGCCTCCCCACCGTGCCGTTACTCGGGTTTACGAGCCCTTACAGCGAACCCGTACCTCAGGGCGCCAAGATTAACCTGCGCATCGGCGCGGAATTCGGGCAGCGTCTTAACGCAGGGTAACGCGCGCCGCGCCGAGAATGGCGCCCGGCTTGGCGACCGATCCCTCCTGCAGCAGCACGACGACGCCGTCGTAGCCCTTGAGTGTCTCGCGCGGCACGGCGCGCTGTAGGGCCTCGCCGTTCCAATCGGCGATGGCAACGATGTCGCGTACCACGTTGGTATAGGTCACCTTGGCGTGCGCGTTCTCGCCGCGCCCGATGGCAACCTCGCGCGAGGCGTAAAACGGCAGGAGCACTACGGTTGCGTGCGTTGCAGCCCCGGCAGGTGCGGCGCCGATGGACACGACGATGCCGTCCCGCTTGCTCGCAACGTCGAGCGGAACCGTCAGGCCCGCTGCCGTCGCGGAGGCGGCCAATTCGATGCCGAAGCGATGCGAGCCGACGGCGGCCTCGCGCCCGTTGATCACAGCCTGCGGCGTATAGACCATGCCGTCGCCGCGCTTGTCGGCATAGGCCCTCTGTCGCTCCGTAAAGTCGTGGCGCGCCAGGGTGTCCTTCCAACCGAGCCGATCCCAGTAGTCGACCGGCAGCGACAGCGCTATCAGGTCGGGCTCGCGCGCGAGCTTGGTGAGCAGCTCGTCTGCGGGGGGACACGACGAGCAACCCTGGCTGGTGAATAGCTCGACCACGGCGCGCGGGGCGGCCTCGGCGGTCGCGCCCATACAGGCCGCGGCCAGCGTTGCGGCAAGAAGTCCGAACGGTGCTGCGCGCATTTGACCTGCTCTCTGTGCCGCGGCGGAAAACTCGACGTTCTGGGGCACATTCGCAGGCCGGTGCTCCTGCGTTACCAACAAAAAGCCCGTTCGACCGCGTGGAACGGTCCCCTGCGTGCGCGGAATGCCACAATGATGTCAAGCTCTTGCGGCCTTCCTTGGGCGGTGGATTGCTGATCGAGCAAGTGGGGCCACATGCGCATCCTCTCATCTCCGGGTACGGGTCTTCTCCTGTTGGCGCTGGCGACAAGCGGTCCTGCGCTCGCCACCGAGCGCCTCACCATGCCGTTCAACTGCCAGTTCGACGGCGAGCGCGTGCAGATGCGCCCCTCGGAGGACCGTTCCTACGAGGTCTATGGCCGCCACGAGCGCGACATCTACACCGCCTGCTCGCCGGTCGATCCGACCCGCTGCCGGAGCTGGCACATGCACCGCTTCGATTTCAGTTGCTCGGGCGTGCGCGTTCCCTGGATCGACGCGGCCGCCGCCGGCGCACGCGCCGTCGGGCGAGATGCGTGGGTCGAGGGCGGTAGCTTTCATCTCGCCATGGGTCCGATGTGGACCAACGATCGCCCGACCTTCGGGCGCCCTGGCTGGTGGCGGAACCGCTACCAACGTAATGACTACGGCGCCGATGACGGCGCGCGCGTCGTGACCCTGCCGCCCGGCTACGCGCCGGCGCTCGGCATCCCGGTCACGTTCACCGGCACGCCGGAGGACGAGGTCGCGCAGGCGCCGTTCCCGCCCGCGACCGTCACGCGTGCGGCTCCCCCTGCGTATGAGAAGATACCGGCGCTGCCCGAGCGCGCCCCGCGCAAGCAGGAGGCGCCGCCCGCCTCGGTGCCGGCTGCGGTTGCGACCACCGCACCCGCCGCCGCGCCCGCGCCTGCAACGAAGGTGGCTGCGGTTCGCGATGCCGCCAATGCGGCGGCGCCAACGGCGGCGGTCCCGGGCAGCAGCGTGACGCCGACGATCATCAACGGACCGGGCGCTGCAACCGGGCCGGCGGCATCGCCTTCACCTCCACTGGCCACTTCGCCTGCGAAATCCGCAAGCCCGGATGAGAAGCCCGAGCTCCGCGTCGCCGCCGCAAGCGAGACGACCTCCGGCGCCGAGACGGCGGCCAAGGACGCCTTAACCGCGCCCGTTGCCGGCCCCGCTCCGACCGAGACAGCCTCGCTGCCGACGCCTGCCGCCTACGACCAAAAGACAACGGTGATGCTCGCCGCGGCCGCCGCGGTGCTGCTGTCCATCACCGGCCTTGCCGTGAGCGCACTCTGGAGCTGGGCGCGGGGGCCGAAGCGCCTGCCGCCGCCCTCGACGCGCGACATTGCCAGCATCTCGCTCGACGGCGCGCCGAAGGGTACGTCGGTCTCGCTCTCGCCCCATGCCGGAGCCGCGCCGCCGGCGGTGCAGGCGCCGCCGCAGCTGCTGCCCGGTAACGCCGGGTTTGTTTCGCCAGACGATCTGCCGATGCCGACGACCTACGCGGAGGCGCTGGAGCTTCTCGGTGCCGCACCCGACGCTTCGCTCGCTGCGGTCAAGAAGATCGTCGATGGCATGCGCCAGAGCTGGCACCCCGATCTCGCGCGCTCGGAGGCGGACCGGCGCGTACGCCAGCGCCGCATGCAGCAGATCAACGTCGCCTGGGATCTCGTCTCGCAACGCCGAACGGCGGCGTGAGCGTCCCCTCAGAGCTCGTCGTCGGGGACGCTTTCGTAGGTCTCGGTATCGGTTGCCGGCGCCTTCGCGCGCGCGGTTCGGCCCTGCCCATTGGGCGCACGCGTGTTGCGCGTCGAGGGCTCGCGGCTGATGATCGGCTCGAGATCGGCAAGGTCGATGAACTGGTCGGCCTGGCGGCGCAGCTCATCGGCGATCATCGGCGGGCTCGACTGCAGCGTGGAGATGACGCTGACGCGCTTTCCCCTGAGCTGCAGGTCGGCGACGAGGCTGCGGAAGTCGCCGTCGCCGGAGAAGAGCACGATGTGATCGAGCGATGGCGCGAGCTGGATTGCCTGCACCGCGAGCTCGATGTCCATGTTGCCCTTGACCTTGCGGCGACCGGAGGCGTCGGTGAACTCCTTGAGCGGCTTGGTCACGACGGTGAAGCCGTTGTAGCCGAGCCAGTCGATCAACGGACGGATCGACGAATATTCCTGATCGTCGGCAAGTGCTGTGTAGTAGAACGCGCGCACGAGCTGAGCCCGCTGCCCGAACAACATAAGCAATCGCTTGTAGTCGATGTCGAACTCGAGCGATTTCGCCGTGGCATAAAGGTTGACGCCATCTATGAAGAGAGCTACCCGCTCAGTCTGATAAAAATGCATCTTCAACCTCAAAGGGTGGGGCCGACAATCTTCGCGCCCCACTCGGCGGTAACTTACAAACATCAGATACCAGACGGTTGTCCTTGCGTTTGACTGAGGCGGTATAAGTATTTGACTGAAGCGGCACACGAGCCTGCGACATGAAGACCGCTTTCTCGACCGCGAGAGTGCACGCCCGCGACCGCCTGGCCTATTGGCGCGAGGAGGCCTCGAAGGTCTACGTGGCGCACGACTTCAGCACGCGCGTCGGTCGCGGCTTCCACGGCGAGATCAGTGTCGCCTCGCTCGGCGTCCTTGATCTCGCCTCCTTCGAGTGCGACGAGTGCCTGGTCGAGCGGACGCAACAGCGCCTCGCCGGCGCCAACGACGACGACATGCTGCTCTGCCGGCAGGTCGTGGGGCCATCCGCGTCTACCAGGACGGTCGCGATGCCGCGACCGCCCCCGGCGACGTCTATTTGGTCGATCCGCGCCGCCCCTTTGCGCTCGACGTCGGCTCCGGCATCGATCCGTCGCGTTCAAGGTTCCACGCTGGGAGGTGCAGGCGCGGTTGGGCGAGATCGCCTCCTACACGGCGAGCCGATGCCCGCACAGGCCGCGCCGGTTACGACGCTGGCATCCGAATTTCTCGGCATGATCGCGGTGCGCGCCGATGCGATCGATCCCGCGATGGGCTCCCAAGATTGCGCAGCAGGTGCTCGATCTTGTCGCGCTCGCGTTTGAGACCGGGGTCGGCGCTCCCGTTCAGCTCTCCTCGACGCGCACCACGACGCTGCTGCGATTGAAGTCGATCATCGAAACGCGCCTGCATGATCCCGCTCTGAAGCCGGCGGACGTTGCGGCGGCCGCGGGCATCAGCGTCCGCTACGCCAACGCGCTGCTCGCGCACGAGGGCACGTCGCTCGAGCGCTTCATCATGCTGCGGCGCCTCCAGCATTGCCGCCAGGCGCTCGAGGATCCGTTGCAGCTCGGCCGTACCGCAGGCGACATCGCCTATTCGCACGGGTTCTCGGATCTCTCCCACTTCACGCGGCGCTACAAGGCCCAGTTCGGCTGCTCGCCGGGCGAGTCCCGGCCCGAGCTGCGCGCGCGTGCCCTCTGAGCGTCAGCCTTCGCCCTCTTGCTCCCTTTTTGCGACGAGCCGAAGGAAGGCCTCGACCTTGGCGCGGTCGTGATACTCGTCGGCGCGCACGATCAGGCCGTCCCTCACCTGCATCACCATGCGAAAACGGCCCTCCAGAACCTCGCCGCTCTGCAGGTGCCGGTACATGAACTCCACCTGGTGGCGCACGGTGTCGCCGTCGGCGTTGAGCTTGAACGGGCGGTAGAGGATGTATTCGAAATCCTTGCGGATCTGCTCGGAGCACGGCGGCGATCTTCTCGCGCCCGGCTGTTTCACCGCCGAAGGCTAGCGCCTCGTCCGAGATATGCAGCTCGTAGACGCAATCCTCAGCGATGTAGCTTATCGCCTCTTCGATGTCGCCCCGAGCCCATGCCGTGTTGAATCCATTGACCACCTCAATTGGAGTGGGGTGCCGCAATCGATGCTCCTGCTGGAAACCCCCCAAAAAATCGCGCCGAAACTTTTCCGGGAAGCAATGAATTTTTGGTTGTTCTGATGGTTTGCAATCAAACGCGATCACTTCACTTGAAAATGGAAAAAGCCGCAACCGAATTCCCCGCAATTAATTTTTCTCATCGCAATAAAAGAGGAGCGGCGCAGGATTCTGCGCCGCTCCTTAGTAATACTGTCGACAGTTTGGGTCGGGCTTATCGTCCAGGCGATGACTACGGCGCCAGCCGGACGTTCACCCCCGCGCGCACGACATCGATGTCGCGGAACTTGATGAAGTCGCCGGCGTCGACGCCGAGGAGCCCCGGCGAGAGCGACACGTTATCGGTCATGTCGTAGCGCAGATACTCCGTCCGCAGCGACACCCCGTAGGCAAGCATCCACTCAAGGCCGCCGCCGTAGACCGCCGCCGTATCCTCGAGGTGCTGCTTGGCGTTGAAGGTGCTGCTCCCCTCGTTGAAGGTGTAGCGGGCGGCGCCGACGCCGCCGGTGCCGTAGAACAGTACCGGCCCCCACAGCACGCCGATGCGTGCACGCGCGCTGGCGAGGTAGCTCAGGCTGCCGGTGATCTGGCCACCGGTCAGAGTGTCGGTGACCGTATTTGAATCGGCGCCCGTATCGGCGTCGAGCTCGACACCCAGCAGGAACCAGTCCATGCGCCAGTTGTAACCGAGCTGGCCGCCGACGAGCGCGCCGTTCGGCTCGGCGCCCGATAGGAACGTCGGGTTGTTGAAGTTGTCGTAGACGCCGGTGAGATGGTGCCAGGCATAGCCAAGGTTGAGGCCGACGTATGGGCCTGTCCATGGAAGCGGCCCCTGCACGCGGGGCGTCGATTGCGGCCAATACCCGTCGGCGCGGGCTGCGCAGGTGACCAACGCAACCGCCGCGACGAATGCAATTATGCGAACTGACTGTTTCAAGACACGGACCCCCTACTTAATTCGTTCGTTATGTCCGCCCCTCTAGAGTGGGCTACGCCACTAGTCGCACCGCTATCACGGGGCCTTGGCGCACAACAATCAGTGGGCCGCGGGTTACGCACACGAGGGTTGCTATTGTCCACATCTCTCGTGGAGAGAGATTTCTCTTATGCTGAGCGGTTCGAATGCGCGCCTCATCCTGAAGGGTCGGCGATGCGGGCCTGGTTTTCCCCGCGCCTTCCACAGCCGCTGCGAGCGCACCTTGCCGCCGGCGCGGATGGCCGCCAGCGAGCAACGACGGGCGATCTGCACCGCGATTTCGACCCGCGCGCATCCGCCCGATGCCATGAAAGCGGCAAGCCGGTATTGTGGATTGCCTTCGTTGTGACGATCGGGGCAAGACAAGCAGAATGAGCGCCGACGACATCGTGCTGACCGCCGACAGCGTCAACGCGCCCGCGCGACTGCAAACGGGGCGGCGCGATCGTTGGTCGCGCGGCTTCTGGATCGGGCTCGCGTGCGCTGCCGCCGTCCATGCCGTCCTGATCATCGGCGTAGCGAGGCACGCGCCGCGTTATCTCGGCGAGGCAGGCGGCGCGCCCGACGCCATCAACGTAGAGCTCGTCGACGAGGCTGATCTCAAGAGCCGCGAGACCAGCACCGGGAACAGCCCTCCGCCCGGCGCGCAGGTGCCTCCACCGCAGCCGCAATCCGCGCCCGCCCCGGAGAGTCCTCCGCCGCAGCCCGAGGCAAAGCAGCCGGTAGAGAAGACCCCGCCGGAGCAGAAGGCTGAGCAGCCGGCAGAGAAGCCCCCCGAGCAGAAGGCGGAGCAGCCGGCCGAGGCCGCCCCGGCAGATCAGCCGGCAAGCCTGCTGCCGATCGAGAAGGAGAAGCCGCAATCGGCTCCTCCGCAGGCCGAGCGCGCGAAAGAGGACGCCAAGGAGAAGAAGGCAGAGGCCGAAGCTGAAGCCGCAAAGAAGTTGGAGCTAAAGCCGCCCACCGAGCTCGATCTCTCGCTTCCCAAGGAGATGAGCATGGCGCAGCCGTTCGATAACTTCGGAAGCGCCTCCTCGGCAGTGGGTCGCCCGCCCGGGATCACGCGCTCGGGCGCCAACGACGACTTCGGGCGCGGGGTCATCCGCGCGCTAAAGAAGACGATGCCGCCGGCAACCGGGATCAAGGGGCGCCTCACCATCAAGCTCATCCTCGACGAGCGGGGCAACATCGCCAGCCTGAAGCTTGTGAAACCGGCCGGCATCCGCGATCTCGACGACGGCGTGATGTTCTCGGCCCAGCAGTCGAGCTTTCCGTTCCCCCCGCAGGGCGCGACCGTTGCCGACCGCACGTTCCTCATCACCTACGTCTACAATTGAGCTGCTCGCCTTGGCGGCGCGCGCCCGCGCCGGTCGATGGCGGAGCGCCAACACCGCGGCGGCTTTATGCACAGAACTGCGCGCTGACCTATGTCGCCGAAATGCAACGTTCAACCAGCAAGCCAATGCGGCTGTCCGGGACTTCTCGACAATATTGCCGAATCCATCCAACGAAATTAGTGGCGGCCCCGCTTGCGCGCCTCAACCGTTCGCGATCAATAGGCCCCGAGTACGACGTGCGTGTTGTCCTGAACGTAGTTAGCCGATTCCCAGGGGGCATCCATGCACCGGCAACTTCTCCGCATTTCTCTCGCATCATCTCTGATTTTCGCTGTTGCCGCTGCTGCGCGCGCCGACGGCTACGAGCCCGCCCCGAGAATGGCGGCGCCCGTCAACCTGCAGGTCTCCAACTGGACCGGCTTCTACGCCAACGGCGGTGTCGGTTACGGCCTGTATGATGCGCAGACGCAGACAGACGCGGCTGGCGGCGCCGGCAAGACGGACCACGGCGGCAGAGGCTGGTTGGGCGAGGTCGGTGTCGGCTACGACTACCAGTTCGGCGACAAGATCGTGGTCGGCGTCCTGTTCAACTACGATTTCTCCAGCATAACGGGAAGACTCGATGACGGGTTCGGCAACACGGGCAAGACCAACAACGACTCGACCTGGTTCGTTGGTGCCCGCGCCGGCTGGCTGATGACGCCCGATGTCCTCAACTACTGGAGCGTCGGCTATACGCAGACGCATTTCGGAGGTGTGACCCTGGACACTCCGGGCGGACGCCTCGACAGCTATGACGCCGGCGGCTGGTTCCTCGGCGGTGGCTTGGAAGTGGCGATGCACGGCGGATGGTTCTGGCGCAGCGAGGTTCGTTATTCGGACTACAGCAAGGACCTTCGCAGCGAAACCGTCGGCGGCGTGCCTGTCGCCAACCTGAAATTCGATCCGGTCGTCGAGACCGCGACGAGCGAGATTGTCTACAAGTTCAACTGGGGCCACTGAGGTCTAAGTTCGAACTTTGAGCGGGGGGCTGGTCCCGACACGGTCGGGGCCAGTCTTTTTTTGTGCCGACGTTGGCGCCGCGGCTAGCCGGCGAGGAACTCCGCCAGCGCCCGGTTGAACTGTTCCGGGTTCTGCAGCATCCCGAAGTGGCTGACATCAGGCAGGAGCACGAACCGGCCGCCCGGTATCGCCTGCGCCATTTCCTGTGCGCGCTCCCACTTGATGATCTCGTCGTATTGGCCGACGCACATCGTCGTCGGGCACTTGAGCGTGCCGAGCTTGCCCTTGGTGATATTGAGTTCGCTGTGCCAGGTCGCCCTGAGGCCAGCGATCAGCTCGGGCCACTTATCGGGTTCGGGCGACAACGTACGGTACTCAGCCTTGCAGCGGCTGGAATAGGCCGCAAACACCGGCGTGCGCCCGCCGCCGGCCTTCGCGCCGTCGGCGCTGAAGTTGGCGCCGAAGGTGAACAGGCGCGCAACGCGGTCGGGCCGGCGCATCGCCGTGAGCAAACCGGTGACGGCTCCGTCGCTCCAGCCGACGATCGATGCATTCGGCAGCCGCAGATAGTCCATCAGCGCGACTACGTCGTCGGCGAAGAGCTCGTATCCGAAGGCGCTCGAGGTGACCGGGCTTCGCCCGTGTCCGCGCGTGTCCATGACGGTCACCGGTTGGTCTTCGCGCAGAGGCTCTCGATCTGATAGCCCCAATAGTTCGAGCTCCCCATGCCGCCGTGCAACAGAAGCACGGGCTCTCCCTGGCCGAACTGCGCGTAGAACAATCGCGTTCCGTTGACCTCGGCGAGCCCGCTGCGATCCGTCGGCGGCAGTGGCGGCGTCGGCGGCAGTGTGAGCCACGCTTGCTTGTCCGCGGCTGAGGCGTGCCCGCGCAGACTCGCGGCACCGCCGGAGAGCGCGATGCCGGTCAGCCCCTGGATGACGCGCCGGCGGGTGGTTGCGGGCTTAAAGCGATCCATGCAACGCAACCTAACAGTCCGGCCGTCTGGCGCTTAGTCGTTCCCCGCGCGACATCGTGGCGAGCCTTGACAACCCGATGACCTCATGCGCTTTTCCCGCGACTTATGGCATGGAATGATCGTTAGAGCGGGCGGCGGAATGGCAGACTCTAAAGCGAAAAAGCAGGGCAAGGGGCAAGCGGTCGCGCCTGCGCCGGCGAGCGCGGATGCGCCGCTCCACCGCTATCGCTCGCACACTTGCGGCGCGCTGCGCGCTTCCGACATCGGCAAGACCGCGCGCCTCTCGGGCTGGGTGCACCGCGTGCGCGACCACGGCGGGCTCCTATTCATCGACCTGCGCGACCACTACGGCATCACGCAGGTCGTGGCCGATCCCGACAGCCCGGCGTTCAAGGCGGCGGAGACGGTGCGCTCGGAGTGGGTAATCCGCGTCGACGGCAGCGTGCGCGCGCGCCCCGAGGGCACTGTCAACGCCGAGCTCCCGACCGGCGAGGTCGAGCTGTTCGCGACCGAGATCGAGGTGCTCTCGGCGGCAAAGGAGCTGCCGATCCCGGTGTTCGGCGAGCCCGACTACCCGGAAGATCTGCGCCTGCAGTACCGCTTTCTCGATCTGCGGCGCGAGACCCTGCACAAGAACATCATGCAGCGGCTCGCGATCACGGCCTCGATCCGCACGCGCATGGTCGAAGCCGGCTTCTTCGAGTTCTCCACCCCGATCCTGACCGCGTCCTCGCCCGAAGGCGCGCGCGACTTCCTCGTGCCCTCGCGCATCCATGCCGGCAAGTTCTACGCGCTGCCGCAGGCGCCGCAGCAGTATAAGCAGCTCCTGATGGTGTCGGGCTTCGACCGCTATTTCCAGATCGCGCCCTGCTTCCGCGACGAGGACCCGCGGGCTGATCGTTTGCCGGGCGAGTTCTACCAGCTCGACGTCGAGATGAGCTTCGTCGACGCAGGACGACATCTTTGCCGCCATGGAGCCCGTCATCACCGGCATCTTCGAGGAGTTTTCCGGTGTGCATGCAGACGGAGCGAAGAAATCCGTCACGCAGCAATGGCCGCGCATCCCCTACGACGAGGCGATCCGCAAATACGGCACCGACAAGCCGGACCTGCGCAACCCCATCGAGATGGCCGACGTGACCGAGCATTTCCGCGGCTCGGGCTTCAAGATCTTCGCCGGCATGATCGAGAAGGACCCCAAGGTGCGCGTGTGGGCAATCCCCGCCCAGGACGGCGGCTCACGCGCGTTCTGCGACCGCATGAACTCCTGGGCACAGGGCGAGGGCCAGCCGGGGCTCGCCTACATCTTTTGGCGCAGTGCCACACCGGGCCAACAGGCCGAGTTCGAGAGATGTTACGAAGCCCGGCAAGACGCCGGCAGAGTATAAGCCCACACTCGAAATTCTCGAGGCGGCAGGGCCCATCGCCAAGAACATCGGTCCCGAACGTTCAGAAAGCCTGCGCGTCCAGCTTGGTCTTGGCGACGGCGACGCGGTGTTCTTCGCCGCCGGCAACCCGGACAAGTTCTACAAGTTCGCCGGCGAAGCCCGCTCGCGCATTGGCACGGAGCTCAAGCTCATCGACGAGAGCAAATTCGCACTCGCCTGGATCGTCGACTTCCCGTTCTACGAGTGGAACGAGGAGGAGAAGAAGATCGACTTCTCGCACAACCCGTTCTCGATGCCGCAAGGCGGGCTCGCGACGCTGGAAGCCGCAAAGAGCGACGAGGACCGCCTCAAGATCAAGGCGCACCAGTACGACATCGTCTGCAACGGCTTCGAGATCGCCTCGGGCTCGGTGCGTAACCACCGCCCCGATACGATGGTGAAGGCCTTCGAGATCACCGGGCTCGGCAAGGCCGAGGTCGAGGCGCGCTTCGGCGGCCTCTACCGCGCGTTCCAGTACGGCGCGCCGCCGCACGGCGGCATGGCGGCCGGCATCGACCGCATCGTCATGCTGCTGGTCGGAGCCAAGAACCTGCGCGAGGTCACGCTGTTCCCGATGAACCAGCAGGCGAACGATCTGCTGATGGGTGCGCCGTCCGAGGTGCTGCCCAAGCAGCTGCGCGAGCTGCACATCCGCGTCGTGGCACCGGAGAAGAAAGAGTAGCGGCCGCGGTCCGGCTCATTTCTTGTCGGCCGCGCGCAACTCGTCCGCGATCGCATAGAGCCGATCGAGATCGGCGTTTGCGAGTCCGCCTCGAGGCGCGCTTTGCAGGATGCGCACGCAGTCGACCCGCGCGGCCTCCATGATCTCGTCTCCGTAGTGGTTGACCATGAAGCGCGACCACTCGATCGGCGTGACGCAGTCGCGCGCCGCGTATTCGATGAAGGTTGCCAGCAGCGATCTGGTGATCGGCCTCTCCATGGCGCGAATATCTCGCCGGTCTGTCGGCCGCGCAAGCTCGTACAGGCGCGGAAGGCGTGTCGCCATAAACCTTGCCGCGATGCAGCCTCCCACCTGCGACTGCGGCGCGCGCGCGACTCGCTGCGGGCTTTCCGCCCCTCACCCGCTCGCCCGGCTTGACGCCGGGCTCACGACCTCTCCCTCTGGGAGAGGTGAAGTTGGAGCGCTGCAAACGGTGTCTCACCTCTCCTTGAGGGAGAGGTCGGAAGCGAATGCAATGAGCTTCCGGGTGAGGGGTTAGCAGGAATGGATTGGAGCAAGGTCTACAGCTACTGCGAGCGCGGAGGCGATCCCTCGTTCTGGGCCGAGCCGCTCAACGCCATCTCCAACGGCGCCTTCATCATCGCGGGCCTGATAGCCGCCTGGCAGCTCGCGCGCTCACCCCGCCGCGACTACGCGCTCTTCGAGTGGCTCATGATAGCGCTCATCCTCGCGATCGGGACGGGCAGCTTCCTCTTCCACACCTACGCAACCGTGTGGGCGATCCCCTTCGACACGATCCCGATCTCGCTGTTCATGCTGGCCTACCTCGGCTACGCGCTGCGCCGCTTTGCCGGGCTGCCGTGGATACTCGTCATCGGCGCGCTGATCGCGTTCTATGCGTCCGTCCGCTACATGCAGGGCATCCAGTGCTCAAACGAGCTCCTGCCGATGACGCGCGGCGCGGGCAAGCGCTGCTTCAACGGCACGCTCGGCTACTCGCCCGCATTCGCCGCGCTGGTGCTGGTCGGCGGCCTGCTTCTGGTCCAGGGGCACCGCGCGGCGGGCTATCTCTTCGCCGCCGCGCTTTTGTTCCTCGCCGCCATGACCTTCCGCACCATCGATCTGGAGGTGTGCACCTGGGCGGTGCGGGGAGGCCGCGGCGTCGGCACGCACTTCTTATGGCATACGCTCAACGGGCTCCTGCTCTACGTGCTGATGCTGGCCGCAATCCGGCACGGCGGGGCGGCGGGCAGTGGGAGCATTGCGCCGGCCGCCCGAAGCGCCGCATAAAGGCGCCGGCCGGTCTCAGCGGACGTGGTGGAACTGGTAGACACACAGGACTTAAAATCCTGAGGGCTGAAAGGCCCGTGAGGGTTCGACTCCCTCCGTCCGCACCAAATGGCTCCTAACCTACTGAAACCCCGTATTTACTGCCTTTCTGGCACCATACCTGCTGCACACACCCGCTGCACAGTGGAGGTCGTGGCATGTCGCTCGCTTACCCTAAAGACCTACCGAAGCCGACGAAGCGCAAGGGGGCCTTGAGCTACGAAATCCGAGTTCGTGTGCCCCCTGAAGCGCGCGGCGGAAGGTTCAAGGGGACGCACACAAGCCGCACCTTAGGGACGCGCGATAAAGCCGAGGCCTTCCGTCGTCGGCTCAACGTCTATGCCGATCTGCAAGCTGAGTTCGAGGCAGAGTATGCGAAATTGGCAACCGGCGCCCCTTACAACAAAGCGCTTCTGCTCACTTTGGAGGATGCCTGTAGGCTGCAACGTGAGCGGCTGTACGATGGCGAGCGAACGTTTCGCAGGGAGCACATAGCAGGGTTTTGGGGAGATACCGTTCAACTTGCCCAACAATATCGAGATCGACTTATGGGCGCATTGGAGGACGCAAAGGCGAACGCTATTGTCCATTATTTTAAAAGCGAAGAATGGCTGTTAGATCATCTTGCCTCGGAAGGTCACGGCGAAGTAGCAGATCGTCAGCGTGCCCTCACGTCCCTTGCGCGAAACAGGGTCAAGGTGCTGCAAGAGATGATTGCCGATGATGAAGCGCTCGCACTTGAAACTGGCATACAACAACAGCCACCTGGCGTTCCGAGCCTTAGTGAGCACGCCAATGCCTATCTAGCTCGACGGAGTGGAGAGTTGACAGGGGATTACAGGCACCTGATACGATCCATAGTGCGCGACTTCATTGCAATCGCAGGTGGTGACAAGCCCGTCACAACATACACGAAGACTAACGCAATCACCTATTTAGATGCACTACTCTGCTTGCCAGCGAACTGGCGGAAAGACAGGAAGCTAAGACATCTCGATATCCTCGCCGCGGCGAAGGCCGCAAAGGACGAGAGAGTTCCAAGGCAGTCGGCGGAGAGCATTAGAAAAAAAATTCGACTGCTCTCCACTGTGTTTGCTGATGCTCACGAACGGTACGGTGGAGTCAGCATCACTTTTCAGACGAAGGGGCTTCCAAAGCGCGCACGCGCCAACGAGCAGCGTGATCCCTTCACCACAGAGGAATTGTCAAAGCTGCTCGGGTCGAACATGCCAGGTCATCTGAAGTGGTTGACTTGGCTAAGTCTCTACACCGGTGCGCGATTGAATGAGTTGGCGCAGTTAACAAAGAAGCAAGTCAAGCAACATGGCGATGTTCACTACATCCAGTTTACCACCGATATGCGTCTTAAGTCTGCGGCTGCGTCCGATCAGTCCCGATTCACAAAACGCTGATCGAGATGGGCTTCCTCGACTACGTCTCGAAGCAGACCGATCTGCTTTTTCCTGGCATCACCCAACATTCTTCGGGCCGGTTCTCTGATGCGCCCTCCAAAGCATTTGGCCGTCACTTACGTGCAATCGGGGTCAAGCGTCCCAAGCTGAGTTTTCATAGTCTGAGGCATACGTTTTCGGATCGCGTGAAAGAAGTCGCCCCCGCTGAAACAGAGAACTCGACTCCGAATATTGGGGCAAACAGTTTCTGGCATGGCAGGTCGTTATGGAAGCGGCTACTTGGCAGAGGCCGCCAATATGAAATTGCTGTGTCATCGTGCGGAGCTTCTTGACGGCATCAAGTTTAATCGCGGCCCAAGTGCTTAAGGACATACGTAATGAAAGTTCCAGCACTCCTGCGCCAACCGATCAACCCACGCAAAGACATTGACGCGCAATGCGACGCGCGCTTCAAGGCCGTTTTCGCTCTGTACGGCGTGCCTTGGCGGAGCCCTGACGACGAGCAAAAGCTCTTAATTCGAATGATGCGAGAGCGTTTTCAGAGGGCGTTTGAGTTCAAGACGGCAGTGCCTGATAATCGCGTCAAGGTAAAGAACGTCGAAGCTCTTAGAGAGCTTGTGGATGCTCTTATTGAAGGCACGGAAGATCAGCTTGCTGATGGCGTACTTAGGGCGCGAGCCATCAAGGCGCGCCGCTGGCTTAAATATCGGGGGATGAAGGCTTCGGAGAGAAGCATCGCCGAAGCGCTCCACGCAGTGGACGACGAGTTCAAAGGAATTAGCTCGAAAACATTGCGCGACGCCCTTCAGCGTCCTCCTGACTCTGCGGCAAAACGCAAACATATTGAGCAAAAGAGAGCGAGGGCCGAAGAACGCCGCGTGCGAGCGGCGCTCATACGGTTCAGCAAATCGATGGACGGCGTTTCTGACGACGAGGATTTCGAGATACCGCCTCCATAGACTGGTGGACTTCGCTACCGCTGTTTGCTGTCCACCAGGGAACATACGACTTCTCCTAAGGACCAACATGGAGAAGTCAAATGCTAACGCCTTCAGACGTGCTCATATCGGTCGCGGTCTGCTCAAACGCACACGCAAATCCGACCGTCTTTGAGAATCTGAGTTGGAGCCTATTCCGCAATTTGGAGCTATCGCAGCACACTACGCAGCTTCAAAAGGATGGCTCCGCTTACATCTTCGCTTGTTTGGACGGCGGCAAGTGCGACGAGCACGTCGTGTCCGTCTCGTGCCTAGCCTATGACATCGATGGCAAGTTAACGTTTTCGGAGGTTGCCCGCGCCGTTGCAGCTTCAGGGCTCGAAGCTGTCATCTATTCGACCTTCAACCACTTGAAGACGAGAACTGCCATCGGGGCCAAATCCTACCGCAAGTGGGCAAATATTAATGGCTACGCCGACGCACCGACGAACGAGGCGATGGCGGCGTTCTGCGCTGCTCATCGCAAATACGATCACCTGAGCAACATCCGCATCGCGAACGACGGCGTGACCGTTCGCGTCAGACAGTGTGATCGTGAGTTCGATGCGTGCGTGGTCGAGCACGACGGCGAGCACAAGGCGCGGGTCATTATCCCGCTTGCCCAGGCCATTCCGTTCAAAGTAGTCGGAAAGGACGGATACAAGGCGATATATCATGCCATCGGTGAACGGCTGTTCGGCACCAACTACGATGTTGCCTGCTGTAATCCTGGCCGACTCAACTATGCCCCATCGTGCCGCGTCGGTTCCGTCGATCACGTCATTGAGCATCATCGCGGCTCATATTTGCAATGGCAGCCCGACTACGAGAAGGCGGAGGAAGCCATTCTCAAGCACCGGGAAGACGCCGCGCGCCGCCGCGCGGATTGGGCTGGTACGCCGTCCTGCGATCTTGCTGATCTGCATCACGTCCTAAAGGCAATTCCTTCTGATCTTCCCCGCCCCGATTGGTTCAAGGCGTTGGCGGCGATTTTCCATGAGACGCAGGGCTCGGACGAAGGGTGCGCGCTCGCTCACTCTTGGTCGGAGCGTGACTATGATGAGTATGACGCCAAAGAAGTAGACGCCATTTGGGACGGCTTTGATCTCGATCATTCGCGTCCGGCGACGATGACGACGTTGATCTGGCTCGCGCGGAAGTACCATCCCGAGTTCCGCTCATTTCGGCGATCCGTTGACTGGAACTACGTGTGATGAGCTACGATTGGATTGGCGGCCTCGGGCCAGACAGCACGGCCGCCGAACGCGAGAGCGCGCTTGCGACCTTAATCGAGGCTAGCCCTGTTGATCAGGAGCGCGAGCTTAAACGCGCGGCCAAAAAGCTGGATGTGACGGTAAACACCGTTAGTGCTGAGTTCAAGCTCATCAAGGAGCGGGTCAAAGCGAAAAACGCGCGCGAGGAAGTGAGTAAAGACGCGGGCGAAGATTGGGATAAAGTGCCCGACCTTGATGCATGCATTGAACAGGGTAAGACGCTCATACCTTGCTGCGTTGCCGCGCACCTCGATTGTAATCGCTATACTCTGGATGATGTCGCCCAAAAAGCGGAGCAGGCAGGTCGCCAAGCCGAGTTCGACGCCATTCAAAATCAGCGCTCAGTTGGCGCAGTCAATTCTGGCCGTCGAAAATGCTGCTGAGCAGTTAGGCCGCTCGCTCAAAAGGGTGTACTCGGGAACCATCGTCCGTCAAAGCAAGACCCTCTGTGTCTTTGTAGCGAGCCCGATCATTGTCTGCGCCGAAGGGAGCAACGGTGATCACGTCAACCCTCACCTTAGATTAAAGGTGCAGGCTTCCGACGGTACATGGAACGCGCTGTTGCTGGCCCGAACCTCACTCGTCGGAGGCGGCAACTGGCAGGTCGAGCTTCTAAGACATGGTTCGAGAATCGGCGATCCCGACACGTTGCTCAACATTCTCAAGACCGTTCGAGCGCCGGAAGCATTCACATTGTTTGAAAAAGCGGGCTGGAATGGAGCGTCATATGTGCTGCCGAATGGCGAGGTGATCGGGCCTGACAACCAGGATGCGGATATCTCATTCAAGCCTCTGAAAGGTTACGGGCCTACCGGAACCAAGGAGGAAGCCGACGCACGCATCTTCAAGCTCTGCGAGAACAACAGCCGACTAGAGTTAAACGTGTGCGCTTCATTAGCGGCGCCTTTCTTAAAGGACACGGGCGTGGAGCCAGGAGGTTTTCACATCTACGGGCCATCTACCTCAGGAAAGACGACTGCAACGCGGATGGGAGCCTCGGTGTGGGGCAGCGGAGCCGACGCCGTGGACGGAGGCACGGTCGGCTCGTGGCGTGGAACGGACAATGGTGTCGAGGGCGACGCAGCGGCACACAACGATGGCCTATTCACTCGCTCGGAGTTGAAGGAGTGCAAGCCAATGGCTGTCCAACAAGTGATCTACATGCTTGGTAACGGTAAGGGTAAGCAGACGATGACCCGCAATCGGGATGTGCGCGACGTTCTGACGTTCCGGACGATGGTTCTCTCCGACGGCGAACTCTCTACCCGCGAGCACATTGAAGGCGACAGCAGTCTATCTTACGACGCCGGTGCTGCGGCCCGCATCCATGATATTCCGGCCGACGCAGGAAAGTGCTTAGGTGTGTTCGAAGACCTTCATGGCGCGGCAGGTTCAAAAGAGTTCGCCGAGCAATTGACGTCTGCTGCGAGCGAATGCTTCGGCCACCATGGTCGCGCGCTCCTGGAACACCTAATTTCCAACCGGGAACACACAGTCACACGGGTGCGGGTGATCATGGATAACGCCTACGCACAATACACGAATGCCGCCAAGATATCGGGTGCAGATCAGGAAGGCAGGGTAGTCAAGCGATTTGCGTTGTGCGCGGCCGTCGGAGAGCTTGCAATCGAGCTCGGGATACTGCCCTGGCAAAAGGGCTCGGCAATCAAAGGTGCGCACAAGTGCTTCATGGATTGGTTCGACGCACGCGGAAAGGGCAGCATAGAAGCAATTGCCGCGCATCGAGCATTCTCTGAGTTCATCTTTTCAAATCCCGCCGCCGGTGAGTTCGGACGTGATCGCAAATTTATTGTGAGCCAAAACGAGGATGGCTACTTCGAGTACTGGTTCACCCGCGAAACGCTGGCAAAAGCAGTGGGTCAACCGCAGAGAGTTGATCCTTTTCTTCAGCATCTGCGGCAGGGCCACTCGGAGGAATGGGGTATCGTCACCGATGGCGACGGCAAGCGCTACCTGCGGACTGTTCCTAAGAGTATCGGCGGCACCATGAAGCGAATGGTCTGCATCAGGTCCAAAACCCAGCAGGCGCAAATGAGCGAAAAATGACAGCCGCCTCAAGCTATCGCGCCCAACCCGAATGTTTCGCGCGGCCTTCGCCGACGCAAAGTTGCGGCGGCTTAGAGCAGCAAAGCCATCGACGGCGGTTACGAGCTACGACATCGGAGTTCCCCGCGTTCCCCGTTCCGAGCCTGGGGTGTGGGGAGAACAAAGCGGCGAAAACACGGGGGATTTTGGCCGTTTCCCCACTTCCCCACTATTTTGCGACAAAAGAATTATCTTCTCCGGCCTGCCCCCTCCAGCACGCGCGGCGTCATGCAGAGCGGCCCATCTTCAAACGCCAGAATCGGCGGGGAAGTGGGGACGCGGCCGTAATAATATGACAAATCAACTGCTTGTATTCCCCGTGGCAATAGGCGACCCGAGGGATACCATCGCGCCTGTGCCAATCGATCCGGTGCCCGTGTGCCCGGCGGGCCGCTTGGCGACCGGACAATCTGCCGATTATCAGCCTGTCCGGCGCGTCGCTTTTGGGAACTAATCGACCCGACTGCCCGCCGGTCCCGTTACCGCTTTGCCGATCTGCATCCGTAGAAGTTGGACGGCTGACCGCCGGTCGTTCACCCGCTTCAAGGCCCCGGCGGCTCAAAAAGCCACGTAGCACCCGCAATGACGCGCAAATCAGGCTCTGACTGTATGCCGTTGAGATCATCGACAATCGGCACACCCACCGAGACGAAGCCTGACCACTTGTCTTGAGATAGGCGCAGCCCCGGCGAAAGGAAGATGGTGTTGCCGCCGGAGTTCGGGTCGTCGATGCCGTTGGTTACCTGCTCCGCGTGCCACTCGCCGTTGAGTTCGAGCACCAGGTCGAGCGATGGCCGTGTGCTCTCATGCTCGTGGTGGTGATGGCCATCGTCGTTTTCTTCGTGCGCCTCAGCCCCGTGGAACATGGGGTGCTCGCCCGAGCCGAGAGACGTGAGGCGATAGGAGAGCAGCGAAATTATACTGGAAGCGGTCGCCAAGAGTTGTGCTCTCAATGCCTTCGGTCGAGAGAGTGTAGAGAACGTTGGCGTCGAACGACAACTTTCCCTCGTGGTGCGTCCACGCAAGTCCCATCAGTGGTTCCCACGCGCCTGTGCCCGGCTGAAACTCGGCATCGAAGGGCTCACCTTGCACCGTGTGAGCATTGGTCCTGCCCGTTGGCGTTGTGAGGCCAAACAGGGCTGCGAGTTCGGTATGGTTCTGATTGAAGAAACGGTACTGGCCGAACAGCGTGAGATCGCCAATGCCATCGGCGGGCCCGAAGTTCTCGACTTCAAGCTCGTCGTTGTCCTGCTCGACAGCCTCGCGAATGCCCGTCCGGCGCACGTAGGGCAGAGCAACCGCAACCGTGAAGTCGTTGGTCACGCCATAAGCATAGGAGATCGCGTAGGCTTGGATGCTGCGCAGATCGTGCACGTTGTTGCTTTCGGGTGAACCTGGCGGCATGGCTGCCGTTGCGCTCATCAGCGTCTCAGTGCCCAAGCCGCCGAGCGACTGGTAATTGAGGGTGACCGCGGCAACGCTGTGGTCCTGATCAAGCGTATCTGCCGAAATGGTGATGATTGGCCCGGCACCGAGCGCATTGCCGACTCCACCCGCGTGATGAGCATACGCGGGGAGGCTGCCGCTAAAAGCGGCGAGAGCCCATAGGTGCCAGCGATTCATGCTGGCGAAGCTACCTAAGCCTGCCGCAAGCCTCTAGGGCAGCAGCGCCACGCCTCGAAACACTTTGCCAGGCGGCCCGTTTTAGGCGGCAGCCTACAAGTGGAGCCGCTTGGCCGATTGAGCGCCGGGCCGCCGGGCCGCTTAGCCTGTTACGAGTCCTGAAAGCGTGTCGCCTCGGCTTCATCACGGCTTGCGCCAAATCTCGCTCGCAGGGTCTCGGTCGCTGTCTGACGGACGTGCTAGTCACCGCGGGAGCGGGCACGCCTCTCCCGTGCGCGTCGTCCTTCGAGAACTGAGGATGGGTTAGAGGCAGTCAGTGCCGGTTGGGTCAACCCGTTGTGCTCTCTCAGCCAATGCGCCAGTCCCCGTGCTGATGAAACTACCTGCCGCAAACTCGGCGCGCCGACGCCGGGGGGACGGTCTAATGCGAGTTCAACGCATTAGGCTTTAGGCCAGGGCACGTAGCCGATTTGGAACGACTACCCGACTTCCAACGGGCTATGGCCCTGGCCAACACACAGCCGCGGTCAACCTCGCCTGCCCCAAGCGCAGCAAGGACCGGCGTCTTGCGCTTCCGCGTGCCTGACCGAAATGCTACCAGGTTATGTGGCATTATCCGATTGATCGGCATCGTCGGACAAAAAGCCGATTGCGTAGAATTGGGGGGAAACACAATGCCGCGTGTGGCTGCTGCCTTCTTTGCCTTGGGTGTCGTTTTCGTAATCGCCGGGATGTGCTTGGGCGAATACATGGGCGCCACCAACAATTTCCTCTACGCGCCAGTGCACGCTCACATAAATCTTATAGGCTGGGTGACGCTCGCACTTTGCGGCACATTTTACACGCTGACCAGGGATACGTATTCGCCACGTCTAGCCTGGATCACGTTTGGCTTGATAGCCACGGGCGTGCTCATGATGATTCCGACATTGACGCTGTTACTCAAGACCGGCGACAGCGCGACGTGGGGGCCGCTTGCCGGATTAGCGGGAGGCATCGCGCTGCTGGGGATGCTGACGTTCGCGATCTCGGTGTTTGGCGAGTTGTTGCGCAAGCGCCCCTGAGATTTTATCTGCCTGCTCAGCTTGATTCCGGCTTGCGCCGTATCTCGCTCGGCGTGCAGCCGAACTGCTTTTTGAACCGACGCGTAAAGTGCGACAGGTCGGAGAACCCATACGAATAGGCGATCTCGCTCGCGGTACGTGACAAATGCGCAGGGTTCAGGAGCACTTGGCGGCAGCGTTCCAAGCGTCGCAGCATGATGTAGCGCTCAAGCGAAGTGCCCTCGTTTGCCAGCAAAGCATTGGCGTAGCGGACACTGATCCCCGCGGCCTGCGCAACAGTCGCCGGCTTGAGCGCCGGATCGTGCAGTTTTGTCTCGATGATCGATTTCAGGCGCAATAACGTTGTTGCGCGAGGCGAGGAAAGCTGAGCAACCGTGTTCCCCACCGTTTGGAACGCAAGTGCGGCAAGATCGAGAGCCTGATGCGCAATTATAGCGCCCGTCGCTTTATTGATTGCGTTTGCGTGCGCGGGAAGCATGGCAAGAAAATCGGAAGCGAGTGCCGCGACCGGCTGCCCTAGCGAGATCGGCGTCGCAGTATATTTCGCGATCTCACCTAGCCTCGCTTGCATCTCCGACCGCGGAGTCTTGAAAATCAGGATATGCGTGTTTGTGGTGGCATCGAGGGCAAACCGGCGCCGCGGGTCAAGGATGCATAAATCGCCAGGGCGACTGGCCGCCTCACGACCATCCTGGTGCATCCACATACTGCCGCTGACTTGCCGACACAGAAGCAGATCGTCGTCGTCGGCAAACTTAATGCAGCGCTGCGAGCGCACCACCCGGGCTTCGTCACTCTGCAACGCAGCCAAGTCCAGGTTTCCAAGCGAGGCGGCGCTGATCTGCCCATGGTAGTTTCGCCCGATTGTCGTGCTGAATTCGTGGGCCACCAAGGCCTTCGTGGCCTCCTCGCGCCAAAAGGCGAGACGGTCGCGCGGATGCACGCTGTTAGTCGAAAACAGAAGCTTCACTGTGCCACCTCAGTCAACCCTCAGTTCCCGTTCGGCTATCGGCTGACTGATTAGCTTGTGGAGTCGAAAAGTCAAGTCGTGGAGCAGAAGCTCGACGCCCAACTACCTGGACATTCACCGAGCGAGCGGTCAGACCCGATAATGTTCATCGCTGACGTGTTCCATCCACTCCACAGTCTTGCCGTCAAGTGCCTCCTGAACGGCAATGTGCGTCATTGCGGTCGTGGGCGTGGCCCCGTGCCAATGTTTCTCACCGGGTGCAAACCAGATCACGTCACCTGGCCGAATTTCCTCGACAGGGCCGCCCCAACGCTGCGCCCAGCCGCAGCCAGCCATAATGATCAATGTCTGACCGAGGGGATGCGTGTGCCATGCTGTGCGGGCGCTCGGCTCAAATGTGACGCTTGCACCACGAACACGCGCCGGTTCGGGTGGCTCAAATAGCGGGTCGATGCGAACCACGCCGGTGAAATAATCTGCCGAGCCCTTCGCTGATGGTTGTGAGCCGCTTCGCCTAATGTCCAAGATGTGCATGTCCGCTGGGTTGAGGCCCGTCCAACGTAACGAGCAAGTCTGAGTTCCCTACCCTGGTTATCAAGTGGGGCTCAGTGCAGTTACTGGCGGGCTTCTTTTCGAGGCTACGATCCTGTCATTGCAGCGTACCTGCCTAGCGCGGCCTCGTCACGTTATGTCGGCTGAGCTATAATATGAGCCTGGAGATGCCGGAGTTGAGATCGTGCAGAGGTAAAGCTCCTGACGGAAATTCGCGATTTGCTCAAAAGCAAGGCGTAGCCGCGTACCTTGGCCCGTGCACGGGCCAGGCGAGCTGGGCCGGACCAAAATTTCGCACCGCAACATGTGGACTGATCGGCTAAGGTTCTTTCGCAGCAGCGTTTGTCAGTCACCCTTGCTGCATTCGTGGTGGCTGTCGATTGGGACTGCGGGTCGCCCGACCCGCTCCTACCGGAAGCGCGACCGCATCGCGCCAGGCAGGTACCCACTATAACTCAGCTTTCCAGCTTCAATATTCTTATTGTTGACTACCCCGGAGCTTGCGACCTTCGCGCAAGACTCATCCGTTCTGGCGCAACGGTCCACGTTGTGAGCGCGGCGGCCTCAATTGTGCTTGCTCGTCAAAAGCGCATCGATGCCGCATTCGTGGGCTTTAGCTTAGACGCTGACACGGTCCAGCTTTGCGAGCATCTGAGGGACTTGGGTGTTAGCCAGGTCGTCGTGGCCCCTGCCGACGTAGCCGTGGATCACACGGCTCATCGCGGGACTGTTCCGCTATTGAGGCCGCCGTTCCTTGGGATCGAACATTCCAGACGCACCTATCTAAACTGATCTGCCGAGCAGACCTGCGACGGGATGTTCTTCCTAGCGTGTCCTTCTAGGATTGCGCTACAGGCTAATAATTTTTGGATCGATCTCAGGACCGACCGTAGGTATCGGCAATGATGGGCGGGCAAGACGAGCGAAGGCTACGACTTGCTGTCTGGAATAAAGTTAGACGATCTCAAATTCGTCGCCGATGTTAAGTCGCCCGAGCGGATTTTCGCGCGCGTCCAATTGATCATCAAGCGACAACCTGCGAGACGAACAAGACCCGCCCTGTGATGGAACTGTTGGCGCGGACCGTGGGGACCACGAGGCCAGCAATCTCCTTATTTTTGGCGGCCGTGGGGACTTGGCGCTAGCCGAAGGGACCATCGCGGATGACCCGGCGTTACACCGGCGCGTTATCCCGACCAAGCCAACGGCTGGCGCGACGCAGCGATCCTGCTGAGATAGGTCAAGTTTATTCGCGAGACGCATTCCCCAAGTCCTCACTCTTGCTGACTCAAACTGGCATGTGCCCTCGCCGCGTGATTCGGGACAAAATTTGGCTGAGAAAAGAGCACCGTCACGCCGCGTTAACGCCGTCTTAACCCTAGTAAACTCTGATTAATGGAGTGCAAATCCAATGTGAGGTTTGTGATGAGCGTACTCGATAATTTGGACTGCGATCTGCTGTCGGCGCTTGAGGACTTGATCGATGACGGCGAACTCGAACAGGGCAGCAATGAGCACGGTATTGCGCTTCAGGTTGCCCTTCGCGGTTACGGCAGCCTATCGCTGAAGCAGCAGTACCTATTCAATACAAAGGTCGTTCCGCTGGTCGAGGAATACGACGAAGAACGATATTGGGATGAGCGCGCGGTTATTGCGCCAGTGTAGTCCGAGGCTGCATCGCGTCGAAAGCGATCAAGCGGTCGCGCAGCCGACGGCTCTGCTGCTGCTTGTCAGCCAGCAGCCCTAAAAGGGCGTCTGGCGCGCTGCGGCTTATCATTCGCTAGTTTCTTGAGACGCACTATTCTAAGCCGCTCAGATCGCGCGAGCGCTGCCCGCTCGTAAGAGACGAGCCGTTCAAATAGCCTCAGTCGCTGTTCGCCGAAGACTGCTGACTTCTCAGCTACGCCTAAAAGCACCGACCAAAGGCGAGCCCTTAAATCGCGAGCGAGCTTGTCTCTGATCGCTGCGGCGCTCCAACCGCCAGTCAGGGGAAGAAGCGTGAACTCGAACTTGTAAGCCGCGAGCCAGAGCGCAGCGTTGATGAAGTCTCGTGGCGGAATTTTCGAGAGATAGCGCCTGTGACTTAACAATGGATTGTTCAGGACGGACCATTCAGAGTCCGAGAGCGGCTCAAGGGTCAACTCGGGCAGAGGCTCGGGTTCAGGTTCCGACTCTTTGGGAGCATTCAAAGCAGCCAGCAGAATTGCTGGGTCGAGTCCGAGCGCCTCGGCAGCTTGCTTTAGACCTTCAGGCTGCTGCTCGTCTGCAGACATCCTCATCCCCTGGTGCTGGAACAAGGACCGCGTGAGCGTGAATGTGTTCCAGATAGCGATCTAGTGCTCCAAGTGTTGCGTCGTCGAACGCGCACTCCACAGAATACAGGTGCCGCTTCGACGGCCACAGCCTCATATGCATCCCCCCCCGAAGCAATAGTCCTTGTACTTCGTGAGCGCTCGGCAAAGCTTGTCAAAGTCCGTACTGTCCTCCAGGGGCACTAGAAGTTTCCCCTCCCACGTCGTGATGCAAATCCGCATGTCGAAGGCATGAACTACCTTCAGGAAATCGATTAAGCGCCCACGCGGCAGAACGACGTTGTGCACGCGGCTGTATGGCACTCCTGTGTGCTTCGCCAACTCGCGGTAGGTAAAGCTGTGGAACTCCTTCGCGTTGTAAAGCTGAAACCACAGTGGGGTGGGCGGGACAACATGGTCATTGCTCAGCATTATTCCCTCCTGCGCGCTTCCTCTCTCGCCCTTTGCTCTTTGGCGAGTTTCTGATTGATCAGAGCCAGACGTTTTTCTGGCGTAAGAGCCTCGAACTCCGCACGCGAGTACCCGAAGAACTCCAGCTTCTCCCTCTCGATGCGGTGTGGTTCAGATGGCTGGAAAAGATGAGCGTCGGTTGCCCGTCTGTTCAGTTCCTCCAACCAAATGTCTGGATTGTCACCGCTGAGCACGCCGTCATCCGAAATCGAGAAGTTTTTCGAATTCAAGGCCCGCGTGGCCAAATCCTCTGCGGCGGAGTCCGCAAAGCCATTTCGTCGCAACCACGCGCCGAAAGCGTTTTTAAGCTTGGCGTGTGCGAGTTGCTTCAATAGCGGCAGATCGTTCATTTTTGTTATGTCCCCCACTCTAATTGACTCATGTTTAGATGGGAATCCGCAGACATTTGTCAAGAGCTAAGGTTAAAACATAAGATACTGAAGTTACTAATGATTTTTGAGTCGAGATCATGTACAGTTTCACTCATCGAGCGTTGCTTGAACCTGTACCGGGTGCCAGATGACGGAATATATTTCCTACTACAGAGTTTCCACGCAGAAGCAGGTAAAATCGGGTTTGGGATTAGACGCGCAACGAGAAGCTGTATGCCGGTTCGTTGCAATCTCTGATTCTATTAGCGAGGAATACGTCGAGATTGAATTGGGCAGAAACGCGGAGCGGCCGCAGCTAAAGGCTGCCATCGGGCGATGCCGCCTTACGGGCGCGACGCTGCTGATCGCCAAGCTCGACCGCCTGAGCCGCAAGGTGTCGTTCCTGAGCGCGCTGATGGACGGCGACGTTCCTTTCGTTGCGGCCGACAATCCAAATGCGACGCGCTTCACGCTCCACATTCTCGCGGCGGTCGCAGAGCACGAGGCACTGGCAATCTCCGAGCGGACGAAGGCAGCACTCGCCGCTGCCAAGGCTCGTGGCCAGAAGCTAGGCGGATGGCGAGGACGTAATCTGACCGCGAGTGAGCGTGCGTTAGGTACGGCGGCACGTGTCGCCAAGGCCAAGACAAGGGCAATGCAGATCGAGCCCGTGCTCGATGAACTGCGCACTGCGGGCGGCAGGACGTTGCGCGAGTTGGCAAATGGACTGAACCAGCGTGGCATCCGAGCGCCTCGGGGCGGCCGTTGGGCCGCTTCGCAGGTGCGCTCTGTCCTTGAAGCGCTGAGATAATCCTATGCCGTTACCGAGCAAGTTCTAAGGAGCCAAACCTAGCGCGTGGCCCAGGTCGGGCAGGCCCCCCCCGTCTATGGAACCTGAACCGCGCCCGGTGGTCCCCGGCGTCAAAACGGGCTGCCACGTCGGCACGCAGCAGAATCGCCGCTCGCTAACTGCAAACGGGCGAAACTCGGCGGGGCTGTTGGCCGCCAGTGAGCACATCGTTAGGTTTGGAAAGGGACAGGCTGAGCAGGCAACCGCGTGCTCGCGGCCCCTACGTCCGCGATTTTTGTCGCCACAACACGTAGGTGACGGTGACCAAGGCGGTGAGCGTGATCGTGGCCAGCGTATCCAATCTCTTGATAAAGCCGAGCCACGCCTCATAACCCTGCCACGCATTCCCTTTGGCCAAGAGGAAGCTCGCGCCGACAATCATGATTAGCGCCACGCCAGCGGTTAGGGCAATGGGGAGAAGAACATCGAGAATTCGTGAAGCGAGCGGCAGAATTTTGAAATCGCGTCGTCTTACCGCTGACTTCCACTGCTCAGGCATAGCGAGAGCGGCTTTGAGAGAAGACATGGGTCGGCTCCGATTTGCTGTAGATCAGCGCATCGTAGCTGATTCGATATCTCGATATTCGAGCCGTCTCGCTCGTGGCAAGTTCCACGGCTATGACCGTCAGTCATGTCACTCTCAGAAGCTGCGTGCCGAAGGTGGGCAGTCTACGAGGTAGGCTCCTTCAACATCCGCAGGAAGTGCTCCGCATGTTGATAGAAGTTCTCCGCCGCAATGATGTCGCCCCTGGAAGCAGCTTCACGGGCAAGCGCCAAGTAGCTTTGATGGCTTTTCAGGGCGTTGGCGGAAGCATGGTCGTTGCGACGGCTCGCAGGCGGTCTAGGAACATTTCTATTCGGCGGCGATGGCTGTGACCAATGCCGTCGTGGTTTGGAATTACGAACCTCATTCATCGAAGAATTTGTCTCCTTCTTCTACCTCGTGCAACTCGAACTCCCGCGAGAGCGACTGGTTGCAATGTGACGGATGTTGTTGGTTATGGATTCTGTAGGGCCAGGAGACGGGCTGAGAATGCCGCATCATCGGTCAAAGAAGCCTAAAAGCGAGCGTCGGGAGGGCCTCATCCGAGCGTCAGGTAGTACCGCCCACTTGTCACTTCTAGTACCCTACCCCCGATTCTCGCTAATCCTCAATGCTTGTCGCGCCGGGAGACTTGCTTTGCTGCGCTGGCTCGTACTTGACCTAAACAGCTTCTTCGCTTCGTGCGAGCAGCAAGAAGCTCCCGAATTGAGGGACCGGCCGCTGATCGTCGTACAGACGATGGCGGAAACCACATGCGCAATCGCTGCCAGCTACCCCGCGAAGGCATTGGGTATAAAAACTGGCACGCTTGTGCATGAAGCGCGGCGACTTTGTCCAGATTTGAAGTTGGTGCAAGCCAACCACAAACTTTACGTCGAATATCACCACCGCATTTTGAAGGCCATCGACAAGCATATTCCAGTAGAGGATGTCATGTCGATTGATGAGGTTGCCTGCCGTCTCGACATTGTGCAGCAACAGCCGTCGGTTGCCCGAAAGCTCGCACAGGAAATCAAGCGCGAAATACAGACCCAAGTCGGTTCGTGCTTGAGTAGCTCCATCGGCATTTCAGCTAATAAACTCTTGGCAAAGCTCGCTTCCAACATGCAGAAGCCCGATGGGCTGGTGATCCTACCCATTGACGAGCTTCCCCACGCGATACTTCACCTGAAGCTGCGAGATATCCCCGGCATCGGCCCCAACATGGACGAACGCCTGCAAAAGGCTGGCATAACCGACATCGCCACCCTTTGGAAAACCGACGCCTCTCGCCTCCGGCTAATTTGGGGTGGCGTGGCAGGCGACAAGATGCACGCCCTTATACATGGCGAAGACATCGTTAGCCCAAAGCACGCGCGATCAAGCATCAGTCACCAGCACGTTCTGGCACCTACCGACCGAACCAAACAAAAATCGGCTGCCGTCGTAAGACAGCTACTGGTTCGGGCCGCTCAGCGCCTGAGGGACGACGGCTTCTTCTGCCGTCGCTTGGCGGTGGAAGTGAAGTGGCTGCGCCGCGATGGAGACACTTGGTCTGCGACGCGCAGTTTCCCCGAAACACAGGATACCGCCGTACTGCTGCGTGTCTTGCAGGAAATATGGACCGAAGTGCCCGACCTGAAGCCCCTACGCATCGGCGTTGCCCTTTCGAACCTGGCTCTCAAGGCAGCTCATCAGCCTGACCTATTCGATAAGCCGAGAGACGCAAGGCTCGTGACGGCAATTGACGAAGTGAACGCAAGGTTCGGCAAAGGTGCGATCTCTTATGGTGCTGCCGCTGACGATCAGAGCAGCAAGATCGCCTTCCAAAGGGTGCCGAAGGTGAAGGAATTTTAGCTTCGTGATACTCGCTTCGAAGGGTTGCGACGTGAAGGGATGTAGGCACCCCACCCTAGGGGACCCAGCGGCCAGGTGCGCCCCTCGGCCTTGTTTCGACAGACCGCCTAGTCACGCGCTCCGCGCCACAACTGCTCATCGACGGTCAAGAGTGCGCTCACCTGTATGGGATGCTGGCCGAATGACGCCGTGAGGCAGCTTGCCCGCGATCTTGGTTCGAGCAAGAGCACGGTTCAGTGCGCGAAGCGGGCAATGCTCGTCTACGCCTAGTGTCCTAGCGTTGGGACACTCAGCTCCGAGCGGCTCGCGAGGGCCGTGTGTTTTGAGCGGCGGTGTTACTTCTGAGTGCTGTCGCCGCTGTTCTGACCCGGGCCGCCGCCAGTGCCGTTCCCTGAGTCGCTGGGGTCCGGTGCCGGCGTCGACGTTGAGGATGTGTCGGTCGATGTCGTCGAAGAAGTATCGGGTGCAGGATCGTCGGCTAGGGCCAGGGTCGCAGCGGAGCAATTCGTCCTGGACAGCCAAATCGCGATTTGGAGGAGTAGAGACAACCTTCAAGAAGCGAGCCCCCTCGCGCATTCTCCTGTCCCTCGGGAGATGGGATTGAAGGGCACTATCGCGCCGACCTCCCAGACAGGTCGGCGCTTTCTTTTTAGCAGTGCCCAGACGACGGCTAGGGGAGAAACAAGCGCCGCCCGCTACATCCGTCCTTGGCTGACAAAACGGGAAGCCCGCGCGAACGCTGGCAGTTGAATGCGGCAGCGAGGCGGCATCGTCGGGAAGTCTAGTCAACGCGCGCAAGCTCGGCAGGGAGCGAGGTTCGGCGCTCGATAGCACCGAATTGGAAGTGGGATTTCGGCGGAGCGTTCGCGCTCGCGGTGATCCTGAGCATCGTGGGCGCCTTGGTGACCTTCATCGTGATGATGTGGAGCGTGAAGTAGGAGGGAACAATGGAGCAAAGCGCGGAGGAAGGATTGAAGTTGGCGTTGAAAGCGCACAAGGACTTTGGCCTCCCTGGTCAGTTTCACGAGAACGCTGTTGTTGCCCGGAACGTCTTGCATGAGGACTTGGGCTACTACACCGAGAAGCCAACTGATTATGGCGGCGACCCCAATCTCATCTGCCGACTAGCGGCCCACGCACGCCAAGACGCCGCGCACGCACTCGTCAACACCGACACGATCATGGACGACTTGCGTCGGATCAAGCGCCGGCAGTGGATCGTGATGGCGCTGCTGGTTTTGGTGCTTATGGCGATAGCGCTGCAGCTTCGTTTATAGAGCTAGAAGCGGGAGGTTCGCCATCGTCACGGTTGATGCGAGCAGTTTAACGGTGACGATCACGCGCATTTCGTTCGGCTTGTCAGTCGTCAGGAGCCTGTCAGACTCGACCTTTAGCTCGGTTATCAGCGCATCGTTCTGAAGAAGGCAATACGTTGGGTCGTCATCGGGGCCGATCTTAGCAGCGATCTTCCGCAGATGAGCCGCCGATGGGATGGTGAGTGCGTCAAACAAAGTCTTCAGCCGGTTGTCGATGTCGCCCCGTTGCTCGATCAAACCGCCCGGTGCTTCAGTTCTCAGAAAAAGTACATGCAGTGAGCAGTGCATGGCGTTTTTCTGACTGACGAGCGGAGCGTACCTGCGGCCGTCTCTTTCTTCGAGCACCGCGACCTCGTTTCCGCTCTCCGGCTTGAGCCGCAGCCAACGTTTACGACTGGCCAAAGGCTCGTGCTCCCAAAGTCGTTTGAGCTGGGGGTGCAGGTGGCGTCTGATCGAATGGACCGTCTCCAGCGTGGCTCTGTTTCGAGGCGGGATCGGGACTTCAATGATCAGTCGAAACTGCATTGGTTGCCCCTGCGGCGGCTCGGCCCCGGGTCATTGAACGGGCGGCTCGGTCTTGCCGCCACGGTTCTGGTGCGGCGTCGCAGCCTGCTTCCGCATCTCGATAACTTGCTCTGTCGTGTTGCCCTTCTGCTCAAAGTCGCCAACCGGTGGAAGCTTTGGCGCCTCTTCCAGCTTGAGCAGCTCGTTTTCCGTGGCCGCGATCTGCGCGTCGACGGTCGCGTAGTTCTCGGGTCGCGTACCGGTGCGGCGTTTGTCAACGAGCGCGGCCAGCTCGACCATGAGCCGCTGCACCTTTTGCGCTTTGGTCTCGAGCTTCCCGGCCGGGGCGGCGCCGTAAGTCGCGAGCCGGTCGTACAGCGGCACCAGTTTTTCATCTGCCATCGCTCGTCCTCTCGTCTGCTATGCCTGAAAGATCGGCGAACGCAACTGCCATCGGCGCCGTCGATGCGGGAACGGGAAGGACCGCACCTGTCTCCGGTTCAACCATATATCTAGGTAATGGGGCGTCGAGCCCGTGCGTACTGGGTTAGCCATACCGGGGGCGAAGACGCGAAAGTCGTTGTAGTCCAGTCGCAGCGTTTGCCACTGCTCTGCGGGAATGGGCGAGAGCGGCACCGAGTAGGGACTGTGGACTGCTGTATCTTCGCGCCCCCAAACTGATAGCCGCTTGAGCCGCGCCTGCTGTCCGATTTCCTTCAAGGCGTCTGCAATGTGTTGAGCTTTGTCAGGCGGGAACACGGGATGGAAGGCAGTGTCGACTGTCACGGCGCACGAGCAAGCGTCTGCCAGCACGTCTATCAGCTTCATATCGGGCTGAGGGTCGGCGCGGTGTGGCGGCGGCCCGATCAAGCCGTCGAGTAGGGAGCGGAGCGACGCCGGCAGCCGATCCCGCGCGTGGAGCATCACGACGACGGCTGCGCAAACGAACAACACTGCGAATGAGAGCAAGGCAGCGCTGTGCGACTGAGGCGGATTGCCGGATTGCAGATAGCAGGTTACGGCTAAGCCTAGCAGCGCAAGTGCGATGGCGACGTGTGCGCCCATGGATGCCTCGAACTTTGTCGCGTGCGTCCAGAAAATCGGCAACTGGACGCACTTTGCAAAAGTCTTTATCTGGCTCAAGTGCTTGATTGGCGGAGCCGAGCGGGATCGAACCGCTGACCTCGCGAATGCCATTCACGCAATCGGTAAGCGTCGCTCATCAACCCGATCTACGTACATGAGGCAGGTCTGGCTCGCTTGCGGCGTTCAGAACAAATACGTCGGGGTTGTCGATGACGCCAGCCGCTGTCATCGCTGACTTGAGTTCGAGGGAGCCGATGAACTGCTGAGCCTTCGCGATATCATCGGTGTCGAACAAAATGACGACTTCGCTTGGATCATCGACCGATCTATATAGCCGTGTATTGGAAAGACCGGCGGTCCCACGCGCTGAGGCGTGTGCGTCGAACGCGATTTTCCACGCGGCATAGTCCTTCACCTTGTGTCGGACAATCACCAACGCCATCGCCGTCGCCCTCCCAATTTGCGGTGCGTGTTCGGATAGACCGCTACAACGCTCCTTGATGAGCGGCGCAGCGCGACGCTCAGTTAACCTGGTGCAACGGCTAGAATTGCGTGACATCGCGCCAATGTCACGATACCCATCCCTCGTTCAAAATCCAAACTAAGAGGACATCGCCGTGGCTCAGCGTGGAACAGTGAAGTGGTTCAATTCTCAAAAAGGCTTCGGCTTCATCCAGCCAGAGGGCGGGGGCAACGACGTGTTCGTGCATATCAGCGCCGTCGAGCAAGCCGGGTTGAGCCAGCTTAATGAAAACCAGAAGGTGTCGTTCGAGACGGAGACGGGACGTAACGGCAAGGTGGCAGCCGTGAACTTGAAAGTCGTCTAACCGAGAGCCCGCGAACCACGCTTGCGTCATGCCGCTTTATACGCGGTCGCCATCTGGTTCGGGCTCGTGTAGCGCCTCAACGCCGAATGGCGTGCACTCATATGCGGCTCTACACTCGCCCATGCTGTGAAGCGCGGCGATCATGCGGCCTTCGCGCCGCATTGCCTTGTCGGCAAGCGCGACGAACAGCCGATTGGGCGTCGCCGTATCTGACGACCGGCGCAAGGCGTGAGCAATGGCGTCTTCAGGGGTGCGAGGGTTCAAGGCGCACAGCGCGATGAAGGCGGCAGCGGTCGAGCGACTGAGCCCCGCGTAGCAGTGGATCAAGATCGGCGCTTGTTGGTCCCAGCTTCGCACGAAATCAAGTAGCTTCGTGACATGGCCCGTGTTGGGAAGCACCAAGTCGGGTTGCGGCTCGACGATGTCGTTCATGTCGAGCTTCAGGTGTCGGTCGCTTGAGATCGCCGTCGGCGTCTCGGGTAGAAAATAGGCGTTGATGGCACTAATCAGATGGCCTGCGCCAGTTTGCTTGAGCATCTCAGGAACGTGTCTCAAGGCGCAGACGTGAACTGTTGCCGACTGGCGGACCATTATTGATCTTTCTCTGGTGGGCTGGTGATGGGGGCTAGGTGGCAGGCAACCGTGACCATTTCAAGAACCTGGCGATGGCCATATTGATCGCGGCAAGACTTGCTGAGCTCGATCCCATCGGATCGATGTCGGTTCCGGGAACTGACCTTGACCTGCTGCACACCCCTGCTGCACACTGCGTGCAGCAGCACGCTAGAAAGCCCATAAAATATGGGGTTTTCGTAGGTTAGAGCTTCCTCCCTCCGTCCGCACCAAATCGGCGCTCACCGCATGGAGCCGGCCTCGCCCGCTACGGGCAGGAGGCATTCCGCGTCAGCTCCATCCATTCCGTGATCGGAAGGGCGATGTTGAATGTGTGGTCCCCGGCTCCGACCATGATCGCAGCGAGCTTGAGCACCCCGCCGACCGGCGTGAACAGCGGTCCCCCCGAGCTTGCCGGATGCGTGTTGCAATCGTTGAGCCAGAGCCGCCCTTCGAGGTCGGACTGCAGAAAGTGACATTTGAAGTCGGCCGAGAGCACGTATCGCCGATCCGCGGGATAGGCCGCGTGAACGAATTGCAGCTCAGGGTTGGCGACGACATCATCGGCCAAGAGCGCCGGAGCGACTGCCAGTTTCTCGTTCAGCACGATCGTGGCCACATCGTTTGCGAAGGCCCGAAGCGGGACGGTTTGTTCGCCCGTTTCGTTACCGGCGAAGTCATAGCCCTTCGGAAAATGCAGGCATTTGGCGGTTGAGTGCCCCTTATTCTCGTTGGCTCGCGCTGCGGCTAGAAAATGGATGTCGTGCAGCGGGAACGGTTTCCTCTTCCACGGATCGACCACGCAATGAGCCGCCGTCAGCACGAGGTTCGGGGCGATAAGCGTGCCGGTGCACTGACCAGCCATTCTGTAGCCGCCGATGTTGACCTGGCCGACGGCGTCCCAGGGCGGGCCCTTATCCTCGACGCGCACTCGGTCGTCATCGCCGATGATCCCCGGATGCAAATCTTGGCCCGAGGCCGAGGCAGCTAGCGAAAAAAGCGCCGACGCCACACACGACTGGAAGGAGGTACCGGTTCATGAATCGCGCAGGGCTCGGGGGTCGGTAGCTGAAAGCGCGCGCGAAAGTCCGCTGGCGGGTGGGGGCTGTCAATCGCTCGGTAGATGAGGGGCTGACGAGGCGTTGCGGCGGATCGTTCACCGGCTCTCCAGCAGCGGATCGTCGGCGGCAAGCAGCTCGTCGAAGGCGAGACCCGTGTACGGTGCCACCGACCACATGACGGTGCCCTCGAGCGTGCGATCGAACAGGAGCTCGACGGTGACGGCGTCGCCCGGCACGAGCCCGAAGGCGTTCTTCAATTTCATGCCGCTGCGCGAGATGTTGTGGATGAGGATGCGCTGGAAGCGTCCATGCACGGTGAGGATCGCATCCAACCTCGCCTTGCGCCGCGCAAACGACCGCCGCTCGGAAAGCGGGCTTTCGATCGAAGGCAACTGCCGAACGTGAGCTTGCACCATCGCGGCGCGTCCCGACTGATACCCAGCGGCGATAACAGCTTAGGAATGCAGCCCTTAAGCCGGCTTCACGATCCGTCGCCGCATTCGATCGGCATTTGATCCGACGGATTTTGCCTACAGCCGCCGTTCCTGGGGCATCCGCGCGTCAAAGCGGCCGTCAGCGCGGCGCGTGTTTGCTGTCCGCGTGCGTCGCGCTGACGATGTTCCCCAGTCTCAACATGAGGTTTTTCATGCCCACAAGAACGACGCTTGCATCGCTTTGCCTCGGTCTCGGCCTTTGTCTCGGCGCCACCGCGACCTTTGCCGCGGACGACGCGGCGCCCGCCCCTGCCGGCACCGGCAAGCACTGGACCGCGTGCCAGGCCGAGATCACGAAGTTCTGCTCCAACATCGAGAAGGGCAAGGGCAAGATGCGCGCCTGCCTCACCGAGCACACCGCGGACCTGTCCGATGGCTGCAAGACCAGCATGGCCGAGCATGCAGCCAAGGCGAAAGAGAAGGAAAAGAGCGGGCAGTAACGTTGCGCTGACGCTCCACGCGCCAGTTGCCCGCCGCTTTCCAGCCGCGCCTCGAGGCGCGGCTTTTTCGTTTCCGGCCGGCTCGCCCGCCGCAATATTCCGTTTACAAAGGAATTACGGATAGGTTCACATGACCGTCGCCGCGCGCGGTGTATTGTTAATCGGAACGCAGGAGCAGCAGCGCATATTGAGCGGCAGCGTAGGATCATTTGCATGCCGGCTAATTGTTCTTCCACGAGCCCGCGCGTCGTCGTGACCGGAATGGGCGTCGTCACTCCGATCGGGCAGAGCGTTCCGGACTTCTGGAGCTCGCTGCAAGCGGGCAAGTGCGGGATCGGCCCCTTCGAAGGCGCCGATTGCGACAAGCTCGACGTCCGCATCGTCGCGCAGGTCAACGGCTTCAATCTCGCGGCTCGCCTGTCGGACTGGCGGCGCGACAAGAGCATCGCGCACTCGGGACGCTTCTGCTGGCTGGCGGCTGCGGCTGCCGACGAGGCCATCAAGCAGTCGGGCATCGAGACGCCTTTTGCCGACGCCCATCGGGTCGCGTGCATCATGGGATCGGCGGCCGGCGGGCATCTCGCCACCGAGATCGCCGCGCGCGATCGCTATATCGCCGGCAAGCGGGCCGTGCACCCGATGCTGCTTCCGCGCACGGTCGGCTCCTCGGCGCCGGCGCACATCGGCATCGAGTACGGCGTCAAGGGTCCGACCTTCGGCGTCTGCAGCGCCGGCGCGAGCGCGGCGCACGCCATCGCGCTCGGCTGCGACTTCATCCGCATGGGTGCGGTCGACGTCGCCATCGTCGGCGGCACGGACAGCACGATCACGTACAGCGCCCTGCTTGCGTGCGAGGCGCTGAGAATGCTCTCGCCGGACGGCTGCTTCCCCTTCTCGGCCAGGCGCAACGGCACCGTTCTGGCGGAAGGCGCCGCCGTGCTCATTCTCGAGTCCGATCGCCATGCGGCGGAGCGCGGCGCCAGGATGCTCGCCGAGCTATGCGGCGTCGGCTTGGCAACCGGGCACGACATGCTCGCGGCCGACGCGCAACCCGAGCGCGACGCCATGCAGCGCGCGCTGGACGACGCAAGAGTTGCGCCGGACAGCATCGGCTATATCAATGCCAACGGCCTCGGCACCGTGCGCCACGATCTCGAGGAGACGCGGGCGATCAAGGGCGTCTTTGGCAAGCACGCCTACGAGCTTGGCGTATCGTCGACGAAATCGATGCACGGGCACCCGATCGGAGCCGCGCCGGCGTTCGAAGCCGTTGCCTGCGTGAAGGCGCTCGAGGACGGCGTGATGCCGCCGACCATCGGCCTCGAGGAAGCCGACCCCGAATGCGACCTCGACTATGTTCCGGGTGCGGCACGCAAGAAGAAGCTCGCCTATGCGATGTCGAACTCGTTCGCGCTCGGCGGGATGAATGCGTCGCTCGTGTTCGGCGCACTCCCCGCTTAGCCGCTCACTCGCAGCTCCAGCCGTAGAGCCAGTCGTAGCGCGCCATGAGGCGCTCGGGGCCGAGCGTCCGCATCGCGAGGTTGCGCGCGCGCGCGAGCGGGCCGGACAGATGATAGATCGTGCCGTTGCGTCGCGAGGCCGCTGCGACGCGCGCCGCGCGTCTCCGCCGCCTGTGCCCGTACCAGCTCAGCGCACCCGGCACGTCGTTTGGAAACTTGTGCATCGCCTCGGCCAGCACCACGGCGTCCTCGAGTGCCAGCACGCCGCCCTGCGCGAGAAACGGCAGCACGGGGTGGGCCGCATCGCCCAGGAGAGCCACCGGTCCGTGCGACCAGCCGCGCATCGGCGGCATGGTGTGTAGCGCCCATCGCTTCCAGTTCTGCGCCTCGCTGATGAGATCGGCGAGGGGCTCGGCGCACGCAGGCAGGTGTTGGCGCACCCAGGCCGGGTGCACGGGTGCGGCCCATTCCGTGTCGTCGTGCTCGTCCTCGACGATGACGACGATCGCAAGCTCGGCGCCGGCCGAGACCGGGTAGTGCACGACGTGCGCGTCCGGAAACAGCCAGATCCCGGTCTCCTGCTTGAAGAACTCGGGGGGCAGCGCATCGAGCGGCAGCACGCTGCGGGCGGCGCTCTTGCCGGCAAAGCGTGGTTCCACGGGCGTGAACATGAGCGACCGGACCGCGGACCACAGCCCGTCGGCGGCGATCAGCGCCTTGCCGGTCCAGGTCTGGCCCGCGGAGGAGGCGACCGCGACGTGCGGGCCTTCGGTCGCGACCTCGGCCACGTCGAAGCCCATCGACAGGGCGATGAGCGGCTCGGCGCGCGCGGTCTGTAAAAGCGCGGCGTGCAGGTCCTTCCTATGCGCGACCCAGTAGGGCGCGCCGTGACGCGCCGCGATCCAGCGCCCCAGGGGAAGCCGCGCCAGCTCATCGCCGCTCGCGCCGTCGCGCACGCGGATGGCTTCCGGCGTCGCGACGCGCGGGCGCAGCGCCTCCGCCACCTTCAACAGCTTCAGGATGCGGGTGCCGTTGGGGCCGATCTGAATGCCGGCGCCCTCCTCGTGGAAAGCCGAGCGCCGCTCGAGCACATGCGAGGCGATGCCGCGTCGCGCGAGTGCGATGGCCGCGGCGAGCCCGCCGATACCGGCGCCGGCGATCAGCACCGGCTCGACGCGACCCTTGCGCGAGCGCGCGAGCGCCGCTTCCGCGGTCTCGTTCGCCGCCGCCGTTGCAAGGGATCGCTGCGCGGTCATGTGGGTAAGCGGAGGGGCCGCTCGGGCGTCAGGTTAGCTCCCCGACGAGCGACACGAGGCAGCCGGCGGGATCGCTCTGGTCGGGCGCGAGCCGCGGGTCGTAGATGTAGAGCGTCGAGCAGTAGGGGCAGAGGATCTGCCCGTCGTCGCCCATGTCGAGATAGACGTGCGGGTGATCGAAGGGCGGCCGCGCGCCCATGCAGTTCAGCTCGCGCACGCCGATGAAGATCTTCTCGACGCCCTGGTCGTTGGCGAGGTGGGGAACGGCGCTCGATGTCATCTTTTCGGCCCTTGTGTGCACGGGTTTGCGGGCTTCGCGGATTGGGGCAACCATAGCGGCGCGGGCCTCGAAATGATAGGGGTTGGCGCCTGTGCGCGGGTGTCGCTGGAGAGGGCCGGACCGGGTGCAAACTTTCGATTCCGACGGCGTCGAGATCGCCTTTATCGACGAGGGCGCCCGCGCAGGCGACCCGGTGCTGCTCATCCACGGGTTCGCGTCGAACGTCGCCACCAACTGGGTCGGCCCCGGCTGGGTGGGCGCGCTGACGCAAGCCGGTTTTCGCGTCATCGCCTATGACAACCGCGGCCACGGGCACAGCGCCAAGCTCTACGACCTCAAGGACTACGGCGCGCCGCTGATGGCGGAGGACGCGCGCCGTCTGCTCGACCACCTTGGGCTCGAACGTGCGGACGTCATGGGCTACTCCATGGGCGCGCGCATCTCCGCATTCCTGGCGATTGCGCATCCCGAGCGCGTCCGCAGCCTCGTCTTCGCCGGGCTCGGCATCAACATGGTGCGCGGCGTCGCCGGCACCGGTCCGGTCGCGCGCGCGCTCGAGGCCGAGAGCATCGATCAGGTGACCAACCCGACGGCGCGCACGTTCCGCGCCTTCGCCGAGCAGACGAAGAGCGACCTCAAAGCGCTCGCAGCTTGCATCCGCTCCTCGCGCGCGCCCATCACGGCCGAAGCGCTCGGCAAGCTCGCGTGTCCGGTGCTGGTGGTGGTTGGGGAGGACGACGTGATCGGCGGCGATCCGCTAGCGCTCGCAGCGCTCATGCCGAACGCGCGCGCTGTCGTCGTGCCGGGGCGCGATCACATGCGCACGGTCGGCGACAAAGCCTACCGGCAGGCGGTGCTGGAGTTTCTCAAGACGAGGGCGTGAGCGCTCGGGCAGGAACCCGGTAATACGAGGCCCCGGCGATCATCCGCCCGACCTCGAAAGACAAACGCGGGGTTGTCATGAGATCAAGCAACGATACGAGCCGGGGCCAAGACGCATTACCCTCAAGGCGCGCAACGCTCTTACGCGGTACTAGAAAACGTCACAGCCCCCAAGACCTGGGTTGCCCCAGGCACGAGAAAGCTAGCAGAGCAACTGCAACGCTCCAGTGAAATTCAGTCAAACCGCGACATTCTGGCTGTGGATAAGCGGGCCTCAGCCAGCTTGTGGCCGCCTTCGCGTGAGTCGCACAACGCCTTCAAGTGAACGAGGAGGGGCCGCAAATCAGCCGGAAAAGACTGCTCTCCTAAAGGCCGGGGAAGACATGGATTAATCCGTCGTTAGGGTTACCGCGAGTAGCGTTCCCGTCCCATGCCGCCCCTGAAGTCCCGCGTAATTCTTGGCCTTTTCGGCCCGGTGCTGCTGCTGACGGCTTGCAGCACGGGCGAGGATTTCATCGCCAAGGACGAACCCTGGCGAGCGGTCGAGGAGAGGTCGTGCCTGGCCTCGGGCGCGGTGCACGAGACCGCCTTCATCCACACCCGGTCGGCGCTCGGCGGCCCCAGCGTCTGTGGCGCCGAGCAGCCCTTCGAGATGGCGGCAGCCGACGGCGGCCGCGTGACCCTGAAGCCCGTCGCGCTCCTGCGCTGCCCCATGATCCCGCAGGTCGACCGCTGGATCGCAAGCGTGATCGAGCCCGCCGCGCTGCAGACTTACGGCGTGCCCCTCGTCGAGGTCACGGTCGCGGGCTCCTACTCCTGCCGGCCGATGAACAACGTGCCGGGCGCCATGCTGTCGGAGCACGGCCACGCCAATGCGCTCGATGTCTCGGGATTCATCCTCGCCGACGGCACGCGCATCACGGTGAAGAACGGATGGCGCGGGGATCTGCGCGATCGGGCCTTCCTGCGCACGGTGCACGAAGGTGCATGCAGCCGGTTCACGACGGTGCTCAGCCCCGACTACGACGCCAACCACCAGGACCACATGCACGTCGACCTCGCACGGCGCGGCCCCGACGGACTCGGCACTGTGTGCAAGTGAGTTTGGGCGTCGAGGCTTAGTCGTCGTCGTTGTCGCAGGGGACGGGAAACTCGATGTCGGGCTCCCAGCACAGCATCTTGAGCTGCACGCGGGCTTTCGCCTGTGCCGATATCGCTACGACCGCGATCACAACGGCGATGAGAAGCCAGGAGAGCCGCATTGGACACCTTCCTTCCAAGCGAAGGATGGGCACGACATTAGGTCTTTTCAAGGATTTAGGCCAGGAGGCCGGGCTGCGGACGGGCTGATTTGAGTCGCCTGCGGCGCATACCTGCCGCCGTTTTTGGCAAACGGGAATGCGGAGTGACAATTCGGCGCTTCCTGCTCCTGCTGCAGGCGCAACTGAGGCTCCAATACCGCACCGCATTGATTCGTTGTCTGTCTTTTAAACGGCGGAGTTGAAGCTGCGAACAATGGTCAGTCACTGTTTCTCAATATCGAATCAGGGGCGCAATGAAAACAAACTCATTCATTGCGGCGACGCTGGCTTCACTCGTCCTTTGTATGGCTGCTTCGACCGCCTCCGCCGAGCCGATCGGATCGGCCGTGCGCATCGTCAACAAGGTGACGGGCTCGCTCGATCAGCAGAAGCACGATCTCACCGTCGGCGACAACGTCAGCCAGAACGAGGCGATCGAGGTCGCTTCCGACGCGCTCGGCGAGCTGAAGCTGCGCGATGACACCAAGCTGGCGCTTGGCCCCGGATCGCGCCTCGTCCTCGACAAGTTCGTCTACAACCCCGCGCCCTCGACCGGCGCCGTCGGCGTCAATCTCGTCAAGGGCGCCTTCCGCTTCATCACCGGGCTCTCCAGCAAGGGCAACTATGAGCTGCGCACGCCGTCGGCGGTGATCTCCGTGCGCGGCACCGTCTTCGACGTCTACGTCGATCAGGCCGGCGGCACCTGGCTCTTGCTGCTCGAAGGCTCGGTAAGGGTCTGCAACACGTCAAACCAGTGCACCGATGTCGTCAATCCCTGCGGCGTCGTGCACGTCACGTCCGCAGGCACGCTCGACGGTCCGCTGGGGTGGCCCGCGCAGACGCGGCCGATCAGTTTCACGACCGCGTTCCCGTTCGTCGTGACGCCGCCGAGCATCGATGCGACGCCGCTCTTCACCCGCACCGCGGTCGAGAGCAACCAGTGCGCCAAGCCGATCAAGCCGCAGACGCAGAAGGCCGAGGCGCCGCCGCAGACGCCGAGCTATACGCCGCCGGCGCCGAAGTACGATGCCGAAACGCGCCCACTCCTACACGGCGCCGGTTGCGCCCGCGCCGGTGGTGATCCGCGACTTCTCGGGCGCTTACGTCGGCCTCGTCGCAGGCGTAGTCGGGCAGCGAAACGACCCCTATCTAGGCTGCAATGATTTCACCAACACCCCGCCGAGCAATTGCTCGACGCTGGTCTCTTTCGGCATACCCGGACAACGCCTATGAAGCAAACAGCGTGGGGTTCACCGGCGGCGGGCAGGCCGGATACAATTTCCGCACCGGCAACCTCGTGCTCGGCGTCGAGGGTGATGTCACCTATACGGATATCGATTTCACCGGCCACTTCGACCGGATCTTCGTCTTCCCCTGCTGCACGGATGTCGTGGCTTCGACCGTGCACCAGTCGCTCAACAGTCTGTCGACGGTCCGGGCGCGAGTTGGATACGCATTCGACAACGTGCTCATCTACGGCACTGGAGGTTTGGCCGTCGGCCAAGTCGAATACGAATTCAAGTACGTTTTCCCCGATCTCGGGGCTCCCGGTGTCACGGGTACGGCCAACGATCGAAAGTCCGGGCTTGAGCTTGGATACACGGCGGGAGCAGGCGTCGAGGTCGGCTTCGGGACCTGGTCTCTAAAGACCGAGTATCTCTTCTATAACCTCGGGGACGAGACCCTCAACGCGCCGTTTCTCATCGACGGTGCAACACAACCGTTCACTTTCAGGCCCCACTTCGTGACGGAAGGTCACATCGTCCGCGTCGGCACCAACTTCCCGCTCAACTAGTCGTCCGACTTGCCGGCGTTATCTTCGCCCGGGAACTCGACGTGTCCCTCGTCGGAGAAGTAGTTGCGCGCGGGCGAGATATCGGTGCCCACCATCTCCTCCACCATGCGCTCGCGCACCTTGCGGAAGTCGGCGACGTCCATGTCCTTCGTCTTGATGTGCTGCGCGTACTGCAGGGCGACGAGGCCCTTGCCGCTCGCGTCCTTGGCATACTTGAAGACGTCGAACTCCATGACGTCGCTACCCGGCGCCCAGGTCAGGAAATCGATGATCGACTCGTCGCTGTCGGGGACCTTGGTGATGGCGAAGTTCGCGTCCTTGTTCCCCTCCTTGACGACCTTGCCGAGCATTGCGGTGGCGGAGGCGGGGTCGTTGCCCGCCGTCGGATAGGCGTGGAACGCGAAGAGCTTGGTCCAGTCGTTGACCGTCTGACCCTGAAGCGTGAACTCGGCGAGCGCCTCTGTGATGGCAGCATTCTGCGGCTGCGCTTCGTCCTGGTAGGCGAGGTGGTAGGTCTCGCCGGCGAAGTCGATCGTCTGCTCATCCTCCGCCTGCGCCCAGCAGGCGCAGGCAAAGAGCACCCCCGAGGCGAGCGCGACAGCACGCATGCAAGTCCCCCATCTGCAATCGGATCAGCGTTGTTGAAGATCGCTGGCCGCCACGATGCGCTCGAACGGCTCCGCGTCGTTCTTGATGGTGCAGAGCATGGCGCCGTCCGGCATCTTGAGCAACTGCTCGATGCGGTACACCTCCGCTTCGGCCTTGGGCATGGCCTCGAAACGCTCGGGCCGGGTGAAACGCACGCTCGCTCCGACATCCAACTTGTTGCTCGACATGCGGCCTCCTAGCACTGGCGCGTGGCTGACCTCGATCGCGGGCGAGGCTAGGGTCCGAAGCTAAAGAGAGGGTATCCCGCCGTGCGACAAGTCTACCGAGCGGGGTGAATTCCTCGCGCGATGGCGGAACCTACGGCGGAATTCCACATCGGATGCCTTCGCACAGCAAATTGAGCTAAAAGCTCACCCATGACCTGGCACAAGGACGGCCCCGGCGCGCGCCGCAGCTATCACCACGGCAACCTGCGCGAGGCGCTGATCGCGGCGGCGCTCGACCTCATCTCGAAGAAGGGCGCAGCCGGCTTCACCTTCGCGGATGCCGCGCGGGCCGCGGGCGTGAGCCCGGCCGCGCCCTACCGCCATTTCCGCGACCGCGACGCACTCATGGCCGATGTCGCGCGGCGCGGCTTCGAGGGATTCGCAACCGCGCTCGCCGGCGCGTGGGACGGCGGCAAGCCCTCCCCGCGCACAGCCTTCGAACGCGTGGGGCGCGCCTATCTGCGCTTTGCCGAGAAGGAGCCGGCGCTGTTCTCGGCAATGTTCGAGTCGGGCCTTGCCGTCAGCGAGTATCCCGAGCTGCGCGAAGCCGGCGACCGCGCCTTCACCGTGTTGCGCGAAGCCTGCGAGGCGGTGGCGGCCACGCTGCCGAAGGAGCGTCGTCCCCCGTCCTTGATGATGGCGCTGCACATCTGGTCGCTGAGCCACGGCATCGCGGCGCTGTTTGCGCGCGGAGACGGCGCGCGCCGCGCCATCCCGATGACGCCGGAGGAGCTCTTGGAGGCCGCCGTGCTCATCTATCTCGAAGGTCTCGGCGTCCCGCCCGACCCGGCACCGTAACGTGCCCCTCTGGTCTTAGTGCCTCCAAACGCAATACTGGCGCGGGTGCCATCAGCAACCCATGTTTCATGGGCGGCCGCAGGGGCTTGCCGATTTTTCGCAGGGCTCCCCTTGACGGAGCCGCCCACCGATGGCACCTATGTAAATGTGATAAACATTCACATGAAAGGTTGAACTGCGATGACTCAGGTTGTGGCAACCCTCGACGATCTCGGCCGTCCCGCGTGGATTGCCGTCATGGTCGCTGGCTTCATCCTGTTCTGGCCGATAGGCCTCGCAATTCTGGCCTACTTGCTATGGAGCGGACGCATGGGATGTGGACGGCACGGTGGTGACATGAGCCGCTGGCAGCAGCGCATGGCGGACAGATGGGACAGCAAGATGGAGCGCTGGGGCCGCGAAATGCGCGGCTTCCATTCGAGCGGCAACCACGTCTTCGACGACTACCGCGAGGAGACGCTGCGCCGGCTCGAGGAGGAGCAGCGCGAGTTCCGCGAGTTCCTCGCCCGCCTGCGCAAGGCGAAGGACAAGGAGGAGTTCGACCAGTTCATGGCCGAGCGCCGCTCGCGTCCGGCGACCGATGGCCCGCAAGGCGCCACCGCCTGATGCGCGCGCACAAAGCGTGACGCATTCGCGCCAGGGCGGTCCGAGCCCTGGCTTTCTGCTTTCCTCAACTTATCGGGCAGGTCGCCATGCACGCTCTTGTTCCTCGGCTTCGTCTTCGTGACCTTCCTCTGACTGTTCTGGCGAGCTGGCCGTCGTGCCTTCTGCCGTTGCCCTCGCATTCCTCGAGCTGGTCGCGGTGCTACGCGCAGTGGCCGACTGGCAGCGCTTCGGATGGCGGACGATCGCCGAAGGTCCGCAGCGCCCCGCCGAGCGGCAATGCCGCCTTCGACGAGTACCGCGAGGAGACGCTGCGCAAGGTCGCAGACGAGCAGCGCGGGTTCCGCGAGTTCCTGGAGCGGTTGCGCCGGTCGAAGGACAAGCAGGAGTTCGATCGCTTCATGGCCGATCGCCGCGCGGCGCCTTCAACCGGACCGCAGCGCAGCCTTCCCGCGGTCTGAGCCGCAGCGAGACAGGAGCAAGGGCAGAGCGCCCGGCTTTTTATTGGTGCCGTCGACCAGACCTTACCTCTCCCAGGGGAGAGGTCGGCTGGACGCGCATCAGCGCGACAGCCGGGTGAGGGGATGCGCGCTTCGTCGACGTCGTAACCCCCCACCCGCGAGAGCGGCTTGCGCAGCTCTTGCGACCTCTCCCACAGGGAGAGGTAACTTTGGCTGCCGGCGAAGTGGAGCAGCGCTCAGCGGATCGTCTTGTCGAAGTTGAGCGCGGTCGCGAGCCCCTTCACCGTGTCGAGGCCTTTGGCGCCGAGCAGGATGGCGCCGTCGAGATCGGCGCCCGTGAGGTTCGCGCCCGTCAGATCGGCGCCGGTGAAATCGGCCTTGGAGAGGTCGGCGTTGGTGAGATTGGCGTCACGCAGGTCGGCGCCGACGAAGTGCGAGAACGTCAGCACCGCGCGGTCGAGGTTCACGCCCTGCATCTTGGCGCGCGAGAAATCGCACGACTTCAGCACATTCTTGGCGAGCGTCGTGATCGTGCCCTGTCCCGGGCGCGCTTCGAGCGGGCTCAGGTTGGCGCCTGTCAGGTCGGCGCCGTGGAAGTCCGCGCCCGACATCTTCGCCATCACACGAATGCCCTGCAGGTTCGCACCGGCAAAGCTCGGCGCATCGCTCAAGTTCTCTTCGAGATCCGTATAGACCGTCGGCCGCAGGATCGTGGCGCCGCTCAAGTTGGCGCCCGCGAGATCGGCGTGGATGAGCACGGTGCGGTCGAGCCGCGTGTTCGACAGATCGGCGCCGCGCAGGTTGGCGCCGGTGAAGTCCACCGCGAAGAGATCGGAATGGTCGAGCTTGGCGGCCTTTGAAGTCGAGGCCCGAGAGGTCGAGGTAGGTGAGGTTGTGGTGCGAGTAATCGATCGGATCGCCGCGCTTGGCCTTGAACAGCGTGGTCGCGATCTCGCGCGGGGTGAAGTCGGCGCCGTTCATCGGCACGGGATCGTTGGGACCCGCCGCGGCGCCGAGGTTGAACGCCACCACCGCTGTCGCGAGGACGACGAGCGAGCTGGTGGTGTGTGCCGCGAGCTTCATTTCTTCTTCCCGCTTATGCGCGAGTGCTTCTTCATATGATTGGGGGATGCGGCTGCACCCGACAAGGGGCGGGACGGCTAAAATCGCGGAAAGGCCACAGCTTAGTGCGCTACGGCACCACGGCGTTAAGCTTCGCGTAAGCTTCACGCCTTGCCGAAGCCGCCGCCTGTCGGGGTGACGATGACGATGGCCTCGCCGGCTTCGAGCACGGTCTGGTCGCAGCCATGGAGCCGCTCGAGCCGGCCATCCGTGCGGCGCACGAGGTTCGCGCCCGCCTCGCCCGGCTCCCCGCCGTCGAGCCCGAAGGGGCGCACGTCGCGGTAGCCCGACAGGATGGCGCAGTCCATGCGCTCGAGAAACCGGATGACGCGCCGCGTGCCGTCGCCGCTTTTCCATTTGCCCTTGCCGCCCGAGCCGCGGCGGATCGAGAACTCCTCGACCAGCACCGGATAGCGCAGCTCCAGGATCTCGGGATCGGTGAGCCGCGTGTTGGTCATGTGCACGTGCACGGCGGCGGCGCCATCGAAACCTGGGCCCGGCCGGCGCGCCCGAGCACAGCGTCTCGTAGTACTGCACGCGCGCGTTGCCGAAGGTGAGGTTGTTCATCGTGCCCTGCGCGGAGCCGAGCGCGCCGAGCGCCGCGAACAGGCAGTTGGTCACGATCTGGCTCGTCTCCACGTTGCCGGCGACGACCGCGGCGGGATAGGCCGGGCTCAGCATCGAGCCTTGCGGGATCACGATCTCGATCGGCTTGAGGCAGCCGGCGTTCATGGGGATCGGCTCCTCCACCATGACGCGGAACACGTAGAGGGTGGCCGCGCGCGTCACCGGCTCCGGCGCGTTGAAGTTGTTGGCCTGCTGCGCGCTCGTGCCGGTGAAGTCGACCTTCGCCGTGCGCGCCGCCTTGTCCACCGTGATGCGCACCTCGACCGCCGTGCCCTGATCGGTCTCGACGCGGAAGTGGCCGTCGTCGAGGCGCGAAAGCAGCCGGCGCACGCTCTCCTCCGCGTTGTCCTGCACGTGGCCCATGTAGGCGCGCACGACGTCGAGGCCGAAGTGCTCGACCATGCGGTTGAGCTCGGCTTCGCCCTTGGCGTTGGCTGCAACCTGCGCCTTGAGGTCGGCGATGTTCTTGTCCGGCTGGCGTGCCGGGTATTGCGCGCCCGTGAGCAACGCGCGCGTCTCGGCTTCGAGGAAGCGGCCTCCCTCCACCAGTTTGACGTTGTCGATATAGACGCCTTCCTCGGCGATGGTGGTGGCGCGCGGCGTCATCGAGCCGGGCGTGAGCCCGCCGATGTCCTCGTGGTGGCCGCGGCTCGCGACGTAGAACAGCACCTCTCCGCCGGCGGCGTCGAACACCGGCGTCACCACGGTGATGTCGGGCAGATGCGTGCCGCCGTTGTAAGGCGCGTTCAGCATGTAGGCATCGCCCGGGCGCATCTCGGCTCCGCGCAGGCGGATGATGGTCTCGACCGAGCGGTCCATGGAACCGAGGTGGACGGGCAGATGCGGCGCGTTGGCGACGAGCGCGCCCTTGGCATCGAACACCGCGCACGAGAAGTCGAGCCGCTCCTTGATGTTGACCGACTGCGCCGTGTTGCGCAGCGCTTCCCCCATCTGCTCGGCGATCGCCATGAACAGGTTGTTGAACACCTCGAGCAGGATGGGATCGGCCTTGGCGCCGAGCTCTTCGCGCGGGCGCGGCTCGGTGCGCGCGAGGACGAGGTCGTTCTGCGCCGTGACCTCGAGGCGCCAGCCGGGCTCGACGACGACGGTCTGGTGCGGCTCGATGATGAGCGCGGGACCGGCGAGCGTGAAGCCCGTGCGCATGTCCTCGCGCTTCACGACGGGCGCCTCGTGCCATGCGCCGCGCGAATAAAAGCGCGTCTCGCCTCTCCCCGCTCCAGTGGGGAGAGGGTCAGGGTGAGGGGCAGCCGCTGGCGCTTCCTTTGGCCCCTCACCCCAACCCTCTCCCCGTGAAGGACGGGGAGAGGGGGCGACCTCGCAGCGCCGCCGCCGAGGGCCTCGACCTCGATCGCGGCTGCGAAGATCGCCTTCTCGGGCGAGACGAACCCGAACCGCTGCCGGTGCAGCGCCTCGAAGTCGCGCCGCATGATGCCCGGCTCCGACAACGAGACCGGCAGCGCCGTGTCGGTGCCCGCGTAGCGCAGATGCACGAACGTTTCGATCGCGATGTCGTCGTGCTCGACACCCTCATCCAGCAGCTCCTCCGTCGCCGCACTGCCGAGGTCATAGGCGAGGCCCTCGATGGTGTGCATGGCGGCAGCATCGAGCGGCACCTCGAGCGAGCGCTCGCGGCTTGAGCGCATCGGGGCAAGCCCCATACCGTAGGCCGACAACAGCCCCGACAGCGGATGCACGAGGATCGTCTCCATGCCGAGCGCGTCCGCGATGAGACAGGCGTGCTGGCCGCCCGCGGAGCCAAAGCAGTTCAGCGCGTAGCGGGTCACGTCGTAGCCGCGCTCGACCGAGATCTTCTTGACGGCGTTGGCCATGTTCTCGACCGCGATGCGGATTGCGCCGTCGGCGATCTCCTCCGGCGTGCGCCCGTCCCCGACCTGGGCCGCCAGCTCCTCGAAGGCCGCGCGCACGGCGTCCGCGTCGAGCGGCTGGTCGCTGTTGGGCCCGAAGATCGCCGGAAAGTACGCCGCGTCGAGCTTGCCCAGCATGACGTTGGCATCGGTCACGGTGAGCGGGCCGCCGCGGCGGTAGCACCTCGGCCCCGGATTGGCGCCGGCGCTCTCCGGACCGACGCGGAAGCGCGTGCCGTCGTAGGTGATGATCGAGCCGCCACCGGCCGCGACCGTATGCACGCGCAGCATCGGCACCGCGAGGCGCACGCCCGCGATCTGCGTCTCGAACGCACGCTCGTAGGCGCCGGCGAAATGCGCGACGTCGGTCGACGTGCCGCCCATGTCGAAGCCGATGACGCGGGGAAAGCCCGCGCGCTTTGCCGTCTCCGCCATGCCGACGACGCCGCCCGCGGGGCCCGACAGGATCGCATCGCGCCCGCGGAACGTGTGCGCCGACTTGAGGCCGCCGGATGATGCCATGAAGAGGATGGTGGGCGTGTCCATGACGATGGGTGCTTCATTTCCCCGCGTGTGGGGAGAGGGAGTGGAGAGAGCGCCCGACACTCGATCCACGTACCGGCGCAGGATCGGCGACAGGTAAGCGTCCGCCACCGTCGTATCGCCGCGCGGCACGAGCTTGATCAGCGGCGACACCTCGTGGCTCGCCGACACCTGGCCAAAGCCCAGATCGCGCGCGAGCTCGGCCGCCTGCCGCTCGTGCTCGGGAAACGCGTAGGCGTGCATGAGCGCGATCGCCACCGCATCGATGCCTGCAGCGCGCGCAGCCCGCAGCTCCGCCTCGAGCGCGGCGAGGTCGAGCGGCGCCTCCACCGTCCCGTCCGCGCGCACGCGCTCGTCGGCCTCGACGACGCGCGGATACAGCATCTCCGGCTTGACGATGCGCTTGGCGAATATGTCCGGCCGCGCCTGCGTGCCGATCTCGAGCTGATCCTTCAGCCCGCGCGTGATGACGAGCAGCGTGGGGTCGCCCTTGCGCTCCAAGAGCGCATTGGTCGCGACCGTCGTCCCCATCTTGACGGCGGCGATGCGCTCCGCCGGGATTGGGGCGCCGCTTGCCACACCGAGGAAGCGGCGGATCGCCTCCAGCGCGGCGTCATCGTAGGCGCCGGGGTTCTCCGACAGCAGCTTGCGGGCGAGGATGCGGCCCTCGGGTGAGCGCGCGACGACGTCGGTGAAGGTGCCGCCGCGGTCGATCCAGAAATGCCACTTCTCGCTTGCGCGCCCCATCAGGGTGGTCCATGCCGCCGTGAGTTGAGCTACCGGCCCGGTGCACGCTCGTCAACCAGCGGCCCATCGCCGCGCCAGCGGCCCGAAACGGCGTAAATTTTCCGGCAATTGTCGCGAGATTCCGCGAAAGCTCCCGCAAGATTCCCGAAGCAACCGGCAGGCTATCTTCAAGTTGCCCACGAATGCCGATATGGGTGGCACATGTCCATGAAGACCCCATGCCAGACCCCGTGTCAGGTTCTCGAATCGCCGGCCGGCGGAGGCTTCCGCGCCGCGCTCGCCGCACTATGGGCGAAGCTCGGCTTCGGACGCGAGCGGGAGCGCACGCCCGCGCACCGCACCGTCGCCTTCACCATCGCGGTGACGACGCTCGCCGCCAAGATGGCGAAGGCCGACGGCGTCGCGCTTCCCGTCGAGGCGCAGGCGTTCGAGCGGCTGTTTGAGATCCCCGCGCACGAGGCCAAGAACGTGCGCCGCGTCTACAACCTCGCCAAGCGTGACGTCGCCGGCTACGAGATGCACGCGGCCCGCATCGCCAAGCTGCTCAAGGACGAGCCTGTGTTCCTGTCGTCGGTGCTCGCCTGCCTGTTCCACATCGCGGCCGCCGACGGCATCCTGCATCCGGCCGAGGACCGCTTCCTCGAGAACGTCGCCACCATCTTCCGTCTCGACCGCGGCGAGTACCTCTCGATCCGCGCCACCTATGTCCACGATCCGCGCAGCCCCTATGCGATCCTGGGCCTGGCCCCCAACGCCTCCGACGCGGAGATCAAGGATCGCTACCGCGCGCTCGCGCGCACACATCATCCCGATCGGGTCTGTGCGAGCGGCGTGCCGCACGAGTTCTGCGTCGCCGCCAACCGCAGGCTTGCCGCCATCAATGCCGCCTACGATGCCATCGAGAAGGAGCGCGAGGGGAGCCGCCGCTCCGAGCCGGAGAAGACTTCATGACGATGAAAGCCGACAGCAAGCTCGTCGATGGGCTGCATCCCTCGCCCAACACGGGCGAGCGCAAGAAGGGCTCAAAGCCGCGCCTCATCCTGCTGCACTACACCGGCATGCCGACGGCCGAGAAGGCCATCCATTGGCTCGCGCATCCCAAGAGCAAGGTGTCGTGCCACTACGTCATCGACGACACCGGCGAGATCACGCAGATGGTGCCCGAAGGCATGCGCGCGTGGCACGCCGGCGTATCGCACTGGGCGGGCGAGACCGACATCAATTCGGTCTCCATCGGCATCGAGATCCAGAACCCCGGGCACGAGCACGGCTACCCGGATTTCCCCGCCGAGCAGATGCAAGCCGTCGCCGCGCTCTGCCGCGACATCGCGCAGCGCCGCGCCATCCGCGCCGAGAGCATCCTTGCGCATTCGGACGTGGCGCCGGGACGCAAGATCGATCCCGGCGAGAAGTTCGACTGGGCGTGGCTCGCGGCGAACGGTGTCGGCCATTGGGTCGAGCCGGCGCCCCCCGACAGCGGCAGCGGGCGCGCCTACGCCGTCAACGACGAGTCGGGCGACATCGCGGAAGCGCAGGAGCTGCTGCGCCGCTACGGCTACAACATCGACGTCAACGGGCGCCTCGACCAGTGGACGCTGATCGTGCTGCGCTCCTTCCAGCTCCACTTCCGGCCAAAGCGCGCCGACGGCAAGTTCGACCGCGCCACGCTCGATACGCTGACGCGGCTCGTCGCGGCGCTGCCGGTGCCCGCGCTGACCTGAGGTTTGAGACGGCCCTCAAGCCACGAGCTGGGCGATCTCCGTCTGCGCAGCCTCGATCGCTTTTGTCCGCTGATCGGCACCAAGTGCCAGGCCCTCAGCACGGATGAATTTCACATCGCCAATGCCGAAGAAGCCGAAGACGCCGCGCAGATACGATTCCTGATGGTCGAGGAAAGCCGCGGACGTCTCGGGGCCATAGAACCCGCCGCGAGATGAGGCAACGATCACCTGCTTGCCGCCCGCCAGCCCCTCGGCGCCCTTTTCCGTGTACCGGAAGGTCTGCCCGGCCACCGCGAGCCGATCGATCCACGCCTTGAGCTGGCTCGGGATGCCGAAGTTATACATCGGCGCGCCGATGACGACGAGGTCGGCGGCGAGGAACTCTGCCAGTGCCGCCTGCCCGGCGGCAACGTCGTGCTGCAGATTGGACGTCTCGGGAACCGCTCCCTGCGCAGCGGCGAGATGTGCGCCGGAGAGATGCCCGACGGGCGCGGCGCCGAGGTCGCGATAGACGACCTCCAGGCCCGGATGGCGGCGCCGCTCGGCAGCAACGATTTCCGCCGACAATTGCCGGCTTACGGAACCGGCGCCGAGGATGCTGAAATCGATGTGCAGAAGCTTCATGGTCTTGGTCCCATTCTGAATACGAGGCGTCCGTCGGAGTGCGCGCCGATTTGACAGGCCTGATTTCGTCAGTCACATTTTGTGACCGACGCTAAATTGATGACCGCGAAGACACCGCGCAAGGAGGCACTTTTTTGAAACCCGGTATCACCCATGATACTGGCGACTGCCGTGCGGTAGCCGACGTGCTGGCACGGGTCGGCGACAAGTGGACCGTGTACGTCGTTGGCCACTTGCGGGGCGGCCCCATGCGCTTCAACGAGATCCGGCGTGCGATCGGCGGCATCTCACAGCGCATGCTCACGTTGACGCTCAGAGGCCTCGAGCGGGATGGTCTCGTGACGCGCACCGTCTATCCGACGATCCCGCCGCGCGTGGACTATGAGCTGACCGAGCTTGGTCGCACGCTTATCGAGCCGCTTGCCGCCCTGGGAGCCTGGGCAATGAAGAACCGGCCCGTCGTTGAAAAGGCGAGACGCAACTTCGATGTCGGATCAAAGTCGGCGCCCAAGAGCGGACTGGCGCGACGCCTTCCGGCGCTGTGGGGCAGGGGCTGACATCGAGGCCGCGTTGAGCCCCGAAACGCGAAACGCCCGCGGCAGGCCGCGGGCGTTTGCATAAGTCGCGATTGATCGTCGACCGGCTCAGCGGTGGTCGTCGTGATGGTCATCGTGATGATCGCCACGGTGATCGTCGCGACGTTCCTCGCGCCGCTCATGGCGCTCGGGTCGCCGCCAACCGTGCTCCGACGGCGCAATCATGCCGTGCGGGGCCACGTAGCCCGCACGCCACCATCCCGCATGGCGCGGACCCGGAGGCGGAGCATGCCAGCCGACGCGCGGGTGCCACTTGAAGGCCTCCCAACGCGCGTGCTCGGCGTACCAGGGGCGGCCCCGGTACCAGCGGCCCCAATAGTCGGCCGCGACGAAGCCCACGACGGGAATGCCGAACGCGGCGATGCCGACGTCGGGCAGATAAGCCGTCTGCCCGTGATAATCGAAGCCGATGTACTCGCTGTAGACCCAGCCGCGGTTGTCCGCCCAGCGGACGTCGCACCAGGACTCGTCCTGCAGGCAGCCCTCGACGTAGATGGGCTCGCCCTCGGGGATGACGCCGACGCTGGGGTACTCGATGTCGGGTCCCGTGCGCATATTGACGTTGGCCGTCGAGTAGCCGGGCTCGGCCTGCGCCGCCGCAACGCCGAGCGTTGCAAAGGCTGCGACAGCGGCGATTAGCGCTATGATTTTCATTCTCGTGGGGGCTCCTGATTGGTTCATCGGCGCCATCAGGGCGAGAACATTGGCATGTTGATGACGCCCGCCTGCGGCATAGCAAGCGGTAAGGTCCCGGAAAGGTTCCGGAAATCTTAGGACGCGGCAGACGCGAGCTGCGAAGCGCCCGCGCGGGCCGCGTGGCGCACGGGCGGCTCGCGCTCGAGCTCGCCCATCTCGCGCTCGAGGCGGGCGATCACGAACTGCGCGAAGGGGCCCAAGTGCAGATAGAAGGCGATGTGGAAGATCATGTACTTCAGCGTCGACGGGTTGTGCCACGCGGTCGAGGCGAGCGTGTGCCAGAAGTGGGGGGCGTACGCGCGCTCGACGAACGTCATCCGCCACAGGACGCGCCAGAAGAACATGAGGTTGTGCGCAAGCACGCGCGGCTCGAACCGTTTGGGGTGGCGCGGGGGCTTCAAGGCGCGGCACACCGTGCGCAGGCGATGGAAGAACGCTTCCGGTGCGTAGACGGCCGCCAGCACGTCGCGATAGTCGGCGAGGATGTCACGGCGCGGGCGCAAGGTGAGGAAGTTGAGCCCCTCGGTGCAGTGGTCGCCCTCCTCCACGACGAGCGGCAACAGCCGCTGCTCGCGCTCGAGCCGCCGCGTGAGCTGCGTGTTCGGCAGCGCGGTCAAGAGGCCGACCATGCATACGGGAATGCTCATCGCCTCGATGCAGTCGATCATGCCCTGGGCGACGCGTTTGTCCTCGGTGTCGAAGCCGACGATGAAGCCCGCGATGACGACGATGCCGGCGTCGTAGAGCTTGTGGATGCCCTCCACGAGATCGCGCCGCGTGTTCTGCTTCTTCTGCATCGCGATGAGCGTGTCGGTGTCGGGGCTCTCGATGCCGACGAAGATGCCGAAGAAGTTGGCGTCGCGCAGCATGTGCAGGAGCTGCGTATCGTCGGCGAGGTTCATGGAGGCTTCGGTCGAGAACTCGAAGGGGAAGCCGCGCTTCCTCTGCCAGGCCTGCAGCGCCGGCAGGAAGCGCTTCAGCGCCTTCTTGTTGCCGATCAGGTTGTCGTCGACGAAGTTGATGTGACCGCGGTAGCCGGCCTGATAGAGCGCGTCGAGCTCGGCCAGCATCTGCTCGTTCGTCTTGGAGCGCGGCACGCGGCCGTAGAGCTCGATGATGTCGCAGAACTCGCAGTTGAAGGGGCAGCCGCGGCTGAACTGCACGCCCATGTAGGAGTAGCGCTTGAACTCGATGAGGTCGAAGCGCGGCAGCGGCGTCGTCGTCACGTCGACCTGGAACTTCTCGACCTCGAAGGTGCCGGAGCGCGCGCCCGCGTTCCAGGCGGCGATGAAAGCGCCGATGACGCCCTCGGCCTCGCCCAGCACGCGGAAGTCGGCGCGCGGCGTAGACCTCGGGGACCGACGTCGGATCGGGGCCGCCGACCACGACCGGCTTGTTATGCGCGTGCGCGATGTCGATGAGCGCGAGCGTGTCGACACGCTGAGGCAGCATGCCGCCCGTCATCACCATGTCGGCCCAGGCGAGGTCGTCGTCACGGAGCGTGTCGGCATTGCGGTCGACGAGGCGGACATTCCAGTCGGCGGGCAGGAGCGCCGCGACCGTCATCAGGCCCAGCGGGGGAGACTGCGCGCGCGAGCCGTAGGTGTCGCAGACGGCCTGCAGGTTCCAGAACGAGTGCTGGTTGAACCTGGGGAACACCATGAGCACGTTGGGCATCGCGCTGCCTCCGTCTCGCAGGGGCATTCCATGCGCCAATCGGGGCGCCGTCAAGGACGATGCGGGCGGAGGCGGGTGCGTTTGCCGGGCGCGTGTGTGCCTTCGGGTACTACGCATACGGCGCGAGGAATTGTACGCGGCAAGCCTCGGCGCCTACGTTCATAGTTGCCTTGGCGGGCCCGCCGTTCGGGGCCTTTCCGCCACCGCACTTGCCGCTGGGGCCGATTCGGTCTATGCCAACCCGTCGATTTTGGCCGGACAATGTGGCCCCTGCACCCTGACAGAGCAGGGCGCACGTTCAGTGCCTTTCCAAACATCGAGATTATCGGCATCGAGATCGCGGCTCCGCCGGGTCTCATGCTCTCGTCTTCACCCCAGAGAAAGGCACACCATGCAAACGGGTACCGTGAAGTTCTACAACGACCAAAAGGGCTTCGGCTTCATCGCGCCGGACGCCGGCGGCAACGACGTGTTCGTGCACGCCACCGCGCTCGAGCGCGCCGGCATGCGCGGTCTCTCCGAAGGCCAGAAGGTCTCCTTCGACACGCAGAAGGACCAGCGCACCGGCAAGCTCGCTGTCTCGACCATCGAGGCAGTCTAAACGGCAAGATCCCGAGAGCGGCGTCCGCATCGATGAGAGCGGACGCCGCTCTCTCTATTTCTGCATCACATAACCCAGGAATACCGATTGAAAGCCTTTAAAAGCCCCACCTTCAGCGAGCGGCTCGGCACGTCGACATCGGCGAGGAAGGCCGCGCTGGAGCGATTTCGCGCGCGGCCCGCGCCGGACGATCCGGCCGTCGTCGAGCAGAGAGCTGCGCGCCAGGCCGTCGCTGCCGCACGCGAGTTGCGCGCCGCCGAGCGTTCGCAGACGCGCCAGGCGGAAGAGGCGCGCCAGGCAGCCGAGCTTGCCGCACGCGAACAGGCGGAGCGGGCGGAGCGTGAAGCTCGCCAGCTGCGGGAAGCCGACGAGCAGATCGCGCTCGAGGCGGAGCGCAAGGCCGCGCGCGATAACCGCTATGCCGCCCGCAAGGCGCGCAAGGCGTGAGCGGCCTTAGCCAGGCCGACGCAACCGTTGCTCGGCCGGCGGTCGCCGCATCACCCTGCCAGAGCTGCGCGGCCTGCTGCTCCTACTCGCGCGAGTGGCCGCGGTTCACGACCGAGTCCGACGCCGACATCGCGCGCATTCCGGCCGAATTCGTCGACGATCGCCGCGGGCGCATGCGCTGCAGCGGAGACCGCTGCTCCGCCCTGGTCGGCGACGTCGGAGTTTCGGCCTCATGCGCGATCTACGCGGTTCGACCCGAGGTTTGCCGGGCCTGTGAGCCGGGCGACGACGCCTGCCAGATGGCGCGCCGGAGGTTCGGCTTGACGCCAATCTGCCCCATAGGCGTGTCAGCGTAGCCTGATCGACGGGGCCGAGGCCGCGCACCATCATTCCAGTCTGCATTCCAGTTTGGCGAGTCCGCCCGATGCACCTCGTAGCCTTGAGAATGCCTGCAACGAAGCGCGCCGCAGCCCTCGCTGTCGGGGTCATCCTGATGCTGCCCGTTTTCCACCTCATCACGTCCGCAGGCGCTCAGCCGGCAGCCCTCACGCAATCGCAGTCGGATGCGCTCGCTGCCTACGACAAGGCCGTCAGCGAGTTCAAGTCGGTCCTCGGCCAGCGCCGCGCGCAGATCAATGCGCGACAGCCGCTGCCGAACCTGCCCGGTCAGGCGCTCTACCTTGCCCGCCTCAGCATGATGAGCGCGTACAAGGACCTCACCGACGCGCTCCCGTCCCGCATCGGCCGGCCCAACAAATTCGCAATTCCACCGGCGTACTTCGACGCAGACACCGAGCCGCTGATCGACGAGTACATAAGCCTCTTTGCGATCATGCAGGCGCCGCCCGCAAACGCGCAAAACTCGGCAACGCCGTTCAAGGATGTCGTCGACCTCGCCACCGGCATTGCGCGCGCCAAGGGCCTCGATGCGGAAACCGCGGAGGCGGCGGGCCGCATCAGCCTGGGCATTTTCTTTGCCGAGACGAACGGCAATCAGAACATCGGCAATGCGCGCTCCAACACGTACAAGGGAAGCTTCCAAACCGGCGTGTCCGAGGATCAGAACGGTCAGAGGAAGTGGGCGGCGCTCAAGCGGGCGATGGCGGCCGCCGATCCGGCGCTCAACGCTCGCGACGACAAGGAGGAGGCGCGCGCCCGCAACCTCGATCATCGGTTCAATCACTGGACCGCCGTGCGCGACGGCATGATGAACGCACACGCGGAGATCTTCCTGCAAATTCCGGAGATCGTGCAAACGCTGCCGGACCCGATCGATCAGATGAAGCTGTTCGAGCTCATCCAGATCATCCCGGGCCCGACGCGGGCCGCGATCAAGTCGGGCAATCTCGCGGGCTATAAGATCTCGGACCCGAAGATCATGGGATACCTGCGCAACAACAGCGTCTTCACCTTCGGCAAGGCCGACCGGGCAAGGACATCCGCGACCTTCCGCGAGATTCTCGACGCCATGTGGCTCTTCAACGAGAAATTCGAGCGGGCGCTGGCGAGGTTCAACGAGATCAAAGCGCAGCAGAGGGGCTGAGCTTCAACGCTGCCCGGCTCCTGCCGTCGCGCGACGGATATCAGCGTATCCGGTCCCAGACCCAGCGGCCGTGCTTCCAGTAGACCAGATAGTCGCACGCGCTGCCCGAAGGATCGGGGCATCGGTCCGTAATCTTTCGACTGACCGATAGTGCCATGAGACGGAAATAGCCCTCCTGCGAGGCGCTGAGGAACCAGATCGGGTCGATGGTCTCGTCGAAGACAGATTTCCATTTGTGAGGCCCGACCTGCTTGAAGATCTGGAGGACGCAGCCGGCGGTGTTGCAACCTGCCCCCTTCATCTCAACGGAGCAGGCCCGCCACGCCTCGAGAAGGATGTCCTTGGAGCCGTCGCGATCGAGGTCGATGATCGTCACGCCTGCTTGCGGATCGTCCACCACCTCATGCTCTTCCCCTTTGCAGGCGCTGCGTACGTCATCCAGTCCCTTTTTCACTTCCGGAGGGTATTCGGATGCTTCCAGGGTCAGCCATGTTTCCGCTACGGCAATGTGGGGCAGAAGGAGAGCGGCCAGCGCAATGCCGAGCGTCTTCGTCGTTTTCATTGTTGTCATCTCGATCTCGCCCCTGAAAACTAGTGGAAGAGAATATTATGCTCCGGCCCGTGGCAACACATTTGGCCAATCACGACGCCGCCAAAGGAGAGCACGATGGACGACCAGGACGAGATTAAGCGACTGCGAGCTCGGGTCGCCGAACTGGAGATCGACGCCAAGGCCATTTTCACAGGAGCAGTGACGCACGAGATCCGCGCCGAGCTCAGTGCCGCCAAGAAGCGCCTCGCCGAATTGGAAAAGAAAGCCCATTCCAAAGGGTGAGGCGGGGCCCGCTTCGATGGGCGTTGGCGAATTGCTGGCGGAGCGGCAACGGCCCGCGCCGTTGCTGCGGCGATGATCAGCGAGGTCCGAAGAAGAGCGGCAGGGAGCCGACGATAGCCGTGGCTACCCGAACGCCCGTGCGCGCATCAGGGCGGCGCAAACAGCGGCGCGATGCCTTCCGTGTCGACGTAGATCGCCCCGTCCTCGATCTTCACCGGGTACTCGGCAAGGCCGCTTTCCTTCGGGTGGATCGGTTCGCCGCTCGACATGTCCCAGGTCCAGCCGTGCGTGGGGCAGGTGAGCACGCGGCCATCGAACTCCGCCTCGGCGAGGGGAGTGTTGGCGTGCGGGCACACGCCCTGGAACGCCTTGAGCGCGCCGTTCTCGGGCCACGCCAGGATGACGAGCTGGGCGTCCGCAATGACGAGCCGCATGCCGCCCTCGTCGATCGTCTCCGCCTTGCATACCCGGGTGAACATTCAGGAGCCTCCGTCGCGCCGATCCCCGATCCTCGATCCTCGATCCTCCGAGCAAGTCACGCGCCAATGCCCGTCGTCGCGTTTGCGACAAGCGCAAGCCGTTGACTTTGCACGCGGCTGCGCGCGCCTTCGCTGGCATCGTTTTTGCTCCTCTCACTGCAGACGGCCGGATCTCCTACGTCTCGCCACTCCATTGGCGGGAAGACGTCATGGCGTGTCGCAATGACGACAGCACCGGCCCATCGGCGGGGTGACTCATGACGGACATGGTGGAGCTCAAGAAGCGCAAGGACCCGCTCAATCTCGCGGTCGTGTACGTGGACCCGGACGCGTTCATCGCGAACCTGCCGGGCTGGCTCGAGATCACCGCGTTCATCTCGGCGCAGCGGCTCGGCGAGGCCCAGGTTCCCGCCGACGGGGTAACGCCGCGCCTGTCGACCGAGCAGTTGCGCAAAGCCGGCGTGCACGACGTCGGCAACGACGCGATCTTCGCTTTCTGCATGACGGCGGCGATGAAGGGCGACAAGGCCGCGGTCGACAAGGTGGAGCAAGCCCTCGTCGCGAGCATGGGGAAGGAGTTCCCCGGATCGGTCGGCTTGTGGCACTTCCGCGCGCAGATCGACGCCCCGACCACGCTCGAGGATTTCGTGGGCCAGGCCGGCAAGAAGATGCTCGTGGGCGACATCCCGCCGCCGCCGCTGCGGGCGAAGGAGAACTGGAGCACGGGCCTGCGCTTCTTCGAGAAGGCGCGCAAATCGAACTTCGTGCACGAGGTCATGTATCCGCTGGCGAAGTGGACGCGCGAGCGCTGGACGGAGACGCTCGACAAGGGCATCGCCTTCCTCGCCCACATCGAGGACAACGTACCGGTGCTGCGCGAGGTGCTGGAGGAGAAGCGCAACGATCAGCCCTTTATCGCCAACACGCTGCTGCGGCTCGCGCCCGCCGTCGATATGGAGCTCAACGAGGAATATCAGGGCTTCCTGCGCTCCCTGTCGCGCCGCAACTAGCGGGCGCAACGCGGCGCGCTTCATTGCAGCGTGTTTCCGACAATTGATCGCGTCATTCCCGTGTCAGCTTATTCGCCGCATTATGCAGCGCGGCCAACGCAGTAGGGTGGCCTGCCAATTCGGCGTTCAGATACCGGCGAAGGAGTTCCCCCTATGGTCGCTGCGATCCGAAAAACGTCTGGCTGGCCGCTCCCGGTCCAGTTTGCGTGCACCATCCTCATCATCCTCGCTGGGTTCGTCGCCCAGCTTCCGCTCGAGTCCCGGAGCTTCGGCGACCCGTTCACGGTATTCCTCGCCGGCGTTTTCATCGTCGCGCTCATGTTCGGCCTGGCGGCGGGGATTCTCGCGGTCGTCCTGTCGTCCGTGTTGAGCCCGTTCTTCTTCGAGCCGTTGGGGACCTTCCAGCTCACGCATGTGAGCGACTTCGTCCAGATCGGCCTCTATGCGGGCCTTGCCACAGCGGCCTCCTTCATGGCGGACCAGATCCATCGCACGCTAATTGGCCTCTCCGACACCGCGATGCGGCTCGCGGACGAGGGCAGCACGAAGACGCTGCAGTTGCGCGAGATGGCGCATCGCGTCGCCAACAACTTTGCCTCCCTCGATGCGCTGATACGGCTGCGGGCCAATGCGTCCAAGGATCCCAAGATCCAATTCGCCTTCGAGCAGGCGGGCGAGCTGGTGCATGTCGTCGCGCGGCTGAGCAATCGGCTGAACGCCAGCGCCGACGATAGCAATCTCGACAGCCAGCTCTTCGTTGCGGAGCTGTGCGAGGATTTGCAGGCGTGCGCGCGCAGCGGCATCTCCGTAGAGTGCCGAGCCGAGAGCCACGACATCCCGCTGACGGCAGCCGTGCCGCTCGGTCTCATCGTCAACGAGCTGGTCACCAACGCGCTCAAATACGCATTCCCCGACCGGAAATCCGGCGTGGTTCTCGTGGACTTCTCGCGCGAGGGCGACGACTTCCGGCTGCTCGTCGAGGACAACGGCGTCGGCATGAGCAACACCGTGAAAGGCGGAGGCCTCGGCTTCCACTTGCTGGAAGGCTTCTCGCGCACCATCGGCGGAAGATTCGACATCGCCTCGAGCGGCGGCGGAACGCGAAGTCTCGCTGAGGTTTGCGGCGCCTCCACTCGAACGCAGCCTCGATCTCGAGCTGCCGTCGACGCTTTTCCACTAGGCCGATGGCTTGCCAGCCCCGCCTTCGCAGCGCACCGATCAAATGACGTCGTCGACGCTCACGATCCTGCGATAGAGGTGCCATGTCGCGTGGCCAAGCACCGGAAAGACCACAGCGAGGCCGAAGAAGAGCGGCAGGGAGCCGACGATCAACGCGGCCACCACGAAGAGACCCCATGCCGACATCGTCAATGGGTTGGCAGCCACGGCCCGCACCGACGTGCGCACCGCCGTCGCGGCTCCGACGTTGCGGTCGACCAGCATCGGGAACGATACGACGCTGATGATGAGCGCCACGGCAGCGAAGACAAAGCCCACGGCGTTGCCGACAACGATGAGCTGCCAGCCGGCCGAGGTCGTCAGGACCTGGTGGGAAAACTCCCCGAGCGAAGCCGGCACGGCGCCGCCCATGATCTGCGCGTACATGGTCTTGGCGGCCACCAGCCACGCGAAGAATAACGCCAGCAGCACGAGACCCAACCTGACGATGGCGCCGATGGAGGGAGAGCGAAACACCTCCAAGAGGTGCTCTGCCGAGACATCGAGCCCGCGCTCGCGCCGTCGGCTCAGCTCATAGAGAGCGATGGCCGCACATGGGCCGAGCAAGATGAAACCGGCCAGCATCGGGTAAACCAGCGGCAGCACATCGTATCCAAACGCGAGCCGGAACAGGATGATCCCGAGCACCGCGTAGATGATGCCGAGGAACACCGCGTGCGTCGGCACGGCGTTAAAATCCTCGATGCCTTTGGCAACCGCGTCTCTCAGGTCCGTCAGTCCGATGGCGCGAACGGCCGGTTCGCCGGGCCTCCATATGGCAGAGGCTGGCCACCGCAATTCCACGCCGGGCCGAGGGACCGCATCCGCAAAGGTGACTGTCTTTGAGTGTGTCATGGCCATACCTCCGGAACGTGCGTCCGAGCGCCAACCGCGCCAAACGAGAGGCCAAGCGCCAGCTCAGCTTCTGTGCAGCGGGCGCGTAAAGGTGGAGATGCGCAGTGGGCCATGCCAATTCAATAGGCGGGGGCCCCCTTAACCACTATGAAAGAGGCGCACAAACGGGGAGTGGAGAGCGACACATGCGTTGGCTATTTGCGGCCTTCATAGCCGGGACCCTGCTTGCACCGGGTGCCGCGAGTGCAGGCGAGTACGCGCCTCTGGATTGCGCCAAGGCAAAATCCGCCGCCGAGAAGACGATCTGCAAGTCCTACGCGCTGGGACAGGCGGAGGCGCGCATGGCGACGCTGTTCGGTATCGCGACCTCGCTCGTTGCCATGGGGCAGCGCGGGGATCTCCGAGATACGCAGCGCGAATGGCTGAAAACCCGAGAGGCTTGCGGGGCGAGCGTCCCCTGCTTGACCGACACCTATGCGACGCGCATCCGCGCGCTGGCGGACGTCATCGACGGCATCGCCTCGCACGGTCCGTTTTGAAACGCGGAAGGCCGCGCGAGGTGATCGCGCGGCCTTCGATTTCGTGCAGCCAAAGCCGAGCCGAGGCTTAGCCCAGCCGCTGCTCCAGCGCCGTGAGCTCGTCGCTCAGCGCCTTCGGCAGCTTGGCGCCGAAGGTCGCGAAGTGCTCCTTGATCATCGGCAGCTCGGCCTTCCAGCCTTCCTTGTCGACCTTGGTCAGCTCGGTCATCGTGTCGGGCGACACGTTGAGGCCCTTGACGTCGAGCGAGCCCGCGGCCGGCAGCTTGCCGACGGGCGTCTCCGTCGCCTGAGCCTTGCCGTCGCAGCGGTCGAAGATCCACTTCAGCACGCGGCTGTTCTCGGCGTAGCCCGGCCACATGAACTTGCCTTCCGGGCTTTTGCGGAACCAGTTGACGTAGAAGATCTTCGGCATCTTGGCGCCGCCCTTCTCGCCCATCTTCAGCCAGTGCGCGAAGTAATCGCCCATGTTGTAACCGCAGAAGGGCAGCATCGCCATCGGATCGCGGCGCAGCTCGCCGATCTTGCCGGCGGCGGCGGCGGTTTTCTCCGAGGCCATGATGGCGCCGAGGAAGGTGCCGTGCACCCAGTTGAGCGCCTCCGTGACGAGCGGCACCACGGTCGCGCGGCGGCCGCCGAACAGGATGGCGTCGATCGGCACGCCCTTCGGGTCCTCCCACTCCTTGGCGATCACCGGGCACTGGCCGGCGGGCGCGGTGAAGCGGGCGTTGGGGTGCGCGGCCGGACGCCCCGAGGTCGGGTTCCACGAGCGGCGCATCCAGTCGACGGTGTGCTCAGGCGGCTTTGCCGTCATCTGCTCCCACCACACGTCGCCGTCATCGGTGAGCGCGACGTTGGAGTAGATGATGTTCGACGTCAGCGTCTTCATCGCGTTGGCGTTGCTCTCGTCCGACGTGCCGGGCGCGACGCCGAAGAAGCCGGTCTCCGGGTTGATCGCGTAGAGCCGCCCGTCGGCGCCGAACTTCATCCAGCAAATGTCGTCGCCGATGGTCTCGGCCTTCCAGCCGGGGATGGTCGGCGTGAGCATCGCGAGGTTGGTCTTGCCGCACGCCGACGGGAAGGCGGCTGCGATGAACTTCGACTTGCCCTCCGGGTTCGTCAGCTTGAGGATGAGCATGTGCTCGGCCATCCAGCCCTCGTCGCGGGCCTTCACGCTAGCGATGCGCAGCGCGTGGCACTTCTTGCCGAGCAGCGCGTTGCCGCCGTAGCCCGAGCCGTAGGACCAGATCTCGCGCGTCTCCGGAAAGTGCGAGATGTACTTCGTCTTGTTGCACGGCCAGGGCACGTCCGCGGTCGACGGCGTCGGCAGCGGATAGCCGACCGTGTGCATGCCGCGCACGAAGTCTTCCGAGTTGCCGAGCGCCTTCCACACGTCCGTGCCGACGCGGGTCATGATGTGCATGTTGGCGACGGCGTAGGCGCTGTCGGTCACCATCACGCCGATGCCGGCGATGGGCGAGCCGATGGGGCCCATGGAGTAGGGCACGACGTACATCGTGCGGCCGGCCATGGCTCCGTCGTAGAGCTTGGTCAGCGTCGCCTTCATCTCGGCCGGGTCGAACCAGTTGTTGGTCGGGCCGGCGTCGTCCTTGTTGTTGGAGCAGATGTAGGTCTGGTCCTCGACGCGGGCGACGTCGGCGGGGTCGGAGCGCACGAGGATGGAGTTGGGGCGCTTCTCGGGGTTGAGCCACAGCGCTGTGCCGCCGTCGACCAGCGACTTCAGGAGCGCCTGGTACTCGGCCTTGGAGCCGTCGCACCAGACGACACTCTCCGGCTTGAAGAGGGCTTTCGCCTCCTCGACGAACTTCAGGACCTTCGGGTTGGAGGTGGCCGGTGTCGTGGAGGGCGTGTATTCGGCCGCAGCCCCTTGGCCGTTGGTCTTCTTGAAGGCGGAGAGAATACTCATCGGCAGCGTTTCCTCGCGCGTTGGCTTTCAGATAACCTTTTCAGTGCGACAGCTATCATTGATGGGGCGCGCATTTCAAGCGACGCTGCCGTGCGGTTTGCTGCCCGCCGATTGGGCTTTTTGAGCCGCGACCCTTCCTTTCATCCCGGCCGAGCGAGGCGGCAGCCGAGCGCGAGCTGGGACCAAGCAGCAGCTCTCTGAGCGCATTCCGTTCTTTTCGTCATTCCCGCGCAGGCGGGAACCCAGTCATCCATCCACGGAGGTCGACGTTTGGCCGCGTTAGGAACGCCGAGTCTGGCTTGCGCGGTGTCCTGGGTCCCGCCTACGCGGGGATGACGTGAGGGGAAGCGAGTGCCGGGATCCCAAGCGGGCTAACGCCCGGCCGGCGAGAAGTCCTCGAGCGTCACCTGCGGGAAGTAGAGGCCCTCGGGCCGGCGCACCCAGACCTCGCCCGTGCTTGCCCGCAAGGCGGCGTCCGAGAAGCGGTAATCATAAAGGAGCGCGCGCACGAACCGCGGCGGGTGCTCGGGGAACGGGTTCACGGCGAGTAGGGAGACGACCTGCGGGCTCCCCTGCAGCAGCCGGAACAGCAGGCCCTCGATCCAGCGGTTCTGGGCAGCCCCCTCGAAGGCGGCAAACCAGAGCTGCCAGTCGAGCCGCGGCTGGTGCGGGATGTTCCACTTGAGCGGGCGGTTGGTGGGGCCGGCCTTGTAGGGAAAGACGTACTCGCGCCAGGTCTGCCCGTCGTCGGAGCCCTCGATGACGATCTCCGGCCGCGTCGTCGTCATGACGGCAAAGACGCCGTAGGGGTTGACGATGCCGTACGGCGCGACGGTCTCGGTGAGCCAGCCGGCGATGGGAAGGCTAGCGCCCGCCAGCGGCGTCCAGATCAGATTGAACCCCACCGGCACGGCGATGAGGGCAACGAGGCTTGCCAGCACGGCCGCGGTGCGCCCCGGCTGCGGCGCCTTCGCCTTGATGCGCGCCGCGAGCTCCGGGTCGAGGATGCGGCGGAGCTGCCGGTCGTCGAACAGGAACAGGCACAAGAGCATCGTCAGCAGGTTGAAGAAATTGTAGTTGCCGGTGGCGATGATCGCGAGCTGGAACGCCATCGCGAGGATGCCGGCGATGGCGCGCGGGCGCCGCGGCAGGAAGATCAGGAATACGACCGCAAGCTCGACGACGAGCGTCAGGCCGGTGAGCGCGGAGAGCAGCCAGTCGGGGGCTTGCGCGGCGTACCAGGCGAGCGGCGTCGGCAGCGGTTGCGTCCAGAAGTGATATTGGAGCGCGGTGAGGCTGCGCCAGGTCGCGTCGCCCGAGACGAGCTTCACGACGCCGGCGAGAAACAGGAAGCGGAACACGAGCAGTCGGTAGAGCCAGACGACGATGCGCGTGCCGCCGGTCAGGAATATCGCGAGGAATCCGCTCTCCAGCAGGAGCTGGTCCCACTGGAAGTTCATGAAGATCTGGCCGGCGTACGTGTAGGACAGGTAGAGGGCGAACAGCGCGATGAGCGAGGGTCGCACGAGGATGCCGAGCATCACGAGTGCGCCGAGGCCCGCGCCGAGCCAGGCACCGGCGACGAGCATCGTGTCGCTCGGGTCGAGCCAGAACAGCGTCGGCAGGCGCCAGTAGGCGGCCGTCTCCCAGGCGCCGTGCGCGGCGGGGAGGTAGCGGTCGAGCGGCGAGATGCCGTCGTGACCGACGAGGCCGAGGATCTGCACGCCGAGCGAGACGAAGGCGGCGACATAGATCGCGCCGAGCCCGCGCAGGAACAGCCAGGAGACGAGCGCGTAGGACTCCGGCTCGAGTGTGCGACCCCAGAGGACGCGCGTGACGTTTCCGAGCAGACCGCGTCGCTGGGAGAGAAACGAGTACGCCGCCTCGCTCAGCGGAGCGAAACCCGGCAGATAGCGATAGAGCCACCACCACCAGCTCCGCGCCGGCGCATAGGTCAGTAGGCGGAAGGTCGCCGCGGCGCCGGCGTAGACGCTCCCGTCGGGGAGGACGAGCTGCATGGCGCGCTTGAACTCCGGCGAGCGGGATCTGCGGAAAATCTATCCCCGCCTCCTGGTAGGGGCGGTAGGCGACGCGATCGCCCGTTAGCTGGGCCCAGTAGTCCACCCAGGTGCGGCAGATCCCGCACTCCCCGTCGAAGATCAGCGTTGGGCGCAAGTTGCTCATGTTGCGGCGCCGTTTTCCCCAATTGCACACGAATTTAGGTCATGTAGCGCATCTGTTGCGATCAGTTGCGTTCTCCCTTGACGGGGGGCGCCTTCGGGCCCTTATTCCCCCTACCAGCCGGCCGGACGGTCGCTGCCGGGATTGCGGGCGACTGTGGCCCATCAAGCAAATCCGGTGGAGGAAAGTCCGGGCTCCATGGAGACACGGTGGCGGCTAACGGCCGCCGGGGGCGACCCCAGGGAAAGTGCCACAGAAAGCAAACCGCCTCGGCTTGCCGGGGTAAGGGTGAAAGGGTGCGGTAAGAGCGCACCGCGCCGGCGGCAACGTCGGCGGCAGGGCAAACCCCACCGGGAGCAAGATCAAATAGGGGTGGCCGGGAGCGCGCGAAAGCGCGGCGCCAGGTCCGTCTTCAGGCCCGCCACCCGGGTTGATTGCTCGAGGCGCTCAGCAATGGGCGTCCCAGACGAATGGCCGTCGCGGAGAGGCAACTCTCCAGACAGAACCCGGCTTACAGGCCGGCTGGTATTTATTCCCTCGCGCCTCGCGTGGGCTAAACTGGCTCGTGCACGGGAACCGCCGCCGTCAAAACCGGCGTATTTGCGATCCAAAAAAGCGCAATCATAAAGCGCATAGAAATCTCCATTTAAAAAGCATCTAGAAAAAACGGAATTCAGCCTCCAATTCCGAAACTCCGCCAATAGAGTTTGCATTGGAACGACACGTTTTCGGGCAGTCCGAGAGCGCCCGTTAACCATAAAAATGTGTTGCGCTAAAAGCGGTTACGGCACGCAAGGTCGCAGTAAACATTGAGGCCTAGCGTCGTTTGCGCGAGGGTTCATGGAGATCGACATGCGCAAGCAGTTAACGGCAATCATTGGCGCTGCGGCGGGCTTGGCGGCCCTGACTGCGAGCGCGGGTCCCGCCGCCGCCTGGCACAGCTACCGCTGGTATGCGGACTACGCGCCGCTCTATCCGCGCGTCTATTACGGGCCGCCCGTCGTGTACGTCGTTCCGCCGGCCTACGCTTACTATCCGCGGCCGCTCTACCGCGCCTGTTGCGGCACCGTCTACGGCCCCGCCGGCACCTACTATCCGCGCGCCGTCTACTACCCCCGCGCAGTCTATTACGGCTACGGCTATGCGGGTTACGGCTACGGCTACGGCGGCCGCTGCTGCCGCTAACGGGTCCTTACATCAAGCGCGCGTGCCCGCGACGAGCCAGGCCGGATCGAACCATCGGTCCGCCTCGCCGTCGTAGGGCAGCCGCGTGATGTCCCAGTGCTGGATGTAGCGGGCATAGACGTCCCACACGGGCGGGCCCCCGCCGATGAAGACGACGCGGCCGGGAAATTGGCCGAGCGTCGCTTCGGGATCCATATGCGAGCGCAGCTCGACCACCGTCATGTATTGGCGCTCGTACTCGGGAACGGCGCGCGCGGTGCGCGGGCCGGCGAGCAGCACATGGCCGCGCGTCACGCGGAAGAAATTGGCGACGTCCTCCCGGTACTCGGGACCCTTGTGGCCCTCCCACGGCAGGTGCCCGTTGAGGCCGAGCTGGCCGCGCTGGCCGATGGCGCACATCGAGCGCACGTATGGCATCGAAGGTTCCTTCGAATGACTGGGGCTCAAGCGCCGGAATCCGGAATAGTGCCGCCGGTTCCGGCCGGTTTGCTCAATGGCCGAGGAACGGCAGTAGCGTCGATAGCAGGGCGCCGGGCACCTCGTCCTGCGGAAGATGATTGCACTTGTTGAGAATGGCGAGTTGCGCGTTGGGCAGCACGCGCGCGAGCCGGCGCCCGGTCGCCACCGGCACGATGCGGTCGCGCCTGCACCAGACGATGAGCGTCGGCTGCTCGATCCGGCGGTAGGCAAGGCCCATCTTCGGCCCGTTCGTGTCGATGATCGATTGGCCGGTGGCGATGAAGGCATGGCGGCTGCCGAGATCGTAGAACGGTGCCGCGTAGCCGTGCACGTCGCTCTCAGGGACGACGCGGCCCGGCGCGCTGACAAGCCTCAGCATCATGCGCGTCATGAACTCGGGCGGCGTGACCGCCATCGCCATGTAGGGCAGGCCCGGCACGCTGAAGAACCAGTCGCCGTCGGAGAGATCCTGCTGCAGCGCCGGCGTATCCATGACGACGAGGCGCGCGATCACGCCCGGCTCGCCCGCGAAGTCGCGCGCCGTCCGCAGTGCGACGACGCCGCCGAACGAATGACCGACGAGGATGACGCCGCTTAAGCCGCGCTTGCGGATGAAGGCCGAGACGAGGTCCGCCTGGTCGGCTGCGGAATAGTGCTCGTCGAACGGCTTGTCGGATTGCCCGAAGCCTTTGAGGTCGAGCGCGATCACATGATGCGAGCGCGCCAACGCCGCCACCACGTGGCGCCAGGTGAAGAGCGATCCACCGAGTCCGTGCAGGAGGATCAGCGGCGGGCCATCGCCCCACTCCTCGGCGTAAAGCGCGGTGACGGGGCGCCCCGGCACCTCGAGCGCGATTCGATAGCCGGCATCCGCCCAAGCAGCGCTCGCGTGCATGCCGAAGCACGCAAGCAAGCCCGCGAGAATCGCCGAACGCCAACGCCGAATCATGTTGCCGATTGAACTCTGAACCCGCCGCATCCGCCAGCGGCTCCGATCGCATCGCCTTGGGCGAGTTTGAGCCGCCAGGTGGCAATCCGGCCACCGGCCCTTTTAGCCGGTGAAATGCGGGTCTGTGGAGCGGATTTGCTGGGGTGCCGAACCAAGTCGGTACGGCAGCCCACGAGATTTGGTTAACAGACCATTGACGACCAGTATTTCCCATGCCATCCCATAGATGCCCGTCCGCACCGGGCAGGGTACGTGGCAGGGCGCCGGACCTCGAAAGAAAGAGGGCCGAGGCCTCGAGCGACCGCCACGGCCCGCCGGTGCGACGGAATCTTTCAAGGGCGAGTTCGCCCGCGAGCGTGACGTTGGTCGTAGTGCGCGAGGCTATTCAGGGGATGGAGCGCTTTGTCTCGACATTCACCAACAAAATCGACGCCAAAGGACGGGTCTCGATCCCAGCCCCGTTCCGCGCCGTGCTCGAGCGCGATGGCTATGCACATGCCAGCGCCGGAGGCATCTACTGCTACCCCGCGCTCGAGGCTCCTGCTCTCGATGCAGGCGGCGAGAGACTTGCAAAAAAGATCGACGGGCTTCTCTCGGGCCTGCCGGATTATTCGGACGAGCGCGACGAGCTCTCTGTCGCGCTCTATGGCGACGTTCAGGTCCTCACGCTCGATGGGGACGGTCGCATCAGCCTTCCTGAGAACCTTCGCGCGCACGCAGGCCTCACAACCCAGGTCACGTTTGTCGGCCTTGGTGACAAGTTTCAGATGTGGGAGCCAGGCCGCTTCGCCGACCGGCGTGAGCGCGCGCGCGAAAAGGTCCACCACACTCGCAAGCTCTTCGGCGCGGGGAACCGTCTCTCCCACTCGGAGGACGACGGTGACGAGGGAGCACGGGGATGATGGTGCGGCGAGGACCGCCAGGGGCTACACCCACTGAGCCGGAGACCGCCCGCCACATCCCCGTGCTGCTCTCGGAAGTCATCGAGAGCCTAGGCCCGCGCGACGGCGAAGTTTTCATCGATGCAACGTTCGGTGCCGGCGGGTACTCGCGCGCGCTTCTCAAAGCCGCGGACTGTCGCGTGCTGGCGCTGGACCGCGATCCGAACGCCATTCTCGGCGGCAAGGCGATGGCCAACGAGTTTGGCGACAGGCTGACGCTTCTCGAATCACGCTTCTCCGATTTGGACGCGGCAGCCATCGAGCAGGGCGTCGCCCCGGTCGACGGCGTCGTGCTCGACATCGGCGTCTCCTCCATGCAGCTCAACGAGCCCGAGCGCGGCTTCTCCTTCCAAGCCGACGGCCCGCTTGACATGCGCATGTCGCAGAAAGGGCCGAGCGCGGCCGACGTCGTCAATGGCACGGACGAGGAGGAGCTGGCACGCATCCTCTATGTCCTGGGCGAGGAGCGCCGCTCACGCGCGATCGCGCGAGCGATCGTGAAAGCGCGGGCCGAAGCGCCGCTGACAACGACGCGCGCACTCGCCGATCTCGTCTCCCGCGTGCTCGGCGGGCGCAGAGAGGACGGTCGGCACCCGGCGACGCGCACATTCCAGGCCTTGCGCATCTACGTGAACGACGAGCTCGGCGAGCTCGCAAAGGGGCTGAGTGCGGCCGAGCGCTGCCTCAAGCCCGGCGGCCGCCTCGTCGTCGTGACCTTCCACTCGCTCGAGGATCGCATCGTGAAGCGATTTTTTACCTCGCGCGCGGGCAAGGAAATCGGCACTTCCCGGCACCTGCCGGCGCAATCGTTAAAATCCAAGCTTCCGAGTTTCCGGATTGTTAACCCCCGTCCGTTAACTCCTTCGAAAGGAGAACTCGAGGTGAACCCGCGCGCCAGATCGGCACGGGCTCGGGTGGGGGTCAGAACGGAGGCCCCCGCGTGGCCCGCCGACGAAGTCGAGCTTGGGGTGCCCTCGATCGAGACTTGAACCCGCGCTGGAGAAGCTGTCCCCATGCGTATCGTCAATCTCGCGGCTTTCGCTCTCGCCCTTGCCAGCGCCTTCCTGCTCTACGGCATTAACTACGATACGCGCCAGCTCGAGGCGCGCGTGCAGGGAGAGGAGCGCGCAATCGACGGGGCGCGCAACGACATCGCGGTGCTGAAGGCGGAGCGCGCCCATCTCGGACGCCCGGAGCGCATCGAGCCGATCGCGCGGGCGCAAGGTCTGCAGCCCGCGGCCGAGCGGCAACTCGCTGCGAGCCCACAAGAGGCGATGACGCGTGCGCTGGCTCAAGCCGGCGCAGTGCACGGCCCGAGCGCGAAGGGTGCGGCACGATGAGCGCCGCGACCACGCCGCAGGACGATAGGGACGCGCCGCCAGACGCCCTCGCGCGCCCGCGCGCCAACGGCCCCCTGCGCACGCTCATTGCCATGATCGTGGTGGCTCTCGCCTTCATGGCGGTTGGCGCCCAGCTCGTGCGGCTCGCGCTGCCGAGCCAGTCGGAGATCACGTCCTCGCTCAGCGAGACCGTGAGCGGCAGCTACGCGCGCCCCGACATCGTCGACCGTAACGGCCGGCTGCTCGCCTCCGACGTCGAAGCCTACTCGCTGTTCGCCGATCCCGCGCGCGTACTAGACCGCGACGAGGTGGTGGAAAAGCTCGCCTCCGTCTTCCCCGATCTCGACGGCAACGCGGTGCGCAAGGACCTCTCCGATCGCAGCCGCCGCTTCGTTTGGATCCGGCGTGGGCTGTCGCCGCGAAAGGCGCAGCAGGTGCACGATCTCGGCCTTCCCGGCCTCGACTTCCGGCGCGAGCTGCGTCGGGCCTACCCCGGCGGCACGCTCGCCGGTCACGTGCTCGGCTACGTCAACGTCGACAACCGCGGCGTCGCCGGCATCGAGCGCTACGTGGACGAGTCGATCGGCGTCGACGCCGTGCAGAGCGCGACGCTGACCGAGCGTGCGCCCGTGCGCCTGTCGCTCGACCTCGGAGTGCAGCACGCCGTTGAGAGCGAGCTAGCGGATGCCATGCGTCGGTTTGAGGCAAAGGGCGCGGCAGGCCTCGTGCTCGACGCCAACTCCGGCGAGGTGCTCGCGTCTGCCTCTTTCCCCGAAGTGGACCCGGCGCGCCCGACCACGAGCCTCGAGACGGCGCGCGCCGACAAGATCGCCGGCAGCACCTTCGAGCTCGGCTCCGTGTTCAAGACGGTGACGCTCGCCATGGCGCTCGAGGGGGGCTACGCCAAGCTCGACACCATCCTCGACGTGCGCCAGCCGCTCGAAGCCGGCCGCTTCACGATCCGCGACCTGCATCCGGTTGGGCGGCCCCTATCGGTCGCCGAGGTGTTCGTGCATTCCTCCAACGTCGGCGCAGCGATGCTGGCGACGCGCGCGGGTCCGCAGAAGTTGCAGGCATTCCTGCAGCAGCTCGGCCTGCTCACGCCGATGCAGACCGAGGAAGGGCCGATCGCCGTGCCGCAACCGCCGGCGCGCTGGGGGCAGGTCGAGACCATGACCATCTCCTACGGCCACGGTCTCGCGGTCTCACCGCTGCAGTTCGCGGTCGCCGCCAGTGCGCTGCTCAACGGCGGCATCAAGGTCTCGCCGACGTTCCTGAAGCGCGCACCCGATCTCAACCAGGCGAAGGTGCCGCTCGTGAGTGCCGCGACGAGTGGGCACATGCGCGACCTCATGCGGCTCAACGTCACCGATCCTGCCGGCACGGGTAAGCGCGCTGCCGTTCCGGGATATGCCATCGGCGGCAAGACCGGCACGGCGGAGATCCCCGGCCCCGGCGGCTATCGCGAGAAGGCGGTCATCTCCTCGTTCCTAGCCGCATTCCCCATCGACAAGCCGAAATATCTCGTGTTCGTGCTGCTGTTTGAGCCCAAGCCCACGCACGCTGCCGGCGGCGAGGTGCTCGCGGCTCTCAATGCCGCACCGACGGCGGGCCGCATCATCGCGCGCATCGGGCCCGTTCTCGGCATGATGTCGGCCTCAACGACCGGCGCGTCGGGCGTAGAGTTTGACGGGACTCTGGCCGCAAAATATGAAGCTCAGTAACGCGTTCCCCTAAGCGTCAACGCCACACAGGCTGCAACACGGGTTGAAACGGGCCAATGCTCCTCTCCTCACTCGTGGGAGCCGACGTGACGGCTCCGCCCGGTTCGGAAGGCATCGAAATCGCCGGTCTGACGGCCGACAGCCGCCTGGTGCGCCCCGGTTATCTGTTCGTCGCGGTCGCCGGCACCAGGGCGGACGGCGCACGCTTCATCGCCGATGCGGTGACGAAGGGCGCGGCTGCCGTGCTTACGGGCTCAGCCACGGACGTGGTGAGCCAACCCGTGCCCGTCTTGCGCGCCGACGAGCCGCGCCGCGCGCTCGCGCTGATGGCTGCACGGTATTACGGCGCCCAGCCGGAGACCGCGGTCGCGGTCACCGGCACCAGCGGCAAGACCTCGGTCGCCGATTTCACGCGGCAGATCTTCAACGCACTCGGCCACCGTGCCGCCTCCCTCGGCACCATCGGCCTCGTGAAGCCCGACGGCGGCGTGTACGGCTCGCTGACGACGCCCGATCCGGTGACGCTGCACAAGACCCTGGCCGAGCTCGCGGCCGAGGGCGTGACCCACATCGCCTTTGAAGCCTCCTCGCACGGCCTCGACCAGCATCGGCTCGACGGCGTGCGGCTCAAAGCGGCGGCCTTCACCAATCTCGGCCGTGACCACCTCGACTATCATCCGACCATCGAAGCCTACCTCGCGGCCAAGCTGCGCCTCTTCTCCGAGCTGCTGCCGCCCGGAGCCACCGCCGTCGTCAACACGGACGCCGCGGGCGGGGCCGAGGTCGTTGCCGCCGCGCGAGCCGCCAAGCGGCCTCTGCTGACCGTCGGCCGCACCGGCGAGGGCCTGAAGCTCGAACGCCTCGTGCGCGAGGGCTTTGCGCAGCGCATGTCCGTTGCGCACGAAGGCCGCACTTTCGATGTGCGCCTGCCGCTGCTCGGCGAGTACCAGGCGGCGAATGCGCTGGTCGCCGCCGGGCTCGCGATCGCCGCAGGCGAGACCGCAGGGCGCGTTCTCCCCGCGCTGCAGGACTTAAAGGGCGTCAAAGGACGGCTTGAGATCGTCGGCGGCGCGCGTGGCGGCCTCGCCGTCGTAGACTACGCGCACAAGCCCGAGGCGCTCGCGGCGGTGCTCGATGCGCTGCGCCCGTTCGCAACCGGCAAGCTCATCTGCGTCATGGGCTGTGGCGGCGACCGCGATAAGGGCAAGCGCCCACTCATGGGCGCGATCGCGGTCGAGAGATCCGACGTCGTCATCGTCACCGACGACAATCCGCGCACCGAGCGCCCCGAGGCAATCCGCGCCGAGATCCTGGCGGCCGCGCCCGGCGCGCGCGAGATCGGCGACCGCGCCGAGGCGATCCGTGCGGGCGTTGCCATGCTGGGCGAGGGCGACGTGCTCGTCGTCGCCGGCAAGGGACACGAAACCGGTCAGATTGTGGGCGACAAGGTGCTGCCGTTTTCGGATCACGACGAGGTCCGCCGGGCATTGGGGGACGGCTGACGCATGACGGAGCCGCTGTGGACGTGGGGGGATTTGCTGGCAGCGTCGGGGGCCGTGGCCGACGGCGCGCCGGAAGCGCAGATCACGGGGTTTTCGCTCGACACGCGCGCGCTGCAAACGGGCGAGGTGTTCGTTGCCATCCGCGACGTGCGTGACGGGCACGATTTCGTCCTGGAGGCGTTCCGCAAGGGCGCGGCCGCGGCGCTCGTCGAGGCGGGCTACAAGCGCGTTGCGGGCGATGGTGCCTTGCTGCGGGTCGACAACACGCTCGAAGGCTTGCGCTCAATCGGGCGCGCTGCCCGCGCTCGTTCGCAAGCGGGCATCGTTGCTATCACCGGCAGCGTCGGCAAGACCGGCACCAAGGAGGCGCTGCGTGCGTGCCTGTCGCGGCTGGGCGAGACGCACGCCGCCGAGAAGTCGTTCAACAACCACTGGGGCGTGCCGCTGACGCTCGCGCGCATGCCGGCCTCTGCCCGCTACGGTGTGTTCGAGATCGGCATGAACCACGCGGGCGAGATCGCGCCGCTGTCGAGGCTGGTGCGTCCGCAGGTGGCGATCATCACCACGGTCGAGCCGGTGCACCTGCAGTTCTTCTCCTCGGTTGCGGACATCGCCGAGGCGAAGGCGGAGATCTTCGCCGGGCTCGAGCCGGACGGCACGGCGGTCTTAAATCGCGACAATCCGCATTTTGATTTGCTGCAGCGGCGTGCGCGCGAAGCGAAAGCGCGCGTCATCTCCTTCGGGCGCCACGCAGACGCCGACGTTCGTCCCGAGGTGCTCACGCTCGGAGCCGACGGCAGCGAGATTGTCGCGCGCTTCGGCGACAAGCGCGTCACCTACCGTCTCGCCGCGCCGGGGGGCCACATCGCGCAGAACTCGCTTGCGGTCGTGGCGGCCCTTTTCGCGCTAGGCGCCGACGTCGAGGCAGCGGTGCCGGCACTCGCTGGGATCACCGCCGCGAAGGGCCGCGGCGCGCGCCGCGAGCTCGCCGTCAATGGCGGCGCCATATTGCTGATCGACGAGAGCTATAATGCCAATCCCGCGTCCATGCGCTCCGCGCTTGCGGCCATGGCTGCTGTTCCGCGGCAGCGGTTCCAGCGCCGCATCGCGGTTTTGGGCGATATGCTCGAGCTTGGGGACGACTCCGGCCGTCTGCACGAGGACTTGAAGGAACCAGTTGACGCCGCCGAGGTCGATCTGGTCTTTGCCTGTGGTCCGCACATGCAGCGGCTCTATGCCGCGCTGCCGGCGGCGCGGCGTGGCGAATGGGGGTCCACGTCGCAGGATATCCTCGGGCCGCTCGTCGCCGCGGTGCGTGCCGGCGACGTCGTGATGATCAAGGGCTCGCTCGGATCACGAATGGAGCCACTGGTGGAGGCGTTGGCGCGCAAGGCTGAGACGGGGCCGGTTGCACGTTGAGTGGGCGCACTGGGTGGGCACTGAGAGCCGCGAGCCGAGGTCAACCGGCCGCTGTCGGAGAGGTTGAATGCTTTACGAGCTCGTGAACTTCAGCGACCAGATCGCGGTGCTGAACGTTTTCAAGTACATCACCTTCCGCACGGGCGGAGCCATCTTCACCGCATTGCTGTTCGTGATGCTGTTCGGACCCGGCATCATCGACCTCTTGCGCGTGAAGCAGGGCAAGGGCCAGCCGATCCGCGACGACGGTCCCAAGACTCACCTCCTCAAGGTCGGAACGCCGACCATGGGCGGTCTCATGATCATCGCCGGCGTGACGGTGGCGACGCTGTTGTGGGCCCACCTCGGCAACCCCTACATCTGGATCGTGCTCGGCGTCACCCTCAGCTACGGCGCCATCGGCTTCTACGACGACTACCTCAAGGTGACGCGGCGCACGAGCTCGGGCTTCTCGAGCCGGATACGGCTGCTGCTGGAGCTGCTCGTTGCCGCGATAGCGACCATCCTCGTGATGTGGGCCGGGCCGCCGGAGATCTCCCAGGTGCTCACGGTTCCCTTCTTCAAGAACGTCGTGTTCGAGCTGGGGCCGTTCTTCGTGCTGGTCGGCATCATCGTCATCGCGGGTGCCGGCAACGCGGTCAACCTGACGGACGGTCTCGACGGGCTCGCCATCGTGCCGGTCATGATCGCGGCCGCCACCTTCGGCCTCATCACCTACCTCATCGGCAACGCCAAGTTCGCGCAGTATCTACAGGTCCACTACGTCGCCGGCACCGGCGAGTTGGCCGTCATCTGCGGTGCGCTGATCGGGGCGGGCTTGGGCTTCCTGTGGTTCAACGCGCCCCCCGCCATGATCTTCATGGGCGATACGGGCTCCCTTGCGCTGGGCGGCACGCTCGGCGCCATCGCGGTCGCGACCAAGCACGAGATCGTGCTGGCGATCGTCGGCGGTCTGTTCGTGCTGGAAACGCTGTCGGTCATCATCCAAGTGGGGTCCTACAAGATGACGGGTAAGCGTGTGTTCCGAATGGCCCCGCTGCACCACCACTACGAGCAGCAGGGCTGGCAGGAATCGACGGTCGTCGTGCGCTTCTGGATCATCTCGGTGGTGCTGGCGCTCGTGGGTCTCGCCACCTTGAAGCTGCGCTAGAGGCGGCCGGATCGGGCGAACCGCGGTAGATTTGCCCATGATTCGCATCACCACGTTCGCCGGCAAGCGGGTCGCGGTCTTCGGCCTCGGCGGCTCCGGAATAGCGACGGCGCGCGCGCTTATCGCGGGCGGAGCCGGCGTGGCGGCGAGCGACGATAGCGCCGCCAGTGTGGCGGCTGCGACCGCCGAAGGCATCCCGACTGCGGACCTGAAGGAGGCCAACTGGGCGACGTTCTCGGCGCTCGTGCTGGCGCCCGGCGTGCCGCTCACGCATCCCGAGCCGCACTGGGCGGTCAAGCAGGCGAAGCTCGCGGGCGTCGAGGTCATCGGCGACCTTGAGTTGTTCGCGCGCGAGCGCCGCGCACAAGGCTTCGATGTGCCCTTCATCGCCATCACCGGCACCAACGGCAAATCGACGACGACGGCGCTGACCGCGCACATTCTCAAGGCCGCGGGGCGCGATGTGCAGGTCGGCGGCAACATCGGCACGGCTATGCTTTCGCTCGCGGAGTTTGCGCCCGGCCGCCACTACGTCATCGAATGCTCGTCCTATCAGATCGATCTGGCGCGAAGCGTCGATGCGACCGTCGGCATCCTGCTCAACCTTACGCCCGACCATCTCGACCGCCACGGCACCATCGAGAACTACGCCGCGGTGAAGGCGCGGCTCGTGCGCGCGGCACAAGCCGCTGTTGTCGGGGTCGACGATGCTTATTGCCGCGCGATCGCGGATGAGCTGCGCGAGCATCGCGGTGGCAAGCGACCGTCGCAGGTCATGCGCCTTTCCACCCGACCCGACGCCGAGTGCGACATCGGCGTCGACGGCCGCCTCATCGTGCTGAAGCGCGACGGCGGCATCACCGAGATTGCCGACCTCACCGGCATCGGCTCGCTGCGCGGGGCGCACAACGCCGAGAACGCCTGCGCCGCCGCTGCCGCGCTGCTGATGCTCCCTGAGCCGCTGACGGCGGCACAGATCGCAGCGGGGATGAAGAGCTTCCCCGGCTTGGCGCATCGCATGGAGGAGCTGGGGCGGCAGGGCCGCACGCTGTTCGTCAACGACAGCAAGGCGACGAATGCAGACAGCGCGGAAAAGGCGCTGCTCTCGTTCCCGCGCGACGTTTATTGGATCCTCGGCGGCAAGCCGAAAGCGGGCGGCATCGCAAGCTTATCCGCACTCTTTCCCCGCCTCACCAAGGCCTACCTTATCGGCGAGGCAACGGAGGAATTCGCGGCCACGCTCGATGGCCGCGTTCCATTCGAGCGCTGCGGTACGCTCGACACGGCGACCGAGGCTGCCGCGCGCGACGCGGCCGCGTCTGCCGCGCCCGAGCCGGTGGTGCTGCTGTCGCCCGCCTGCGCCTCGTTCGACCAGTACCGCAACTTCGAGGTGCGCGGCGACGCCTTCCGCGCTCTCGTCGCCGCGCTCCCCGGCATCGCGCTTACGGGGCGCGCCGCATGAGGGTCTCGCGCGCCGACCGCAGCCGCGTCGCCGAATGGTGGTTCACCATCGACCACGTGCTCGTCGGCGCGATCCTCGTGATCGTCTTCGCTGGCCTCGTCTTCTCGCTCGCGGCGAGCCCCGCCGTCGCCATCAAGAAGGGGCTGCCGACCTATTACTTCGTCGAGCGCCACTTCCTGTTCTCGGTGATCGGCGTTCTCATCATGCTGACGATCTCGCTGTTCTCGCCGCGTGGCGTGCGGCGCTTGGCGCTCGTGCTCTTCCTCGTCGCCATCTGCTGCATGCTCGCCGTGCACTTGGTCGGGCCGGAGACGCACGGCGCACGCCGCTGGCTCAATTTCGCGGGCCATTCGTTTCAGCCTTCCGAGTTCGCCAAGCCCGCCTTCGTAATCCTGTCGGCGTGGCTGTTGGCCGAGAGCGAGACGCGCACCGACATGCCGGCGTTGCCACTGGCGATCCTGATGGCGGTGCTGTTCGCGGGCCTTCTGCTGTCGGAGCCCGACGTTGGCCAGACGTTGCTCGTCACCATGGTGTGGGCGACGCTATTTTTCCTCTCCGGGCAGCCGCTGCTGGGGGCCGGCATCATTGCGGCCTGCGGCGCGCTTGGCTTTGCCTTCGCCTACTCCACCTTCGAGCACGTGCGCTATCGCGTCGACAAGTTCCTCGCTCCCACGCCCGGCGACTACTCGCAGCTCGACCGCGCCATCAAGTCGTTCTCCGAGGGTGGCTTCTTGGGCCGGGGACCCGGCGAGGGCACCATCAAGACGGTGCTGCCCGACGCTCACACCGACTTCATCTTTGCCGTCGTCGCCGAGGAGTACGGGGTGGTAGCTTGTCTGGTGCTGCTTGGGCTTTTTGCCTTCGTCGTCATGCGCGCGCTCATCAAGGCAGCGCAGGAGCCGGATGCTGCGACACGGCTATCGATCCAGGGGCTCGCGCTCATGTTCGGCCTGCAGGCGCTGATCAACATGGGCGTCAACGTGGGTCTCTTGCCGGCAAAGGGCATCACGTTGCCTTTCGTGTCGGCAGGCGGCTCGTCGATGCTGGCGGTGTCGATTACGCTCGGCATGCTATTGGCCTTGACGCGGCGCCGGCCCGACGTGGCGCGACTGAAAACACCACCCGTGCTGCCGAGCGTCGGCGGCTTGCAGGCAACGGTACGCGAATGAGAAGCGATCAACCCTCGGTGCTGTTGGCGGCGGGCGGAACCGGCGGCCACCTGTTCCCTGCGCAGGCACTGGCCGAGGAGCTGGCGCGGCGCGCTATCCTCGTCGATCTGGTGACGGACACGCGTGGCGACCGCTACGGCTCGAGCTTCCCCGCGCGCAAGGTGTACCAGGTGCCGTCGGCGACGCTCGCCGGCTCCTCGCCCATCGCGATGGCGCGCACGGCCCTGATGCTGACGCGCGGGCTTGGCGCCGCGTTCGCGCTGCTGGGGCGCATCAAACCGAAGGCGGTCGTCGGCTTCGGCGGCTATCCGACGTTCCCACCCCTGAAAGCGGCGCGGCTGCGCGGCATCGCGACGATCCTGCATGAGCAGAACGCCGTGCTCGGCCGCGCAAACCGCATGCTCGCCAAGGGCGTGACGCGCATCGCAACCTCGTTTGAGCGCACGAAGTTCCTCACGCCCGAGCTAGAGCCGAAGGTCAGGCTTACCGGCAACCCGGTCCGCTCGGCGGTGATCGCCGCCGCGCAGCGCCCCTATTGGGCGCCTGAGCGGGGCGGTCCCATCGAGCTCGTGGTGTTCGGCGGCAGCCAGGGCGCGCGCTTCTTCTCCGAGAGCGTGCCGCCGGCGCTCGCGCGTCTGCCGGCGGACGTCCGCGCCCGCCTCCACGTGGTCCAGCAGGCCCGCATCGAGGACGTGAGCAAGGTTGGCTGCCTCTACCGCGATGCACAGATCAAGGCCGACGTGGCGGCCTTCTTTGGCGACCTGCCCGAGAAGCTGTCGAAGGCGCACCTCGTGGTCGCCCGCTCCGGCGCCTCCACCACAGCGGAGTTAACCGTCATCGGCCGCCCGGCGATCCTCGTTCCCCTGCCGCACTCGCTCGACAATGATCAGCTCCAGAACGCGGCGAGGCTTGCCGAATCGGGCGCGGCTTGGTGTATCGAGCAAAAGGATTTGTCGCCCGAGCGGCTTTCGCGCGACATTGGGGAGCTGCTGAGCTCTCCCGATAAGCTGAGCCGGGCGGCGGGGGCCGCCAAGAGCCTGGGGAAGCCCGACGCGGTCAAGCGTCTGGCCGACCTGTTGGAGGAGCTGTTGGGTCACGGTTAGGGATCAAACCCCGAAGGGGGTCCCTGGCGCCATATGCGGGCCACGAAGCTGGCGGCATTAGGCGTCGGCACGAGGGACGAGGGAACTAAAACCATGCAGATGCCCCGCGAGATCGGGACCTTCCACATCATCGGAATCGGCGGCATCGGTATGAGCGCCATCGCCGAAATCCTGCTCGCCAAGGGTTATTCGGTCCAGGGCAGCGACCAGAAGGACAGCGCCAACGTGCGCCGCCTGCGGGCGAAGGGCGTGCGCGTGTTCATCGGGCACGATCCGGTCAACCTGGTCGGCGCCCGCTCCGTCGTCATCTCGAGCGCGGTGAAGTCGGGCAACCCGGAGCTGGAAGCGGCGCGCGCCAAGGGCTTGCCCGTCATCCGCCGCGCCGAGATCCTCGCCGAGCTGATGCGCCTCTATTCGACGGTGTCCGTTACCGGCACGCACGGCAAGACGACGACGACCTCGCTCATTGCCCACGTCTTCACTGAGAGCAAATACGATCCGACCGTGATCTCCGGCGGTATCATCAACCAATGGGGATCGAACGCGCGCCTCGGCAAGGGCCAGTGGATGATCGTCGAGGCCGACGAGAGCGATGGCACCTTCGTGCGCCTGCCGACCGAGATTGGCATCGTGACCAACATCGATCCCGAGCACCTCGACCACTTTGGCTCGGTCGAGAACATGCACCGGGAGTTCGAGACCTTCTTCCGCAACATTCCCTTCTACGGCCTCGCTGTCACCTGCATCGACCATCCGGTCGCGCGCGACATGATCGAGCGGCTGGAATTGCGCCGCGACGGCCGCCGGCTGTTGACCTACGGCACCACGCGCGGGGCCGATCTCCAGTTGCGCGCGCTGCGCTACGAGCGCGGCTCCATCGTGATCGACGCCGAGCTTGGCGCGCGCGTGCGCGGTGGCGCGCGCGCGATCCGCGGCTTGACGGTGCCGATCCTCGGTCAGCACAACGCCCTGAACACGCTCGCCGCGATTGCCGCCTGCAGCGAGGCCGGCCTCTCGGACGAGGCGATCCGCGCGGCGCTCGCAACGTTCAGCGGTGTCAAGCGCCGCTTCGAGCTCACCGGTACCTGGAACGACGCGGCAATCTACGACGACTATGGCCATCACCCGGCGGAGATCGCGGCCGTGCTCGCGGCCGCGCGCCCGGGTGTTCGCGGACGGCTCATCGCCGTGTTCGAGCCTCACCGCTACACGCGCGTGCACGATCTCTTCGGCGAGTTCTGTGCCTGTTTTCGCGACGCCGACAGCGTCATCGTGGCACCGCTCTACTCGGCCGGCGAGCCGCCCATCGACGGCATCGACCACCACTACATCGCCGAAGGCATCCGCAGCGCGGGGCACCCCGCGGTCGCCTCCATCGAAAGCCCGCGCGACCTTGTTCCCCTCCTGCGCCGCACGCTGCGGCCGGGCGATATGGTCGTGTGTCTCGGCGCCGGCACTTCGACCGAGTGGGCGCACGCGCTCCCCGATTGGCTCGGCAACAATGACCAGGAACCGAGACGCGCCGGCGGCGCACACTAGCGCGTTCTGAATGCGCGCCGGGGAGGCGCCCGTTGACGTTTCCTGACCTCACTGCCGACCTCAAGGCGAAGCTGCCCGACTTGAAGGGCCGGCTCGCCGCCAACGTGCCGTTGGCGGACATCACCTGGTTCCGCGTCGGCGGCCCCGCGCAGGTGCTGTTCACTCCCGCCGATGAGGCTGACCTCGCCTACTTCCTCAAGCATGCGCCGAGCGATCTGCCGGTGACCGTCGTCGGGCTCGGCTCCAACCTGCTGGTGCGCGACGGCGGCGTACCCGGCATCGTGATCCGCTTGGGCCGCGGCTTCGGCAACGTCGCCGCCGAGCCCGGCAGTCGCGTCCGTGCCGGCACCGCCGTGCCCGACGTAAAGGTCGCGCGCGCCGCAGCCGATGCGGGTATCGCTGGGCTCGCGTTCTATCGCGGCATCCCCGGCTCTGTCGGCGGCGCGCTGCGCATGAATGCCGGCGCGCACGGCCGCGAGACGAAGGATGTTCTCATCGGTGCCCGCGCCGTCGACCGGAAGGGCAACCTGTACGAGCTCTCGCTTGCCGACATGGGCTTCACCTACCGGCACTCGGATGTGCCCGAAGATTTCATCCTCACCGAGGCACTCTACCAGGGGACGCCCGGCGAGCCCGCCGCGATCCTGCGCGAGATGGACGAGGTCGCCGACTATCGCGAGAAGAACCAGCCGATCCGCGAGCGCACCGGCGGCTCGACCTTCAAGAATCCGCCGGGCAATAGCGCCTGGAAGCTGATCGACGAGGCCGGCTGCCGGGGCCTGCGTGTCGGCGGAGCCAAGGTTTCGGATATGCACTGCAACTTCCTCATCAACGAGCGCGGCGCCACGGGCGAGGACATCGAGCGCCTGGGCGAGACCGTGCGCGCGCGGGTGAAGGCGCGCTCGGGCATCATGCTGCAGTGGGAGATCATCCGCTTAGGGCTGCCGCTGCCCGGCTGCGCCACGGGCGAAGCGCTCGCGGAGGCGGCGTTCTCATGATCGGTCAGGTCGGTATCGGGAAAGCGCCCGAGCGCACGCGCGAGCACGTTGCCGTGCTGATGGGCGGTCTTTCCGCCGAGCGCGAGGTGAGCCTGCGGTCGGGCGCCGCCGTTGCTGCCGCACTTGCCAGCGAGGGCTATCGCGTCACCCCGCTCGACGTTGGCCGCGACGTGGCCGCGAAGCTCGCCGAGATCAAGCCCGACGTGTGCTTCAACGCGCTGCACGGCCGCTTCGGCGAGGACGGCTGTATCCAGGGCGTGCTCGAATGCGCCGGCATCCCCTACACGCACTCGGGCGTGCTCTCGTCCGCACTCGCCATGCACAAGGAGCGGGCGAAAGACGTCATGGGCCCGGCCGGGGTGCCCGTCGCCGACGCCGAAGTGGTGACGCGCGGCCAGGCGCTCGAGCACCACGTGCTGGAGCCGCCGTATGTTGTGAAGCCGGTGGCGGAAGGCTCGAGCGTCGGTGTGGTGATCGTGCTGCAAGGTGCCAATCGCCCGCCGGAGGTGATCGGTCAGGGCGGTGCCCCCGACGACATCGTGATGGTCGAGCGCTACATCCCGGGCCGCGAGCTCACCTGCGCCGTCATCGGCGACTTCGTCAGCGACGTGATCGAGATCGTGCCGCTCAAGGGCCTCGCCTTCTACGACTACGAGGCCAAATACGCCGCCGGCGGCTCCAAGCATGTGCTTCCGGCCGAAATTTCACCCGATGTTTACCAATTGGTCCGGAAATACACGTTGGCCGCCTGCCGGGCGCTTGGCTGTCGTGGCGCGGCGCGGGCGGACTTTCGCTACGACGACAGGGCCGATGGGGCGGGCGAGTTGATCTGCCTTGAAGTGAATACCCAGCCGGGGATGACGGAAACCTCTTTGGTACCCGAGCTGGCACAACATGCGGGCTGGTCATTCGGCGAGCTCGTGCGCTTTTTGGTCGAGGATGCGAGTTGCAACAGGTAGGGGGCGTTGCTGAATCCTCGTGGCGGGTGCAACACGCACCAGCGCCCAACCCCTCTACGGCCCCACCCGACGATCTTCAAAGCCTCCCCTCCGCTCATGGCGCAGCTTCACTGGGCCCCCTCCCGCCGTCGCCGTTGGCGCGCCGCCTGATGCGTCGGCGCGCGCTTGGCCGCAAGCTCGGGCTCGCGGTCTTTGCCGCGCTATCGGGCGCGCTCGCCTTCTCGCTGCTCACCGATGCCGGGCGTCAGACGAGGGAAGCTATGTCGCTGCTGCCCGAGGCCGATCAGGTGCTGTTCTGGACCGGCCTGCGCATCGACCAGGTCGCCTTGAGCGGCCAGCGCTTCACCCCCGATTCCGATATCTTCGACGCGCTCGATCTCGCCAACGCGCGCTCGCTCCTGACCTTCCACAGCAATGCCGCGCGCGGGCGCATCGAGGCGCTGCCGTGGATCGAGACGGCGAGCATCACGCGCGAGATCCCAGGCGCGCTGGAAATCCGAGTGACCGAGCGCAAGCCGACGGCGCTGTGGCTGCACGAGGGCCGGGAGATCCTCATCGATTCATCGGGCCGCGTGCTCTCCGCCTTGAAGCCCGGCACGCGCGTGAAGCTGCCGCGCATTGCCGGCGACGGCGCGCCCGAGCATGCCCAGGCGCTGCTCGAGCTGCTCGCCCGCTACCCCGCCATCGCCGAGCGCTTCGAGGTTGCCGAGCGCGTTGGCGGCCGGCGCTGGTCGCTGCGCTTCAAGAACGGGGTCAGGGTGGAGCTCGGCGTCGACCGCGAGGCGGTTGCCTTCGCCGGGCTGTCGTCGTCGGAGGACCTCGGCAAGCTGCTCGACGGCCACGATCTGATCATCGACCTGCGCACACGCGGCCGCATCACTGTGCGCGCCGCCGGCCCCGGGGCCAGCGCGCAGACCGCATCCAACACGCAAAGCTAGGGGTCCAGAAATTGACGATGCTGAGCCGCGAACGACCTGAAGGCAGGAACGCCGCCATCGTCGGCCTGCTCGATATCGGCACGAGCAAGATCGCCTGCCTCATCGCTGCGCTGGAGCCCGCCGAGGGGCAGCGGTCAGGCCCCCGCGCCAAGGTGCTGGGCGTCGGGCACATGCGCTCGAAGGGTTTGAAGGGCGGCGTCATCACCGACCTCGCCGAGTCGGAGGCCGCCATCCGCGCGACCATCGCCCAGGCCGAGCGCATGGCGCACGTGACGCTCGAGGAGGTGTTCGTATCGGTGTCTTGCGGACGGCTGCAGTCATCGAATTTCACGGCCACCGCAGACATCGAGGGTGGCGTTGTGCGGGCCGAGGACGTCGATCGGCTGATGGCGGCCGCACGCTCCTATGCCGAGCGCGACGGCCGGACGCTGATACATCTCAACCGCATCGGCTTCCGTCTCGACGGCGTCTCCGGCAGCAACGATCCGCGCGGCATGGCGGCCGAGCGTCTCGCAGCCGACCTGCACACGGTTGCCGCCGACGAGGGCCCGGTTCGCAACCTCCTGCTCGTCGTCGACCGCTGCTATCTGTCGGTGCGCGCGCTCGTCGCCGCGCCCTACGCCAGCGCCATTGCCGCCACCAGCGAGGAGGAGCGGCGCCTCGGGGTCACCTGCATCGATATCGGCGGGGGCACGGCCGGTGTCGCGGCGTTCGCCGAGGGCCATTTCATCCACGCGGCGACGGTCCCCATGGGCGGCCACCACATCACCCACGACATCGCGCACGCATTGCAGACGCCACTTGCAGAGGCCGAGCGAATCAAGACGTTGTATGGCACAATGATCCCTGCTCAATCGGACGAGCACGAGGTGTTTTCCTTTGCGCTCACGGGCGAGGAGGAAGGCGCCCGAGGCCGTGCGACGAAGGCGCAGCTTTCGGGCATCATCCGCCCGCGGGTCGCCAACATCCTCGGTCTAGTGCGCGAGCGGATGGAGCAGGCGGGTGTCAGTGCCTACTCTGGCGAGCGCGTGGTGCTCACCGGTGGTTCGAGCGGGCTCGTCGGGCTCGGGGAGTTTGCCGCCAACACGCTTGGCCGGCCCGTTCGGGTCGCCAGGCCCCACCCGGTTGGCGGGTTGCCGCAGGGCGTGACCAGTCCGGCGTTCTCGACAGTAGCGGGTCTTCTTGCCGTGGCTGCGGCCGGGGGCGAGCAGACTGGAGCGTACGGGGGCGCCGAGGGCGCAGGTTATTTGGGTCGCGTCGGGCAATGGCTCAAGGCCGGTTTCGGTTGATCGGGCCACAAGAAGTCGAAGGCGCATCCGCCCGGCGCCATGAGCGGGAGAGGCCGAATGCCTGAAGTTCTCGGTCGAGCGGCTGATAGGAGCGCGCGGGCACGATGAGCATCAAGCTGCAGCTCCCCAAGCTCATGGATCTGAAGCCGCGGATCACCGTCCTCGGTGTCGGCGGCGCTGGGTGCAACGCCATCAACAACATGATCGCCGCGGGGCTGGAAGGCGTCGATTTCGTCGTCGCCAACACGGACGCGCAGGCGCTTGCCACTTCGAGCGCGGAGCACCGTCTGCAGCTCGGCGTCAACCTGACCGAGGGGCTCGGCGCGGGCTCGCGCCCCGAAATCGGCGAGGCGGCGGCCGAGGAGGCGATCGACGACATCCGCACGCAGATCGCCGGTTCGCACATGGTCTTCATCGCCGCCGGCATGGGCGGCGGCACCGGCACGGGTGCTGCGGGCGTCATCGCGCGCGTGGCCAAGGAGCTCGGCATCCTCACGGTCGGCATCGTGACGAAGCCGTTCCACTTCGAGGGCGCGCGCCGCATGCGCATCGCCGAGGTCGGCATCGCAGAGGTGCGCAAGCACGTCGATACGCTGATCGTCATTCCCAACCAGAACCTGTTTCGCATAGCCAACGAGAAGACGACCTTCGCGGAAGCCTTCGTTTTGGCCGACCAGGTGCTCTATTCGGGCGTCGCCTGCATCGTCGACCTCATCATCAAGGAAGGCCTCATCAACCTCGATTTCGCGGACGTGCGCACGGTCATGAGCGGCATGGGCTCGGCTGTCATGGGCACGGGCGAGGCGTCCGGCGACCAGCGGGCGACGATCGCCGCCGAGGAGGCCATCGCCAACCCGCTCCTGGACGACGTCTCGCTGCGCGGTGCGCGCGGACTGCTGCTGTCCATCACCGGCGGCCGCAATCTGACGCTCTACGAGGTGGACGAGGCGGCGAGCCGTGTGCGCCAGGAGGTCGATCCCGAAGCCAACATCATCGTCGGCGCCACCTTCGACGAGACGCTGGGTGAGCGCGTGCGCGTCTCTATCGTCGCGTCCGGCATGGCCCGCATCGAGGGACCGGCGGTGCAGACGCCGCGCAGTCCGGCCGATATGCGTGGGCGCATCCCGCAGCCGCAGCCGCCCGTCGAGCGGCCCGCACCGGCCTATGCGCGTTCCGCCGACGAGGACGACATCAAGCGGCGCCTGACGGAGGCAATCGGGCCCGAGGCGAGCCGGCAGACGCCGCCTGCGGTGCCTGCATCCAACGGCGTGGCGCAGCAGATGCAACGCGAGCCGCATCGAGAGCCGCATCGGGAAACTTGGCGCGCGCCGGGCAATGTGGTCATCGAGGAAGGCTTCTCGCCGTCGGCGTGGCCGCAGCCGGCCACGCGCTCATCCGCACACGAGGGCGATGCTGCCCAGAGCCGGGCCGAGCAATTCACCCCGGCGCCGCCGACGGACATCCGCCGCTCGGCGCGCCGCATGCCCGACGTCGACGATTTCCCGCCGGTCGCGCAGCGAGAGTACCGCGCCAAGGTCGGGCCGGCTCACGTCAGCCCTCCGCCAGCACCGCGCATTGCAAGTGGACGAGAGGTGCCTGAGGAGGCGCCGCGGCGCGGTTTGCTGCAGCGCCTGATGAGTCGGGCGCGCCGCTCGCAGGAGCCGGAAGCTCCCTCCCATTATGACGATCAGCACCGCGGACCCGGTGCGCATGTCGACAGCCAGAGCTGGTGGCAGCAGGATAGCGATTCGAACCCCGACGATGTTGTGGATGAGCAATCGCCCTTGCCGATGGTATTCAATCGCCAACGCAGCTAGACCCGCCAAGAGGCCGATTCAGCCTTGTTTTCCAGGCGTGGTTGTTCGGTAACACAGTGTAAGAAACCGTGATTTGGCGCACCTGTCGGGGTGAGAGTATCGTTCACTTTGTTAACGACGTTGTTCGGGATGTCCCCACGCTTCCAAGGGCGCAGCCGCTAAAGACGCCCAGGAAAGTTAACGCAGATCGCGAATTGGGACGCGAACAATCGCCGGGGGTGGGACGGGGTCGGGGAACATTCCGATTACCGTCGCCAAGACGACATCGAGGGACGGCGCAATATGTCGAATCGATTTATCGGCGCGCGACAGACCACGATTGCGCGCGAGATCGAGGTGACAGGGACGGGGGTCCACAGCGGAGCGCCAGTATCGGTTATCCTGCATCCTGCAGCAGCCGACACTGGGCTCCGTTTTCTTGTCACCAAGCGCGGCCGCGTGGCCGCGGAAATTCCTGCCAACGTCGACCACGTCAAGAACCTGACGCTATGCACGGTGCTCGGCAACGACACCGGCGTCACCATTGGCACGGTCGAGCATCTTCTCGCCGCCCTGCGCGGCCTTGCGATCGATAACTGCATCATCGAGATCGATAGCAAGGAAGTGCCGATCATGGACGGCAGTGCGGCGCCTTTCGTCGAGCTGATCGACGAGGTCGGGCTCCGTGAACTCTCCGCGCCGCGCCGGTTCATCAAGGTTCTGAAACCGGTCCGCGTCGAGGAAGGCGATAGCTGGGGCGAGCTTCTGCCTCACGCCGGCTTCCACCTCGATGTCGAAATCGACTTCGCCTGCTCGCTCATCGGCCGTCAGCGCGTTTCCTACGAGATGAGCCCCGGCATCTTCCGCAACGAAATCTGCCGCGCCCGCACCTTCGGCTTCATGAGCGATGTGGAGCGCCTCTGGAAAGCCGGCCTCGCGCTCGGCGCCAACCTCAACAACACTATCGCCATCGGCGAGAACAAGGTCATGAACCGTGATGGCCTCCGTCATCCCGATGAGTTCGTGCGCCACAAGATGCTCGACGCGGTGGGCGATCTCGCCCTTGCCGGCAAGCCGCTGCTGGCGGCCTATCGCTCGGTCCGCGGCGGCCATCGCCTCAACTCCATGGTGCTGCAGGCCCTGTTCGCCGATGCCGAGGCGTGGACCATCGTCCAATCGCCGCGCGTGCGCGAGCGGGCGCCGGTCGAGATGGGGTTCGCTGTCGCGGCGGGCGAGTAATACGACAGATCGGATTTCGCGGCGCGGCCGGCTCCCTGGAGCGGGCCGCGTTCGTTTCCGGGGTGCCACACGGCAAGCCAAGAGGCTCGTCGGCCGAGCAAAAAAGCCAAACAACAACCATAATCACCGCCTAGCCAAAGAACTGGTGCGGACAGCTCCGAGATGATGGTTTCGCCGCTGTCTCTTCGTGTGCTACGGGTGGCGCCCAAGGGGAATCCAAGGGTGCGCGACGACGGGTGGGTACGTTGAGCCACGAGCACCGATAAGAAAGCAGGCTCATGCGGCGCGAGGGGACAAGGCAAAATTCGAGCGTGCGGCGGGTCCTCAGCGGGCTCGTGCGTGGCATCGCCTGCGCAGCCGTTCTCGCTTCGCTCGCAGGGTGCGCGTCCTCCGGCGACGCCACCGCGGCGTTGAACCCCGATCCGCCGTCGAAAATGTTCGCCGACGCCGACGCGCTCATGACCAAGGGCAAGTTCGACGCCGCCGCCAAGAAATTCGAGGATGTGGACCGCGAGCATCCCTATTCGCCGGAAGCGCGCCGCGCCATCGTGATGGCGGCCTACGCCTACTACAAGGACGGCAAGCTGCCCGAGGCCATCGCCTCGGCCGAGCGCTACACCACGCTGCATCCCGGCACCAAGGAAGCGCCGCTCGCGCACTTCATCATCGCGTCGTCCTACTTCGACCAGATGGGCCAGGCCGACCGCGACCAGGAATCGACCCGCAAGGCGCTCGCCGAGCTCAGGACGCTCAAGACGCGCTACCCCGACAGCGAGTACGCCCGCAACGCCGACAACCGCATCCGCCTGTGCATGGACACGCTGGCGGCGCAGGAGATGAACGTCGGTCGCTACTACATGCAGCACAACAATCCGGTGGCGGCGATCAACCGCTTCAAGACGGTCGTCACCGACTACCAGACGACCGCCCACGTCGAGGAGGCGCTCTACCGGCTCACCGTGGCCTATATGTCGCTCGGCATCGCCTCGGAAGCCCAGAACGCGGCAGCCGTGCTGGGGCACAACTTCCCCAACTCGAGCTGGTACAAGGAATCGTACGCGCTGCTGCAGAAGGAGGGTCTGCAGCCCAACGCGACCAGCAGCTCCTGGTTTGCGAGCATCTTCGGCTCGTCATCGAAGAAGGTACAGCCGGCTGCGACGCAGCCGCCGCCCGCCGCCCCACCTGTGGCGGCGCCCCCCGCGCAGCAGAAGGGCCCCGACCCGTGGACGCCTGTGGGGCCGGCCCCGCCGTCGACACTCGGCGGACCCGAGGCCTCGATGCTCGGCGGCCCGCGCACTTAAACCCCCGCCACCGCAGGCGTTCTTCTCCTGGCAATGCGAGTTTGGCACCCCATCGACATCGTCGTTGCCGCAACGCAGGGAATCCAAATCCATAAAATTGGATCGGCCGCACTGCGCGATCGTTGAGACGGCAGAACGATCACCGGAATTGCCCGCTGAACGCAAATGTCGAACGGCGATCTGGAGCATTTTCCCGTACGCCCGCTTCCGCTATGCCTTGAGTCGGATGCCGCAGCAGCCCGAGTCGATGATCGGACGCGCCGATGACGAAGCCGATGACTAGGAGAAAGGACGCTAGCGCCGCCGCCATCTCCGATCTCAGTCAGGCCGAGGCCAAGGATGAGCTGAAGCGGCTCGCCGCCGTCATCCGCCACCACGACGAACTCTACTACCAGCAGGATGCGCCCGAGATCTCGGATGCCGAGTACGACGCGCTGCGCGTCCGCAACGATGCGATCGAGGCGCGCTTTCCCAAGCTCGTGCGCCCCGACAGCCCGTCGCGGCGCGTCGGCGCGGAGCCCGGCGACGGCTTCGGCAAGGTCCGCCACCGGGTGCCCATGCTGTCGTTGTCGAATGCCTTCGACAACGAGGATGTCACCAAGTTCGTCGAGCGCGTTGCGCGGTTCTTGGGTCTCGGCACGGACGACAAGATCGCCTTCACGGCCGAGCCGAAGATCGACGGGCTATCGATCTCGATCCGCTATCAGGGCGGCCGCCTCGTCGAGGCTGCCACGCGTGGGGATGGCAGCGAAGGCGAGAACGTGACGAAGAACGTCATGACCATTGCGGAGATCCCCCACCAGCTCAAAGGCCGGAAGGTGCCGGAGGTGATCGACGTGCGCGGCGAGATCTACATGGGGCACGAGGAGTTCGCTCGCCTCAACGCCGAGCAGGAGGCCTCCGGCGGCTAAGGTGTTTGCCAACCCGCGCAACGCTGCCGCCGGCTCGCTGCGTCAGCTCGACCCCACGATCACGGCCTCGCGGCCGTTGCGCTTCTTCGCGTATGCCTGGGGCGAAGCCTCCGAGCTGCCGGCCGACACCCAATCGGGTGTCTACGCGGCGTTCGCCAGGTGGGGGCTGCCGGTCAACCCGCTCGGCCGCGTGTGCGAGGGAGCGGACGAGCTTATCGCCTACTACGAGGAGATGGCGCTCGACCGCGCTTCCCTCAGCTACGACATCGACGGCGTCGTCTACAAGGTGAACAGCCTCTCTTTGCAGGAGCGGCTCGGCTTCGTCTCGCGCTCGCCGCGCTGGGCGATTGCGCACAAGTTCCCGGCCCAGCAGGCGATGACCATCCTCCGCGGCATCGACATCCAGGTCGGGCGCACGGGCGCGCTCACCCCCGTCGCGAGGCTGGAGCCGGTGACTGTGGGGGGCGTCGTCGTCACCAACGCCACGCTGCACAACGAGGACGAGATCGCGCGCAAGGACGTGCGCATCGGCGATACCGTGATCCTTCAGCGCGCGGGCGACGTCATCCCGCAGATCGTCGGCATCGTGCCGGAGAAGCGCCCGAGGGGGGCAAAGCCCTTCAAGTTTCCCGACCGTTGCCCGATCTGCGACAGCCACGCCGTGCGCGAGACCAACGAGAAGACCGGCCGCGTCGACGTGGTGCGCCGCTGCACCGGCGGCCTCATCTGCGCGGCGCAGCGGGTCGAGCGCCTGAAGCACTTCGTCTCGCGCAACGCCTTCGACATCGAGGGGCTGGGCGAGAAGCACATCCAGGCCTTCTTCGACGACAAGCTGATCCAGTCGCCGGAGGACATCTTCACGCTCGAGGCGCGCGATCGGCGGGCTGAGGCTCGGCTCGAGGAGCGCGAGGGCTGGGGGCCGCAGTCGGCAACCAAGCTGTTCAACGCCATCGCGGCGCGGCGCAATATCGCGCTCGACCGCTTCATCTTCGCGCTCGGCATCCGCCACGTAGGCGAGACGACGGCGCGTCTCCTGGCCCGCTTCTACGGCACGATCGAGAATTTCCGCGCGGCCATGCTGGAAGCCGCCAAGGGCAAGGAGACCGAGGCTTTCCGCGAGCTCGATGCGATCGAGGGCATCGGCGAGGTGGTGGCCGAGGCGATCGCCGACTTCTTCGCCGAGCCACACAATGTGAAAGTTTTCGACGATCTGCTCGAATATGTCACCCCGCAGCCGCTGGAGGCGCGCGCGACCTCCTCGCCCGTGGCCGGCAAGACCGTCGTCTTCACCGGCACGCTGGAGAAAGCTGACGCGCGGGGAGGCGAAGTCGCAGGCCGAGCGCCTCGGCGCCAAGGTCGCGGGCTCGGTGTCGAAAAAGACCGATCTCGTTGTGGCCGGCGCCGACGCGGGCTCCAAGCTCACGAAGGCACGCGAGCTCGGCGTCAAGGTGATCGACGAGGACGAGTGGTTGCGGTTGACGGGCGGCGGTAGCGATGGCTAGGTGCGCCGGCGGCGCACCCAAGGAGGCGATTTGCTCAAGCGGAGACGATTGCAATCAGGTGTGCGGCTCGGGCCCCCGTTGCCCATTCGCCTGTTGAACACGCTAGGACCGCTCGTGCGGGCGCTGGGGCTATGGCCCCGCGTCGATACGGAAAAGTTGAAGCGAATCGTCGAGCGCAAGTGGAAGCGCGACAATTGGCCGGCCCCGCTCTTGAGGGCCCTGCCGCCGCGCGCGAAGGCCTTCAACGACGACATCAAGCCCTCGCTGTTCGGCGCGCTCGTCATCCGCAGCCAGTTCGAGCGCAGCGCCACCAACGCGCTCGGGTTCGAGGACTTCATCGCCCGCCACCCCGAGATCCTGAAAGAAGAGATCAAGCGCCCGCTGTTCGTGCTCGGCCTGCCGCGCACCGGCACCACGCTGCTGCAGCGGCTCCTGTCGCTGCACTCGGGCGCGCGGTTCCTCCCCTTCTGGGAGGCCTACCAGCCGTTTCCGCGCAACGCGACCGCCTACAAGGGCGGCGTTGACGGCCGCCTCGCCAAGGCGAAGCGCTCCATCGCAACGCTCAAGTGGGTCGGTCCCGAGCTCGACAAGATCCACCCGATCGAGGCCGAGGACCCGGAGGAGTGCTACCACCTCTTCCGCACCCACTTCCTGGTGCCGCCGGGCTTCGATTTCGGCTACCTGCCGAGCTACTGGCAGTGGTGGAACCCCTCTGCGCACGCCGACGTCTATCCCATGCACAAGCGCCAGCTTCAGGTGCTGCAGTGGCTCGACCGGCGCCAGCACTGGGTCTTGAAGTGTCCCAACCACCTGTCCGGCATCCGCCAGCTGCTCGATACCTATCCCGATGCGCGCATCGTCTATACGCACCGCGATCCGGAGAAGATCATCGCCTCCCTGTGCAGCCTCACCGCGGTGACCTGGAGCATGACGTCGGATGAGGTCGACCTCGGCCAGGTAGCGGAGTTCGCCCTCAACATGGCAGAGCGTTGCCAAGAAGCCGGGCGCGCCGCGCTCAAGACGATCCCGCGCGATCAGATCCTGCACGTCGCCTTCGACGAGCTGGTCGCCGATCCCGTCGGCAAGGCGCTGTCGATCTACGACCGCTTCGACTATCCCTTCGATCCCGAGCTCAAGGCGAAAATGACCGCCTGGCTCGCGAGCCATCCGAGCGACAAGCACGGCACGCACCGCTATCAGCTGAGCGACTTCGGGCTGACGGTCGAGGACGTGCGCCGCCGCTTGCAGCCGCAGGAGCCGTGGGTGGCGGTCGCGGCCGGCTGACGGCGGCTAGAGCGGCGCCGTCGCTGCGGCGAGCCAGCGGCGTGTCTCGGGATCGAGGTCGGGCGCGAGCGTCTCTGCAACCCGCGCGTGGTAGGCGTTCAGCCACGCGATCTCGTCAGGCCCGAGCATCTCCTTCACGATCAGGCGCCGGTCGATCGGCGCCAGCGTCAGCGTCTCGAAACTCATCATCGGGCGGTCGCCGCCGGCGACCGTCGCCGGCTCCGTCACCAGCACCAGGTTCTCGATGCGGATGCCGTACGCGCCCTCCTTGTAGTAGCCGGGCTCGTTGGAGCAGATCATGCCCGGCAGCAGCGGCGCCATCCCGGCCTTCGAGATCGACTGCGGCCCCTCGTGCACGGAGAGGTAGCTGCCGACGCCATGGCCGGTACCGTGGTCGTAGTCGAGGCCGTGCTGCCACAGCGCACGCCGCGCGAGCGGGTCGAGGTCGATGCCGCGCGTGCCCTCGGGAAAGCGCGCGGTGGCAATCGCGATGTGGCCCTTGAGCACGAGCGTGAAGCGCTCGCGCATCTCCGGCGTCGGCTTGCCGATGGCGACCGTGCGCGTAATGTCGGTGGTACCGTCGAGATACTGCGCGCCGCTGTCGATGAGGAACAGCTCGCCTGCGCGCAGCTTGCGGTTGGTCGCGGCGTTGACCCGGTAGTGCACGATGGCGCCATTGGGCCCGCTGCCGGAGATCGTGTCGAAGCTGATCTCGCGAAGCTGATTCGTCGCGCGCCGGAAGCCTTCGAGCCGCCGCACGGCCTCGATCTCGTCGATCTCGCCGGGGGATTGCGCGTCGAGCCAGGCAAGGAAGCGGACGATCGCGGCGCCGTCCCGGGCCTGCGCCGCGCGCGCGCCCTTGATCTCGGCTGAAGTCTTCACCGCCTTGAGCGCGAGAGAGGGATCTGGCCCACGCGCAATGCGTCCGGGCCCACCAAGCGCGCGCGCGAACCAAGAGCTCGCCGTGTTCGGGTCGAGGCGCACGCGCTTCTTGGCCTTGCGCAGGGTCTTGATGCGGTCGGAGAGGGCTTGGGGCGGGGAGAGCTTGGCAAATGCATCCAGATGGGCGCGCGCTGCCGTGTCGATCTTCTCCGGTGAGATGAAGAGCTCGGGCTTGCCCGCCTGCGGGATGATGGCGAACGCGAGCGCGACGGGAATGTGCGGAATGTCGGCGCCGCGGATGTTGAACGCCCACGCAACGGAATCGCTCAAGGTGAGGATGACCGCGTCGTGCCCGTCGGCCTTGAGCCTCGCCTGGATGTCGGCGATTTTGTCCTGCGCCGACCTTCCCGCGAGCTTCAGCGGCTGCACGCTGGCCGGGCTCATGGGCGGCGTTGGGCGCTCGCGCCCCCACAGGCGGTCGACGAGATTGCGCGCGACGGGGCGCAGCTTGATATCTTTGGCCTTGAGCGCGGCCGTGAGCCGCTCGACCTCGCCGACCGTGTGCAGCTTCGGGTCGTAGCCCACGGTCTGCCCGCGGCTCAAATGCTCGCTGAGCCACTCCGCAATTCGCCCGCGCGGCAGCTTCGAGACCTCCATCGTCGCAGCGTCGACCTCGGCGCGCGCCTGCACGGTGTAGCGGCCATCGACGAACAGCACCGCCGCCTTCTTGCCGACGATCGCTAGCCCGGCCGAGCCCGAGAAGCCCGTGAGCCACTTCAGGCGCTCGGCGCAGGCCGGGACGTACTCGCCCTGGTGCTCGTCGGCGCGTGGGATGAGATAGGCGTCGAGCTTTGCCGCGGCCATGAGCCGGCGCAGCTCCTTGATGCGGGTGGTGGCGGCGCCGCGCTGGGCGGGAGCTTCGAAGGTCTGGAACATAAGCCCTGTTTATTCGGGTCGCGGCGGCTGGGCAATCTCGCGTTGTGGTCAGCGGCGCTTGCGCAGCGTCAGCGTCGCCCAGCCGGCGATGCGCCGATGCTCAACGAGGGCGAATGCGTGCGCGCCGTAGGCCGCGATCACGGCCGGAGCCTCAGGCTCGAGCAATCCGGACAGGATGACGATGCCGCCTTTGCGCGCAGCCTTTCCCACCTCGGCGGCAAGCGCCCTGAGCGGCCCGGCTAGGATGTTGGCGATGATGAGGTCGAAGGGCGCGGCGTGGCGCAGCCAGGGGTGGGCGAGGCCGCCGGCGCAGGCAAACGCAATGCGGCTCTCGACGCCGTTGGCCTTGGCGTTCTCCGCGGCGACCGCGACCGCGACCGGATCGTTGTCGGTCGCCAGCACCTGAGCCTGGGGCATCGCGCGTGCCGCGGCGATGGCGAGGATGCCCGATCCGCAGCCGAGGTCGAGGACGCGGGCGAACGTACGCCGGCGCGTCAGGCGGTCGATGGCCTGCAGGCAGCCGAGCGTCGTCGCATGGTGCGCCGTGCCGAAGGCCTCGCCCGCGTCGATGAGGATGGCGTTGGGGCTGCGTGGCACGCGGGCGCGATCATGCGTGCCGTGGACGGTGAAGCGACCGGCCTGCACGGGTGGAAGCGCTGCCTGGGAGATGGCGACCCAGTTGAGGTCGGGGATGCTCTCGAGCAGCAGGGCGGGAAGCGCCCTTCCCAGGATGCTGCCGAGCCGGGCGCGAAGCGGGTCGAGCGCCGGCGATGCTGGAAAGTAGGCTTCGACGCGCCAGGTTCCCGGGCCGGCCTCGAAGTGTGTCACCGCATCGGGCGCGGGCCCGTGCAGGCTCTCGAGTGCGTCTGCAAGCGCGTGCGCGAATGCGGGATCGGCGGTCTCGGCCGAGAGCTTGCAGGGCCGGGGCATGTCGGGGCGAGCGAGTGCGGCCGCTTCGACGCCGGCCGCGCTCACGCGGAGCCGTCCGTGGCGCCTTCGAACTCCATGCCCTCAGCCGAGAGTGGCTCGGGCAACTCGTCGAGGAAGCGGTCCCACTTGGCGTCGATATGCAGCGCTGCTTCCTTGGGCGGCAGCGTGACGAGCGTGCCGTCGGGGCGCTCGCTGACGATGCCGTCCTCGGTCAGGCGGCGCAGCGCGTCGGGGATGTCGAAGTCCACGGCAACGCCGAAGCTCGTCGCGAGATACTGCTCGATCGCGGTGTCGATGTCGGGCAGATCCTGCTTGCGCGCGTTTTCCTTCGCCAGGACGCTGTAGAGCAGCATCTCCTCCTTGATGTCTTCCTCGGCCGCGCGGGCGGCGAGCTTCAGCATCACGCCGCGGTTGTCCGCCATCGAATGGAAGTAGAGGTTCTGCGCCATCACGACGAGATAGCGCTGCTTCTGGTTCATGAAGTTGATGGCCTGGCGGAAGGCGATGCCGCCGAGACCGAACACCGCGCCCACGGCAGCGAACGGGTTGGTCGCGAGCAGCGCAATCTTGCCGGCGGCGCCGAACGCGCCGAGCCCGAGGCCGCCGCTCGCGGTCGCGCCAAGCCGCAGCTTGTCATAAAGCCGGAACCGGACCTGCGTGTTGGGGAAGACCATCTCGAGATCGCTCCTCGGGATGTTCTTGAAGAGCTTCATGTAGATGTTTTCTTCCTTTACCTGCGGCGGCATCGACGCGCGGGCGCGCTTGACGAGCTTCTCGGCCTCCCTGCGGGTGAGCTTCTGCGCGGCCATGACCTCGCGCACGCGCACATCGAACGGCTTTAGCTTGAACAGCAGGAACAGCCGCTGGAAGATCGGAATGTCGAACTCTTCCTTGAGATAGAACTTGTGCCACCGGCGCCGCTTATCGCGCTTGGTCGAGGCGCCGCGGTAGAAGATCAACACCTCCTCGAAGGCTTCGAGGTCGACGAACAGGTCGAGGTCGTAGGCCGAATTCGCGCGTCAGGATCAGCTCCACGTCGCTCGGATCGATGCGCACGTAGTTCGCCTGCTCGAGGATGCGCGCCATGCCCTGAACGACGCGCTTTTGCATGATGAGGCGCTCGTTCGGAGTGAACGCGCGTGTCATCAGCAGGTCGCTGTCGGGGCTGAAGGGCTCGTAGGTCTCTTCCAGCCCGTTCAGCTCAGCGTTGTATTGCTGGCGCCGCCAGTGATCGAGGTAGCGGAAGAAGCGGCGCGCCTCCTGCGCCTGGCCGCCGGGCCACGCGTTCGCCATGGTCAGGCGGTCGAGCAAGGCAAATCGTGTGACGGGGATGAACCGCTCGCGCCCACGCTGGCTTTCGGGCTTGATCGCGTCGAAGCCGGAGACTTTCGGTGCGGCGGTCGCGGCTGCGGCAGCGGGCGGCGCGGTTGTGGAGCTCGAAGTGGCGGGAAAGAAGCCGGCGTTGGCCGTGGCATCCTGCGCATCTGCCGAAGGCATGATTTCCGCTCCCCACAACGCTGCGCGACCCGTGCGAAGGTGCCCGCCTTGCAATCCCCAGAGCAGCCGGCGCGTGTCTAGCGGCTCTTCTAGGGCGCACCCTTCAGGTTGTCGAGACTACGCGAATGATCGTGCAGCATTTTGACGGCTGCCCACGCTGCTTTGCGCCGGGAAGGACGCGTTCAACGCGTCAAGAGCTGCCCGTTTTTCAGCCGTGCATAACGGCGATTCCTGCCACAGTCGTGCCGCTCTTAGGGTTAACAGAAGGCAACGTGCGTACGACATCGAGGGGGATAGGGTGCGTCGCGTCCTTCGGATTTTGCTGCTGTCGAGCCTCGGACTCGCTGGCATGGGCTTCGCGGAAGCCCGCGAACGTCTTGTAATGCCGTTCGATTGTGGCCTCGACGGCGGCCGCATCAGGCTCTCGCCCGCCGTTTCCAAGAGCTACCCCATCATCGGCACGCGCGACCAGGAGGCCATCACCACCTGCCGGCCGCCGCTGGCCAGCGGCTGCCGCACCTTGATGGTGCACCGCTTCGTCATCTCCTGTGGCGGTGTGGGCGTCGCCTGGATGCGCGTCGTCGCCGCCATCGGGCACACGGGCGCGAGCCGCGCGTGGGTCGACGATGGCCGCCTCAACATCGTGCTGCCGGCGCGCAACGCGCAAGGCCCTGGCGAAGGCTGCTACGACGGGCCGCCAGGGCGCGGACGCGATCGGCTCGAGCGCCGCGTGGTGTTCATGCAGGATTGCCTTCCCTGGCGTCGCCGTCTCGCCGACGTCGACCACGTGGTATTGCCCGAAGGTTTCGCCCCGATTGGCGAGTTCGGGGCGCGGCTCCAGCTCGTCTCGGCCGATGTGGCCTATAGCGTCGATGAAGCGCGACTCGACGCCGGCGAGGACGCGGCGCTGGCGACCGGGCCCGGCGAGACGCTACTTGCCAAAGCCGATCCGCAAGTCTTGATCGAGCCGGCGGGCGCGTCCTATGGCGCCCCACGCGGAGCGACGATGGCTGGCGACGACTGGGTGACCGTCGTTCGCGACGAGCGCGACTACGGCGCGCCGCCCCCGCAGCCGAAAAGCACGAGCGTCTTCGATCCCTGGACGCTTTTCTTCGTCGCGTTGGGACTAATGACGGTGGCCGGCGCTGCGCGCTTGCGCTCTTCGCCGGCGTGGCCGGCGCGTGTCCTCGCCTCGGCTCCGCGTCTTACGCGCGCGTTCCGGCGCGACGCATCCGAGCGTGTTGCGCGCCGCGCCTTTTCCGCCCCCAACCTCTCCAACGCCGGCGCGGCGGTCGCAGCCTTTCTCGCGCAGACGGAAACTGCGGTCGCGCAACTCAAGGGCGCCGGGCCGCTGCGCGACGTGCTGCAGTCCGAGCTGAAACATCTGCGCGAGCGTTTGCGGAACGTCGAGACCGGCGTGCGCGAGGGCGTGTCCCCGGCCAACACGGGTCCGCACTATCGCGCGCTCGTGCGCGAGCTCGAGCGTATCCGCCGCATCGCCGAGAGCGCGGCGGCGAGCCTCGCGGGCGGGCGTCCGTCGACCGCCTTGCCGCGCACCACGAGCGAGGCCTACGATGTGCTGGGCGTCAACGCCGACGTCAGCGAGGGCGTGCTCAAGAAGATCGTCGATGCGCTGCGCATGAGCTGGCATCCCGATCACGCGCGCGACGAGGAGGATCGGCTTGTGCGCGAGGAGCGTATCCGCCAGATCAACATCGCCTGGGACCTCATCACGGCGAAGCGCGAGGCCGCCTGAGGCGCCAGGGATTGCGCATCGCTCGCCTCTTAGCTCCTGTTCCGGCGCATTGAGGAATTGGTAGGCGTGGCGGCCGTACGACTATTTCTGTTGGTCCTGCTGATGGGCGCCGCAGCCATGGCGGAAGATGATCGCGCCGACGAGCGGCGGCAGATGGTAGACGAGATCGTCTCGCTGTCGCGGCAGGCCCGGGGCGAGGGCAGCCCCGGCCAGATCGATGCGCGCGTGCTGGCGGCGATGGGCAAGGTTCCGCGCCACCAGTTCGTCCCGTCCCTGCAGAGGCGCTCGGCCTATCGTAATCGCCCACTCTCGATCGGCTCCGGACAGACCATCTCGCAGCCCTTCATCGTCGCGCTGATGACCGACCTGCTCGAGCTCGAGCCGGGCGATACGGTGCTGGAGATCGGCACCGGATGCGGCTATCAGTCGGCCGTCCTCGCTGAGCTTGCGAAGGACGTCTACACCATCGAGATCGTCGAGCCCCTTGGGCGCACCGCGGCCGCGACGCTGGAGCGTCTCGGCTATTCCAACGTGCACGCACGGATCGGCGACGGCTATAAGGGGTGGCCCGAGCATGCGCCCTTTGACGCCATCATCGTCACCGCCGCGCCCGATCATGTCCCGCCCGCGCTCATCGAGCAGCTAAAGCCCGGCGGTCACCTCGTTATCCCCGTGGGCCGGCTCGCGCAGCAGCTCATCGTCATCACCAAGAGCGAGGACGGCAGCACGGCGCGCCGCGAGATCGCGCCGGTCCAGTTCGTGCCGCTGACGCGCGACAAACGCGACGACTAGACCGGCGCGCCTGCTCAGCTCCACTTCCACGTGATGTTGGTCTGCTTGTAGTCGGTCGCCTTCGTGGGCGCTTCGTCGGCGTTCATGTCGAGCTCGTTGCCGGCGTCGTCGTAGATGTGCAGCTCGCCGTCGATGTCGAGGGTGCGCGGTCCGATCTCGCAGTTGAAGGGGATGGCGCGGGCGCCCCCGAGGTTGGTCCAATTGCCGCCGAAGCGCGCGCCGGTGCAAATGATCTTGTCAGCGCTCAAGTTCTGCGCCTTCAGCTCCGCATTGATCTCGTCGACGAGCTTGGCGTTGTCCTTGAGCTTATCCATCACCTCGTCGAGAGAGATCGAGCCCGGCGCCCACGCCGCCGTGATGCCCAAGGCCATGAACGCTGCGGTTGCGAGCGTCAGCCGAAGCGTGGATTTGAGAGTTTGCATGTATCGCCCCGTTCAAATTGCGGGACCAATCTAGCAGATATTGCGCGGCCGGTGACGTTGCAGGCCGGCTAGCCGCGGGCGACGAAACTGTCGACGACGCGCTTGCGCCCAGCCGTGTCGAAATCGATCGTCAGCTTGTTGCCGTCGACATCGGCCACCGTACCGGCTCCGAACTTCTGGTGCGACACGCGCTCGCCCGGCCGGAACGCCGGCTCGCCGCTCGACGCCGCGACAAGCTCGCCCTCGATCGTCGTCGGCCCGCGCGACTTGCGCGCCTTCGCCGGGCTCCACTCCTCCTGCGCGCGTGTCTTCGTGCGCTCCTGGGCACGCTGCCAGCCGGGGGTGTCGTAGGTCGCCGTGAACGGCGCGGCGTCGTCGAAGCGGCTGCGCCCAAAGGGGCCTGCGAAGTTTTGGTAGGCGCCGCCGAACGGCATCTTGGCCTCCAGCACCTCGACGTTCGCCTCCGGCAGCTCGTCGACGAAGCGCGACGGCAGTGCCGACTGGTAGAGCCCGCGGTTGCGGCGGTTCTGCGCGAACGAGACCTTGGCCAGGCGCTTTGCTCGCGTGATCCCCACGTAGGCGAGGCGGCGCTCCTCCTCCAGCCCCGCCTGCCCGCTCTCGTCGAGCGAGCGCTGGTGGGGAAAGAGCCCCTCCTCCCAGCCGGGCAGGAACACCACCTCGAACTCCAGACCCTTGGCCGCGTGCAGCGTCATGAGCGACACGCGCTCGCCGTCGCCGGCCTGGTCGGCGTCCATCACGAGACTCACGTGCTCGAGGAAGCCCTGAAGCGAGTCGAACTCGTGCATGAAACGCACGAGCTCCTTGAGGTTTTCGAGCCGCGACTGGGCCTGCGGGCTCTTGTCCGCCTGCCACATGGCCGTGTAGCCGAACTCATCGAGGATGTGCTCGGCAAGCTCGGTATGGGGCATGTGCTCGGCCTGACCACGCCAGCGCTCGAAGCTCGCAATGAGCCCGGCGAGCGAGTGGCGCGCCTTGCCCGGCAGCTCCTCCGTCTCGACGATCATCTGCGCCGCCTGGTAGAGCGGCATCCCGCGCGCCCGCGCAAGCTCGTGCAGCCGCTTCACCGAGGTGTCGCCAAGCCCGCGCTTGGGCACATTCACGATGCGCTCGAATTTCAGATCGTTGGCCGGGTTCGCGGTGATCTCGAGGTAGGCGATGGCGTCCTTGATTTCCTGGCGCTCGTAGAAGCGCGGGCCGCCGATCACGCGGTAGGGCAACCCCATGGTGATGAAGCGGTCTTCGAAGGCGCGCATCTGGAACGACGCGCGCACTAAGATCGCGACCTCGTTCAGGCGCTGCCCGTCTTTCTGCATGCGCTCGATGTCGTCACCAATGGAGCGCGCTTCCTCCTCGTCGTCCCACACCGCCAGCACCGTGACCTTGGCGCCGAGGTGCCCGTCGGTGAATAGCGTCTTGCCGAGCCGGCCTTTGTTCTCCGCGATGAGGCCCGAGGCGGCGGCGAGGATGTGCCCGGTCGAGCGGTAGTTGCGCTCCAGCCGAATGACGATTGCGCCGGGGAAGTCCTTCTCGAAGCGCAGGATGTTGTCGACCTCGGCGCCGCGCCAGCCGTAGATCGACTGGTCGTCGTCGCCGACGCAGCAGATGTTGGGCGAGCCCTGCGCCAGCAGCTTGAGCCACAGGTACTGCGCGATATTGGTGTCCTGGTACTCGTCGACGAGGATGTAGCGGAAGCGGCGCTGGTAGTCGGCGAGCACGTCGGGGTGCTCCAGGAACAGCCGCAGGTTCTCGAGCAGCAGGTCGCCGAAGTCGCACGCGTTGAGCTCCTTCAGGCGCTGCTGGTAGGCGGCGTAGAGCTGCGCGCCTTTGCCGGAAGCAAAGCCATAGGCCTCACCCGCCGGCACCTTGTCGGGCGTGAGCCCGCGGTTCTTCCAGCCGTCGATCAAGGAGGCGAGCTGGCGTGCCGGCCAGCGGTCCTTGTCGAGCCCGGCGGCCTCGATCACCTGCTTCATCAGGCGGATCTGGTCGTCGGTGTCGAGAATGGTGAAGCCCGACTTGAGGCCGACGAGCTCGGCGTGCCGGCGCAGGATTTTGACGCCGATCGAGTGGAACGTGCCGAGCCACGGCATGCCCTCGACGATGCCGCCGACGAGGTCGCCGACGCGCTCCTTCATCTCGCGGGCGGCCTTGTTGGTAAAGGTGACGGCGAGGAGCTGGCTCGGGTAGGCCTTGCGGCTCGCGAGCACGTGCGCGATACGGGTGGTCAGGACGCGCGTCTTGCCGGTCCCGGCGCCGGCCAGCACGAGCACCGGCCCGTCGAGCGCCTCCACCGCCTGCCGCTGCTCGGGATTGAGGCCAGAAAGGTACGGCGGCAGCGAAGCGCCCTGCAGCGCGCGCGAGGAGAGCGACGGCCCCCGCTCGGGCGCCCCCGAGGCCTCCGGCAGATCGAAGGGAGGGTCGTCGGACGCGTCCGGCGCGTTCGCCAAATGTTTTCCGTTTTGCGCCATAGTTCGCAACTATATCAAGAGCACTCTTGCGGCAACCGCCGGCCGCTTCTCGCCCACACGAGATATGGGAATTGTGGCCGTGGCGGTCGTCCTCCGCCGCGCGAATTTCCGGAAACTGCGTCACTTTTCTCGATGGTCGAGGCGCTTCTGACGGGGATCGCACGCCAGACAGGGATGAGCGAATAAGCTAGACTGAACTCCGCGTTGATTTGGTGGCAGGCGTCTCGGGTCCCTCCCGCCACAACATCGTAGAGACAAGCGCGAGGGACTACTCCAGAGACGGCGCCGCCATGGCTCCAGCTCTGCCAATTTGATAGAGCGGGGCCGGCCGCCAATCCGGCCCTCGAAAAGGTCGATGAGCAACGGGCTTCTATACATCGCCGGCCTGCTTACGCTTGCGCTCGCCGCGCTGTTCGCGGTGCCGTATTTCATCGATTGGAACGGCTACCGCGGCGTGTTCGAGGAGGAGGCGACCCGCATCCTCGGCCGCGAGGTGCGCGTCGGCGGCGACGTCAACGTGCGCCTGTTGCCGGCACCCTACGTGCGCTTCGACAAGCTGCGCATCGCCGATCCGTCGGCGACCACCGGCGAGCCGTTCTTCCGCGCCGATAGCTTCACCATGAAGCTGTCGGTGCCGCCGCTCCTGAAGGGCATCCTGGAAGCCAACGAGGTCGAGCTGAAGCGGCCGATCCTGCGCCTCGCCGTCGATGCCGACGGCGGCGGCAACTGGCGCACGCTCTCGATCGCGCCCGGCACGCTTCCCTTCGTCCCAGCGGATATCTCGCTGCAGTCCGTCCGCATCAAGGACGGCATGGTGGCGCTGCAGGGTCCCAAGGGCTCCGAGTTCGCGCAGCTCGACGGCCTCAACGGCGAGCTCAAGGCCGATTCGATCGAAGGCCCGTTCTCGTTCAAGGGCACGGCGAGCTGGCAGGGCGCTCCGCGCGAGCTGCGCATCGCCACGGGCGCCGTGGACCCAGACGGCGCCATCCGATTCAAGTCGATCGTCCGCGCCGAGCGCGGCAACACCTATTCCGTCGACGGCCGCCTCGTCGATCTGAAGGGGCGCCCGCACCTCGAAGGCGAGATGACGGCGAAGTTCGATCTCGACGCTGCGGCTGCCGAGGCCCCGGCCGCGACCCCGAACCCGGCGCCAGACGGAGCCGGGCACCCCGCCAAGGCCGAGAAAGCCGGCGTCGATTTCAAGGCGACGCTCGCTGGCGACGCCAAGGGACTGAAGGTTGACGCCATCACCCTCTCGTTCGAGCGGCTGGGGCAGCCCCAGCTCATCAGCGGCAATGCGGAAGCGACGTGGTCAGACGCGCTCAACGTGGACCTCAACCTCGCCTCGCGCTGGCTCGATCTCGACCGCATCGCGGGTAGCGGCGGCGGCAAGCGCCCGCTCGACACCGCACAAAGCTTCGTCGCGGCGGTCATGGACGCGCTGCCGATGCAAGCCGAGACCAAGATCCGCTTCGACATCGACCAGGCCAACCTCGGCGGAGAAGCCGTGAGCGCGATCCGCCTCGAGGCCGCCCGCAGCAACGGCACGCTACTCCTGAAGGGCCTGCGCGCCGGCCTGCCGGGCGGCGCCAAGCTCACGCTCGACGGCACCATCGCCGACGTCGCGAACACGCGCACGTTCCAGGGCGATCTAGCGCTCCGCGGCTCGAGCCTGCCGCGCTTCCTCACCTGGGTCGCCCAGGATGGTAGCGTCGCCGATCTCGTGCGCAGCGACGGTGCGTTCTCGCTGCAGGGCCGGCTCGGCATGAGCGAGAAGGCGATCGATCTGACCGACGCAGGCGCCGACGTCGGCGGCACGCCGCTCACCGGCTCGGTGCACTACGTCCGGCGGCGAGCGGACGCAGCTCGCGATCGTGCTCGATGGCCAGCAGATCGACGCGAGCCGGTTCTGGCCGACGGCAGTGGGCTATCTCAAGGGTATGCTGGTGGGCGCCGGGCCCGACGCGGCGAAGAAGGACGATGCCGCGGCGCCGCAACCGCGCTGGCTCGATGTCGCAAAATCGGATTTCTCCCTGCGCCTGCGGGCGGCCGAGCTCAAGACGCAGCGCCAGCCGGTGCGCAACGTGGATCTCGACCTCGGCGTCGAAAAGGGCCGCCTCTCGATGCGGTCGTGCAAATTTTCGACCGACGATGGTCTGGAGGTCGAGCTCGAAGGCGACGTCGCGGACGTAACGGCGCAGCCGCGCGGGAAGTTGCGCTGGACGCTGGCGGCGCCGAGCAAGGATGCCTTCGCTTCGCTCGTGCGCCTCGCCGAGCTGCCCGATGACGTTTCCGCAAAGGCGATGGGCTATGCCGCGTTCGCGCCTGCACGGTTGGCCGGCGCAATCGATCTCGGAGTGCGCGCTCCGGCGGCGGCCGACATCCGCGCCGACGGTCAGACCGATGGCGGCCGGGTCGTGGCTACGGTGCGCCTCGACGGTGGCCTCGCCAACTGGCGCAATGCGGGCGCGGACATCGATCTCACGATGCAGGCGGCCGACGTCGTGCGGGCGCTCGACAGCCTGGGCGCGAGGGTGTCCGCTACGGCGTCGCAACCGCAGCGGCCGGGCGAAATCTTTCTGAAGGCCGTCGGGACGCCGATGCAAGGTTTGCTCGCGACGGCCTCGGTCAAGGCCGCTGGGCTGTTCTTCGGCTACGACGGGCAGGTTGCGCTGCCTGCCGACGGCGCCAACAAATTCGACGGTGAGGTGCGCGTGTCCGCGCTCAACCTCGGCGACGCTCTCGCGCTTGCCGGGCTCGGCTCGGGTGGCACGTTGCACGGCTACCCCGTCGTCGGATCGCTCAAGATCGTGTCGGCACCGAGCGCGATCGAGGTTCAGCCCTACAAGCTCACGATCGGCGGCAGCAAAGTCGATGGCACCATCGCGTTGGCTTATCCCGATGGCGGCACGCCGATCGTCACGGCACAGCTTGAGGTCGGCGAGGCGTCGATCCCGGGTTTGCTCGGCGTCGCCCTTGATCGCAGCGCCGCCGCACCGGCTCCGGCGCCGGGGGCACAAGCACCGACTGCCACGGCAGCACCGCCGCCAGCGCCTGGAGCCGAGCCGCTGACCGCAGGAAAATCCATCTGGCCTGAATCGCAATTCGATTTCGCAGCTCTGGACGGCATAGAGGCAAAGCTCGGCGTGTCCTTCGGCACGCTCTCGCTTGCACCGGGTATGAGCATCAAGGGCGCGCGGCTCGAGGTGGCGCTCGCCCCCGGTAAGATCTCCATCGTCAAGCTCGAGGGCAAAGCCGCCGGCGGCGACGTGCTGGCGACGGCGGCGCTGGAGCGGGCTCCGGGTGGTGCCAAGCTCGCGGGCGACGTCCGCATCAACGGCATCAATCTCTCCGCCAAAAACGCGGCGGCGGCGCTCGCGCTCGACTTCTCCTCGACCGGCGCCACGCCCGGTGGCCTGATCGCGGTCGCGGCCGGCAAGGGCGAGCTCACGCTCGGAGACGTCTCCGCGCATGTCCCGACGCCGCTCGCCGTGGTCGAGACTTCGGAGGCCGTGCTCACGGGTGCCGCCGGCGGTGCTGGCGAGGCGCTCATCGCGGCGCTGCGCGAGCAGATGGCGGCAACCGCTGTTGCGGTGGGCCCGCGTAAGATTGCGATCACGATTGCCGACGGCGCCGCCAAGCTCGAGCCGTTCGAGCTGCAGTCGGAAGCCGGATACACGAAGGTCGCTACGACCGTTGACCTCGCGTCGCTCATGGTCGACAGCGAATGGGTCGTGCAGCCGAAAGCGCCCGACGTCGAGCAAGCCGACAAGCCGCGCAAGGGCGCGCTGCCCGCCGTCACCGTCGTCTATGTCGGCCCACTCAAGGACGCCTGGACGCTCCAGCCGCGCATCACCGCCGATCCGCTGGAGCGCGAGCTTGCGATCCGCCGCATGGAGCTCGACGCCGATCAGCTCGAGCGCCTGCACAAGGCTGACGCCGAGCGCGCACGCCAGGACGAGGAGCGCCGTCGCGCGCTCGCCGCCGACCAGGCCGCGCGTGCAGCGATGCCCCCCCAAGCGCTGCCGCAAAGCGCGCTGCCCCCGCCGGCTGCGTATCCGCCAACGGCCTATCCCCAGTTTGCCCCGCAGGCGTATGGGGTGCGGCCTGGAACGCTCCCGCCGCCTGCCCAACCCGGCGTAGCGCCGCAGCAGTCCGCGCAGCCGGCGCAGCCCTCAACAAATCCGGCTCAGCCCGGCGTACCCGGTGCGGCTGCCGTCCCCGAGCCGCCGCAGCGCCAGGACAGCGGCGCCATCGACGTTCCGCCCATTCCGGGCCAGCAGGTCCCCGGGCAGGAGGCGCAAGTGCTGCCGCCCGGCGCCACGCCCACGACCGGAGAGCTGCCACCCGGTACGCCCGGCGCAGTGGCACCCGACGCGCCGCAGGGCACGAACCGGCAACGGCGGTTCCCGCGTCAGGTGCCGGTCGGCGAGCAGGTCCTGCGCTCGCTGCAGAACAGTCCGAATTAATCTCCGCGCAGGCTCAGCCCAAGGTCGTCCGCTGACCCGTCTCAGTATCGCCTGACGAATCCGCGCGGGGATTACGGAAGAAGTCGAGCACCCAGACGCGCACCGCGCTCGACAGTCCCGAAGCGCCGCGCTTCTTGTCGATCGCGGCAACGAGCGCGGCGACGGTGGTGTGCTCCACCTCAGCTGCTTGCCGCAGCGCGTCCCAGAACGGCGCCTCGAGCGAGATCGAGGTGCGGTGTCCCGCGATCGTGAACGAGCGCTTCACGGGCCGCGGCATGGCTCAGGTCTCGCCCTCGCTGTCGCCGATACGGTGCGCCTCGAGCCGGCTCCGCTCCTGCGACTTCTTCCGCTTTGTCGTCTCGCGCTCGGCCTTGGAAACCCCGTGCTTGGCGCGATTCTCGGCCGCGCTCGTCTGCGCCTGCGACCCTCGCCTTCGCCTTGCGCGTGCGGCGCAGATTGATGATCTCGGCGCTCACGAGCCTTACTCCGGTCCCAGCATCTTCCTCGGGTCGACGATCTCGTCGAACTCCGTTGTCCGTCACGTAGCCGCCGCCCACCGCCTCCTCGCGCAAGGTCGTGCCCTTCTGTGTGCGCGGTCTTGGCGATCTTGGCCGCCTTGTCGTAGCCGATCTTGGGCGCGAGCGCGGTGACGAGCATAAGCGAGCGCTCGAGCCCCGCCTTGATGTTGTCGGCGCGCGGCTCGATGCCGACGACGCAGTTGTCGGTGAACGAGCGCGCCGCATCCGCCATCAGCCGCACCGACTGCAGGAAGTTGTAGCCCATCACCGGATTGTAGACGTTGAGCTCGAAGTGGCCCTGACTGCCCGCGAACACGATCGCGGAGTTGTTGCCGAAGATCTGCACGCACACCTGCGTCAGCGCCTCGCACTGGGTCGGGTTGACCTTGCCCGGCATGATCGATGAGCCGGGCTCGTTCTCGGGCAGCGAGAGCTCGCCGAGCCCCGAGCGCGGGCCGGAGCCGAGCAATCGGATATCGTTGGCGATCTTGAACAGCGCCGCCGCCGTCGTGGTGATGGCGCCGTGGCTCATGACCATGGCGTCGTGCGCCGCCAGCGCCTCGAACTTGTTGGGCGCGCTCTTGAACGGCAGATGCGTGATGGCCGCGATGCGCTGTGCGATCCCCTCCGCGAAGCCCTTGGGCGCATTGAGCCCGGTGCCGACCGCGGTGCCGCCCTGCGCCAGCTCCATCAGCGAGGGAAGCGTCTGCTCGATGCGGCGGATGCCGTTCTCGACCTGCACAGTGTAGCCGGAGAACTCCTGCCCGAGGGTAAGCGGTGTGGCGTCCTGCGTATGCGTGCGGCCGATCTTGACGATATCCTTCCACGCCTGCGCCTTGTCGTTCAGCGCGTTGCGCAAGCTCTGCAGCGCGGGCAAGCAGGCGGTGCACGATCTCCTCCGCGCACGCGATGTGCATCGCCGTCGGGTAGGTGTCGTTCGACGACTGGCTCATGTTGACGTGGTCGTTGGGGTGCACCGGCTTCTTCGACCCCATCTCGCCGCCCAGCATCTCGATGGCGCGGTTGGAGATCACCTCGTTGGCATTCATGTTCGACTGGGTGCCCGAGCCCGTCTGCCAGACGACGAGCGGGAAATGCTCGTCGAGCTTGCCTTCCGCCACCTCCTGCGCCGCGGCCACGATGGCGTCGCCGAGCGTCTTGTCGAGCCGCCCGAGCGCCATGTTGGTCTCTGCCGCCGCGCGTTTCACGATGCCGAGCGCGCGCACGATGGGGAGCGGCTGGCGCTCCCAGCCGATCTTGAAGTTGCCGAGCGAGCGCTGGGCCTGCGCGCCCCAGTATTTGTCGGCGGCGACCTCGATCGGCCCGAAGGTGTCGGTCTCGGTGCGGGTTGGCTTCTTCTTGGGGCGGCGCTGGGGCGGTCATGCGGTGGTTCCGGTTGGAAATTTCCAATTCACGCCGCAATAGCACGCAGCCCGCGCCGGCACCACGGCGACTCTCCCGCGGGTGCACCTTCCGCCGTCATCCCCGCGAGGCGGACCCAGCGCCTTTCGGGGAGCCACATGTCAATCAGTATGCCGCTTAGGCGGGCCCATTGAGAGCGATCGAGCTCGACATTCAATCGTGCGTCCCGGTGACCGGGTCAGCCTCCGCGGGATGACGTGATGGTTGGCAAGCGACATGGCGAGTGAGCTTCGCCGACGTCGTAACCCCTCACCCTAACCCTCTCCCACCGGGAGAGGGACCGCGTAGTGCGAGCTTGGGCGCACAGCTCCGCCGCCTCGCGGGCTGGCCCCGAGGGTGCAAAGATCGAGGGAGCGCGGGCGCCGAAGGGCCGCCTTCCGATTGCAAATGCCGGCAGCCATTGGGCGCCCGCGGCGGTGTTTATTGCAGGCCGAGGTTGCGGAACACGACGCAAGCGAGCCTCTGGTCCCACCCGGCGCGGTATGTCGCCGGGCTGACATCGTTCGGGGACCGCGAGCTGCTGCGAAAGCTCGGGTAAAGTGCCGAGCGCCGCCGCTTGCGAAGGGCTGCCGTGCGCACCATTGCTGGAAGCGCACAGCCTCGCACACCTGCCCCGGCATCTGAGGGAGCTTCCTCGCGACGGCGCTGCGAACGGAGCAGAACCGCCTCAACCGGGCACCGGCCCCGCCCCGCAACAGACGCTCAAGCTTGGCGCGTCCCTCGTGGGCAGGGTTGCGGGGAGTATGGGGGAGGGGGGATGGGCGGGGATTAGATCGTCGTACCGATCTCAAATTCGATATTCGGCATTCGCCCGAGTTGTCCCCGCAACCCTGCGCCACGTGTCACGCCGCGCAAGCGTTTTCGAGCGTACTGTTGATAGTTTGAGGCCAATTTTCGAACGATCACCGGAATTTAATGCCTAATATGTCGGCCTACATACTCGGAGACGACTTGCCTAAGGATAATCCATGGCAGGACGATCTTCTCGGCTTTCGGCCATTTACAGAGAGACTATCAAAAGTTCTTGCGAACCTTAAGGCGCCCAATGGCTATGTTGTTGGGCTTCATGGCGAGTGGGGCCAGTGGAAAATCAACAGCACTAAATTTTATCAGAGCATTTCTGAATAAACACAACCAAGAATCCGGGTCGAATGGTGCGCACGTCGCGATTATCGATTTCCGGCCTTGGATTGTTTCCGCGCAGCCCCAAGATCTGATCGCCACCTTCTTTAAGGTAATGTCCGAGACGCTAGCAACGTGAATCCAGCTGGCCGCGTCGTCAAATGCGTAGGTTGCTAAGTGCGGCCTTAAGGAACGTTTGCCCGAGATCCGCAACGAGGTCCTCTGCGCGTGGTCTCCGATCTTTGCCCGTCGCACGCTAACAGGGCTCGAAGGAAAAAACGACTTTGTCGAGGCCCAGGCATTCGGACGCTCTATGAATCGACGTGAGATTGATGTGATAGCCAGCTACGACGCATACTTTGGACTGCAGCCTTCGTCCGATGCGATATCGAAGGCCGTCGTGGACGACATTGTGGCTGCTTTGCGGGATGCGGAGGAGCTTGCGGTAGTGTTTCAACACTACGTGGAGAAGATGCATTCGTGGCAGGGGCAATGATCGGCCCGTTGATCGAAGAGCTCCGATGCCGCTTTTACGGGCGAAAGCCGCAGACTCGACCCTTGAGCTGGCTCAATGCGTTGTTTCGAGTGGGTGAACCCATTCTTGATCTCGATTGGGAAGAAGATATTCTTACATCGTCGCCCCGGACGCTTATATCGTTTCTAATTCGGGATTTGCTTGAACTTTGGGGGCCGGATGAAGCTGAGAAAATCTTCGAACCGCGTTCGCAAAGGCTGGGTCGGCGGCCTTTAGGGCGAGTGTCTTCGTTGATCGCGCTCGTGAGCTTGGAGTTATTGATCCCGACGCCAGGGAGTCACCAGTAATTTCGCGCCAGGCTCTCGACAAGATCGGCAAGCGCCTGTTGCCGAGAATTCGACGTGCTGCCGTAGAGGGGACTCTGGCAAATGCGCCCTTCTATTGGGATATTGCGCGCGCTTGGGGCTATCTCGGGGACGTGCGTGAGGCTAAGGCCTGGATTCTCGAGGGCATGAACTCAGACGCAAAATTTCTGGCAAAGGTGGCATTGGGGATGGTGGGTGTCAGCGTTTCTAGCTCGGGGCGCGTGTACAGCGTGCATGAGCGTCCGGACGAGCGGTTGTACGACCTGCGGGATGTGCATAACGCGTGTCAGAAGCATCTAGCCGGACAAGATTTGAACGACGACGAGAGGAAGAGGGTGACGGTTGTAGCGAAAGCCGTCGGCGAAATGCTTGCTGCTGGTTCCAAATCTTCCGAGGCGAGTGGTAACGCGCAGGCAAATCAGGTTCTGCAACTAACTAAGAGGTGACCGTTTCCGCTCGGCGTCGCGCCAGACCACCGGCGTATCCGCAACCCTGATGTCCGTTCTCCTGACGACGGCGACTATGGCGGCGCGGAGATTGTTCCGTCCGAGGGCACTCGCCCACCTTTACTGACAGGTGGGCGACGATGGCTGAGCCATCAGCGAAGAGGTAGCGGCAGGGGCTGCCCGGCCGGGTCCCGCCGCCGCCGGGCACACGCGCGCAATTGTCCGTTGTGCCGTAACGGCGGCTATACCCTAACGCCGCATAAGTCGTGGCGGCTTTACGTCCTCTTTCAGCATGCTGATGCAGTGTACGGAGTACGTACACCGGCAACCAGCGGACCCCCTCATGACGACGCATGCCCAACTGCTGGCCGCCGGTCGCGCCCCCGCATCCGCAATCGACGTGGAGATCGCCGCCGTCGCCACGGCCGTGCCGGAGCACGTGAACGGGCAGCAGGAGATCTCCGAGCGCGCGCACAAGCTCTATCCGCAGTACGCCCGCCTCGAAGCGCTCTACACCAACACGGGTATCGAGCGGCGCTACTCGGTCGAGCCCAAGGACTGGTACCTGCAGACGCACACCTGGGAAGAGCGCACCCAGTCCTACCAGCGCCACGCGCTCCCCCTGCTGGAGCGGGTCGCGGCGCAAGCGGTGGCCGAGGCCGGGCTTTCGCTGCGCGACATCGACGCCATCGTCACCAACACGATCACCGGCCTCGCCATCCCGAGCCTCGAGGCCCGGCTCATGAACCGCCTCGCTTTCCGCCCCAACGTCGAGCGGCTGCCGATCTTCGGGCTCGGCTGCGGCGGCGGCGTCGCCGGCCTCTCGCGGGCGACGCGCATGGCGCAGGCGCGACCGGGCTCGAACGTGCTGTTCCTCACGATCGACCTGTGCTCGCTCTGCCTGCGCATCAACGACCCGAGCCTCACCATGTTCGTTGCCGGCGCGCTGTTCGGCGACGGAGCGGCCGGCCTCGTCCTGCGCAGCCATGGCGCAGAGAGCCGCGGATCGGGGGCCGCCGCGAGCAAGCCGCTTGCCCGGATCAGGGCGCTCGGCGAGTACTTCTGGTCCAACACCGAGCACATCATGGGCTGGGACATCAAGGACGACGGCTTCGGCATCGTGCTGAGCCCGGAGCTGCCCACCCTGATGCGCGAGCGCCTGGGCGAGGCGGTGTTTCCGTTCCTCGCGCGCGAGGGGCTGGCGCTCGAAGACTTCGACGGCTTCCTGCTGCATCCCGGCGGCAGCAAGGTGCTCACGACCGCCGAGGCCGCGCTCGGGCTCTCGCGCGACCAGCTGCGCTACTCCTGGGACGTCCTGAAGAACTACGGCAACATGTCCTCGGCAACGGCCATGTTCGTGCTCAAGGAGGCGCTGGCCGACGGCGCGCGCGGGCGCTTTCTGCTTGCAGCGTTCGGACCGGGATTTTCCGGCTACTTTGTCGTGCTCGAGCTCTGAGCGCCGGCGCCGCGCGACGACCACCAGCGAATCCGCAATCGTGATGGCCATCATCCTGACGTCGGCGATGATGCTGCCGGCGCTTCGCCAGCAGCTGCGCACCGACCCCGCGGGCGTAATCAAGACGCTGAAGCTCGCCGGCGTCTATCTCATCTACGTCATCGCCGGCATCGCCTTCGTGCTGCTGCGCGTCTACTTCAACCCGCACACCAACGGGCTCGCGGTGATGGTCTTCCTGCTCGCCTGGATCCTCTTCGGCGTGCTGTGGCTGACGCGTACGGTGCCGCGCTATCGCGAGATCCCGGGCTGGATCGACAAGCGCTTCACCGTGCTCGATGGCGTGCTGGTGGCGATCATTGCCGTGAGCGCCTGGTATTGCATTCGCTGAGCGCGGCGCCTGACCGGCACCAGTTATCTATGTCTCCAGCTTAAGGCTCCCGCTTAAGTCGTAGCGGCGCCTTCATTTTCCGCGGTTCGCCATTCTTTTGCCGCGAGTTTGCTGCGCCTTAGCGGCAGCGGGGACCGATATCGACACGACCGACGAGATATCCGGGGGGATGTCATGACCGTTCCCGCACGGCGCTTGAGCGCCCAGACGGTGGATTCCGATCTCGACGACGATGACGACGACGATTTCGCGACCGGGGAGTTCTACTCGGGCGAGAGAGTCTGCCCGCCGCCGGAGCGCACGGGCGGTAGCCTGCTGCGGGGCATCATCTCCATCTTGATCGCGCTCGGCGGGGGGTGGGCGCTCATAACCTATCACGAGACTTGGCGACCCTGGCTCGCGACCGAGCTCGCCGCCGTTGCGCCCATGATCGCTCCGCAAGCGCCGGGGCCGGTCGCGACCGCTGCCGTCGTGCCGCCGCCGCCGCCCCTGCCGACGACGACGATCGCGTCGCCGCCACCGCCGGCCGGCGATCCGGTGCCGGCAGCCAAGCCCGAGCCGCCCGCCGCCGAGACGACCGCGTCCGTGGAGACGGCCTCCATCGAATCGACCGAGCCTGCGCCCGCCGCCGAGCCGCTGCCGCCGCCACCCGTCGATCCCGCCGACCCCTACCAGAAGCGCGCCGCCGCGGTCGGGCTGCATCCCAAGCTGTCGCGCGTGCTGCTCGCGCGGCTGTCGGCGACCGACTACCGCAACGCCGGCGTCGCCATCGAGACCGCCGTGGCGAAGACGCCCGACACCGCGACCTTCGTCTGGCCGCGTCAGCGCACGCCGGAGCTGGCGCTGTTCCAGGTCCACTTCGTGCCGGGAGCGGCGCCGCACTGCCGCCGCTACGTCGTGACGGTGACGAAGGACCGCTGGTCGACGACGGCTGCGCCGATGGAAAAGTGCGGCTCGAACGTGGCGGCCGGCAAAGGCAAGTGAATATGCTCTAGTCTTGGCCCGCGTGGAGCGGACGGGGGACCAGGACGATGAGCGACGCCGCACCGAAGGCCGCAGCCGCAGCGGACGCCAAAGGCAACGACGCCGTCTGGCCCTTCTTCGCGCTCTACGCCGTCATGTGGGCCGGCATGATCGGCACGAGCCTCAACACCGACGCGCTAAAAGCCGATTACAGCCCGGCCGTTATCTTGGGATTCGCGCTCGTTCTCGCCATCGTCGTCTTCTTTGCCGCCGCCCGCTTCCGGCGTCAGGTGCTGTTCGGCTTCGGGCATTCCACGCACATCGGCAACCTTGCCTGGCATGTGTTCATCGTCACCGGCATCGTCTTCATCTGCTACCTGTTCTTTCTCTCCGTCGTGCAGATCGAGGTGATCCCCTTCGGCGCGTCGATCTTCGACGCGAGCTGCGCCACGATCAGCCAGCGCGACACGGCGTTCTTCGTCTGGGAGGCAATGGCGAAGGGTGCATTCAAATTCTTCGCGCAGTATCTGCCCGTGCCGACCGAAGCCTGCGCGCCGGCCGCGAGCTGGGCGGCGACGATCACGGCGCAGTTCATCCGCTGGTTCACGGCGCTGGTGGTGGTCTGGTACGTCGTCAGCTTCGCCAAGGCCTGGTATCAGCGTCTGCGGCGCGCGAAGGCGAGCAATCCCGCATCTCCTTGAGCCAGCCTGGAAGACCCGACATGAAACCCGACGGCACACTTCCCGACGGCTTGGTCGCTAGCGTCAGCACCTTGCCTCCCAAGGAGACGATGGATCGGCTGGCAGCGGCGGTCGGCCGGCGCGGGATGACCGTGCTCGCCCGCATCGACCACGCCGGAGCCGCGCGGGCTGCCGGCCTCGACTTGCGGGCAACCGAGGTCCTGGTGTTCGGCAATCCGAAGGGCGGAACGCCGCTCATGCAGTCGGCGCAAACGGCCGGCATCGATCTGCCGCTCAAGGCGCTCGTCTGGCAGGACGCGGAAGGCCGCACGTGGGTCGGCTACAACGATCCGGGCTGGATCGCCGCCCGCCACGGCATCGCCGACGCGCCGGAGACGATCGCCGCGATGCGCGCGGCACTCGCCGCCGTCGTCAGCGAAGCGAGCAAGGACGAGCACCCAAAATAGGCCCTGTTTACGCGCCTTTGCGGGTCCGGCGGGCAATAAATCCTCGACTTTGGGCGGATTTGGGCGCACGGTCGATGCACCAACGGCCCATTCAATAAAGGCACCGGTGGCTGAGAGACATCGTGAGCTCCCGCCTGCAAGCATGGAGGGAGAATGATGGCTCCGTTCAAGGAAATTCCCGAAGGCATGAGTCCGGCGACGCTCGAGATGCTCGATCGGGCCTTCTCGGCCACGTGGCACGAGCTGCAGCTGCGCGAGGGCGCCGCGGCTTCGAGCGAAGCCGATAGGACCACGCGCGCCGCGATCGCCAAGTCGATCCTGGATCTCGGCGCCACGGGTGTCCGCGACCAGCGGCGACTGAAGCGGCATGGTCTGCACGCGGCCGACCAGGCCGCGCAGCGCACGGCCGTCGACGTGGTCGAGTGAAGCCGCGCGGTTCGATTGCCGGATGAAGAAAAAGCACGCGTCAGCGACACGAGAGCTGACGAAGAACAGAAGGTTCAGAGGAGGCGCACTTGGCTAAAGGTCAGATCAGATCGAACCGTGAGATTAGGAAGCCCAAGAAGACCGCAACAGCTAAAGCGAAGGGACCGGCCCTGACCTCGGTGACGTCTGCGTTCGCCACGCCGGTCAAGGCGGGCAAAAAGAGGTAGGTGTCGCGATTGCGCCGGGATCAATCCTCCTGGCTCATCGTCAGTGCAGCCCGGCGGTCGCTCGGCTTCAACTTGAGGAACAGCGCGCGCGCGGCCTTGATGTCCCGCGCGCTCCCGCTCTCGGAAGCCGCCCGCAGCGCGACCGTCGTCGGGTGATCTGCGCCGCAGATGAAAGCCAAGGCCTTGGCCAGGCGTCCGAGCGCGGCGCGGTCGTTCGTAGGCTCGTCCATCGAAGATCCTTTGCAGAGATGCGGGGGTCATTGAGATGAAGGCTACCACAAACGCGGGATGCACGGCCCTGCATCCCGCCAATAGCAACCAATAGGAAGAGGTGAGCATGGCAGTCCACACGCAACAGCGCGGCACCAAGCGAACGTGCCAGAACGAGGAGTGCGGCGCGCGCTTCTACGATCTCATGCGCAGCCCCATCAAGTGCCCGATCTGTCAGTCCGCCTTCATACCGCCCCCCGTGCGCGAGATTTCGCTGGAGAGCCCGGTCAGGAAGCCGCGCAGTCCGTTCCATCGCCCGAGCCTGCAGCCGGCGGTCGTGGCCGAGGCGGTCGAAGTGGTGGTCGCGGACGATGCCGACGAGGCCGATACCAAGATCGACGCGGAAGAGTCCGATTCCGTTCTCGAGCTCGAGGAAGACGACGGCGAGGTCATTGTCGACCCGTCCGTCACCGAAAGCGAGAAGGGGTGAGCGCAAACCCCGGCGGCCGATCGGATACGCAATTCAGCTCCAACCTTTGGTGACCGAGGTGTTTCATATCCGATCCGCCCTTCCTCTTCTCGCGTTCGGCGCGCTTGGAGCGGGCATCTCGGTTGCCAGCCTGGTCCTGAGCTCGACCGACGGCTCGCCATCCGCCTTCGGGCGGCTGATCGCCGAGCCGCTGCCCAACGTCGTCTTCGTCGCGGCGGCGGGCTTCGGCGTGGGGGCCCTGGTCGCGGTGGTGTGGTCGCTCGCCTCGCGGCTCCTCGCGCAGGCGCCGTCAACGTGACCCGGCGCAAAAAGGCGGCGTGATCCGGCACCAAAAGGAGTACGGCCGAAACCAACTCCGCGGCACAGCGCCGCTCGCACGGCTCCCCTTGCCCAAAATGGCCGCAAACCTCACCTCTGATGGTTGTTGCTGCCACACCGTTTAGCGCCTGAGCCAGAACCGTCCCGGGATCGGATCGGCGGTAAGCAGAGTTTAGGCTTCAGTCGCTAAATTGGGTCTCCCGCTTCCGAACGGGCCATATCGCAAGGGTTCAGACATGATCGCCGCCCGGCCGACCAAAGCTCGGCTCGCCGCTCTCCCCGTCGCCGCCATCTCCCTGCTCGCTGCCGTGAGCTTTGCCGATCCCGCCGCCGCGCGGCGCGCGCAGCCAGATCCGGGCGAGCCGCAAGCGACGCAAGTCACGCGGCCCATGAGCACGCCGCTCCTGGCGCTCGTTTCGCTGAAAGATCAGCGGGTTACCATCTACGATAAGGACGGCGCCATTTTGCATTCGCCGGTCTCCAGCGGCCAGACCGGCTACGAGACGCCGGTCGGCATATACTCGGTGTTGCAGAAAGAGGCCGAGCACTACTCCAACCGCTACGATGACGCGGCCATGCCGTTCATGCAGCGCATTACCTGGACGGGCGTCGCCATGCACGCGGGCGCGCTGCCGGGCTATCCGGCTTCGCATGGCTGCATTCGCCTGCCCTATGAGTTCGCTCAGCGGCTGTTTCCGCTGACCAAGCTCGGTCTGCGCGTGGTCGTCTCGCGCTACGATGTGGCGCCCACGACAATCACGCATCCGTTGCTGTTCAAGCCGGCGCCGCTCGCAGATGCACCCGCGGTGCTGACGAAAACGTCGCAACAGGTCGCGGCGAGCGAGACCGGGGACCAGATGAAGCTCGGTGCGCCGCCTCCGGCCGAGCTGCCGCCGGTGCTTGCCAACCGCGCAGCGCAGTTGCAGGCGATCATCGCGGCCAAGTCCGCGCAAGCCGACGAGGCGGGCAAGAAGGCGGACGCCCTACGCCTCATCGCCAAGCAGAAATCCGCCGAGCGCGCGACTGCCGTGAAAGCTCTGCGCGTCGCCGAAACAGCGAAGAAGCGCGCCGGGGAGGATGTCGCCGACGCCGACCACGATCTTTCCAAGGCGACGTCGGACACGGCAAAGCAGAAAGCTCAGGCGGATAAGGACAAGGCCACCGCCAAGCTCGCCGAGACGACCGCGAAGTTCGAGGCCGCCAAGGCCGAGTTCCAGCCGAAGATCGACGACTACGAGCGGTCGGTCGCCGATGCTAAGGCCGCCGAAGCCACCAGGACGGCGCTGATCGCGGAGGCCCGCGGCGCCCAGCGTAAGATGTCGCCGGTGTCGGTGTTCATCAGCCGCGCCACGCAGAAGATTTACATCCGCCAGGCCTTCGAGCCGATCTACGAGGGCCCGGTGACCATCCGCGATCCCGATAAGCCGATCGGCACGCATATCATTACGGCCGTCGACTACGCCGACGGCAACGACGCGATGCGCTGGAACGTGGTTTCCATCGGCGGCCGCCGCGCGGGCGATGGCGACGATGCGGGCGACCGCAGCGGCGACGACAATTACTACGACGACGACTGGCGCCGCCCGCGCCGCACCGAGCACCGCGACGCGGGGCGCTCCGCCGATGCCACACCGACCGACGCCGCCGCCACCGGCGCCGCACTCGATCGCATAACGATCCCGCAGGACGTCGTCGAGCGCATCTCCGAGCTTGTGCTGCCGGGCTCCTCGCTCATCGTGTCGGACGAGCCGGCGCACAAGGAGACGGGCAAGCAGACCGACTTCGTGGTGCTGATCAGCGGCGAGCCGCAGGGCGGCATCAAGATGCGCCCGAAGCCGCGGCCTGAATATTACGACGACTACTACTGGGGCGGCGGTGGCGGCTGGGGTGACAACTACGGCAGGCGCGGCCGCGGCGGTGGTTATCGCGGTCCGGTCTTCCAGTTCTGGTGATCGACATAACGGGCGGCGGCAGGAATGCTCCGCCCGTTCTTCTTTCAGCGCAGCCGCTCGCCCAGGAACCGCAGCGCCTTCGGCACCGCGTCGCTCACCGCATCCGCGTTGGCGTCGACGCTCGCGCGCTTGCGGCCGGGATCGTCGAAGTCGTGGGTGGCGCCCGGATAGACCGAGATCTTGATGTCGCCGCCCTTCATCTCGCTTTTCTCGACGAGGTCCTCGCAACGCTTGGGCGACACCTCCTCGTCGGCCGCGCCGATGAACACGCGCACGGGCGCATACGGCAGATAGCCGTCGTCGAATTTTCCCTTGAGCCCGCACGCCGGATAGAAGGCGAGGGCGCCGCGGAAGCCCGTTTCGACGCTCGCTTGGGGAAGTGCCGGCGTATCGGCCGCCATGGCCGCAAGCGTGGCGCTGCCGCCGTTCGACCAGCCGAGTAGCGCGATTGCCTTGGGGTCGACGTCGGGTCGCGTGCGCAGGTAGGCGAGCGCGCCGTAGGCGTCGAGCGGGCGCACCGTCGTCTCGTCGAGCTCAGGGGGGCGGTCGCCGTAGCTGTGCTGCGGGAAGCCGTGCGGGTAGCCGCGCGGCCCGAAGCCGTCGACGAGGATCGCGAGATAGCCCTCGCGGGCCAGCGTCTCGCCCCAGAACTTGTGGCGTTTCGACAGCGTCGTCGCATCGTAGGTGCCGTCGGCAAGCGAGGAGTAGGCGCCGGCGCGCCCGTGCATCATGACGACGGCGGGAAGCCGCTCGGTTCCCCTATGCGGCGGGCGGAACACGTAACCGGTGAGCGTCGTCTTCTGGTCAGCGCTGGGGAAGGTGACGGTATCGGGGGTCACGACGCTCTCCGCGAGCGCGGCAAGCGAGGCGGCGGCTGCAATCACGCTGATCAAGGCTATCCTTCCCCAGGCGTACATCGGAGCCTCCTCGAATTTCTTCGTCGATGTCTTTGTCAGGCTGCCAAGTCGATCTTAATGGATACCGCTTCGGGCGCGGGCAAGGGGGCCCTCGAGCCGGTAGAAGGAGACGCCATGAAGACGTTTGCTATGTTCGCCGTCCTCAGTCTAGCGGTTGCGGGAGCTGTGGGCGCTGCGGATCGCTCTGCCTCGGACGCTTATCTGCCGGGATTTGGCGAGTTCATGAGTGCGACGCAGATGCGGCACGCGAAACTCTGGTTTGCCGGCGACGCCCAAAACTGGGATCTGGCCGCATTCGAGCTCGACGAGATCAAGGAAGGGCTCGAAGACGCGACAAGGTTGCATCCAACTCACGAGGGCATTCCTGTAGCGGCCATGATCAAGGCGAACCTCGATGCGCCGCTATCGGGTCTGGCAAAGGCCGTCGAGGCCCAGGACAGAAGCGAATTCACGCGCGCCTTCGACGTGCTGACCGCGGCCTGCAACGCCTGCCATACGGCGGCAGCGCACGCGTTCATCAAGATCAAGCGGCCGACGGCGCCACCCGTAAGCAATCAAGACTTCGCGCCCGCGAGCAAATAGGAATTCATCTGGTGGGAAGGTCACGAGCGCTCGTGCGCTAGCGTCTCGCGTAGGCGGCGAGAAACGTGCGGACGGCGGTGCCGACGACGTGCGCGATGCGCTCATCCGTCGGCGCCGCGCCGGAGCCGAACATCACCGGCTTGAACATCGTCGACTGGCAGGAGTTCGAGGAACTGCGCGGCGGCGACCTCGCAGTCGTCGACCGCGAGCACGCCGGCCTCGCACTGGGCCGTGAGGTACGCCGCCAGCCGCTCGATGCCGCACTTGGGTCCGAACTCGTAGAACTTGCGTCCGAGCTCCGGCATGCGCTCGGCGATGGCGATGACGGTGCGCAGCGCGGACGCCTTCGCCGGCTGGCACAGGAAGCGGGCGTAGGCCGTGCCGAGGTTGGTCAGTACGGCGGCAACGTCGCGGTTGTCTGCGTCGAGTGCGAAGATCTGCTCGGCCTGCGCGCCGCGCTCGTCCTCGACGATGGCCTCAAACAGCTGCTCCTTGCTCTCGAAATAGACGTAGAGCGTGCCCTTCGACACGCCGGCCTTGCGCGCGATCGCGTCCATGCTGGCGCCGTCGAAGCCCTGGGCCAGGAACAGCGCCCTCGCGCCCGCGATGATCTGGCGCCGCTTGGCGTTTTCCTCGCCGACAGGAGCGACAAACGGGCGGCGAGCGGGGGCTGTGGTCATTGCCGGCCTTCTGGCGTGGGACCGTATTGCTACAATTTGACCGAACGGTTCGGTCGCTATTGACGTAAGGGAACACACGCGCTAAGTCAAGCGTTGACCGAACGGTTCAGTCAAATCCGGTGGCGAGAGTTTTCGGGGACTTTTTCGGGAGAGACAAATGTTCAGGCATCGCGATAGGGGCGCTTTGCGAGCGGTCGAGGGGACCGAGACGCTACAACCCAATCCGACGTTGACCTCGGCTGCAGCGAGCGCCGCCCCGCGCTTGGTGCGCGAGGTCCCGGCCACCCCCGACGCGACCGTCGCGCGCGCGCCCGACACTGCCGACCAGCCGGCCGAGGCGCCGCCCGTGGCGAGCCCCGCCGCGCCGGCCGTTGCCGCGCCGCAGGGGACGCGCCGTTCCAGTCGCAAGCTCATTCTCGGCTTTGGCGCCTTGCTCGTCCTCGCGCTCGGCTCCTGGTACGGCCACTATTGGTGGACCGTCGGCCGTTTCCTCCAGACCACCGACGATGCCTACGTCGGCGCCCACACCGCAACGCTCGCGGCCAAGATCCCGGGATACCTCGCGTCCGTCGACGTCACCGACAACGCCGAGGTGAAGGCGGGCGATGTCATCGCGCGCATCGACGACGGCGACTACACGCTCGCGGCCGAGACGGCGCGCGACAACGTCGCGATCGAGCAGGCGACCATCGAGCGCATCGGCAAGCAGATCGCAGTGCAAGAGTCGGGCGTCGCGCAGGCGAATGCGCAGCTCGCCTCCGCCAAGGCGGGCGCGACCCGCGCCGAGCTCGAGCTCGCGCGCCAGCAGTCCCTCGCCGGGCACGAGTTTGCGAGCCGCCAGGCGCTCGAGCAGGCGCAGGCAAACCGCGATCAGTCCGTCGCCGCCGTGCAGGGGGCCGAAGCCGGCGTGACCGCGGCGCAAGCGAACGTTGCCGTGCTGAAGGCGCAGCAGCAGGAGGCGCAGCGAACCCTCAAGCAGTTCCAGACGGCGCTCGCCAAGGCCGATCGCGATCTGTCGTTCGCCGTGATCCGTGCGCCCTTCGACGGCGTCATCGGCAATCGCGCGGTGCAAAGCGGTGATTATGTGCAGCCGGGCCAGCGGCTCGCGAGCCTGGTGCCGCTGCACGACGTCTACATCGACGCCAACTTCAAGGAGACGCAACTTTCCGGCATGCGGCCCGGGCAGTCGGTGACCGTTGCCGTCGACGCGCTCCCCGATCACGACATCAAGGGCCGCGTCGCGAGCGTGGCACCGGCCTCGGGCTCGGTGTTCTCGCTGCTGCCGCCCGACAACGCCACCGGCAACTTCACCAAGGTCGTGCAGCGCCTCGCTGTGCGCATCGAGGTGCCGGCGACGCTGAGAACGCAGGAGCTGCTGCGGCCCGGCATGTCGGTCGTCGTCAGCGTTAACACCAAGGGCGCGATGGAGCGTGCGCCGGCGCAGGTGGCGGGCGACGCCGACTGACGCCTTGAACGGGGCTTTTTATGGCCGATATGACCACAACCACAACATCCGACACGGTGCCCCCAGGCCCTCCCCCCGGGGCACCGCAGCGGCGAGCCGCAAGCGCTCCCCCCGGCGCTGCCGCGGATCGTATCGATCCGCGCCGGCTCGCCGCTTTCCTTGCCATGGTCTTCGGCATGTTCATGGCGATCCTCGACATCCAGATCGTGTCGGCGTCGCTGACGGAGATCCAGGCGGGGCTGGCGGCAAGCTCCAACGAAATCACCTGGGTGCAGACGGCCTACCTCATCTCCGAGGTCGTCATGATCCCGCTGTCGGGGTTTCTCTCGCGCGCACTCGGCACGCGCACCCTGTTTGCGATCTCGGCTGCCGGCTTCTCCGCCGCGAGCCTCATGTGCGGGCTGTCGTCGTCGATCGAGGAGATGATCGTCTGGCGCGCCATCCAGGGTTTCATCGGCGGCGGCATGATCCCGACCGTGTTCGCCTCCGCCTACCTCATCTTCCCGCGCTCGCGCATGAACTTGATCACGCCGATGATCGGCCTCGTGGCGACGCTGGCGCCGACCATCGGGCCGACGGTCGGCGGCTATCTCACGGATGCCTTGTCGTGGCACTGGCTGTTCTTCATCAACGTGGTGCCGGGCATCCTCGTCACGGTCGCCGCGCTTGCGCTCATCGATTTCGACAAGCCCGACTACTCGCTATTCGACAACTTCGACTGGACGGGCCTCTTGGCGATGGCCGGCTTCCTCGGCTCGCTCGAGTACGTGCTGGAGGAAGGCCCGCGCAACGACTGGTTCGGCGACAATACGGTGCTGACGCTCGCCTGGGTCGCCGGCATCTCGGCGGTCGTCTTCTTTGCCCGCGTGCTGACCGCGCGCTCGCCGATCGTCGACCTGTCCGCCTACTCCAACCGCAATTTCGCGATCGGATCGCTGTTCTCGTTCGTGCTCGGCATCGGCCTCTACGGGCTCACCTACCTCTTCCCCGTCTATCTGGCGCAGATCCGCGGCTACAACGCGCTGATGATCGGCGAGACGCTGTTCGTCTCGGGCATCGCCATGTTCCTGACCGCGCCCATTGCCGGGCGCCTCATGCCCTACGTCGACAAGCGCCTCATGCTGATGGCGGGCTTCCTGTTCTTCGCCGTCGGCACCTGGTGGATGACCTGGATCACCAGCGACTGGGATTTCTACGAGCTGCTGTGGCCGCAGATTTTCCGCGGCATCGGCCTCATGCTGTCGATCATCCCGATCAACGACATCTCGCTTGGCACGCTGCCGCCCGAGCGCGTCAAGAACGCCTCCGGCCTGTTCAACCTGATGCGCAACCTCGGCGGCGCCTTCGGGCTTGCCGGCCTGCAGACGGTGATCAATGACCGCACGGACCTGCATCTGGCGCGCCTGCACGAGCAGATCACGTGGTCGCGCGTGCCGGCCATGGAGACGCTGAACGCGCTCACCGCGAAGTTCTCCGCCTACGGCACGGATGCGCAGGCGATGGCGCTGAAGGCGATGTACGGCATGGCGCATAAGCAGGGCGTCGTGCTGGCGTTCTCCGACACCTTCCTGCTGCTGACGGTGCTGTTTGCGGGCCTCGCTGCGATGGCGCTTCTCGTACGCCAGCCCAAGGCCGCCGGAGCCCCCGCGCACTAGTGCACGCGCCCATCATCCCGGACCTAAAGATGGCCTGGGTCCCCGCCTGCGCAGGGATGACGGAGAGAGAGCGTTAGGGTCGGAGATTACTTCTTGCGGAAGGCGTCGAGGCTGACGATCTGCGCGCCGCCGTTGTCCTGGCGCGGACGGTCGTCGCTGCGCTTTCCCTCGCTCGCCTTTTCCGCCGCCTTCTCCTCGACGCGCCTGATCTTGTCGTCGGCAGGCTTGGAGGGGACGGCAGCGAGCCGCGGCGCCGCGGCTGCGGGCGCTTTCTCGACCTTCTCGGCAACGGGCGCCTTCTCGGTCTTGTCGATGACGGGCGCGGTCTTCTCGGACTTGCTCTTGCGCGGCACTTTCGGCTTCTTCGGCGCAGTCGAGCGCAACGTCGGGGAGGCACCGTTGGCGTGGTCGGAGCCGCGGCCGAAGCGGTGGTTCATGTCTTCGCCCGCCTCCGGCTCCACGTCCGGGTCCTCGAACTGCAGGCCGTAGCGCACGCTCGGATCGAAGAACACGCGGATTGCGGCGAAGGGCACGACGAGGCGCTCGGGGATGCCGTCGAACGTCAGCTTCACCTCAAAGCCGTCGTCGTCGACGGAAAGATCCCAGAAGCGGTGCTGCAGCACGACCGTCATCTCGGAGGGATATTTGTCCTTCAGGCGCTTCGACAGCACGACGCCCGAGGCCGAGGTATCGAACGAGATATAGAAATGATGGTCGCCGGGCAGCCCCGACTTGGCAGCTTGCGTGAGCACGGTGCGCACGACGCCGCGCATGGCGTCCTGGGTCAGCGTGTCATAGTCGATCGTCGGCTCGGCCGCCATTCCGTCTAGCTCAGTGCCCTTGCTGGCTCAGTGCCGCTGACTCAGTCCCCGTGCAATCCCTGCCGGATCGTCGCAAGTCCCGGTAGCTCTTTCCCCCGAAACGCAGGCGGGATCAAGTGGAGGGCTTCTGTTGCCCGGTGCCCTCCGAACCGCGCCTTACCCGGCTAAGGGTAAGGACTTCAAGTTCAGGCTAATCGCACTGCGTTACGCAGCGAGAGCAGCCTCAGCATAGTTGTCATTGGCAACTATTCTGAATGGCCCGATGACGGCGGAACCATGCCGAGCGAAAGCTAAGCCCTTTACACCCTCGTCGATCCTAGTTCGCCCCCATCAGATGCCGCCGCGGGAGGTCCGCGACTTTGTCTCACATGCCTGCCCGCGCTTGCTCAGCGTCGAGGCGGCGGCATTTGGTGGAGGCGCCGGGTACTGCCCCCGGGTCCGAACGGCTTATTACGACCGCGTTTATCGCCATAGCCGGACGAATCCGGCACACCGAATATAGGGGTAGCGGCCCGGAAAAAAAAGCCGTTCTTGTCCCGCGCATTACCGAGACGTTATCCCCGCCCGTCTAAAGCACGCGCGGCGGTTGGCGCCATGGTAAAGCCTCGCGCCCTTGTCTTTGGTCTTTGTGGCGCCATTGCTGGAGGCACGATCATGCTGGACGCGTTGCTGAAAGGTCCCGCAGCCTACTCCGCACGTACCGGCTGGCCGGCCTGGGCCGTGATTCCGGCGGCGCTTCGGTATCCTGACGCTGGCCGCGCTCGTCGGCGTGCTCGTGGCCTGGGGCTACAGTAGCGTGACGGGGCTCGGGTTTCCGACCGGCAATGCCGCCAGCGGCACCCTACCGCCGCAGGCGATGCTGCAGGTCGCGACGTGGACCGCGGGGCTCCAAATCGGCATCGTCCTGCTGACGCTGCTTGCGGCGGGCTTCTTCTCGTCGAATCGCGCCGAGGTGCTGGCGCTGCGGCCGCCGGCGCAGGGGTGGCACGTGCTTGGGCTTGCGCTCATTCCGCTGTTTGCGGTCACCACGGTCTGGACCGCCTTACTCATGTTCATGAAGCCGGAAGCGGCGTTGCACGACCTGCGCCCGTTCAAGGATATGCTGCACAGCGACGCCTTCTGGCTCATGCTGACCGTGATCGGCATCGGCGCGCCGCTGTCGGAGGAGCTGCTGTTCCGCGGCTTCCTGTTCTCGGGGCTGGCGAAATCGAAGCTGGGGCTCGTCGGCGCGGGCGTCCTCACCTCGCTCCTGTGGACGCTTCTGCACCTCGGCTACTCGATCTTCGGGCTCATCGAGGTCATGTCGATCGGGCTCTATTTCGCCTGGCTGCTGGCGCGGACGGGCAGCCTGTGGGTGACGATGTTCTGCCACGCCGTCTATAATACCGTGATGGCGCTGGGCATTTACTTCGTGAGCCTGCCGCCGCCTGCGGGCTGATGCGGCAGCGGCCGTGAATCACCCTATATTCAAGCCATGAAGCAATACCTCGACCTCATGCGCCGCGTGCGCGAGCACGGTGTCCGCAAGACCGACCGCACCGGCACCGGCACGCTGTCGGTGTTCGGCCACCAGATGCGCTTCGATCTCGCCGACGGCTTCCCGCTGGTGACGACGAAGAAGCTGCACGTGCGCTCGATCATCCACGAGCTGATCTGGTTCCTGTCGGGCGACACCAACACGCGCTACCTCGACGAGAACGGCGTCAGCATCTGGGACGATTGGGCGGACGAGAGCGGCGAGCTCGGTCCCGTCTACGGCAAGCAGTGGCGCTCGTGGGCGACGCCCGATGGGCGCTCCATCGACCAGATCGCAGAGGTGGTCGAGACACTGAAGACCAACCCCGACAGCCGCCGCATCATCGTCTCGGCGTGGAACCCCGCCGACATTCCTGACATGGCGCTGGCGCCGTGCCACTGCTTGTTCCAGTTCTACGTTTCCGAGGGGCGGCTCTCCTGCCAGCTCTACCAGCGCTCGGCGGATGTGTTCCTCGGCGTGCCGTTCAATATCGCCTCCTACGCGCTGCTCACCATGATGATGGCGCAGGTGACGGGCCTTAAGCCCGGCGAGTTCGTGCACACGTTCGGGGACGCGCACCTCTACCTCAACCATCTCGATCAGGCCGACGAGCAACTGAAGCGCACCCCGCGCGCGCTGCCGCGCATGGAGATCGACCCGACGGTAAAGTCGATCTTCAAGTTCAAGTTCGAGCACTTCAAGCTCGCGGGCTACGACCCGCACCCGCACATCGCCGCCCCCGTGGCGGTCTGAGGCGCATGCTGATCACGCTCATCGTCGCGGTGGCGGAGAACGGAGTCATCGGCCGCGACGGCGGTCTGCCCTGGCGCCTCTCCTCCGACCTCAAGACCTTCCGCCGCCTCACCATGGGCAAGCCCCTCATCATGGGCCGGCGCACGTTCCAGTCCCTGAAAAAGCCCCTCGACGGCCGCGACAACATCGTTGTCACGCGCGATGACGGCTTCCGCCCCGACGGCGCCATCGTGGTGCCGAGCTTCGAGGCGGCACTCGCGCGGGCAAAGGATTGCGCGAAGGCGCGCGGCGCCGAGGAGATCATGGTGATCGGCGGCGCCGACATCTTTGCCGCCTCGCTGCCCCTCGCCGGTCGCATCTACAAAACGGAGGTGCACGGGCGCCCGGAAGGCGACACCCTGATGCCCGAGGTCGACTGGAAGGCGTGGCGGGAGGTATCGCGCGAGGCGCTGCCGCGGGGCCCGCACGACGATTATGGCGCGACGCTCGTCCGGCTCGAGCGCGGCGGCCGGCCCGGCTCGTAAACCGCCCGGTCCGCTTGCCGGTCTGCTTGAATGCAGGGCGCCGGCAACCAATTTTAGCGGTGAGTTTGCGCTTTAACGACCCCGTGTCCTATAAGCGAGCACCTCCTCCAACGAGGACAAGGATTTGCGTTCCCACCGGCAGGCATTGGCTGGCATTTCCGGTGGCCGAGGCTTCGTGCAGCCTGAGCCCGCACAGCCCAAGCATCAAAGGACCCCGTAAATGCCGTGGAGCAATCAGAGTGGTGGCGGTGGCGGCTGGAAGAGCGGCGGCGGCAACGGCGGCGGACCCTGGGGCCAGGGGCCGAGCGGCGGCGGGCAGCCGCCCGACCTCGAGGAGATGCTGAAGCGGGGCCAGGACAAGGTGAAGCAGGTCATGCACGGCGGCGGCATTCCGGGGCCGTTGCTATTCCTCGTCGCGATCGTCGCCTGCGCGGTCATCGCGTGGCAGGCGTTCTTCTTCCGCGTCAACCCCGATGAGCTCGGCGTCGTCATGCGCTTTGGCAAGTTCATCCGCCAGGACCCGCCGGGTCTCCATTTCCGCCTGCCCTATCCGATCGAGGAGGTGCGCCTGCCCAAGGTGACGCGGCAGAACATCATCGAGATCGGGTCGCGCACGGCCGCGGCGCGCACGGGCGCCTCCCGAGGGGAGCGCGCGGAGAGCCTGATGCTCACGGGCGACGAGAACATCGTCGACATCGACTTCGTGGTGTTCTGGCGCATCAAGGACGCCTCCCAGTACCTGTTCAACATCCAGAACCCCGACACCACCGTCAAAGAGGTGGCCGAGAGCGCCATGCGCGAGGTGGTCGGCCAGTCGAAGATCCAGCCGATCCTGACGCAAGAGCGGCAGAAGACAGAGCAGGCCGTGCAGGCCCTGATGCAGCGGACGCTCGACAGCTACGGCGCCGGCATCCGCATCGACCAGGTGCAGCTGCAGAAGGTCGACCCGCCGGCCGAGGTCATCGACGCCTTCCGCGACGTGCAGGCCGCGCGCGCCGACATGGAGCGGCTGCAGAACGAGGCCTACGGCTACGCCAACAAGGTGGTGCCGGAGGCACGCGGCGAGGCCGAGCGCATCCTGCAGGGGGCCGAGGGCTACAAGCAGCAGATCGTCAACGAGGCGAACGGTCAGACAGCGCGCTTCCTGCAGGTCTACGACCAGTACAAGAAGGCGCCCGACGTCACCCGCAAGCGCATGTTCCTCGAGACCATGGAGCGCGTGCTCGGCGGCACCGACAAGATCATCATCGACGGCAAGGCCGGCCAGGGCGTCGTGCCCTACCTGCCGCTCGACAAGCTGCCGCCCAAAACTCGCGGCGAGGGAGCAAACTGATGCGCGCGTTTCTCGCCCTCCTGATCATTATCGTCGGCCTCGGCGCCGCCGCCATCTATGCCTCGGCGTTCATCGTGCACCAGAACGAGCAGGCGCTGGTGCTTGCGCTTCGGCGAGCCTAAGCGCGTCGTGCGCGAGCCGGGTCTCAACTGGAAGTACCCGCTCATCGACACGGTCGAAGTCTACGACAAGCGCATCCTCGACCTCGACAGCCAGCCGCAGGAGGTGACCGCCTCCGATCAGAAGCGGCTCGTGGTCGACAGCTTCGCGCGCTACAAGATCGTCGATCCGCTCAAGTTCTATCAGACGCTGCGCTACGAGGAGGGCGTGCGCTCGCGCCTCGGGCCGATCGTGGATTCGACGCTTCGCCGCGTGCTGGGCGGGTCCACCTTCCAGGAAGTGGTGCGCGACAAGCGCGAGGATCTGATGAAGCGCATCGCGGCGACCGTCAACACCGAGGGCGAGGACTTCGGTCTCCAGGTCGTCGACGTGCGCATCAAGCGCGTCGATCTGCCCGAGCAGAACTCCAAGAGCGTGTTCGACCGCATGCGCGCCGAGCGCCAGCGCGAGGCCGCCGAGTTCCGCGGCCAAGGTGCCGGAGAGGCGAACCGCATCAAGGCGACCGCCGATCGCGAGGCGACGGTCCTCAGGGCCGAGGCCTCCCGCAAGGGCGAAGAGACGCGCGGTGCCGGCGACGCCGAGCGCAACAAGATCTACGCCGATGCCTACACCCGCGACCCGGAGTTCTTCGAGTTCTACCGCTCGATGCAGGCCTACGAGCGCGGCCTGCCGTCTTCCGACACGCGGCTGTTGATCACGCCCGATTCGGATTTCTTCAAGTATTTCGCCGACCCGCACGGCCACGCGGCCAAACCGGGGACCGCTCCGGCCGCTCCGCCCGCGCAGCAATGAACGACCTCGTCGTGGGCTTCGGGCTGGTGCTGGTGATCGAGGGCCTCCTGTGGGCGCTTGCGCCACATTTGGCCATTCGCTTCCTCGAAGGCGCCTCAGCTACGCCGGAATCCACCCTGCGTATTGCCGGCTGGACGGCGGTCGGCATTGGGGCCGGCCTCGTCTGGCTTATCCGCGGCTAACTGTCGGGTCGCGTTGACAGGAAACGCACATTGCCATCCACTTGAGGCATGCTCGGCAAGCACCGCGGCTATGGACGGCTCGAGCGGTTGAGGCCGGCACACGAGAATGCCGGCGGGAGATTGAGGCTGATGCAAAGACATTCGGCGCGCGGCGGCGGGGCCATCGGCCCTGGCGAGGGACTTCGGCTGCTGGTCCTCGGGTCTGCTTTCGCGATGCTCACTGCGGTCGGTGCGACCGCGCAGACGCGAGGCCCGCAGTCGGTTGCGCCGGTGGCCGAGCAGTTGATCGAGGCCGTCGTCAACGTGTCGACGAGCCAGGCGATCAAGGGCCCGCAGGGGCTGCCGCTCCCGCGCGGTGCCGAAGGGCTCGCCCTATCATGAATACTTCGACGATTTCTTCGATCACCACGGCGCGCCCTCGCCGCAGGACCGCATGGTCTCCTCGCTCGGCTCCGGCTTCATCGTCGACGGCAAGGACGGCATCATCGTCACCAACAACCACGTGATCGACGGCGCCGAGGAGATACAGATCAACCTGCACGACGGCACCAAGCTCAAGGCCGAGCTCATCGGCAAGGACACCAAGACCGACATCGCGCTCCTGAAGGTCTCCTCGCCGAAAGAGCTGAAGTCGGTGAAGTTCGGCTCCTCCGCGGCCATGCGTGTCGGCGACTGGGTGATGGCGATCGGCAACCCGTTCGGGCTCGGCGGCTCGGTGACGCTCGGCATCATCTCGGCCAAAGCCCGCAACATCAATTCCGGTCCCTACGACGACTACCTGCAGACCGACGCCGCCATCAACAAGGGCAATTCCGGCGGTCCGCTGTTCAACATGGACGGCGAGGTCATCGGCGTGAACACGGCGATCATCTCGCCGACCGGCGGCTCCATCGGCATCGGCTTTGCCGTGCCGGCCGACGTGGTGGGGCCGGTCGTGCAGCAGCTGCGCCAGTTCAAAGAGGTGCGGCGCGGGTGGCTCGGCGTGAAGATCCAGACGGTGAGCGACGAGATCGCGGCCTCGCTCGGCATCCCCGAGAACAGCGGCGCGCTCGTTGCCGCGGTCACGCCCGAGGGCCCGGCGGCCAAGGGCGGCGTGCAGTCGGGCGACATCATCGTGAAGTTCGACAAGGAGGCCGTCGATAGCATGCGCTCACTGCCGCGCCTCGTCGCGCGCGCCCCTATCGACCAGAAGGTCGACGTGGAGATCCTGCGCAAGGGCCAGAAGATGACGCTGCAGGTAACAGTCGGCCGGCTCTCGGAGGACGAGGACGTCAAGGCCGACCTCGGCGACAATCCGAAGCCCGACGGCTCGGGAGCGGTCGTGCTGGGACTGAAGCTGTCGGCGCTGACGGATGAGCTGCGCAAGAAGTACGGCATCGCCCCCGACGTGAAGGGCGCGATCGTGGACGATGTCGATCCCAAGAGCCCGGCTGCCGCCAGCATCAAGGCCGGCGACGTGATCGTGCAGGTCGCCAACGAGCCGGTCTCCGATCCGCAGGACGTCGCCAAGCGCATCGATACCGTGAAGAAGACCAGCCGCAAGAGCGCGATGCTGGAGGTCGAGGACGGCAAGGGCAGTCATCGCTTCATCACCGTGCCGGTGGATTGACCGGCACGCCTTCGGGCGTCCGATGCCCGGCGGCTTAACGGTTGCCGGGCGCTCGCGAAGGTGCCGGCGCCGCGGCGGCGCTAGAAGAAGACAACAGGAGGCGCGCTCGTGTCGGAACGTCACGGCATCATCGACACCATCGTAGACAACTTCGTTCCCGTGCACGGCGACGGCCACAAGTTCATCGCGGTCGCGTTGGGCCTGGCGCTGCTGTTCTTCCTGATCTGGCCGCCGCTCGCCTGGCTCCTCGTCATCGTCGCCTGCTACATCGCCTACTTCTTTCGCGATCCCGATCGGGTGACGCCGCAGCGCGAGGGACTGATCGTCGCCCCCGCCGACGGGCGCATCACCGCGGTCGAGGCGGTGCGGCCCCCGGTCGAGCTGGGGCTCGGGCCTGAGGAGCGCGTGCGCGTCTCGACCTTCCTCAGCGTCCTCGACGTGCACATCACCCGCTCTCCCGTCGCAGGCAAGATCGTGCGCTCGATCTACGTGCCGGGTGCCTTCCTCAACGCCGCGCTCGACAAGGCGAGCGAGGAGAACGAGCGGCGCGCGATCATCATCGAGAAGCCCGACGGGGTGGAGATCGCGGTCGTGCAGATCGCCGGCCTCATCGCGCGCCGGATCGTCGCCTTCGTGCACGAGGGCGACAGCGTCGGCGCCGGCGAGCGCATCGGCCTCATCCGCTTTGGCTCGCGCGTCGACCTTTATCTGCCGCCCGGTCAAGCCGCGCTCGTTTGCGTCGGCCAGCTCGCCAACGCCGGCGAAACGGTGCTCGCCGACCTTAAATCGACTGAGGCGGAGCGGGTGGCCAGGCGGAGCTGATACCGAAATTTGACGTCTTCCGGGGGTAATAGGACAATCCCGGCCGAGGCAGCGCCAGAGGAAGCCCCAGAGGCAGCGCTATGGACCCGATCGTACCGAGGCTAGAGGAAGAGACGCGCCGGCGCCGGCGGATGCCGCTGTTCCGCCACCGCCACGTGCCGGTGCGCATGCTGGTGCCGAACTTCTTCACGCTGCTGGCTCTGTGCGCCGGGCTCACCTCCATCCGCATGGGGATCGAGGAGCGCTACGAGCTGGCGCTCGGCGCCATCGTGTTCGCGGCCCTGCTCGACGGCATCGACGGCCGCGTCGCGCGCCTGCTGAAGGCGTCCTCCCGCTTTGGCGCCGAGCTCGACAGTCTCGCCGATTTCGTCAACTTCGGCGTGGCGCCGGCGTTCCTCGTCTTCAACTGGGGACTGGGAAGCCTGAAGAGCCTCGGCTGGATTTGCGTCATGATCTTCGCGCTCGCCTCCGCGCTGCGGCTCGCCCGCTTCAACGTGGCGGCCGACGATGACCGCCCGAAATGGCAGGCGGCCTACTTCATCGGCATGCCGACGCCGGCTGCGGCCATCGTGGTGCTGCTGCCGATCTTCATCGAGCACCTCGGGCTCGATGGCATTCGCTCCTCGCGCATCATGCTCGACTTCGTGCTGATCTACACGCTCGTGATTGCATTCCTGATGGTTTCGACGCTCCCGACGTTCTCGGGCAAGCTCCTGGGCGAGCGCATCTCGCGCGAATATGTGCTGCCGATCTTCATCCTGGCGATCGGCTTCGTGGCGCTGCTCGTGACCTACCCCTACGGCACGCTCACGGGTGCCTCCATCGCCTACCTCGCCTCGATCCCGTTCAGCTACCGGCGCTTTGGGCGCATGATGGAGACGACCGCGGCAGATCCTCAGGCCCAATCTCCCTCCGAGGAGACGGCCATAGAGCCCGCGCGCGTCGTCGCGATCCGCTCCGGCGAGCAGCCGCGTTAGCCGATCCTCTCGACTTGCCGATTTCTAACGCTGCTGGCGCTGCATAAGGCGGTCGCGCAGCGACTTGAGCGCGGCGCCGGGCACCGGCTGCTGCTCGCTGCCGGCTGCCTCGGGCGTGGCTGCGCGTTGGGGTGGCGGGCTCGCCGGGGCGCTGCCGAAGGTGTCCCTGCGCACAGTCGGCGTGGGACGCGCCGCGGTGTTGGCCGGCGCTGCGGGTTGGGGCACGGCCGCTGACGGGCGCAGCACGTCCGCCTCGCGCACGCGCGCGGCGGACGGAAACTCCTGGCGCGATGCCGCGGCGGGCGGCCGTGGCGGCTCGGGCGCCGGGGGACCCGGGTCGATCCCCAGGCCGTCGGCCATCATGGCGGCATGCTGGGTTGCATCGCTGCCGGCGCCGATGTCGGAGGACCGCCACTTCTCGACGACCTGCTCGAGGAAGCCTTCGTCTCCGACCGACTTCTGCCAATGCTCGGTGAAACGCGCCGTCGTCGAGCGCGGCAGGCAATGGGCGGGAAGCTCATCGAACTTGATGCGCACGGGCAGCGCCACGCCGTCGCCGAAGGCGAGCGCCTCGCGCTGTCCGAGCGCGGGCAGGAACTCCAGGAGGCCCGAGCCGGTGTCGGTGATGGCGGCGTTCACGATCTCCTGGTCGCGGTCGTTCGACATGCGCAGCGCGAAGACGGTGTTGCACTGGGAGAGGATGGTCGGGTCGATCTCGGACGGCCGCTGCGAGACGATGCAGAGCGCGACGCCGTACTTGCGGCCTTCCTTGGCGATCTTGGCGATGGCGCGTTTGCACGGCTCGAACCCGAGCTGGCCCGCCGCCGGCACGTAGCGGTGGGCCTCCTCGCACACGAGCGTGAGCGGCACCTTGCCCTCGCTCCAGTGCGCGAAGTCGAAGGTCATCCGCGACAGCACCGAGACGACCACGTTGATGATCTCGGTCGGCAGGCCGGTCAGCTCGACGATGGTGATCGGCTTGTCGTTGACGGGCACGCGGAAGATGCGCGAGAGCACCTGCGTCATGCCGTCGTAAACGGTGAGCGAGCCGAACATGAACGAGTAGCGGCCGTCCTGCGAGATGTTGTCGATGCGGGAGCGCAGCTGACGGTAGGGCGAAAGGTCCTTCTTGTTCTCCAGCTTGCCCATGCGCTCGTCGATGAGGCCGGTGAGGTCGGAGATGCGGTAGGGCACCGGCGTGTCGACCGTAAACCGCGACGGCTCGATCATGCCGCGTCGGAAGTTCTGCTGATCGCGTGCGCGCCCGGCGCTGTAGCGCGCCTTGGCGATGGGAATCAGCTCCTGCAGGATCTCTATCTCGGCCTTGCGTGAGCTGTCCGAGATCAGAACCTCGACGATCTCCTCGAAGTTCAAGAGCCAGAACGGAAGCTGCATGTTGCGGGGCGAGATGACCTCCGCCCATTCGCTGAAGGCGGTCGCGTACTCGTTGTGGGGATCGAGCAGAACGATGTGCGCCGCCGGGTTCTTGGCGAGGATCGCGCGCAAGATGAGCGCGGTGGTGCAGGACTTGCCGGTGCCGGTGGTGCCGAGGATGGCGAGGTGCTTTCCGAGCAGCTCGTCGACGCGAACCATGGCGGGGATGGTGCTGTCCTGGCGGATGCAGCCGATGCGCACGGAGCGGCTCGAGTCGCCGCAGAAGGCCGCCTCGAGCTCGCTCTTGGAGGCAACGCGCACGCGGTCGCCGAGCGCGGGATAGACCGTGACGCCGCGGGCGAACAGGTTCGCGCTGCCGCTCTCGTCGCGCCATAGCTCGCCGACGAGGCCCAGCTCGGCGATCCAGATCTCCGCGTCGCCGTCGCGCTGGGCCGGGACCGGCACGCTCAACGCCGAGATGATGGCGAGCACGACCGTGTTGGCGGTGTCGATGCCCAGCAGCGTGCCCATGTCGGGGCGGTCGTTGCGCAGGACGCGGCCCTCCTTGGGGCTGTCGAGCATCACGATCGCCTTGGAGCCGGTGACGGAGACGATGCGGCCGATAGACTTGTCGGGCGGGGAGACGCTCGAGGCGGCGTCCGGCATGGCCAACTGCATATTCATGATGTCGCTCACAATGAGACGCTCCGCGCTATGACAGTCTCAAGCGGCTCTGCCAACTGCTGCTGCTTTTGCCGGAGAGGGAGAAGCACGGTCACCTCCGTGCCAACGTCCTTCTGGCTTTTTATCCTCAGCTCGCCGCCGTGGAGCTGCACGAGCGCCTTGGCGATCGGTAGCCCGAGGCCGGTGCCCTCGCGCCAGCGCGCGTGCGTCGCGTCGACCTGGCCGAAGGGTGTCAGCGCGATGGCGAGGTCCTGCTCGCTCATGCCGACACCGGTGTCGATCACCTGGATCATCGCCGCGCCGGCTGGAGAGCGGGCGGCCTTGATCGTCACCGAGCCGCCGCTGCGGGTGAACTTCAACGCGTTCGAAATGAGATTGGTGAAGACCTGGCGCAGCTTCACGCTGTCGCCGACGATGGCCGGGACGTCGGGCTCGACCGCTTCCACGAGCGTCAGTCCCGCGCTCTGCGCTATGAGGCGGAACGAGGACGCGGACGCGCTCAGGAGCTCAGCGAGGTCGATCTCACGCGTATTGAGCGTGCACTTGCCGCTTTGGATCTTGGAAATGTCGAGGATGTTGTTGATGACGGCCAGCAGGTGGCCGGCGGCGTCTTGGATAAGGTTGGCGTAGTCGGCGGTCTCGGGCGGGGTAAGCTTGCGATCGCCCTGCTCGGCAAGCAGCTTGGAGAACCCGATGATGGCGTTGAGCGGGGTCCGGAGCTCGTGGCTCATGTTGGCGATGAACTCGGACTTCACCCTGCTCGCTAGCTCGGCCTCGATGCGGGCCGAATGCTCGGCGACGCGGGCGCGATGGCGAAGCAGCGCATCGCCCAAAAGCGACGCGTACTCGTTCATCAGTGAGCTGGTTTTCTGGCTGCCGAGGGCCCCGCTGAACATCACACTTATGATTTGCCATTGATCCGCGGCGGTGACCCTAAGGGCGCGCGGGATAATGTGCGGTTAACCGGCGTACTGTCCTGGCAAGACCTGTTCAGTTCGGCGTAAGGGGCTAACAAATGGTTTACGCCCGTCCCGACGCAAGCGCCCGCTCCGGGCGCGAACACGCCGCTCGCTCGCTCGATCGATCGCCAATCAGCGGGTGACGAACTCGAAGGGGACGCTCACCTCGATCGGCCCCTTGGCAACGTTCTGGGGCATCGGCGGGAAGGGCGCGGCACGGTCGAGCGCGGCAACGGCCGCCTCGTCGAGCACCGTGGAGCCGGAGCTCTTCTCGACGGCGCGTGAGATCAGGCTTCCGTCGGGGCCGACCGTGAAGCGGATCATGACGGTGCCTGCCTGGCGCGAGCGCGGATTGACCTTCGCGCGCTCGATCGACTTCGACAGCGTGCCGAGGTAGGCGCGGCGCTGGGTGGTGTCGCCGCCCTGCTGCGCCTGGCCGGAGCTCTGCTCGATCAGCGTCGCGACCTGCGGCGCCTGCTCCTGCACCGGCACGGGCTCGACCGGCTTGTCCTCGATCGGCTTGGGGTCTTCCTTGACGACCTGCTCCTCGTGCTGGGCTTCCGTGGAGGTGACCACGTTGTTGAGGTCGGGCTCGACCTCCTTGACCTCCTTCGGCTGCTCGACCGGCTGCACGGGCGGAATGTCCACCGTCTCGATCATCTCCTCGGCCTCGCCGAACTTGGCGACACCCTGAACCGCGATGCCCTGCTCGACCACGAACATGTCGTTGCCGCTGCCCGTGTCGAATGAGGCGCCCCCGGAGCTCACACCGACGATGGCCAGCAGCAGCGCCGCGTGGACGGAGAGGGAGACGAGCCAAGTCAGGGGGCGAAGGAACGGCATGGGCGTGCGGCTCTAAGGAGTGGCTGCGGGTGCGGGGCTCGGCGCTGGGGCGGCGCCGGGCGAGGGCGCTGCACCGGGCGAGGGTTGCGACAGAAGCGAGACGCGCTGGTAGCCGGTCTCGCCGACCCGTCCCAGAACCTCCATCACGTCGCCGTAGGGAATCTTGCGGTCGGCGCGCACGTAGACGACGCTGTCGCCTTCGTCCCGACGCAGCGCCATCAGCCGGTTGACCAGATTGTTGCGCTCCACCCGCTCGTCGCGGATGTAGAGGGCGCCATCGGGGGCGAGCGAGACCACCATGGGCTTGCGCACCTTGGCGAGCTTGGTCGCCGACGTGCGCGGCAGGTCGAGCGGCACGCCCTGCACCATCAGCGGCGCCGCGACCATGAAGATGATGAGCAGCACGAGCATCACGTCGACCATCGGCGTGACGTTGATCTCGGCCATGGGCCGATAGACCTCGTCGCCGTCCTCGTCGCTGGACCCGCCGTTCTGGAGAGCGATCGCCACTAGCCGACCCCCTCCAGGCGCACCGTTCCCTCGCTCTGGCCGCGGGCGACGGCCTTGGCCAGCGTGGTGATGCTGGCGCTGGCCTTGTCGGCGGAGCGGCCGAGGGAGACGGAGATCTGGTTATAGGCGACGACCGCGGGGATGGCGGCGGCGAGGCCGAGCGCGGTGGCAAACAGCGCCTCCGCGATGCCTGGGGCGACGACGGCGAGGCTCGTGTCCTTGGCCTGCGCGATGGAGGTGAAGCTGTGCATGATGCCCCACACCGTGCCCAAGAGGCCGACGAACGGCGAGGCCGAGCCGACGGTCGCCAGGAACGGCAAGCCGAACTCGATGCGCTTCAGCTCCCGCTTCATGGCGAGACGCATGGCGCGCTCGAGGCGCGCGCGCAGCTCGGTGCGCGTCTCCCCGCGCGACGAGCCCTCCGCCCACTCGCTTTGCGCGGCCTGCGTGACCGCGCCGACGAGCCCGTTGCCGTCGAACGTGAGGCGGCCGGCCGCGGCCTGGTTGGCGAGCTTGCGCACCTGCGCCTTCAGCATGGTGAGGCGGACGGTTTTTTCCAGGATCAGCGCCCAGCAGCCGACGGAGCAGACCGCCAGCAGCAGCATGATGGCCTGGACGAAGGGATCGGCGTGTTGGATGAGGCCCAGGATCGAAAAATCACGGCCTTCGGCGATGGCGATATCTGGCAAAGCTACTCACCTGCTACTTTGAGATTCCAACTTTGGTCAGCGAGCTGACCTTGAGACGCGAGAGGCAATCGTTGACGGGGCCCGACTGGGCCTTGCATTCGAGGACATCGTTGACGAGAAAGCTGCCGATGGTATCGCAGCTCGTGTTGTCGAGCTCGAAGAGCTTGACGGTGCGCTTCGACGGCCGCAGCGGCGCGAGGTCGAGCGCAAAGCGGCGCCCGATGATGCCGTCGGTTTGGAACATCACGAGATCGAGCTTGTAGGCGTCGTACGTGGTCGAGGACGGATTGGACACCACGACGTAGGCGCGGCAGCCCTTCTCGGCCGTCTCGAGCTTGTTGAGCTCGAGTGTGACCCCGTCACCCGGGGCTTGATCCGTTTTGGCCGGGTCTTCCGCCAACGAGGGCAGCGTCGACAGCAGAGCGGCGGCTGCGGCAAGGCAGAGCGTTGTTGTTCTCATTGGTCTCTTCTGTCGCAAGCGTTTCAACTCGGGCATTTGGAGGCTTTCTTCGGCGAGTGCCACCGGTCGTGCGATTAATTCTCTGTGATGCGTGGAGAGCCGACGTTACCGCCGAGCGGCGCGTCGTGCTCGGTTGCCGTCTCTCAGTTGCCGTTTGCCGCTGCCATGTAGGTCATGTGGTTGCTGCGCGCATGCTGTCGGCATGTGCACATTGCGTGCCGATTGCCTGCAGCGGGACGTGCCTTGCGACGAGCGCGAAGCGACCTCCGCGCGAACTCATTCTCTCCGTCCAAGCACGCCAATCCCGCGCATCTCTTCCTCCCCGTTGCCTGGCGTCGAACAGTCGTCCGCGCAGACGATCTTTGTTTTTTGGCGGCAAGCCCGCTTGGCCTGCCGTGGACCTCTATCGTTCCGCGCGGCGTTCGGAAGTGTCGGGAACTGCTTTGGCCGTCGACCGATTTCGTCGCGCACTACGAAATAACATGTCCGCGGCGCGTGCTGTCAAACACGGAAAACGTGGCGTCTCAGATCGGGAATTTTTTCCCAAACAGTCGGGAAGTATTCCCGAAACTTGATGCAACATTGTCACACATATCAGACGTTATACAGTTTCACTTAGGTCTTCCGTTGACCCTCGGACCCCTCCCGATATTGATGGGTTAATTCGGCAAATCTCGTCGCCGAAAGCTCTCGCTCAAGCGAGAGAAGATCGAACCCGATCCGGCAAAAACAACCCAGCGGCAGTCGCCAAAGGGAAACCGGAGCGGTCGGAAGTGTCGCCTCGCGTCGTCTTGGGGGATGGTAATGCGTTGGGGGTCTGCGTACGCATTGTTTGCGTGTGTCGCGTGTTCGATTTCGGGTCCTGCGCTTGCGCAGAATACCACGGGTGGCGGCACGCCGCCGGCAGCGCCGACTCCGGCGCCGGACAACAAGCTTCCTCCGGTCGAGGTCATTCAGAAGCAGGCCCAGCCCGCACCCAAGGCGATCCAACAGCAGGCGCCTCCCAAGAAGAAGATCGTGCAGCCGGCGCCCCAGCCCGCGCCTGCGCCGCAGCAACCCGCCGCAGTAACGGTGCCCGGCACGGGCGGCATCGACACCGGCACCGTCCAGATGTCGCCGGTGCAGGGCAGCTCAATTCCGATCAGCAAGTATCCGGGCGCCGTCGGCCGGGCCTCGGCCAGCGACATCGATCGCGCGAAGCTGCCGTCCGCGCCGGAGCTGCTGCAGCAGACGGTGCCGAGCGCGCTCATCAGCGACGCGCAGGGCAACATCTATCAGCGCGATCTGCAGTACCGCGGCTTCGAGGCTTCGCCTGTCAACGGCGTGGCGCAGGGCATCGCCGTTTATCAGAACGGCGTACGCATCAACGAGAGCTTCGGCGACATCGTCAACTGGGACTTCCTGCCCGATAACGCGATCGAGGGCATTACGATCGTCGGTGCCAATCCGGTCTTCGGTCTCAACGCCATCGGCGGCGCGGCGACGATCGTGATGCGCGACGGCTTCAACTTCCAGGGCGTCGAGGTGGACAGCCGCTACGGCTCGTTCGGGCACATCCAGGGCTCCGTCGCCGCCGGTGCGCGTAGCGGCAACTGGGGCGCCTTCATCGCCGGCGAAGATATCAAAGACGACGGCTTCCGCGATTTCTCCGAGGCCAAGATCCGCCGCATGTACGCCGACCTCGGCGTCAAGGGCGACGGCAACGAGTTCCACCTCAACTTCACCGGCGCCGACAACTTCGTCGGTGTGACGGCGGCAGCGCCCGTGCAGCTCCTGGACCTCGGCTGGAGCCGCACGTTCACCTCGCCGCAGACCACCGAAAACAAGATGGCCATGGTTTCGGCCAACGGGTCGGTCAAGGCAACGCCCTCGCTGACGTTCTCCGGCGTCGGCTACTATCGCTGGTTCCAGCAAAAGCACGCCGACGGCAACATCGCAGATGCGGTCGAATGCGCGGCACCGGGCCTCGGCACGCTTTGCTGGGACGACACTGATCCCGCAACCAACCAGGTGCTCGACCAGAACGGCAACATCGTTCCCGTGGCCGGCGGCCAGGTCAACGGCCATGACGTCTCGCAGCTCGGCTCGATCGACAAGACCAGCCAGACCGCCAACAGCTGGGGCGGCTCGGCTCAGGGCGTCGACAAGACACCCATCGCTGGGATGCCGAACCAGTTCCTGCTCGGCGCAAGCTACGACCACGGCAACGTGAACTACTCCACCAGCAGCGATCTCGGCTTCTTCGGCCCCCTGTTCGTGGTCAACCCGTTCGGAATCACCATGTCGGCGCCGTCCGACGTGCGCCCGCGCCTGATCGACACGACCAACGACTACGTGGGTGTGTATGTCAGCGATACGCTCGATCTGACGCGCAAATTGAGCCTCACGCTCGGTGGCCGCTATAACTACGCGCGGCTCGATCTCAACAACCTCGATCCCGATCCGGCATTCCCCGATCTGCTCACGGGCACGCACACCTACGAGCGCTTCAACCCGATGGGCGGCCTCACCTACAAGATTGCGCCGGGACTCTCTATCTATGGCAGCTACGCCGAAGCCAACCGCGCGCCGACCGCTGCCGAGCTCGCCTGCGCCGATCCCGTCAACCCGTGCTTGATCGAAAGCTTCCTCACCGCCGACCCGCCGCTCAAGCAGGTCGTCTCGCACACCTACGAGACAGGCCTGCGCGGCAAGCTCGCGAGCTTCAACAACGAGAACATTCTCGAGTGGACGGCCGGCGTGTTCCGCACCGAGAACGACGACGACATCATCACCGTCGCCTCCACCATCAACGGCCGCGGTTACTTCACCAACGCGGGCACGACGTTGCGTCAGGGTCTCGAGCTTGGAGCCCAGTATCATGACCGCAGGCTGATGGTGTACTCGAACTACGCTTACATCGACGCGACCTTCCAGACGGCCAACGTGCTATCGTCGCCCGACAATCCCAGCGGCTTCGAGTGCATTCCCGGCAACGCGGACGCGGGCAACTGCATCAATGTCACGCCGGGCTCGCGCCTGCCGGGCGTGCCGCGCCACCGCTTCAAGGCGGGCTTCGACTACTGGCTGACGCCGGAGTGGAAGTTCGGCTCCGACCTCATCACGGTGAGCGACCAGGTGTTCTTCGGCGACGAGGCCAACCTCAACGAGCCGCTCGCCGGCTACACAGTCGTCAACATCCACTCGTCCTACGACATCACCAAGAACATCCAGATCTATGGCCTCGTGAATAACGTGTTCGACACCCACTACGGCCTCTTCGGCAACTACTTCAACCTCGCGGCGGCCAACAATGCGGCGGGCGCCGATCCCTCGACCGGCGCGGGCTTCTTCACCAATCCGCGCACGATCACACCGGGCGCGCCGCTGGCGGCCTACGGCGGCGTGAAGCTCAGGTTCTAAGTTTTCCCACCCGACCTACGATTGACCTCCACGAGGCCGGCTCCGCTCACCCCGGAGCCGGCCTCCTCGTTGCGCGCAGCCGTAACGGCGGGCGAGACGCAACCTGTCGCCGCGAGCGACTGACAATCGGGAAAAATTCCCGATCCGATCGGCAATCGGAGCCTGCGCACGCGCAGGCGAATCGTTTGCGAGCGTGCTATCTATTTCGGTGTGACCTTTTGTCGGTCCGTCGCCATCGGTCCTGAGTGACCCGTTCGGTATCCAGTCTCCCGCCATGTCGCGTTGCTTCCGCAGGCCCACGGCCTGCCCGCAAACGACTCATCGCGTGGGAGCCAGTTCGTAGGGAGTGAGAGCACAACAGCGCAACTGCGGCTCGGGGGGGCGGCAATATGAGAGGCCTGAAATTTAGGCTGTCGGTAGCCGCGGGTTCCCTTCTGCTGCTCTCAATTCCCGCGGCCGCCCAAAACGCGACGCCGCCGGCAGCAAACCCGCACCGCCGGCGGCCGGCGCCACGACACCCACCCCTCCCGCGACAACGACGACGCCAACCCCTGCGCCCGCGCCGGCCGGCACGGCTGCACCGACGCCCGCGCCGAAGGAAAGCCAGCTCCCGCCTGTGCAGGTGATCCAGAAGCAAGCGCAGCCGGCTCCGCAGTCCGCTCAAAAGGCCGCGCCGAAGAAGCAGGCGCCCGCGCCGGCCCCGCAAGCAGCGGCCGCTCCCGTCAATCCGACAAACGCCACCGGGGAAGGCCTCGGCGGCATCGACAGCGGCTCAGTGATGATGTCGCCCGTCGACGGCAGCGCTATCCCCATCGGAAAGTTCCCCGGAGCCGTGGGGCGCGCATCGGCCTACGATATCCAGCGCGGCAGCTATAACTATGTGCCCGACGTGCTGCAGCAGACCGTCCCCGGCGCCATTCTTCAGGATGCGCAGGGCAACGTGTTCCAGCGTGACCTGCAGTACCGCGGCTTTGAGGCTTCGCCCGTTAACGGCGTGCCGCAAGGCCTCGCCGTCTACCAGAACGGCGTGCGCATCAACGAGGCGTTCGGCGACATCGTCAACTGGGACTTCCTGCCCGACAACGCCATCGACGGCATCACCATTATCGGTGCCAACCCGGTGTTCGGCTTGAACGCCCTCGGCGGCGCGGTGACGATCCAGATGCGCGACGGCTTCAACTACCAGGGCGCCGAGATCGACGTGCGCGGCGGCTCCTTCGGCCGCTACCAAGGCGCGCTTGACCTACGGCGCCAACAACGGAAGCTGGGCCGCCTTCATGGCGCTGGAGGGCATTCACGACAACGGCTTCCGCGATTTCGCGAAATCGATGATTCGGCGCATGTACGCCGATCTCGGCGCCAAAGGCGACGACACCGAGTTCCATCTCAACTACACGGGAGCTGACAACTTCGTTGGCGTGACCGCCGCCGCACCTGTCCAGCTCCTCGACCAATCCTGGAGCAACACGTTCACATCGCCACAGACGACCGTGAACCAGGTGAACATGATCTCGCTCAACGGCACGCTGAAGGCGTCGCCCACGCTGACCTTCTCGGGCGTCAGCTACTACCGCTGGTTCAACCAGAAGCATGTCGACGGCAACATCTCGGAAGCAGAGGACTGCACCACCGACCCCACGGTGCTCTGCGAGGACGGCGACGACACCCAGCAGCTCTTCGGCATCGGTCCCCGGCGTCAACCCCGACGGCTCGATACCTTCCGATATCGCCTCCCCGCTCGGCTCGCTCGACCGCACCTCGCAGACCGCCAACAGCTTTGGCCTTTCGGGTCAGGGCGTCGACAAGTCGCAGCTGTTCGGGCTCGCAACCAGTTCCTTCTCGGCGCCAGCTTCGACTACGGTCATGTGGCCTACGCGCGAGCAGCGAGCTCGGTGTGTTCGGACCGCAATTTTGTCGTCAACGGCCTCGATCATCCTGCTCATCCGGCCCCGACGATGTCGGCCCGCGCAACCTCACGACGCAAACACGATTACGTGGGCGTCTACTTCTCAGACACGATCGACCTGACAGCGAGCTCTCGCTGGACCGTGGGCGGACGTTACAATTTCGCGCGCCTCACCATCGGCGACAATACTGGCTTCGATCCGGAGGTTAACAGCGACACATCTACGAGCGCTTCAACCCGATGACGGGCCTTGACCTACCAGATCAATCAGGGCCTGACACTCTACGGCAGCTACGCGGAGGCCAATCGCGCGCCGACGCCCGCCGAGCTCGCCTGCTCCGATCCCGTAATCCGTGCCTCATCGAGAGCTTCCTCACCGCTGACCCGCCCTTCAGCAGGTCGTGTCACGCACATTGGAGCTCGGCCTGCGCGGCAAGGAGATCGGCTACGAGGGCCAGCAGCTCGAATGGAGCGCCGGGCTCTTCCACGCGATGAACTTCAACGACATTCTTCACCGCTGGCTGCGCCGAGCTCGGGCCGCGGCTACTTCCCAACATCGGCGACACGCTGCGCCAGGGCGTCGAGACTCGGCGGCGTTACACCGACAAGCAGGACGATGGTGTACGCCAATTACGCGCTCGTCGACGCCACGTTCCAGACCGACGTGCAGCTGCCCTCGCCGAACAATCCCAATCGCCCGCGGCGTGCCTGCGACGCGGGGCCGCCCGGCCGCCCGTCGATCCCGACGAACCCGTCTGCGTCAGGTGTCGAAGGGCGACCCGATCCCGGGCATTCCGCTGAGCCGCTTCAAGGCCGGCTTCGAATACTGGTTGACCCGCAGTGGAAGTACGGCGCCGACCTCGTCGTCGCCAGCAACCAGATCTTCTACGGTGACTGGAGGCAATGACAATGCGCCGCTCGCAGGCTATGCCACGGTCAACCTGCACACGTCCTACGACGTCACCAGAACATTTTCAGCTCTACGGGCTCGATCGACAACCTGTTCGACGCGCACTACGGCGTGTTCGGCAAGTTCTTTGACAATCTCGAAGCGGCCGACAACGCAGCGGCGGCCGCTGCCGCGATGGGGCCGACTTCTTCACGAACCCGCGCTCGATCACGCCGTCTCCGCCGACGACAGCCTACGGCGGCGTGCGGGTCCAGTTCTGATCGACCGGCAGCGCTCAAGACTGCGTCAGGTACGCCCGGCCCTCGATCACGTCGTACTCGCATACCGCGTGCGGCGCGCGGTCGTTTGCCGTCAGCACCACGTGCGGGTGCTTGAAGCGCGCCGGCCACAGCTCGTTGTTGATCTCCCAGATGCTGACGGGAGCGCTCGAGCGCCCGATCGCGAGCGCGACCGAGGATGGCTTGGTCCACAAGGGCAGCGAGGCCGTGCTCACCGGGGCCGAGCGGTCGCTCAAGCGGCCGATCGGGTCGGCGGTGCGGTTGGCCGGGGTGTCGGGCGCCGACATCTGGCAGGCGGCGATCGCGCGGTCACGATACGCCAGCAGCAGCGCCTCGCGCGCGCCATCCCGGTAAAGCCGCTCCTGCGTCCACAGTTTCGCGCCCGCCAGCAAGGCGAGCAAGATGACGAGCGCTCTCATCATGACGGGCCTGCTCCCCAGTCTGTCGCGTTCGCGCCGCCGGGTCTGGCGAAATTGCTGCGCCGCGGCGTCGCGATGCGCTGGGGCGGAGTTTCCTGCGGCTTGGTGAATAATCCGTTGCCCGCCGTTCCGCGCCCGCTTGTCAGGGCCTCCGCCTTGCGGCACAAGCGGCAGGCCCACCGCCCGCCGTGGCCCATAAACTCGAGCATCAAATCAAGTCCGGGGAGCCCGCCCACAAATGTCGAAAAAGAAGATCCTGATCACCTGGCCACTTCCCGACGCCGTCATGGCCCGCGCGCGGGCCACCTACGACGTGATCGCGCACGGCGATAACCCGAAAATCACGATCGACGAGCTGCTTGCGACGGCCAAGAACGTCGACGCGCTGCTGATCACGCTGAATGAGAAGTGCCGCAAGGACGTGATCGAGAAGCTGCCCGAGAACATCAAGTGCATCTCGACGTTCTCCATCGGCTTTGACCACATCGATCTCGACGCTTGCAAGGCGCGCGGCATCAAGGTCGGCAACGCGCCGCACGGCGTCACCGTCGCCACCGCCGAGATCGCCATGCTCCTGCTCTTGGGCTCCGCGCGCCGCGCCTCCGAAGGCGAGCGCATGGTGCGCGCACGCGCATGGCCAGGCTGGCAGCCCCTGCAGCTCGTCGGCCAGCGCCTCGATGGCAAGAAGCTCGGCATCTACGGCTTCGGCAAGATTGGCCAGGCGCTGGCGAAGCGCGCACGCGGCTTCGACATGGAGATCCACTACTACGACATCTACCGTCAGCCGCCGGAGAAGGAGAAAGAGCTCGGCGCCACCTATCACGACAGCCTCGACAGCCTGCTCAAGATGTCGCAGTTCTTCTCCATCAACGCGCCATCGACGCCGGAGACGCGCTACTTCTTCAACAAGGACGTCATCGAGAAGCTGCCGCAGGGCGCGATCGTCGTGAACACCGCACGCGGCGACCTCGTCAAGGACGACGACATGATCGCCGCCTTGAAGTCGGGGCGGCTCGGCTATGCCGGCCTCGACGTGTTCGCCGGCGAGCCGGCGATCAACGAGGGCTATTACGACCTACCCAACACGTTCCTGTTCCCGCACCTGGGCTCCGCCGCAATCGAGGCGCGCAACCAGATGGGGTATGAGGCGCTCGACAACATCGACGCCTTCTTCGCCGGCAAGGACATGCCCTTCAAGCTTGCGTGATCACAGCCCCGACGCGGCTTAACGCGCGGCAAACCTTGCTGGCCCGCGTGAACCGGGCTGGGCTTCCTGCCGAGCGCCACCTGCGCTAGGCTACCTTTGCGGAGGGCTTTTGGCCGGGTGGCGTTCGAGGGAGCGGCGTCCGGTCGAGAGGAGAACCGGCGCATGGAACCTATTCAAACGACAGCGGCACCCGAACGCCCTTCGACGTTGAGCAACCCGGCCACGTGGATGCGCGGCCTGTTCATGTTTCTGTTCCTGCTCGCCTTCGGCGTCGCGCAGGGAATCCTGTGGATCGCGGCCCTCGTGCAGTTCCTGTGGCTCCTGTTCGCCGGCGAGCCCAACCCGGCGATCGTGCAGTTCGGCCGCTCGCTGTCGCGCTGGCTCGCCGATACCGGGCGCTACCTGCTGTGCTCGAGCGAGGCGAAGCCGTTCCCGTGGGCTTCCTGGCCGTCGGCTGACTAAAGGCCAACTCGACAACACACGACGTGCTGAGGCCACGTGGTCAGGCTCGATCAGTCGGCGCTCTCCAGCGCCGACACGAGCCAGCGCGCGGTGCGCAGGAGCCGCCCGTCGTCGCGCCGGGCGCCGACGAGCTGCACGCCGATCGGCAGCCCGTCGGCTTCGAGCAGCGGTAGCGTCACCGCCGGCATGCCGAGGTAGGTCCATAACCCGTTGAACACGGGGTTGCCGGTCGAGCCGAACCCGTGCGGCGCCGGTCCCGCTGCCGCCGGCGTGAGGATCGCGCCATAGTCGCCGAGCACGCCTGCCACGACGCGATAGGCTCCCTCGCACGCCGTCAGGGCGCGGATGTAGTCCTGCCCGTCGACCTTGAGGCCGGCTTCGAGCCGATCCTTCAGGCCCTGCGATAGCAGGTCAGGCGAAGCACGCAGAAGCGGCCCGTAGTAGTGCGCATTCTCCGCGAGCTGGATGAGGCGTTGGGCGGCGATGGCGTCGGCGAGCGAGGGGATCTGGACCTCGACGGCGCGATCCCCAAGGCTTTCGAGCAGCTCCGAGAAGGCCGCGTGCAGCACCGGGTCGGCGTCGCCCCACGCAGGCGTGCGGACGAAAGCGAACAGGGGTGCCGCCGGCGGGTCCTGCTGCGCAATCTCGAGCAGGCTTCCCCGGCTGCCGCCATAGCTGACGGGATCGTCGGGCTCGAACGCCGCCATGCAGTCGGTGAGCAGCGCCAAGTCCTCGACGGAGCGGCTGAGCATGCCCACCGTGTCGAGCGTGTGCGACTGCATCAGCACGCCGGCGCGCGGGATGAGCCCCAGCGTCGGCTTGAAGCCATAGACCCCGCAGAACGACGCCGGCCGGATCACAGAACCTGCCGTCTGGCTGCCGATGGCGGCGGGCACCATGCCGGCGGCGACCGCTGCCGCCGAGCCGGCGGAGGAGCCGCCGGGCGAGTGCGTGCTCTTGCGCGGGTTGCACGTGCGCGATGGCGTCAGCAGTGCCAGCTCCGTCGTCACCGTCTTGCCGAGGATGACGGCACCGGCTGCGCGCACCTGCGCGATGCACGCCGCATCCTTCACCGGGCGCCGCCCGGCGAAGATGGGCGAGCCGTTCTCGGTCGCAAAATCGGCCGTGTCGAAGATGTCCTTCACGCCGATCGGCACGCCGTGCAGCGGGCCTACGCCGCGCCCCGACTGCAGCTCGGCGTCGCGCGCTCTTGCCTGCGCCAGCGCGTAGTCGGGATCGAGGTGGGCCCAGGCCTGCAGTTGCGGTTCACGCTCGGCGATGCGGTCGAGGCAGGCAGACACGAGCGCCTCCGAGGTGAGCCGGCGTTCCCGGATCGCGGCGGCGGCGGCTGTGGCGGTGAGGTCGGCGGCGTCGGCGAGGTCGCGGCGGCTCATGCTCTGCTCGGGTTGAACATCGGGATCGAAGTGTCGAACGTTGCGACCAAAGGCGAAGAGACAAACCGCCGCTGGCCAACCCTTCTCATTTCGGTCTTTCCCATAGCGGTGCGGGCTTGTGTCCTCAATCCCTTCGCGCCAAGGCCGCAACCAGACTTGACGGGCTTTTGCTTTCCTACCTATAGCTCAGGTTCTGCCGACATAAGAAAGCCTTGAGAGGCCGCCTCTGCTCGGTTTCACGCCGGAGAGAAGGCCAGGGGTACAGCATGCAACAGCGCATCGCTCGAGGGGAGCAAATGCCGACCAACAAGGTTCGACACACCGGACGTCACTTCCTGCAGATTCCCGGGCCGACGCCGGTGCCCGATCGCGTGCTCAACGCCATGTCGCGCCAGATGCTCGATCACCGCGGACCCGAGTTCGCGGAGTTCGGGTCAAAGCTGCTCGCGAGCGTGAAGACGCTGTTCAAGACTTCGAACCCCGTGTTCATCTACCCATCGTCGGGCACGGGCGCGTGGGAATCTGGCCTCGTCAATACGCTGTCGCCCGGCGACCGCATTCTCATCGTCGAGACGGGCCAGTTCGCGGTGCTGTGGCGTAACATGGCGGAGAAGATCGGCTTGAAGCCCGAGGTCGTCCCGACCGACTGGCGCTCGGGCGCCGATGCCAACGCCATCGAGGCGCGGCTCAAGAAGGACAAGGCGCACGACATCAAGGCCGTGTGCATCGTGCACAACGAGACCTCGACCGGCACGCGCAGCTCGGTCGATCAGGTCCGCAAAGCGATCGATGCGGCGCAGCATCCGGCGCTGTTCATGGTCGACACCGTCTCCTCGCTCGCGGCAATGGACTACCGACACGACGAGTGGGGCGTCGATGTCGCCATCGCGGGCTCGCAGAAGGGCCTGATGCTGCCGCCGGGGCTGTCGTTCACGGCCGTGAGCCAGAAGGCGATCGCCGCCAGCAAGACGGCGAAGCTCACGCGCTCCTACTGGTCGTGGGACGACATGCTCGCCATGAACGCAGCAGGCACCTTCCCGTACACGCCCGCGGGCGGCCTGCTGTTCGGCCTCGCCGAGACGATCGAGATCCTGAACGAGGAGGGCCTCGACAACGTGTTTGCCCGCCACGAGCGCCTTGCCGAGGCGGTGCGCCGCGCGGTGCGCGCGTGGGGTCTCGATATCTGGTGCCACGATCCCAAGGCCTATTCGCCCGCGGTGACGGCGGTCGGCATGCCCGAGGGCCACAACGCGGACGCCTTCCGCAAGATCGTGCTCGACAACTTCGATATGTCGCTCGGCACCGGCCTCAACAAGCTCGCCGGCAAGGCCTTCCGCATCGGCCACCTCGGCCACACCAACGAGCTGACGATCTGCGGCGCGCTGTGCGGCGTCGAGATGGGGCTGGAGCTGGCCGGCGTTCCCCACGCGAAGGGCGGCGCTGCCGCGGCAATGGCCTACCTCGCCGAGACGGCGCGGCCCGCGAAGGCAAAGGCTGCCTGACCGCGGGCCGTTGTCAGTCTCAGCGCGAGAAGCCCGCGGAAGCGAGCTCGATCTGGCACTTCTTGCCGAGCTGGAAGAATTTCGAGGCGACGCAGCTCTTGACCTTGGCGACCGTTGGCGACGGGCCGAGGCACAGGCGGCGCACGTCGCCTTCGCAGGCCGCGCGCAGCTGCGGTGTAACCTCCGGCGGAAGCTTCAGCTCCTCGGCCTTTGCGACGAAGCTTGCCGACACGAGTGCCAGCACCACGACAGCAGTCAAACGATTCATACTCGTCCCCCTCTGCTTACTCGAGTTGAATGAGCGGCATCACCACGCCGTTGGAGCCGAATAATGGCATGTTCGCGCACTGCGACAGCGCACCGCGGGAAAGAAAATGCCGCGATATTAGACACACTGCTGCACGCACGGAAAAAGCGTGAGGGCTTTCCGCCAGATCAGCCCACGGAGCGTTCGAGCTATGCGTTAAAGTCGAGGCGCGCGATTGCCTCGGCAACACGTACGCTGTCGACCTCGTCCTTGTGGATGACGTCGCTCGCACCGTTGGCGAGCAGCCCTGACCGGCGCGAGTGCGTGACCTGCCCGCTGATGACGATGATGGGGCCGGCATAGCCGGCGCTGCGCAGAAGCGGGATGGCTTGCAAGGCGTTGGCCGACGGTTTCAGGATGTCGTCGAGGAAGACGAGGCAGGGCTTGCTCTCGATGACTTGGTCGACGGCGTCGCCGAGCGTTGACGCCAGGTGGATGCGCAGCTCGTAGCCGAAAATGACGCGCAAGGTCGCCGTCAGCCGCTCCGCGTCGAGCGCCTCGTCCTCGACGACGAGAACGTCGCGCGAGGGTCCTAGCTTGGTGCGTGCTCGGGCAAGCTCGCTCTTCTTGGCCAGATGGCTGCCTCCGCAGGTCGTAAAGTCCGCCGCCATGCGAATTCCAATCCTCTCAAGCGCAATAGGCTTAGTGAACGAAAATCTGTTTGCCGAACCGAGGTTCATTCCTATGACCTGCGTCAAGTTTCGAGGAAACGGCTCGGAAAAAGAGACTGCTATATTGCCGCTCAAAGAGCAATTTGCTTCGGCCAGCGGATGGTGAAAGTCGCGCCGCGCTGCCGCGGCGCATCCGATTGCAGCCTGATCGTCCCCCCGACCGCGTCGAGCATCTTCTGCACGATCGCGAGCCCCATGCCCTCCCCGGCGGACCCCAGCGTGCGGAAGGGGAGGAACATGCTCTCGTGGTGCTCGGGCGCGATGCCGGGACCGTCGTCGGCAAGCGCGATCTCGAGCGCATCTCCCGCCTCCACGCACGTTACGAGGAGATGCCCCTCCTCGCGGTCGTGGTGCTTGATCGAGTTGTCGATCAGGTTGCGCAGCGTGAGCCCGAGCGGCGCCGCGAGCGTCTCTATCCGCGGCCACACCCCCTGCAGCGTCACCTTGACGTTGCCGTGCGGCAGCGAGCGCACGATTTCATCGACCAGCTCGCGCGTGTCCACGCTTTCGATCAGGGCTCCGCTCAGCCCCGCGCTGGAGTAGTGCAGCAGCGCCGTCAGCATGCCGGAGACGCGCCGCGCCTGGTTGCGTAGCTCGGCGAGCCGCTCGCGCGCCGTTGCCGCGTCGCTCGCTAGGAGCGCGCCCTCGATCTCGTCGGCGAGGAAGCCGAGCGCGCGCATCGGCGCCTTCAGGTCGTGCGTCACGATGGCCGCGAACTGCTCGAGTTTGCAGTTGGCGATCTGCAGATCGGCGTTCGTGTGCGCGAGCTGCTGCGACTTGGCGGCGGCCTCCGATTCCGCCATCAGGCGGCCGCGGATCTGCCGGCTCAGCTCGATCGCGAGGCTCGTGTCCATCTCCGCGGGCGAGACGACCAGCAAGGTCCGCTCTTCTTCCGCGAAGGCATAAAACACCAGGTTCAGCCGCGGCCCCGTTCCGTGCTCGGTGACGATGGCGACGCTCGGGATGCGCAGCACCTGCCCCGCCTTGAGGCCGCCGACCTCTGCTTCCAGTCCGATGAGCGGAGTGAGGCTGCGCGTTGCAGGTTCGCCGACGGCGATGAAATCAACGAGCGTTCCAAAGCGGCTGTGGACGTTGAGGCTCTTGTCGAGCCAAACGAGCCCGAAGACGCCGCGGGAGCCCAGAAGCTCTCCCGCTCGCCGGCGCAAATGCGCTATCAGGTTCGGATCAGAGTCCGCGTCGCCGGATCGCATCTGCTGCTCTGAGGAAGGCATTCTTGACGTTCTCGCCTGTCTTGGCGCTGGTGCGCAGCATCGGGATCGGCGACTTGATGAGGTCCTGCGGCAGCTCGGTTGCGGCGTTCTCTAGATCCGACTTGTTGATGAGGAAGCTGCAATAGCGCCCAGGCATCGCCTCCATGAAGCTATTGCCGAGCTCGAGCATCCGCATGAGCGTCGTGCGGCGTCCGATGTCGCCGACGATGAGAGCGGCGGCCGCCTCCTTGATGTAGATGTGGGACAGGACGGACTCGCCGAAGTTGCCGTCCGTGTCCCAGATGATGAATTTTGTGGTCGCCGCGGGGTCAGCGTCGGTTGGCGTCTCGATCTCGTAGGTGTAGACGTCGACGCCGAGCGTCGGCTTGTAGTCCGTCTCGAAACGGTTGAAGACCAACCGCTGGGCGATCGACGACTTACCCACGCCGATCTCGCCCAGCAGCATGATCTTTTGTGCCGTCATCGCCCGGCTTCACCATCGAATCCGATTTCGAATTCCACGCGGCGGTTGGGGCTCGCGTCGCCGACGACGGGGCTCAGGTCCTCGATGTTGTTGCGGCCCACGGCGACGAGCCTCGCCGCCGGGATTCCGCGTCGTATCAGCTCCGAGACGATCGTGTTGGCGCGCGCCTGCGAAAGCGGCACGTTGCGCTCCTGTCCGCCCTTCTCGTCCGTGAAGCCGACGACGCGTACGAGCACGTCGGTCTCCTTTATGAGCTTGGCAAGCTCGTCGAGCGCGGCGGCGGCAAGCTGCGGATCGCGATAGCCCGTGTCCTTGGTGAAGAAGATCGCGTGCGTTCGGGTCCACGTCTCCAGGCGCGCGCGTGCCGACGGCGCGACCGCCCGCGCAAGCTCCGCGCGCAAGGCCTCCACGTCGGCATGCCGCGCCTTGTCGGCCGCGATGAGCGCGCCGTGCAGCGCCTCGATGCCCGATTGCGTCTCGCCGTTCGCTTTCGCGATCTGGTCGTCGAGCGTCTTGAGCCCATTGTGGAGCGCGGCGTTTGCGCTCGACGTTTCCGAGCCGAGCTGCGCCAGCGCCGTGCGCGCGGCGGCATCGCTGCGCGCCGCTTCCGAGGAGAGCTGCCCGACCTGCACCTGCAGCGCCTCGATGTCGCCGCGTGGCAGCGCGGCGGTGCGGTCGGTGATCTGCGAGAGCGGCAGCGCGGTCTTCAGGCGGCGCACGGCCTCGCGGGCCGCATCCACCGTCGGCACCAGGCCGTGCAGCGAGACCTCGGCGCCGCGCCGCTCCACCCCGACGTGGACAGGGTAGCCGTTGAGCTCGCTTTGGGCGGCGATGACGCGCTCGGCGATACCGCGCGTTTGCCCCGTCGCGTAGCTCGAATAAGCGCTCCAGGCGCCCCAGCCCGCCAGCAGGAGGCTGGCGCTCCAGACGAGCACCGCGGCGGGCGAGAGCCGGCCGCGACGACCGCTAAATTTCGCATGCTGCTCGGCCATTGCCTGGTCGAGCTTGGCCGCGAGATCGGCGAGCAGCATGTTGACCGCGCGCTCGGAAACCTCGGATGCGCCGTTGAGCAGCGTGCGCAGACGCTCGATTGCATCGACGAAATGCTGGTCGATGATGTGCTCGACGGAGGCCGGTGCCACACCCCGGCATTTGGCGGCCAGGAGATAGGCCGGCGAGGCACGCAGAAGGACGAGGGAGTTGCCGAGATCGATGCGGCGCAGCGCCGATTGTTCGGCCTCGAAGGCCTCGGTTGCGACCTCGTTGATGGCGGTGAGGACGCCGCTCACGCGGCGATCGTGCTCGGAGGCCCCGGTGCCGACCGGCCAATGGCCCATGAGGGCGCCCGAGCCGCGGCGGATGAGGAAGATCTCGTCGATCCTCAGCCGCTGTCCCTCGGCGAATGCGAGTTCCGCCACCGGGCGCCCGGTGAGCAGGCTCCGGACCCGCAGCATGAACGGGTTTGAACTCGAGCCGCCGGTTGATGTCGTCCATCAGGTCGTGGATGGCGCTGGCGATGTAGGCCGTCACCATGCGGCCCATGGCCGGATAGAGCGCCTCGGCAAGCTCGTCCTGGCTACCGCGGATCTCCGTCTTGATCGTCTTGACGATGAGGGGCGCGATCGCCTGCGATAACTCCGCGTGGTGGTCGATCTCGGCCTGCCGTAAGGCGTCGTCGAGCACGCCGGCGACGCTGGCCGTGAAGCGCTCCTGCGAGCCCGCGCGCTCGAACACGAGATCCATGCGCTGGCTCAGGTCGGAGAGCGTGCGGCTCTCGCTCTCGAACAGCAGTTCCTTCAGCTTGGAGACGTCTTGCGCCATGGTCAGGTTCTCGTGGGCAATTGAACCTCGTGCGGCTAGCTCTGCACCGATTGCCGGATGCGATCGGCAAGGTCGGCCACGTTGCGGGATAGCTCTTCGAAGGCGGAGCGCCGCCCGGCGGTCTGTTCGGTAGCCTGGGCTTCGAGGCGCGCCTCCAGCTCGCGCACGCGAGCTTCCAGCGCTTCGATGCGTGCGTCCGTGCGGCGCAGGATGTCGCCGACCAGCAGCTCTCGGATCTGCTCCATTTGGGCGTCAGTGGAATCGCCCTGGGCAGATTGGGGCCCCTGTGGAGCCATCGTCGTCATGCTCATACGCAACCCGTAGGAATACAAATTGGATTTCGGCCAATCCCCGTACGCCCCGCCGCGGCCGCGGACCTAAGATACACGAATTGTCCGCGCAAACATCGCGTTATTGTGGCCTGAAGCCAGCTGCAAATCAGGTGACCGCGTCCAATAAGGATGACGTCTCGGGTAGGAGCGCGCGCCGGAACGCCTCGTAGCCCGCATTGATGCGCTGCGCGTGCGCGTCGGAGGCGGCGACGTGTGCGACGACCGCATCTGCGACGCGGAGGATCGTGCGCGACAGCTCGGGCGCCACGGGCCAGGTATCGGCGGCCAGGGATGCGGGATAGAGCAGGCGCCGGTGCGCCTCCTCCTCGGCGAGTGCCAGCTCGAATTCGGCTGCCGCCGCCGCAGCGAAGAGCGCCTGATCGCTCGCGGACAGGCGGTCCCACAGCGAGCGGCGAATCCCGAGCGATACGGCCGATCCGTGCCGGTTGACGCTCGTGCCGGCGGAGCAGCTCGCGGCGCGCAAGAGGCCGAGCGCGTAGCTGGCGATGGCGCCGCCGCATTCGGCGGCCACAAGCTCGCCGCGCGTAAGCGCATCGGCGACATGCCCTGCGGGGATCGCCACGGGCTCGAGGCCAAATCCGCGCACCACGTCACGTGCGAGACCGGACACGGCAACCTTTCCACCGGCGAGCTCGCTCATGTCGCTGACGCGCCGCGACGCCACGAAGCAGGGTTGCTCGCCCGTGTGACCTGCGAGCATAGCCTTGACGCCGAAATTGGCCGCGAGGTCATCCCACAATTGCTGTCCGCCGCCGGCGAGCATCCAGGCCGAGAGATGCCGCGCCGCGATCCCGCGGTCGCCCGGCAGCCCCGCGAAGTAGGCGAGCGCGCGATGGGCGCCGAGGTGGTCGTGCTCGGACGCGTAGTAGAGGTCGGCTTCGCCCGCGCGCACGGCGGCGAGCCCGTCGCCGCTGCCGTTGGCAAACGCGATGCGATAGCGGCCGCCGCTCATGGCGGCGAGGCGCTGGCCGAGCCGGCGTGCTTGGTCTGCCGGGCCGGCGACGGCATCGGGCCAGGAGATCGCGAGACGCAGCTCGACGGTGCCGGCTGCAAGGTTCGGTGCCGCCACGCCGGCGCGGGAAGCCTCTGCCGTCGCGGATTCGGCTGCCACCGCCGTTGCCGCGGTCGCCGCCGCAGCGGCGGCACCCGTCGATTTCAGGAATTCACGCCGGTCCATGCGATACCCCCACGGTCCGCTTGCGGATCCCCTTGCAGGTCCGCTCGCCGTCCCCATCAAAGCCGATCGGCGGCGACTTTACAACGCTTGCGCGGGGCTGCGTATGTCAGTGCTGCGGTGGCAGCAGTGCGTTGATCGCGCTGAAGAAAATCTCCGTCGTCGCGTATCCCGGGATGCGTCCTATCTCGGTGCCGTCGGCGAGCACGAGGATGGTGGGGACGACATCGACCGACTGGGTCAGACTGAGCCGGCTCGCGCTGAGCTCGGCCACGCTGATGAACCGCATCGGCACCTCGCGTGAGCGGGGCGAGGCCGCATAGGCCGGATATAGGTCACGGCGGAACAGGGCGCAGTAGAGGCAGTTCGGCTCCTCGACGACGACGATCTCCAGTCGCGGGGTGCCAAGGGCTGAGGTCTCGATGTCGGGCGTCGCGGAGCTAGCCGACGGGGAGGCCAGCGCGGCCAGCGCGAACATGATGGAGGCGATGAGGCTCGGCATGCGCGAACCCTAGTCCGCGGCGGCGCGCGCCGGGGCGTCATGCTGAAGCGCTGGTTAACGGCCGTGCCGATGCGGACCGGCGACCGCGCCGGTCACGATTTGGCGCAGTGGACAGCCACCGACTTCACCATGCCGAAGCCGGAGGTACCGTTCTTGTTGCCGAGGGCGTTCGAGAACGCCTGGTTGAGCTTCTGAGAATCCTCATCCTCCTCGGCGGGATCGTGGATCGTCGCCACGCACCCCGCAGGCGCGCCGCGGCCGAGTGTGACCGGATGCTCTTTTGCCAGCTCGAAGTCGATGAAATAGCTGGGGTCGGAGACGGAGAAGGCGAAGCCCGTCGCGTCCGCCGGCACCGGTTTCTCCAGCGGCAGCGTGAAGTGCAAGGTGAGAATCTTCTGGGCGTTGTACTCGAGCCAGTAGTCGACCGGCGGCTTGAACTTCAGATCGGCATCGCCGAGCTTGGCGACGGTGAAATAGTTGAACTCCTTGAGCCCATCCATGTTGACCTGCGCGAGCTCCGACAGCTCCTGCCGGTCGTACTTGCCGTCGCCGTTCTTATCGAGGCCCTCGATCGCCTGCTGAGTGTAGAACTCGTCGAAGGTCCAGGCCTGCTGTAGCCCGGTGATCGTGTTGTGGTCGTAGAGGACCGTCGCCGATGCCGTCACCCAAACGTGGGGATGCGCGAGCGCCGGCGCTGCCGAGGCGAAGAGACCTGCGGCAACGGCCGCCGCGGCGAGGATGTTTTTTGCACGCAAGCGGGATCCCCAGGGTTTGATTGACGTAGATCGGGTCGGTGGTGGCCGCAGCGAGCGGCGCGAGGCTCGTCCGATTGGTGGCGCCAAAAGTTGGCGGTTGCGTGTTGCCGGCCCGCGAACTAGGTTGCGCGGCTCGGATATTATCACATAATCGGCCGGGACAAGCGGACGATCGCCGTTCGGGCTGCGGCTCTTTTTCTCCGCCCACGACACCCGGGAAAGCGTGCGCAGATGGGATTTCGGTTGCACTTTGCCGTGGCGGCCATGCTCGGCCTCCTCTCCGCGGCTGCCGGCCCCGCCTCGGCCGAGCTGAAGGTCGTGGTGACGATCAAGCCGATCCACTCCCTCGTCACGCAATTAATGGAGGGGGTCGGCGCTCCGACCCTGCTCGTCGATGGCGCCGCTTCCCCGCACGCATTCTCGCTGAAGCCGTCGGGCGTGCGCGCGATCGACGGCGCCGACGTGTTCGTGCGTGTGTCGGAGACGCTGGAGCCGTTCACGAAGAAGATCGTCTCCACGCTGCCGGCGAGCGTGCGCCTCGTGACGCTGGTGGATGCACCCGGGCTCAAGCTGCTGGACCTGCGCTCGGGGGGAACGTTCGAGCCGCATCGGCATGATGGGGATGAGCACGAGGCGGCGGCAGAGCACGAGGGCGTCGCCAAGGACGGGCACATCTGGCTCGATCCCGACAACGCCAAGGCCGTCGTGCGCTATCTGGCGCAGGTGCTGGCCGAGCGCGCACCCGCCCATGCGGTGCAGCTCAAGGCCAATGCGGAGAAGCTCAACGCTAAGATCGACGCGCTGACGGCGGACATAGAGACCGAGACCAAGCCGCTGCGCGACCGCCCGTTCGTCGTATTCCACGATGCCTACCAGTATTTCGCCGAGCGCTTCGATCTCGACCCCGTCGGCTCGATCACGGTGAGCCCCGAGCAGCAGCCGAGCGCCAAGCGGTTGAGCGAGCTGCGCGCCAAGATCCGCGCGCTCGACGCCGTGTGCCTGTTCGCCGAGCCGCTGTTCCAGCCCAATCTCGTTGCGGCGGTGAGCGAAGGCACGAACGTGCGCATCGGCACGCTCGATCCGGAAGGCATTCTGCTGCCTGCGGGCGCCGACCTCTACTTCCAGCTCATGCGCAACCTGACGGCTGGGTTCAAGTCGTGCCTCGCCACGGCGTCGTAGGGCGGTCGCGCCGCCGTCACCGAAGGCAAAGAAAAAGGGCGGAGCCGAAAGCTCCGCCCTTCGAATGCTTGCTGCCGGGTCGCCCTTTAGAGAGCTGCGCGCTTGGCGCCGTCCTCTTTGCCGGGTTCCTTGTTGCCGTCGGCCGAGGTCGCCTTGCGGGCGTCTTCCGCGGCCTTTTTGGCTGCGTCCGCTGCCTTGCGGGCGGATTCGGCCGCGCGCGTTGCTGCCTCGGCCGCCTTGGTGGCGGCTTCGACCGCGCTCGATGTTTCCGTCTTTGCCGGCGCGGCAGCGGGTGGAGGTGTCGCCGCGGCCGTCGATGCCACTGGCGCCACCGTCGATGCCACTGGCGTCTTGGCCTCAGGCGCGGCCGGCGCTGCCGGGGTCGAAGGCGTCGTGGCCGCGATCGCTTCCGGCTTCTTGACCTTAGGCTTGGCCTTCACGATCGGCTTGGCCGGCTTGTCCTCTGTCGAGGGATCGGGCGGCGCCATCTTGTTCGCCGCACCCACGTTGTCGGGCGTCACGCCAGCCGTAGCCGGGAGGCTCGACGGCGGCGGCGGCAGGTTGCGAATGGAACGCGTCGATCCCTTCGACGACGTGCCGGCCACGATCGGGCGGCTCGTACGAAAACGGCGAGGTGCTGCTGCTGTCGTCGTTGGAGGCGACCGCCTGCGGGTTGAACTGCTGCCAGGTGACCGTGACCTTCATGCCCACGGGGACGCGCGGATAAAGGTCGAGCACGTCCTCGTTATACATGCGGATGCAGCCCTTGGAGACCGCCTGCCCGATCGTCCATGGCGCGTCGGTGCCGTGGATGCGGTAGGTGCTGGCGCCGAGGTACATGGCGCGCACGCCGAGCGGGTTCATCGGGTGGCCGCCCGGGACCCAGGTCGGCAGCTTGGGGTTTTCCCTGAGCATGTCCGGCGTCGGCCGCCAGGACGGGTTCTCCTTCTTGTCGGACACGGTGGTCGTGCCTTCCCAGCGGCTCTGCTCGCGCGGGACCGCGATCGGGTAGCTGATCGCCTTGCCCTTCTGCGTGATGAGATAGAGCCGGCGGTCGCCGAAGGAGACGATCACCTGGTCCGCGCTGTACTTGGGATCGAAATCGACGACCTGACGCTTGCCGCCCCACTCGTCGGTGCCGCCCCACAGAAAGTCGATGAGACCCTGGGCGCGGGCAGCGTTCGGAGCGGTGAGGAGGGGGGTGGCGGCCAGGATTGCGAGGACGAGGGGACGCACGAGGCTGCGGAAGGACATTAGGGACGAGCTCCGATCGTTGCTGCACGCTCGAGAGTGGGTCATCTAAGGTGAACGGAGCGTATATAACAGTCCCATTTTCTACGGCAGAGCATGGGAGACACAGTACGGTCATGATCGTATTGTGAGGCGTTTTTGCACCGCGGCAACTCCGTCGTGTCCAATATAAAGTATTGATCTATAAGCGTTTAGTTATTTCCGACCTGGGTGCCTTGATATAGGGCTCAAACGAATTCTCCAGCTGCCGTCCGTCATTTTGTAACAGGCAGATAAGCAAGTTGATATTGCATCGTTTGGAACATTTGATCTTGGTTCGTACCCTTTTCGATCTTGACCGAATCCCCGAAGCAATCTAGAACAAAAAATGAACATGGGCGGCAACTTCCCCGCTGCCCCAGAGCTGTTGCGAGAGCGTCCCCGTGACCCAGGCGGCCCCACCCCCCATCCCACCGTCCGCCGGTCAGACGCGGATCTCGCCGCCAGAGCCCGGCTCACGTTCGCGTAGGGCCGGGCTCTGGCCTTTTTCTTCCCCCGGCCGGGATGGCGGCGCCCTCTTCGCTGTCCCGGCCACCCCCATCAAAGATAGTCCGAGAGAGAGTGTCGTCGCAGGCCTGCGCGCGCGCATCGAGGTGCTCGAGCGGCATGCGGCCTCCCCGGCCCTGCGGGCGCTTGCTCCCGACGCTTCGGGTCCGCTTCCCGCTTCCGCGCCGTGGACGCTCGGCGCACCCGAGATCGATGCTCACCTTGCCGGCGGTCTCGATGCCGCCTCGCTGCACGAGGTAAAGCCCGAAGGTTGTGTGACGGACCCCGCCGCCGGCGCCAGCGCCGGGGCCTGGGGCGCCGCGCTCGGCTTTGCGCTGCGCCTTGCCGTACGCCGCTCAAACGCACTCGCGCGCTCCGGTGCGCCCGCGCACATCCTCTGGTGCTGGCCGTCCGCGTTCGAGCGCGAGCTGGGGCTGCCCTGCGGCCAGGGCCTCGCTGCCATGGGTCTTGATCCCTCAGCTTTCCTGTTCGTGGAAGCAAAGCGCGCGTCGGAAGCGCTGTGGGCCATGGAGGAAGGCCTGAAGTCGGCGAGCCTCGCGCTCGTTGTCGGTGTGATGAAGGAGGTCGAGCTCACGCCTGCGCGCCGCTTGGCCCTCGCCGCCGCCGGCAGCCTGACCCCGTGCCTGCTCGTGACCGATCCGCGCGCGCCCGGCGCCGGTTCGACCGCCACCCGCTGGCGCATCGGCCCGCGGAGAAGCGCGTCCCATCCCTTCGATGCGGCCGCGCCCGGCGCCCGCCGCTACACCGTCTCGCTCGAGCGCTGCCGCGCAAACGCGCTCGCTGCACAGGCTTTGTCGCTGCCTCTGGAATGGTCCGATGAGACGCATCGTTTCCGTTTGGCTCCCGCTCTGGCCGATCGAGCGCATGAGCCGCGCCACGCCCGCCGCGGTGCCGTCTGATCTCCCGCTTGCGCTCGTCGAGCCGGGGACGCATGGCATCCGCATCACCGCCGTCAACGCCAAGGCGGCGGCGGAGGGGGTGCGCGTCGGTCAGGCGCTCACGGATGCGCGTGCCGCGCTGCCGGCACTCCTCTCGCGTCCCGCCGAGCCGCGCCGCGACCGCGTCGCGCTGATGAAGCTCGCGCGCTGGTGCGGTCGCTACGGACCTGCCCGCAACGTTGACGGCGCGGATGGGCTGTGGATCGACGTGACCGGTGTCGCGCACCTGCACGGCGGCGAGGAGCGGCTCCTGGAGGACCTGCTCGGCAAGCTTTCCCGCTTCGGGCTCACCGCGCAGGCGGGCCTCGCCGATACCTTCGGCGCCGCCCACGCGCTCGCCCGCTTTGCCCCGCCCCGGCGCGTGCCGTCGAGCGAAGGCGAAACGTCGTGGCGCTATGATTTCGCCAGCACCATCGCGCCGGCGGGCGAAACGGAGCTGCGGCTCGGCCCCCTTCCCGTCGAGGCCTTGCGGCTCGCGCCGGAAGCCGTGCTGCTCTTAAAGCGGCTGGGGCTCAGGCGCATCGGCCAGCTCTACCGCCTGCCGCGTTCGGCGATCGAGCGCCGTTTCCGCTCATCGGAAGCGGCCGAGGCCGTCCTGCGGCGCCTCGACCAGGCCTTGGGCGTCAAGTCCGAGCCGCTCACCGCGCTGATCGAGCCCCCCGCGCTCTACGTGCAACGCGCCTTCCCCGATCCACTCATCTCCTCAGCCAGCCTCGAAGCCGAGACCGAGCGGCTCGCGGTCGAGCTGTGCGCGAGCCTCGAGGCGCGCGGGCTCGGCGCCCGCCGCGTGCACCTGTCGCTCTACCGCGCCGACGGCACGGTTGGCGAAGCGCGCGCCGGCATGAGCTTCCCCTGCCGCACGCCCGAGCACCTGCTGGCGCTTCTGAAGGAGAAGCTCGAGGCGCTCGATGCCGGCTTCGGCGTCGACATCCTCGTGCTCTCAGCCGTGCAGGTCGAACGCCGCGACACCCCGCAGGCGGCGCTGGGCGCGCGGCTCTCGGGTGCGGCGCGTTCCGACCCGGCGCTGCTCGTCGACCGCCTCGCGAACCATCTGGGTGCCGGCCGCGTGAGCCGCCTGGAGCCGCGCGCAAGCCACATCCCCGAGCGGGCGGAGGCGCGTATGCCGGCGCTGCGCGACAGCGCGCCGGCACGCGGCAAAGGCCAGCCCCCATGGCCGATTGGGCCGGTTGCGCCCGCGGCCCCGCGGCCGCCGCTGCTCTTGTCCGCGCCCGAGCCCATCCGCGTCGTCGCCGAGGTGCCCGAAGGTCCGCCCGCCCGCTTCACCTGGCGCCGGGTGGAGCGCCGCGTCGTACGCTTCCAGGGCCCGCAGCGCATAGCGCCCGAGTGGTGGCGCGAGATCGGGACGAAGACGAGCCGCACGCGCGACTACTACCGCATCGAGGACGAGGGCGGCGCCGGCTATTGGGTCTACCGCGAAGGGCTCTACGGGCGCGACGAGGAGCCGCCGACGTGGTTCCTGCACGGGTTGTTTGGCTGAAGCTGCAAAAGGTTCGAGCATCGTGCCGCGTTACGCCGAGCTGCAGGTCACGACCAACTTCTCTTTCCTGCGTGGCGCCTCGCACGGGGAGGAGCTCGTTGCGCAGGCGAAGGCGCTGGGCCTCGACGCGATCGCGGTCACCGACCGCAATACGCTCGCGGGCGTCGTACGCGCGCACCTCGCGGCGAAGGAGGTGGGGCTGCGGCTGATCATCGGCGCGCGGCTCGACCTGCAGGATGGCCCGAGCTTGCTGTGCCTGCCGCGCGACCGCGCAGCCTACGGGCGGCTGTCGCGGCTCCTCTCGCTCGGTCAGATGCGCGCCGAGAAGGGCCAGTGCACGCTTTATCTCGACGACGTCGCGAGCCACGCCGAGGGCCAGATCTTCATCGCGCACGCGCCCGACAATTGGGACTGGCGCGAGGCTGCCGCTCCGGCCAACGCCGAGGAACCGCGCTCCACCGCCGTCCTTCCGTTCCGCGGCCGGTCTCCCTCTCCCCGCGCGTCTTCCGCGCGGGGAGAGGGGTCCGAGCGGAGCTCGGCTTCGCCGAGACGTGAGGGGCAGCCGCTTGCGCCGGAGCGAGTTTCTGCCCCTCACCCTAACCCCCCCCAGCCAAGAAGCATGGGGAGAGGGGACGGGGCCTTCGAAGGTGATCTGCGGCGCGTGAAAGCGGCGCTTGGCGACAGCCCGCTCTATCTCGCCGCGAGCCACACCTATCGCGGCGACGACCGCGCGCGCATCGCCGCCCTTGCCGCGCTCGCGGATCGCTACGCGACGCCGCTCGTTGCCACCGGCGACGTGCTCTATCACGCGCCCCACCGCCGCGCGCTGCAGGACGTGCTCTCCTGCGTGCGCGAGGGCACCACCATCGGTGAAGCCGGCCTGCGGCTCGAAGCCAACGCCGAGCGCCACCTCAAGCGCGCTTCCGAGATGGCGCGCCTGTTCCGGGGCCACGCAGCCGCCATCGCCCGCACGGTTCAGATCATGGAGGCCTGCACCTTCTCGCTCGATGAGCTCGTCTACGAGTACCCCGACGAGCCCACGCCCCCCGGCAAGACCCCGCAAGCGCACCTGGAAGACCTCGCCTGGGAAGGCGCGCGCTGGCGCTTTCCCGACGGCATCCCGGACAAGGTGCGCGCCCTCATCACGCGTGAATTAGAGCTGATCGCGGAGCTCAACTACGCGCCCTACTTCCTCACCGTGCACGACATCGTGCGCTATGCGCGCTCGCAGGAGATCCTGTGCCAGGGCCGCGGCTCGGCGGCGAACTCCGCCGTCTGCTACTGCCTCGCCATCACCGCCGTGAACCCCACCGAGATCGACCTGCTGTTTGAGCGCTTCGTCTCGCCCGAGCGCAAGGAGCCGCCCGACATCGACGTCGATTTCGAGCACGAGCGGCGCGAGGAGGTGATCCAGTACATCTACGCCCGCTACGGCCGCGACCGCGCCGGCATCGCGGCGACCGTCATCTCCTACCGCGCACGCTCGGCCGTGCGCGACGTCGGCAAGGCCATGGGGCTATCGGAGGACACCGTCTGCCGCGCTCGCCGGCATGGTCTGGGGCACGACGAGCGGCGGCGAGCTGCCCGAAAAGCATGTGCGCGCCGCGGGCCTCGACCCTGCCGATCCGCTGCTCACGGCCGTGCTCGAATTGACGCACGAGCTGATGGGCTTCCCGCGCCACCTCTCCCAGCACGTCGGCGGCTTCGTGCTGACCCGCGGGCCGCTGGTCGAGGTCGTCCCCGTCGGCAACGCGGCCATGCAGGACCGCACCTTCATCGAGTGGGACAAGGACGACATCGCCGCGCTCGGGCTTTTGAAGGTCGACGTTCTGGGCCTCGGCATGCTCACCTGCATCCGCCGCGCCTTCGATCTCATAGAGAAGCACGAGGGCAAGAGCCTGACGCTCGCCTCGCTGCCGCGCGAGGACGCAGCCGTCTACGACATGCTGTGCCGCGCGGATTCGATCGGCGTGTTCCAGGTCGAGAGCCGCGCGCAGATGAACATGCTGCCGCGCCTGAAGCCGCGCTGCTTCTACGACCTCGTCATCGAGGTGGCGATCGTGCGCCCGGGACCCATCCAGGGCGACATGGTGCACCCTTACCTGCGCCGCCGCTCCGGCGTGGAGCCCGAGCATTACCCGTCGCCTTCGCCCGCACATGGGCCCAAGAACGAGCTGGAGAACATCCTCGGCAAGACCAAGGGCGTGCCGCTGTTCCAGGAGCAGGCGATGCGCATCGCGCTCGTCGCGGCGAAGTTCTCCGACGCCGAGGTCAACGAGCTGAGGAAGGCCATGGCGACCTTCCGCCGCCGCGGCACCATCGGGCTGCTGGAGGAGAAGATGGTCACGCGCATGGTCGCGCGCGGCTATGCCCAAGACTTCGCGCAGCGCTGCTTCAACCAGATCAAGGGCTTCGGCGAATATGGTTTTCCAGAAAGCCACGCCGCGAGCTTCGCCCACCTCGTCTACGTGTCGGCGTGGATCAAGTGCCACCACCCGGCAGCGTTCGCGGCGGCGCTCTTGAACTCGCAGCCGATGGGCTTCTACGCGCCGGCGCAGATCGTGCGCGACGCTCAGCTGCACGGCGTCGAAGCGCGGGAAGTCGACGTGAACCTCTCCGATTGGGACTGCACGCTGGAGCCGGCGGCGTCAGGCAGCCGGCCGGCACTGCGCCTCGGTCTGCGCCAGATCGACGGCCTGCCGGAGGAGGAGGCGAACAAGATCGTCGCCGCGCGCCCATTCGCGCATACGCACGACCTGTGGCTGCGCGCCCGCGTGCGGCTCGCGACGCTGGGGAAGCTCGCGGCCGCCGATGCCTTCCGCTCGCTCGGCCTCGACCGCCGCCAGGCCCTGTGGGAGGTGAAGGCGCTAGGCTCCGTCGAGCCGCTGCCGCTCTTTTCCTGGAGCGAGACGCGCGAAGCCGGCCTCGAGCCCGAGGTCGCGCTGCCCGCGATGCCGCTATCGGAGCATGTCGTCAACGACTACCAGACGCTGCGGCTCTCGCTCAAAGCGCACCCCATGAGCTTCCTGCGCGCGCATCTCAATCAACCACATTCGGATTCTGCGACGCCGTCCCGCAAAAGGGCCCCGCGCATCCTGTCCTGCGACGAGCTGCGTAGCGTCAAGGACGGCGCCTACGTCTCCGTTGCTGGCGTCGTGCTCGTGCGCCAGCGCCCCGGCTCGGCCAAGGGCGTCGTGTTTATGACCGTCGAGGACGAGACCGGCATCGCCAACGCGGTGGTCTGGCCGAAGACGCTGGAGCGCTTCCGCAAGGTCGTCATGGGCGCGCGCCTCATCGTCATCCACGGGCGCATCCAGCGCCACGAGGACATCATCCACGTGGTCTCGCAGCGGCTGGAGGACCGCAGCGACTGGCTGGCGCTCCTATCCGAGCACGGGCCCGAGATGAAGGCGCCGCTCGCCAACGCCGACCACGTGAAGAGCCCCGACATCCGTGCCGAGCAGCCAGGCCTGCACAACGGGCACCCGCGCTGGTCGCAGACGCCGCGCGACCCGCGCCTCACGCACCCACGAGATGCGCGCATCATCCCCAAGTCGCGCGAAGCGCGAATCGTCCCCAAGTCGCGCGATTTTCACTGAGGCGGCGGCTGCACCGGCACCGAGGCATCGCCCTTCAGCATCACCGTATTGGACACCCCGTCGGCGCCCATGAATACCGCGAGGATGCGCGCCGGCCCCGAGCCGGTGTTGCGGCCGTTGTGGGCCACGGCGATCGCCTCCATGACCGCTTCCCCGGTGCGATAGACGCGCGTGCCCTGCGCGCCGTAGTCGACAGTGACCTCGCCCTCGAGGATGTAGTCGAACATCGGAACGTCGTGCTGGTGCCAGCCGGTCGCCTCGCCTGGCAGCATGGTGATGATCGCCGCCGTTACCTTGGCCGGCTTGCCGGCGGGATAGGAGATAGTCTGGCCGAGCACGGTCTCGCCGGTGCTGAGCAGGGAGGCGGCCTCCTCGCGCGTTGCCGCGCGATAGCTCGAGCCCACAAGGATGGCGAGCGCGAGCAGGAACGGCGGCGCGGCGAGCGCGGCACGCCTCGACAGTCGCTGCGTCGGTGCGGAAAGCATGGGTGACCTTCTGGATGGGGAGCGCGGGGGCTTCTCGCGTGAGCAAAGCAGACGCGCAGTTAACGCCGGCCTAGGATGCCGCCGCCCGGGCTCGACAGCGAGCCGCTCGGCCCCGATAAAGGGCGACCTTCCCGGCCGCTCTGGCAGCAACGGATATCGATGCCCATTCCCGCCCCCAGGAGCCGGCCCGCGCGTACCCCGAGCGGGCTCATGCGTGCGCCCTCTCTCGCGCTGCTGCTAGCGGCATTCGCCGCGCTCGTCCTTGGACATCCGGCGGCGGCGCAGGATCTGGGCAGTGCGCCCGAGGCGGCAACCGACTCCACCTCGCGGACGCTCGCCTTCGCCGAGCGCCACATGGTCTCCGCTGCCAGCCGCTACGCGGCGGACGCCGGCCGCGAGATCCTGCGTGCGGGCGGCTCAGCCGTCGATGCCGCGATCGCCGTGCAGCTCGTGCTCAACCTCGTCGAGCCGCAGTCGAGCGGGCTCGGCGGCGGTGCCTTCGTGCTCTACTGGGACGCCGGCAAATCCGAGCTCACGTCGTTCGATGCGCGCGAGACCGCGCCCGCCTCCGCCACACCCGATCGCTTCCTCATCGAAGGCAAGCCGATGCCGTTCCAGACCGCCGTGCGCTCTGGCCTCAGCATCGGCGTGCCGGGCATCGTGCGCCTGATGGAGACCGTGCACGAGCGCTACGGGCGCCTGCCGTGGGCGCGCCTGTTCGAGCCGGCGATCCGCCTCGCCGAGACCGGCTTTGAGGTGTCGCCGAGGCTGCATCTACTTCTGCGGGCGGCAGGCCCCGAGAGCTTCGTGCCGGAGGCGCGGCGCTATTTCTTCACCGGCACCGGGAATGCCTGGCCCATCGGCTATGTGCTCAAGAACCCCGAGCTTGCCGCCACGCTGAAGCGCATCGCGGCCGAAGGCGCGCGCGGCTTCTACGAGGGCCCCGTCGCCGAGGCGATCGTAAAGGCGGTCGCTGAAGCACCGACCGCGGCCGGCGGCATGACGCTGCAGGACCTCGCGGGCTACGCGGTGAAGGAGCGCACGCCGGTGTGCTTCGGCTATCGCGGCAATAAAGTCTGCAGCGTTGGCCCACCCTCTTCGGGCGGTCTCACGGTGGCGCAGACGCTGACCCTTCTGGAGCCGTTCGACCTCGGCAAGGGCCGCGCCGCCGCGCTGCAGCCGCAGGCGATGCATCTCATTGCGGAAGCCGAGAAGCTCGCGTACGCCGACCGCAACCGCTATCTCGCCGATCCCGATTTCGTGGCGATCCCCGAAGGGCTGCTCGATCCGCAATACCTCGCCGAGCGCCGTGCGCTGATCGATCCGCTGCACGCGATGGAGAGGCCGAAGGCGGGCGTTCCCCCCGGCGCGGCCCGGCAACCGTTCGGGAGTGATGCCACGCGCGAGCGCGCCGGGACGAGCCACATTTCCATCATCGACGATGACGGCAACGCGCTCGCGATGACGACGACGATCGAAGGTGGGTTCGGCTCGCACAACTGGGCCGCGGGTTTCCTGCTCAACAACGAGCTCACCGATTTCTCCTTTGTGCCGGTCGACGCCGACGGCCAGCCCGTCGCCAACGCGGTCGCGGCGGGCAAGCGCCCGCGCTCCTCCATGGCTCCGACGATCGTGCTCGACGACGCCGGCCGTGTCATGGCCGTACTCGGCTCGCCCGGCGGCGGCCGCATCATCCTTTTCGTGGTGAAGACGCTCGTTGCGCTCATCGACTGGGGCATGGACGCGCAGGCAGCGGCGGACCTGTTGAACTTTGGCAGCCAGGGCGACGGTTTCGAGATCGAGCTCGACCGCGCCGCGATCTGGCCGGCGCTCGGGTTGAGGGCCTTCGGGCACCGCATCGTGCCGGACGACATGAGCTCCGGCACCCACGTCATCGTGCGGCGCGGGAGCCGGCTCGAAGGCGGCGCCGATGCTCGCCGTGAGGGCGCCGCATTGGGCGACTGAGGGGCCGCGTGATCACCTTTACGGCTCGAAACCCCTCACCCGGCCCTCCATGCTGGGCATGCCGGCCCGACCTCTCCCCCCGGGAGAGGTGATGTGGCGGTGCTGCACCTCTCCCGTCATGGCGTAGCGTCATGGCGGAGCCATGCTTCGTATGGACCTCCGCATGGACCGAAGAGGTAAAGTCAGGGACGTTCGCGCAGCCACTGGCTCAACAAGTCCCCTCTCCCCGTCATGGCGTAGCCATGCTTCGCATGGACGGGGAGAGGGTTGGGGTGAGGGGGTAAGACGTATATGTCTCGCACGAACTGGAAGAGAGCATGCCCGTGACCACCCGCACCATCACCGTTCTCGGCGCCGGCAGCTTCGGTCTGTGGCAGGCCTATGCGCTCGCGCGGGCGGGCCATCGCGTGCGGCTCTACGAAGCGAGCGCGGAGCCGTTCGCGCGTGCGGCGAGCCTCTACGGCGGCGTGATGCTGGCGCCCGAGCGCGAGGCGGAGACGGCGCCGCCGCTGCTGCGCGAGCTCGGCCACGAGGGCGTGGCGGCGTGGCGTGCGCTCTATCCGCAGCTCGTCTGCGCGGGCAGCCTCGTGGTGGCGGCCGCGCGCGATTCAGCCGAGCTCGACCGCTTTGCAAAGATGACGCGAGGGCACGAGCGCCTCGATTCAGAGCGGCTGCAGAAGCTCGAGCCCGAGCTGGCCGGGCGCTTCCCGTCCGCGCTCTTCTTCGCCGACGAGGCGCACATGCCGGCTCCGGCCGCGCTGGAGTTCATGCTGGGAAAAGTACGCGGCGCCGGCGTCGAGGTCGTCTTTGGGGCCGATCGCGCACCCGAGACCGGCGATACGGTCATCGACTGCCGCGGACTTGCGGCCCGCGACGAGCTTTCCGATCTGCGCGGCGTGCGCGGCGAGCGCCTCATCGTGCGATCGGCCGAGATCGCGCTGCGCCGGCCGATCCAGCTCCTGCACCCGCGCCAGCCGATCTACATCGTGCCGTGGGGCGACGGCCGCTTCATGATCGGCGCCACCGTGATCGAGACCGAGGACGACGGCCCTGTCACGGTGCGCTCCGCGCTCGAGCTCCTGGGCGCGGCCTACGCGGTGCATCCGGCATTCGGCGAGGCGCAGATCGTCGATCTCGGGGCTGGCGTCCGGCCCGCGTTCCCCGACAACGTGCCCCGCGCAATCGTGCGCGAGGGTGGCCGGCGCATCTTCGTCAACGGCGCCTACAGGCATGGCTTTCTGCTGGCGCCGGTGTTGGCCGCAGCCGTGAGCGATTATCTCGCGACGGGTCGCGCGCGCGCGCCGATCCTCGTCGTCGAGTGAATGCCCCTTAAGTGACGACGGTGGCCTTCGGTCCCATCATCGCCTGGATCTCGCGCAGGCTGCGCGCGGCGCCCCACACGTGCTCGATGCGGAACTGCTCGTTGCCGCCGCCGAAAATGGCGATCTTGCCCTCGATGTCGCTGGTGCCGAGCCCAATGATCCCGAGCCCGAGGATCTTGTGTGCGAGCAGGTCGTCTGAATAGCGCGTCAGGCGGACGTGCATGACCGAGTAGCTTTCGGGCGCGCGGCCCAGAATGCTCGCAAAGCGCTGCACGCGCTCGATCTGCGCGCCGCGGAAGCGCCAGAAGCTCAGGCGGTCGGCGATGAAGATGATGACGAACCAGACGACGAACAGGGACGACGATACCATCATGTAGAAAGCGAGATTCATGTGCACGAGGATCGCGGGCGGCGTCTTGAACAGCCCGTCGATGTTCATGATGAACTGGGTGCCGGCGGCCGCGCCGATGAGCAGCAGGATCAAGAGGATGGCGGCGATGCCGCGCGCCTTGACCGTCGTTGCGAGCGCGACGAACAGCAACAGGAGCGTGAACGAGATGCCGAGCCACGCGCCCGGGTAGATGAGCAGCGGCTTGCCGCCGCCGATGGTGAAGGTTTCGCCCTGCGCGTAGGTGAGCAGCGCGCAGAAGAACCCATACACCCACACGACCCACCAGTAGAGGATGGGCGAGTGGGGATAGACGCGAACCTCGGTGAGCTGGGATTTTCGCCCCCGCAGCCGACTGCGGCAGCGATTCAACGCCCGTGGACGCCATGGCGCCTCCCCCCAGCCAAAATAGTGCGGCTGTTTTATTTGTATGTGCTGCCTCCCAGCCCGATATTCATGACTTCGCGCCGGACCACTGTCAACGCGATGGGCCCCTTTTGGCGGCTCCCGCCTTGAGCTTTCGGGGCGGATTCTATTGAATTGGCGCGGGCGGCTGTTGCCGCCACCAAAACTGCGGGAGCGCTCCCTGGCCACGCATCTGGAAAACGGACGCGAGATCATCGTCAACGGCGACAGGCTGGCGACCTGCGCTGCAACGCTGGCCGAGCTCGTGGCGGAGCTGGGGTTCGCGGGCAAGCGCATCGCCACGGCGCGCAACGGCGATTTCGTGGCCGAGCGCGCGCGTACACTGACCGCGATCGAGCGCGGCGACCGCATCGAGATCGTCTCCCCCCGTCACGGCGGCTGAGGTCAACAGGCATGAACGCAATCGAACCACCGGCCGTGGTCCCCAATGCGCTTTCCGGCGCGCTCACGCTCTACGGCGTGGCGCTGCCCTCGCGGCTCCTGCTCGGCACCGCGGGTTACCCCTCCCCGCACGTGCTCTCGCGCGCGGTCGAAGCCTCGGGCGCCGGCATCGTGACGGCATCGCTGCGGCGCGAGCAGGCGCGCGGCCGCTCGGGCGAGCGCTTCCTCGATCTCGTGCGGTCGCTCGGCGTGCGCTTTCTGCCCAACACTGCCGGCTGCCGCACGGTGAAGGAGGCCGTGACGACGGCGCAGATGGCGCGCGAGGTGTTCGCCACCGATTGGGTGAAGGTCGAGGTCATCGCCAACGACGACACGCTGCAGCCGGAGGTGATCGGCCTCGTCGAGGCCGCTGGCATCCTCTCGCGCGAGGGGTTCAAGGTGCTGCCCTATACGACCGAGGACCTGTCGATTGCCGAGCGGCTGCTCGGCGCCGGCTGCCAGGTCCTGATGCCGTGGGGCGCGCCCATCGGCTCGGGCCGCGGCCTCGCCAACCCGTATGCGCTGAAAAGCATGCGCGCCTATTTCCCCGGCGTGCCGCTCATTATCGATGCCGGCATTGGCGCGCCTTCGCACGCCGCCGCAGCGATGGAGATGGGCTACGACGGCGTGCTGATCAACACGGCCATCGCCAAGGCCGGCGACCCGGTGCGCATGGCAGACGCCTTTGCCAAGGCGATCGCGGCGGGGCGCGCGGCCTACGAGGCTGGCCTCATGGAGGCGCGCGACATGGCCCAGCCGTCGACGCCCGTTGCCGGCACGCCGTTCTTCGACCTCGGCAACCGGCCCAAAGCTTCCGGCGATGAGTGAGGTGCCCGTTTCGGGGGTCGACGTCTTCTACCCGATCGTCCCCGATGCCGATTGGCTCGCCCGCCTCGTGCCGCTCGGTGTGCGCACGGTTCAGCTCCGGATCAAGGACGCGCCGCGCGAGGAGGTGCGCCGGCAGATCGCGGCGAGCCTTGCGGTCACACGCGCGCACCGCTGCCAGCTCATCGTCAACGACTACTGGCGCGAGGCCATCGAGGCGGGCGCCGAGTGGGTCCACCTCGGCCAGGAGGATCTCGCCGGGACCGATCTCAGGGCCATAAAAGCGGCGCGCATGCGCCTCGGCATCTCCACCCACAGCGAGGAGGAGCTCGAGACCGCACTCGCCGCGGAGCCGGACTATGTGGCGCTCGGCCCCGTGTACGAGACAAAGCTCAAGGTCATGAAGTGGGCGCCGCAGGGCCTGGAGCGCGTGCGGCAATGGAAAGCTCGGATCGGAGATAAGCCGCTCGTCGCCATCGGCGGCATCACGCCGCAGCGGGCGCCGGACGTGCTTGCTGCGGGTGCTCAGTCGATGGCGGTGATCACCGACTTTATGACAGCGCCGAAGCCCGAGCAGCGTGTGCGCGAGTGGCTCGCGTGGGCGCAAACGATACGGAGTGCTGCAGATCGGATGGGGTAAGCGACACCGCGCAAAAAAGCGACCGCTGCCATGACCTTCCCCGCTTGCGCTCTCACGCACGCTGGCATCAAATGCTATGCAACGGTTCTATGACTGAACGGGCGAGGCATTAGCCGGCCCCGGAACCCGAGCGCGTGCATGGCTTTTCGCTTCAGGCTTGCCGAGACTTTCGAGGAAGGCTGCCAGCGGATCGCGCGTGAGCAGATCGAGCGCGCGCAGGCCCAGCTCAAGGGGCCGGACGACGTCACGACCGCGGTGCACGAGACGAGGAAATCGCTGAAGCGTCTGCGGGCACTCCTGCGCCTTATTCGTCCGGCGATCGGCGAGAGCGTTTTCCATCACGAGAATACGCAGTTGCGCGAGATTGCCCGCATCCTGTCGAGCGCGCGCGACCGCCACGTTCTGCTGGAGACGGTCGCCAAGCTCGAGGCGGCCGTGAGCTTCCCGAAGAAGGGACTGGGCCAGGCCCTGCGGGAGGCGCTCAACGTCACCAACGGCGAGCAAAGCCCCATCTTCGAAAGCGCTGCGCTGCGGCAGGCGCAAGCTCGGCTGGCGGAGGCCAAGAAGCGGTTCGCGCGACTGCACCTCTCCGGCCACGGCTTCCATATCGTTGGACCGGGGCTGGAGGCGAGCTACCGCCGGGCCCGCCGCGCCTTCCGCGAAGCCTACGTCGAGTTGACGGACGAGGCGTTCCACGAATGGCGGAAGGGCGCGCAGGCGCATTGGCGCCACATGCTGCTGTTGACGCGCGCGTGGCCGGCCGCGCTCGCTGCGCGTGCGAGCGAGGCGCGCAGCTTGTCTCAAATCCTGGGCGACGACCACGATCTGGCGCTGCTCGTCGGCTTCGTGCGCTCGGAGGCCGGCGCGCGGCTCGGCGCCGATGCGGCCGCGGTCGAGAAGCTTGCACGCCGCCGCCAGCAGGAGCTGCGTGGAATTGCGCATCCGAAGGGCCTGCGCCTTTTCGCCGAGAGCCCCAAGGCGGTGCACCAGAGCATCGCCGCCTATTGGGAAGCCGCCGTTGCCCTCAAAGGGCGCGAGCCGGACGTGGACGAGGCGCCGTCTGCTCACAAACCCGGCGCTCCTGCGACGCGCCGCCGGAGGCTGCCTGCCAGGACCCGTGGCTCCTCCTCCGATCCCCCCGCCTGACACCGGGTTGTCGGAATACGTAATGACGGCGCTTCGCCTTCCCCGCGCGAATTCGCTAAGCTCCTCGCCGAAGCTTCCGGCCCCGAGGAAGCCCTCCGATGAATGCCCCCGAGGAAAGTCACGTGAACGAGACGAAGAGGAGCGGTGCCTTCGAGCCCGGAGACGCCCCGTTGCCGGGCGCGCATCCCGAGGTGTCGCACGGCCGCATCGGCGTTCTGCTCCTGAACCTCGGCACGCCTGACGCGACCGACTACTGGTCGATGCGCCGCTACCTGAAGCAGTTCCTCTCCGACCGCCGCGTCATCGAGGTGCCGCGCTGGAAATGGTGGCCGATCCTCAACCTCATCATCCTCACCGTGCGCCCGGGGCGCAAAGGCCGCGACTACCAGACGATCTGGAACGAGGACCGCAACGAAGGCCCGCTGAAGACGATCACGCGCTCCCAGGCCGAGAAGCTCGCGACCGCGCTCAACGATCCGCGCATCGAGGTCGACTGGGCCATGCGCTACGCCAACCCCTCGACTGCGAGCCGCATCGCGGACCTGAAGGCGCGCGGCTGTGACCGCATCCTCCTGGTGCCGCTCTATCCGCAGTATGCCGCCGCCACCTCGGCGACCGCGTGCGATGAAGCTTTCCGCGCGCTGATGCGCATGCGCTGGCAGCCCGCGGTACGCGTCGCGCCGAGCTACCACGACGATCCCGTGTATATCGAGGCGCTTGCGGCTTCCATGCGCCGGCACCTCGCCGCGCTCGATTTCACGCCCGAGGTCATCCTCGCCACCTTCCACGGCATGCCGCAGGCCTACCTCGAGCAGGGCGATCCCTATCATTGCCAGTGCCAGAAGACCTCGCGCCTGTTGCGCGCCGCGCTGCAGTGGCCCGCGGACAAATGGCTGACGACGTTCCAGTCGCGCTTCGGCAGCGACCCGTGGCTGCAGCCCTATACGGACGAGACCGTGAAGCGGCTCGCGGGCGAGGGCGTGAAGCGGCTCGCGCTCGTAGCGCCCGGCTTCTCCGCCGATTGCCTGGAGACGCTGGAGGAGCTCGACCGCGAGAACCGCCACTACTTCATGGAGGGAGGCGGCGAGAAGTTCGCCTACCTGCCGGCGCTGAACGACAGCGAGGACGGCCTGCGCGCGATCGAGGCGGTGGTGCGGCGCGAATTGAAGGGCTGGGCATGACGATCTGGTTTGGCGCCGATCGCATCCGTGGCCGCTAGTCGGCGGCGGGCTGGCGGGCCCAGATACCCCGATGCCGGCGGGCGCGACCTCGGAACATCGCCGCCGCAGGCGGCCAATTCCGCGCTCATCGAATTTCTCTGACGCTGTTCCATAAGTAACTGCTTATAAAGAAATTTTTTACCCTATCTTTGCGTTCGCTCCGTAAGCTGCAGAAAGCTTGCGCCAGGCTTTGGCGCTTCACCCCCGGGGAACTGTCGGCATGGATCCGTTTGCGGGAGGCTTCGAAGTGTTCGGCATCTTGCTCATCTTGCTGGCGGTCGCCGCGCTGTGGTCGACCGTCAAGATCGTGCCGCAGGGCATGAACTACACGGTCGAGAATTTCGGCCGCTACACCCGCACGCTGCAGCCGGGCCTGCACATCCTCATTCCGGTGATGGAGCGCGTCGGCCACCGCATGAACATGAAGGAGCAGGTGCTCGACATCCCGAGCCAGGACGTCATCACCCGTGACAACGCCATGGTGCGCGTCAACGGCGTGACCTTCTTCCAGGTCCTGAACGCCGCCCGCGCCGCCTACGAGGTCGACCAGCTCGAGCCGTCGATCGTCAACCTCACCATGACCAACATCCGCACCGTCATGGGCTCCATGGACCTCGACGAGCTCCTGTCGAACCGCGACCAGATCAATGCCAAGCTCTTGCAGGTGCTCGACCAGGCGACCGAAGCCTGGGGCATCAAGGTGACGCGCATCGAGATCAAGGACATCGATCCCCCGCGCGATCTCGTCGACAGCATGGCGCGGCAGATGAAGGCCGAGCGCGAGAAGCGCGCGCAGATCCTCGAGGCCGAGGGCGCGCGGCAGGCGGAAATTCTGCGCGCCGAGGGCGAGAAGCAGGCCGTCGTGCTCGACGCCGAGGGCCGGCGCGAAGCCGCGTTCCGCGACGCTGAGGCGCGCGAGCGTGGCGCCGCTGCCGAAGCCAAGGCGACGCAGGTCGTTTCCGACGCCATCGCCGCCGGCAACGTGCAGGCGATCAACTACTTCATCGCCAACAACTACGTGAAGGCCCTGGAATCGCTCGCCAAGGCGCCGAACCAGAAGGTCATCCTGATGCCGCTCGAAGCCGCATCCGTGATCGGGTCGATCGCCGGCCTGGCGCAGATCACGTCGGAGGCGTTCGCGGGCCAGCCGGCAGCGCAGGCCGCGCGCGCCAAGGGCAGCGTCCCGCAGACGGAGCGCTGAACGGCGGATCGCTGCGGATCGGAGGGCAACACCCTGCTATAATGTGCGCCGCCTGGTGGAGTTCGATATGACGGATTTCTTGTGGAGCCTCGGCGTCTGGAACTGGTTCATCGTCGCGGTTGCCCTGTTCGTGCTCGAGACGATCGTTCCCGGCGTGCATTTCATCTGGTTCGGCCTCGCGGCGGCGATCGTCGGCATCCTTGGTCTCGCCGTCGATATTCCCTGGGAGTGGCAGTTGATTGCCTTCGCGATCATCTCCTGCATCACCGTATTTTTTGCCCGCCGCTTTGCGTCCCCCGCCGTTGCGCGCTCAGATGAGCCCGACCTCAATCTGCGCGCGGCTCAGTACGTTGGCCGCGTCGTGACGGTCGAAGAGCCGATCGCGGGCGGCCGCGGCAAGGTGCGCGTCGGCGATACCGTGTGGTCGGCGCAGGGCAGCGACGCGCCGTTGGGCGCGCGCGTCCGCGTCACCGGCACGAACGGTTGCGTTCTGTTGGTGGAGCATGCGGCTTCCTGAGCCAGGCGAGCGTCCGAGCGGCATTTTATGGTTTGCCGCGGTCGTGAGCCTGTTGCTTCCCGTCGCCGGCGTCGCGGCTGCGCTTTACGGCGTGTACCGGATCGCGGACGCGGACAGCTCCGGCTGGTATTGGGTGGCTGCCGGAACGCTTTTGGTCCTCGCCGACATGGCGGTCGACTGGATCTGGGCACGGCCAACAATCGGCAAAAGCGACGAGCCGAACCTCAATCGCCGCGGTGCCGAGCTTGTCGGGCAGGTCGTCATGGTGGTGGAGCCGATCGAGGCGGAGGGGCGCGGCAAGGTGCGCGCGGCCGATACGGTGTGGGCGGCCGAGGGCATCAAGGCCGCGGTCGGCAAGCGCGTGCGCGTCGTCGGCGTCAAGGGAACGGTGCTGACGGTGGCGGCGACGTGAGGATGCTCTTCCGGGAGCGCTAAGCCACGCCGGCCCGGAGGAGGTCGTGCACGTGCACGATGCCGACGGGCTTGCCCTTCTCCACGACGAACAGCGCCGTGATGCGCGCGGCGTTGATCATCTCCAGCGCCGCCGAGGCCAGCATCTTCGGCGTCGCCGTCTTCGGCCGCCGGGTCATGATGTCGGCGGTGCGCGCCTTCACGAGGTCGCCGCCCATGTGACGGCGCAGGTCGCCGTCGGTGACAATGCCGATCAGCTTGCCCTTGGCGTCGACGATGCCGAGGCAGCCGAACGCCTTCTGCGTCATGGTGACGAGCGCGCCGCCCATCAGCTCGGTGTCGCGGGCGAGCGGTATGGCGTCGCCCTTGTGCATCACGTCGGCGACATGCTGCAGGCTGGCGCCGAGCGAGCCGCCCGGATGGATGTCCTTGAACTCGTTTGCGGTGAAACCGCGCGCTTCCAGAAGCGCGATGGCGAGGCAGTCGCCGAGCGCGAGCTGCATGGTCGTGGAGGTGGTGGGGGCGAGCCCGTGCGGGCAGGCTTCCTTGATACGCGGCAGCTCCAACACGATGTCGGCATGCTGGCCAAGCGCGCTCTCGGCGCGCGAGGTGATGGCGATGAGCGGCACCTTGTGGCGGCGCGAATAGGTGATGAGCGGCTTTAATTCGACCGTCTCGCCCGACCAGGACAGTGCCAAGAGCACGTCGTCGGGCGTGATCATGCCGAGGTCGCCGTGCGAGGCTTCCGTCGGGTGCACGAAAAAGGCGGGCCGGCCGGTCGAGGCGAACGTGGCCGCGATCTTCTGGCCGACGTGGCCGCTCTTGCCGATGCCGGTGACGATAACGCGCCCGCGCGCCGGCCGCATCGCCTGCAGCGCCTCCTCGAAGGCACGCGCCATGGTCGTCGACAGCGCCTCGCGTAGCAGGCTGAGCCCTTCGCACTCGAGGTCGAGCGTGCGCAGGGCGGATGCAACCGGAAGACGGCTCAAGCGCTTGCCGCCCTCGATGCTCTTGAATTTCCGCAGTGGTCCGGCCGCCGTCATGGCTCAGTTCCCCCGACGCCCCAGCGACGCTTAAGGTTAGAAGTTTCTTACAATTTCCGGGCCCTGTCCAGCCATGCGGGCCGTTCCCCACCGCCGCGGGCCTCCATCCTAAACAGACCATTAACCGACGCTCCGTACGGTCGGCTGAGGTGCAGGCGTTCGCGTGACGAGTAATCGCATGGGAGCGCTTGGTGGTCAGCCGGCAGCGATCGATCTGGCTTTGGTTGGGGCTCATGGCCGCAACGGGCGCCGGGCTGTCTCTGGCGCCGGCCCCGGCAGCGGCGCAAATCCTCGATCGCAATCCGCCCTTTCAGGCGCCCCCCAGCCGGCCCAAGCTGCCACCTGACGAGCCCGACGCCGCGCTCCTGCCCGATGACCAGAGCGTCACCGACGCCGGATGGGCGGCCGATGCCAGGCCCGCGGGCACGCCCGGCACGTCGGCCGATACCCCGGACGGCATCGATCCGCAGCAGGCCGCCTCCCGGGATCTCGAGGCGCAGGAGGCCCAGGAAGCCCAGGAGGCCCAGGATGCGGGCGCCCCGATCACCGAAGGGGAAGACCAGGGCGATACCGACGAGTTCGGCGAGGCACGCGCGCGCGCTCGGCGGCTCCCGCCCCAGGACGGCGACCTGCCAACCGTCATCGAGGAGGCGGTCGTCCCGAACGAGGGCGTCATCGACCTCAACGCGCCGAGCCCGCTCGCCACCGGCGAGGACGTGACGCTCGCCGACATGCGCAACGCGCGCGACCTCGCCATCTATGCCGGCATTGCGCCGAGCTTCGACCCGCTGCTGCTCGAGGCGCAGGAGACGAACCCCGTCTTCAGCACCATCACATCCTACAATCCCGAGCCGTTCGTCCCGCTCGGTACGCGGATCGGCAGCTTCCTCCTGTTCACCGCGCTGCAGACCGACGGCGACTACAACAGCAACGTTTTCGCGTCTCCGGTTGCGCTTGGCGACTACGCGCTCGAGCTGTGGCCGTCGGCGCGGCTTGCCTCCAACTGGGCCAATCACGCCGTCGAGATCCGCGCATCCGGCGACCTGAGCTATCACGACAAGTATCAGACGGAAGATGACCGCGCCTACCTCGTCGAGGCACTGTCGCGTATCGACATCACGCGCTTCAGCAACATCCAGGCCTACGTCTCGCACGAGCTGGCGCAGGAGAGCCGCTCGGCGATCAACGCCACCTCGATCGGCACGCGCCCCGACGTCGTCGTCAACCGCGCGAGCCTCGCAGGCAACCAGCGCTTCAACCGCCTCAGCGTGCAGGTGCGCGGCAACGTCATCGATACGCGCTACGGCAACGACATCGTCGCCGGTGTGACCGAGAGCAACTCCGATCGCGACTTCACGCTCTATGAGGAGGCGATGCGGCCGCGGTGGGAGTTCAACCCGGACCTGTTTTTCTTCTCCGACATCTCATTCAACCAGCGCGACTATCCGACGGCGGCATTCACCGACGGTCTCAACCGGACCTCGAACGGCGAGCGCTATCGCTTCGGCCTGTCGTTCGGCAACACGAGCCCGATCCTCAACGGGTCGGTCAGCCTCGGCTACGGCCAGCAGGACTACGGGAACCCGCTGCTCGTCGACATCAACGCGTTGTTGTTCGACGCCGACCTGACCTGGCACATCACGCCGCTGACGGCGCTCCTGTTCACGGCCGCGACCGACGTGGCGGAAACGACGACGACCGATACCGGCGGCGTGCTCGAGCGCCAGTATGCGCTCGCCTTGCGCCACAGCTTCTCGACGCGGCTCATCGGCACGACCGGCGTCAGCTACTACAATCGCGACTTCGTCGGCGGCGACCTCACCGAGCAGCAGGCCACGGGCGCCGCGGGCCTCGAATACTACCTCTCGCGCGAGTGGGTGCTGTTCGGCCGCTACCAGCACACGGCCTTCTACACGACGTCGGAGAACGGCAACTACACCGTCGAGGAAGTGCAGATGGGCGTGCGCCTCCGTCACTAGCGTTTCGCCCGGCGATAGCAATGGCCTAGACGAGCTTCCGGATCGCCGCCTTGAGCGCGGGCGCAAGCTCGGGGCGCTCGAGCCCGTAGGCGAGGTTTGCCAGCAGAAAGCCGAGCTTGGTGCCGGTGTCGTAGATGGTGCCGTCGAAGCGCACGGCGTGGAACGGCTTGCCGGCCTTCAGCATGGCAAGCATGGCATCGGTGAGCTGGATCTCGCCGCCGGCGCCGCGCTCCCCGCGCTCCAGGATGCCGAACACCTCCGGCTGCAGGATGTAGCGGCCGGAGATGTGCAGGTTCGACGGCGCGGTCCCCTGCTTCGGCTTCTCCACCATGCCGGTGATCTCCGACACCTTCGCGGTGCGGTCCTTTACGCCGACGATGCCGTACTGGTGCGTCTCGTTCTCCGGCACCGGGGACACCGCGATGTGGTTGCCGCCGTGCTCGTTGAACGCCTCGATCATCTCGGCGAGGAACGGCTTCTCGCCGTGATGCAGCATGTCGGGCAGGACGACCGCGAACGGCTCGTCGCCGACGATGTCGCGCGCGCACCAGACCGCGTGGCCCAAGCCCAGCGGCTCCTGCTGGCGCGTGAAGCTCGTCTGCCCGGCGCCGGGCAGAGCGTCGGCCAGCTCCTTCAGCTCCTTTGTCTTGCCGCGGGCGGCGAGCGTCGCCTCGAGCTCGAGCTGCTTGTCGAAATGGTCCTCGATCGCGCTCTTGTTGCGTCCGGTGACGAAGATGAAGTGCTCGATACCGGCGGCGCGCGCTTCGTCCACCACGTGCTGGATCGCGGGGCGGTCGACGACGGTCAGCATCTCCTTGGGCATGGCCTTGGTGGCGGGCAGGAAGCGCGTGCCGAGCCCGGCGACGGGGAATACGGCCTTGCGGATGCGCTGCGCGGGACGGGGCATGTCGAACTCCAAGGGTGGTGGATCGAGTATCGATGATTGGCGGCGATGGATTGAGGATCGATTGTCGCCGGATTGAGGAGGGAGCGCTCGAGAATCGCGGTACTTTTTTTGCCGCAGGCGTTAACGCTGGAACTGCGGGCGTGGAGCGTTGTTGCAGTCCTAGATTAAGTTTTGCGATGCTAGGGTCCCAGCAATTGCAGGGCTTTCGGGAAGGCACATGAGACGATGACCGTTCTCGTCACCGGCGGAGCCGGGTACATCGGGAGCCATATGGTGCTCGAGCTCCTCGATTCCGGGGAGAGCGTGGTCGTGCTCGACAACCTGTCGACGGGGTTCCGCTGGGCGGTGCCCGCCAACGCCACCCTTGTCGTCGGCGACGTCGGCGACCAGGATCTCGTCCGCAGCATCGTCCGCAAGCACGGCGTCGAATCCATCATCCATTTCGCCGGATCGATCGTGGTTCCGGAGTCCGTCGCCGATCCGCTGGGCTACTACCACAACAACACCGTCAAGTCGCGCGCCCTGATGGAGGTCGCAGTCGAGCTCGGCATCCGCCGCTTCATCTTCTCCTCCACCGCCGCCGTCTACGGCATGCCGAAGGAGAACCCGGTGCGCGAGGACGCGGAATTAAAGCCGATGTCGCCCTACGGCTCGTCGAAGCTGATGACCGAGATCATGCTCGCCGACACCGCCGCCGCGCACGACTTCAACTACGTGGCGCTGCGCTATTTCAACGTCGCCGGCGCCGACCCCAAGGGCCGCTCCGGCCAGTCGACGCCGAATGCGACGCACCTCATCAAGGTCGCGTGCGAGACGGCGCTCGGCAAGCGCCCGTACATGGAGGTGTTCGGCACCGACTACCCGACGCCCGACGGCACCTGCATCCGCGACTACATCCACGTGACGGACCTGGTGCGCGCGCACCTCGTGGCGCTGCGCTACCTGCGCGACGGCGGCTCGTCGGACGTGTTCAACTGCGGCTACTCCCGAGGCTTCTCGGTGCTGCAGGTGATCGAGGCGGTGAAGCGCGCGTCCGGCGCCGACTTCGAGGTCCGCCTCTCCGCGCGCCGTCCCGGCGACCCGGCGGCGATCGTCGCGGCCTCCGACAAGATCCGCGTGCGGCTCGGCTGGCGCCCGCAATATGACAACCTCGACGGTATCGCTGCGCAGGCTCTCGCCTGGGAAGCCCAGCTCAGCGAGCTCAAGTACGCGAGCTAACGGCTTTATTCACATTCCCGCCGTCCCGCGCCTCGCCCGAATCACGATCGGCGGCTAAGTGCTGAGTCGCCCGTGCTTTGCCACGCTGCGCGGCCTATATTGAATCGCATCGACACAACGGACCCGGGAAAACGCCACGATGAGTACGCCCGACAGCGCCGCAACCGCGCTCCCGCACGGCGATCCCTCCGACTACGTCGAGGACGGGCAGGTGCTGATCGGCTGCAGCCGCCAGGGCCGCGATCTCGTGCCCGAATGCGTCGAGCTGAAGCTCGCCAACCGCCACGGCCTCGTCACCGGCGCCACCGGCACCGGCAAGACGGTGACGCTGCAGGTGCTGGCGGAGGGCTTCTCGGCGGCCGGCGTGCCGGTGTTTGCCGCCGACATCAAGGGCGACCTCTCCGGCATCGCGATCAAGGGCGAGCCCGGGCCGAAGCTCGTGCAGCGCGCCCAGGACATCGGGCTCACCCGCTACGGCACCGCCTCGTTCCCGGTCTCCTTCTGGGACATCTTCGGCCGCGACGGCCACCCGGTGCGCGCAACCGTCGAGCAGATGGGGCCGCTGCTGCTGTCGCGGCTCCTGGAGCTGACCGAGCCGCAGGAGGGCGTGCTCAACATCGCTTTCCGCTGGGCTGCGGACGAGCGCGCCGCGGGCGACGAGAAGATGGTCATCCGCGACCTCAAGGATTTGCGCGCCGTCATCGACGAGATGGGCCGGCGTTCCTCCGAGCTGCGCAGCAAGTACGGCAACGTCGCGACCACCACCGTCGGCGTGATCCAGCGCCGCCTGCTCGTCTTGGAGCAGCAGGGCGCCGACAAGTTCTTCGGCGAGCCGGCGCTCGACATCCTCGACTTCATCAGGGTCGCGCCCGACGGCCGCGGCGTCATCAACATTCTCTCGGCCGAGAAGCTGATGAACACGCCGCGGCTCTATGCGACGTTTCTCTTGTGGATGCTGTCGGAGCTGTTCGAGACGGCTGCCCGAGGTGGGCGACCTCGACAAGCCCAAGCTCGTGTTCCTGTTCGACGAGGCGCATCTCCTCTTCAACGATGCGCCGCGGCCGCTGCTGGAGCAGATCGAGCGCGTGACGCGCCTCATCCGGTCGAAGGGCGTCGGCGTCTACTACGTGACGCAGAGCCCGGGCGACGTGCCCGACCGCGTGTCGGCACAGCTCGGCAACCGCATCCAGCACGCGCTGCGCGCCTTCACGCCGAAGGAGTTGAAGGCGGTGCGTGCGGCGGCGCAGACCTTCCGCGCCAATCCGGCGATCGACACCGAGCGCGCGATCCAGGAGCTGCAGGTCGGTGAGGCGCTGGTCTCGCTGCTGCACGGCAACGGCGAGCCGTCGATGGTCCAGCGCACGCTCATTAGGCCGCCGATGTCGCGCGTCGGGCCGCTGAAGGAGGCGGAGCGCCGCGCGCTCATTGAGGCGGACGCCGCCAACGGGGAAAAATACACCAAGCTGGCCGACGTCCCGTCGGCCTTCGAGACGCTGTCGGCGCGCAACTCGCCGGTCGGGCAGGTGAAGGAGACGCTGCGCCGGTTCGGCAATCTGCTGCGCGCAAACCGCTGACGTGCAATAAGAATCGAAAGCTGTTTACGTGGGGCGGCGACTCGGGCCAATCCAGGCTGCCGCAGGACAACGTGGGACGAGGTGAGCATATGGGCTACTTCCGCTTCCGGAAAACCTTCAGCATTCTCCCTGGCGTGCGCATTAACCTCTCCAAGACGGGGGTGAGCGGCAGCCTCGGTGGGCACGGCGCGACGCTCAATGTCGGACACGGCAAGGAGAACGTGACGCTCGGCGTTCCCGGCACGGGGCTCAGCTACCGCACGCCGGCGAGCACCGCCCTGATCCTGGCGCTGGTCGTCGCCGCCGCCGTCATCGGCATCGCCTACCTGGTGGCGCCCGATATGGTTAGGCATTTGCTGCACTGGTGGCAGCCGCGCTGGTTCTGAGCCGCCGCGCCTAGTCTCGACCGGTCCTACGCTTCAAGGGTCGCAAAATCGCCCTGAAGCACGCTAGAACCTTGGGCATGAGACAGCTCAGGAATTCCGGCGTGCTTGCCCGCTTCGGCACGTGCGCCACGTCCCTCATCGCTATCGTTCTGCTGCTCGCGGCCGCTGTGCCGGCGAGCAGCGCCGATGCCTTCCGCGCGTTCCTCGACGGCCTGTGGCCCGATGCGCAGGCGCTCGGCGTCTCGCGCGCCACCTTCGACGCGGCTTTCAAGGGCCTCACCCCCGACCTTACGCTGCCCGATCTCGTCATCGAGGGGCGCAAGCGCGACGACAGCGCCGGGCAGGCCGAGTTCACCAAGTCGGCGATGGAGTACCTGAACCCAAAGTATCTCGCCGACCTCGGCGCGCAGGGGCGCACGTTCCTGAAGCAGCACGAGCCCGAGATCATCGCCATCGAGAAATCGACCGGCGTCGACCGCTACATCCTCGTCGCCATCTGGGGCCGCGAGACCTCCTACGGCACCCAGAAGGACACCCGCGACGCCATCCAGGTTCTCGCTACGCAGGCCTACACCGGCCGGCGCAAGGACGTCTTTCCGCAACGAGCTGCTGCAAGCTTTGAAGATGCTGCAGGCGGGGGTGCCGCGCGCGAAGATGAAGTCGTCCTGGGCGGGCGCCGTCGGGCTCACGCAGTTCATGCCGAGCGAGTATTTCTCCTACGCCGCCGACGGCGACGGCGATGGCAAGGCCGATATCTTCGACAGCGTGCCCGATGCACTCGCTTCCGCCGCCCACCAGCTGGCCGGCAAGGGCTGGCTCGCCGGCGTGCGCTGGGGCTACGAGGTGAAGGTGCCCCCGCACGGCGACTGCTCGCTCGAAGGCCCGCCGGGGCATCGCACGATCGGCGAATGGGTAAAGCTCGGCTTCGAGCGCGCCGGGCCCAATCCTTTCCGGCCCGAAGAGCGCGGCATCGACGCCTACCTTATGATGCCGTCGGGCGCCTATGGGCCGGCTTTCCTCGCCACCGAGAACTTCCAGGTCATCCGCCGCTACAACACGTCCGACCTCTACGCGCTGTTCGTCGGCAACCTCGCCGACCGCATCGCCGGCGGCGGCGACTTCTTCACCCCGCCGGCCAAAGTGCAGCAGCCGCGCACGGCGCAGGTGAAGGAGATCCAGGAGCGGCTGATCAAGGCCGGCTACGAGCTGGAGAAGACCGACGGCAAGATCGGGTCGATGACGCGGCGCCAGGTCGGCACCTACCAGAAGAAGAACGCCCTCAAGATCGACTGCTGGCCGACGGACGCGGTGCTCACGCACCTGCGCTCCACCGCCTCGCTCGGAGAGCCGGCGCAATCGCCTGCGCGATAGTCTTTAAACAACGGCCGCAAGCGTGATATGGGCTGCCGCTTCGGCGCACATCATCGCGCGGCTGGCCGGCGGGCGGGCCGCAATCGTTCGAGGAGGCAACTATGAATCGCTGGGTCGAGGAGACGTTTCATCCACACTGGCGCGTGCGCCTCGAGGCGGATGAGATCCTGCACGAGGTCAAGACCGAGCACCAGCACCTCGTCATCTTCAAGAACCAGACCTGGGGCACGGTGCTGATGCTCGACGGCGTGTGCCAGCTCACGACGTCGGACGAGTTCATCTACCACGAGATGATGGCGCACGTGCCGCTGATGGTGATGGACAAGCCCAAGCGCGTGCTGGTCGTCGGCGGCGGCGACGGCGGCGTCATGCGCGAGGTGCTGAAGCATCCGACCATCGAGAAGGCGATGCTGTGCGAGATCGACCGCACCGTCATCGACACCGCGCTGAAGTACTACCCCGAGATCCCCGGCAACACCTTCGACGACGAGCGCACGGTCGTCGTCATCGCGGACGGGCGCAAGTTCGTCGCCGAGACGGACGAGCGCTTCGACGCCATCATCGTCGACTCCTCCGAGCCGATCGGGCCGTCCGCGGTGCTGCACACGGTCGAGTTCTTCGCCGACTGCCGCCGCGCGCTGAAAGAGGACGGCATCCTCATCACGCAGAACGGCCTGCCGTTCCTGTTCCCCGACCACCTGGCGCAGACGACGCGCGCGTTCGCCTCGCTGTTCGACGTCGTCGCGCCCTACATGTGCACACAGCCCTGCTACTTCGGCGGCCCGTTCGCGTTGAATTGGGCCTCCGACGAGGACGACCACCTCGACATCGGGGAGAAGAAGCTCGCCAAGCGCCAAGAGAAGCGCGGCATCGCCACCCGCTACTGGACTCCCGCCGTGCACAACGCGGCGTTCGCGCTGCCGGCCTACGCCAAGCTCGTCGCCGACAAGGCGCGCGCCGAGGGCAAAGCGGAGAAGTCGAGCCGTAACAACCGCCGCGGCAAGAACGGCAAGGTCAAGGGCCTCAAGGACGTGAGCCGCGTCTGACGCGCGGCAGCCGTGTGTGCGACTCCACCTCTTCCCTCGGGAGAGGTAAGTGAGCGACTCACCCTGCGGCCATGTGAGTGCCGAGGAGGGCGTCGTAGACCTTCAAGGTCTGCTGCTTCATGCCTTCCAGCGAGAACGACCGCGCTACGTGCGCATGCGCGCGGGCGCCCATGGCGGTCCGCGCCTCGGGTGTGAGCGTGAGCGCCGCCGCAAGCGCCTCCGCCAGCCGCTCGGCATTGTTGGGCGGCACCAGCCACCCCGTCGCCTCGCCGGCGCCGACGCGGCTCGCACTCAGCACCGTCTCCGGCGGCGCGCCGATGTCGGTCGCGATGACGGGCGTGCCCATCATCTGCGCCTCCGCCGCGGTGCGGCCGAAGGCCTCCGGCTCGATCGAGGCGACGACAGCGACGTGCGCCGCCAAGAATGCCGCCGGCATGTCGTCGACGTGGCCGACGATGCGCACCTGCTCTGCGACTCCGCCCTTCTGGACCTCCTGCTCGAGCTGCCGCTGGTAGCCGCCGCGCCCCTGCGCGTCGCCCGCCAGCACCAGCACACCGCTGCCGAGACGGCCCCCTTCGCGCAGCAGCCGCACGGCCTCGATCAGTACGTTCTGGCCCTTCCAGCGGGTGAGCCGAGCGGCATTGAGGATGACGCGCGCGCCGGGCTTCACGCCCCACTCCTTGCGCAGCGCAGTGACGCGCTGGGCCGCGACTTTGGCCGGGTCGAACCACCGGTCGTCGACACCGCGGTAGATCACGCGCAGGCGGTCGAGCGGCGTGCCGTAGCGCATGCGGATGAGGTCGGCCGTGTACTGCGAGTTGGCGATGACGACGTCGCCGCGCGCCATGACGCCGTTGTAGAGCCGCTTTAACGGCGAGCGCTCGTTGTAGGCGCCGTGGTAGGTCGTCACGAACGGCAGCCCTGTGCGGCGCGCGGCCATCATCGCGCTCCAGGCCGGCGCCCGGCTTCTCGCGTGGATCAGGTCGACGCCATCGCGGCGAACGACCTCGGCGATGCGGCGCCCGTTCCACCAGAGCCGGACCGGATTCTTCGCGGCCGCCGGGAAGAACTGCAGCTCCGCGCCCGTGTCGCGCAGCCTCTGCACGAGCCGGCCGCCCTCGCTCAAGACGATGGCGCGGCCGCCCGCGCGCTCGATCGCCTCGGCGATCTCGATGGTTGAAAGCTCGGCCCCTCCGGTATCGAGCTCGGGGATGATCTGCAGTATGGTCGGGCGCTTTGCGGCCAAGAAGCTCTCCGGGGGGCAGGAGGTGTCAGGCGTGGGCGACAGGGAACCACAATTCTTGCGCGTCGGCGACGGCGGAGCGCCGCGGCGCATCGCCTACCTCGCCGATCCTCCAGCCAAGGAGCCCTCGGTGAGCCTGCTCTGGCTGCCGGGCTACAGGTCCGACATGGCGAGCACCAAGGCGACGGCGCTGGCGGAGTTCGCGCGGCAGAAGGGCTACGGCTGCACGCGCTTCGACTACTCCGGGCACGGCGTATCGAGCGGTCGCTTCGAGGACGGCACCATCGGCCAATGGCTCGCCGAGGCCAAGGCAGTGTTTCGGCGCACGACGCGCGGGCCCCAGATCGTCATCGGCTCCAGCATGGGCGGGTGGATCGCGCTGCTGCTCCTGCGCCGGCTCCTGCGCGAGGCTCCCGCGGAGGCAGCCCGCATCGCCGGGCTCGTGCTCATCGCGCCCGCGTGGGACATGACGGAAGAGCTCATGTGGAAGAAGTTCGACGCGGCCGCGCGGCGCGACCTCGAGCAGACGGGCGTCTATCAGCAGCCGTCGGAGTACGGCGAGCCCTACGCCATCACGCGAGGTCTGATCGAGGAGGGGCGTGAGCATCTGCTGGCGCGCCGGCCGTTCGATCCGGGGCGCCCGGTCGTGATCCTGCAGGGCGTGCTCGACGCCGCCGTGCCGATCGCGCACACGCGCGCGCTCGTGGGCTTCATGCAGGGTGGCGGGGTCGTCCTGCACGAGATCGCAGACGGGGAGCATCGCCTATCGCGGCCCGAGGATCTGGCGCTGCTGTTTGCATCGATCGAGCAACTTGCGAATAGGGCCGGTCCGCTGCCCCTCCAATAACGTCGTCCCCGCGATAGCAGCGCTGTGCTTCGCGGGGCTTGCGGCGGTGAAGCCGCTCATCGTTAACGCGTCGGGGAAGCCTTGAGCGCGCCCAATTTCTATTAGGAATCTTGCATACGAGGCTCACGAGCCTAATGTCATTTTTTTTCGTTGGGATTGGGAGTGCATTCCGCGATGGGCCGAAAGTTTTTTGCGCTGCTTGCAGTCCTTCTTGCGTTTGCAGGTTTATCCGGCCCTCGGGCGGAGGCGAAGGACGCAAAGAAAGCCGCGCCCGCTCAAACCACCACCCAGCCGCAGGGGACGCCGCCGGCAGTTCCACCCGCTGCAGCCACGGCACCGCTGCCCCCGGGCGCGATGCCCAAAATGCCCGACCAGTACAAACTCAACCTTCTCATTCGCACGACGATAATTGCGATCAACCAAGCCAATAAGACCGGGAACTATACGGTGCTTCGCGATCTCGCTGCGCCCGACCACGCGGCCGCAGCGAGTGAATTTCGACCTTTTTTCCAGCCCGCTGGAATCCGATTGGCGGCTCTACGCTGTAAACGTCGGGACGAAGGAAGCTCCTCCCCAAGCGGTACAGGCGGAATCGCCTGCGCCCGCGCAGCCAACCCCCGCGGCCACGCCCGCAGCCAAAACCACGACGAATAAATGAGACGATTGGTCGGCGGTATCCTACGTCGGGCGCCCGCGCGGGCTGCGCATGTGGGGCCATGAGACTGTCACCGACGATATCACCGACGGAGTACCGCCTGGCCCATTCAGCTGGAAACCTCATGGTTTCATCGGCGGAGGATCCGCGGGCTACAATCTTCAATTCGATAATATCGTAGTGGGCGTGGAGGGAGATCTCGGATTCATCGATCCGAATGGCCGTGGGTTCGTTCCGTCGTCTACACCTCCATTCCATCAAGACCTCACTCTCCAAACAGGTCTCTACGGCGATGTTACCGGGCGCCTTGGCGTGGCTTTCGGTCCTGCTCTTGTTTACGCAAAGGGTGGTTGGGCCTTCTTTGACGGTGAAGCGAGACAGACAACGACCAAGCCAGGCTACGTCACGAACGGCACGGACACGTTCGAAGGCTGGACCTTGGGCGGTGGCCTCGAATACCTCGTTACCCGCTCGATTAGCCTCAAAGTCGAGTATCAGCATTTCGACTTTCGGCCGGAAGTCGGCGACCAAACGAGCACTGGCGATCCGCCGATTGGCCACGTTTATCACAACTGGACCGATCTCACGATGGACAGCGTAATAGTCGGCGTGAACTACAAATTCGGAGCTGATCGCGATGTCCCGCGGCTGAAGTAACCACATCTGCTATCGAGAGATCTTCAAGGAGCCCCGGCTACGACCGGGGCTCATTGCTTTTGCCCTTTGTCTTCCTCTTCGTCACCAATTTTGGCGGTGGTGATGAAGCGACCTTCTTGAGAGCGCGGTCGAAGGCGTCGGCGTCATCATCACAGCCATCTCCCGGGCTGTGTCGATGAAGCGGCGCGATTGCTTGGTAGGCTCGTCGACAATCTGTTTCTTCGCCGCAAACAGTGGGGCTGTGCCGCCGTCATCGTCGATCCCAACGTCGCGACCGGGACGGGCGCGGTCGCCGTCGGCGTAAACAACACCGCCACGGGTCAAGGCGCCATTGCGGTCGGCAATACGACGCAGCAAGAGAATTTCGGCATGCGCGTCGGTTGGGGCAATTTCCAGGGCGACGCCAACGCCGTTGCGCTGAGTGCCATCGGGGTCTTCTGCCGCGGTTGCTTCACCAAGGGAGACCGCCTGGCGCTCGACGCCTCGGTCGGCGCCGGATGGTCCGACTACAAGACCTACAGTGCGGACAACATCGTCGGCGGGCGCGCCGGAGTTCAGTGGACCTGGTAATAGCTGGAGCAGCAACCAGCTCAGGGCCACTTCACCACGGGCGGCATCGAGGAGAGAATCGAATCCACGTTGCCGCCGGTCTTGAGGCCGAACACGGTGCCGCGGTCGTAGAGTAGGTTGAACTCGACGTAGCGGCCGCGGCGCACGAGCTGCTCCTCGCGGTCGGCCGCGGTGAAGGGCATCGCGAAGTTGCCGCGCACGAGCACCGGGTAGACGCGCAGGAACGCCAGGCCCACGTCGCGCGTGAACGCCAAGGCCGCATCCCAGCCGCCCTCCGCCGCCTCCGGCGTCAGGTAATCGTAGAAGATGCCGCCGATGCCGCGCATCTCCTTGCGGTGCGGCAGATAAAAGTATTCGTCGCACCACGTCTTGAAACGCGCGTAGTCGGCGACGGCGTGGGGCTGGCAGGCGTCATACATGGCCGCGTGGAACGCTTGGGTATCGGCGTCCGCTTGCGTGCGGCGCCGCTCGAGCACGGGGGTCAGGTCGGCGCCGCCGCCGAACCACCACTTGGACGTGACGACCATGCGCGTGTTCATGTGCACGGCCGGCACGTTTGGATTTTGCGGATGCGCGATGAGCGAGATGCCCGAGGCCCAGAACTCGGGGTGCTCCTCGGCGCCCGGGATCTGCTTCCTGAACTCGGGCGCGAACTCGCCGAAGACGGTCGAGGTGTGGACGCCGACCTTCTCGAACACGCGCCCCGTCATCAGGCTCATGACGCCGCCGCCGCCTTCAGACCCCGTATGATCCGTGCGCTGCCAGGGCGTGCGCTTGAAGCGGCCCGGGCGGAAGGTCTCCGAGGGGAGCCGTCGCCGGCAGCCCGGTCTCGAGCGTCTCGAAGCTTGAGCAGATGCGGTCGCGCAGCTCCTCGAACCAGGCGCGCGCCGCCTCCTTTTGCTGATCGATCTCGGTTTTTTCGTCTCCCATGCGGCTCCCGCCCATGCCCTTGTCCGTGACCTTGGGGCCTTCCTTTGGACCAGAAGCACCGTTAGCCTATATGTGTCCCAGGTGAAATCGAGAAAGTCGTTGGAACTGCAGGCGGCGCCATGGCCGCGGGCTCGCGACACTTGATTGAGATCAGAGCAGAGCGGGCCCTCATGTTCCCGATGTTTGAGCGAATCTTTCGCTGGTTCGAGACGCGCATCGACGCCTATGCGCCGGCTCCCATCACGGAGCCGCCGAAGCGGCTCGCGGCATTCTTTTGGTTCTACCTGAAGCCGGTAACGTGGGCGTTCGCCGCCCTGACCGTGCTGACACTCGCCGCCGCCGGCATCGAGGTCGCCATCGTCGCCTTTATCGGGCGCATCATCGACCTGATGCGGGAGACGTCCTCGCCGTCTCAGTTCTTCGCCGAGCACGGCCACGAGCTCGCCTTCATGGCCTTTGTGGCGCTCGTTCTACGCCCGGTCCTCTCAGCCCTCACGGACCTGACGAAGCAGCAGATGATCCTGGGCCCCGTCAGCGTGCTCGTGCGCTGGCGTGCGCACTCCTACGTGGTGCGCCAAAGCCTCGGCTTCTTCCAGAACGATTTTGCCGGGCGCATCGCGACGCGGGTCATGCAGGTCGGCCCGGCGGTGCGCGACGTCGCCGCCAACGTGTGCGACGTCGTCGTCTGGGTGGCCGTGCACTGGATCGGCGCGTTCCTGTTGTTCTTCGAGGCCGATTGGCGGCTCATCATACCGCTCGCCATCTGGCTCGCCGGCTATGCGGTGACGCTCAACTATTTCGTGCCCAAGATCGAAAAGCTGTCGGGCGTCATGTCGGAGGCGCGCTCGATGCTCACGGGGCGCATCGTCGACATCTACACCAACATCATGACGGTCAAGCTCTTCGCCCACACCGAGCGCGAGGATCAATACGCGCGCGAGGCGATCGACGAGCACCTCGCCCGCTACCAGGACCAGCTCCGCCTCAACACCATCATGGAGGCGGTGCTGTGGACGCTGAACGGCACCGTTCTCGTCGGCACCACGGGGCTCGCCTTGTGGCTGTGGAGCCGCGGCGAGATATCGATCGGCGCCATCAGCGTCGTCACCGGCCTCATCTTCCGGCTCATGAATATGTCGGGTTGGTTCATGTGGACGCTCGCCGGCATCTTCGAGAACGTCGGCGTCGTTCAGGAAAGCATGATGACGATCGCGCGCCCGTTCTCGGTCGTCGATGCCGAGGACGCCAAGCCACTCGACGTGAAGCGTGGCTCCATCGAGTTCGACGACGTGAGCTTCGACTACGGGCACACGCGCACGCCCGGCGACGGCAAGCCGGGCGGCGTCATCCAGAACCTGTCGCTGCACGTGGCGCCGGGCGAGAAGGTCGGCCTCGTCGGGCGCTCGGGCGCCGGCAAGTCGACGCTCGTGTCGCTGCTCCTGCGCTTCCACGACCTGGAGCACGGGCGCATCCTCATCGACGGCCAGGACATCGCTCACGTCACCCAGGACAGCCTGCGCAGCCAGATCGGCGTCGTGACGCAGGATACCTCGCTCCTGCACCGCTCGGTGCGCGATAACATCCTCTATGGCCGCCCCGACGCGGGCGAGACGCAGGCGATCATGGCGGCCGAGCGCGCGCACGCGCACGAGTTCATCGGCGGCCTGCAGGACCTGCACGGCCGCGAGGGCTACGACGCGCACGTTGGCGAGCGGGGGGTCAAGCTGTCGGGCGGCCAGCGCCAGCGCATCGCGATCGCGCGCGCGCTGCTCAAGAATGCGCCGATCCTCGTGCTCGACGAGGCGACGAGCGCGCTCGACTCCGAGGTCGAGGCGGCGATCCAGGAGCAGCTCGCCAACCTCATGATGGGCAAGACAGTTATCGCCATCGCCCACCGGCTCTCGACCATCGCCGCCATGGACCGCCTCATCATCATGGACGCTGGCCGCGTCATCGAGCAGGGCAGCCACGCCGAGCTGCTTCGCCGCGGCGGCCTCTACGCCGAGTTGTGGAGGCGACAGTCGGGCGGCTTCCTCGCGCGCGACGCCGCCGATGCGGCCGAGTAGCGAGCGCGCGCACGGTTGCCATCGGCATGCGCCAAATTGCCCCCCGCATTTTTGACCTGCGAGGGTTGAGAGCAGCCGGGAAGAATGTCAAAAAACCGCATGGCTATTGGGCCTATTCTGTAGGCCTATCGCAGACTGCGCGGGTTCGAGAGGGAGGAACCTCGAGCCCCGTCCGGCCCCGGACGGCAAATGCGCAGTGCGGCACTTCCTCGATGCGGAGGCACCCGTGGCAATTGACGCCGAAGAACCGACCCGCAGGGATTTCATCATCCTCGCGGCCAACGCCTTCGTTGCCGTCGGCGGCGCCGTTGCGCTGTGGCCGTTCATAGATCAGATGAACCCGGACGCCGGCGCGCTGGCGCTGGCTTCGATCGAGGTCGACATCACCCCCGTCAAGGTCGGACAGGCGATCACCGTTCTATGGCGCGGCAAGCCGGTCTTCATCCGCCACCGCACGCCCGAGGAGATCGCTTCGGCCAAGGCCGTCGACCTCGGAGAGCTGCGCGATGATTCGGCGCGCAACGACGCGCTGCCGGAATCGGCGTCCGCCGCCGATGAAAACCGCACCATAAAGGGCCACGAGGAGTGGATCGTGATGGTGGGGATCTGCACCCACCTCGGCTGCATCCCGAAAGGCCAGGCGCTCGGCGACAAGCGCGGCGACTACGGCGGCTGGCTGTGTCCGTGCCACGGTTCGCACTACGACACCGCTGGGCGCATCCGCAAAGGCCCGGCGCCGCGCAATCTCGAGGTGCCGGTCTACTCCTTCCTGACCGACACCAAGCTCAAGATCGGCTGAGGAGCAAGAGGGCCATGGCTCTTCACGCATCGACCTACGAACCCAAGTCGCGCTTTGCGAAGTGGATGGACGTGCGCCTGCCCGTCGGGCGCCTGATGCACACCCAGTTCGTCGACTTCCCCACCCCGCGCAACCTCAACTACTGGTGGACGTTCGGCGGCATCCTGACCTTCTTCCTGATGGCGCAGATCGTGACCGGCGTGGTGCTCGCCATGCACTACCAGCCGAGCGCGACCGAAGCCTTCAACTCGGTGGAGGCGATCCGCCGCGACGTGAACTACGGCTGGCTGATCCGCAACCTGCACGCGGTCGGCGCCTCGATGTTCTTTCTCGCCGCCTACATCCACATCTTCCGCGGCCTCTACTACGGCTCCTACAAGAGCCCGCGCGAGGTGCTGTGGATCATCGGCGTGTTGATCTTCCTCACCATGATGGCGACGGCCTTCATGGGCTACTCGCTGCCCTGGGGGCAGATGAGCTTCTGGGCCGTGACCGTCATCACCAACCTCTTCTCCTCGCTCGACAGCATCTATTCGGGCCTCGGCACCACGATCGTCGAATGGCTGTGGGGCGGCTACTCGGTGTCGGGCGTCACCCTCAATCGCTTCTACAGCCTGCACTACCTGCTGCCGTTCGTGATCGCCGGCCTCGTCGGCCTGCACCTGTGGGCCTTGCATCTCGTCGGCCAGAACAGCCCCATCGGGCTCGACGTCAAGACGCCGTCGGACGCCGTGCCGATGCACCCTTATGCGACGTCGAAGGATGCGGTCGGCATGTTCGCCTTCATGATCCTGTTCGCCTGGTTCGTGTTCTTCCTGCCCGACTACCTCGGCCACGCCGACAACTACACGCCGGCAAACAACCTCGTGACGCCGCCGCACATCGTGCCGGAGTGGTATTTCCTGCCCTACTACGCGATCCTGCGCGCGATCCCGTCCAAGCTCTTCGGCGTCATCGCAATGTTCGCCTCGATCGCGGTGCTGTTCCTGGTGCCGTGGCTCGATACGAGCCGCGTGCGCTCGACCAAGTACCGGCCGCTCTACCGCTGGTTCTTCTGGCTGTTCGTGTTCACGTGCGTGGCGCTCGGCTACCTCGGCTCCAAGCCGCCGGACGAGATCTATGTGTTCTGGGCACGGATCTTCACGGCCTACTATTTCGCGCACTTCCTTCTCGTCTTGCCGATCGTCGGCCTGCTGGAGAAACCGCGGCCGCTGCCCGGCTCCATCACCGAGGCGGTGTTGGGCAAGAACGCGGCGCCATCGGCATCCGCCGCGGCGGCAAAGGTCTAAGGGGGCTTCCATGAGCAGAGCCGATCTGGCCTGCAGGTTCGCGGCGGTCTTGCTTCTCGGCCTGGTGTCGCTCGCTGGGGCGGGGGCCGTCAAAGCCGAGGACGCGGGCGAGGAGCACGCGACCGAGCGTCAATCCTGGCCGTTTGCGGGTTTCCGCGGCCAGTATGACCAAGCGCAGCTTCAACGCGGCTTCCAGATCTATCAGAACGTCTGCTCAGCCTGCCACGGCCTGAAGCGCGTGCGCTTTCGCAATCTCGCCGAGCCGGGCGGCCCGCAGTTCCCCGAGGCCTCCGTCAAGGCGCTCGCCATCGGCTGGCCCAACAAGATCTCGGGCGAGCTCGACGACCAGGGCAACCCTATCGACCGCCTTCCGGGCCTCGCCGATCCCATCCTCGGCCCCTTCAAGAACGACAAGCAGGCGCGCGCGGCCCAGAACGGCGCGCTGCCGCCCGACCTTTCGCTCATCGCCAAGGCGCGCTCGCTGGAAAGCACTGCGCCCTGGTACACGCACTGGTTCTGGATGCTGGTCGACATCGCGCGCGGCTACCAGGAAGGTGGCCCGGACTACATTCACAACCTGCTCACCGGCTACACCGATCCGCCGGCCGGCGTGCAGGTCGCGGACGGCATGTACTACAACGTGACCTTCCCCGGTCATCAGCTCGCGATGCCGCCGCCATTGTCGAAGGACAACGTCGTCGAGTACCAGCCGGATGCCGGCGCCAAGGGCTCGCTCGACCAGAACGCGCGCGACATCGCCGCTTTCCTCGCCTGGTCGGCAGACCCGACCCTCGACTCGCGCAAGCGCATCGGCTGGCAGGTGCTGCTCTACCTCCTCGTCACGACGCTCGTCCTCTACGCGGCGAAGCGGCTCGTCTGGAGCGGCGTGAAGCACTAGGGCCGGGGCTGCGGTTACTTCAGTAGGAGCGTATGCCCTTACCTCTCCCGTCATGGCGAAGCCATGCTCCGCATGGACGGGAGAGGTCGCGAGCATCGGAGATGCGAGCGGGTGAGGGGTTACCACCTCGATGAAGCGCACCACCCCTCACCCGGCTGTCGTGCTGGGCACGTCCAGCCGACCTCTCCCCATGGGAGAGGTGGACTGCACCCGTTGATCCAACGTTGAGGAGCCGCTGCGACCCCTCCAATGTGACAGAGGGCCGTCGCCGCACGCGGGCTTTTCGCTTGGCTGCCCGCGCGTCGCCATGCCATATCCGCCGCTGTTGCACTGGGTAAGGAGGCATCGGTGACCAAGTCCGTTCTGGGGATCGTCGGCGGCAGCGGCTTCTACCATCTGCCCGGCATCAAGAACCCGCACTGGGAGAAGGTCACGAGCCCCTGGGGCGAGCCCTCGGACGAGATCCTGTTTGCCGAGCTCGACGGGCTGCCGTTCCGCTTCCTGCCCCGCCACGGGCGCGGCCATCGCATCTCGCCTACGCACATCAACTACCGCGCCAACATCGATGCCTTGAAGCGCTCGGGCGTCACCGATCTCGTGTCGATCTCCGCCTGCGGCTCGCTCAAGGACCAGTACCCGCCAGGGCATTTCGTGCTGCCCGACCAGTTCATCGACCGCACCTTCGCGCGCGAGAAGAGCTTCTTCGGCGACGGTTGCGTCGCGCACGTGTCGATGGCGCACCCGGTGAGCCCGCTGCTCGTCGCGGCCGCCGAGGCGGCCGCGAAAGCGGAGAACATCGCCGTCACCACGGGCGGCACCTACCTCGCCATGGAGGGCCCGCAGTTCTCCACGCGCGCCGAATCCTTCCTCTACCGGAGCTGGGGCTGCGACGTGATCGGCATGACCAACATGCCGGAGGCCAAGCTCGCGCGTGAGGCTGAGATTTGCTACGCGACGGTCGCCATGGTCACCGACTACGACTGCTGGCACGACGAGTTCGCGCACGTCGACGTGGCGGCCGTCATCGCCGTGATGAAGGACAACACGGAGAAGGCGCACCGGCTCGTGCATCAGCTCGCCGAGCAGTTCCCGCGCGAGCACCCGCCCTGCCCGATCGGCTCCGACCCGCGCTCGATGTGGCGATCATCACCGCGCCGGAGGCGCGCGATCCCGCGCTGATGCAGAAGCTCGACGCGGTCGCGGGGCGCGTGCTGGGGAAGGTCTAGTGGCGAGACCGGCTCCCGGCACCGCCTAGGGAGGATCCCGATGACCCACGCTTTCATTTGGCTCGTCGATGCCGCCTGGATTGGGCTTGTCGTCTATCTGACCGTGTCGGCGATAGGCGTGAAGCGGGATACTCAGCCGCACCTGGCGCAAAGCTTCGGCCTCTTGGTCGCAATGATCGTCGCGCTACTGCTTCCACGCCTGCCGATATTCGGGTTCGTGAACTTCGCGCCGGTCGGTCCCGTCTTGAGCAGCGTCGGCCTCGCTGTCACCGCCGTGGGAATGACGTTTCTCGTCTGGGCGCGGCAGACGCTCGGGCGGAACTGGAGCCAGACCGTCTCCGCCAAGGAGGACCACGAGCTCGTGGCATCGGGGCCGTATCGATATGTGCGCCATCCGATGTACACGGGCGGAATCCTCGCGTGCCTCGGTTCCGCGATCGTCGCCGGCGGTGTGTTCGTGTTTCTGTTGCTTGTTCTGACGCCGCTCTTTCTTTGGCGTGTACGAGCCGAGGACGAGCTTATAGCGCGGCAGTTCCCGCAGGAGTTTCCGGCCTACAAGCGACGGACGAAGGCGCTGATCCCGTTCGTGTGGTAGGCAGCGTCTGCGCGCGGATGTGCCTGCGGCGCGAGCGAACCGGCGATCGAAGGTCGCGGATCAATGCGCATCGAACGGACTCTCAGTCGCCGCGAAAGTCTCGCCGCCATCGGCAGTGCGCTGCTGCTGTCGGCGCTGCCGCGCGGGCCGGCATCCGCCGCTGCGCGCCGCTGGACCATCACCGGCGAGCCGTTCGCCAAGCTCGATGCCATCGACGCCATCATGCGCGGATTCATGGAGGAGCGCGGAATTCGCGCCGGCGCCGTGGCGGTCGCGCGTCAAGGCGAGGTGCTGTTCGAACGCGCCTACACCTGGGCCGAGCCCGACTATCCCGTGACCGGGACTGCGAGCCCATTTCGGCTGGCAAGCGTGAGCAAGGCTTTCACCGAGGCGCTGATCTACAACCTGGTGCAAGGGAGCGCCGCGAAGACAGACACGGCCGTGTTCCCCTACCTTGGCCTGGAGCGGGCGGCGCTCCCCGGCCAATCGGTCGACCCGCGCCTGCGCACCATCACGGTTGGCCAGCTTCTCGATCACAAGGGCGGCTGGGACCGCAAGGCCGCCCGCTTCGACCCCTGCTTTAAGATGCGCGAGATCGCCAACAAGCTCGGCTTGCGCAATGCGCCGACGAAGTGGGACATCGCGCGCTACATGGTGGGCGAGCCGCTGCAGTTCGATCCCGGCAGCAAGGAGAGCTATTCCAACTTCGGCTACCTGATGCTTGGGCTCGTCGCCGAGAAGGCCGCGGGAGACACCTATGGCAACGCGCTGAAAGCTCGCGTGACGGCGCCGCTCGGCATCGACGCGGTATTCGTCGCGCACACGCGCAAGGACATGCGGCTCCCCGGCGAGGGTTTCTACGACCAGCCGGGAACCGGGCTCACGCCGGAGTTCCCCGACAAGAAGGTTTGGGCGCCGCTGCCATACGGCGGCCAAGACTGGCTGACGGAGGTGATGGACGCGGCCGGCGGCATGGCGGCGACCGCAGGCGCGGTTGCCCGTTTTGCGGGTCACTACGCCATCTGGGGCTTCGGGCCGCGGCGCAGCGGACGCTGGGCCCGCTCCGGCGGCATGGCCGGCACCAGCAGCTTTGCCGCCTCGCGTCCCGATGGCACCGATTTTTGCGTCGTCGTCAACACGAGCAATTTGGCGCCGAACGCCATGAACGACGTGGTCGCCAAGATCGACGACGTATTCGAGACGACCGAATTTTAGAGCCGTTGCGCGCGAAGCGGCCGGAGCCTTAGCAGGGCAGCAGGTCAGGCGGACATCTTCGATTTAATGAGCGCGATGACGAGCGCAGTGAGGCCGCCGCTGACGCCGCCCGTCACAAAGGCGGAAATGATGGCGCCGATATCCAGCCCGGAGGCCGCGGCCGTGCCGCCCAAGCCGAGAACGGCGCTGAGGATCTGCCCGCCGACGCCGCCACCGAGCGCGCCGACGATGGTGTTGCCGAGCGTCCCCAGGCTCGTGTCTTTGGAAACCGCCCCGGCGGCATTGCCACCGACGGCACCGCCGATGAGCTGGATGATCAATGACGTGAGGTCCATGGGGTAACTCTCCTTTGCATGGCGGAATCGCGGACGAGTCCGCCGGCGACCTAATCGTGGTCAGCATCGAATTGTAGCAAGTGACATCGGGCTTGGCGTTCGCAATCGATTGCGCGGCGCAGCAATCGATCGAAAACCGTTATTGTGTGGTGACGGGCAAGCAGCCAAGGCCGACAAGCTCGCTTTGATGTCGGCGCGTCATAACCAGGAGGGCCGGGAGTCTTGCGACCCCGGCCTCCGAGGTTCAGCATCCCTTCACCGTCTCCCAATGCGCGTACTTCATCACGAGCTTGCGCTCCTTCCACGACATCTGCACATCGCTCTCGTCGTCGACCCAGCATCCGCCGTTGCCGAAGTAGCTGCGGGCCCGCTTGGTCTTGAAGCAGTAGCCGTTGTCCTTGTAGATCTGGTTGCGCATCACCCAGATGTCCTGGCAGCTCACGACAGCGGCCGCATCGTCCGGCATCGCGCTCGCAGGCAGCGTTGAAACCGCGCCGCCGGCCGCCACGAGGGCGGCGAGGGCGAGGTATCGGGTCTTCATTTTAGTCTCCTCTCTAGACACGTTTTTTCGCCGGTCTCGAGCCCGGGTTTACAGACCCCGAGATCGCCGGCCGAGGAGAGTAGACACGACGCCAGCGGCGCTTCAGTTCCCGCGGGAACGGCTTGTGCGACTTGTCGCTCCACCCGCCCTCTGCTACCGCGCGAGCGGGGTCCGGCGTGCTTTCCAATTCGGCCATACGGTCCCATGCCATGAACAGCCGGCGGCAATTCTCGCCGCTCGCCGCAACTCTGCTCGCCGCCGCTGCGCTTCACGGCGTGGGGCTCGGAGCATTGCCTGCTCGTGCCGACCAGGACGACGACGCCGAGCGTGTGCCTTCCAATGCCGGTGACGTCTACAGCCCCATCGAGAGGACGTTCCAGCGCCAGCAATTGCTGCCCGGTGGTCCCGTAGCCCGGCTGCCGCAGTTCGGCCCCGCTGTGCCTAAGCCTGAAGGCCCGGTGCTGCTCGAGGACCTCAAGGAGCGGCTGCGCTACGACGACCCGTTCTTCCGCGACATGAAGGTCGATCTCTACCTGCGCACCGGCTACCTCGATCGGCACAACAGTGACGCTTCGGTCTCGCAGGCCTGGGCCGGCGGCTCCGCGCTGGGCTTCCGTTCCGGCTGGCACGATGACTGGCTGCAGCTCGAGGCCGCGGTCGCCAGCGCGCAGCCGCTCTACGCGCCCGAGGACGAGGGCGGCACGCTTCTGCTCACCGACCAGCAGGCGGAGGTGAGCTCGGTCGCCGTCGCCAACGCGCGCATGCGCGGGTTCGGGCAGGAGCTCGTCGTCGGGCGTCAGCTCATCAAGACGCCCTACATCAATCCGCAGGACAATCGCATGATCCCCAACACGGTCGAGGGCGTAGGACTTATGCGCCGCCGCGACGAGGCGCAGACGCTCGACTACGGCGTCGCCTACCTGTGGGGCTTCAAGGCGCGCGATCAGCAGCTACTTCGTGCCGTTCTCTCAAGCGCTGGGCGTCACCGAGGATCGCGGCGTCATCGTCGCCGGCGCCAAGATCGTGCCGGTCGCCGGGCTGACGCTCGGTGCCATCGACTACACCATCCCCGACACGCTCAATACCGCGTTCGCCGAGCTCGACTGGATATTCCCGAAGCTTGCCTGTGGCGTGCAGTTCCGCGTGAGCGCCAACTACACCGACCAGCGCACCATCGGCGAGGAGCTGATGCCGGGCTCACCCTTCGAGACCTCGCAGGTCTCGGGCCGCGTTGCCGCCAGCTACCACGATGCGACGATCCTCGCGGCGATCTCCGAGAACGGCAAGGGCGCCGACCTCAACGGCCCGTTTGGCAGCTTCCCGGCCTATACGGTGCTCGACCAGCTCAATTTCAACGATGCGGGCGAAACCACGGTTGTCGTCGGCGCGGCCTACGATTTCTCGCGTATCATCACCGACGGGTTGAAGTTTCAGATGCGCTATGGGAAGGGCTTCAACGTCATCGATCCGACCACGGGCGCATCGCAGTCGCGCCAGAACGAGATCAACTTCGAGGTCGAGTACCTGCCGATGTCCGGGCCATTCGAGAACCTGCACGTCCAGCTCTTCTACTCGGGCGTGCGTCTCCCCGATAACCCTCCGGGGCAGGAGAGCCAGCCGCAGGTCCGCGGCGTCGTCACGTATCTGGTGCCGCTGCTGTAGCCATGAGCCAACCCGTCGAGGAAAAAAGCGCCGAGGCGTCGGATGGCAAGCTGCGCCCCTACGATGCGCGCATGCTCGACGTCGGCGATGGCCATTGGATCTACGTCGAGGAGGTCGGCCGCGCCGACGGCATCCCGGCGCTGTTCCTGCACGGGGGACCGGGCAGCGGCGCGCAGCATTTACACCGGGCGCTGTTCGATCCCAATCGCTTCCGGGCGGTGCTGCTCGATCAGCGCGGGAGCGGCCGCAGCCATCCACACCTGTCACTCGAGGCCAACACGACGCCGCACCTCGTCGCCGATCTCGAGCGCATCCGCGAGCATTTCGGTATCGAGCGTTGGTTCCTCGTCGGCGGCTCGTGGGGCTCGACGCTCGCGCTCGCCTACGCGCAAGCACACCCCGACCGCGTGCTGGGCCTCGTGCTGCGCGCGGTCTTTCTCGGCACAGCCGAGGAGGTCCAATGGGCCTTCGTCGACGGTCCGCGAATTTTCCGCCCCGATCTCTACGCCGATTTCGTCGGCTACCTGCCCGAGCCCGAGCGCGCCGATCCGCTCGCAGCCTACCTTGCCCGCCTCGCCGATTCCGACCCGGCGGTGCAGGGGCGCGCTGCGCGCATCTGGGCCGCCTATGAGCGCCGGCTCTCCGTATTGACGCCGGGCAAGCCGCGCCTCGAAGGCGAGCCGCCGACGGAGGGCCGTCTGCCGCCGACGGCGATCATGGAAGGGCACTACATCCGCAACGGCTTCTTCCTCGAGCCGGGCCAGCTCCTGCACGAAGCCGGAAAGCTCAAGGGCATTCCCGGCCACATCGTGCAGGGCCGCTACGACCTCCTGTGCCCGCCGAGAGCCGCCTACGCCCTCACCGAGGCGTGGCCCGACTGCCGTCTGGAAATCATCGAGGGTGCCGGTCACGACATGAGTGAGATGGGCGTCGCGCCGGCCATGGTGGAGGCCCTGCGCCGGTTAGCCGACGCGGTTTAGTCTCCCGCCAGTTTGCGCTGCGCCACCTCGCGCCGGCGCTTGTATTCCTCCTCCATGGCCGCGACATGCCGGAAAACGTTCTCCAGCTCCTCCTTGCGCTCCTCGCTTTGCGCCTCCTCGAGCCATTGCGCGAACTCCTCGCGCAGCGTGAAGAGCACGTCGAGCGCGCCCGCGATTTCGTTGCAGCTCCTGTTGCGGTTTGGCGCTGTCGCTGGACATGGGTAGCAGTGCCTCGCTCTGACCTGCAAAGAAGCAGGATAGCAATCGCGCGGCGGTGCTACAAATGCCCGGGGCCGCTGCGTGGGGCGGCAAGGAGGATTGAAGATGCGTCTTGCTATCGCTCTGCTCGCGCTCGCGGGCAGCCTTGTCTGGATCGGAGCGGCTCGCGCCGACGCGCCGACGCTGACGGTTTCGCTCGGCGACAAGACGCAGGTCTATACCGCGGCTGAGCTGCTCACGCGCCCCGACGCGGCGACGATCGCCATTCCCGCTGACGTCGCCTACGGCGCCCCGATGACGTTCCGCGCGGTGCCGCTGCTCGCCCTCGTTCCCGCCGCATCCGACCCTGCGCTCGATACTATCGAGGCGCGCGCCTCCGACGGCTTCGTCTCGCAACTCCCGCGCGCGCTCATAGACAAGGGTGCGTCCGGCGGTAGCGTCGCCTGGGTCGCGGTGGAGGATCCGGCTGCACCCTGGCCCAATCTCCCCGGCAAGCAGGCGAGCGCCGGGCCGTTCTATCTCGTGTGGGAGCATCCCGAGCGCTCAGGCATCGGGAGCGAGCAGTGGCCGTATCAGACGATAGCGCTCACGGGAGTGGAGTCGCCCGCGCACCGCTGGCCGCAGATGGCGGTTGACGTGAGCCTGCCCACCGATGCGCCGGCGAGGCGCGGGCAGGAGGTATTCACGGTCCAGTGCATGCCGTGCCACCGCATGAAGGGCGCAGGTGTCGGCGAGCTCGGGCCCGACCTCGGCCAGCCCATGAGCCCGACGCAGTATTTTACGCCCGAGGCCCTGCGCAAGCTGATCCGCAACCCAAAGTCGGTGCGCACGTGGCCGGGCCAGATCATGCCGGGCTTCGATCCGTCCAAAATCTCCGACGCCGACCTCGACGCCGTCATCGCCTATCTCACGTACATGGCACCGGGACCACAGTGAGGGGCTACTTGGTGGAACCCTGACCGGCAAGCGAGCTCTCGCCGACGCCAGCCGTCGCCCTCTGCTGCACGACGGGCGGCGGGTTCCACTTGCCCGTCAGGGCCGCCGACATGGGCGCGTAGAGCCGCATGGTCAGGGTGAAGGGTTCTTTCGGCGCCGGCAGCCAGTTGGCCTCCTTGTCCGCGCCGGGGCTCTCGCTCTGGAAGTAGAGATCGAGAGAGCCGTCGGCGTCGTACTTGAACGGCATCCAGCTGCTGACCGCGAAGCGGTTCAAGACGTTCGCCACCTGGAACCCATCCGTATCGTAGAGCGTGATCGACCAGAACGCATCGACGGGGGGCAGCGCGCTCTTGTCGAAGTGCAGCATGTACGCGTTGGTGCCGTCGAGCGGCTTGCCCGTGTCGTCGGCGAGATTGAGCGGATAGATCGCGTCCTCGGGCAGGTTCGCGCCGAGCCCGACCTGTGCCACGATCGCACGCTTCAGATAGTAGTTGCCATACACGCCCATCGTATCGGTGTTCATCGACCAGCCGTTGGCGACGCGCGCGAGGGTCGGGATCTTCCACGCCATCAGCTTCTGTCCGTCCGCAGGCGCGCTTGCGAGCCCCCGCTGCACGGCCGCGTCGGCGCTCGCAAGGTCGAAGCTTTTCCCCGGCTCGAGCCCAATGCGCCGCATGCGCGCGACGATCGGGTCGTCGGTGATATGCGGCGGGTGCAGCTTGAGGAGATCGGCCGCGTAGGCGAAATATTGAGCCGCTGGCATGGTGTCGACCTGCACCTTGGGCGGCGTTTTCATGTCGATCCCGGGGTCGGGCGCGGATGCGGCCGGCTGCGGAGGCTTGCCCCATCCCGAGAGCGGCGTGATCTTGTAGCCGGCCTGGATCTCGTGCACGGCGTCGTAGTCGGCGGGGCCGTCGGTCTTGGTGCGCCCGATGATCCACACGTATGGCGTCGGCGCATCGATGCGCCGCGTGCCGGCGGGCAGCTTGAATTCTTCGGCGAAGCGGGCCCTGAGATCGGGGCGCCAGCCCGGCGGCGCAACCAGGAAGTTTCCGGCTTGCGTTCCGGTCGTGCGCCAGCCCGGCGAGGCAAATACGTCCGACCACATATCGAGCATGGGGAGCAGGTAATAGCGTCCGTGCGTATCGGGCACCGAGACGACCATCGGCTCCTTGGTGAGATCGAGGTAGCCGACGGAGTAGAGCGTGTCGAAGTTGGGGCGCACGACGACGCGATCATCGGCCGCCGGATACGCCGGCACGTTGGAGATCGTGTTCATTGGGCCGTGGCCGAAGCCGCTGCCGGCGGAAGCGTTGGTGAGCTGCCGGCGCGTTATGTCCATGGTGATGAGGGGGTAGAAATAGACGTAGGCATCGACGCCGATGGCGTGCGCTTCCTGCTCGGTGATTGTGTCGGCCCGCGCCGGCAACGCGGCACCGGTTGCGAGGCCCACGGCAGCGACGGCGGAGAGGATGGGTGTGAGGTCTTGCTGCGCGGTTGAGGACTGGGTGCGTGGTCAGATCGGCCGGCATAGCTACCTCCCAAGCCCCCCATGGACTTTTCATACCCCCGACACGCACATTCTGCCTGCCATTGAGTCCGTGTCCACCGCATCGTTTCGCGGTTGCAAAAGTCACGAGAACTGCGAGCGGAACACCGCCTTGATCTGCGCGAGCCGCGCTTCGAGCCGCTTAGCGGTCTCCGGCTGACCCAGCCCGTGGGCAAGCGCGATGGCGCTGTGCAGCGCTTCTTTGGCGTCGCTGTAGCGCGCCGTGGCGTCAGATGAGGACGTGGCGTCGTACATGCGGCTGTAGGCTTCCTCGGCCTGCCGCTCGTAGAACGCGATCCGGTCGTGGTCAGTCATGGCCGATGCACCGGGCTGGCTGCGCGTCCGGCTACGGCGCGTTGATCGCCAGCGCCCGGTACAATATCGGAAACTCGGCCATAGCGTTCAGCAGCTCGTGTGCGTAGGCGATACCCGAGGTCGGGGCCAGCTCCATGGTGCCCAAGGCGCCCATGACGATGTGCCCGATGAACAGCGTAGCATGCCGCACGCTGAGCGGCCTCTGGTCCGGCGGCAGTGTAGGCTCGGGCTCGGGCGCGGCGCGATAGTCGCGGCGGCGCAGCGGTCGCGTGAGCCGCTTCCAGACCGCCAGCGGGCTTGCGATCTTGCGCGGAGCCGTGGTCTCCGGCGGAGGCGGAGCTGGCGGCGCAGTCACATCCGGTGCTGCATCCAGCGACGCCGTTCGCGCCGCCCCGCGTTGCTCGAACCGCGCCTTGCACGGTTGCGCGATGACCTCGCAGCGGTACATCACGCGGCCGAGGAACGAGCCGATGGAGACGCGGCTGCAGCGGCTTCCCACCCGGGCGGCGTGGCTCATGTCGACGAAGATCTCGCCGTGGTCGTAGCGCACGCGCTCCATCCAGTCCTTGCGCGCGGCGTCGAGCGCCCCTTTGAGGCCGACCCATTGCTTGCCGAGACCGCTGACGGGCGGAAGGCAGCGGCCGCGGTCGTCGTCGCCGCCATCCCGCTCGGCCAGCACGTCGGGGCTGCGGAAATATTTCACGCTCGACTGCGCGCTGATGCTGCTCCACGTCGTGCGTCCTCGCCGCCGACCGATCGAGGTCGCGGCCACTCGCGGGCGCGATGAGCGCGGCAGTCACGGCGAGCGTGAGGGCGAGGCGCGTGGGCTGTCTCCCCGTTCGAGCAGACCGAGGCTGGGCGAACCTAAGCCCTAAGCGAATGGCCCGTCCCGCCCTAGTTTTTCCTTACTTGCTCGTTGGTACCCTGATTCGCAGGCCGAATCGACGTTGCGGCGCCGATACAAGCCAAAGAGGGCGGGGGAAACGCAGCTCTGCTCCGGGGTAGCGACGACCTCTCATTTCTCCGAGCTGGCTAGTTGCGGAAAAGGGCCGCGACATGAGCTCGAGAGCTCGAGGCTCGCTTGAAATTGCCGCTTGGGCCGCCTGGGTCTATGCTGATGATTCGTGAACAGAGCATATACGCCATGGGGGCACCATGAGCCGGCAACTCGTTGGTGTGGCGTTCTTCGTCGCATTTGTCGTGGTTACGCCTGCGGCGGCTGGGCCCGTCGTAGCCTCATGGACGGGCCTATACGTGGGGGCCGGGATCGGCGGCAAGTGGACAGACACCGACTGGACCACGAATTGCTTTGGCGATGCGTGTACCACGGGGGGCTTCAACTTCTTCTCCCCCGATGCGTCGAGTCCGCGGGGGTTCAACACTTCAGCGCTGCACGGTTCGGGCTATGCGGGTTTCAACCTGCAACTTCAGGACTGGGTTCTTGGCGTAGAGGGCGACGTTGGATTCGGCAATAAATCCGAGGTCACTCGTGGCATCCCAGGCTGCACGACGGATTGCGGCTTTTTTCCCCCGACCGTAGACGATATCGACACCGCGTCGATCGAGGTGCGCGGAGATGCGAGCATCCGGGGCCGTGCGGGCTTTCTCGTGGTGCCCAGCGTGCTCGTCTACGGCACAGCAGGTGCGGCGTTCCAGAGGGTCAGCGCTAATCTCACGTGTAGTTTTGCCGGCCCGTGGTGCACGACAGCCGGTCCCATCTCCGAAATCTTAACGGACACTCGCAGCGCGAACCTGACAGGCTGGACGGCCGGCGGAGGCCTTGAGTGGATGGTCCATGACGGCTGGCTGCTTCGCGGCGAGTACCGTTACTCGGACCTGGGCAGCTTCAGCCCCACATTCTTCGAAGGGACGACGAACGCGGTGTTCACGGACATTCACGTCGTCACGCAAGAAGTGACCTTCGGAGTTGGCTTCAAGTTCTGAGCGCGCTTTTGAGCCACACCTACCGCGGGCCGCAGAGCGGCAGGCCGACGAGCGAGCGCCTGCCGAGAAAGCGGCGAAGGCTTGGCTCTGCTGTCTACGCCGTTGACCGGGCTTAGCAAATCAGCTTAGGACGTTTCCGCGCGTTCGTAGTCGGCGTCATTGAGACGTTTGGCATTGGGGTGGCGGGTGCGCATCCTCCTATCGCTTGTGGTGGTGCTGAGCGGGCTGCTCATGGCCCGCGAGTTCATGGCACACTCGAACGAGCAAGTTCGACTGACGCTTCGCGGGGCGAAGGTTGTCACAGAGCAGAGCATCGCCACAGTGCGCGAACCGCCAGCACTGGTGGCACCGATGGCGGTCGCGCGGATAGCGGACGTCTCAGCGCAGACCATTGCCACGGTGCGCGTACCGCCAGCACTGGCGGCACCGATGGCGGTCGCGCGGATAGCGGAAGTCTCAGCGCAGACCATCGCCACTGCGCACAAACCGCCAGCACTGGTGGCGCAGACGGCGGTCGCACGGACAGCGGAAGTCACAGAGCAGACCATCGGCACCGCGCGCGAACCGCCAACACTGGTGGCGCCGATGGCGGTCGCACGGACAGCGGGAGTCTCGGCGCAGACCATTGCTACTGTGCGCGAACCGCCAGCTCTCGTGGCACGGATGGCTGTCGTACGGATAGCAGAGGTCTCAGCGCAGACCATCGCCACCGTGCGCGAACCGTCCGTGCTGGCGGCACGGATGGCGGTCGCGCGGGCAGCGGAGGTCACAGAGCAGAACGTTGCCACCGTGCGCGAACCGTCCGTGCTGGCGGCACGGATGACGGTCGCACGGGCAGCGGAGGTCTCAGAGCAAAACGATGCCACTGCGCACGAACCGCCAGTTCTGGCAGCACGGACAGCGGTCGTACAGATAGCGGGAGTCTCAGAGCAAATCGATGCCACTGCGCACGAGCCCCCGGCTCTGGTGGCACGGACCGCGGTCGTACGGATAGCGGAGGTCTCAGAGCAGAACGTTGCCGCTGCGCGCGAACCCCCCGTTCTGGTGGCACGGATGACCGAGTGCGAGCAGATCTGGGATCAGATGACGCACATGACGAGAGAAGAGTGGGCAGAGGTGTGCCGTCGAGTCGACGATGAGGAACAGGCTAGAGGCAAGTGAGGGTGCCTCGATCCTGCCCGCGGGCCGAGCGGTACCTCCGCCTGTGGCCCTTAGCCGCCGTCCATGATCGCTATCGTTTAGTCTGCTCCTGGCGTAGGGGTGCCGCGCCGGCGCGTGTGTCCGACTAACGCGGGACCCGGATGACGACCTCGGTATGCACGAGCCCCGGATAGGCGCTCTTCAAGGCCGCGCCGGCAAACCACAGCATCACGCCCAGAAGGATCAGCGCGGGGATCGCCGCGAACACCGCCTTGATGAAAAACTGCATCAGCTGGAAGAACGGCACGTCGAACCCGGTCACGACGCCGCCACCCGCGGCGGCAAACTCGCCCGCACGCGCCGCCCGGTCGTCGACCGCAGCCCGGTGGTTGTTGTCATAATCGTGCGTCAGCGTGGCGTTGCGCTTCCGCGCCTCCTCCTCGCGCTTGGCCCGCTCGCGTGCTTCCTTCTCCCGCCGCAGCGTACGCGGCAAGTCGTCGGACTCGCCCATCATGGCGAAATTCGTATCGGCCACGCGCTACCCTCCTGACAAACGCCTCCCGCGCACGAGCGCCTTCGACGGAAGGCGGCGTTCGGATGCTGGTCCGTTGCGCAGGCGAAACTTTCTGTTTCGCATCATCCAGATATTGGTATTTTGCGCCGGCAATTTGGCTGCGGGGAGGCGAAGTTGAACGATCTGCGGCGCTTGGTGCGCACGATTCCGAACTATCCCAAGCCCGGAATCCTGTTCCGGGACGTGACGACGCTGTTTGGCGATGCCCAGGGCTTCAAGGCGGCGATCGAGGGCATGGCGGCGCCCTATCAGGGCGGCGGCGTCGACGCCGTGGCCGGGATCGAGGCGCGCGGCTTCATCCTCGGCGGGGCCATGGCCGACCGCTTGGGTTGCGGCTTCATCCCGATCCGCAAGAAGGGCAAGCTGCCGTGGAAGACCATCGGGCAGCAGTATCAGCTCGAGTATGGCGTCGACATCATCGAGATCCACGAGGACGCCATAAAGCCGGGCGAGCGCATCCTGATCGTGGACGACCTCATCGCCACGGGCGGCACGGCGGAGGCGGCGGCGAAGCTGATCACGCGCTCAGGCGGGCTCGTTGCGGGCGCGGCGTTCCTCGTCGATCTGCCCGATCTGGGCGGGCTCGACCTGTTGCGCAAGCACGGCATCCGCACGCACGCGCTCCTGGCCTTCGAGGGGCACTAGTCCCCTCTCCCCCAGAGAGAGGGGACCTGGTGGCGCGAGCTCGAAGGCACATTGATGACGACAAAGCCACTTCCGCCCGACAAGGTGCACACCGCGCTTGCTCGCATCGCGGCGTGGCGCGCGGCGTCCGATCGAGCCCGTCGCCTGCCCCGTATGCGAGGCGCCGGGTCTCGCCATCCTCGACCAGTCGGCGCGACCATATGCCGAGTGGTATGTCTTGAGCTGCGCGGCCTGCGGCCTTAAAGCGACGATCAACGTTCCCCTCGGCCCACCGGTCCCCGGCAGCGACGCATGAAAATCAACGGCAAGGCCACCCGCACCATCTGGCTCGCGGACGACGGCTCGACGGTCGAGATCATCGACCAGACGCGGCTGCCGCATGCGCTCGTCGTCGTCCCGCTGAGGTCGATGCAGGAGGCCGCGCGCGCCATCCTCACGATGCAGGTCCGCGGCGCGCCGCTGATCGGCGCCACCGCCGCCTACGGCCTCGCCATGGCGATACGGGAGGACGCCTCCGACGAGGCCATCGATCGGGCCATCGAATTCCTGGCCAAGCAGCGCCCGACCGCGATCAACTTGCGCTGGGCGCTGGAGCAGATGCGGCTCAGCGTTCAGAACCTGCCGCACTTCGAGCGCGTCGCGGCGGCCTACAGGCGCGCAGCCGAGATCTGCGACGAGGACGTCGAGACCTGCCGCCGTATCGGCGAGCACGGCCTCAAGATCATCCGCGACATCGCCGCGAGGAAGGCGCCGGGCGAGCCGGTCAAGGTGCTCACCCACTGCAACGCCGGCTGGCTCGCGTGCGTCGACTGGGGCACCGCGACATCGCCCATCTACCAGGCGTTCGACGCCGGCATCCCCGTGCATGTTTGGGTCGACGAGACGCGGCCGCGCAACCAGGGCGCGTCGCTCACCGCGTTTGAGCTCGGCAGCCACGGCGTGCCGCACACGATCGTCGTCGACAACGCGGGCGGCCACCTGATGCAGCACGGGGAGGTCGATCTCGTCATCGTCGGCACCGACCGGGTGGCGGCGAACGGCGACGTCGCCAACAAGATCGGCACCTACCTGAAGGCGCTCGCCGCGGCCGACAACGACGTGCCGTTCTACGTGGCGCTGCCGCACTCGACCATCGACTGGACGCTTCGATCCGGCTCGTCGATCCCCATCGAGGAGCGCTCGGCCGACGAAGTCCTGAAGATGCCGGGGCGCCTGCCCGACGGCTCCGTCGTCACGGTGGAGATTGCGGCACCCGGCTCGCCCGCCGGCAACCCCGCCTTCGACGTGACGCCGGCGCGGCTCGTCACCGGCTTCGTCACCGAGCGGGGTGTCTGCCCGGCGACGCGCGAGGGATTGCTCTCGCTCTACCCCGAGCACGCTGAAAAATAGCGGTTATCCCGTTGACGATGCATGCCTGCGTGCATTCGGTCATGCACCACCGGCATATGTTCATGATCCGCAAAAGAACTTGTGGCACATAGTGCCTACAACCTATTTGCGGAGCGTCGCGTCGTGGGCGGCAAAGCCAAGGGCGCCAAGGCTGAGAAGATGAAGCGGGCGGAGCGGGATGCGCGCCACGCCGTCATCGAGACCGCGCTCGCGATGAGCCGCTCCGGGCTCTCGCCCGGGCGCTCCGGCAACGTCTCCTGCCGCTGGAAAAGGGGGATGCTCATTACGCCGACGGGCATGGCCTACGACGCCATCGGCCTGCACGACATCGTCTTCGTCGACGCCAAGGGCGAGGTGCCCGACAAGAAAGCGAAGAAGCCGTCGAGCGAGTGGCGCTTCCATCTCGCCGCCTACCGCGCGCGCCCGGACATGAACGCGGTCGTGCACACGCATTCGCTCAATGCCACCGTGCTCGCGTGTGCGCACAAAGCGATCCCGGCGTTCCACTACATGGTGGCGGTGGCGGGCGGCAGCGACATCCCGCTCGTGCCCTACGACACTTTCGGCACCCAGGAGCTGGCGCGCTACGTGGCGAAGGGCCTGTTCCACCGCAACGCCTGCCTGATGGCGAACCATGGCCAGATCGCCATTGGCGCGACGCTTCCCGCCGCGCTCGAGCTCGCGCAGGAGGTCGAGGTGCTGGCGACGCAGTATTGCAGGGTGCTCGCGCTGGGCGAGCCGGTCATCCTACCGGCGGATGAGATGAAGCGCGTTCTGAAACGCTTCAAAAGCTACGGCCAGCGCGCCCAGGACTAACGCGCAGGCTGCATCCGCGTGGCTCAAGTGCGCGCCGCCCTGTTCCACGGAGAGGGCGGCGGCAATCCTACCAGCGTCATACCCCTCACCCGGCCGCGGTCTGCTTCGCATTCCACGGCCGACCTCTCCCCCTGGGAGAGGTAAAGGCCCTTAGCGCGCGCTCTTCACCTCTCCCGGAGGGAGAGGTCGCGACCCCGGCCTCGAGCCGGGGGAGCGGGTGAGGGGTTATGACCTCAACGAGGAGGGATCACAGGCCCGGCAGATCCTCGAGCGAGTTCTTGCACGTGCGCTTCCACTGATCCTTCGTCATGTGGGTGCCCTTGTCCCAGATGGCGATGCAGTCGTCTAACCGCTTCTGCTTGTCGGCCTTGGCCTCGGGCGAATTCGGATCGGGCTTGTCGGGGTCCGGTGCCGTCGCTGCAGCCGCTGCCGCTGCATTGCGCGTGCGAGCTGCGGCGTCGTGCGCGGCGATCCCGGTGGCAAGGGCCACCGAGAGAGCGATCAAGGCTGCAGTGCCGTTTCTGCGCATGGGTCCACCCTAAGAAGCGATCGATTTCGAATCAAGGAGTGGGCCGCTCGGCGCGAGCCAGTCCCTGCCATATGGTCCACCGGAACGGCCAAGCAAGCCATAAACCGTCGCGTGACATGCCGATGGAGCCGCCGAGGCCGGTCGAGTAGGATTTGTCATTGGCTCGCAGGAATATTGCAATGTCCTTAACTAGGCAAAAGGCGCTGCACGCGACTGTTGTAAGCTTTGCGGCCCTGCTTGCACTCGCGGGCTCCCAATTTCTATTGAACGGCGCTCCGCTGCGGGCGCAGAGCTACCTGCAATCGGGGGACGCGGCAACGTCCCAGTATTTCGGCATCGATAGCACCGGCTCGCGCATGCTCAAGCGCAGCGATACGAAGGACTACGACGTCGAGGTCTGGGACCTCACGGAGAAGAAGCTGCTGGCCTCGATCACGGGGCTCTCCGGCGTCGTCAACGTCGCCAACATCAGCCCCGACGGCAGCAAGGTCGTGACGGCGGAGCGCACCGGCATCGTCGGCGTGTGGGATGCAGGTACCGGCAAGCAGATCCGGCTGCTACGCGGCCACGGCGACCAGATCCACGACGTCCGCTTCAGCCCCGACGGCAGCATGATCGCGAGTGCGGCGCGCGACGGTACTGCGCGCACCTGGGACACCGAGACCGGCGCGCCGATTGCCGTGCACCAGCAGAAGGGCGGCCACTACGTCGACGCCGTCTCGTTCAGCCCCGACGGACGCTGGGTGCTCTCCGCCGGCAATGGCTGGGCGGAGATCTGGAATGCGCGCTCGGGCAAGGTGCAGACCTCGATCAACATCGGGCCGGAGGATGCGGGTGCGTTCGATACATTTGCCCGCTTCAGCAGGGACGGCAAGTCGATCGTCGTGTCGGACTCGGACGGCGCGCCGACGAAGATGATCTCAATCGAGCTGCCGGCGGAATAGCGCGCATCGACGGACGGCGGGTCAGTTCGCGAAGCGGAAGTGCAACACGTCGCCGTCCTTGACCACGTACGTCGGGGCAGTCGGCAATCGACGTGCTACAGGACTGCAAACTCACTCAGGGCGTGGAGAACAAGGGGCATAAAATCTCTCCCGCCACCGTGGCCCGCGTCATCGAGTACGTGTAGCCTGCTGGTCGCCCATTGCTTGTGCAATTTCCATGCAGTGACCAGGGGACCGCTGACATCATAGCGGCCGTGAATCAACACCCCAGGGATACCGTTTAGACGCGAGGCGTCGCGGATCAATTGATCCTCCTCGAGAAACGCCGCGTGCCGCCAATAGTGGGTGACCAGCCGGGCGAATCCAAGTCGGAACTCTGGGTCATCAAAGTGTGGGCTGGGCATCATCCCCGGGGTGAGCGAGACGTGAGCATCTTCCCATGTGCACCAGGAGCGTGCCGCGTAATCTCGAACAGTGGGATCGTGATCACCAAGCAAGATGGCGTAGGCATCGACCAGCGGCAGATGCCGCAAATGGTTAGGGACGGCCCTCGCGAAACGGTCCCATTCCTCGGGGAATATGCGGCCGACGTCCTCAGTGATCCACCGCACCTCGGAACGGGAGGTGGTTGTCACGAAACCCAACACCATTGCGTTCACACGCTGGAGATGAGCTTGGGCATAGGCGAGCCCGAGGGTAGTGCCCCAGGACAGCCCCAGAATGGTCCAGCGATCCACGCCAAGCGTGAGGCGTAACAACTCGATGTCGGCGATCAAATGGGTCGTGGTGTTGGCAGCAAGGTCGACGCTGGGCTCGCTCGCTAGCGGCCGGCTGCGCCCGCATCCGCGTTGATCGAACAATACGGCGCGATAGAGGTCCGGATCAAAAAACCGCCGCTGACCAGATGAGCAGCCAGAACCGGGACCGCCGTGCAAGAAGAGCGCGGGCTTGCCGACAGGGTTCCCGCAGCATTCCCAGTAGATCTGATGCCCATCTCCCACATCGAGCATTCCGCTGGTGTAGGGTTCGATCGGTGGGAATTGCCCCGACATCGGTTTGTAGGCCCGCTAGTTCGCGAAGCGGAAGTGCATTACGTCGCCGTCCTTGACGACGTACTCCTTGCCCTCGAGCCGCATTTTCCCGGCATCCTTTGCGCCGTTCTCGCCGCCCAAGCTCACGTAGTCGTCATACGCGATGGTCTCGGCGCGGATGAAGCCCTTCTCGAAGTCGGTATGGATGACGCCCGCGGCCTGCGGCGCCTTGGTGCCGCGCGTGATGGTCCAGGCGCGCGCTTCCTTGGGGCCGACGGTGAAATAGGTGACGAGATCGAGGAGCTGATAGCCGGCGCGGATGAGCCGGTTGAGGCCCGGCTCCTTGAGGCCCATCTCGGCCAGGAATTCGTCGCGGTCAGCGGCCGGCAGCCCGGCGAACTCGGCCTCGATCTTGGCCGAGATGACGACGGATACGGCGCCCTCGGCGCGGGCGCGCTCCTCGACCGCCTTCGAATAGGCGTTGCCGTTGGCGGCCGACGCCTCCTCGACATTGCAGACGTAAACCACCGGCTTGGAGGTCAGGAGCTGCAGCCCGACGAAAATCGGCCGCTCCTCGGCCGTGACGGCGGCAGTTCGGGCCGGCCTGCCCTCGCGCAACGGCGCCAGCGCCTTCTCCATGACGGCTAGCTGCGCCTTGCTCTCCTTGTCGCCGCTCTTGGCCTTTTTCTCCACCGACGCGATGCGCTTCTCCAGGCTCTCCATGTCGGCGAGCATCAGTTCGGTCTCGACCGTCTCGGCGTCGGCCAGCGGATCGATGCGGTTCTCGACGTGCGTAATGTCGTCGTCCTCGAAGCAGCGCAGCACGTAGGCGACGGCGTCCACCTCGCGGATGTGCGACAGGAACTTGTTGCCGAGCCCTTCGCCCTTGGAGGCGCCGCGCACCAGCCCCGCGATGTCGACGAAGGTGAGCCGCGTCGGGATGATCTGGCCCGACTTGGCGATCGCCGCGAGCTTGTCGAGCCGCTCATCGGGTACGCCGACCTCGCCGACGTTGGGCTCGATGGTGCAGAACGGATAGTTGGCGGCCTCGGCCGCCGCCGTCTGCGTCAGCGCGTTGAAGAGCGTCGACTTGCCGACGTTCGGCAGGCCCACGATGCCGCATTTGAAGCCCATGTCGCCGTCGCTTTGCTGGAGAGGGTTGGCGGGGATTGGACGACGCAGGCAGGCGCCATCCGCGCCCGTGCCTTAAGCGGTTCGGCGTCAATTGTGAAGCCCGGCGTTGCCGCAGGTTCACCCCACTTGATCGCGGGCTAGGCCTTGAGCCGGTAGCCGGTGGTGAAGATCCACCAGATGGTCGCCATGCAGGCGCAGAGGAAGACGAGCGTCATCCCCAGGCTGACCATGACGTTGACGTCGGAGATTTCATAGAAGCTCCAGCGGAATCCGCTGATCAGGTACACGACCGGATTGAACAGCGTGACCGTCTGCCAGAACGGCGGCAGCATCTTCACCGAGTAGAATGTGCCGCCGAGGAACGTCAGCGGCGTGATGATGAGCAGCGGGATCACCTGCAGCTTCTCGAAGCCGTCGGCCCAGATGCCGATGATGAACCCGAACATGCTGAAGGTCAGCGCGGTGAGCACCAGGAAGGTCAGCATCAGCACGGGGTGCATGATGTGGAGGGGCACGAACAGCGCGGCCGTGGCGAGGATGATGAGCCCGAGAATGATCGATTTCGTCGCCGCGGCGCCGACGTAGCCGAGCACGATCTCGAAGGGCGAGATCGGCGCGGAGAGAAGCTCGTAGATGGTGCCGGTGAAGCGCGGGAAGTAGATGCCGAAGGCGGCGTTGGTGAGGCTCTGCGTCAGGATCTGCAGCATGATGAGCCCCGGCACGATGAAGGCGCCGTAGCTGACGCCGTCGATCTGCGCGATGCGCGAGCCGACGGCGGCGCCGAACACGATGAAATAAAGCGAGGTCGACAGCACCGGCGAGAAGATGCTCTGCATCAGCGTGCGCCAGGTGCGCGCCATCTCGAAGGAGTAGATCGCGCGGACGGCATAAAGGTTCATTTCGCGCTCCTCACCAGGTTGACGAAGATGTCCTCGAGCGAGCTCTGCGTCGTGCGCAGGTCGGTAAAGCCGATGTCGGCCGACCGCATGTCGTTGAGGAGCGACGTGATGCCGGTGCGTTCCGCGCGCGTGTCGTAGGTGAAGGTCAGCTCGCGGCCGTCTGGCGACAGCTCGAGCGCATGCCCGTTGAGCCCGGGCGGGATCGCGGCCAGCGGGTCGTGCAATTGCAAGACGAGCTGCTTCTTGCCGAGCTTCTGCATCAGGTCCTTCTTGTTCTCGACCAAGATCAGCTCGCCCTTGGCGATGACGCCGATGCGGTCGGCCATCTCCTCGGCCTCCTCGATGTAGTGCGTCGTCAGGATGATGGTGACGCCCGAGTCGCGAAGCTGGCGCACGACCTCCCACATCTCCTTGCGCAGCTCCACGTCGACGCCGGCCGTCGGCTCGTCGAGGAATAGGATGGTCGGCTCGTGCGCCAGCGCCTTGGCGATGAGCAGGCGGCGCTTCATGCCGCCCGACAGCGTCATGATGCGGTTGTCCTTCTTGTCCCATAGCGAGAGCTGCTTCAGGACCCTCTCGACGTAGGCGGGGTTGGGCGGCTTGCCGAACAGGCCACGGCTGAGCGAGGCCGTGCCCCAGGGGGTTTCGAACATGTCCGCGGTGAGCTCCTGCGGCACGAGCCCGATCATCGCGCGCACGCGGCGGTAATCGGCGGCGATGTCGAGGCCGTCGACCGTCACGGTGCCCGACGTCGGATTGACGATGCCGCAGATGGTGCTGATGAGCGTCGTCTTGCCCGCGCCGTTGGGACCGAGAAGCGCGAATATCTCGCCGCGGCGGATGTCGAGGTTGATGTCGTGCAGCGCCTTGAAACCCGACGCGTAGGTCTTGAAGAGGTGCGAGACGGAGATGATGGGTGGTGCCATGCTGCCTCTGGGCCCTATTTCGTCTAAAGCGACGTCACTCTTTGGAGGAGCGGCCGCTGAGCCACTTCTTGAGGTTCTCGGCGAGTGCGCCCGCACGCTTTGACGCGCGCTCGCCCGCGGGGTGCGACTTTGCCGGCGTGCGCTCCTTCTTCGGCGGCGCGGCCGACTTTGTTTCCGGCTTGCTCTCGCTTTCGCTCTCGCGCTCGGCGCGGGCGACATGCGACAGGAAGCGGGCGCTGTCGCCGTGCGCGAGGTAGCGCGCAGACTCCGCCATCGCGTCGAGCAGCGGCTCCAGCCACTCATACTCGGCCTTGGCGAAATCGTGCAGCACGTAGTGCGGGACCACCTCTTTCACGCCAGGGTGGCCGACCCCGATGCGCACGCGGTTGTAGTCGTTGCCGATGTGGGCGGTGATCGAGCGCAGGCCATTGTGGCCGGCGTTGCCGCCGCCGGACTTCACCTTGACCTTGCCCGGCGCGAGATCGATCTCGTCGTGGAACACGTAGACGTCGCTCACCGGGATTTTGAGGAAGCGCTGCGCCTCGCCCACCGAGCGCCCGCTCTCGTTCATGAAGGTCGTGGGCTTCAGCAGCACGACGCGATCGCCGCCGAGGCTCAGCTCCGCCGTCTCGCCCTGAAAGCGCCGGCGCCACGGGCCGGCGTCGTGGCGCGAAGCAATATGGTCGATCGCCATGAAGCCGACGTTGTGGCGATGGCGCGCGTATTTCTCGCCCGGGTTGCCCAGTCCGACGAAGAGCTTCATGGGAATGCCCCGCGCGGAGATGCGCGGGCGCGCTCGATTGAAGCGAGCGCGCCCACGGATAGCGGATTACTTCTTCTTGTCGCCGCCGGCCTTGGCCGCAGGAGCCGCGGCCTTGGCCGCAGGCGCCGCGGCGCCCTTGGCGCCTGGAGCCGCGCCCTTGGCACCCGGAGCCGCGCCCTTGGCACCGGCTGCCGCAGCGCCTTCGGCGCCCGGTGCCGCCGCAGCGCCTTCCGCTGCTGCGCCCTCGGTCGCTGCCACCGCGGTGACGACTTCCTCTTCCTGCTTCGCGGCGCCCGCGATCGTCGCGATCGTGAAGTCGCGGCCCTTGATCGTCGGCTCGACGCCCTCGGGCAGTTTCACAGACGATATGTGCACGGAGCGGCCGATTTCGAGACCGGTGAGATCGACCTCGAAGAAAGCCGGCATCTTGTCGTACGGGCAGGTGACCTCGATGTCGTGGCGCACGACGTTCAACACGCCGCCGCGCTTGAGGCCGGGCGAGAGCGCCTCGTTGATGAAGCGCACGGCCACCGCGACGCGGATGCGGCCGTCTTTGCCGATGCGCATGAAATCGACGTGGATGGGCAGGTCCTTCACGGGATCGACCTGCAGCTCGCGCGGAAGCACGCGGTTCATTTTGCCGTCGACCTCGACCTCGAACACGGTGGAGGTGAAGTGGCCCTTGATCACCTGTTTCCACAGGTCGCTATAATCGAGAACGATCAGCTCGGGCGGCTTGCCGTCGCCGTAGATCACTCCCGGAACCTTGCCGTCACGACGGGCTTGGCGTGCGGCCCCCTTGCCTGCACGTGGGCGCGCCGTGGCTTTGAGCTCGCTGGACTGCTGAGCCATGGCATTGATCTCCAACAAAAAAAGGGGCCAGTGCGGCCCATTGGCCCGCGCGGCCTCCAAGGGTGCCGAGCGGCGTCTCATAGTGGTGAGATGGCGCGGGTTATAGCGGCGGATCAGGGGCTTGGCAATCGCCGGTAAACGGCCCTGAACGGCGCCCCGGCTTGCGGCGCCCGGGAAAATTGGACACTAGTGTCCCTGAAGTGTTTCTGGCCGCCGCCGCGGCGGCTGCAGGCCTTGGGCATACAGCGGTGGACATGGTTCGCAAAGGCACGAAGCGGCGTCCCGCGCCGGAGCAGGACAAGATGATCGTCGAGGCGCTGCGCGGCGTCGGCCGGCCCGTGAGTGCTTACGAGCTCATCGACCGCCTGCGCGACAAGGCCACGCTCGCGCCGCAGACCGTCTATCGCTCGCTCGACCGGCTGATCGCGGACGGTCAGGCGCACCGGCTCGAGTCGCTCAACGCCTTCGTCGCCTGCCGCCATCCGAGCCACGAGGGCGTCGCCGTATTCGCGATCTGCGAGGATTGCGGCATCGTCACCGAGTTCGACGAGCCGCAGGCCGTGGATCGGCTGCTCGGGTGGGCCAAGAAGGCGAAGTTCGCCGTCGACCGGATGACGCTCGAGCTGCGCGGTCGCTGTCGCACCTGCACCACGGCTTAGGAGCGGTGGTGGGGCTGCGCGGACACATCCTCACATCGCACTGACGCTCTGCTAAGGCCGCGACCCCAACATCCATCAGAACTTCTGCGATAGCCCGACCAGGAATTCGCGGCGGGGGCCGTACTGTGGCGCAAAGACGCCGATGCCCGAGCCGTCGCGGATCTCATACACCTTGTCGAACAGGTTGATGATGTCGAAGCGGATGGTGGCGGGCTTCTCCATGCCGTCCTGAAATTCGTGCGACATGCCGATATTGACTTGAGTGTAGCCCGGCACATGCGACCCGTTCGGGACGCCATCGGGAGAATCGGTTCGCAACCCGCTGCCGTAGATCATGTCGGCGCTGAGTCGGGTCTGCTGCCAGAGTAGATACGAGATGCCCGCCGACGCGGTTACCGTCTGCGAGTGGTCGGTGAAGATGTAGTGGTTGGCGATGTAGGCGAGATCGTCGGGCTTGATCAGATACTGGTTGGAGACGATGTCGGTGCCCTTCTGCTGGGCGATCGCGATGTTGCCGTAAGCTCTGAGATTGCCGACGTTGTAGTCGGCTTTGATCTCGATGCCCTCGTTATAGGCTTTCGCATAGTTGAACCCGTCGAGTACGAGCGCTGCACCGAACTGTCCATCGTCGAGCAGATCGCGCGCAATCTTGTAGTAGCCGTCGACCCCGACATCGAGGCCGCGGAAGATGCGCTGCACGATGCCAACGTCGAAGTAGTGCGAGCGCTCGGGAAGGACGAGGCCGCAGGGCGGCTGTACGTCCGGAGATTGCCCTCCGCATGTTCCTGACGCCTGCGAGGTGTTGTCGAAGGCCGCAACATTGGTTGGGCCCGCCAGAACTTGCGACGGCGGCGTGAAATAGCGGGCGTAGCCCGCATGCAGCGTCGTGCCGTCGAAGGGCTTGTAGACCAGGCTGGCGCGGGGGCTCCATTGGTTGGCATCGACGAACTGGTACATCTGGTCGAAGCGGATGCCGAAGTTCAGGGTCAGCTGGTGGGTGAGCTTCCATTCATCTTGCAGGTAGCCTCCGAGCAGCCACCCGAGCTTCGACGTGCTTTCATCGACGTTGACCGGAACGTCTCCGACGTCGGGCATGACCGCAGAAGCGTTGCTCACGTCTGTCTGCTCGCCACTGATGAAGAAGCCCGCGCGCAGAGTATGCGTATCGTTGACCTTGTAGGACCCATCACCCTGCACGCCGTTGACGAGACTCTGGCGCTGGACGTTGGACGCGACACCGTTGAAGACGAGGTCGCCGAGCTCGTCGGGTGTGAAGTGGAGATCGCTGTAGCGCGCGAAGTATGCAAGCTGCCAATCGACGGAGTCTGATTTCTGCTGCAGCGCGATCACGTCATAGTAGTTCTGCTCGAATTGCCGTTCGTTGAGCAGCGACGAATTGAAGGTCTGCACGCCGAACGGCGTGAAAGCCGGGTTCTGACCGGGGCTGTTGGGGATCTGGTACTGATTGATCGTGCTGCCGGAGATCCAGCTTAGGCGCGTATTGGGGTTGAGCAGCGTCGACACGTAGCTGAAAAAGGCGCCCTGCTCGGTGTCGTCGTGGATGGGAACCACGCTCGCCGTTGGATTCTCGATGCCCTCGTTGCTGCCGAAGTATCGACCGGTGACGAAGTATTCTGTCTGTCCGCTCGTCCCGCCGTACTCGAAGCTTGGCGTGATGGTCTCGCGGCTGCCGCCATAGACGCCGACGCTGCCGCCGCCATCGAAGGCGCCGCTGCGGGTCTGAATGTCGATGAGGCCCGAGGTGCGCAGGCCGTACTCCGCCGGCAGCGCACCGGTAATGAGCGAAAGGTTCCCGACGAAGGCCGTGTCCAGCACTTGGCTGAAGCCCGACACGCCGTCCGGAAGGATGATGCCGTTGATCCTGAACTGGACGTTCGCGTGCTCGTTGCGCACGTGGATCTGGCCGCTGGCCACTGAAATCTTGCGAGACGCCGGGCGCCTGCAGCAGGACCTTGCTCATCGGGGTGTTCGTGCCCCCCGGGATAGCCTCGAGCACCTCGCGGTTCATGGAATATGCGTTGGTGCCGATCTGAGTCAGCAGATTATCGCGCGCGTCGTCGAGCGCCTTCGTTTCCGCGGCAAGCGGAAATGTAACTCCAGTCGCGCCCGGCACGCCGAGCGTTGCGGCGGTCGGTGTCGCTTGCGTGGGGGTTGACGGGGGCGCCGTGTTCTTCGCGGTCTTTTTCGTGGCCTTCTTTGCCGCTGCCGGCTTCGTTCCTTCCACTACGACGACGGGCGGCAACGTCGTCTCCTCTGCCGGAGAGGCATTTTGTTCCTTGGGTGCGGATACGGGCGGAGCCTGCTGGGCCCAAGCGGTCTCGGTTGAGGCCGAAGTGGCAAGCGCAATCATGAGACAGAGCCGCAATCCCGCCGCTCCGCGAGCGAGGGAATTGCGAACCGGAACGCTGACGGAGCCTGCGCTTACCCTCATCCTACGCCACCCTATGGATGTTATATTATCCGGATGGATCGATAGCCCTCTTTCGGAGCCAGTTCAATTGCGAGTCGGTGTCTTTCGGAGGGGCACTCTCGTTTGAGCACGTGGGCGTATCCGCAACGCCACATGTTTAGTCGGCGGCGAAGCATTCGTATCGTCGGAAGACCCGCGTTGATACGACGCTAGAGGTAAACGTTAGCGCGATTCACGCTGCGCGAAACGCTAGAAGCCATCTGGTTTCTCGCGTGACGAGCGTCTGGTCGGGCTCAGTAGAAGAGGCTCGACACGCTCTCCTCGCGCGCGGTGCGCAGGATGGCCTCGCCGATCAGCGGGGCGATCGACAGCACGCGAATGTTCTTGGCCGCCAGCACCGCGGCCGTCGGCTGGATCGAATCCGTAATCACCAGCGACTTGAGTTTGGAGTTCTGGATGCGGCTGACCGCGCCGCCAGATAGCACGCCGTGCGTGATGTAGGCCATCACCTCGGTGGCGCCGTGCTTCAGAAGCGCCTCGGCCGCGTTGACCAGCGTGCCGCCGGAATCGACGATGTCGTCGATCAGGATGCAGCGCTTGCCGCGCACGTCGCCGATGACGTGCATCACTTCCGACTCGCCCGGCCGATCGCGGCGCTTGTCGCAGATGGCGATCGGCACCTCGATGCGCTTAGCGAGCGCGCGTGCACGCACCACGCCGCCGACGTCGGGCGAGACAACCATCAGGTTGTTGCCTTTGTGGTGCTCCTGGATGTCGCGCACCATCACGGGTGCGGCAAACAGGTTGTCGGTCGGGATGTCGAAGAAGCCCTGGATCTGCCCGGCGTGCAGATCGAGCGTCATGACGCGATCGGCTCCCGCGCGCTCGATCAGGTTGGCGACGAGCTTGGCCGAGATCGGGGTGCGCGGACCGGGCTTGCGATCCTGGCGCGCGTAGCCGTAGTAGGGGATGACGGCGGTGATGCGCGCGGCGGAGGCACGCTTCAGCGCGTCGATCAGGATCAAGAGCTCCATCAGGTTGTCGTTGGCCGGGAACGAGATCGACTGGATCACGAAGACGTCCTGGCCGCGGACGTTCTCCTGGATCTCGACGAAGATCTCCATATCGGCGAAGCGCTTCACCTGACCCTTGGTCGGTGGCACCTTCAAATGGGCGCAGATCGCCTCCGCGAGCGGCCGGTTGCTGTTTCCGGCTACAAGCTTGATCGCCAACGGACCGCGACCGTCTCCACTCCGAGCATCGAAAGGCATGGCAACGCCTCCACAGCCTTCGCCCGAGGGCTTCCTAGCAATTGGGCCCATGCCTGTAAACGGCGATGGGCCCGGTTTGGTGTCTGAATGTTGACGCGGCGTGACCTCTCGGCCCGCCGCGTCGGCCCCTAGTTGGAGCTTGTCTTCTGCGACTGCGGCAGCAGCTTGAGGATGCCCTGGGCGGCGGCGGCCGCTGCAGCATCGGCGGTCTTGCCCCAAGCGCCGTCAAGCGAGCCCTGCGGAACGTCGTTCTTCTGCGAGACGGTGCCGAGCTTCTTGCCGTTGGGATCGGAGACATTCCAGTCGATGACGATCGACTGCTTGCCATCCTTGCCGGTGCCCATCGCGACCTTGCCTTCGACCGTGTAGGTCTGCGGCGAGGGCGTGTCCCCGAGTGCGACGCCGTTGCGGGCGAGCTCACGCTGCAGGGCGCTGCGCAAGGTCGAGCTGCCATCGCCCGGGGCGCCGGTCACGCTCGGCACGCGGGCCATAACAGAGCCGGGCTTGCCGATAGAGGCGGTGGCGGGGGGCGCCGTCGAAGCATAGGTCGGAGCCGCCGTTTGTGTGGCCGCAGCGTTCTGCACGAGGCCCGACGGCGGTATCGCGCCGTTGCTGGCGACTGCAGGTATGCCACCCTGCGTCGGCAGCCACGTCCCGATCGACGTCGCGGTCTTGGTGCTGATCGCCTGCACCACGGTCGCGGAGACCGCGGTCCATGGATCCTTGCTCTTGCCGATCGAGGCCGTCTCCTCGCCGCTGACGCGGTGGACGCCCTTACCCGAGCCGTCGGTGACGTCCCAGATGTAGGAGACCTTCGCCTTGCCGCCCTTCTTCTCCATCGAGGAGACGATGTAGCCGCGCAGCGTGTACTGCGATGGCTCACCGGGCGAATGGGCGACACGGATGTTCTGTCGCTCCAGATCGGACGTGATCTGCGCTTGCAGATCCTTCGACACCGCTTCCGGCGGGCCGATGATCGGAGCGATAGCGACTTGTGCCGGTCGCATCGCCGCCGGCTGCATGGCCGGGCTGACGGACGCGGTCGGCGTGTCGCTCGAAGAGCTGAAGAGCGAACTCGTCAGCGAGTTATAAGTCTCGCAGCCGGCTAAACCAAAGGCCATGAGCGCCGCGCACAGCGCCAATGCAAGTGGCTTCTTGTTTTGCCAAGCCGCAGCAGCATCAAAGGTCGTCACGGCGACGCTCCCCCGTTGTCCCGCTGTTTTTCTTCCGGCGGCCGGCGTACGAACCTTGCGGCCTGATCTCCTCGATAACCGGTACCCCTCAAGGAGTCGTCTAACCAGTCGTCTTGGCCGCGTCCAGATCGAATCCGGTGATCCTCCCGTCCCCATGGAGTTCGCCGCGGGAATGATCGGACATCACTGTGGATTGTGCAATTAGGTCACGACAATGGCGGCTATTTGACGGCCGTAATCGGCCTCTTTGCGGTGCTGAGAGCGCCGAAAGCTGAAAAAAATCGATTCGTTCTCGTAGGTGCAGGGGCTTTGCCGTTCAATTTCGACCAAACCCGCTGCAATGAGCCGCGCCTCGACAAATCCCGGCAGGTCGAAATGGGCCTTGGCGTTAGCTTTGTTGCGAAGAAAAAATCTCTCGTTGCCCGCGCAACCCTTGAGCAGCTCGGCCTCGAAGTCGGGTCCGACCTCATAGGCTGCTTGGCTGATGGTCGGGCCGATGGCGCCGCGGATGCGCTCACGCCGGGCGCCCTGGCGCTCCATCTCGGCGATCGCGGACTCGACGATGCCGGCGACTGCCCCGCGCCAGCCTGCGTGCGCGGCGGCAACAACGCGCGCCTCAGGGTCGGCGAGCAGCAATGGCGTACAGTCCGCAGTCAGGACGGCGACGGCGAGACCGGGCGTGCGCGTCACGACGGCGTCGGCTTTGGGGCGCCCTTGCGCGGCCACTGGCCCTTCGACGCAAAGGGCAGTGGCGCCGTGCACCTGATAGAGCGTGACAAGGTCGTCTCCTGTCGCACCCAGATGGTGCGCGACGCGGGCGCGGTTCTCTGCAACGTGCGCGGCATCATCCGACGAGCCCGGCCCGCAGTTGAGGCTCGCATAGAGTCCGTCCGAGACGCCGCCCACACGTGTGAAGAACCCGTGGCGGATGCGGGGGAGGCGGGCAAGACAGCTTGCTTCGATCGGTTGCAGCATGGCCGCAGCACTACGGCGCGCTGCGCGTGATGTCCACCGGCTCGAAGCCCGGGAGCGGCGGGACGTCTTTGCTCCTCACGCCGAGCGCGCAGAAGCGCGTGCCCATGCCGGATGGGGCGAGCAGCCGCGCGACGCCCGCTTCAATGGTCGCGGCCTTTCCCGGATTGGCGGCCATGAGGCGGGATGCGCGCTCCACGATGCCGAGCGACGAGAGGAACTGTCCTTGCGCGACCGGCCCATCGCAGGCGAGGCCGCGGCTTTGCATCGCGTCAGTCACGGCCGCGAAGTCGACTTGTGCGGAGAGGTCGGCCTCCCCTGGGGCGCGCAAGGGATCGTCATAACGGTGGGCCGCGACCGCCTGCAGCGTATCGCCCAGAGCTGGCTGCGGATGACCGTAATCGATGAACAGCGCGGCAAGCGGCGGGCGACAGGCGGCGAGCTTAGCCGCCCACTCGGCAACGGCCGGCGCGCGGCTCTCGAGGATGTCGCCGTCCCGCGCCCTTTGCGCAATGGAGGGATCTTCCGCGCCGGCGACGAAGCACAACTCGCCGTTGTCGCCGAGGCCGACGCAGCGGTGATGCCAACCGCCGTCGCCGAACACCCACTGCGCGATGGGGAGGGTGTCGAGGAACTCGTTGGCGATGACGATCGTCGCCACGGGCGCGCTTGCGGGCTCGAGGGCCTCACTCCAGCCGATCGGCACATCCAGGCCGGCGAGGCTCGCGCGCTGCATGGCTTCCAACGTCGCGTTGCTCTCGATGAGCTGCACATCGAGCGCGGCGCGAAAGGCGGGATCGGCACGCGCGGCCCGCAGCGCATCGCGCATGAGCGTGCCGCGCCCCGGTCCCAGCTCGACGAGCCGCAGCGATCGGGGCGAGCCCATCCCCTGCCAGACCACCGCGCACCAGAGCCCGATCAGCTCGCCGAATGCCTGGCTTATCTCCGGCGCGGTGATGAAGTCGCCGCCACGGCCGATGGCCATGCTCTTGCGGTAGTAGCCGTGCTCTGGATCGTTGAGGCACGCGTCCATGTAGTCGGCGACGCTGATCGGACCCTCTCGCTCGATCCGCGCCACGAGCTTTGCCCCGAGCGGCGTCGTCTCGCTCGCGGGCTCTCCCGCGCTCATCCGAGCGTGCGCGTGCGCGCCAGGTAGATGATGAAGAGGCCGGCCAGCAGCATGGGGATCGAGTACACGATGCCGGCGGTGAGGGGCCCCACGTTGAAAGCGTGCGCGAAGTGGGGCTCGCGGAACAGCTCAGCGGTCGAGCGCGCGAGCGCGTATCCGGTGAGGAACGCGCCCGAGACGAGGCCGGGCCGCTTCAGCGCGCCGAAATGGTGCGTAAGCAACCTCAGCACGATGAAGAGCACGAGCCCTTCGAGCGCCGCCTCGTAGAGCTGGCTCGGGTGCCGCGGCGTCGGCTCGACGTCGGGGTAGTGGAGCTGGGCCTCGGGGAACACCATCCCCCACGGCATCGAGGTCGGGCGCCCGAACAGCTCGCCGTTGATGAAATTGGCGATGCGGCCGAAGAACAACCCGATCGGCACCGCCGCGCAGCCGAGATCCATGGTGCTCCAGCCGTTGACGCCGTAGCGGCGCGCGAAGGCCCATACCGCGACGGCGCAGCCGACGAGCGCGCCATGGAACGACATGCCGCCTTTCCATACCGCGATGATGTCCTGCGGATTTGAGAGGTAATAGCTCGGCTCGTAGAACAGCACGAACCCGAGGCGCCCGCCGAGCACAACGCCGGCGGTTATATAGAGGAGCAGGTCGTCGACCTTCGCCGGCTCGAACGGGGGCGTGTTGTTCGCCCACAGCCGCGGCTCGCTCAGGAGGCGGCGTATGTAGAGCCAGCCGAACAACAGCCCGCTGAGGTAGGCGAGGCCATACCACTTGATGGCGAAGGGGCCGAGCTGCAGCGCCACGGGATCGATGTTGGGGTAGGGAATCTCCAGCCCGACAATCCCGACAATCAAGGGTGCGATCACGGCGATCTCCGGCGCTGCTTGCGGGTCTGCCCGCGGGCGAGTGTTTTCGGCACCGTCCACCCCCTGTCAAGTGCGGTGGCCGCAAAGAGGCCGGCCCAAGCTCCGGTGCCTTGAACGGCCGGCTCTGCCTCGCCATAGTCTGAGACGACCACGGCGTACAGCCCGGGAGCCATCCATGACGCAGACGACCAACCGTTTCCTCGATGAGTTTGCAAAATTGATGACGGATGCGGCTGGGGCGGCTGATGGCCTCAAGCGCGAGGTGACCTCCATCATGCGCGCGCAGGGCGAGCGGGTGCTGCAGGGGATGGATGTCGTGCAGCGCGAGGAGTTCGAGGCGGTGAAGGCAATGGCCGAGAAGGCGCGCGCCGAAAACGAGCGGCTCGAGGCCCGCATCGCCGAGCTCGAGGCGAGGCTCTCAAAGCCGGGCAGTGCAACCTGAACACGCACGCTCGATAAGCGGTGCGGAGCTCGAGGTTTATCCCCGGCTAAGTGCCGGTCGACAGCGCCGATGCTGATATCATCTGCTTCGTTATCGACAGTTGCGGCGTGCCGTCCGCTTTGGTCGTGGAGAAGGGCTGCCCAAACTTGCGACTCGCAGAGCCCTCTGTTTTCGTGCCGCTCGGCACAGGTGTTTCGTCACTTAGATTATTGTCGCGTGCATTGCCAGGCAGCGATTCCGCCCAAGATACTAAAGAGGGATCTGGAAGAATGTCGGCTGAATTCGGCTACGAGCGCGTGACGAACCCCATCGACCTTGTCGAGCAGATCGCGGGCCTGCACAACTGGGCCTGCGACCGCACCAACGACGACGAGCTGACCCTGGTGGTCGCGGGGAGCTGGACCGACTATCACGTCTCGCTCAACTGGCGCGAGGACCTCGAGGCGCTGCACGTCGCCTGCGCCTTCGACTTCCGCGTCCCCGACAACCGCCTGACCGAGATGTACCGCCTGATCGCCCAGATCAACGAGCAGCTCTGGCTCGGCCACTTCGACCTGTGGACCCAGGAAGGCCTCGTCATGTTCCGCCACGCGCTGCTGCTGAACGCCTCCGTGGCGACGCCGCGCCAGTGCGAAGCCATGCTGAAAGCGGCGCTCGAGGCCTGCGAGCGCTACTACCAAGCCTTCCAGTTCGTCGTGTGGGCGGGTAAGGAGAGCCGCGAGGCGCTCGTTTCGACGATGTTCGAGACCGAGGGCCAGGCTTGAGATAGGCCACCGAGTTGCGTTGATGAGATTCACTCTCGATGGCCCGCTGCTGCTGGTCGGCGCGGGCAAAATGGGCGGAGCGCTGCTGTCGCGGCTGCTCGCGCACGGCCTCGACCCGCGCACCGTCGTCGTGCAGGACCCCGAGCCCACGGGCGAGGCTGCCAACCTGCTCGCCGAGAGCGGGATCGACGTGCTCCCCGTAGTCGACGAGCTGTCGATGCCGCCGACGGTCATCCTGCTCGCCGTAAAGCCGCAGGTAATGGAAACCGTGCTGCCGCAGGTCGCCCGCGTCGCTGGGCCCGACACGCTCTATCTGTCGATCGCCGCCGGACGGCGCATCGCCGGTCTCGAGGCCAAGCTGCCGGCAGGCGCGAGCGTGGTACGCGCGATGCCCAACACGCCGGCCGCCATCGGCCGCGGCGTGACGGTGGCGATTGCAAACGCCGCCGTCACGCCGGTGCAGCATGCGCTTGCCGAGCGGCTGCTCTCGGCGGGGGGCCACGTGATGTGGGTCGAGGACGAGGAGCTGCTCGATCCGGTGACGGCCGTGTCCGGCTCCGGGCCGGCCTATGTCTTTCTCTTGGTCGAGTGCCTCGCCGAAGCGGGGCGCGCCGCGGGCCTCGACGCCGAGCTTGCCGAGCGCTTGGCGCGCCATACCGTCATCGGCTCTGCGGCGCTGCTCGAGCATTCCGATCTCGACGCCGCCACGCTGCGCAAGAACGTGACCTCGCCCGGCGGCACCACGGCCGCAGCACTGGAGATCCTGGGAGGCCCCGATGGCCTCAAGAAGCTTCTGGAAGCGGCAGTCGCCGCCGCAACGAAGCGCGGCCGCGAACTGGCAAGGTGAGCGGAGCACCGCTCGAGAGCCGTTCACGGCCGCGCGTCGCGTTCAGAACCTGAGCGGGCATTCGCCCCGGCGGGGCCCAGGTCTTTGTGGAGGCTCCAGGGGCGCGGCTGGTACCAAGGAGGAGGGTCCCGAGGCCGGCGCTTGTCGCTCCGTTGATCGGCAGGACGAACGGTTTGGAAATTCGCCCTGCCGGGGGTGCCCCATAAGGCAACTCCCATGTGCAAAGTTATGATATATCGTAGCAATGCAGGCAACGGACGAACGCTTCCCTCACGCGATCGTGTCGGTATGTGATGGCGTTTCGGGAGCTTGTTCCCGCCTTTCATTTCACGCATTGGACGCCTACCTCTTTCACATCGGAAAGGAGGCGCCCATGCTCGATCTTTCGACGCCCAAAGGCCGGATTGTCGCCGCTGCGTTGCGGCTCGCCGGTGAGCGCCCCTGGCGCGACGTGACGCTCACCGATATCGCCAAGGCCGCCGACGTTAACCTCAACGAGGTGCGCCGCGACTTCAATTCAAAGGCCGAGATCGTCGCCGCGTTCGTGCGCGCCGTCGACGACGAGGTGCTCGCGCGTGCGCCCAAACGCGCCGCCGGCCAGTCGTCGCGCGACGCGATCTTCGATGTGGTGATGAGCCGCTTCGACGTGATGGCGCCCTACAGGCCCGCGCTCGCCTCGATCGCAGCGACCTGGACGTTCGATCCGGCGCTCATGCGCGCTCTCTCGCAATCGCAGGCGTGGATGCTGCGCGCGGCCGACGTCAGCGCCGAGGGCCTCGAGGGTCAGCTCCGCGCCACCGGGCTTGGCGTCGTCTACGGGTCGGTGTTCCGCACCTGGCTCAAGGACGACGATCCCGGCCTTGCGCGCACCATGGCGGCGCTCGACCGTCGCCTGCGCCGCGGCGAGGAGACGCTGAACTCGATCGATGCGTTCGCGAAGAAGGTGTGCGACGTGGCGGAAGGCTTCAGGTCTGCCTGCAAGCGCGCGAGCGCGCCGGCCGAGCCGAAGCCGGCGCCCGAGGCTCCGCCGCCGGGGTCTGCCTAATCGGCGCCGCGGTCACAGCGGTACCGAGATGATCGCGCGCAGTCCGCCCATCGAGCTCTCACCGAGCGTGATGTCGCCGCCGTGGCTCTTGGCTATGTCGCGGGCGATCGCGAGGCCGAGGCCGGTGTTGCCTTCGTCCTGGTTGCGCGCGTGGTCGAGCCGGTAGAACGGACGGAACACGTTCGCGCGCTCTGACGCCGGAATCCCCGGGCCGTTGTCGTCGACCTCGACGCGCACCCACTGGCCCTCGACCGCGGCGCGGATGATCACCTGGTCGCCGAAGCGCACGGCGTTGGAGACGAGGTTCGTGATCGCGCGCTTGAAGGCCTGCCGCTTCAAGGGCAGCACGATGTCCTGCCGCCGCTTCCTGAGCTTCAGCTCGATCGGCGTGCCGTAGACCTGCGAGTCCTCGTGGATCTCCTGCAAGAGCTCGCGCAGATTGGTGAGCTTCGAGACCTCACCGCCGTCGCCCTTGGCGAAGGCGAGGTAGTCCTCGAGCATGCTTTGCATCTCGCGCACGTCCGACTGCAGCGATCGCGTCTCGTCCGTGTCGCCGAGCAGCGCCAGCTCCAGCTTGAAGCGCGTCAGCACCGTGCGCAGGTCGTGACTGACGCCCGCAAGCATGGTCGTGCGCTGCTCCACGTGCGTGGTGATGCGGTCGCGCATCTCGAGGAAGGCGGTGGCCGCCTGGCGCACCTCGCGCGCACCGCGGGGGCGGAAATCGTCCGGCACGGTGCGGCCCTTGCCGAAGGCGTCGGCGGCTTCGGCGAGCCTCAGGATCGGACGGATCTGATTGCGCAGGAACAGGATTGCGACGGTGAGCAGGATGACGGAGGAGCCGATCATCCACAAAAGGAAGATATGCGAGTTGGAGGCATAGGTCTGCGAGCGCGTGGCGACGAAGCGCAGGATGGCGTTGGCGTGCTTGACGCGGATCTCCACGTGGTTCGACTGGCCGACGGTATCGATCCAGAACGGGCGACGCACCTGCTTGCTGATCTCGTCAGATAGTGCCTGGTCGAGCAGCGCGAAGAAGGGCTTCGGCCGCGGCTCGGGCAGGTCGCCCGGCGGCAGGATCTGCATAGATAGCTTGAGCCGGTCGCGCGCCATCTCGATGAGCTGGCTGTAGTCGTTCTTCTGCGGGTACTCGTCATAGACGTCGATCAGCGCGGCGATGTCGCGTGCGGTCGCCTCCGACAGCCGGCGCGTCACCGCTTGCCAGTGGCGCTCCATGAACACGAAGGCGATGACGCCTTCGAGCACCACGATCGGCGCGATGATGATGATGAGGGCGCGGGCGTAGAGGCCCTTGGGCAGCCAGGAGGAGATGAGCCCCTGGATGCGGCGCATGTTGGCCGCGTGGGTGTTGGTGAACCAGTTGACGCCGGCTGTCGACCAGCCGCGCAGGCGCGGCACGTCAAGGCGCGGCCACGTCCACTGCCCGCGCGCCTGCGGGGGAAGCCGCAACGAGGATTCGAGCCATTGCTGCACGCCCTGCCACCGCGCGCGCAATGCGTTCATGCGCTCGTCGTTGGGAGCGAGCATTTAGAGCCGACCTCGTGCGGAAGCTCGAAGGTTTTCAATCGGAATAAAGAATATACCCTTTGCCGCGCACTGTCTGGAGGTAGACCGGGTTCGAGGGGTCGGTCTCTATTTTGCGGCGCAGGCGGTTGATCTGGACGTCGATGGCGCGGTCGCTGCCGGTCGAATCCTCGGCGAAAAGCTCATGTCGGGCGATCGGCGTGCCGATGCGCTGGGCGAATAGGCGCAAGAGGTCGCGCTCGCGCTCGGTGAGCTTCACCGTCTCGTCGCCGTGGCGTAATTCCCCGCGACCGACGTGGAACACGTTCGCCCCCATGCGGATCTCGTCGTGCGGGCCGGTCGGGCCCGCCCCGCGGCGCAGGATGTTGCGCAGGCGCAGCAGCAGCTCGCGCGGCTCGAAGGGCTTGGGGATGTAGTCGTCGACGCCGGTCTCGAGACCTTCGATGCGATGCTCGGGCTCGGAGCGCGCGGTCAGCATGCAGATGGGGATCGAGCGCGTCGCCTTGAGGTCGCGCGCCAGATCGAGGCCGTTCTCGCCGGGCATCATCACGTCGAGCAGCACGATGTCGAACTCGAGGCCCCGCATGCCGGCGCGCGCGCTCGCGGCATCGGCCGCCGTCGTCACGCGGAACCCGTGCTCGGTGAGGTAGCGGCCGAGGAGGTCGCGGATTTTCTGGTCGTCGTCGACGACGAGCACGTGCGGCGCGTTGTCGGGGAGCGCGCACTGCGATGCGATCTTCGCGGCCTTCATGCTTGGCCCTCGGTTCTCGTGTTCAGGTCTTCGGCTCAGCCGCCGGCGGTGCTGCCGGGATGCAGCTTAATCAGCGCCTCGACGCGGGGCCGATCGGACTCTGTAATCATGGCAAAAAGGAAGCGCCGCGTTAACTCTCGCGCCCCCGGCCCCGCCTTGGCAAGGGCCGCCTCGATGCGCTTGATTTGCAAGGCAGTAAGCTTATCGGCAAGACGCCCGCCCTTGGCGGTGACGAACAGACGCCGCTCGCGGCGATCGTCGTTGCCGTGCCGCTGCATGATGAAGCCCTTGCCGATGAGCTGCTTCAGCACGCGCGCGAGGCTCTGCTTGGTGATCTTGAGGATGTCCAAGAGGTCGGCGACGCGCAGGCCCGGCTGGCGGTGCACGAAATGCAGGACGCGATGATGGGCGCGCCCGAAGCCGTATTCCTCCAGCGCCGCGTCGGGGTCGGCGGTGAAATCGCGGTAGGCGAAAAACAACAGCTCCGCGCAGGCGACGAGCTCCTCGCGCGCGGGATCGTCTGCGCCGTCGGGTGCGGCGCCGTTGGTCGGTTGCGCGGAGCTGGAGGAGCGCGCGTTGCGGCGACCGGGTACGCCGTCGGACGTTATGTCAGCCATGTTGACTTATTTGGCTCCGATTGCTACTCGTGGCAAGTCATTTTCGCGCTAGCCGGTTGAGCGCCTTTGCACGGGAAGGATCGCGTCGAATGACGCTTCCTTCTCTGCCCTGCAAGGCTCGCCTCCGCGCGGTCGCCGACGGCGATAGGCGCAAAAAAGTCCACGGAGAGAATTGATGGCCGAGCCCGCACCCTTTCACGACCGCGACGGACAGATCTGGCTCGACGGCAAGCTCGTCCCCTGGCGGCAGGCCAACATCCACGTGCTCACGCACGCCCTGCACTACGGCAGCGCCGTCTTCGAGGGCGAACGCGCGTACGGCGGCGAGATCTTCAAGCTCTCGGAGCATTCGCAGCGTCTGCACGACAGCGCACGCGCGCTCGACTTCGAGATCCCCTATACGGTCGCCGAGATCGACCAGATCTGCCGCGACGTGGTCAAGGCGAACAACCTCTCGGATTGCTACGTTCGTCCCATCGCGTGGCGCGGCAGCGAGCAGATCGGCGTTTCCGCGCAGGCCACGAAGATTCACATGGCGGTCGCCGCATGGGAGTGGGGCTCCTACTTCCCGATGGAGCAGCGCCTCAAGGGTATTCGCCTGACGATGGCGAAGTACCGCCGCCCCGACCCGATGACGGCGCCGGCGAAGAGCAAGGCGGCGGGCCTCTACATGATCTGCACCATCGAGAAGCATCGTGCGGAGCGCGCGGGGTTTGCCGATGCGCTCATGCTCGACTGGCGCGGGCGCGTCGCCGAGTGCACCGGCGCCAACATCTTCCTCGTCAAGGATGGCGTCATCCACACGCCCGATCCCGACTGCTTCCTCGACGGCATCACGCGCCGCACGGTGATCGGGCTCGCCAAGAAGCGCGGGTACGAGATCGTCGAGCGGGCGATCATGCCCGACGAGCTTGGATCGTTCTCGGAGGTCTTCCTCACCGGCACCGCCGCAGAGGTGACGCCGGTGTCCGAGATCGATCAGTATCGTTTCAAGCCGGCCAAGATCACCGAGACGCTGCTCAACGACTACATGGCCACGGTGCAGCCGGCGCGCAAAGCGGCTGAGTAAATCCACAGGGGTAGCTCTCGGTCCCGGGCGATTCCGCGCCCCGTCGGGCCGGCTTTGACGGGTCGTGAGTGGCCGCAACGGCACACTTGCCCGCTCCTCGTGCACTGAAAGCCGGCCACTTCATTGCCTTGCGGCCCCATCTCGCCGACACTGCGTCGGGATTTGAGATGCAGGGGGCAAATCCTCATGCAGCGTTTGGCATTGCTAGGGATCGTGGCGGCTTCCGCGCTTGCGGGGGCAACGCTCGTTGGCGCGGCCTATGCGCAGGAAGGTCCCGGCGGCATCGTCAATCCGCAGCGCGACTGCCAGACCGTGCGCACATGCAACTTCCGTCGCGGCGGCTCCTATCGCGGTTGCCTGTCGAGCTATAGCTGCCGCGTGTGCCGCTTCGTGCGCGTCGCATGCAGCGGCGGACGCACGTGCTCGATCATGCGTTGCGGCTGGGGCGGCGTCAGCTAGGCGCCAGCGCGACTAGACCCGGGAAAAGAGCGCGTTGAAGACCGCGGCGAGCAGGGCCGCGATTGCCGCGCCGACGGTCGCGAGCGTGAGCGGGCTCAACGGCGCGCCGAGCGCGATCGAGCCGAACGCCAAAAGTGTCGTCCAGAACAGCGCCGGAAACAGCGATACGATGAGCAAGCCTGCTAGCCTGTAGGAGACTTCGTTCGCGGCTTCAGCATCGAACCCGATGGAAGACTTGGCGGCTGCGGGAGTCATGCGGTGTTATCCCCGTGTACAAGGATTGGTCACGCTAGGCCCGCTCGAATGAAAGAACTCTTAAGCGGCGTTTGCGGTTCCAATTGAGGCGGCCAAGTGGAATTAACCATCCTCAAATGGGCGTATTAGACCGCTTCACGAACAAAGTCATGAGCGACTTGCAAAGTTTTGACGTCGTCATCATCGGTGCCGGCCACAACGGCCTCACCTGCGCGGCTTATCTCGCGGCCGCCGGTCTCGAGACGCTTGCGCTCGAGCAGAACGACGTCGTCGGCGGTGCCGCGGTGACGGAGGAATTCCACCCTGGATTCCGTAACTCTGTTGCTGCCTACACCGTGAGCCTGTTGAATCCAAAAGTGATCGCCGACCTGGAGCTCAGGCGGCATGGGCTCAGGATCGTCGAGCGGCCGGCGGCAAACTTCTGGCCCGTCGATGACACACGCTTCCTGCTCATGCGCGGCGGTTTGAGTGAGCGGCAAGCGGCAGTCGGCCGCTTTTCGACGCGCGATGCCGAAAGGCTGCCGGCCTACGACGCGGCGCTCGCGCGCGCGGCCGACGTGCTGCGCGATCTCGTGCTGCGCACGCCGCCCAACGCGGGCGGGGGCATCCTCGAGCTTGTGAAAGGGGCGGCCGTCGGGCGCGGCGTGCTCGCGCTCGATCTCGCCGACAAACGCCTGCTGCTCGATCTCTTCACGCTGAGCGTCGCTGATTTTCTCGGCCGCTGGTTCGAGAGCGAGGTGGTCAAGGGCGCGTCTCGCCTTCGACGGCATCGTCGGCAACTACGCAGCTCCCTCGACGCCGGGCACAGCCTACGTGCTGCTGCACCATTGCTTCGGCGAGGTGAACGGCAAGCGCGGCGCCTGGGGACATGCGCTCGGCGGCATGGGTGCCATCACGCAGGCGCTTGCCGCTTCCGCGCGAGCGCGCGGCGCCACGATCCGCACGGGCGCGCGCGTGGTGCGGCTGCTGACAAGCAACGGCAAGGCGCGAGGTGTCGTGCTCGCGTCGGGCGAAGAAATCGCGGCGCGTGCGGTCGCCGCCAACGTCCCACCGAAGCTGTTGTTCCGCGACCTCGTGCCGGCGGAGGCCGTCGCGCCCGAGCTACGCGAGCGCTTCGTCGGCATCAAATCGGGGTCCGGCACCTTCCGCATGAACGTGGCGCTCAGTGAGCTGCCGAGCTTCACTTGCCGGCCTGGAACGCAGGCGCAGGACCATCACGGCTCGGGCATCGTCATCGGGCCGTCGCTCGATTACCTGGAGCAGGCTTATCTCGACGCGCGCGCGAGCGGCTGGTCGGCCGCGCCGGTCGTGGAGATGCTCATCCCCTCGACGCTCGATCCCACGCTCGCGCCCGCGGGAAAGCACGTCGCGAGCCTGTTCGTGCAGCATGTGGCGCCGCACCTGCCCGCGGGCCGGAGCTGGCAGGACGAGCGCGAGAAGGAAGTCTTCGCCGACCTCGTCATCGATACCGTCAGCCGCCATGCCCCCAACTTCAAAGCCTCGGTCATCGCGCGCCAGGCGCTATCGCCGCTCGATCTTGAGCGCCGCTTCGGCATGACCGACGGAGATATCTTCCATGGGGCGTTGTCGCTCAACCAGCTGTTCTCGGCCCGGCCTCTGCTCGGCTATGCCGACTATCGCCTGCCGCTGCCGGGGCTCTACCTGTGCGGCGCCGGCGCCCATCCGGGCGGCGGGGTCACGGGAGCGCCGGGGCACAACGCGGCGCGCGAGATCATCCGCGATTTCAAGGGCTGGCGTCGCGGCCCGTTCACACGCTAGCCTTGCGTAGAGACGAAGCCCTGGAAGCTGCGCGAGATGACGGTCATCGATCCCTTCGCGAATCGTTTGATATTCGTGGATGCGCGTCCCGCCGCGAGCTAGGGCTGCCGTATGCTCAAGATCACCGACCAGATCTCCCTCGACGAGCGCGAGCTCGAGGAGCGCTTCGTGCGCGCCTCTGGCCCCGGCGGGCAGAACGTCAACAAGGTCTCGACCGCGGTGGAGTTGCGCTTCGACGTCGTCGGCTCGCCATCGCTGCCTGAGGGTGTGCGCGTGCGGCTCGCCCGCCTCGCCGGGCGCAGGCTCAGCGACGAGGGCATCCTCGTCATCCGCGCCGACCGCTTCCGCACCCAGGAGCGCAACCGCGAGGACGCGCGCGAGCGCTTAACCGAGCTCATACGGCAGGCGACGATCGTGCCCAAACGCCGCGTAGCGACCAAGCCGTCGCGCGCGTCGAAGGAGCGCCGCCGCGACGACAAGAAGAAGCGCGGCCGCGTCAAGCGGCTGCGCGGCTCACGCGACCTCGATTGAGGCCTTGCAGCGAGGATTTGCGCGGTATTTGGTGCCCCTTCAACTTGTCGCAGGCGCCTGCGAAAAAACTGCAACGAATCAATGGGATTGTGGCCGGCGCTCGCATGAGCCGGCGGTGCCAAGGAAGCGCAGAAGAAGCAACAAGGAAGCGCAATGCCCTATCTCTACCTCTCGCTCGCCATCGTGAGCGAGGTTATCGCCACCTCGGCGCTCAAAGCATCCGATGAGTTCACCCGCCCGCTGCCGTCGCTGATCGTGGCCGCCGGCTACGCGTCGGCCTTCTTCTTCCTCACGCTCACGCTGCGCACGATCCCAATCGGGGTCGCCTATGCGCTGTGGTCGGCGTGCGGCATCGTGCTGATCTGCATGATGTCGTGGATCTTGTTCAAGCAGACGCTAGACGCGCCGGCGATCTTCGGGATTGGCCTCATCGCCGCGGGCGTCGTGGTGATCAACGCCTTCTCGAGCAGCATCAACCACTAGCCGCCGCAATTGTCCGCATCGTCGGCCTCAAAGTCCGCGCTTGCCGCGTCCCGTCTGGATTCGCTGCAAGGCGGCGATCAGTGCATCGACATCCTCGGGCGTATTGTAGAGCGCGAGCGAGGGACGCACCGTCGACTCGAGCCCGAAGCGGCGCAGGATCGGCTGCGCGCAGTGGTGGCCCGAGCGCACGGCGATGCCTTCGCGGTCGAGTGCCTTGCCCACGTCCTCCGAGCGGCACTCGTCGAGCACGAAGGAAGCGACACCCGCCTTCTCGTGCGCGGTGCCGATGATGCGCAGGCCCGGCACCGTGAGCAGCCCTTGCGTCAGGTAGCCCAAGAGCTCGTGCTCGTAGGCCGAGATGTTGCTCATGCCGATGGTCGCGAGATAGTCGATGGCTGCGCCCAGGCCCACGGCGTCGGCGATGTTGCCGGTGCCGGCCTCGAAGCGGTAGGGCGGGCCCTGGAACACCGTCTTCTCGAAGGTGACGTCGGCGATCATGTTGCCGCCGCCCTGCCAGGGCGGCATGTTCTCCAGGATGCTCGGACGCCCGTAGACGACGCCGATGCCGGTCGGGGCGAACATCTTGTGGCCGGAGAACACGAAGAAGTCGGCGTCGAGCGCCTGCACGTCGATCGGCATATGCGACACCGATTGGGCGCCGTCGACGACGGCGATGGCCCCATGCCGGTGCGCCATGGCGACCATGTCGACGACCGGCGTGATGGTGCCGAGCGCGTTCGAGACCTGGCTCACCGAGACGATGCGCGTCCTCGGATTTAAGAGCTTCTCGTACTCCTCGAGGATGATCTGGCCGCTGTCGTCCACCGGCGCGACGCGCAATTTGGCGCCCTTCTCGGCCGCGAGCTGCTGCCAGGGCACGATGTTGGCGTGATGCTCGAGGTGCGTGATGACGATCTCGTCGTCCTTGTTGACGTTGCGTCCACCCCAGGCCTTGGCAATGAGGTTGATGCCCTCGGTGGTCCCGCGCACGAAGATGATGCTCTCGGGCGACGGCGCATTGATGAACGTGCGCACCTTCGCCCGCGCGCCCTCGTAGGCGTCGGTCGAGCGCGCGGCGAGCGTGTGCGCGGCGCGATGGACGTTGGAATTTTCGCGCTCATAGAAGAGCGAGAGGCGGTCGATCACGCACTGCGGCTTCTGCGTTGTCGCGGCGTTGTCGAGCCACACGAGCGGGCGCCCGTTGACGCTCTGGTCGAGGATGGGGAAGTCGCGCCGGATGACGTGCGGGTCGAACGCGCGCACGCCGGAGATGGCGGGTGCCGGCGCGCCAAGCGTCGTCACGTGCTGGTAGGGCAGCGCCGTCAGATCGAGGACGGAGGCCTGGTACGCGAACGGTGTCGCGCCCGCTTGCGGGGAAGCGCCGCGGTCGAAGAGCGAGAAACCTTCCGTTGGGCCGGCGTAGGCCGATCCCGGAACGGCGCCCGGCAGGCCAGCAGGCGTCGCGCCGCGCTCGGACGCAAAGCTCGGCACAAACGACATCACGCCGCCAAGCGTAGATGGGAGCGACGCGAGATCGGCCGCGCTCGGGAAGCCGCCCGGAGCGGAGGGTGCTGCCCCAGCTGGAGTTGCGCCAAACTGCGGAGCGGGTGCGGCCGGCACGGCCGGCGCCCCTTCTCGCCTAACGGTGCGACGGCACCCGGAGTCGGCGCGGTCGTTGCTTGCGCGATCAGCGGCTCGACGGCAAACACCGGGGCCGATGGTTGCGCGGCACCAGACGCCGGAAACGGAAACGGCGGCAGCCCCGGATTGAGGTTCGGCGACAGCGGCAGCTGCAGCGCGGGGACGCCCGGCAGCGAATTGTAGATCGGCTCGGCCGCGAACACCGGCGCCGAAGGGAGCGCTGCGCCCGGTCCGGGCATGGGGCTCGACGGCGCGCCGGAATAGAACGCGTTCGCCAGCCGGGCGATGGTGGCAGCATCGGGCACGCCGGGAACTTGCGGAGCGAACTGCGTCAGCTCGCTCGTTCCAGGCGTCGCGCCCTGTGCAGCGGAAGCGGCGGCCGCCGCCGGATCACTTGGCGGCAGGGTAGTCATGGTACTTGCCTACTTCGACATCCTCGAGCACGCCAAGCGCATCCTCGGTGTGGACCGCAAGCGAGCAGTAGAGGGAGATGAGGTAGGAGGCAATCGCACGCCGGTCGATGCCCATGAAGCGCACCGAGAGGCTGGGCGAGACCTCGCCCGGGACGCCCGGCTGGAACAGGCCGACAACGCCCTGCTTCTTCTCACCGGTGCGCAGGAGCAGGATCTTGGAATTGCCGTTGCCGGTGAGCGGCACCTTGTCGGAGGGCACGAGCGGCAGGCCGCGCCAGGTGAGGAACGGCGAGCCGAACAGGCTGACGGTCGGCGGCGGTACACCGCGACGCGTGCATTCACGGCCGAAGGCGGCAATGGCGCGCGGATGCGCGAGGAAGAACGACGGCTCCTTCCACACCTTGGCGATGAGCTCATCGAGATCGTCCGGCGTCGGCGAGCCGTTGCGTGTCTTGATGCGCATGGACTTCGCCGTGTTGGCGAGCAGTCCATACTCCTTGTTGTTGATGAGCTCGCTCTCCTGACGCTCCTTCACCTTCTCGATGAGGAGGCGAAGCTGCTCCTGGATCTGGTCGAAGGGGTGGCTGTAGAGGTCGGACACGCGCGTCTGCACGTCGAGCACGGTCGTCACCGCGTTGAGGAAGTACTCGCGCGGGTTCTCGTCGTAATCGACGAAGGTCTCGGGCAGGTCGGCGTCGCGGTCGCGCGGCGGGCTGCACTCGACATCCGCCGAGGAGGCGGAGGTGGCGCCACGCGTCTCCTTGACCTTGTTAAGGCGGTAGATGCCGGCCTCGACGGGGGTCCAGGGGAGGAACGGGATCAGCCAGCGCGGGGTGATGCCGCCCCATTGCGCCCGCGTCTTGGTAGCGTTCGCAAGTTGTCTTGCGGCACCTTCGGCTAGTGTTCTGCGATCATCGGTGTCGTCCGCCATAGCGACCCATCCCCTCGATTACAGGCTTGAATAACGAATCTTCCTTCCGTCGATCTGCTCGGAGCAGATACGGCGGCTCATGCATCCTGCTCTGCGCATCTCACGCAGTGCATTTTTTGGAATGGTTTTGCTTCTCTCTCAGCAGAGTGAGTTTCCAGTTTCGTTAATGACGCGAACGCGCGCTGTCACGCCGTATTTGACGTGCGCGTGTAGTTTCGTCCGCTATCGCAGACGAGCGGACCAACACAGTAGTCGCCGCGTGAGCGCGCACGCGGCGTGGAGGTGATGTGAGCAATGGCGTAGCTCGCGCTGCGCGCGATGCGAACGAAGAAGAATCGCAGAGCTAATTCGCCTGGTTGCAAAGCCGCGATGAGACTTCGGAACTTGCCGCGCGCATGCGCGGAGCTTTCTGCGGCCGACGGCGAGCTTCTGTGGAAAAATTCTGACGGCGCGCCGGTTAGACGAGCGGGTGCTTCGCCTTGCGCAGCCGTTGCACTTCCTCGAGCCCCCACCAGTAGGCGTGCCGCATGAGCTCGGTGTGGCGGTGCCAGTCGAGGATGCCTGTGTTCTCGGGGATCGGCGGCACCATAAGCAGATCGTCCGGCTTGAGCTGCCGATTGAAGTCGTTGCGGTTGGCCATGAGCGAGCGCATCAGGACGGTCGTCAGCCCCGGCGCATCGGGAAGCCGCTTCTGCCCGAACGGATTGAGCGTCATGCGCACAAGCTCATTTCGCGACGGCAGCTTCGCGTACTCGACGTCGAAGCGCTGCAGCTCGGGAATGTGAAAGCTGACGACTACGTTGGGCCCGTTCTTCATTTGGTGCATCGTGCGGATGGGCACGTTGTCGAGCAGGCAGCCGTCGACCAGCATCTCGCCCTTCGAGGTGTAGACGGGCGGCAGTAGCACCGGAATCGAGCCTGAGGCCCGGATCGCCTGGAAAAGATCGCCCCGGTCGTGGCGATGCAGCTCGTAGCGTGACAGGTTGGTCGAGACCGCGAAATACGGAATCCACAGATCCTCGATGTTGATGCCACGGAAATAGCGGCCGAGGTGCTCGTCGTAGTTGCGGTGGTCGAGCAGGCTGTAGCGCGGCAGCGTGTAGCGCTGCATGGCGCGGTTGGTGACGAAGATGTCGTGCGTGCCTTCGTCGATGAGGTCTGGGTGCTTCTCCATGGCGAAGGCGCCGACCATGGCCGCGCCCGCCGAGGTCCCGCCCATGATGTCGAACTCGAGCCCGGACTCGATCAGCGCCTTGTAGAGCCCGACGTGCGCCGCACACAGCGCCCCGCCCCCGCAGGCCACGAGGCCGAGCGCCGAGCCGTTGATGAAGCGGAACAGCCGCTGGATGTCCTTCGGCGTATCGAGCGCGACGTGGTGGTGCATGGCGACCGAGCGCCAGCGCAGCCAGCGCGCGGTCCCTGTGATCGGCGCGTGGTGCGGATGCAAGAGGACGAGCCTGCGCGCCTCGGGGAGCACGAACTCGGCGACGTGCTGCTCCAGCCGGTTGGGATTGGGATTTGCCGCGTGCACGCCGACGCCCAGCACCAGATCGGCGTGGCGGATCGCCTTCTGCGACCACGGCGTCAGCTCGGGGTCGGCGATGAAGATGAGATAGTCGTACTTGCTCTCGAGCTCGTTGAAGAGCTGCGTGGCCTCGGTGCTGTCGAGCGCGACCCCCTTGGGGAGGAGCTTCTCGGCCTTGGCCGCGTCGATGACGAAGGTCATCGCCGAGGCCGCGGCGAATGCATCGGTGAACTGCCGGATGAATTCGGGCGGAATCGCCGCTTCGCCGGCGCGGATGAGCGTAATCGTGCGCGGTCGCGGATCGCTCCGCTGCGGCTCCGAGCCCGTCGTTGCCGCGAGACGATGCGATAGCGTGTTGGTCAGCGTGCGCCAGATGCTCGGGCATTTCGCGGTGAGCAGATCGAAGTCGTTGCGGCTGAGGCGCAGCACGACGCTGTCGCGCATGGCCGTCACCGTCGCCGTGCGCGTCCCCCCGGTGAGGAAGGCGATCTCGCCGATCGGCTGCTCGGGCCCGATCTCGGCGATAGGGTCGCGGCGGCCCTCCTTGGTGACCGCGAAACGCCCGGTGAGGACGATGAAGAGGTCGTCGGCCGGATCGCCCTGGCGTACCAGCACATCCCCGCGCCTCAGCGCGCGCGTCTCGGTCTCCTTCGCCAAGGCTTCGAGCTCGGAGCTATCGAGATCGGCGAAGATCCCAACGGGCGGGACTCGAGGTTTTGGGGACGGCGAATGCATGGCCGCGAGGGTTCCGAGCGCGAAGTCTCACACCTTAGGGCAAGCCCAGCATATCAGGGCTCCCCAAATGATGTCTTTCGCGCTGCAGGGTAACCGCGCTTGCCTCAGGGCGATCGAGTTGCGATGTCCGGCAGATAACAGAAAGGGCGCCCGTCGGGGCGCCCTTCGAAGCAAATCGCGAGTCTCAGGCCGCGAGCAGCTCGCTCTCGGGAAGCGCACGCTCCCGGGTGGGCATCGGCACCACGTTGTCGGTCTGCGTGTCCTGCAGTGCGAGGAGGAACTTCTGCGGGTTGAAGCCGCGGTTGGCGTTGAGGCGCAGCGAGGCTGCGATGGCGATCGCAGGCCCGATCAGCGCGAAGCCGCGCTCGAGCATCAACTCCTTCAGGCGACGCGCGGAGAACACCTCGGCGAGGTGCCGGAAGCGGACGAAAACGGCGAGCGCGGTCTGCGGATCGGCGTGGAAGCGGCGCTTCAACTCGGCCTGCACCGTATCGAGGTCGGCATCCTCGAGCCCGCGCAAGAGCACCAGCCCGCGGCCATCGGCGATGAGGGCCTGCATGGCGGCGGCGAGGTCGGCGGAGGCAATGGCCGGAACGTCTGTCAGATCCCAGTTCATGGTCGCAAATCCCCTTGTTAGGCGCTGATGCCGCCGAAGGCGGTCCAGGGCGTGCCGGTCATGAGAAAGATGTCCTTGGGGCGGCGCGTGGCCACCAGGAAGTCGACGGTGTGGCCAACGAGGTGGCCATTGAGGTTCTTGATCTCGGTCTTGGCGAACCGGTACTTGGCGCCGTCTTCGGCCTCGATCACGCCGAAGCCGACTTCTTCGCTGAACTTGGTGATCCGGCCTTGCACGACACTCTCCTGTAACGTTGTTTGACGCTCCGGCTTGCCGCCGTCTGTTGAAGGGAGAATGGGGGAAGACGGGCGCGCGCGCTGTTCCGCGCGTCACAGGGCTCAGGTGGTCGGAAAAAGGGTAAAAAGCGCCGCCGTTAGGTGCCCGAGGGCCGGACTTCCGGCCCAAGGACGCCCAGCGGCGCCCCACTGGTGATCCAAGAGGCTCGCGCTTAGGGCTATTGCGGTGTATGACCACCGCGGGGACGCGGGTATCGGACAAGGGTCGAACCGCTGCCGCAATCGACATTCAGATGGGGTTCATGGCCCCATCTTTAGGGTTGCGGCCAAGGTGAGACGAGGTGACTTCAAATGACGACCGTTTGGTTGCGTAGCCTGTTGCCGGTGCTGGCAGCGCTTGGCGTCCTCGCGCTCGGCGCCAACGCAGCATCCGCCAATTGCGACTGGTACGTGAAGACCGCGCTCGAGCAGCAGCAGCGGAACCTCAAGCTGAAATGCGGGTTCGCGGGCGCCGAGTGGTCGGTCGATAAGGGTGCGCACGCGGCCTGGTGCGCTTCCGTCGGCCCCGATGTGTCGCGGTCGAGCGCGCAGAAGCGCGAAGCGGCGCTGACGCAGTGCGCGGCAAAGGGCAACTGAGCCTCGCCCTTTGCGCCTCTTTCCGCGGCAGTCCGCTCAAGAACTGATCGCGCATTTCCGCCATATCCGGCTTGATCGCGGCTCGCGCCGGCCCGAGACTGGCTGCGCGCTCAGCTCCTGTCGCGCGAGGTCATGACAAATCCCGTTCTCATCGAAGTGACGCGCGGCCAGCTGGTCGAGAGCTGGCACCGCGGCTCGGTCGCGGTCGCTGCACCTTCGGGCGCGCTCGCGCTGGCGCTGGGCGACGTCGCATCGCCCGTCTATCCGCGCTCGGCGATTAAGGCGTTGCAGGCCGTGCCGCTGATCGAAAGTGGCGCCGCCGACCACTTCGGCTTCGGTCCCGCCGAGATCGCGCTCGCGTGCGGCTCGCACGCCGGCACCGAGCGGCACGCGACCTTGGCTGCCTCGATGCTGCAGCGCGCGGGTCTCACCCCCTCGGCCTTGCACTGCGGAGCGCACGCTCCGCTCGGCCCCTCTGCCGCGAACGCGCTCATCGCCGCCAGCCAGGCGCCGACGCAGCTTCACAACAACTGCTCGGGCAAGCATGCCGGCATGCTCGCAACCGCCGTGCACCTCGGCGAGCCGACCGCCGACTACTGGCAGCCTAACCATAACGTTCAGCAGCGCATCCATCGCGTGCTCGAGGAGGTATCGGGTGCCGAGCTTGGCGCCGAGGTCCGCGGCACGGACGGCTGCTCGGTGCCCAACTGGGCGATGCCGCTGTCGGTGCTGGCACAGACGTTCGCGCGCCTTAGCACCGGTGAAGGCCTGCCGGCGGACCGGCGCAAAGCGCTCGACCGCATTCTGCAGGCGTGCTGGGAGAACCCGGAGCTGGTGGCGGGACGCGGCCGAGCCGACACGGTCGTCATGCGTGCGCTCCCCGGGCAGGTGTTCATGAAGACGGGCGCCGAGGGCGTCTATTGCGGAGCGTTCCCCGCGCTAGGGCTCGGTTTTGCCCTCAAGATCGACGACGGCGGCAAGCGCGCTTCTGCCGGGGCGGCCATGGCACTGGTCGAGCGGCTCTATCCGGCCGCGCGCGGGCTGATGCCCTACGGGGAGATCAAGACCTGGTGGGGTGTGGAGGTTGGGGCCATCCGCTCCGCGGCGGCGTTCGAGGCGGCTCTGGAAAAGCTCAAGCCTTAAGGCTCAGACGGCGACGTTGCCGGCAAGCGAGAGGTGCTCACCGCGGCCCCCGCCGATCAACTCGGGCCCGACCGGGCGCGTGGAGCGGTCCATGGCACGGATGTTCCCGTTGGCGGCGCCTGAGATCATGTTGTTGGCGATGAGGCAGGTGCCGGCGCCCGTGGCGGACACGAGGATGCCCACGCCAGCTTTGCGGATCAGGTTGCCCGTCGCCACGATGTCGCGCAGGTAGGTGCCTGAGCCGATCGACGAGGCCCGCCGTCGGCGCGCTCTCGATGACGTTGCCGATCACGCTCGCGTCGGCCTCCACCGCGATGCCTTCGCCGCGCTTGTCCTCCGGCTCCTGCTCGCGGCGGAACAGGTTGCGCAGGATGTTGCCCTGCACGACCGCGAGCCGGCCGCCTTCGTTGAAGTTGGTGACCGAGATGCCGGTGGCGGCCGTATCGACGAGGTTGTTGGCGATGAGCGCGCCCTGGAAGGCGAACTCCGCGTAGAGCGCGACCTCGCCTAGGCGCGCACACGAATTGCCGAGGATCTGGATGTCGGACGCCGAGTTGCCGCGAACCGCGGAGTAGGCGCAGTCGGTGATGCGGTTGCCGGTCACGAGCACGCTGCCGGCGCGAAACGCGTTGACCCCGTTGCCGTTTTGCCCGGTGCCGCCGCCGTCGGCGCGAATGCGCTCGATGCGGTTGCCGGCGACGACGCTGCCGTCCTCTCCTGCCTCCGAGCGCCAGACCTGGACGCCGTTGTTGGCGCAGTCCGCGACGCGGTTGTGCAGGATTTGGAGCCCGGTCGCATCGAGGCTGTGTAGCCCCGCCATGAGCGCGGCCGTGATGGTGCAGTCGCTGACGACGCCGGCGCAACCCTCGAGCGTGACGCCGTTGGCGATGCTGCGGGTGATCTCGAGATCGCGCAGCACGAGCCCGCGGCTCTTCTTCAAGCTCACGAGCGCGTTCGCTTGTCCGATGTCGAGCGTCTGGTAGGCGCCGTCGAGCACGAGACCTTCGAGCGCGATGCCATCGCCCTCGCCGACGAGAAACGCCTGTCCACCGACGAACTCGAGCGTCGTTGTGCGCGCGGTGCCGACGATGCGTGTGCCCGGGCGTAGCTGCAGCCGGCCGGCGCGGAAGCGGCCCGGCGGCAGCAGCAGGGGCGCGCCGCGATGGGCTGCCTGGTCGATGGCGGCCTGGAGGGCGGCCGATTGGTCTTGGGCAGCGCCGGGCTTTAGCCCAAGCTCTGCGGCCGACGGCACCTCGGCGGCGGCGACGCGTGCGGTCTCGCGCTCGGAGCGCGGGCCGGCGTTGGCCGCGGCGGTGCCGGTCAGTCCGACGACGATGCTCCCCGAAAGGATGCTACGACGGTCGATGGGCATGGATCCTCGGGCTCGCTTTGCGTGGTGCAAAGCAAGTCTGAGGCCACGGCCGGTTAACCGGCCTTTACCGCGGGTGCAGAACTTAGGCTTTCGAGGCACGCAGCGATGATCTCGATGCCGCCGGCCATGGCTCCGCGCCAGTCGAGACGGCAATCGGATTGGGGCAGATGGCCGTCGGGGCCCGGGAGATCGGCCGGCAGATGCACGAAGCCGACGAGGTGGGGCTTCTTCAGCGTGCCCGCGGCGCCGAGCGAATGATAAAGCAGCGCGTTGCAAAGATAGCCGCCGGCGTCGGTGGAGGTGCGGACCGGCACGCCGAGTTGGGTGAGGCGTTGAAGGATGCGTTCGACCGGCAGCGTACACTCAAGGTGAGGGGGTCCCTCGTCGAGCAGGCAATTTCCCGGCGGCATGTTGCCCGCTGCGTCGGCCACGGCGCTGCACGCGTTGCGGCCGACAAGCTCGATTTGGAACCCTTCGGCTTGTTTTGAGACGCCGAAGTGCAGCGCCAGAACCGCGCCGGGACGCGCGAGAAGATCCCTGAGCTTCTGCGGCGCGGCGACCCATTCGGTCCGGAGGATCTCCGCGACGAAGTCGTAAGTAGGAAAAAGCTCGCGAGCGGCCTTGGCGAGCCGGGGCACCAGCCCTGCCGTGGCATTTTCCGGCACGCCGGGGAACGGTCCGAAGCCGGTCAGCAGGACGATGGGTCGCGCGGGAGCGAGCGCGGCAGCGGCGCGGTCCTCCTTGGCGATCGGATCAATGGGTCGCAATGCCGATCATCTCCAGAATCTCATCCACCGCGAGCGTGGGCACCAGCCGTCCGGCCCGCACCTCTTCTTCCAACACGGGTAGCCGCTGCGCCACGCGCGAGTTTGCCCTCAAGCTTGCCATCACGCGGTCGTTCAGCATGTCGGACATCCACGCGACAGCCTGGCGCTGCCGCCGCTGTGCAAACTCGCCTGTCGCCGTCATCTTACTTCGGTGCTCGGCGATCTTCGCCCACAGCGCATCGAGGCCGCCGTTGTCGCGGCCCGAGACGGTAAGGACCGGCGGCGACCAGGTTGCCGACTGCGGCGTGAGGATCTGCAGAGCGGCGCGATACTCCGCCGCCGCCCGCTCCGCGCGGATAACGTTGTCACCGTCCGCCTTGTTGATGGCGATCATGTCGGCGATCTCGATGATGCCCTTCTTTATCCCCTGCAGGTCGTCGCCGCCGCCGGCGAGCAGCAGCACGAGGAAGAAATCGACCATGTCGGCGACCGCCACCTCCGACTGGCCGACACCGACCGTCTCCACGATGATGACGTCGAAGCCGGCGGCCTCGCACAACTCCATGGTTTCGCGCGTCTTGCGCGTTACCCCGCCGAGTGTCCCCGAGGTGGGCGACGGACGGATGAACGCGCGCGGCTCCTGCGCGAGCCGGCTCATGCGGGTCTTGTCGCCGAGGATCGATCCGCCCGTGCGCTTGGACGTCGGGTCGACGGCGAGCACCGCGACGCGATGGCCGGCAGCGATCAGGTTCATTCCGAGCTGGTCGATGGTCGTGGATTTACCCACCCCCGGCACGCCGGTTACGCCGAGGCGCAGGGCCTCCCCCGTCGACGGCAGCAACGCTTGCAGGAGCCGCTGGGCCAGTGCGGCGTGCTCGGGCTTGGTGCTTTCCACAAGCGTGATGGCGCGCGCCAGCATGGCACGGTCGCCTGCGCGTACGCCGGCGGCGTAGTCTTCGATGGTCAAAGCGGCCACGCGCCTCTGCATAAAAACGTCCTTTGAACGTCCTTGATCGGCAAGCCCGTGATAACGGGAGCGAATCCGGTTCGGCAAGTGGTCATGGCTGTGCCATAGCTGGCGGGCGATGGCACGCCGCGTTCTGGCCGGGGGAGCGCGCCTTTTGCGGCGGCTGACCACGGGGAAGCGCGGCTGTGGGCGCTACATCTTGTAGCCCTGACGTGGCCACAGATTATAGGCAGGTTGCGCCGGGCTTTGGGTGAGGGACGAGAATGTCGAGGCGTCGACGGAAGAGGCCGGCCGTTTCTATGGCCGTTTCCTTGCTGCTTGCCAGCCTGCTGACCGCCGTTGTTACGGACGTGGCGCGGGCGCAGGCGGCGTGGCCGCCGTGGCAAAGCTATGGCGAGAGCGAGGCGACCGACCGCGCGCGCCAGAGGCAGCGTGCCGCCAAGGCGAGCCAGGCCGAGATCGATGCGGCCAAGAAGAAGGTCGACCAGCTCCGCGCCGCCGGCAAATATGCCGAGGCGGCGACCGCGCAGCAGCGGGTCGTGAAGCTGACCGAGAAGCGCTACGGGCCCAACGATCCGCAGACGGCGGCGGCGCTGACGACGCTCGCCGATCTCTATGGCGCACAGAACAAGTTCGCCGAGGCCGAGCCGCTTCTGAAGCGCGCGATCACCATCCACGAGAAAGCGAAGAAGCCGGACAACGGCGAGATCGCGCAGGCGCTCGATAATCTCAGCAGCCTCTACGTGAAGCAGGGGCGCACGGCAGACGCGGCACCGCTGGCAAAGCGCGCGGCCGATCTGCGCGCCAACGTGCCTGCCGCGCCAGAGACCAAGGTCGGAGCCGGGAAGGAAGAAACGCCACCCGGAGCCACGCAGGAAGCCACGCCGGGAGCGCCGGCGGAGGCGCAAGCGAAGGACGGTGACGACAAGGCGCATCACGCCAAAAAGGCCAAGCTAGCCGATAAGCCTGGCAACGAACCTGCGGCTCCGATGGCTCCGGCACCGGCCGAAGCACCTGCAGCTCCGTCGACGACTGCACCCGCGGAAGGCCCCGTGGCTGCCCCGCCTCCCGAGCCGATGGGCCAAGGCGCCCCGCCCGCCGAGACCTCGGGCGAGGCCCCCCCGCCGGCCGATACGACGGAGCAGGGTGCCGCGGCGCCAGAGGAAAAAGCGGAGGCCGCGCCCGCCCCTGCTCCCCCTGCTGCGGAGCCGGTGGCGCCGGCACCCGAAGCAGCCGCGCCGGAAAAGGGACCCGATCTCGATCAGAAATCCGGCGGCGGTGGCGGACTGCCGCCGGGGGTGCAGGCTTACATTCCACCCAAACCCGACTTGGTGCCTACCCTCCGTCCGTCCTTGCAAGGCCGCAATCCCGGTGGCGCCCGTGCCTGCGCCGATAGTGGCGGCGCCGGTACCGGTGGCACCGCAAGCTGCGGCGCCGAAGTCGCCGCGCCAGCCCCTGCCGCGCCCGACGAAGCAGCCGCCGCCAGGCGCAGGCCGAGGCAGCGGCCGCAGCCGCAGCCGAGGAGGCAAGACGCGCCGCGCAGGAACAGGAAAAGCTCAAGGCTACGTCCGAAGGAGCAGCCCAGGCGAGAAAGTTGCAGGCCGCGCCGAAGCCGCCGGCAGCCGTGACAATGGCGAGGCCCAGTGCTGCGCCGCCGCCGCTATCGGGTGGCGCGGCGCCTCCCGATGCCGCAAAGGCACCGCCGCCGCCAATGGCCGCTGCGCCCTCAGCCCCGCCCGTCGCTGCCGCCAGCAAGGCCGAGGAGCAGAAGGACTGGGACATCGTTCCCGTCTTCTACGGCACCGATCGCGCGGTCGAGCCCAACGCCCAACGGCTCATGTTCGGCTCCGACCGCGGTCGCCGTTTGCAGCTGGGCCAGGCGTTCGTAACGGTCCCCAAGGGGCACCAGGTCCCGCAGGTCGAGCGGCCGTGGGCTATACGCCTCCCCTATTTCGACGTGACGATTTACGAGCAGAAGGAAGACCCCAAGCAGCACTTCACCATCAAGGAGATCAAAGCGCTCACCAAGGAGCAGTTGATCGCGCTGGTGAAGGCGCGGCTCAAGCCGTCGCAGCGCTTCAAGGACCACGCGATCGTCTTCGTGCACGGCTACAACACGTCCTTCGACAACGCGCTCTACCGCACGGCGCAAATCGCATACGACCTCGAGTTTGACGGCGCCGCGTTCCTCTATAGCTGGCCGTCCGGCGGAGGGGTCGCGAGCTACACCTACGATCGCGAGAGCGCGCAGGCGTCGGAGCCTTATCTGCGGCAGTTCCTCGAGATGGTGGTCAAGGAGACCGGCGCTAAGTCGGTGAGCATCATCGCCCACAGCATGGGCAACCAGCCGGTGATGGACGTGCTGCGCGACATGAAGTCGTCGGCGCCTCCAGGGGTCGCCATCAGCCAGGTGATCCTCGCCGCGCCCGACGTCGACGCCGACAACTTCACCAACCTTGCGCAGGCGATCAAAGGCTTCGCCAAGGGCGTGACGCTCTATGCCTCCTCCAACGACCGTGCGCTTCTGGTGTCGCGCAACTTCTGGGGCAACTATCGCGCGGGCGACGTGCCGACGGGCGGTCCGCTGGTGCTGCCCGGCATCGACACCATCGACGTGACGGATGCCAGCACGGATGCCTTCGCGATCAACCACTCGGGCTACGCGCAGAACAACAAGCTCCTGCAGGATATCGGCAAGCTGGTCCTCAACGGCTTGCGGCCGCCCGACTTGCGCCTGCCGAACCTTAAGAAGGTCGCGACCGACAAGGGCGACTACTGGCGCTATGTGAAGTAGCGCCGGCAGCCCCTTGCCGAGGCGTCAACGCCTGTCCGCGAAGGGAAGGGGTTCGTTTACTCCCTCTTGCGACACTTCCGCCGTTCAGTAAGGGACGAGCCCCGGCAACGGGGCATCGCGGCGGTTGGTAGTGCGTACTCCGCGCAAGTGGATCTCGAGGTCTGTGCTGGCCGGCGCCATGGTGGCTGCCGCCGGCGTTTGCCTGTGGCACATCTCGGCCGTGCTGGCCGATGACGCCGTCGTCATCGACGGCCAGGATGCCGCCAACCTCGACAACTACGGCGGGGGCATGCGGCGGTCCAACCCGCGCGTGAAGCCGTTCATCGAGGCGCACCCGGACCAGTTCGTCGTTTTGTGCGTGGCCGGCTGCAGCGGCAAGCCGAGGATCGTGCAGCTTCTGCCGCGGCCCGTGAGCACGCGCACGGCGGAGTACCAGCCGAGCGCCGCCGGTCCGGCCGGCAAGGGCGCGAAGAATCGGTTTGCCGCCTACGAGGGCGACGACGTCGTCTGCCTCGCGGGATGCTCAGGTAGGCCGGGCCAGGTAGTGCAGCGCAATTTCGATCTGCCGCCGCCGCCGGTGATCCCGAAGCCGCCGCAGGAGGAGACGTCGGAAGCCGCGCCTCCGGCTCCGCCTGAAAAAAGCCCCGAGCCGCTCGACATCCATCCCTGAGCCCGTCCCTGCGCCCCTAAGAGCGCAGGGGACCGAGCCTACGGCTGAGCCTTCAATCGGCCGACAGCTTCTTCACCTCGTCGTAGGTCGAGACTTTGTAAACAAGCCCATCCTTGATGAAGTACAGCCACTCGAGCTTGTCGCTCAAGGCGAGATCCTCCGGCGTCACCCACTGCAGCGCTTCATAGTTCTGCTTGCGGAACAAGACCGCCGTCGTCTTGGAGGATTCGGGATCGAGATAGGCCCAGTCGGCCTTGTCCGGAAGCCTTGTCGCCGCCTCGGGCTCGAACACGACGTCGTTGATGGTGGAGGGCGGAAGCTGCCCCGCCTTGATGTATTCGAGCACGGCTTCGACGAAACCGATCTGCACGAGGCCGGAGCAGATGAACTCGTTGGGCGGCGTCCCCTCGCCCTCGCTGCGATGGTGGCGCCGGCCGCCCTTCTCGGCCTGCACGGTCTCCTGAACCCCGAACCACAGATTGCGCATGATGTGCACGATGGCCCAGTAATTGTAGCTGGACTTGATCTTGTCGAGCAGCAGCCCGCGCACGCGCGCCTGCTTGGTCTCGTCGAACCAGTCGCGCTTGAAGCGCTTGATGCCGAGGAACGCGCTCTTGTCCGCGATGTAGTCGCGCAGGTTAGTGAGATCGACACCCTTGGTGCCGGATTCGATGACAAAGGTGTTGCTGTAGCCGGATTCGAACTGCGGCCCGGTGAACACCATGGCGGCGTGCGAGAACGGCGACTTGGTCGCCCAGCGGATCGCCCAGGAGGAGAAGTCCCAGTTGCGCCGCGTCAGCACGACGTCGGCGCGCTCCAGGTAGTTGCCGGCGAGGAAGTCCTCGACCGGCATCGGCCACACTTCCGGCGTCACGTCGGGAGGCACGGGCGGCTGGGCAGCGACGGGAGCCGGGACCTGCGTGGCTGCCGGGGTCGCGACCGGTGCCGGTGCGGGAGCCGGAGCAGCGGGGGTTGCGCCCGGTGCGGCCGGCGTCGCCGGATTGGCAGCGAGCACGCCGCCGGCGATCAGGGCCAGCACCATTGCGCCCAGGCTCGCTGCGACGAGGTTGCGGTTCATGATCGGCCCCCCAACGGAATGCCACAATTAACGATGACGCCCGCAAGGGCGAGCAACGCCTTGCACCATACTTTCTTAGCGTGACTAAGGCATCGGTCGCGGGAGCGTCAAATGTCAGAGGCGTTTTCTGGCGGTGCAGCGCCGCAACGGTCTTGCAGGACCGCCCTAGCTGCTCCAAAAGGCGTGCCTTAACCCCGAGTGAGATCATGTCCCCCCCGCCGCCGGCCAATTTCGAGGCTCTCGCCGACCAGTCGCGCACGCTGCTTTCGGTGTTCATTGCCGGTGGGCACGAGGCCGTCGCCCCGCCCATCATCCAGCCGGCTGGTGTCTTTCTCGACGTGCTGGGGGAAGCCCTGCGCGGCCGCACCTATGTCTTCTCCGATCTCGACGGACAGGAATTGTGCCTGCGGCCCGACCTCACCGTGCCGACCTGCCGGCTCTATCTCGAGCGCCACCCGCAGGCCGATCGGCCGGCGCACTATTGCTACAACGGGCCGGCATTCCGCTATCAGCCCGCGGGCGCGGACGCCGCGCACCCGCGCGAGTTCCGCCAGGCCGGCATCGAAGCGTTCGGCGCGACCGACCGCGAGGACGCGGATGCGCGCACCCTGACGCTGGTGCTCTTGGCGCTGCAGCAGTCGGGCCTGCGCTCCTGGAAGTTGCGCATGGGCGACCTGGGGCTCTTTGCGGCGCTGCTCGAGGGGGCTGAGATGCCCGAGCGCTGGCGTCGGCGGCTGCGCCATCAGTTCTGGCGCCCGGACGCCTTTCGCGCCGAGCTGCGCCGGCTGACGACGAATCCCGCGCGGCTTTCGGCGAGCTTGCCGCGCGCGCTCATCGAGGCGCTGAACCCCGACGATCCCGCCCAGGCCGAGAGCCTCGTCGCGGCGGAGCTCGACAAGGGCGGCATCGAGGTGTTCGGCGTGCGCTCGGTGCCAGAGATCACCGAAGGCATGCTGGCGATCGCGGCGGACGCCAAGGCAAAGCCGCTGCAGCAATCGACCGCCGCCTTGATCGAAGACTACCTCGAGGTGAAGGCCTACGCCGATCAGGCCCCCGCCAGGCTGCGCGCGCTGATCGACAAGCCGCAGGGACGTTTCGCGGCCGCCATCGACGCGTTCGAGCGCCGCAGCGCATTGCTGAACGAGAGCGGCGTGAAGCTGTCGGAGGTGCCGTTCTCCGGCGAGTTCGGGCGCAACGTCGCCTACTACAGCGGCTTCGTGTTCGAGGTGCTGGCACTCTCGCTCGGCGCCGCGAGCCCCGTCGCGGGCGGCGGACGCTACGACGGCCTGTTGCGCGCGGTCGGCGCGCCGCGCGACGTGCCGGCCGTCGGCGGTGCGATCCACACCGAGCGGCTCCTCGCCGTGGTTGGAGGCAAGGCATGAGCGCGCTCGTTTTTGCCGTACCCTCCAAGGGGCGGCTGATGGAGCAGACGGCCGAGTTCCTCTCGCGCTCTGGCCTCAAGCTGCGCAAGACCGGCCACGACCGCGGCTATCGCGGCGAGATCGAGGATGTCGCCGGCGTCGAGGTGGCGTTCGTCTCGGCCTCCGAGATCGTCGCCGAGCTCAATCGCGGGCACGCGCACTTGGGCGTCACCGGCGAGGACCTGGTGCGCGAGAACATCGCCAACGCCGCCGAGCGAGTGACGTTCCTGAAGCCGTTGGGGTTCGGGCGCGCCGACGTGGTCGTGGCCGTGCCGAAATGCTGGATCGACGTCAACGAGGTTGCCGACATCGCCGCGGCGGCGATGGCGTTCCGCCGCGAGCACGGGCGTCCCTTCCGCGTCGCCACAAAGTACGTAAATATCACGCGGCGCTTCTTCTCCTCGCGCGGTCTTGCCGATTATCGCATCGTCGAAAGCCTCGGCGCGACCGAAGGCACGCCTGCGGCCGGCACCGCCGACATCATCGTCGACATCACCACGACGGGCGCGACGCTGGCGGCCAACGGCCTCAAGATCCTCGAGGACGGCGTCATCCTCAAGTCCGAGGCCAATCTCGTGGCGTCGAAGACGGCGGCGTGGCCGGAAGAGACGAAAAAGACGTGCGAGCGGTTGCTCGCACGTCTCGGGATTTCTGCCGCCGCAGCTTAGCCGGCTACGGCTTCACGAAGGCGTCGACGCGCATGCCGGGCAGCAGCGGCACGTTGCCGTCGAGCTCGATCGTCATCTCCAGCACCTCGATATCGGAAGGGCGCCGCGGCCCGCGCGAAAGGATGCGCGGGGTGGCCATCGAGGGCGCCAGATCCGTGACGGTGCCTTCGAAGTCCTTGCCCGGATAGTTGATCGAGCGCACGAAGGCCTTCTGGCCTTTTCTAATCTTGGCGACGTCGCCGTCGTCGACCTCCGCCTTCACCTTGACGACCGACATGTCGCCGACGACCGCCAGCACTTGATCGGGTGACGGCGATACGATCTCGCCCTTCCTGGCATTGACCTCAAACACCGTTCCGGCGCGGGGCGCACGGATGCGCGTTTTGTCGAGCAGCGTGCCGGCTAGGGCGACGTTTGCACGCGCAGCGGTCAGCGCCGACTCGAAGCGGTTGGGCGTCGGCAGATTGGACTTTGCCTGAGCCTGTGCGTAGGCGAGACGCTCGCGCTCGACGCGCTCCTGCGCCTTGGCGAGCCGTTTGCGGGCATCCGCAAGCTGCTGGTCGGTAAACTCGCCATGCCGTTTGCCGGCAAGCGCGGCGTCGAGCTCGAAGCGGGCGCCCGTCACCTCGCGCTCGGACGAATAGACGCCGTCCTCGCCTTTGGTCACGTCCTCGCGGCCCGAGGTGGCGGGCTGGGCATCGCGCTCGCGGCGGCTCAAGCCCTCCTGCGCTTCGGCGGAGGCGAGACGCGCGCGCGCCTCCTCGTCGTCGAGACGCACGATCAGCTCGCCGTCCTCCACTTTGTCGTTGACCTTGACGGGAACGTCGGCAACGAGGCCGAGGATGCCCGCGCCGAGGCGGAACTCGCCCGAGCCCGGCTCGACGCGACCCGGTGCCGCCACGACCCAAGGCAGCTCGCTCTTGGCGGCGGCCGTCGTCGTGGTCGTCGACGTCGAGTTGTTGCTTCCGTAAAGCCCCTCGCTCAGCATGTAGCCGCCGAGAGCCGCCGCAACGAGGGCGACGATGATTGCGATGGTTCTAAGCATTGCGCCTTATCCTATAGCGGCCCCGCAGCGGCTTTTCGTTTCCGGCGGGTTGGGTGGTTTGGGGTTGGGGTGGAGTAGGTGCACTTTGCGGCTCGTGATGGTGCTCGTCGTGCGCGGCGGCCGGCATGCCGTCCTGTTTCGGGCGCGACTCGCTGGAGATGACGCCATCCTCGATGCGGATGATGCGATCGGCGTAGGGCATCGTGCGGTGATCGTGGGTGACCGCGAGGACTGCACGGTTGGGATCTTTGGCGACCTCCTGCAGCAGCGCCATCACGGCGCGTCCGTTCTCGGCATCGAGCGCCGCCGTCGGCTCGTCCGCGAGGATGACGCTCGGCCGGCCGGCGAGGGCGCGCGCGATTGCGACACGCTGCTTCTCGCCGCCGCTGAGCTTTGAGGGAAACGCCTCGGCGCGGTGCGCAAGGCCGACGGCGGTGAGTGCTGCGACCGCGTGCTTGGGCGGGTCGACGACGGGTGCTGCGCGCACATCGAGCGCCAGCATCACGTTCTCGCTTGCCGTCATCGTCGGGAACAGGTTGTAGCCCTGGAACACGAAGCCCACGTGCCGGCGCCGGATCTTGGCGAGGCCTTCGGCGTCGAGGCCGGCGGTCGAGTTGCCGGCGACCACGAGCTCGCCCTCGGTCGGCGACAGGATGCAGCCGAGGATCGACAAAAGCGTGGTCTTGCCGCTGCCCGAGGGCCCCATGAGAAGGGTCAGCTCTCCGGCGTAGAGCTTGAGGTTGACGCCCTTCAAGGGCCGCACCTCGTAGGCTCCCGAGCCGAACACCTTGACGATGTTCTTCGCCTCGAGAAGCGTCTTGCGGTTTGGCTCTCGGTCTTTCATCGGCTGAAGACTCCTGCGGGATCGATGCGCGTCACTTTGAAGATCGCGCTTATCGCGGCGATGATGCACATGCCGAGCGTCAGCGCGAAGAGAAGCAACGCGAGACCCGGCGTCATGATGATGAGGAGCGTCGTGCCCTTGGTCGCCCAGATGACGAGCAAGCTAAGGATCATGCCGATGCCGTAGCCGAGGAAGGCGCTCATGATCGCCTGGATCAGGATGACCTTGTGGATGTAGCCGGCGGAGGCGCCGAGCGCGCGCAGGGTGGCGAACTCGTTCAAGTGATCCTTGGTGCTCGAATAGAGCGTCTGCGCGACGATGACGACGCCGACGATCATGCCGAGCGCGGCGCCGGCGATGAGTGCCGATCCGGCGCCCGTCTGGAACAGCCAGTAGTCGACGCTGCGGTTACGGAACTCGCGCTGGGTCAGGATCTCGCGATCTTTGAGTCGGTCGTTGAGATCGGCGCGCACCGACTCGAGATTGGCATCGGGGGTGAGGCGAACCAGCGTGTAGCTTGCCTGGGTGTTGGCGGCATCGAGAAGCTGGCGCGCGCGCTGCAGCGACATGAACACATAGGGCAGCGTGGTGAACGAGCGGATTCCGTGCGTGACGGCGCCGACGCGGACGCGGGTATTGTTGATCTCGGCGGTGTCGCCCAGCTTGTCGATGCCGAGGTCGGCGAAATAGGTGTCGTCGGCGGCGACCGCGAACGGCTCGGCGAGCTCCGCAATGCTGCCCTGCTTGATGTTCCAGGGCTTCAGGCTGCCATGCTCGTAGTCGGAGCCGATGATCAGCACCGCGGTCGTGCCGCCCTTTGGCTTGCGCCATCCGGCAAAGCCGACGACAAGATCCTCGGCTTTCGCAATGCCGGGCGTCGACAGCGCCGCGTATTTCTCGTGGCCGATGAGGAAGGAGGGGTCATCGAAGCTCTTCGTTCCGAACGGCACGACCCAGAGATCGCCCTTGGAATTGTCCAGCATGGCCGCGATCATGGTTTCGGAGCCGATATAGAGGCCGCACTGCACGGCAACGAGCACGACGGAGAAGACGATGCCGGTGAGCGTGACGATGAGGCTCAAGCGGTCGTGGAAGAGATTGCGGTAGGCGAGCTTCCCCGCCATCCGCACGATCTTGGCTTTGCCTTGAGCGTTTTCGGCCGCCAACAGGGCGCCGGTATCCGCAGCCTGTGCCTGCATCGCTTGTTCCTCGATCCCTACAGATGATTGCGGACGTCGAACGGGGTCTGTTGCGTGCCTCTCGATCCCGGAAAATGGATCGGGATCGAGACAGTGTCATGGACCTGCAAAGGCGCCAACCAAGGCTTTCTCTTCGCCCAGACCGGCTTTACTCGCAAGGCACCGAGAGCGTCATGCCCACGGCGGGGAAGAACTGCTTGCAGTCGAGCCGCTTGGGGGTCGTCGACCCGGTTTCCACGTCGGCTTCGGCGACTTTTGCCGGCTTGGCGGTCGCTTTGGCAGTCTTATCCGTCTTTACGATGATTTTCTCGACCGAATCCGTGGCTTCGTTCTCGGCGACATCGGCCGAGGCAACCGCGATCGAGGAATTCTCGTTGTGGGCCGTGGCCTGCTGCTGCTGCGCGGGCGCCTCGTCTTGCGTGACGACGACCTGCCGGGCCGGCCGGCTGACGTAGACCCGCTCCACCGGGGTGCGGACGATGTACTGGGGGCGGTGGCAGTGGCGGAATGAGTGAAGCAACACGTGCCCGAGGAAGCCGCCGCCATGGTGGTGGAAGAAGCCGGCTTCGGCGCTCGAGGTCGCGCAGGTTGCGAGAGCGATCGTCGCGGAAGCGATGGCGATCAGGGACTTGTTCATGGCCGTCTCCTTGTGGCCGCGGCGGGCGGCGTTGGTGTTCATCTCGCAATCATCATGCAGGGCGCGGGGGATGCGCGCTGTTCCTCGTGAAACACGTTTGTCTGGCACCGAATTTTTTCCGCGGTTGATGGTTTGAGCGCCGCTCGAAAACGCTCGACCCCGGCTTGCGGCCGGGATGCGGTCAGTGGTTTGCCGCCGGCTATGCACGGCCCGGTTCCAAAACGCATTCGGTCCCGACCTTGCGATCGGGACCGAAGCGGATGGAGGCTCGTTCTTCTGGGTCGCTGCTTACTCGCAGGGGACCGTCAGCGTCAGGCCGACCGAGGGGAAGAACTTCTTGCAGTCGATCTTCTGGGCAACCGCAGGCTCAGTCTTCTTCGTCTCGGTCTTGACCGGCTCGATGACCTTGGCGGCATCGGCGGTCTTCTTGGTCTCGGTGATCTTCACCGGGTCGGCGGCAACGGTGATCGAGGAGCTCTCGACGGTGGCAACCTTGTCGGCGGCAACCGTGATCGAGGAATTCTCGTTATGGGCAACCGTCTCGTCCTTCTTGATCTCTTCCTTGGCAACCGTCGTCGGCTGCACCTTGCGGGCGCGGACAGGAGCGCGCTCCTGGACCCGCTGGGCGCGGTAGATGCGGCGCGGGGCCTGGTAGGAGCCGTAGTCGCTGCCATGGTGGAAGGCGCCAAAGCCGATGGGGCCGAAGCCGATGCGAAGACCGAAGCCGGCTTCGGCCTGGCCGACGGTGGCGGCGAGGGCGGCGGCGGCGGTGAAGAGAGCGATCAGGGTCTTGTTCATGTTTTCCTCCATCGGGTGGGCGTCATCGCCCTTGGTTTGTCTGAGGCTCATCATGCCGGGAGGGAGCCGGTGACGCTGTTCCCGCCGAAACAGGCGCAAATATTTCTGCTCTTTCTGAAAGTTCCCATGAAAACAGGGGTTTGGATGGCTGGCCGGAGCTTGGGCAGTTTCCGGAGTCGCGTTCGGGTCCGGTGTCACCCGATTGTGCCTGCCGCGGGGGCCGCGATCCTGCTAAAGTGCGGGTGCGCTAAAGGCCGTCGCCCCCAGGGAATTCGCGGAATTCAAGGGAGGCGATTGCCAACATCGCCAGACCTGACATAAGGCACTATCTACTGCCGCCCAGGATCGACTGCTGCCCAGGGACACGAGCCCCCGCATGCGCCTCAACAAAGCCACCAGCCACGCTGTCCGCATCCTCGTCGACTGCGCCAAGTCAGGCGACCGCCTAATCAAGGTGGCGGAAATTGCCCAGCGGCTCGACATTACCCAGCAGAACGCCTTCAAGATCGTGCACCTCCTGGCCAAGGCCGGCTTCCTGGCCTCCGTCCGCGGCCGCCATGGCGGCGTGCGCCTGGCCCGGCCGCCGGCCAAGATCCGTATCGGCGACGTGGTGCGCGCCATCGAGTTTCCGGCCTCCGATGGCATGGAGAGCGGCGGCCAGGCGGGCCTTAACCAAATCGTCGACGATGCGCTCGAGGCCTTCATCAGCGTGCTCGACCAGCACACGCTCGCGGATATGGCCGAGAGCAGCCAGGCGCTGGCGGATGCTGGGCCCGGTGGCCGGTCGGGCAAGTCGACCCCGCGCGGGGCTGCCTCCCTACGCAACCGGCGCGGGCCCCAGCAGGCCGTTGCCCGCTAGCCCCGCTGGCTGGAATTCCGCTTATTTTGCATCGCGGTGCGGCGCGTGGTCACTTGACAGGCGCGCCGAAGCCTTCAAAACTTGACGAAGACATTCCATATTAGGGGTGTGTGGAGGCCCAAGGGGTTGGCCTCCGTACGAGTGAAGTGAGATGAAGCACACCGAGACCATTCGTGAGAACGCGCGGTCGCCGCGCTCGCAGCTTGTGCGAGGCGCGCGATGATCGTCTGTTCCTGCACGATGATCACCGATGGTCATATCGAGGATGCGCTCGTCGAGATTCTCAACAAGCCGAACGCGCCAATCCCGACACCAGGCGTCGTCTATCGTCATCTCAAGAAGCGCATGAACTGTTGCGGCTGCGCGCCGCTCGCTGTCGAGACGATCTACAACAAGGTGGAAGAGCTCGAGCGGAAGGGACTGATTTGTCCCGATGTTTGTGCGACCGCGCGCAGCAAGCTGTTGGAGTTCTCGTCCGCGCGCATACGTTTGCGCCCCTCTGCTGCGAAGCCTGCCGCTCCCGCCGCTGACACGAACGGTCACGGCCTCAAAGTCGCCTGAGCGGTTGCGCCGCAATTTTTGCGGTGGCATAGCACTTAATCTCAAAACGCGATCGATGCGCCGTCTCGCAACGAGGCGTGCGCTCTGAGTGTTGACGCCTAGCCGTTCAGCTCAGCGATTTGAGCGTGATTTTCGCCAGGCACGGAGGGCAGCCATGAAGGGCAACAAGGAAGTTATCGAGGCGTTGAATTACGCGCTGAAGCTGGAGCTTGGCGCCGTAAATCAATACTGGCTGCACTATCGCCGGCTCGACGACTGGGGCTTCACGCGGATCGCCAAGAAGGAGCGGGCCGAGTCGATCGAGGAGATGCATCACGCGGACAAGCTGATCACCCGCATCATCTTCCTGGAAGGCTTCCCCAAGATGCAGGAGATCGCTCCGATGATGATCGGCGAGAGCCTGAAGGAGGTTCTCGAGTGCGACCTGAAGGGCGAGTACATCGCGCAGGAATTCTACACGAAGGCGCGCGAGCTCTGCCGGTCGCACAAGGACTATGTGTCGATGGACCTGTTTGAGCATCTCTTGAAGGACGAGGAAGGGCACATCGACTTCATCGAGACGCAGCTCGACCTGCTGAAGGCGATCGGCATCGAAAACTACGGCCAGCTGCAGTCCGACCCCGCCAACGAGGTCTCCGGCCACGCGGATTAGCTGCGGCTCGGGCCTAGGCAGCGTCTTCCGGCGGTGCCTCGAGCGTGCGGAAATGGCCGCGCTTCTGCAGCCATACGAGCAGCGCCAGCGCCGGGATCGCAGTCAACATGCACCCTACGAAGAACGCCGGCCACCCGAGCGCCTTAGCGGCGTAGCCCGTCCCCGACGCAAACAGGGTGCGGCCGGTTGAGGCCAGCGCCGTCAGCAACGCGTACTGCGTTGCCGTGTGCAGCGGGTTGCGGCACAGCGCGGAAATATAGGCGACGAAGATCACCGTGCCGATCGCGGTGGTGAAGTTCTCGATCACGATCGCGACGGCGAGCGCGGACAGGCTCGGCTCCTGCCATCCGAGCCAGACGAAGGCCAGGATGGAGACCGACTGCAGGATCGCGCCGATCCAAAGCGCGGTTCCCAATGGCACGATGCGCGCAACGGCGCCGCCGGCAAAGCCGCCGATCAGCAGAGCCGTGAGGCCCCCGCCCTTCACGATGGTTGCGTACTGCAGCTTGCTGTAGCCGAGCGAAAGCACGAAGGGCGCGGTCATGGCACCCGCCAGCGCGTCGCAGAGCTTGAAGAGGACCACGAAGGCGAGAATGGCGATGGCCGCGTCGCGGGTGAGGAATTCGGCAAAGGAATCCCTCGCGGTCTCGTAAAGACGCAACAGCGCACCATCGCTCGCGTGCGGATCGCGCTCGGCGCCGCTCTTTGGCTCGCGTGTGAGCAGCGTCGCGGCAAGACCCACGAGCACCAGCACCGCCGCAAGTGCGTAGGCAAGCGGCCAGGTGGTCTCCTTGCTTAGCCCGTTCACCTCGAGCCATCCGGCCAGGCCGATGACACCAGCGCCTGAGGCCAACATCCCGACACGATAGGCGGCGACATAGCTCGCAACGCCGGCTGCCTGCTCGTCCGTCGGCAGGCTCTGCACGCGGAAGGCGTCGACGACGATGTCCTGCGTCGCCGAGGCGAAGGCGACGAGCAACGCCGCCACGCCCACCATGAGTGGCGAGGCGATGGGATTGCGGGTGCCGAGGAACAGGATCGCTGCCATGAGCAGAAGCTGCGTGGCGACAAGCCAGCTGCGGCGTCGTCCCAGCTTCGACAGGTAGGGCACCTGCCACGCATCGACGACGGGCGCCCAGATGAACTTCAGCGTATAGGGCAGTCCCGCGAGCGAGAGCAGGCCGATGGTGCCGAGATCGACACCGCGGTCCGCCATCCATACCCGCAGGGTCTCGCCCGAGAGCGCCAGCGGCAGCCCGGAGGAAAACCCCAGCAGCATGACGATAAGCACGCCCGGCCGCAGATAGACGAGCAGGCCCTCCAGGAAGGAGGCGCGCGGGGGCTCTTCGGTTTCGGCGGGCGCGCTCATGTGGAGAGGTCCGGGCTTGGGTGGGAACGAGCGATGCGGGCTTGCTACTAAGGCTCAAGCCATCTGTCGAGAGAATGGCTTGAGTGCGGCGGGGAAGGGAGCGGGGCATGGGGCGCTACGTCTTGGCCATCGATCAGGGGACGACGTCCTCGCGCGCTCTGCTGTTTGCCGAGGATTATCGCGTTGCGGCCCTCGCACAGGAGGAGTTCCCGCAGCATTACCCGGCTTCCGGCTGGGTCGAGCACGACCCGGAGGACATCTGGCGTACGACGCTCGCGACAGCGCGCGGGGCGCTCGCCAAAGCCGGCGCAAGCGCGGCGGACGTCGTCGCCATCGGCATCTCCAACCAGCGCGAGACGAGCATCGTCTGGGAGCGCGCGACCGGCCGGCCCATACATCATGCCATCGTCTGGCAGGATCGGCGGACCGCGGATGTCTGCCAGGAGCTCGCAGCCGCCGGCGCCGAGGAGACGGTCATCGCAAAGACGGGGCTGCGGCTCGACCCATATTTTTCGGCGACTAAGATCGCCTGGATCCTCGATCACGTCGCAGGCGCACGCGCGAAAGCCGAGCGCGGCGAGCTTGCGTTCGGCACTGTCGAGACCTTCCTGCTGTGGCGGTTGACGGGCGGCCGGGTGCACGCGACGGACGCGACGAATGCCTCGCGCACCTGCCTGTTCGACATCCATACCGGCGAATGGGACGAGACACTGCTGCAGCTCTTTCGCGTACCGCGCGCGCTATTGCCGGAGGTGCGTGACAACGCCGCCGAGTTTGGCGCCACCGAGGCCGAGCTTCTCGGCGCTCCCATCCCCATCCGTGGCATGGCCGGCGACCAGCAGGCGGCAACCATCGGGCAGGCCTGCTTCACCCCCGGCATGATCAAGTCGACGTACGGCACCGGCTGCTTTGCCGTGCGCAACACGGGCGGCAAGGCCATCACCTCGCACAATCGCCTGCTCTCGACCATCGCCTACCAGCTCGAGGGCAAACGCACCTACGCGCTCGAAGGCTCGATCTTCATCGCCGGCGCCGCCGTGCAGTGGCTGCGCGACGCACTCCGCGTCATCCCAAATGCGGGTGCCGCGGGCCGCATGGCGCAGGAGGCGGACCCGAGCCAGGACGTCGTGCTCGTACCGGCATTCGTCGGGCTCGGTGCGCCCTATTGGGACCCCGACTGCCGTGGCGCGCTCTACGGGTTGACGCGCAACTCCGGCCCGAACGAGCTGGCTCGTGCCGCACTCGACGCGGTGTGCTTCCAGACGAGCGATCTGCTCGAGGCCATGCGTGGCGACTGGCCCGACGAAGGGAGCACCATCGTGCGCGTCGACGGCGGCATGGCGGCGTCCGATTGGACCATGCAGCGCCTCGCCGACATCCTCGATGCGCCGGTCGACCGGCCGACGGTGCTGGAGACCACCGCGCTGGGGGCAGCGTATCTCGCCGGTCTCCAATCGGGGTTCTATCCGGAGCCGGAGAAGTTCGCCGAGCGCTGGGCGCTCGATCGGCGCTTCAGCCCAAATCTCGCGGCGCCCGAGCGCGAGCGCCTGCTCGCCCGCTGGCACGATGCCGTTCGCCGCACGCTGTCCACGCCGGTCAGTTAGCGCTACTGCGCCTCTCACTTCCGTCATTCCCGCGCAGGCGGGAACCCAGGCACGTTTTCACAAGTCCGGCCGTGCAGTGTTTGCACTTGCCCTCACCAGTCGCGCGAAGTGTTCTGGGTCCCCGCCTGCGCGGGGATGACGTTGGTTGTGGGACAGCTCCCGGAAACCTGTTACCGGATCACGGCGACGACGCGGGCGGGGGCGGCGGAGGCGCCGACGATCTTCAGCGGAAACACCATCACCTCGAAGCCGGACGGTGGCAGGGCGCCGAGGTTGGTGAGCTGCTCCATGTGCCAGTAAGGGCGCCGCAGACCGACGCGGTGCGCCTCCCAGAACAGGTTGTCGTCGCCCGTCGCCTTGGCCTTGGCGATCTGCGCCTGGAATGGCAGATCCCAACCCCACTGATCGATGCCCATCACGGTCGGGCCCTGGTCGATGAGCCACTCGGTCGCCGATGCGCTCATGCCGGTGCCGGTGGTCCAAAACGCCTTGGTGCCCATGAACGTATCGCGCCCGGTGCGGATCAGTACGATGGTGCGGTCGGTGAGTGTCGCGCCGGTTTTGGCGAGCGCGGCCTTGAGGTCTTCAACCGTGATCGGGTCGTTGTCGGCCTTGTGCGCGAGGTCGAGCACGACGCCGGGGCCGATGCATTTCTCGAGCGGCATCTCCTCGATGGTTTGCGCGCGCTTGCCGCCAGACATCGGCCCGTAGTGCCAGGGCGCATCGATGTGCGTCGTCGAATGCACGCCCATCTTCGTGATGGTGTCATCGGCCCAGCCGGCCCAGTCCTTCGGAATGAGCCGCCGCGGCAGGCCCAACACGCGCACGAGCAGCTTCGCGGCCCAACGCGGCTTGTGCCGAATGCGCACCTGCATGAAGCGCGGATCGCCGCGGTTGAAGCGGATGGGCTTCGACAGGTCGATGACTTTCACGGGAGCGTGCTCCTTCACACGATCGGATTCGCGAGTGTACCGATGTTCTCGATCCCGATCTCGATGCGGTCGCCAGGTCTGAGTGCGTGCCCCGTCTCGATGCCGCTGCCGTTCGGCAGCGTGCCGGAGCCGAACAGCTCGCCAGGATGAAGCTGCTCGGAGCGCGAGGCGTGCGCCAGCACCTCGCCGAGCGACCACTTCGCGCCGGCGGTCGATGGCTCGGCGACCGTCACGCCGTTGAGTCGAACGAAGCCATTGAGGTCGTGCCAGCGCGGCAGGATCTCGTCGGCGGAAACCACGACCTTGGACATCGCGCTGCGGAAGTGCTTCGACTTCTGCGGCCCGAAGCCCGAGGCCATCTCGGCAAGCTGCACGTCGCGCGCGGAGAAATCGTTGAGCACCACGAAGCCACCGATCGCCGCTTCCCCAGTCTCCGGCGAGGCATCGCGCAGCGGTTGCGCCAGCACGAAGCCGAGCTCCAGCTCGTAGTCGAGCGCCTTCGTGTAGGACGGCATGGCGATCGCCTCGCCGTCGGTCGCGAAGGTGAGATGGTTGCCCATGTAATAGACGGGCTGGCGGTACCAGAGCGCGTGCGGTTTGAGCTTGGGGAATGTCCGGCCGGTGAGCGCCTCGTAGGCGCGCACCGCCTGAAATGCACCCGGCATTTGCTTGCGCACAAAGCCGCGTGCGGCTGCGATGGCGTGGGTTTCGTAGAGCATGAAATCGCGGAACGAGCGCGGCTCGAACGGGATGACCACGGCGCCTTCGGCTGCCGTTTCCGGATCAATTTCTCGCGCGGCGTCCAGGATTGCGGCGCGCACGTCCGCTGGCGCGCCCAGCAGCGCGACGATATCGGTCGCGAGAGTGTGAGCTTCCTCCGGGCGCGGTTGCTTGAGCTGCGCCAAGCACTTGGCGACCTCGACCCAGCCCTGGGAGCCAAAGAGTTCGACGTGCAAGTCGTCGCCGGCTTTGACGCGCCGCAACTTCATCGCCACTCTCGCCGCTTGCTCAGATTGTCGGTTTTCATTTCAGACATTAGGAACTCGCGGCGGGATAGGACATTCTAAACTTCTGGTGCTCGGCGCCCATAATTCATAACAGGAGAAAACTCCATGCGAATGATCGGGAAGACGACGACAGCGGCCGTCGCGTTGGCTTTTGCCATCGGGCTCGCCGCCTGCGGAAACAACACTTCCTCGAGCCAGTATGCGGGAACGTGGAAGACCAAGGACACCGGCGGCGGAGATTTCGACATCACGCTTGCCGCCGATGGCAAGGCGACTGGCAATCGCCCCGGCGAAACCCTCACCGGATCCTGGAAGGAAGACGGCGGCGCCGCGGTAATCAAGTGGGACTCCGGCTGGACCACGAAGATCGCCAAGGAAGGCGACGCCTACAAGAAGACCGGCTACGAGAAGGATGCGAGCGCCGCACCGAGCAGCACCTCGGACGCCGTAAAGGTGAAGTAAGCGCGCAAATCCGCGCTTAATGCACGAGCTCCAGAGGGGGCGCCGTGGTGAGCGGCGCCCTCGTCCGCATCCGCGGCGGCTATCTTCTCACCGGTCGCCCGTGAAGGGGAGTTGATGCACATGGCAATCTCGTTCTCGCAGATCATCGTCTGGCTCATCATTGGCGGCCTCGGCGGCACGCTCGCGGGTGCGCTCGTGCGCTGGCAGCGCGAAGGCTTCGGCGTGTGGACCAACCTCGGCATCGGCCTCGTCGGCGCCGTCGTCGGCGGCGTCCTGTTCCGTCTGTTCGGAATCCTGCCGGGCCTCGAAACCATCTCCATCTCGCTGCGCGACGTGGTCTCGGCATTCACGGGATCGATTCTGTTTCTCCTCGGCCTGTGGCTGTGGCAGAAGCGCGGTTGAGGCGCGCTGGAACCAGATTGCGCCTTCCCGCTTGACGCTCAACCGAGACCCTAAGGGGAGCCGGCCATGATCCGCGTCGTCGGCATCGACCACATTTCGCTGCGCGTCGGTGACTTCGAGAAGTCGAAGGCCTTCTACGGCAAGCTGATGCCGTTCCTCGGCTTCAAGGTGCTGGACGAGTATCCGGACGCCATCGGCTGGACCAACGGCAAGACGCGGCTCTGGATCGGTGCGGCCGATGCCGAGGGCAAGAAGCACAAGCACCGCATTGGCGATATCGGCTTCCACCACTACGCGTTCGAGCTCGAGAGCCGCAAGGACGTGGACGCGCTGCAGACCTTCGTGAAGAAGCTCGGCGCGAAGATCGTCGATCCCGCGGGCGAATACTACGATGACTACTACGCGGTGTTTTTCCTCGACCCCGACGGGCTGAAGCTCGAGGGCATGAAATGGGGCGAGCGCACGGCTGGAGCCAAACGCACGAAGGCAGTAACGAAGCGCAAGGCGCCTGCGCGCATGCGGGCCTCCTGAGCAGCACCGTCGCGCACAAAAAGTTTGCCTCTTCTGTCGGCGCGGGTTCTCCCCGAACGTCCTAGGGCCTAAAGCAGCCCGCACGGAGAAGCGCCTATGAAGACCATCATGCCCTGTCTGTGGTTCGACAAGGAAGCCGAGGAGGCCGCGAACTATTACTGCGCGATCTTCAAGAACGCAAAGCTCGGGACGATTACCCGCTACGGCAACGAAGGCGAGGAGATCCACGGCGGCAAGCCGGGCCAAGTCCTCACCGTCGAGTTCTCACTCAACGGCCAGAAATTCCTGGCGCTCAACGGCGGCGATCATTTCAAATTCAACGAGGCGATCTCGTTCCAAGTCCTGTGCGAGAGCCAGGCCGAGGTCGACCACTACTGGGAGAAGCTGTCGGCCGGCGGCCCTGTGCAGGCGCAGCAGTGCGGCTGGCTCAAGGACAAGTTCGGCGTCTCATGGCAGATCGTCCCGACCGTGCTGCCGGCGTTGCTTGGTGACAAGGACCGCACCAAGGCCGATCGCGTGATGAAGGCGCTGCTGCAGATGAAGAAGCTCGACATCGCGGCGCTTCAGCGCGCGCACGCGGGCTGAAGCGCGCACTTGCCAATGTTGCTGACGTGGCTAATGGCAATAAACCAAGGCGTCCTTCTTGAAGTCGTCACGATTGCCTGCCACTAAGCCCGCAACAAATCGCATCAAACAGGTTCAAGCAATGCGGCCCTCAAAGTCGCCCATCGTCCACGTCTGCGCGCTCCGACACGTCCCCGCGATGGTCGAGCGGACCGGTGCGCGCCATCTCGTAAGCGCCATCGACAGCGACTTCCGGCCGGCAACGCCGAAAACCGTAGCGGCCGAGCGCCACCTTTGGCTCGAGATGCACGACATCGTCGAAGGGCGGCTCGATGCCACGCCGCCGGCTCGCCACCACGTCCACAAGCTCGTCCAGTTCGTGCGCGACTGGGACCGCCGGGAGCCGATGCTGATCCATTGCTTTGCCGGCTTGAGCCGTTCCACCGCCGCGGCTTTCATCACGCTGTGTGCGATCAATCCCGATACGCCCGAGGAGATCATCGCCGGCGCGTTGCGCCGCTCGTCCGACACGGCGGTGCCGAACAAGCTGTTCGTGGCGCTCGCCGATGAGGAGCTCGGGCGCGAGGGACGCATGAGCGCGGCGCTCGCCGGCATGGGGCCGAACCGGATTGCGACCGAGTGCGTGCCGTTCGCCCTCGATGCGTTGCACGCCCACGAGGGCACGCACCGCGCGGCGTGACGCTGAAGGCCGGTTGCGCGTCTCCGCCGCCTCAACAGAGGAGGCCACGCATGAGCCCAAGATCGGGACGTAACGGCTCGCCGTTTCGCGCAAGCGTCGCAGCGTTTGCAGTATTGCTTGCCGCAACCTGCAGCGCGTCGGCGCAGACCGCTGACGATGAGCCGACAATCGAGGGGCTGCTAAAATCCGGGTGGCAGATAGCGGGCTATACCGGCGCAGTCGATAACTGGTCGACCTTCGTGCTGTTCCGACATCCGGACCAGACGTATCTGGTCCAGTGCCGAACGGGCTACGACGCAACGCGCGAGCCGCACATCAAACCGCACTGCTACAAGCTGCGATAGCTCAATAAGGCGCCCGATCAGGAGGCGGCGGGGGCGGAGGTCCGTCCGGCGGCGGCCCGACATCTCTTAGGTAGGGGCACAGTCGCTTTTGGCCGGAGTAGGTGGTGTAGAACCCTGTGCGCCACTCGAAGGTGCGGAAGTTCTGCAGGCAAATCTCGCGCGGGTCTCCGCGGAAGCCCGCGGGATAATAGTAAGGCCCGTCGTAGGGGCCTTCGTCGTAATAGTGCCCGGGGTGCGGACGGTATGCCTGGTCGGCAATGATTGCGCCGGCGATGACAGCAGCACCGAACCCGATGAAGGGCCACGCGCCGCCCCAGCCGCCACGGCCGTAGCCCCAGCCCGGCCATAGCCCCTGCCATAACCCCAGCCGCGACCATGCCACTGCGCATGGGTCACGCCGCTGGCGTGTGGCGCCGATCCGACGAAGACGGGGCTTGCCTGCACCGGGGCGATGGCCATGGCCGCCGCGAGTGCTACGGTTGAAATTCTCGACAGGGACATTGTTCCCTCCTTGTGCCCGCTCGGCTCTTCGCCTGATCTTTCGATCGGCACAGGCCCCGCTGGTCCAAACCCGAATCGGGATTTGGCCAGGGCACTGCAGGATTTTGTCGTTAAGTTGACCGACTGGCCGGCGGCGACGGTCGGTCACGCCCAATCGGTCGAGCGAACGGCTCAGCAATGTGAAAACCGGATGGGGCTAGACGATGGCCCGTCGTGCAAGGCATGGCTCGACCGGCTATGGGCCGCGGTGAATTGCGCACCAGTTGTTTAACCGGAGCTGGTATCAGAGAAGCATGGCCGAATTGATCGCAAAGCCGTTCGGATGGGTGGTGGAGGTTAGCCGCCCGGCTCCCGACGTTGCCCTGAAATTCAATGTCGCCGAGCCTATCAAGGCGAACGCTATCGCAGCGGTCCGCCGCCGGATACCGCAGGCCGCAACGGCCGAGGTGGCAGCCACGACCGCGCTGTCGAGCCACACCGTCTATGGCGTGCTGCGCATGCGGCGCGGGGACGTCGCGCCGACGGGCTGACGGCGCAGTGCCGTCCCTTGGGTGTCTCGAAGCTCCTCAAGCTTGCGACGCGTCAAAGCCTGTCATGAACCAATGATCTATGGCGAGGCGCAGTAGCGGCGGGAGCGATTCCCATGACCTTGAAACAGGAAATCGTTGCGGAGCTCGGCGAGGGGGACCTCCTGCTACCGGGCCGCATCGCGCGCTCGCTCGCCGCCAACGACCAGATCAAATACTACTTTGCGCTGTTGCAGACCGCGCGCTCGAACGCCGATCGTCCCCGCGTCCCGGCGCTCGACCTCAAGGGCGAGCGCCTCGCCAGCCAGGTGACGGACGATTTCCTGGACGATGTCGTCGCGGGCTCGCGCAAGGACCGCGGCGGCGCATACAGGGTTCCCCATGCCCCGGAAATCCTCCGGCGCATAAGAAGCGCCCTCGATGACATGCTTGCGTGCTTGCCCGAGGACGAGGCCCAGCCGTTCGCCGAGCGTCTGAAGCGTCTCATCCTGCCGCGCGCCGAGCAGGGCATCCTCGCGGGCGATGATATAGACGCCATGACCTCGGGCGACCGCGGCGCCGGCGACAGCGTTCATCTGGTCGTGATGGATGCGCACCGCGCTATCAACAAGCTGCAGATGGCAACGGCGCTCGAGACGGTCGCCGGCGCGCACGTGCATGGATTGTCGCCGCCCTCGCGGCGGTTGGTCGCCGCGTTCATGGACGGCTTGAACCGTACCGCACCCTTGAAGTTCAACCACCCGGGCCTCGGCACCACCGCGACGGAGCATGCCGGGCGGCTGCTCATTCAGAACGACATCGGCACGACGGATGCCCATGTCCTCGTGGTCCGCGTCGATGATCTAGCCGTCACGCTCACCTACACGGACGTGCATCGCGCGCGGCTCAAGTTCTTCCAGAGCCTCTTTTCCGCCTTCCACGTATCCTGGGAGGATGCGGATTCGCTGATCGACCTCTTCGCCCTCATTTCTTCGCAGGGTGTCCCCATGGGCGAGCTGCGCCGGCTCGCTGACATGGCGCTCGGCTCGGCGCAGGAGCTCGTCAAATCCATCGAGTGTGCCGCCACCATCACGCGCGTCGACGTGCGCGATGATCTCGACGACTTCCTGCAGGCCCTGGAGCGCCTCGTTACGCTCGAGCATCAGGCCGACGAGCAGATTCGCCTGTTGCGCCGCCGGCTCGTCTCCGACGTGGAAGATCCTCGCGCGCTTTACCTGCTCCACCACCTTGCGCAGGCGCTGGAGACCGCCACAGACGCTTATGCCCACGCCAGGTTGTGCGCCTTCGAGCCGACCATATCCTTGGTCGGCAACTCGTCGGGCCCATCGTAGGGGATGCGATAGACCTCGAGCGCGTTGTGACGGACGGTTCGCCGGCTCACCGGATGCGCGGCAGCTCGGCAAGGTGTGTCTCGTCGGCTGCCACCTCCTGAAGATCGACGCCGGCGGCCGCAGCGGCTCGTTCGGCGAAGTTCCCATTCAGGAAGGAGAGCTCATCACGGTCGACGGCAGCTCCGGGCTCGTCTACCGCGGTGACGTGCCGGTCAAGCGCACGAAGCCGGAGAAGCTCCTCGAGGAAATCGCGCACTGGCGCGATTCCAGCCGACGCCCCGCGCGTGTCACGTGAGCAGGCCTGCCGGTTGGACGGCGATTGCACCTTTGAAGGGCCGGCGACGCCCTGCCTGACGGTCCTATCTGTTCCCCGCGAAACAGCTTCTCCGAGCCGAGCCCCTTAAACCAAGGCAGCTCACGTCCGGAGGGGAAGTCATGCAACTTCATCGAGCGGTGTTGGCGCCCGCCCTGCTTTTGGCGGCGACGGTCGCAACGAGCGCCGCGCTTGCCGACCAGGCGCACCCCTATCAACCCGGGCCGGTCCTGACTGAAGAAGCCAACTCGCAGGATCTGTGCGAGTCCGTTCCCAACCGCATCTTCGTGGCGACCAAGCTCGGCAGCGAGTGTGTCGCCTACACCGTGTCCAAGGGATACGAGGACCGGCGCGAGGCCGTGTTCCTGATCAATGGCGATTTACAAGGCTTTGCCGACGCCGCCGACTACGAGGCGAGCGCGCAGAAGCGCACGCAGTCGGTGCGCCGATCCCTGCAGAAGTTCTCCGACCAGATGCACGTGCGCTACGTCGACGTTGCGCGCCTCGGCTTGTGGGGATCGTCAGGCAACCACCGGAGGCGCATGGAGAAGCGCGAGACCATGATCCTCGGAGCCGCCATCACCCTGCTGAAGCAGCGGCTCGGCATCGACACTATTGCGCTCGCAGGTCAGTCGCGCGGGTCGATCATCGGCGCCTCGCTGCTGTCGCTGCACCTGCGCGGCGTGAAGTGCGCGGCCCTGGCGTCCGGTGCTCTCGAGCTCGTAAACTTCGAAGTCGCCGGGCAGTCGAAGTCGCGCCATCCCCTGACCCGGGCCCAGATCTCCAGGATCGCGTACGACCCCTACGCCCACATCGACGCGATCGAGCGCGATCCGGACCGGCGTGTTTTCATCGTCGGCGATCCGCAGGACAAGATCTCCAACTTCCAGCAGGAGCTCGAATATACGGACGCGGTGAAGGCCGCCGGCCATCATGCGCTGGCGATCCCGGTCAAGGCGAAGGACGACATGCACCATGACTCGGTGCGCTTTGCCTTGCGCGCCGCGGCTGCCTGTCTCAACGACGCCCCTGACGATCTCATCGTGCAGGCCGTTGCTGCCATGCAGACCGAGCGCAAGCCGGTCAGCGCGGCGGCCACGCCGGACACCGCAATTGGCGAGATCGCCCACTTGTCTCAACCCACCGTTATCAATGACGAAGGGACGGAGTGAGGCTCAGTCAGGGCGCGGCGTGAGCGGCATTGAACCAGCTCCGCCGGGACGTGTTCTGGCGATCCATGGCGAAAGGATCATCACCTGGTCAAAAAAGGCAATGTGGAGCCATGCCGCGGGTGCGGTCTCCGGCTCGAACCTGCCTCAAGCCCCCGCGAGCGGGCGCCGCAGCGGCACCATGGGCGAGCGCTCGAAGCCGAAGCGGCGATAGAATTGCTGAGCTGCGGTGTTGTCGCCGTCGGTGAGCAGCGTAATGCGCAGACAGCCGTCGGTTTCACACGTCGATATCGCCTCGGTCATGAGGCGCGAGCCCAGTCCGCGTCCACGCGCATCGCGATCGACGATCATATCCTCCAGGATTGCCACTCGCCCTCCGAGTGCCGTGCTCACCGTATAGAGCAGGTTCACCATGCCGACGGCCGTGCCGGCGTTGACCGCGACGAGGATACGGCCAACCGAGGCATCGCCGATGATGCGACGCAAGCCTTCGATCTGACGCTGAGGCGCGGGCGTGAATTCGGCTTCCTGCGCAAAGAGTTGCGCGAGCAGGGCCGCGAGCTGCGGGATGTCTTCGTACTTTGCCAGTCGGATTTCATCCATGGCGCGCCTACGATCGCCTCGTCATGTTTGAAGCGTGGCTTTGATCAGCTCATTGATGGCGCGCATCGACTTGGTCACGCCCTCCTTCTCATCCGCACCCATCGCAGCAACATCCACACGCGCCGAAAGGCTGATGCCGTGATCAGAGTCCTTGACCTGCTGAGTGAGTACTGCCCGAACGATGTCGGTGAACGCGGAAATCGCCTTGTTGATCATATCCGCGTCCGCTAGCGATCGAACCTTCAGCTCGGTCAGCCGGGCCACCGTCGAGGTCGGTCGAATGCCATGCTTCAACGCGAGCGTCCGGGCCGCAGTTACTATCGGCAGCAGTCCGTTTTGTTTCAGGTCGACACGCCCGTCGGGGTCAGTCAACAGACGGCCGAATATACCGAACGGCGGCTGCCAATCCTTGGCAAACCGGGCCAGCGCCGCGACAAATGCGGGAGAGGCTTCCGCGCGCGCGTAACTGTAGGCCATAAGGTCGGTGGTAAGTGCCAGCTCGCCGTATACCGGTACTGCATCGAAAAAGATATCGGATGCCAACGTCTCTTTGGGACCGGGCCGTTCGACCCAGCCGTCTACCACCTTTTTCCAGTTCTCTAAGCTGTGACGGCACCCGGGGTTCTTGGCCATCACGCCTCCCTCGCAATAGGGAATTCCTACATCGTGCAAGATATCGGCGACGTGTGCGCCAGCTTCGGCAAACCACACATCCTCCTTGCCGCCCGGCTCGCCCGCCTCGTAGACGAGGGCATTGTCCTGATCCGCACTCAAGAGACTATCGCCGCGACCGGCCGAGCCCAGCACGAAAACAGCATAGCGGCAGGGGGGCACACCCTTCCCGCCGACAATCATACGGTTCACGGCGAGGCCCGCTGCTTTTGCGGTCAGCGTACGGATCTCTGCGCTGATGATGGCTGCAATGTCTATGGGCTCAACGCCTTCGCGCAATGAGGCGGCCACGACCTCGGGAAGCCTAGCCCAGGCATGGCCGAGATCCGACACTGTCCGTGCCGCTTCAATCTCGTCTCCGAGCATTAGGGCCGAAGTGACACGATGCCGAAGCAGGTCATCGGCCGACATCGTCCCCACGATCTCTCCGCTTCGATTCACGACGCCGAGATGTGGAATGCTCAGACGGGCCATTCTGCCGAGCGCGCGATAGAGAAAGTTGTCGTCAGCAATAGTGGTCAATGGGTGGGATCTGACGTCGCGAAGCAATGACGCCGCGCCGTTCGATGCGGTTGCGGCCTCCAGAAGGTCTGCCGCTGTGACAAAATGAGCTTTCTCCCTGCTCGACTTTATGATGGCCAATCCGCCCGAGGAAGGATCGGCGAGCCGCTTTGCGACCTCCCTCACATCGGATGTCGGATCGACAAAGACCGGGGGATGAAACTCCACGTCGCGGACTCTGTGGCGGTAGGGATAGCTGTCGACTGCGGCGATGGCTCGCGCCGTGTCCGCACCGACGGTTTGGGCCGGGGATATCCATCCACCGAGGCCATATAATCCACTTTCGCCTGGAAGATCGCGCGAGGCCAATTCCGCCTCGGCGAGGGTTCGAATTCCGCAGGCCCTAAGGCGAGGGACAAGCCCCAAGAAGACTTCGGCTGCGGCGAGAGCATCTGGGAACGCCCGATGGCGCTCGATGATACTGACCCCGAGCCAGTCACAAAGAGCGCGCAAGCCATAGCCGGCCAGGTGTGGATCGGCCAGACGCGCGAGTGCGCGTACGTCGAGAAACCGAGGTATCTTCCAAGTGAGGCCGGCACGCGCATATTCGCGATCGATGACCGCAAGGTCATAGCCGATATTATGTCCGATGACGACCGCATCGCCGATGCGACCCTCGAGGGCCGCCACGATGTGGCGGAACTCGGGGGCGCCGCGCAAGTCCTTGCTCGTTAGGCCATGAACTTGCGAAGCAGATTCGGGGATGGCGCATTGCGGATTGATGAACTGCCGCAGCGTCCCGTCGTAGGAAACTCTAAGTCCTCTTATTCGCAGAACGGCGATCTCGATAATTCTCGCGGTTCTCGCATCGAGGCCGGTTGTCTCGGTATCAAGCGCGACGGCGTCGAGAGACATCAGCGGCGTTGCGCTCGTATCCACGGCAACCTCGACCCCAAAATGCCGGTGAGTGCTGGTCTACAACTGGTCAGCTTGATCGTTTGCTCCAGCGGTGAACAGCAACGCCAGCCCAGATCGCCTCGACGGCCCCGAATGGCCATGCCCCTTGCAGAAAGCCGTAGATCGAAGCCAGGGCACACGACCCGGAGAAGGCCAGAATGTAGGAAGGACTGCGGTCTTCAAGCGCATAGAAGGTCAGCATCGCCGTAACGGCAAACAAGCCGAAAAGAGTTAACCCGTCCATCGCTGCTGCGTCTCCCAATACTCGACCACCAACACGCAGCGGCAGCTTTGAGCAGCCGATCGCTGACGAACCTGTGCCCATTTTGCCAAGAGTGGTCAATGATCGGAGGGCGCCGCGACGCCGCATCTCGCTGCTCAGCAATCAGGCGCGAGACGACGCACTTTGCCCAAAGATGCGGCGACGCTTGCGGTGCACATGGTCGCCACAGATGCGGTGTCACACGCGGCGAAGATATCAACCCCCGACCGCAGCGAAAGATAATCGATTCTCAGCTTTCCTCTTGGACAATTTTATTTCTTGGCATAAAATGTGCTCCTTGCAACGCGGACAAAGCTGGAGCGCTGGCGAAATCGGGCGAAGGTCATAGGCGCCCGCTGGCGACCCACTCAGGCGAATAGTTGGAGGGGAACTCATGTCGCAACAGCCAGTGGCGTCGGCCGCCAATGAGCTCGGCTATGTTTCATCCGGGCTGCATAGGCACACCAACTGGTGGGGCGCCTTCGTCATCGGCCTCGCCGGCACCATTCTGGTGACGGGCATTGCGCCGGTCATGGCGACCACGCTCGGCGCGTCTTCGATACCGTCGATCATCGCCCTCACGCTCTCGGGCTGGATATTGTGCCTCATCCTCGCCGAGCTCGCTGCCATGATGCCGGACCGGGCCGGTGGCTCACCGGCGTACGCCTATCCTGCTTACAAGGAGCGCTGGCCGGCGGCGGCGAAGCACATCAACGGCGTTACGGCCTGGGCCTATTGGCTCGGCTGGTTTCCGGTGGCACCGCTCAATATGATCCTGGCGTCGCTCTACTTGGCGAACCTTTTCGGCCTCGACACGACAGCGACATTCACGCCGATACACACGCCCATCGCCTACTCGACGCTGGTCATCTCGATCATCGGCATTTTGGCATTCTTCTTCGTTTCCTATCGTGGCATTCGCTTTGGAGCGATGACCGCGACGCTTCTCGGCCTCTTGTCGATGATCCCGCTCACCTTCATCGCCGTCGCCTGGATCTGGAGCCCGAATGTCGTCAACTACAACGAGATTGCGGGTTTCCCGAGGTTGGACGGCTCGAGCTTCTTTTCCGACTTCAAGGGCGCAAACGGCGAGACGTATGGCTGGCTCACGACCTACATCGCCTATTCGTTCCTCCTGACCTGGAACGTCATCGCGATGGAGGCGTCAGCCTGCTACATCGGCGAATGCCAGAACCCGGAGAGAGACGCGAAGATAGCCATGACCCTCTCAGGCGGCTACGGCGTCTTCATCTACACTTTGATCCCCATAGCGTTCCTCGTCGTTCTCGGCGCCAAAGCGCTCGCCGATCCCGCGCTGGTCGATCCGAACGCAATCTTCGTGACGTTCGCGAGCAAGGCGTTCGGCGCGAGTGGGCATTGGCTCGACATCGTCATAGGCCTGATGCTGATCCTGGCGCTCGCGCTCTCTGCGCTCAACGCCATCATGGGTTCCGGACGGGCGCTTTATCAGATGTCGCTCGACGGCGAGTTCCCGCGCTTTTTCCAGAAGACCAACAGCCATGGCATCCCCCACCTCGCCATGGGGTTCAACACCATTGCGTCTTTGATCGTGGTGTTGTTGGGCGGCGCGGTGGAGATCTATACCTTCTCCAACGTGGGCTACACGGTATCGTTCATCCCCGTGTTGATCGGCTACTATCTGCTGCGCAATGACAAGCCGAACCTGCGCAGACCGTTCAAGCTGCCCGAGTTCATGAAGTATGTGGCGCTGGTGCTCGCCGCCCTCTATTTCGTAATTTGGCTCTACGGCGGCCTCATCTATTCGCAGCTCGGCAATGCGGTGATCTACTATTGGGCCGGGTGGGCCGTGCTCTTCGCCTACCTTCCCTTCTACCTGTGGAGGAAGGTCGAGGACCGTGTCCTCGGCACCAAAACATAGGCAGATGCCTCTGCCGGATTGCATCGGTATGGCAAGTGGGTGTTATGGCCATAGCTCGTGAGCTTGAACTGAAAGACCGCGAGCCCAGTCGGGATAAAGGGACGGGCGCCGACGCAGCAAGAACGATACTTCTTGCCTCCGAGGGCCGTCCCATCTCGCTCAAGGCCGTCGCCAAGGCCGCCCAGCTCGCGTCCGACACTGGCGCGAAGGTTCACGTGCTGAGCGTGGCCCGCATCTGGGGCACGGCCTTCGGCCTTCAGCATCCGGGCCTCTTTCCGACACAGCGCGAGCTTCAGAGCCAGCGCGATATCGTCGCCGACGCGATTGACGAATTGAAGCAGCGGCGTGTCGACGCCACCGGGGAAGTTGTGCGCAGCCGCAACGCGGCAAAAGCCATCGCCGCGAAGGCGCACCCGGGAACGTGCCTGGGAATCGTGATGACCGCAGATCGTGCACCGAGCTGGCTCGCTCGCGGCCTCCTCTGGTCGCATGAGCCCTACCGTGTTCGCCGGCTCGCCAAGCTGCCAGTTCACCTCGTGGTCGACGACGCCGCAAGACCGACGAGCGATCAGGTCTCTCGCGGATAGGCACGGTTCGGATTTTAGCTCCCCGACCTGGGCGCGGGCAGGCACGTTGCCGCCCGCGCCAATTTGCGCGCCCTGCCGGAAGAGGCGAGACAACCTGCTCCGCCGCGGCCATGCTAGAAATAGCCATTCGTGGGCAGGGCTACCACCATGACGGCAAAGACCAGTAAGCGCACGCGCACCCCTCCGCCAGCAGGGGCCAAGCAGGTCTCCCGCGCGGGCAGCGACCTGAAGACCGGATCCAACGCGCCCCAGCAGAGCGCAACCATCACGATCGCCGTCGCCATCGGGGCGCAGGTGCGCAACTTGCGGCGTAAGCTCGACCTCACGGGCGCCGAGCTCGCCGAACAGGCGGGACTATCCGCCGGCATGCTGTCCAAGATCGAGAACGGCACGGTCTCTGCGTCGGTTGAAAGCCTCGACGCGCTCGCGCGCGCACTCAACGTGCCGCTGACGTCGTTCTTCGCGAGCTACGAGGAAAAGCGCGACTGCTCGTTTGTGCCGGCTAGCCACGGTGTGCTGATCGAGCGGCGCGGCACCAAGGCCGGCCATCAGTATGAGCTGCTCGGGCACTCGATCTCGGGCGAGATCGTGGTCGAGCCCTACCTCATCACGCTGACCAAGGAGGCAAAGCCCTACACGCTGTTCCAACACGCCGGCGTCGAGTTCATCTATATGCTGACGGGCCGCGTGCTCTACCGCCACGCCGACAAGACCTACCCGCTGGCGCCGGGGGATTCCCTGTTCTTTGATTCCGCCGGCTTGCACGGTCCTGAAGAGCTGACCGAGTTGCCGATGACCTACCTGTCGATCATCATCTACCCGCGCACATAACGGCAATACGCTCGTACATGCGCTTAATGTGGCGCGACACGCCGAAACACGCGTCAAACCATGTTTCGTGGCAGGAAAATTTTATTCCTGCTGGTTGACTGCCCGCAAGCGCCTGCCTATGTTGGGACTTCCTTGGGCTATCAATTGGGGGCGCGGCTGCCGCATGTGCGGGATCGTCGGTCTATTTCTCAAGAACGAGGCGCTCGAACCGAGCCTCGGCAAAATGATGACCACCATGCTCGCGACCATGTGCGAGCGGGGGCCCGACAGTGCCGGCTTCGCCATCTATGGCGGCGGCGATGACGCGCACGTCAAGCTCACGGTGCGCGCCGGGTCCGCGGCCTATGATTTCGAAGCGCTGGCGCGGAAGCTTTCCGATGCGCTGGGGGCTCCCGTGCCGGTCGTGCGCCACGACACGCACGCCGTCCTCAAGGTGCCGAAAGAGGCCGAGCAAAGGGCGCGCGACCTCATCGCCAGCCTCGGCGACGGCACCAAGGTGATCGGCGCGGGCACGCGCATGGAGCTTTACAAGGAGGTCGGCCGCCCCGATGCGGTCGCCCGCCAGTTCAAGCTCGCCGACATGGCCGGCTCGCATGCGGTCGCGCACACGCGCATGGCAACCGAATCCGCCGTCAATCCCGGCGGTGCGCACCCCTTCTCGACCGGCCGCGACCAGTGCCTCGTGCACAACGGCTCGCTGTCCAATCACAACTCGCTGCGCCGCGAATTGAAGCAGGCCGGCCTGCAGTTCGAGACCGAGAACGATACCGAGGTCGCCGCCAGCTATCTCACCTGGCGCATGCGCGAGGGCGAGAGTCTCGGCGACGCGCTCCGCCATTCGCTCGCCGATCTCGACGGCTTCTACACCTTCGTGGTCGCCACCGAGGACGGCTTCGGCGTTATGCGCGATCCCATCGCCTGCAAGCCTGCGATCCTCGCCGAGACGGAAGATTACGTCGCCTTCGGGTCGGAGTACCGGGCGCTTTCGGGCCTGCCCGGCATCGAGAAGGCGAAGGTGTGGGAGCCGGAGCCGGCGACTGTCTATTTCTGGAAGCGGACGTAAATGCAGGCGCACGTGCGGGCCAGAGCCGGCGACACCCTCCTACGGGAAGCGCGCGCGGTGGAGACGATCGATCTGGAGGTCACGAGCCTGCGTGAGCTCAACCAGATGCTGCACGGTCTCGCCCCCGGCGCTGTCGAGCCGCAATTCCGGATCCTCAATCCACGTGGCCGCCACGCGATTGCCGTCGGCGTCGATGCGCCCACGACCATCGAGATCGACGGCAACGTCGGCTATTACTGCGCCGGCATGAACAAGCAGGCGACCGTCGTCATCAACGGCAGCGCCGGCGTTGGCGTCGCCGAGAACATGATGTCGGGTTTCGTCCACGTCAAAGGCGATGCGTCGCAATCCGCGGGCGCAACCGGCTGCGGCGGCTTGCTCGTGATCGACGGCAACGCGTCCGCCCGCTGCGGCATCTCCAATCGCGGGCTCGATATCGTCGTCAAAGGCTCGGTCGGCCACATGTCGGCGTTCATGGCGCAAGCCGGAACCCTCGTGGCCCTCGAAGGCGCCGGCGAGGCCCTGGGCGATTCCATCTATGAGGCGCGCCTTTTCGTGCGTGGACCGATCAAGAGCCTCGGCGCCGACTGCATCGAGAAGCCGCTGCGCGACGAGCACAAAGCGCACCTGCGCGTGCTCCTCGACAAGGCCGGCGTCGGCGGCAAGGTCGACGTGTCGGAGTTCAAGCGCTACGGCTCCGCGCGCCAGCTCTACCATTTCCACATCGACAACGTCGGGGCCTACTGATGAGCGGCAACGATCGCTGGGTCCATACTCCGCCGCGACGCTCGGCCACGTTCGACGAGACCGCGATCGCCGAGATTCAGCGCGCGTCGCAGACCGGCATCTACGACATCCGCGGTGGCGGCGCCAAGCGCAAGGTGCCCCACTTCGACGATCTTCTGTTTCTCGGGGCCTCCATGAGCCGCTATCCGCTCGAAGGCTATCGCGAGAAGTGTTCGACCGAGGTCGTGCTTGGTGACCGCTTCGCGGCGAAACCCCTCAAGCTCAAGATACCGATCACCATCGCCGGCATGAGCTTCGGCTCGCTCTCGGGCCAGGCGAAGGAAGCCTTGGGCCGCGGCGCGACGCAAGCCGGCACGTCGACCACCACGGGCGATGGCGGCATGACGGAGGAGGAGCGCGAGCATTCGCAGCTCCTCGTCTACCAGATGCTGCCATCGCGCTACGGCATGAACCCCGACCACCTGCGCAAGGCCGACGCCATCGAGATCGTCATCGGCCAGGGAGCCAAGCCGGGTGGCGGCGGCATGCTGCTCGGCCAGAAGATTTCGGCCCGCGTCGCCAAGATGCGCACGCTGCCGGAGGGCATCGACCAGCGCTCCGCCTGCCGCCATCCCGATTGGACCGGCCCCGACGACCTGCAGATCAAGATCGGGGAGTTGCGCGAGATCACCGACTGGCAGAAGCCGATCTACGTAAAGATCGGCGCCGCGCGGCCCTATTACGACACAGCGCTCGCGGTGAAGGCCGGCGCCGACGTGGTCGTGCTGGACGGCATGCAGGGCGGTACGGCCGCGACGCAGGAAGTGTTCATCGAGCACGTCGGCATACCGATTTTGGCGGCCATCCGCCCCGCCGTGCGCGCGCTGCAGGAGCTCGGTATGCACCGCAAGGTGCAGCTCATCGTGTCGGGCGGCATTCGCACCGGCGCCGACGTGGCCAAGGCGTTGGCACTCGGTGCCGATGCGGTCTCGATCGGCACCGCGGCGCTCATCGCCCTCGGCGACAACTCTCCGCATCTCGAAGCCGAATACCGCAAGCTCGGCACCACGGCTGGCGCCTACGACGACTGGCACGAGGGGCGCGATCCGGCCGGCATCACCACACAAGACCCCGAGCTCGCCGCCCGCCTTGATCCAGTGGCGGCGGGGCGGCGGCTTGCCAATTATCTCTCCGTGCTCGCGCTCGAGACGCAGACCATCGCCAGGGCCTGCGGCAAGAGCCACGTGCACAACCTCGAGCCGGAGGATCTCGTGGCGCTGACGATCGAGGCGGCGGCGATGGCGTGCGTGCCGCTCGCGGGGACGAATTGGATTCCTGGGCAACATGGCCTTTAGTCGTCCGAGTGGCCGGGCCCCGCTCAGGGGCTGGCGAAGGATTTTTCCGATCGGACAGCAAAACGGTCGAGGGAGCGAGCGTATGACGACAGACCTAGCCAAAGTGGCCGCCGAGCGCGGGATCAAATACTTCCTCATCAGCTACGTCGACTTGTTCGGCACCATGCGGGCGAAGCTGGTGCCGGCAGTCGCCATCGGCGACATGGCGAAGACCGGCGCGGGATTTGCGGGCTTCGCGAGCTGGCTCGACATGACGCCCGCCGACCCCGACGTGTTCGCCATTCCCGACGCCGACAGCCTCATCCAGCTCCCCTGGAAGAAGGAGGTGGGCTGGCTCGCGGCCGCGCCCTACATGAACGGCAAGCTCGTCGAGCAGGCGCCGCGCAACGTTTTGAAGAAGGTGCTCGATGCCGCCGCCGCCAAGGGCTACGAGCTGAAGACCGGCGTCGAATGCGAGTTCTTCCTGATCTCGCCCGACGGCAGCACCATCTCAGACACGAGCGATCACCAGTCGAAGCCCTGCTACGACCAGCAGGCGCTGATGCGCCGCTACGACGTCATCACCGAGATCTGCGACTCCATGCTCGATCTCGGCTGGGGCCCCTACCAGAACGATCACGAGGACGCCAACGGCCAGTTCGAGATGAACTGGCAGTACGACAACGCCCTGAAGACCGCCGACAAGCACGCGTTCTTCAAGTACATGGTCAAGGCGATCGCCGAGAAGCACGGGCTGCGCGCGACCTTCATGCCCAAGCCGTTCGCCACGCTCACCGGCAACGGCTGCCACACGCACGTCTCGCTGTGGTCGACGTCCACGGGCAAGAACCTGTTCGACGATCCCAGCGGCGAGCTCGGCGTCTCGGCTCTCGGCTACAATTTCCTCGCCGGCATCATGCACTCGGCGGAAGCGCTCGCCGCGATCACCAATCCGACGGTCAACTCGTATAAGCGCATCAATGCCCCGCGCACGCTCTCGGGCGCCACATGGTCGCCCAACACCGTGACCTACACGGGCAACAACCGCACGCACATGATCCGCATCCCCGAGGCCGGCCGCTTCGAGTTCCGGCTCGCGGACGGGTCGGCAAACCCGTATCTGCTGCAGGCGGCCCTTCTCGTCGCCGGTCTTGACGGCATCGAGAACAAGCGCTCGCCCGGACAGCGGCTCGATATCGACATGTACGCCGACGGCCACACCGTGAAGGATGCCAAGCGCCTGCCGCTCAACCTGCTCGATGCCCTGCGCGCGCTCGACGCTTCGAGCATCTTGAAGGCGGGGCTGGGCACACCCGTCATATCCGCCTACACGAAGTTGAAGATGGCCGACTGGAACGACTATTCCGGCCAGCTCACCGAGTGGGAGCGGCGGACGACGCTCGACTGCTGATCAGGCTAGGCATCCCGTGCACTACTCGCTTCTCAACGTCGTTGGGCAGGCCTTGCGCGGCAACCGCGACTGGCCGCCCGCTTGGCGCAAGGCCGAGCCCAAGCCGCGCTATGACGTTGTCATCGTCGGTGGCGGCGGGCATGGGCTGGCGACTGCCTACTACCTCGCCAAGGAGCACGGGATCACCAACGTAGCGGTGCTGGAGAAGGGCTACCTCGGCTCCGGCAACGTCGGTCGCAACACGACGATCGTGCGCTCCAACTATCTGCTGCCCGGCAACCTCCCGTTCTACGAGTTCTCCATGAAGCTGTGGGAGAGGCTCGAGCGGGAGCTGAATTTCAACACGATGGTCAGCCAGCGCGGCGTCCTGAACTTGTGCCACTCGGACGGCCAGCGCAACGCGTTCGTCCGCCGCGGCAACGCCATGCGCTTGCATGGCGTCGACGCCGAGCTGCTCGACCGCGAGCAGGTGCGCGAGCTGTTGCCGTTCGCCGACTTCGACAACGCGCGCTTTCCGATCTCCGGCGGCCTCTTGCAGCGGCGCGGCGGCACCGTGCGTCACGACGCCGTTGCCTGGGGATATGCGCGCGCCGGCGACGCGCGCGGGGTCGACATCGTCGAGAATTGCGAGGTCACCGGCATCACGATCGAGAACGGCGTGGTCAAGGGCGTAGAGACGTCGCGCGGTGTCGTTCGCGCCGGCAAGGTCGCGCTCGCGTGCGCCGGCAACACCTCGCGCGTTGCCGCGCTCGCCGGCCTGCGGCTGCCGATCGAGAGCCACGTCATGCAGGCCTTCGTCAGCGAGGGGCTGAAGCCGCTGGTCGATCAGGTCGTGACCTTCGGGGCCGGGCACTTCTACGTGAGCCAGTCCGACAAGGGCGGCCTCGTGTTCGGCGGCGACATCGACGGCTACAACTCATACGCCCAGCGGGGCAACCTCCCCGTCGTCGAGGACGTGGTCGAGGGCGCCTGCGCGCTGTTCCCGAGCTTCAGCCGGCTCCGCGTCCTGCGCAACTGGGGCGGCGTCGTCGACATGTCGATGGACGGCTCGCCCATCATCGACCGCACCGACGTCGAAGGGCTCTATCTCAACGGCGCGTGGAACTACGGGGGCTTCAAGGCGACGCCGGCCGCGGGCTGGTGCTTTGCCCATCTCATCGCGACGGATGCTCCGCATCCCGTCGCGGCCGCCTACCGTCTCGATCGCTTCGCGCGCGGTGCGCTCATCGACGAGAAGGGCGCCGGCGCCCAACCCAACCTGCACTGAGGGGAGCGCATGCGCATCAAGTGTCCCTATTGCGGCGAGCGCGACGCAGACGAGTTCGGCTACCTCGGCGCGGCGAGCCTCAAGCGGCCGGACCCGGGCGCAGCGGATGCCGGCAAGGCCTTCTATGAATACGTCTATGTGCGCGACAACCCGGCGGGGCTCAACGCCGAGCTCTGGTATCACCGGGCGGGCTGCCGCTCCTGGCTCATCGTCGAGCGCGACACGCGCACGCACGCGATAAAGTCCGTAGCCCTCGCGAGACCCGACGCCGGCGGAGCCCGCTGATGCCCTCGGGCCAACAAGTGAGGGGCTTCCGCCTCTCGCGCGGCGGCATCATCGACCGCTCGCGCACACTGTCGTTCACCTTCGACGGCGAGCGCTATTGCGGCTATCTCGGCGACACGCTCGCCTCGGCGCTGCTGGCGAACGGCGTGCGCCTCGTCGGCCGCTCCTTCAAGTATCACCGTCCGCGTGGCATCCTCAGTGCGGGCTCCGAGGAGCCGAACGCGCTCGTGGAGCTGCGCAACGGCGCGCGCCGCGAGCCCAACACGCGCGCGACCGTCGTCGAGCTGTATCAGGGGCTCGCCGCCGCGAGCCAGAACCGCTGGCCGTCGCTCCGCTTCGACTGCAGGCGGTGAACTCGCTGCTGGCGCCGTTCTTCGGCGCGGGCTTCTACTACAAGACCTTCATGTGGCCGTCGGCGTTATGGGAGAAGCTCTACGAGCCGGCGATCCGCCGCGCCGCCGGCCTCGGCCGCGCGTCGCTCGAGCCCGATCCCGACCGCTACGAGAAAGCCTGGGCGCACTGCGACGTGCTGGTGATCGGTTCGGGCCCGACGGGGCTGATGGCGGCGCTGGCTGCCGGGCGCGCGGGAGCGCGCGTCATCCTGGCGGAGGAGGATTTCCGTCTCGGTGGCCGCCTGCTGTCGGAGACGATGACCATCGACGGGGACGCTGCGGCGGATTGGGCACAGGACGCAGTTGCCGAGCTTTCCTCCCTCGACAATGTGCGGCTCATGCGCCGAACGACCGTGTTCGGCGTCTACGACGGGAACACCTACGGAGCGGTCGAGCGCGTCAACGATCACGTCGCGGCGCCGCCGGCGTTCGAGCCGCGCCAGCGCGGCTGGCGCATCGTGGCAAAGCGTGCCGTGCTGGCGGCCGGCGCGCTCGAGCGTCCGATGACGTTTGCCGACAACGACCGGCCAGGCATCATGCTGGCGTCCGCCGCGCGCACCTACGTCAATCGCTTCGCGGTCGCTCCGGGCCGGCGGGCGGTCGTGCTCGCCTCGTGCGACGACGGCTGGCGCACGGCGAAGGACCTGACGGATGCCGGCATCAGCGTCGAAGCCCTGGTCGACACTCGCGCGAACGCGCGACGGCACCCGGATGCGCCCTGGCGCACCATTGCCGGCGGCACGGTCGAGAAAGCGCACGGCGGCACCGCTCTTGCCGGAGTGACCGTGCGCGACGGAACCGGGCAGCAGCTCGACATCGCCTGCGACCTGCTCGCGATGTCGAACGGCTGGAACCCGACGCTGCACCTCACCTGCCACCTCGGCCACAGGCCGGCGTGGAGCGAGGCCGCGCACGCGTTCGTGCCGGTGTCCACCCCGCCCGGCATGACGGTCGGCGGTGCAGCCGCGGGCCGCTTCTCCCTGAGTGAGTGTCTCGCCGATGGCGCACGGCTCGGCGCGCAAGCGGCTACCGACGCGGGGTTTGCAGCCAACCCTTCGCCGCCACCCGCAGTCCGGCCCGAGTCGGGGCTCGATCCCGAGCCGCGGTGGCCCAAGCCCGGCAGCGGTGGCAAGGCCTTCCTCGATTTCCAGAACGACGTGACCGTCAGCGACGTCGAGCTCGCCCATCGTGAGGGCTATGGCGCGCCCGAGCACGTGAAGCGCTACACGACGCTCGGCATGGGCACCGAGCAGGGCAAGACCGCCAACGTCGCCGCGCTCGCGCTCATCGCCGGGCTCACCGGCCGCACGATCCCCCAGGCGGGGACGACCGTGTTCCGCCCGCCTTACACGCCCGTGTCCTTCGGCGCTCTGGCCGGCACCCACCGCGGCGAGGAGTTCCGGCCGAAACGCCTGCCGCCATCGCACGCGTGGGCGCAGGCACACGGCGCGGTCTTCGCTGACGCCGGGCTGTGGCTGCGCGCGCAGTATTTCCGCAAGGCCGGCGAAACGAGCTGGCAGCAGAGCGTCGCGCGCGAGGCGTGGACGGTGCGCCAGGCGGTCGGCGTTTGCGATGTCTCGACGCTGGGCAAGATCGACGTGCAGGGCGCCGACGCCGCAGCCTTCCTCGATCGCGTCTACGTCAACACACTCTCGACGCTGCCGGTCGGGCGCGCGCGCTACGCCGTGATGCTGCGCGAGGACGGCTTTGTGCTCGACGACGGCACCGTGAGCCGGCTGGGCGAGCAGCATTTTGTCGCCACGACCACGACGGCGCACGCTGCCAAGGTGCTGGAGCACCTGCACTTCTGCCACCAGCTGCTGTGGCCGGAGCTCGACGTGGCGATCCAATCCGTGACCGAGCAGTGGGCGCAGTTCGCGGTCGCGGGCCCACGCTCGCGCGACGTGCTCGCCAAGCTCGTATCGCCCGCAGGCGACGTCGGCAACGACGCTCTGCCCTACATGGGAGTGCGCGATGTCGTGATCGGCGGCGTGCCGGGGCGGCTCTATCGGGTCTCCTTCTCGGGCGAACTCGCCTACGAGGTCGCCGTGCCGGCCGCCTATGGCGATGCGCTCTTTCGCGCGCTGATCGAGGCCGGCGCCGAGTTCGGCATCGCGCCCTACGGCACGGAAGCGCTCAACGTGCTGCGCATCGAGAAGGGCCACCCGAGCGGGCCGGAGATCGACGGGCGCACGACTGCGCGCGATCTGGGCCTCGGCAAGCTGGTGTCCGCGAAGAAAGACTGCATCGGCCGGGTGCTGAGCGAGCGACCGGCGCTCGTGGAGCCCGGCCGCCCGATCCTCGTGGGCCTGAAAGCCGTCGACCCCGCGCAATCGCTGTCGGCGGGAGCGCATCTGCTGTCACCCGGCGCGCCCACGAGCGCCGAGCACGACGACGGGCACGTCACCTCGGTCGCCCGCTCGCCGACGCTCGGCTGCGATATCGGGCTCGGCTTCCTGAAGCGGGGGCGCGAGCGCATCGGCGAGCGCATCCGCGCCGTCGACCTGCTGCGCGACCACGATGTTCTGTGCGAGGTCGTCGATCCGGTTTTCATCGATGCCAAGGGAGAGCGGCTGCGTGGCTAGCATGACCTTAGATTGCCGCTCAGCGCTGCTCGATGTTGCCGTCCCCGGCCGCTTCGGGGCGCGACGCTCCGGTGCGCCCCCCGTCACGCTCGTCGAGCGCGTTGGCCTCGCCATCGCTCTCGTCACCGCGCGGAAAGGGAAAGCGGCGGAAGCCATCGAGGCTCTCGCGGCCTTCGCTCAGGTCCGACCGCTCGACCGCCCGAGCGTCGTTGCCAAGGATGGCGTCGCCCTTATCGGCGTTGCGCCCGGCCAGTGGCTCGCGGTCGCCGAGCCCAAGCGCGCCGCCGGATTCGCTGCGGCCATCGCCGAGGCGTGTGCGGCGGCCGCGACGGTGACCGATCACACCTCGGCTAAAGCGGTGGTGCGGATTGCCGGAGCGCGCGCGAGAGACGTCCTCGCCAAGGGCTGCCCGATCGATCTCGATGCGCGCGCGTTCAAGCCGGGCGACGCCGCCACGACGCGCATCGCGCTGATCGACTGCAGCTTGTGGCAGGTGGGTGCCACGCCTGCCTACGATCTCGCGGTGGACCGCAGCATCGCGCCGAGCTTCTGGACGTGGCTCACGGCTTCAGCCGCCGAATACGGGTATGAGGTTTTGCCTGCGCCCGATGGCGAACCAGTTCGCCTAACCGCTTCTTAGGATTTGAAAATCGGCGTTGAGCCTGCCGCTTAACGAAGGCGGCGCGCGATAGTGGTTTCCACAATTGCTCTGGCCGATCATGTGATTTAGACCGGAGCTGTCTTGGGGGGATCCATGCAACTCGCGGGCAATGACGCGACGGCACGCAAGCCATTCTACAGGCTGCTGTATGTGCAGGTGCTGGTCGCCATCGTGCTCGGCTTCCTGGTCGGCTGGATGGCACCGGACATCGCCGAGAGCCCGTGGATGAAGGCGCTGGGCGACGGCTTCATCAAGCTGATCAAGATGGCCATCGCGCCGATCATCTTCTGCACGGTCGTGTCGGGCATCTCGCACATCCAGGATGCGCGCAAGGTCGGCCGCGTTGGCGTCAAGGCGCTCGTCTATTTCGAGATCGTCTCGACCTTCGCGCTGGCCATCGGCCTCTTCGTCGGCAACTTCGTGCGCCCCGGCGACGGCTTCAGCTACACGGGCGATGCGGCCGCGGTCGCCGATTACGCCGCGCGCGCCTCGCACCAGTCGACGGTCGAGTTCATCCTCCATATCATCCCCAACACCATGGTCGGCGCCTTCGCCGAGGGCGATATCCTGCAGGTGCTGCTCATCGCCATCCTGTTCGGGTTCGCGCTGATGGTGCTGGGCGACCGCGGGCGTGCGGTGCGCACGCTCATCGACGATCTCGGCCACGCCTTCTTCGGCGTCATCGCCGTCATCATGAAAGCGGCGCCCATTGGCGCGTTCGGCGCCATGGCCTACACCATCGGCAAATACGGGCCGGGAGCACTGGGCAATCTCGGCGGCCTCGTTGCCACCTTCTACGCCACCTCGGCGCTGTTCATCGTGCTGGTGCTGGGCACCGTCGCTCGGATGGCCGGCTTCTCCATCTTCCGCTTCCTCGCCTACATCAAAGACGAGCTGCTTCTGGTGCTCGGCACCTCCTCGTCGGAGAGCGCGCTGCCGCAGCTGATGGAGAAGCTGGAGCGCCTCGGCTGCTCGAAACCGGCGGTCGGCCTTGTGGTGCCGACCGGATATTCCTTCAACCTCGACGGCACCAACATTTACTTGACCCTCGCGACACTGTTCATCGCTCAGGCACTGGGGGTGGAGCTGACGCTGCACGACCAGCTGGTCATCCTCGGCGTCGCCATGCTGACGTCGAAGGGCGCGAGCGGCGTCACCGGGGCGGGCTTCGTCACCCTGGCGGCGACATTGGCCGTGGTTAGTCCGGCGCTGGTGCCCGGCATGGCCATCGTGCTCGGCATAGACAAGTTCATGAGCGAGTGCCGTGCCGTGACCAACTTCATCGGCAACGGCGTCGCCACCATCATCGTCTCGGCCTGGGAGGGCGAGCTCGACCGTGAAGCGCTCGCTCGAGGATTGAGCCGGCGGGTCGATCCCTCCGACGTGGAGGCTGCCGTGACGACCGGGTGATGGGGGACTGAAGGTGCGATCGATCGGCTAGCTAAGCCCATAACGTTGCAACGCGTCTTGTGCCCAACGCGCTATTTCAAAATCGAGAGCGTCTTCAGGGACACCCCTATCCTTCCCGGCGCAATGCAGGACGACACGCGCACATGCTCGGGCCAAGACATAAACCTGACGCCGCGTGCGCCCTTCTGGGGCTTCAATGATCCGCATTCCAGCCCAACAGCGGCTCGACAGGGTATCGCACACGCTGTGTACGCGTATCCCCGCCTCCGCTTTAATCGAGTCGGCAATTGCTAAGAATTGCTCTGCCGCAGCTCCGCGAGCTGCTGTGAGCGATCGGGACGTTTGAAACCTGTTGCGCATATTGCTCTCCGCTTTCTGAGTGCGGACGCAACTCACATTGACGCCACAGGTAGGTCCAACCTCGATAATTGCCACATCTCGACAAACTGGCGCGCCGACGGCGAACCGCCGCGCACGAATGCTTCGAGTGCCGGCTACATTCACGTGGGGCGGTTATCAACGCCGCCCCTAATTCGTGCCGTTGCCAGGCAGGTCTATCGATCTGATGCAGACGGTTCCGTCGACTTCGACATACCCCTTATCGTACTTGTAGCTGGCCATTTGTTCGAAGAGCTTTCGATATTGCTTGAAGCGATGAAAGTGCCCGCTTTCGTCTAGCAGTGCGCTTTCCGTATCCTCAAGCGCTGCATGCGAGACAAAAATAACGACCGGCTTCGTTCCATCTTTCATGACGAAGCGCACGCCTCTCAGCAGGTCGTCAGGCATGGCTGCTACAGCAGCCGGCATGAGCGGCATTGGCGTTCCCCCGATGTTGATGCTCGCGTCCCGCAAACGACCAACGCAAAAAACGCCTCAACGACACCCTGTATGCAAATTGCGCAAAAACGATGTCAAAGCAGGTGCTTATGCTTTGAATGATTCAAACTCGGCGCGTTGCTCGCTCCGGTTCCCGTCCATTGCAACCTAGCTAATGAGCGCCGCACGACGCGGGATGCACACCGCAAGAGATCGCAACTCTGTCGGGTCACACGCTCAGGAGCGTTGCGCAGAGTCTCGAGCGCTATTTGGCCCGCACAGCCCGTTGGCAGAGCAATCTTCACGCTGGAGAACGCTCGAGCAATTATGAATGACAAATGAAGTGGCAAATGCTCGGCGCCGGTTGGCCGAGGCGCGACCCAAAGTATTGAGAAATTTGGTAGCGGGACCCGGACTTGAACCGGGGACCTACGGATTATGATTCCGCCGCTCTAACCAACTGAGCTATCCCGCCACGTGAGGGTCTATAAGGAGCGCGCTGCGAGACTGTCAAGGTAGCGGGCGCTCCGTGCCCGCGCGTCGAGGCCTTGAGCAGTGTCGCTGCCGCCTTGCTTACTCCGCTGCCGCATTGGCCTTGGCGAAGCTCAGCATCGTGAAGAGGCCCAAGGGACGCAGCGACTTGCGCTCGACGAGCTGCAGGTCGTCGCACACCGTGACGCGCGAGACGTCGAACACCGAGCGCCAGCCGATCTTGTCGGCGAACGGTGCCATGCGCCGCTCGACCCAGCCGCGCACGCCCTCGCGCTGGCTGAAATGATTGACGAGCAGCACCTCGCCCGCCGGGCTTGGTCACGCGCGCAAGCTCGCGCATCACCACCTCCGGCTCCGGCACCACGGTCATCACGTACATGGCGACGACGGTATCGAAGGACGCGTCGGGGAACTTCAGGTCGGCCGCATCCATCTCGTGCAGGCCGGTCACGTTGCCGAGCGCCTCGGAGGCGACGCGCTCGCGTGCCTTCTCGAGCATATCGGGCGACAGGTCGATGCCGACGATCTCCAGGTGCCTGTCATAGTCGGGCAACGAAAGTCCGGTACCAACGCCGACTTCGAGCACGCGCCCGTCGCCTTCGTTGATCAGCTCCACCGCATGGCGGCGCCCCTCGCGCGCGATGCGGCCGAAGGTGTAGTCGTAGATCGGCGCCCAGCGGCGATAGGCGTCGAGCACGGCGCCCTCGTCGATGCGGCCGATGCCGACGATGCGTCCCTGGGCCCGCTCCAGGAGCGCCGGCTGGCGCCGCAGCTCGGTCTGCGTCATCGATTTCATTTGGGTACTCGCTCCTCTTGCCGACGCGACCCAAAAACTGCCAATCCTGCCGCAAGGCTCCGCCGAACCCCAAAGGGGTCAGCCGCGCGCTGCGTCAGCCTCCAGCGTACCGGTGCCCGCGTGGGCCAGCGTACGCGCAATGAAACCGCCGCCCAGAAGGCGCGCGCGGGTCTCGCCGTCGGAATAAAACACGCAAGCCTGTCCCACCGCGACCCCGTCCTCGCCGTCCTTTAGCACGACCCGAGCACCTCCGTCCGCCTCCGCAAACAGCGTTGCAGGGCGCGGGGCCTGCGAGGATCGCACCCGCACGAAGAGGGGCAAGCCACCTGCGGTCGCCTCCGCAAACGGCTCGTCCCCCAGCCAGTTTGTGTTCTTAAGGAGAAGAGCGGTCGTGCGCAAGGCGGCGCGGGGTCCCACGACGACCTCGTTGCGCCCGGCATCGAGGCGGACGACGTAAAGCGGCTCCGGACCAGGGATTTTGAGGCCGCGGCGCTGGCCGATGGTGTAATTGATGATGCCGTCGTGGCGTCCGAGCCGGCGGCCGTCGACGTGCACGATGTCGCCGGGCTTCAGCGCACCTGGCTTGAGGCGCTCGATGACGCCCGTGTAGCGGCCCGTCGGCACGAAGCAAATGTCCTGGCTGTCGGCCTTTTCGGCAACGGGGAGGCCAAGCTCGTGCGCGAGTGCGCGCACCTCGGCCTTGCGCATCGCGCCGAGGGGAAAGCGCAGGTAGCTGAGCTGCGCGGGCGTGGTGGCGAACAGGAAATAGCTCTGGTCGCGCTCGGGATCGACGGGGCGCGCAAGCTCGCGGCCCGCTCGCGCCCTCGCGCCGCTCGATGTAGTGGCCCGTCGCCAGCGCGTCGGCGCCGAGCTCCTTTGCCGTCTCGAGCAGGTCGCGAAACTTGATCTGCTGATTGCAGGTGACGCACGGGATCGGCGTCTCGCCCGAGGCATAGCTCTCGGCAAAGCTGCTCATCACCGAATTGGCGAAGCGGCGCTCGTAATCGAGCACGTAGTGGGGGATGCCCAGCATCTCCGCGACGCGGCGCGCATCGTGGATGTCCTGGCCGGCGCAGCAGCTTCCCTTCCGGCCCGTCGCCTCGCCGTGATCGTAGAGCTGCAGCGTGATGCCGATCACCTCGTGGCCCTCGCGCTGCATGAGTGCGGCGACGACGGAGGAGTCGACGCCTCCCGACATGGCGACGACGACGCGCGTCTTATGCACGCGGTCTGCGGGCGTCGGGAGAATAGGGGAGCGTACGAGCGGGGAGGAGCTGACCAAGCGACAGACCACCTTGAAGCCTCAACGGGCCGCAGGCCGAACCACGAGCGAGAACGAGGAACATCCGCGGGTCACGGCGGATGCCAGTGCCCATGTTGCGGGGCAATTTACGGCGTGAGCGGCGGGTAGCGCAAGCAAGGGTGCCGGAAGCCTGTCGACCGGCGCGTCAGCCGGGCGCCGCCCGGCATCTGTTGCGTCAACGTTAATGGCGTGAAGCGAGCCCTGAGGGTCCGGTTTATGTTATGTTTACTCAATAACTTAGGCCGGTCTTAATCGTGTTGGCTTATCTATGGGACTGGTCGATGAGTGTGTAACGAGTATCATGACCGAACAACAGATGAGAGCGCGGGTGCGCTACGTTATCGGGCCCGATGGGAGCCCGCTGACGGTAGCGGATCTTCCTCCGCGGGATACCAAGCGCTGGGTCATCCGCCGCAAGGCGGAGGTGGTTGCTGCCGTGCGCGGCGGCCTGCTCAGCATTGAGGAAGCCTGCGAGCGCTACAAGCTGACCGTCGACGAGTTCCTGTCCTGGCAGCGCTCGATCGACAAGCATGGGCTGCCGGGGCTGCGCGCCACGCGCATCCAAGAGTACCGCGGCGACTAGCTGCCTGCGGGGCGGCCGCATATGCGGCTCGCGGGCAACCGCTATTTAACACCGTTCAAGGCCATCAGGTGTCGCCATTCTTTTTGGGCGTCGCCTTCGCCTTTTTTGTCGTCGGCGGGGCTTCGCCCTCGGGCGCCCGCGGCTCCCAGCCGGCCTCGCCCTTGTCGCCTGCGGCGCACCCGATCGAGCCGGCGCCCCAGCGGCGCACGTCCGCCTCCATCGTTTTGGCCAGCGGCTCGGGAAGCTTCATGTTCTCGACCGCCAAAGAGGTGGCCTCGCCCTCCTTGGTGATGGCGACGCGGAACGCCTTCGGACCTTTTTGGGTGTCGATCGTGCGGTCGCGCTCGTGGATGATGATCTCGGCCTTGCCGCCCTGCGCGGCCGGCTCCGCTTCGGCGTGATAGACGTAGCCCGCCTTGAGAGGCCCGGAGGTCCCAAACCAGCAGGCCATGGCCCCGCGCGCAACGCGCGCATACACCTCCGTCGGCGCGCCGACGACGGGCGCTTCGGAGACGGTGCCGGTGATCTCAGAAAGGGAGGGAAGCGTCGGCGCCGTGGCGTTCGAGCATCCGCCCGCGAGCAGCATCGCGGCGGCACTGGCACTGATAAAGCCCGCTCGCAGCATGCCTTCGTCCACCCCGGCGTTGCCCCCGGTTCCCGTGCCCTGGCTCCCGTCGCAGCTGGAGCCGGGGGCTAGCCTGCCCCAACCGCGATTCGTTGGCACGGGGCGCCAACCAAGACAAGGTGGCAGGCGCCGCCGCGCGAGCGCCAGGCCAGAGAAAAAGGCAGGAGAAACAGGCCGGAGAACGTTATGGAGCCCGTTGGGGCTGGCGCGTTAGCGCAGGATGGCGGTCGAGGCCCGGTCGGGACGGCGGCGGTTGCGCAGCTCGGCGCGTGTCTCGGGTGTGTCAGCGCGGGACACTTGTTCCAATGCCTCGTCCCGCTCGCGCTGGGCGCCTTCGAGCTTGGCTTTCAGGCCGTCGGCGGAGGTGCGCAGGTTGTCACGGCGCTGGCTCGCCGATTTGGCGAAGGTCGAGTAGGCGAAATGCGCCGGGTCCTTGATCCCGGTGCGGTCCTCCTCGGCCTTGATTTGGCGGTCGAGATCGGCAGCCATGTTCTCGAACTCGCGGATCATGTGCTCGAGATCGGCAACCTTGCGTGCTTTCTCGTCGGCTTCAAACCGCTTCAGCCTCAGAGCTGATTCGCGTGCTTTCATTGTTCGATACCCCGGACTAACTCGAACTCTGATGGCAGTAGAAACAAGAAGCGTGCCATGGCCCGCGCGTGGGGATCGTCCCACCTAGATCACCGCGCGCGCAGGCTTCGATCCTGCCATCTGGGTCGCCGGGAAAGTGCCTCGGCCGACCTTCGCACCAAATCTGACACGGCGCCATTAAGTTGCGGTAAAGCAACGCAAAGCTCATTCTCTGGAAATTAATCCTAATACGGTCCAAAAAATGGCTCTGCGGCTATAGGGCCGCTTGGCGAATTCTGTTACCTCTAGATTCGTTGGCGATTTCGGGGCTTGGCCAACGCTTTCCCGGTACCTACCGCAGACTTGAGGCAGGCTGCAGCAAGGCCAGGATTAAGCGTTGCCGGGATCCCGCCGGGTTCGAGGGCTTACATCAAATTTCGTGGTGTCGACGCGGTCTTAGCAGGCCGTGCACGCTGCTCTTTGGGCGGCGGAGCGCCTGCGTGCCAGGCGTGTGGGGCATCTATTCCCTATCGGACGGTAGGGAGAACAGTGTCGGTCAAGTTTCGTTAGAGAGTTGGGTCGGAGAGAAAGACTTAATTAGGGTTTGTTAACTTTCGGGCGGTAATTTCCTAACGATGACTTAGCTCGAAGGGATGGCGGCCAGTCTCTTCGTGATCGGGCAACGGCGCGGGACTTTGAAGAGGAAATCATGAGAGTTCTGCTGATCGAGGACGACAGCGCAACAGCGCAAAGCATCGAGCTGATGCTCCAGTCCGAAGGGTTCAACGTTTACACCACAGACCTGGGCGAAGAGGGCGTCGACCTCGGCAAGCTCTACGACTACGACATTATCCTTCTGGACCTCAACTTGCCGGATATGAGCGGCTACGAGGTCCTGAAGACGTTAAGGATCGCAAAGGTGTCGACCCCCATCCTCATCCTCTCCGGCCTCGCCGGCATCGAGGACAAGGTCCGCGGGCTCGGCTTCGGCGCCGACGACTACATGACGAAGCCCTTCCACAAGGACGAGCTCGTCGCCCGCATCCACGCCATCGTGCGCCGCTCCAAGGGCCATGCTCAGTCCGTCATCGAGACGGGCGACCTGCGGGTCAACCTCGACACCAAGACGGTCGACGTCAACGGCCAGCGCGTGCATCTGACCGGCAAGGAATACCAGATGCTGGAGCTGCTCTCGCTCCGCAAAGGCACCACCCTCACCAAGGAGATGTTCCTCAATCATCTCTACGGCGGCATGGACGAGCCCGAGCTCAAGATCATCGACGTCTTCATCTGCAAGCTGCGCAAGAAGCTGCAGGCGGCCACCGGCGGTCAGCACTACATCGAGACGGTCTGGGGCCGCGGCTACGTGCTGCGCGATCCCGCCGACGATACGGTCGCCGCCTAGGCCGCCGATCCGACGCCGGGCTTTGTTGACGGCATCTCGGGGGCCCTTCGGGCTCCCGATTGCTTTTCCGCTTCCCCCTATTGTCCTGTCGCGCTTGACCCGTGCCGCGATTGCCCGAAGATTGCGGAGGGCGTGAGGGCGCGCGCCAATGGAGGCGGCGGGTATGGACGAGACGAACGTCGGCGGCTACTCGGTCGCCTACGGACGGGACGAAGAACGGTTCCCCGTCTACCTCTTGGCCCTGCTTTCGGCGGGCCTGCTCGCCGGGGCCTGGGTGACCGGCTCTTACCTGGCGCTCGTGCTCGGCGTCGCGGCGGCGGGTGCAACCTACTACAACTTTCCCCTGCTGGAGACGCGGCCGACGATCGGCGCCAACGAGTATGGCGTCTTCATTCAGGGGTTGGGGTTGATCCGCTGGCGCGCGATCGACCGCATCGATCTCGTCGCCATTGCCGAGCGCGCCGAGATCAACCACGAGCTGCAGATCGCGCTCAACATGACGGTGACGAGCGCGCTCGTGGCCGATTGGCGCAAGCAGCCGTTCTGGCGCTCGCTGATGCGCATACCGTGGGCGATGACGTACTCGAACGTCGTGCGAATCAATATCGACCCATTCGACCACCCGCCCGACGAGATTCACCGCACGCTGACGCGCATGTGGCGCCACTACCGGAGCTAGGGTGCGCCAAAGGCGCTTTGCTCAAGGCGGCGCCTTATGTGCAATCGACGTATTCAATTTTACCGGTCGTTGCTCGCAAGGAGCCGACCCGCGCAACGCGAAATTAACGCTGGCCCAGCAGTCTCAACCGATCCACGTCAGACGCCGCTCGCGTCTGCAACCTGAGAGCTTGAGATGGAAGAGCTGTCCCGCCGCAATCTCCTCGTTGCAACGGCGGCGGGCTTCGCAGCCGCGGCCGGGCAGGCGCGCGCCCAGTCCTACGGCAACCCCGATGTGCCGCCGCAAGGGGCGATCAACACCTTGAAAAATCCATCGAGCGCCACCGATCCCGGCCCCAACAACCCGGCCATGTCGAGCCAGTTTCCGGGGGCCTTCTCGCCGCCTGCGACCGATGTCGGCGAGCTGCCCATGTTCTGGGCCACCTTCAACAACGCGCCGCGCCGCATCCAGGACGGCGGTTGGGCGCGCCAGGTGACGCAGTACGATTTCCAGATCTCGCAGCAGATAGCCGGCGTCAACATGCGCCTCACCCGCGGCGGCATCCGCGAGCTGCACTGGCACCTCGATGCCGAATGGGCCTACGTGACGAGCGGCGCCTGCCGCATCACCACGATCGACGGGCAGGGCCGTGCCAACGTCGAGGACGTGGAGGAGGGCGGCCTGTGGTACTTCCCGCCGGGGCTGCCCCATTCGCTGCAGGGTGTCGGCCCGGATGGATGCGAGTTCATCATCTGTTTCGACGACGGCAAGGCGTCCGAGTTCAACACGCTGCTGCTGACCGATTGGATGGCGCATACGCCGCCCGAGGCGCTCGCCATGAATTTCGGCGTGCCGGCCGATACCTTCAGCAAGATCCCGCTGCACAACCTCTACATCTTCCAGGGCGAGATGCCGGGTCCGATCGAGGCCTCCCGGCTCGAGGCGCAAGGCTCGCTCGGCTCACCCCAGCTCTCATCCGCCTTCCGGCTCGCCGACCTCCCGCCCATCCGCAAGACGCGCGGCGGGGAGGTTCGCATCGCCGATTCGACCAACTTCGAGGTCGCCAAGAACGTCGCAGCCGCGCACGTCACGCTGCACCCCGGTGGAATGCGGGAGATGCACTGGCACCCGAATGCGGACGAATGGACCTACATCATCGCCGGCCAGGGCGAGCTCACGGTCTTCAATACCGGGCCCAACGTCGTCACCCAGAACTTCAATCCCGGCGACGTCGGCTACATCAAGCGCGCCTACGGCCACTACATCCGCAACACCGGGACGACCGATCTCGTCTATCTGGAGGTGTTCCGCAGCGGCCAGGTCCAGGACGTCTCGCTCACCGAGTGGCTGACCCACACCCCGCGCGCCATGGTCGCCCAGCATCTGAACGTGAGCCTGGACACGCTTGCCCGCTTCCCCAGCGACAAGCCGATGGTGCTGCCGGTCTAAGCCTGCGGTGGCGGGGCTCGGCCGCGCTCACTCGCCGGCGGCGGCCTTCAATTCCTTCTTCACCGCGAGCAGCAGGTTCGACTGGTTCAGCTTCCACTTGTAGCCGACGCCGAAGTTGATCGGGGTCGGCTTGGCGGTCTGGTAGAGCGCCCGCAGCTTCGACTGGTAGTTGCCGCGGAACATCCCGATCGGGCTGGTGTAGGTGCCGAACGGCTGCAACTGCCACTGCTCCGCCTTGAAATGGCTCACCGGAACGCCCGTGTCGTCCTGCAGGATCGCGGCGCTATGGTCGAGAAGGAAATTGCGCGTGTCCGCAAACTCGTCGCCATGCAGGAGATAGGACGCGCTCTTGATGAAGGCGTCGCCGTTTCCGAGCCCGTTGCAGAACTTCAGGAACGGGCTGGAGCGCACGCCCTTGTTGGAGAGGTTGGTGCTGAAATAATAGAGCGTCTGCTCGCGGCCGTCGGCGCCGGCGAACGTGATCTTGACGCCCTTCTCGTTGCCCTTGCCGTCGCTCACGGTCTCGATCGATCCGTCATCCTTCAAGTTGACGTAGCTCACATCGCGAACGGTTTTCCCCGAGCGCGCGAGGAAGACGTAGAGCACCGGCAGGGTGCCGTTGAGCTGCGTCTGGCGCAGCTTTGAATCCATGTCGAGGGTGATGAAGTAGCTGAGCTTCAGGATGTTGCTGAGCGAGGACTCGAGGTGGCGCAGCGTGCCGGGCACCGACTTCGGCGGCAGGCTCGCCACGTCGGGGATGCGGCCGACCGGCTCGAGCCCGGCCAGCACGTAGGTGTTGGCCTTGGGGAAGAACGCGTTGGCGTAGAGGAAGTCCGGGCCGCTGAAGAAGTAGAACAGCACCGGCCGCGGGTCGGTGATGTTCTTCGCCGTCCAGGCGCGGATGTTGGAGAGCTGGCGCTCGTCGAGACCCTTCCAGGTCTCGTCGAAGAGCTTGGCGTGCTGCTGCCAGCCAGAATCAGCCACCAGCGGCAAGAGCGGGGAATTGGCCCCGACCGGCATGCCGGCGAGGAACCGCGCCGTATCGTCCGGGCTTGCCGGAGCGCCTGCTTGGGCTGGATGGCCGTGAAATGCGAGGGAGACGAGGAGGGCGGCGGCAACGATCAATCGGCGCATCTGGCACACTGCTGGTTGCTCGAATCGGACGGGGCATCCTGGCATAAGTGCCGCCGGGCCTGTCACCGCGATTTGCAATTCGAAAAAAATTCTGATCGCGCGTTGCAGAGCGAGAACTTTGGCGATCCGTAAGTATGCAAACCGTAGCTCGCGCGCTACGGTCGCGCCCGTGCGGCTATTGCGGAGACAGTCATGTCTCAAACGATTACGCGGCGCACGATCATCTCTCGCCGGCGCAGTATTATGGGCTTCTTTTTGCTGCTCTTTTTCTTGGCAGTGAATGCCGCTTTCGCCTACGCGTTCTTTAACGGCCTCTGGCATTGGTTGACGGGCACTCCGTTCGCCAATGGCCACCCGCCGGCCACAGCCAAATCCGAGTTCACGACTTTGATTACCTGGGCGGTCGCTGCGGCGATCACCTATGCGCTCGTCTGGCTGACGCGCGGCCGCAGGGAGTACATCGAGGTCGAAGAGGTGCGCGAGGAGAAGGGGCCCGCCCGCTGACTCGGCGCTGCCGGGCTAACCGCGCACGAGCCGCTCGACGCAATCGGCGACGCCCTCCTGCCAAGCCGGCAGGCGCAGACCGAACGTACGCTCGAGCTTGGAACAATCGAGCTGCGAGTTCGCCGGGCGCGGTGCCGGCGTCGGATAGTCCGCGCTCGCGATCGGCTCGACCTCGGCGACCGGTCCGCCGAGCGCAGCCGAGCGGCGGAACACCTCCTCGGCGAAGCTGCGCCACGTCGTGGTGCCGGTCCCGGCTGCGTTATAGATGCCCCACGGCCCATCCGCACCCTTGCGTCCCGACAATTGCCGCGCGACGTCGAGGATCGCCGCGACGAGGTGGGGCGCATAGGTTGGGCTGCCGCGCTGGTCGTCGACGACGCGCACGCGGTCGCGGCTCGCCGCCTGCTCGAGCATCGACTTCACGAAGTTGCGGCCCGTAGGGCTGTAGATCCAGGCCGTGCGCAGGATCACGTGGCGCGGGTTGGCTGTGCGCACCACCGCCTCGCCTTCGAGCTTGGAGCGCCCGAACACGGTCGCGGGCGCCGTCTCGTCGTCCTCGACGTACGGGTCGGCCTTGCTCCCGTCGAACACGTAGTCGGTCGACATATGGATGATGGGGATGCCGCGCTTTGCGGCGGCTTCGGCGAGCATGCGCGCCCCGTCCCGGTTGAGCGCAAACGCGCGCTCCACGTCGGTCTCGGCCTTGTCGACCGCGGTGTAGGCTGCGGAATTGATGACGACGCTCGGCTCGATTTGCGAGAGCGCCCGTTCGATCGATCGCGCCTCGCAGATGTCGAGTGCGGCACGACCGACGGCGCACGCCCGCACGTCGGGGCAGGCGGGGGCGGCTTCGACGAGCCCCCGTGCGATCTGTCCTTGCCAGCCGGCGATCAGCAGGCGCATGCGCGGTCTATCCCCGTTCGACGATGCGAGCGCGACCGATCCGTCCTCCAAAGCCAAGGCGAAAACATGGCTTACCTCGCGCACGCACGCGGAGACGTTAACAGGCCGCACCCACGCCGGTTGCGGACCGCTGCGGCCGCCGCCGAATCAGGTGAGCTCGCCGTCCGGCTGATTGAGGAAGATCAGCACCAGCCCGATGCAGGCGACGAAGCGGAACGCCGCCTCCTGCCCGTTCCAGGTTTTGGATTGCCACATCTGGAACCATTCGCCGCCGACGACGAGGAACCCGCCGAACCATAAGAGCAGACCGAGCACCAGCCCGGCGACCGCGAGGTCCTTGCCGGCATTGAAGTCGACCGCCATCTCGGCGCGCAGCTTCCACAGCCGCGCCGCGCCGCCGACGCACAGCGCCCCCGACAAGAGCTCCGCGGCGATGATGCCGGCATAGGCGATCTCGTGCAGGACCGGGCTCGTGACCGCGCGCCAGGTCAGCGTCGAATTGGGGAAGACCGAGTCCATGTCCATCACGTGCGTGACGAACGCGTAGTTGGTCCCATAGTCGACGACATTGTCGGCGCCGACGAGCAGCCCGAACAGGCCGATCGCCAGCACGAGCGCAATCTTGGACATCCGCACGATCATGGCCGGCTCCGCCGCAACGATTCGCCTGTCTTGCGGATTATGCCGGTCTGGTCCTCCCGCGCCAACTCCGCTAAGGAGGGTCAGGGGTAAGCGGCAATAGAAGGCACCCGCGCATGTCCGAAACCTCGCACGCAACCGCACCCGACGCCGCGCCAGCACCGGCCGAGCCGGCGCTCAACGCCGCGATCGTCCCGGTCACCCCCTTCCAGCAGAACTGCACGCTCGTTTGGGACGCATCCACCATGCAGGGCGCGGTCGTCGATCCGGGCGGCGATCTCGACCTCATCGAGCGCGCCATCGCCGAGGTCGGCATGAAGCCGGAGAAGATCCTGCTCACACACGGCCACATCGATCACGCGGGCGGAGCAGCCGAGCTGCGCGAGCGGCTCGGTGTGCCGATCGAGGGGCCGCATGCCGATGAGCGGCCGCTTCTCGATGCGCTGAAGGAGCAAGGGCGGGCCTACGGCATGGAGGCGCGCCCGGTGACGCCCGACCGCTGGCTCGCCGAAGGCGACACGGTGACGATCGCGGGGCATACGTTCGAAGTGTTTCATTGTCCCGGTCACTCGCCGGGATCGGTCGCACTCGTCAACCGCAAGCAGAAGTTCGCGCTTGTCGGCGATGTGCTGTTCCAGGGCTCGGTCGGGCGCACCGACCTGCCGGGCGGCAATCACGCCTCGCTCATCGATGCGATCAAGACCAAACTGCTGCCGCTTGGTGACGACTTCGCCTTCATCTGCGGGCACGGGCCGGCAAGCACCTTCGGCCGCGAGCGGCGCTCAAATCCGTTCATCACCGGCGAAGCCGACGAGGATTAGAGAGGCGGAGACTAGAAGCTCCACTCCCAGTGCAGGCAGCCGAGCACGCCGCACTCGTTCTGGATGGTGCCGGCGCCGATGAGCGAGCCGCTGTTGACGTTGGCCCAGATGTCGATCGTCTGGACCCGCAGCGTCTCTGAGCAGCTCGTGCGGCAATAGACCCAGGTGCCGTGCGGCAGGCGCACCTGACGGCCTCTCGCGGTGTCGCGCCACGGCGCCTTGATCGAGCCGTTGCCGTCGTGGCTGTAGGCGATGACGTAGCCCTGGACGGGCCCGGTCTGGTTGCCGGCGTCGGCCGTTCCGATGGTCGCGGAAAGCGCAGTTGCGGCGAGCAGACCGACGAGGGTGCGATGCGTGCGGCTCATGAAAGTCTCCGGCCAAATTGCGCAGGCTTCGCGCGGAATCCTGCATCGATGTGTTGACGCACTGGATACGTTCAAGTGAAGCCAGCGCCGGTTGGGGCTGTCGTGCCCGTCAGCCGGTGCGAGCGAAAGTGATATTCACGCCCTTCAGGGTCGACCCCTTGGTGGAGAGTGAGACCGACTGGTTCGCTCCCCCGATCGAGACCGACAGGAAGCCGCTCAGGCCATTGCCGGTGATCGTGAGCCCGAGCTTCTCGTCGGACGCTGTGCCGGAGATCGTTCCGGTCTGATTGTAGTTCCGCTCCTCCCAGGTGCCGGACACGTGCCCGCCGGCGTAGGTCAGCACGGAGCGCAGCTCGACCTTGGTCGAGGGATTGGCGCAGATGATGTTCAGCCTGAGCTGGTTGGCGCCGGCGCCCGAGTAGTAGCCCTTGCACGACAGCCGCTCGCTCCTGCCGCCCTCCAGATGCGCGGTTCCGCTCCCGCTCCATGCGCCCACGAGCGACGAGAACGGGCTGCCGGCAACGGCCGGAACGCCGATCATCAGCACGGCGGCGACGCTTGCAACCGCGACGGCGGCCATTTCCCTGAACCAGCTCACCTGACACCTCCCAATGCGGATAAGCGCTTGGACTCAAAACGAACTATGGCGCTTCCGAGCCTCGCTTGACCAGCGCGCCAAGCCACACATGGCGCACAAATTCACGCTCCTGAGCCACCCGCAAAGGGCAACCGGGTCGTTTTTCAACGTTTAGACCACTGTCCCAAAATAGCACAGGCTTTCTTAAATATGTGTCTCGTTGCTGCATCAGCAACCTCTAGGCCTGCGCTACCGCATAATGCTTTCAAGGCCTCCGAAGGGGCGGGTGTCTAGACCCCGCGGAAATGGGCCTGGCGGCCGTGCGGCCCTTATTGCGCCGGGCGGAACGGCCGCTATAGTGCGCCGCTTTCGCGCAGGATTTAGCGCCTCGCGGAGGGGTGGCCGAGTGGCTGAAGGCGCACGCTTGGAAAGCGTGTGGGCGGGAAACCGTCTCGTGGGTTCGAATCCCACCCCCTCCGCCAGCCCGGAGACGCTGCTGGCCTCGCGCAAGCGCGTGGCATCGGGAACGTTGCGGATCAACCTGCCGATCTCGTTCGGCCGCTTGTGCGTCATGCCGGTGCTGATGGGCGTCGCACGCCGGAACCCCGATCTCAACTTGGATGTTTCCTTCACCGACCGTCAGGTCGATCTCGTCGAGGAAGGCATCGACCTTGTGGTGCGGATTGGCGATCCTGGGGATCACGCAAGCTTGGTCGGGCGGAGCATCGGCAGGCAACACTCGATCATCTGCGCCGCGCCGACTTATCTGAACAGCCGCGGACGCCCGACCGCTATCGAGGAGCTCGGCAATCACGACTGCCTTGCGTTTGGAAAAGACGGGCGCCCGCTGCCATGGACGGTGGTCGGCCCGGACGGGACAGTCAGGCTGCTCACAATCCGGCCGCGCCATACGATCTGTCACGGCGAGGCCCTCCGGGATGCGGCCGTCAACGGGTTGGGCTTGGCCTATCTGTCGACCTGGCTTGCCGCCGAAGACCTCCGCATCGGGCGCCTCGAAGCAGTCTCGATCCCCACACCGGATGAAGACGCTCCCATATCGGCCCTCTGGCCACGCTCGCGCGACCTGGCTCCCAAGGTGCGGGTGGTGGTGGATGCGCTCGTCGCGGCGCTGACTGAATCGTGAAAGATGCGGCGTTAGAGGGCTATGGCGTAGACATAGTTCTCGTCCGGCTCTCGCACGGCCCGCCAGCCAACGATAGTCACCCCGGGAGATAGCGGGCGCTGACGACCGCTTGGGGCCGATTGCAGACTAGGGGACGCGCCGCGTCCTGGCAGGAAAGACCAACGCTGCCTCAAATCCCCCGCTCCTGCCGCGCGCGGGGGAATAGAGCTCGAGGCGTCCCCCTGCCTGGCGCATGATCTCCTCGACGATCGCAAGGCCGAGACCCGCGCCGGACGCGTCTTTGCGGCCGCCCCGCTCAAAACGGGTCTTCAGCTTCGCGAGTTCACCGGGACTGACAGACGGTCCATCGTTTGTGACGCGAACCGTGGCTGCCGGGCCCGACGCCAATCTCGATAGGCCCGTCGGGGCTGCCATGCCTCAGCGCGTTGTCGATGAGGTTGTGCAGGGAAATTCCGAGCGCATCGGGATCGATGGCCGCGAAGACGCATTGATCCGGCCCCACATGCAAGGAAAGACGCGAGGCGAGCTGTGGTCTCTTCGCGTAGTCCTCGACCACCAGCCGCGTTATGGCCACAAGATCGGTCTCGGTGCGCGCCAACCCAATTCCCGCCTCCGCACGCGCGAGCTGCAGCATCTTCTCGAGGCGATTGGCAAGCTGCCCTAGCGTCGCCACGAGCTGAGCAGCACGGGCCTGCTCGGGTCCACCCTCCAGGCTCGCAGCGATGAGCTCGGCTTGCGCACGCGCGGCCGCGATGGGATTGCGCAACTCGTGCGCACTGTTGGCGGCAAAAGAGCGCTCCGCCTCGAGCGCCGCCCTCAGCCGTTCGAGCAGCCGGTTCAGATCGTGGATGATCGGCATGAGCTCGTCGGGCAGGCCATGCGGATCGATGGGGGCAAGGTGCTCGCCACTGCGCATGCCGATCTGGCGCTGGACATCCAGGATTGGGCGCGTGGTCCTGCGCACGGTCAAATAGATGACGAGTGCGGCGATGGGCAGAAGCCCGAGCAGCGGTGCCGCCAGGCTGAGCCATAAAGCGCTGACGGCTTCCTGGCGCTCGCCCGGCAGCTCCGCCACTTGCACATAGACGCTGGCGTCCGGCGATGCCGCGGTGAAGTATCGCCGGCCATCCCCGTAAAATGAGCCGCTCTTGAGCGGTGCGGAAAAAGGCTCGGTGGCGGCATCGTGGGAGCGAACGATCACACGGCCCGACCCATCCCGCACCTGATAATGCAGATGCTCTTTGCGCCCCTCTGCATGGAAGGGATCTGAAAGCTGCCTGCCGTCCTCGCCGTCTTGCTCCCGATGCTCGTCGACCTCGTCGAGCGCCAGCGGCAGGAGGCGCTCCGCCGTCTCTTGCAGAGCGCTGTCGAAGACCTCGTCGATCTCGTGCCGGATCGACATCGCGGCAATGCCGACGCCAATGAGCCAAAGGGTGCCGATAAGCACGACGAGTGAGGCGATCAGCCTGCGGGTCATTTTCCAGCGTTGCATGCCTTACGGCTCCAAACGGTAGCCAAGGCCGCGAACGGTGCGGATTGCGTTCGCGCCGAGCTTCTTGCGCAGTCGACTGATGTAGACCTCGACTGCATTGCTCTCGATCTCCGCGCCGAACGCGTAGAGGGCCTCTTCGAGCTGCGCCTTGGAAAGCGTAGCTCCAGCCCGCTGCGCCAGGCATTCGAGCAGGCCCCATTCGCGAGCGGTCAGCTCCACCTCCTGTCCATCGGACAAAACCTTGCGGGCCGCTTGGTCGATCAGCAGCCTGCCAGCGCGAATTGTGGGGTCGGCGTGTGCCACTGAACGGCGCTGCACCGCCAGGATGCGTGCTGTCAGCTCGCCGAGATCGAAGGGCTTCACGAGATAGTCGTCGGCGCCGGCGTTGAGGCCCTCGATGCGGTCGCGAATCTGGTCGCGCGCCGTGAGGATGATGACCGGCCGCTTGTCCCCGGACTTGCGCAGGGCTCGCAAGAGGTCGAGACCGCGGCCGTCGGGCAAATGCAGATCGAGCAGGACCAATCCGTATTCGACGCCGCGCAGCGCCGCCTCCGCATCATCGAGGCGCTGCACCCAATCGACGGCATGACCCGAGCGTTTGAGATGCGTCGCTACGGCCTCGCCGAGCACCGGCTCGTCCTCGATCAGCAGGATGCGCATGGAACCTTCGACACTGCAGCGATCGAGCACTGCGCTCCCATCCTTACAGAAACCTGAAGATTGCGAGCGCGCCCCTTCAGGTGGATGTCAGTCGCCGCGCTTAACTCTCTCGTCATCGCCAACCCAACCCAGGGAGACAAACCATGAAGCGTATTCTTGCTACCGCCGCCGTTCTCGGCCTTCTCGCAGGCAGCTCGGCCTATGCCGATGACGGTTGCTCGGTGCCTAAGGCCGAGTGGCAGCCCGAGCAGGCGCTGCGGCAGAAGCTCGAGGGCGCCGGATGGAAGATCAATCGCGTCAAGGTCGACGACGGTTGCTACGAGGTCTACGGCACGGATGCGAAGGGACAGCGCGCCGAGACCTACTTCGATCCGAAGTCGCTCGAGCAGGTCGACACCCGGGACGATGGGTGACGCCATGGCGACGACAAGGGTATGGGATCTCTTCGTGCGCATCTTTCATTGGAGCCTAGCGGCGAGCTTCGCAGTGGCTTGGATATCCGGCGATGATTGGAAATCGCTCCACATCTGGGCCGGGTATGCGGCAGGCGCTCTGATAGCGATGCGGCTTCTATGGGGCGTGATGGGCACGCACTATGCCCGCTTCACCCAGTTCGTGAGACCACCCCTTGTCGTCGCCGACTATCTCCGCGACGTGGCAACCGGCCGGGAGGCGCGCTACCTCGGCCATAACCCCGCCGGCGGCGCAATGATCCTCGCGCTTCTCGTCACGCTCGCGGGTTTATGCATCTCCGGTTGGCTGTTGACTACCGACGCGTTCTGGGGCTCGGAGGCGATGGAGGGTATCCATGAGATGCTGGCGTACTTGGCGCTTGTCCTGGTTGCCCTGCACATTGCTGGCGTCGTTTTTGCCAGCGTCCGGCATCACGAAAATCTCGTGCGTGCCATGATCACCGGCAGGAAACGCATGAGCGGGCCAGCCGACGTGGTCTGAGCCTCGGCCGCGCACGTCACATCATACAACCCATGCCCGTGAGAAGATCGTCGGCCGTCTTCTTCTGGTCGACGCTCAGAGCAGCGTAGAGAGCGGACAATGCAGGCTTCACCTCTTTCAACGACTGAAGCCGCGACTCCATCGCTGAGATGTGGAGATCGAGCCGTTCAACGGGAGTGGCCGGCGACGAGGCGCTCATCATCGTGTTGTGCATCGTCTGCATGCTTTCGAGGTTCTTGCGGAGTGCGGTGGCGTAAGCGTCCCAGACACTCTTCTGGGCATCCGTAATCGCAAGCTCGGCTTTGATGAATGCGATGCGCCCCTCCGCGAAGGCGGATGCGGGGCCATTCCGGCCCATCATCATACCCATCATCGGGCAGCCGCCGCCGCCCATCATGCCCATCATCCCGCCGCGGCCCATTCCCTGCCCCATCATGCCGGGGCCCATCATCTCTTGTCCCATCATTCCGGGACCCATGCCCGGACCCATCATTTCCGTCTCCGGCTTCGGGCCCTGATCGGCATTGGGCTGCTCAGCCAAGCTGGGCACGATGGCGAGCAGGCTGAACGAAAGTGCGGCCAGCGTGCCAAATGCGTTGCATCTCTTCATCAACTTTCCTCCGTGCTGACGAACGGACGTCTTGCGGGCTGAGGATCGCTACGATGTCTTGCCACTGACCGCATTGATGGGTGTCAACGGGCGGAGGCCTGGGGAGCCTCCAAACAGCGTCGCTGCCCGATGCGCTAGGCAGTACAGCGTGCTCGTAGATGTCTTCTACTTTGAGCATCGCGGGGGCGAACGAGCCAATGCCTGGCGCCTAGGATCCCGTCGTGCCGCGAGGGCTTCAGGCGCGGCGAAGCGTTGCCTTCACGCAACCGGTCGCCACCATCCGCGCCGCGGACGAAACGTCCTCGGCTTCCGGCAGATCGAAAACACCTGCAATCCGAACAATTCGCGTCACGAGGGGAGCCGTCTGCCTAAAACGCGTGCAAATCGAGCCCACAACTTCTTCCAATACTCGACGAATTGCAGTGGACTTAGGCGGCGCTGCTTTACCCGATCTTTCTATGATGCCTTGCCAACGCATCACTAGGACCAAAGGCGCCTCGATGTCTCGCCCCTGCGACTTGACCGGTTGTTACGATTCACCGGAGCTCGCCGCTTTCCAGGAAGCCTACGAAACCGCGTGCCGCAAGCTCTACGTAAACCCAAAGCCATCCAATTCCGACGACAACAAAGACCTTCGCGATGCTCTCGCTATCGCTGTCCTTAGGGCAGCGAACCTGGGCGAGCGCGACCCTCTCACGTTGGCCATGTTTGCAGTCGCTACCGGCTTTGGAGCTGCCCGCCATAAAGCCAAATTCGGCCCCACGCATTCGTCGGGCGATTGACTCGCATCAAGGCACTCCTCCGTGTCGGCCCTAATTTTGGGGTATGGGCAATGATGCAAACGGAATTAGTGGCAAGCCGACTGTGCTGGTGGTCGACGACGACCCGCTTGTTCGCAACATGATCGCGGACATGCTTCGCCTCGGCGGATTTCATGCGCTCGAAGTCGCGGGCGGCGCACAAGCTCTGCATCTTCTCGCCAACGGCCAGTCGGTGGCGGCCATCGTTACCGACGTCCGCATGCCACTCATGGACGGGGTGGCCCTCTCCCATCGGGTGCGCGCGGTCCATCCGGAGATGCCGATCGTCTTGGTATCAGGCGACGCGCGCCCCGACGCCGCGCTCCTGCCTGTAGGAACACGATACATTCACAAGCCGCCGAGATTGCGGGATTTGGTCGCGACAGTTGTCGAAGCGATCGACTCGCAGTCCTGACGGCTGCCTGTCAGTTCGACGTGACGTAAGGCGGGCTTTTTTGTGGGGTCGGCATCAGGCAGGGGCGTTCAGGGTCGTCCCGCCTCATTCGCGTGGGTGGGCGCTCTGCTCGACAAGCGCGATGAGGCCCTGCAAGAGCGCGGTCGGGCTCGGCGGACAACCGGGGACGTGAAGATCGACGGGAATGACCTCCGACACACCGCCGACGCACGCGTATCCGCCGGCGAAGATTCCCCCATCGAGCGCGCAATCGCCGACGGCGACGACCCACTTGGGATCGGGCGTTGCGCGATACGTGCGCTCGAGCGCCTCGCGCATATTGTGCGTGACCGGCCCGGTTACCAGCAGCACGTCGGCGTGGCGGGGCGAGGCGACGAAGCGCAGCCCGAACCGCTCAAGGTCGTAGAACACGTTGCTCAGCGCGTGGATCTCCAGCTCACAGCCATTGCAGGAGCCGGCATCGACCTCACGGATCGAGAGGCTGCGGCCGAGCTTGCGGCGGGCCGTGCGGTCGAGCGTCTGTGCGAGCTCGGCCAGCATTTCTTCGCGAGCGGGCGGCGCCCGCTCGGTCAGAGGGGACTGCAAAAGGCTCTTGAACAGAAGCTTGCGCATGGCCGCATGCTTTCAGAGATCGTGCCCCGAATAGGAGCAGTTGAACGACTTGTTGCAGAGGGGGAAGTCGGCGACGATGTTGCCCTCGATGGCGGCCTCCAGCAGCGGCCACTGGAACCACGAGGGATCGCGCAGGTGGGCGTGCGCAATTGTGCCACCTGCTTGAATGCGCACCCAGGCAAGGATGTCGCCGCGGAATCCCTCCACCAGAGATAGCCCTTCACAGTTTCCTTTTGCGTTGCCGGCAGGGTCCGGCTCGCTGCGGATCGGCCCCTCGGGCAGCCTGTTTATGATCTGCTCGATCAGCGCGAGGCTCTGCTCGACCTCGCGAATGCGGATCCAGATGCGAGCATCGACGTCGCCCTCTTTGCGCACCGGGATTTCGAACTTGAGCTCGTCATAAGGTGCGTATCCGGGCGTGCGGCGCGCATCGAACGAGCGTCCCGAGGCGCGGCCGATATAGCCGCCGGCGCCGTACTGCCGGGCTAGCGCGGAGTGGAGGAAGCCTGTGCCAACAGTGCGATCCTGCAGGGACGCCGTCTCGTCGTAGAGCTCGATCAGCTCGGGAAAGCTTCGGCGCACCGTATCGATCAATTTGCGGATGACAGCAGTTGCATCGAACTCCAGATCAACCGCAGTCCCGCCTGGCACCACGCGATCCATCATGAGCCGATGGCCAAAACACGCCTCGGAGGCACGGAGCACCCGCTCGCGTAGCGCGCCGCAATGGGCGTGCATGAGCGAGAAGGAGGCATCGTTGCAGATCGCCCCGATGTCGCCGAAATGGTTGGCGAGGCGCTCCAGCTCGGCCATCAACGCGCGCAGCCAAATAGCGCGCCGCGGCACCTTGATCTCCAGCGCGGCCTCCATCGCCTGCGCGAACGCGATGGCATAGGCGACCGTGCTGTCTCCGGAGACGCGGCCAGCGAGCCTTGCCGCGCGCTCCGGCGGCGCGCCCGCCATCAGCCCCTCGATGCCCTTGTGCACATAGCCCAAGCGCTCCTCCAGCCGCACGACGGTCTCGCCGTTCGCTGTGAAGCGGAAGTGGCCGGGCTCGATGATCCCGGCATGCACCGGTCCGACGGGGATCTGGTGCAACGGCGGGCCCTCGGCCTCGAGAAAGGCGTAAGCGCTGCCCGTCGCGGGCGGCGGCCGGCGTGCACCAAGCGGCTGCGAGATGCCCCACCGGCCGTGGTCGAACCACGGGCGTGGCGTCGGGCAATCCTTCAGGCTCGAGCCCGTAGAGATCGCGGATCATGCGCTCGAGACGCAGGGCGGGCGCGTGCGAAAGCCCCACCGAAGGATAGCGCCGCTTGGGAGCCGGCAAGCTGATCACGAGGATCTTGGCTTCCGCAATGAGGCCCATGTGCACGGCCTCGCCGTCGCTCCACAGGCCAAGCAGCGTCGCCTCTCCGGCGGCGAGCCCGACGATTGCCTGCCGCCAGGTCGCGACATCGACGACGATACGCGGCCATGGCCGATGGGCCTCCATGCGCCGGCCGCGATCAGTCAGAGCGGATAGGAAGGGCATGGCCGTCTCTCCTTACCCAAGCAATCGCGCAACGTTCTGAAACCAGGCGACGAGCGGCCCCGGCAGATAGATCCCGGCCGCCAGCACCAGCGAAAGATGGGCGATGAGCGGAAGTCGCGACGCTTTGATGGGCGCCGCGCTGCCGGTGGGTTTGCCGAATGCCACGTCGGTCAAACGAAGGAAGAGAGCGCCCAATGCAATCAACAGCCCGAACACCAGCGGAAGGGCGAGCAAGGGCTCGCGCGCAAACGTGGAGCTGACGATCAGGAACTCGCTCATGAAGATGCCAAGTGGCGGCAGCCCGGCGATGGCCACGACGCCGAGCACGAGGCCCCAGCCGAGCAGCGGGTGGCTTTCGGTCAAGCCGCGGATCTCCGACAGCTTCTGCGTGCCCTTGACTTGCGAGATGTGCCCAACGGTGAAGAAGATCGCCGACTTCGTGAGGCTGTGCATGGTCATGTGCAAGAGGCCGGCGAAGTTGGCGAGCGGGCCGCCCATGCCGAAGGCAAAGGTAATGAGCCCCATGTGCTCGATCGAGGAGTAGGCGAACAAGCGTTTGATGTCGCGGCGCCGGTACAGCATGAAGCCGGCAAAGATGAGCGATACGAGTCCCAGCGTCACCATCAGCGGACCGGGGGCGATCGCCGCTGGATTGGCGGCGAGCAACATCTTGAAGCGCAACACGGCATAGAGGGCGACGTTGAGCAGCAACCCCGAAAGAACCGCAGAGATCGGCGTCGGACCTTCGGCATGCGCGTCAGGCAACCAGGCGTGTAGCGGCGCCAGGCCGACCTTGGTGCCGTAGCCGAGCATCAGGAAGACGAATGCCACGTTCAAAAGCTCGGGGCTGAAGTCCTTCGCCCTTTCGATGAGGGTCGTCCACACCATGGCGTCGTGACCTTCGCCGACCACGGGCCGCGCCGCCATGTAGACGAGGATCGTGCCGAACAGCGCCAGCGCGATGCCGACGCTGCCGAGGATGAAATATTTCCACGCCGCCTCGAGCGCCTCGGGCGTGCGATAGATGCCGACCATCAGCACCGTCGTGAGCGTCGCCAGCTCGATCGCCACCCACATGAGGCCGATGTTGTTGGCGAGAAGCCCGAGGTTCATGGCGAACATCAGGGCCTGGTACATCGCATGATAGAAGCGCAGATGCGCGGGCGTGAGCCGGCCGATCTCGATCTCGTGCTCGATGTAGCTCGCGCTGAAGGCGCTGGTCGTGAAGCCGACGAAGGTGCCGAGCACGACGAAGACGACGTTGAGATCGTCGACGAACAGATAGGTGCCGTTCGCAGGGCGCACGACAAGCAGCGACAGTGCCGCGAGGAATGTGAGAAAGGTCGCAAACACATTGAGCCGAGCGGTGAGCTTGTAGCCTGGCAGAAGCGCAAGCAGCAGCGCAGCGACACCGGGGATGACCAGGATCGCGGTCACCGGCTCGAACGGCAGCTGGGCGACAAGCAAGTTCATCTGCGCTCTCCGCGGAACTCATCCAGAGCCTGCACATCGACGGAATCGAAGCGCTCGCGGATGCGAAACAGGAACACGCCAATTACGATGAACGCGACGAGGACAGAGAATGCGACGCTGATCTCGACGACGAGCGGCATTCCCTTAGCGCCGGCGGCCGCCAGGATGAGGCCGTTCTCGAGCGACATGAATCCGACGATCTGGCTGACGGCGTTGCGGCGCGTCACCATCATCAGCAGGCCAAGCAGCACGACGGAAAGGGCGAGCGCCAGATCCTCGCGCGCGAGCGGATCGGCGTGGGCGGCCGCGCGCAGCATGACGACCATCGACAAGGCGACGAGTCCGATGCCCAGCAGCATGGTGGTGCCGATGCCGCCGACCGTCTCGATCGTGCGGTGGATGCCGAGCTGCACCACGACCCGATGCAGCGCCACGGGGATGATGATGGCCTTGAGCACGAGCGCGATGGCAGCCGTGACGTAGAGATGCGGCGCGTTCTGGATATAGGCCTGCCAGGCGACCGAAAGCGAGAGCACGAAGGCGTGCAGTGCGAAGACGTTGAGCAGGCTGAACATGCGATCCTGGTAGAGGAGCATGAAACTGACGAGGACCATGCCGCCGGCCAGCATGTGCGCGGTGTCGAGGTCGAAGGTTGCCATCAGAAGCTCCGCGAGATGAAAAGCAGCAGCGTGGCGAGCAGGCCGAGCATGAGCGCGGCACCGAGGAATTCCGGTACGCGGAACACGCGCATCTTGGCGATCGAGGTCTCGAAGAGCGCGAGGAGGAATCCGCCGATAATGAGCTTGCCCGCGTAGCTCAACGCGCCCATGGCATAGGCCGCCGGTCCGCTCCCGGGCGGTGCCAGCCCCCACGGAAAAAAGATGCAGGCTATGAGCGAGATATAGAGCAGGAGCTTGAGCGCAGCGGCGAGCTCGAGCACGGCCAGATGGCGCCCGGAATACTCGAGCACCATGGCTTCGTGCACCATCGTAAGCTCGAGGTGGGTCGCCGGGTTATCGACCGGAATGCGCGCATTCTCGGCGAGCGCGACGGTGATGAGCCCAACGAGCGCGAGCCCCAATGAGACGCGCAGCGTGACGTGCGCGAGCATGAAATCGGCGACCGTCGAGAGCTGGGTCGAGCCGGCGACGAGAGCGACCGTGAAGACGATCATGATCATGGCCGGTTCCGCGAGCGAGGCGAACATCATCTCGCGGCTTGCACCGATGCCGCCGAAGGCGGTCCCCACGTCCATGCCGACGAGCGCCAGGAAGAAGCGGGCCGAGCCCAACAGCGCCGTGATGGCGATGAGATCGGCTGCCCAGCTGAACTGAAGTCCGGTCGCGAACGTCGGCACCAAGGCTGCGGCGACCCAGGTTGCCGCGAAGATGAGATAAGGACCGCTGCGAAAGAGCCACGATGCGTTCTCGGCCAGCACCACCTGTTTGCGGATGAGGCGCAGCAGATCGCGGTAGGGCTGGAGCAGCGGCGGACCTTGCCGGCGCAGCAACCGGGCTTTTGCCTTGCGCGTGAAGCCCAGGAGCAGCGGGGCCAGGATGAGCACCAGAAACATCTGGATACCCTGCACGGCAAGGCTGAGCATCAGGTCCATATCGCCACCACCAGAAGCAGAGTGACGAGGGCCGCGAAGACGAGGCTCAAGTATTGGCGGATTGTGAGAAACTGCAGGGTGTTGAGCTGCTCCGACGCGTACGAGACCCAGCCGCCGATCGGCGCGTAGATGACGTCCCAGACGAGGTCCCGCAGCCGGACCGTAAGGCGCGCGGGGCGGGTGTCGCCGGGAGGCGGGATCTCGACGCGCTCGCGCGAGAGGAAGACGACCTCGCCGAACACGCGGCGCAGAGGCTGAGCGAAGCTGTCGGCCGTGTACTGGGTCGCCGTACTTGGATCGGGATAGCCGCAGTCCCAGGCCGGCGCTCTGCGCACGGCGCGCGAGGCGAAGCGATGGATGACCTCCGCGGCGAGCATCGCCGAGCTGGCGATGAAGATGAAGACGAGAAGCCCGTTGTAGGAGCTCCGGCTCTCTGCCACCGGCACGATCGACAGCCATGGGATCGACGCCTGCACCGGCATGCGCTGCCCGACCAGGGCTTTTGCAACGGGCGCGATCGCGTCGATAACGAAGCCCGGCAGGACGCCGGCAAGAAAGCAGAGGACGAGAAGAGCCGACATGGCGGCGAGCGAGAAGCGGTCGGTTTCATGCGCGTTCGCAGCGGCGGGCGAGCGTGGCCGGCCGAGAAACGTGATGCCATAGGCGCGAACGAAGCATGCTGCCGATAGCGCGGCGCCGAGCGCCATCATCGCACCGACCGCTGGCACCAGCAGCTTCAAGCCCCACTGCGCCAGCTCCGGGCTCAGCAGCACGGCCTGGAAGATCAGCCACTCTGAGGCAAATCCGTTGAGGGGCGGCAGGGCCGAGATCGCGACGCAGCCGCCGAGGAAGACGAAAGCCGTCCACGGCATCCTGTGGATCAGGCCGCCGAGCTTTTCGATGTCGCGCGCTCCCGTGGAGGTCAGAACAGCTCCGGCGCCGAAGAACAACAGGCTCTTGAAGAAGGAGTGATTGAGAACGTGAAAAAGCGCAGCGGTGAATGCGAGCGCTGCAGCACTCGCCATGCCATTGGCCTTGAAGGCGAGCGCCAGGCCTAGTCCGATGAAGATGATGCCGACGTTCTCGACGGTGCTGTAGGCGAGCAGCCGTTTCAGGTCGCGCTGCAGGACGGCATAAAGCACGCCGAGCACAGCGGTGGCGCTGCCGAGCACCAGCACCACGCTGCCCCACCACCAGACAGGCGCCCCGAGCAGATCGAAGACGATGCGGATGAAGCCATAGACCGCCACTTTGGTCATGACGCCGCTCATCAGCGCCGAGACATGGCTCGGGGCCGCGGGGTGCGCCAGCGGAAGCCAGACGTGCAGCGGCACGAGACCGGCTTTGGAACCTGCTCCGAGCAATGCGAGCCCGAGGACGAGGCCGGGGAGCCAAACGGCCGCTTGCGCGTCGCGCATCTCGGCGAATGCATAGCTGCCGGTCGGCCCCGCAAGCAGTCCGAAAGCCAGCAGCAGAGCGAGCGTGCCGAAGCTCGCCATCACGATGTAGATGTAGCCCGCGCGCCTGTTGTCGGCGTCCTGGTGATAGACCATGACAAGCGCCCACGAGCTGAGCGACATGAATTCCCAGGCGAAGAGGAAGGAGAAGGCGTCGGCCGCAAGAATGACGGCGCTCATGCCCGCTAGGAAGGCTGGATAGAACGGAAGGACACGCCCCGGGGTCTCCTCATGCTCGCCGTATCCAAGCGCGTAGAGACTGGCAGCGGCACCGCCGAGATTGATGACGCACAAGAAGAAGGCGCTCAGGGCGTCGATAGAGAAATGCGCGCCGATCCAGGGCAAGCCGATGGGAAGAGTGAGCCTTTCTGCTGCGCTCCCCACCGTCAGCAGCGAGCCGCAGGCAGCAACGAGGATCGTGAGGCACGCCAGCAGGCAGCCGAGATAGATCAACCGCGAGCCGGCTGCGATCCGTTGCGCCGGAATGCCCAGCACCGCAATGCCGAGCAGCGCTGCAACGCCCCACAGTGCCACCACGATCGTCATCGCCAGCTACCTCTGGGATGAGGACGTCGGGGGGAAGCCGCGTCGAAGCATACGTGTCGTACTCCTCACATGTGCGCTCACGCCTTGAGGCGAATTCCGCGACCCCCGGAATGACTGACTGTCCCCTCCGCGATCAGCTCGAGGCCGGCCGCACCCAGGGCTGAGACGAGCTTCGTGAGGGAATCGACATTCCCGCGGATCACGCCGTCGCTCGCCTCCATCCGCTGAATGGTCGGGAGGGACAGTCCGGCGAGCTCAGCCAGCTTGCGCTGGTCGATTCCGAGCAACGCGCGTGCGGCTCGAAGCTGGGCGGCGGTGATCATGCGCTATGCATCAATACTTAGAGATGAGCCATCATATTTCAATGACGGCATCGGTGTCACGCCAGAACGCCGCACGGGACATCGAAGCCTGTGGATTTGTACTGTGGGTGCCGTCCGCTGCGCGATCGACAGCGGATGCTGGATCAGGCGCGGCCGTCAGCGTCGGGATGATCGACGAAGCGTCAGAATTTCACGGTCATCCGAAGCCCGGTCGCCAGCGCATTGGAGAGCGACCGATCGTTGACGGGGCTCGGCAATCCGGCGAAGGGATTGATCACCATTTGAAGATCCGGCTGCAGCAGCCATCAAGGTGCTACCTCGTAGCAGGTAGGTGGCCTCGATGACCGTTTCGCTGCTTTTCACGTTCGGGATTTCGCCGGCGGCGCTCAATGCGTTCGTGCAAACTGCTGATAGCCGGGATCGAGGTCGGAGATAAGCGACCCCGAGGACCGAGAACGTCGTTGCTGCGGCCTCTGATGCGGGCCTTTCCAACTGAAGGCCGGCCTTCTACGTAGATGTCGCTGAAGCAGATCGCGGTCGACGTGCCCATCACCATCAGGAAGGCCCCGATGCCGTTGTCCTTCGTCCCGGGCTCCTGCCACAGCATCTGATCGATAATGCCGTAAATACGGCCGGTTCCGCGGCGCCCGTGCCCGCCACGCAGCGTTTCGTCGCCACGAGCGAGATGGTCCTCATGAAGGAGCTTGCGCGGAGGAGTACCAGGTGCCGACCTTGTAGGCTCGCCGCCGGAAGCCGGCGACTCAGCGTCTCGTAGGCGAGCCCTGGCGAAGGACGAGCCACGTGCCCGTCGAGCCGAAATAGAACGTGGTCCCAGCCTCGATCGCGATGCTGCGGGTCTCCGCGTGCCGGGCGGCGAGCTGGATCGTCGGGAAGAGAGCTGCCGGTATAGCTCATCGTCGACTGTGTGAAGCCGGACGCGTCACGATCCGGCGGCCGCCATGCGGGTAGTTGGCCCGAGACGCGTTCTGCGCGGAGGGAGAAGTCGGCGTCGGCGGGGAAGGCCGCCGGCGAGCCGAAGTCGGTGAAGAGATATTCGAGGTTGGCCGTCCAGTTGTTGCCGACATTTGTTTCGACGCCGGCGCCCGACCCAGCCTGAGCGGAACGAACTGCGAGTCCCTTCGTGCCGGCCGCCGCGCCGGACGCCTCGTACGCGTGAGTTGATCGTCGGCCCACGCGTAGCCGCCGGTGCCGTAGACGAGCCAGGGGCCGAAGGCATAGCCGAGCCGCCCGCGCAGGGTGCCGGAAAACAGCACCTTGTTCCTGGTAATCCGCCACATCGAAGCCCGCGGCCGTGATCGTCTGGGTGCCGAGAAGCGTGTTGGGAAACGAGACGTCGGCTAGCGCGCCGATCACGAGTCCGGACGGAAGCTCGCGATTGTAGCCGGCCTGCAAGCCTTCGAAGTAGCTGCCGGTGCCGGCGGCAAAATCGAACGGACCGCCGAGGCCCAGCACACCGCTTTGAGGGAATGCCGGACCGCTGGCGCTCCAGTCCGATCGCCCCCACGCCGCACCTATGTGTCCGCCGACGTAAGCGCCTGTCCAATCGGACACAGGGTCGCCGAAGTGCCCGGCGGTCACGGGCGCAGTTTGGGCGGTGGCGTCCGACGAAGCCGCCAGCGCCAGGCAAAATGCCGCGACTAGGCATTTGGCGATAACGGACTTTATCTTTGCTGGTCGCGGTCTCGTCGGCATCAGGCCCTATCCATGACTGCTCTCAGTCTGAACGGATTCGGGCTTGGCCGCATAAGAGGGCCGCTTAGGGCTTGCACGGCCAGAATTAACCGGCTTCAGCCGCAACGAGAAATGAGCGCCTCCCCCGGGGCGATTCTCGACTGCGACCGTACCGGCATGAGCCTCCGCGATGCGCGCCACGATGGAGAGCCCGAGCCCCACGCTCCCGAATTGCCGGCGGTCCCCTCGCCAGAAGCGTTTGAAGATGAGGTCGCGGTCCTCCTCGCGAATTCCCGGGCCCCGATCGAGAACGCTGATGGTTCCGTCTGCGTCCAAGACGATCTCGACCGTCGAACCTTTGGCCGTGTGGCCGATGGCGTTTTCCGCGAGATTGCGCAGCGCGCGAAACAGCATTTCCCGATCGCCTCTCACCCGCACCGGCTCCTCGCAGCTGCAGAGCGCTATTTCCTTGTCCTTCCGCAGCGCCAGCGGAGCGATGAATTCGACGACATCGGCGCAAACGCTTTGCAGATCCGTCTCCTCGCACGGCTCTATGACAGATGTATCAAGCTCCGCCAGGTCGAGCAGCTGGTTGACGACGCGGCTCATGCGCTCGACATCCTTGCGCACGGCCTCGCTGATGCTCGTTTCCGGGAACGTGTCGACGCGCGTGCGCAGGATCGCGAGAGGCGTCCGCAGCTCGTGGGCGGCATCGGCCGTGAACTCCCGTTGCGCGTGGAAGCCTTGCTCGAGCCGGTCGAACGCCTGGTTCACGGCCTGCACCAGTATCAGAACCTCGCTCGGCAAGCCGTCCGTTGGTAGCCGCACGTCGGTCTGCGATGGACCAATGCGCTGCGCCTCGCTCGATGCCCGCATGAGGGGCCTCAGCGCCCCGCGGAAGATCAAGATGTCGATGACCAGCAGCGTCATGAGAATCGGAAGCGTGATCCAGCCCACGCGCTGCAGGAAGTTGGCGACGATGTCGTCGATGATCACGTCGCGGTGGCGCAGGTTCTCCGCCACCTGGATCGTGATGTCCTTGCCGTCGATCTCTTTGCTCACGCTTATGCCGGAGAGCACCGCCTCGCCGTGCGTCTCCTGCTGGACGGTTGCGCTCAACGGATTGGACAACACCGGAAAGATAAGCCCGTGGTCGGTCAGCGAGGACAGCACCGCGCGGCCGTCGTCATCCGCAATCGCATACGCATAGCGACCGTAGGTATCGGAGTAGAGACCTCTCACCTGCGCGGGCAGATCGAGGGTCCAACCCCCGCCTGGGCTCGGCTTGAGGTTCCTTGCAATCATGTCCGCATGATCGCGCATCGCGACGCGGTGCAGGCTGTCGGTCTCGCGCGCGAGAAGCCAGTAGAGGAGCAGCGGCATCAGTATGCAAATGATGCCGATCGCGATCACGTGCAGAAAGATGATGCGTCCCAGGATCGATTTGAATCGAAGGCTGGCCCTAAACCTCTGCAAGGAGATACCCTACGCCGCGTATCGTGTGGATTTGTACCGTGGCTCCGTGCTCGAGCAGCTGCTTGCGCAGGCGGTGAATATAGACTTCGATCGCATTCGAAGCGATCTCGTTAAAGAGACCGAAGAGCTCGTCTTCGAGCAACCGTTTCGAAACCACGTGACCTCTGCGCCGAATGAGGAGCTCCAGGACCGCCGACTCGCGCGAGGAGAGATATTGCGGCTCATCGTTGATGAAGGCTTGCCGGCTCGCGGTGTCAAAAACCAGGTTCCCGAGCTGCAGAGAGCTACCGACGAGATTGCTCGGACGCCGCAAGATCGCTTCGAGCCGGGCCACGAGCTCCTCAAACGCAAAGGGCTTCACCAGATAGTCGTCGGCGCCCGAACGCAGTCCCTTGACGCGATCGCTTGCCGCAGAGCGCGCCGTAAGAATGAGCACAGGGACCGGGTCCTTCTTGCCCCGAATCTCTTGCAGGATGGACATGCCGTCCTCGTCCGGCAGCCCCAGATCGAGGACAATCGAGCTGTACCGGGTCGTCATGAGGGCCGAGCGTGCGTCCTCGGCTGTCGCCGCCGAGTCGACTTGGAAGCCGGCGTCGATCAAGCCCTTCGCAAGCAGTTGCCCGAGTTCAGCATTATCTTCGATGACAAGTAGTCGCACGATTGGACTCCGGCGAGATTGAACAGTGCTGCTCAGCCGAGAGAATCATAAATGGTCGGCATTTGCCACGTAGCAACAACTTTCGCGAATTTGGGCCGCTAGTAAGGCTCGTGTAAGCATGGACAAAGATTCGTTGCAGCTCACTTCTCACCCTGTGGGCCATCGATTTGTCGACCTCGAAAAAAGCGCTCGGCGATGTGCCCGGCGGCGGCCCAGGTCGGCCGCGGCTCGGGGTGCGAACGAACCTGCGTTCGCTTTGCGGCGACGTGGCTGCGGCGAATTTTCGAAACGCGGGTCTCTCCGCGATGCGTCGCCGCTCGCTCGCGCTCGGGTCGGCTCTGGTCGCATCGCTCGGCGGCTGCGCGCTGGGTCCCGATTTCGTCCCTCCCGCGCCGCCTGCGGTCGTCGGCTATCTGCCCCCCTTCGGCCCCTCATCGCCCGATATCGTTCCCGGCCAGCATCTGATTGCAGGCGGCGACATTCCTGGCCGGTGGTGGGAGGCGTTCCGTTCTCCGCACCTCAACGATCTCATCGCGTGCGGTATCGAGCGCAATCCCGGTCTTCAGGCCGCGGAGGCCGCCGTGCGCATGGCACAGGCGGGTGCCGCGGCGCAGGAAGGCGCTCTGTTCCCGGTCATCGGCGCAAACTTCAATCCGACGCGCCTGGAGACCCCTTCGAAGACGCTCATCACTAACGCGGCGAACAACGCGGAGATCTACAGCCTGCACACGGGGCAGCTCACCGTCGCCTACGTGGCCGACGTGTTCGGCGGCGTGCGCCGGCAGGTGGAGACGGCGCAGGCGCAAGCTGAGCTGCAGTCGTTCCAGCGCGAAGGCGTCTACATCACGCTGACCTCCAACATTGCGCTGGCGGCAATCCAGGAGGCTTCGCTGAGGGCGCAGATTGCCGCGACGCGTCGGATCGTGGCTCTGCAGTCGAGGTTGCTGGACATCCTCAACAAGCAGAACGAGCGCGGGCAGATCGCGCAGCCCGATGTGGTGACGCAGGAGACGGCGGTGGCGCAGGCTAAGCTGTTGCTGCCGCCGCTCGAGCGCCAGCTTGCCCAACAGCGAAATCTGATCGCCGTGCTTACCGGCCGCTTCCCCGGCGACTATGTCGATCCCTCGTTCGATCTCGCGCACTTCCACCTGCCGCGCGATCTGCCGCTGAGCCTGCCTGCCAATCTCGTGCGCCAGCGCCCAGACATCCGCGCGGCCGAGGCAGCCGTCCACGCCGCCAACGCGCAGGTCGGGGTCGCCATCGCCAACCGCTTCCCGCAGATAACCTTGACCGGCAATGTCGGCAGCACCGCGCTGGCGTTTTCCCAGCTCTTCTCGCCTGGAACGGCGGCCTGGCTGATGGCCGGTAACGTTGCGGAAACCGTTTTCGATGCCGGCACGCTCAGGGCCAGACAAGCGGCCGCCGAGGAGAACTGGCACATCACGGTCGCCCAGTATCAAAGCACCGTTCTCGCCGCCTTCGAAAATGTCGCCGACGCGTTAAGGGCGTTGCAGGCAGATTCGCGCACACTCCGCGCGGCTATCGCCGCCGAGGAGTCCGCCTCGCGCGGCATCGATCTCGTGCGCAGGCAAGTCGAACGCGGCCAGGTCAGTCTACCGATCCTGCTCAACGCCGAGCAGGCCTATCTCCAGACGTCATTGGCGCGCGTGCAGGCGGAAGCGGCGCGTCTCGCAGACACCGTTGCCCTGTTCCAGGCGCTCGGCGGCGGCTGGTGGAACAACTGGGAGGCGCAGACCGTGATCGCAGCCGACATAACCAGATCAGAGATCAAATGAGCAAAGTTAGAGTCGAAGTTCCGGAGACGCCCCACGCGCCCCGCCGCCGTTCGCGCGTTGGTGCAGCGTGTGTGGTCGCGCTTGTCCTGCTGGCCACGCATGTGGCGCTTGCCCCGGCGGCTCCGGCGGAGACGAACCCCGAGCCCAAGAGGGATCCCAATACGGTTTCGGTCACCGCCGACCAAATGCACCAGATCAGCATCGTCGACGTGGCGTCGTGCGCATTCAGCGTCCAGAAGCTGGCCATCGGCCAAATTGCCTTCAACGAGGATGCGAGCACGGTCGTGCTCACACCGTTTTCGGGTCGCGTCACCAAACTGATCGCCAAACCGGGAGACGAGGTGAAGCGCGGCGATCCGCTGTTCGAGATCGACAGCCCGGAGGTTCTGCAGGCTCACACCGACTTTATCGCAGCGGTGCAGGCCGCCGCCAAAAGCAAAGCGCAGCTTGCGCTCGCCCAGCGTGCCCTCGACCGGCAAACCGGGCTCTTTGCCGATCACGCGACGTCGCAGCGAGAGGTCGAGCAGGCGCGCAACGACTTTACGGGAGCCGAGTCCGACGTGAAGACGACCGAGAGCGTCGTCGCGGGGGCCCGCAACCGCCTGCGCGTTCTCATGGGGCGCAGCGATGCCGACCTGGAGAAGGTGGAACGCGATCGCGTGATCGATTCACTCGTCACCATCAAGTCGCCGATCGATGGAACCGTCATCTCGCGCAAGATCGGTCCTGGCCAATATGTGCGCAGCGACTCCGGCGAGGCGCTGTTTGCCATCTCCGATCTCTCCACCATGTGGCTCAAGGCGGCCGTGCCCGAGAACGACATTCCGCTCATTCGCGTCGGGCAGGAGATCGAGGTCAAGGTGACTGCGATTCCGGACCGCGTGTTCCGGGCCAAAATCTCGGCGATAGGCGCCGCCTCCGATGCCGCCACCAGGCGCGTGGTCGTGCGATCGGAGCTTCCCAATCCCGATCACCAGCTCAAGGCCGAGATGTTTGCGAGCTTCAAGATCACGACCTCGGAGGGCAGCCGTGCACCGGCCGTGCCGGTCGAATCGATCATTTGGGACGGCGACGTTGCGACCGTGTGGGTCGAAACCGCACCCAAGGTGTTCCGCCGCCGTGTCGTGCAGGTCTCGACGCAGCAAGACGGCCTGGTCGAGATCCTTCAAGGTGTCCACGAAGGCGAGAAGGTCGTCGCGCGCGGAGCCATCTTCGTCGACAACGAGTGGCGGCAATGACGCGCTCGGCCGGGGGCTGACGAGGAATGCTGCGCGGTCTCATCGCATTCTGTCTTTCACGGCGGCTGCTGGTGCTCGTGTCGTTTGCGGCGTTCCTGGGCCTCGGCATGGCAGCAGCGACGACGCTCAACATTGAGGCCTATCCCGATCCGGCCCCGCCCATCATCGAGATCATCGCGCAGTACCCGGGCCAGTCGCCCGAGGAGGTGGAGCGCTACGTCACCATTCCGATCGAGATTGCGCTCTCGAGCACGCCGGGCCTGAAGTACGTGCGCTCTAACACGGTCTATGCGCTTGGGTTTTTACGGCTGCAGTTCGAGTACGGCGTCGACTACAATTTTGCGCGCCAGCAGACCATCAATCGGCTGAAGGACGCCACCCTTCCCCAGGGCGTGCAGCCCGTCATCTCGCCGGCGGGCGGCATAAGCGAGATCATGCGCTTCCAGCTCGTTGGGCCGCCCGACATGGATTTGCTGCAGCTCAAGACGATCGAAGACTGGGTCGTGGAGCGGCGCTTGCGCATCGTGCCGGGCGTTGCCGACATCTCGTCGCTCGGCGGCAAGACCAAGGAGTATCAGGCCGAGATCGACCTCAACAAGATGATGTCCTACGGGCTGACGTTGCCGCAGATCATCACCGCACTTTCAGTGAGCAACTCCAACGTCGGCGGCCGCACGATCGCGCTCGGGGAGCAATCCGTGAACGTGCGCGGCATCGGCGTAATCGGATCGGTCGGCGATATCGAGAAGACGGTCCTCACGCAGCGCAATGGCGTGCCGGTCCTGTTGTCGGACGTCGCGAGAGTTCAGATCGGCTACACGCCGAGGCTGGGGATCGCGGGGCGCGACGACAAGACCGACGTGATCTTCGGCATCGTCCTCATGCAGAAGCTCGAGCGGACGATGGACGTCATCCGCCGCGTGCATACGGCGATCGATACGCTCAACTCCGACGGCAGCTTGCCGCCGGGCGTGAAGGTGGTGCCGTTCTATGATCGCGGTGAGCTCGTCGCCATCACGGTTCGCACGGTGCTGCACAATCTGCTCTTCGGCATCGCGCTGATCTTTCTCATCCAGTACGTGTTCCTGGGCAATTTGCGCTGCGCGATCATCGTTGCCGCAACCGTGCCGGCCGCCTTGTTCCTCGCCGTGATCATCACGGTTGTGCGCGGAGATTCCGCCAACCTGCTTTCGGTCGGCGCGATCGATCTCGGCATCATCGTCGACGCGACCGTGATCATGGTCGAGAGCATCTTCCGCCACCTGGCGCATCCAGGTCAGTCTGCGGCCGTCGCCGACAGCCGATTGACGCCCAAGCTCAACACCATCCTCGCCGGCGCCGTGGAGGTGGACCGAGCCATCCTCTTCTCGGTCATCATCACCATCGCCGCGTTTCTGCCGCTGTTCACCATGCAAGGCGTCGAGGGGCAGATCTTCGGCCCCATGTCGCGCACGTATGCCTACGCGTTGCTGGGGGCCGTCATCGCCACCTTCACCGTTACGCCGGTGCTGTCGTCGCTCATCCTGCCCGATCGCGTCGCCGAGATCGAAACGTTCGTCGTGCGGCTGCTACGGCGCATCTATACGCGACTGCTCCATCTCGCGGTGGGCAACGCCAAGGTCGCCGCGCTGATCGGCCTCGTCTTCCTGGTGTTCTGCGGCACAATTGCCTCGCATCTCGGCACGGAGTTCCTGCCGAAGCTCGAGGAAGGCAACATGTGGGTGCGTGCGCTGCTGCCGCCCACCATCACGCTGCCAGCTGGGGTCGATTCCGTCGCGCGCATGCGCAAAATCCTGATGAGCTACGCGCCGGTGCGCACGGTCGTCTCGGAGCAGGGGCGCAGCGAGGATGCGACCGATCCGGACGGCTCCTTCGTCGCCGAATATCTCGTGATCCTGAAGCCCTTCGACGAGTGGCCGCGCGGGCTCACGAAGGAGAAGCTCATCAGTCAGATGAACGAGCAGCTCAACCGCGAGTTCGTCGGTGTCGACTTCAACTTCTCCCAATACATCGAGGACAACATCGAGGAGGCATTGTCCGGCGTCAAAGGCGAGAACGCGGTCAAGATTTTCGGCAGCGACCTTGCGGAGCTGGAACGCCTGTCGAAGGTTGTCAAAAATGAGATCGCAACGGTGCCCGGCGTGAAGGACCCGGGCGGGTTCAGCCTGCTCGGACAGCCCAACTTGCTGGTGCGTATCGATCGCGCCAAGGCCGCCCGCTACGGCTTCTCCGTCGGCGATATCAACACCGTGGTGGAAGCGGCGATCGGCGGCCAGGAGGTTACGCGCGTCTACGAGAACGACTGGAACTTTCCGCTCACGGTGCGGTTGGCGCCAGAGTATCGCCAGAGCATCGACTCGATCCGGTCGATTCCCATTGCTCTGCCGGGCAGCGATCCGACCCAGCCGACGGCTTATATCCCGCTCGGCGACCTGGGCGAGGTGAAGCTCGAGCCCGGTGCGGCCTACATCTATCGCGAGAACAGCCAGCGCTACTATCCGCTAAAATACAGCGTGCGGGGCCGCGATCTCGGCTCGACGGTTGCCGACGCGCAGGCTCAGGTCGCGCGCAATGTGCAGCTTCCGCGCGGCTATCGCCTCGAATGGGGCGGGGAGTTCGGCGCGCTGCAGGAAGCAAAAGCGCGGCTGACGTTAATCGTTCCGCTGAGCCTGCTGCTCATCTTCATGCTGCTCTATGCGCTCTTCAATTCGATCCGCGACAGCTTGCTTGCGCTTGCAGGAATTCCGTTTGCCGTCGCTGGCGGCATCCTCGGCCTTTGGGTATCCGGCCTCAACTTGAGCGTGTCGGCGGCGATCGGGTTCATCTCGCTGTTTGGCGTCTCCACCATGGACGGCATCCTGCTTGTCTCCAACATCCGGCGAAATCTCGACGAAGGGCTCGGCGTCGAGGCGGCGGCGCTGTCGGCGGGAAGCACGCGCATGCGGCAGGTCTTCATGACGGCTCTTTCGGCCTGCCTTGGCCTCGTGCCTGCGGCACTGTCGAGCGGTATCGGCACGCAGGTGCAACAGCCGCTCGCGACCGTGGTGGTCGCCGGCATGCTGCTATCGCCGATCTGCAGCCTGCTCATGATCCCCACACTTTCGCGCATCTTCATGCGGCCGGCGGCGGCAAGCGGCCAGCTTGCCCAAGAGACGATGTAACCTTGACGACCGAGTTGCCATTCGACACGTTCATGATTGCTTCCTTTTGCGGACCCGAGTCCGGGACAATCGTAAGATGAAAAGAACCGATGTCAGCGCCGCAACGCTCGCGTTGCTCATCGGCGTTTTCTTCGCGGCCCAAGGGGCGCGCGCGGGAAACGAGGCGAATTTCGTACTCTACGACCATCACACGGAGGCAAAGGGAACGACCGAGATCAACGTGTTCAACGACTATTCTCGCGGAGCGCCCGGGGATGCGCCCTATGACGCGCAGATCCTCGAGATGGAGCGAGCGATCACCGATCAGTGGATGGCTGCCCTCTACCTCGAGGGCGACAAGATAGACGGCGAAGACTACGCCTTCGGCGGCTGGCGCCTGGAGAGCCGCTATCGTCTGTTCTCCAACAGCACCTTTCTCAACCCCGTTCTCTATGTCGAGTACGCAGATTTGCGGCCCGCTCATCGGTATCTGCTCGAGGTTACGGGGCGGACCGACACTCCGGCGTCGGAGGCTGGGTCCGAGATCGAAAGCCGATTGATTCTCGGCCAGGACCTCAACGACAAGCTCGACGTCGCCTTCAACTGGATCAACGACGTCAATCTCGCCTCGGGCGATTGGGAGTTTGGATACGCGGCCGGCCTAAACTACACGCTCTTTGAACGCGCCAAGAGCTCCGGCGAGAGGGCCGAGGGGAGCCGTCGGGAAGATTGGAGCGTTAAGGAGCTGAAGCTGGGCGCGGAAGTGTTTGGCGGCCTCGGCGACAGTGCGCTCGGGCTGACGCTCAATCCGGATGTCACCCAGCAGTACGCGGAGCTGAACCTCAGGAGCGAGTTCAGCAACGGGATGCACGTTCAGGTGGGCGGGGCTTTCGGATTGACCAAAGACAGCGAGCGCGATCTCGTGCGTGTCATGTTCGGATATGAATTCGAGTGATGGGCCTCTCGACAACCTGAAGCCTGTCCGGAACGCGCACTACTGCCCGAGCTAAGTCGGGCGTTTGCTCGCTTGCAGCATACGTGGCCTTTGCCCTTCGCCCTCAATCGTCGTCCGCTTTGTTCCCAGCTCAGAGCGAAAGCACGAGAAAAACCCCGACCGTCGCGATCGACGGCCGGGGAGTTGGACAATTCGGTAGGAGAGCGAACCGATACTCCCGGTTGCTTACGCGGACCTGAATGGTCTGCGGTTCTTCCTCCGGCGCGTTGGAAGCGTAAGGCTCGCGTAAGCGAGGCAACCCAAGGTCGGAATGCTTGCGAAGCGCTGCAGCGGCTATCGCAATGCACGTTCCTCCTGGGGATGGCCATCCATGAGCATTTGCCTGAAGCTCCTGCTGCCGGCCGTGGCGGGCCTCGCTCTCACCCTTGGATCGAGCGCGGCGCCCGCCTGCTGCAGCGGGCATGCTGCGAAATCGCAGCCCGTTCGTGTTCGGACCACGGCTCGCGGATCATCGGGCTCTGCCAAAATCTACTATCGGCCTTTTTGCCGCCGCTCGAGATACGTGACGAACCGCTCGGCTCCCTGCTGGAGCTGAATGCGAGTCTTCGCTCACGTGAAAGAGCCGCTCAGGTAAACTCGAGGAGACACCGGCGCCAGCGTTGCAGAACGCGGTCGCGGTCGCCATCTTCTGTCGGCGACGGCGCGCGGCCAGAGCTAGCAACGGCAAGGGGACCCGATGATCGAACTCTATTATTGGACCACACCCAACGGCCACAAGGTCACGATCTTCCTCGAGGAGGCGGGCGTGCCCTACCGCATCCACCCGGTGAATATCGGTAAAGGCGATCAGTTCAAGCCGGACTTCCTCGCGCTTTCTCCCAACAACCGCATTCCCGCAATCCTCGATACCGCGCCCGCCGACGGCGGCGCACCGATCAGCGTCTTCGAGTTGGGCGCCATCCTGACCTACCTCGCGGAGAAGACCGGCAAGTTCCTCCCCTCCGACGTGCGGGGGAGGTTTGAGGTTATGGAATGGCTGTTCTGGCAGATGGCAGGCCTCGGCCCCATGGCCGGGCAGAACCACCACTTCTCGCAGTACGCGCCCGAGCGCATCCCCTATGCGACGGAGCGCTACGTGAAAGAGACCAATCGCCTCTACGGCGTGCTCAACAAGCGCCTCGCCGACCGCACGTTCATCGCCGGCGATTACTCGATCGCCGACATGGCAAGCTATCCGTGGATCGTGCCGCACAAGGCGCAGCAGCAGAAGCCTCGACGACTTCCCGCATCTGCGCCGCTGGTTCGAGACGATGCGCGAGCGGCCCGCCGTTAAGCGCGCCTACGAGCGCGCGCGGCTTATCAACGAGAGCCAGTTGATGTCCGAGGAGGCAAAGAAGATATTGTTCGGACAGACGGCAGCGACGATCGCCCGGTGACCGCGGCGGCCGTGTCCCCCGTGCAGGCGCGCGTCAGCCGCCCTCGACCTCCTCGCGCAAGATCTCGAGCTCCAGCCACTTCTCCTCCGCCGCAGCGAGCTCGGCATGCGCGGCGGCGAGCTGAGTGGAAGTCTCGGTAAACAGCTTGGGGTCGCGCGCGTAAAGTTCCGGGTCGTCGAAGGTCTTTTGCAGCGCCTGCACTTTTGCCTGCAGCTTGCCGATCTCGCCCGGCAGCGTCTCGAGCGCGTGCTTTTCGTGAAAGCTCAAGCGCCGCTTGGCGGGCTTCGCGGCGCGCGGCGGCTCGGCTGCCTGCGCCCTGCTCTCTGCCTTTGCCTTTGAGACAGCGCGCGCAGACAAGACGCCGCCGCCGCGCTGGGCCAGCATATCGGTGTACCCGCCGGGATACTCGGTCCAGTGCCCGTCGCCAGCGGGCACGATGACGGCATGCACGACGCGGTCGAGGAAGTCGCGGTCGTGGCTGATCAAGAGCACCGTGCCGGGATAGTCGGCGAGCATCTCCTCGAGCACGTCGAGCGTCTCCATGTCGAGGTCGTTGGTCGGCTCGTCGAGCACCAGCACGTTCGAGGGCTTGGCGAGCGCGCGCGCCAGCATCAGCCGCCCGCGCTCTCCGCCCGAAAGCACGCGCAACGGCGTCCTCGCCTGCTCGCCCTCGAACAGGAAATCCTTCATGTAGGCGACGACGTGTTTCGCCTTTCCGCCGACGTCGACGTGATCGCCGCGCCCGCCGGTCAGCGCCTCGCGCAGCGTCCAGTTGGGGTCGAGGCTGTCACGACCCTGCTCCAGCGTCGCCATCTCGATGCGGGCGCCGAGGCGCACCTCGCCGGCGTCCGGCGCGAGTGTGCCGGTGAGGATGCCGACGAGCGTGGTCTTGCCGCTGCCGTTGGGGCCGACGATGCCGATCCGGTCGCCGCGCATCACGCGGCCAGAAAAATCGTCGACGATCTTGCGCGTCCCGAACGATTTCGAGATCGCTTTCGCATCGATGACGAGCGCACCCGATTTCTCCGCCTGCGCGGCCTCGATCGTCGCGCTGCCCGTGGCGCCGCGATAGTCGCGCCGCTTCTGGCGTAGTGCGCGCAGCTCCGCCATGCGCCGCACGTTGCGCTTGCGCCGCGCGGTGACGCCGTAACGCACCCAGTGCTCCTCGGCGACGATCTTGCGGTCGAGCTTGTGCTGCTGCATCTCCTCTTCGGCGAGCTTCTCGTCGCGCCACGCCTCGAACTCGCCAAAGCCGAGCTCGATGCGGCGGGCCTTGCCGCGATCGAGCCAGACGGTCGTGCGCGTCAGGTTCTCGAGGAAGCGGCGGTCGTGGCTGATGAGGACGAGCGCGCCGCGCTGGGCAGCGAGCGTTGCTTCGAGCCACTCGATCGCCGGCAGGTCGAGGTGGTTCGTCGGCTCGTCGAGCAGCAGGATGTCCGGCGCAGGCGCCAGCACGTGCGCGAGCGCGGCGCGGCGCGCCTCGCCGCCCGAAAGCCGCGCGGGGTTCTCGTCGCCCGTGAGGCCAAGCTGTTGCAGGAGTTGGAGCGCCCGGTGCGCACCGTCGGTCGCGCCGAGCCCAGCCTCGACGTAGGCGAGCGTCGTCGCGTACTCGGAGAGGTCGGGCTCCTGCGCCAGGTAGCGGACGGACGCCCCTGGCTGCACGAAGCGGCTGCCGTGATCGGGCTCGATCAGTCCGGCCGCGATCTTCAGGAGCGTCGACTTGCCCGAGCCGTTGCGCCCGACAAGGCACACGCGCTCGCCTGCCGAGACGGAAAGCTCGACGCCATCGAGCAGCGGCGCTGAGCCGAACGTGAGCGCGACATCGCTGAGCTGGAGAAGGGGCGGCATGAGCGGGCGATTGCGGAGGAGGACTGAGGGTGACGGCGGAGCCCGTCCTTGTGGGGGTCGCGGTCGCATCCGTCAATCATAGCGCCGGAGCATGGATTCCAGAGGCAACCGATATTTCAGCTCGGCCGCCGGCAGGGGCATAACGAGCCCCGGAAGCGCTGGCCGATAGCAGACCAGCCGATCCGCCAGACGCTCACGTTTTGAAGCTCAACCCCCGGACCCAAACAGGAGAAGACCCATGAAGACCCTCATCCTCGCCACCCTGCTCGCCGTTTCCGCGGTCGCCACCGGCGCTGCCCCCGTCCTCGCCGACGGCAGCCTGTCGGTGCACGGCAACTTCGGCGGCAACAGCTACGGCCGCTGAGCGGCACTGTTGCAGTCGTGATCGGCCGCGGGGATCCTCCACCCGCGGCCGTCGCCATTTCATACTTATCGAAATTGCAGGATTTTCCTGGCGAGTTTCGCCGCCAATTGCGCAATTTGCGCGGGCGTTTTCAGAGTTGTGAACGATATGTGGGCAGCGCTCGGCGCGGGCTTGTGGCACAATTGAAACATTGTTACACTTGAGTCGATGCGGAAAAGCACAAAGCCCGGGAAAAAATTGCCACTTATTCCCGAGGCACCCCTACGGTTCTTCCCAGACCGCCCCGGGCTGCTCCCAGAACGCCACAATATGCGCGTTTTGCGTTGATTTTGCGGCGTAGGCCCGCATCATGGACGTTGCGCTGTGTGGTGCTCTCAATCGTTTGGCGGTGTGATCCTTGGTCTTCACGCCGCCGAAAAAGATCAAAAATGAGAGCGCCACCGGGCAGGTTGGGGAGGGGGAGTTTCCGGGTGGCATTTCCGCGATTTTCGCGTTCGATAAGCCTTGGCAAATGGCAAAGCGAGACATATTCGTCTCGTTTCTCCATTCCCGCACAAATTCCATGGCTTTCGGTGGCGCGTTTTTTCGGGAACGGCCCAGAACACCCAACCTCTTACGTCGTTCGGTGACCTTCTAGTTGGAAGCATCGCCCGTCGCGATGCCGTACCCGCGTACCCGAGGGGAAGTGCTTATGGAAACGTCAACTGTACTGTCCAATTCGTCCACGTCCCGTGCGTATGGGGGCGAGGCTCACGAAGCCCAAATCCACGCCCCGTCCATGATTTCGGCCTCCGATGGCCGTGAGGTGCCGTTAGCCGCGCGCATTGCCTCCGTCATGCGCCAAGGATCGGCCGCCGAGCAGATCGCGACCTTCCGCGGGCTATCGCTCTATCCGGACCCGGGCTCTCTGCTCGCCATTGCCGGGCAAGCCGTCCGCTCGGCGCCGCGCGCCGTTTTCGAGGCGCTGGCCCACGACAATCCCTATCCCGCCGCACACTTCGACGACGCGCTCTGGAACGAGATGATCGTGCGCGCCCTTCGGCTCGGTTGCCGGCTTTCACCGATCGAAGGCCTGGACGACCGGCGCAACCCCGATCTCGCCGACAGGCTCGTCGCCTTCGTGCACGAGCGTCGCGCGGCGCATCGCTCCATCGACCCGGAAGTGTGGCGCTGCATCGGTCCGTTTGCTGCCGACGAGCACTTCGGCGAGCTGCTGCGCGCGTTTCGCTCCGGCGGAGCCAAGACGCGCATGGCGGCTGCTATCGCTCTCTCCGAATGCCCGACACCCGAAGCGCTCACCGCGCTCGAGACCGTGCCGATGCTGTGGCACGAGATCCGGCATGGGCGCCTGTGGTGGGATCGCGTCGGTTGAAGCTCGCCCTCAGGACGCTTCGGCCTTGCCGGCAGCCGCCGGCAAGTGCCGGATGGCGATCCGCGTCAGCTCGGGCAGCGTGCGCGCGCCGAGCTTCGACTTGAGCTGCGCGCAGGTATTGACCACGGTCTTGTAGCTGACGCTGAGCTCGTCCGCGATGGTGCCGTAGGGCTTGCCTTCGGCGAGACGCGACAGTGTCTGCAACTCGCGCCGCGTCATGGCCGCGAGCGGGCTTGCGCTGCTAGGCTCCTCGGTGACGGCGACGCGACCTGCGAGTGCGCGGCTGACGTAGACGCGCCCCTCGCGCAGCTCGCGGATCGCCGCGGCAAGCTCCTCGGCTGCGATGTCCTTCAGGAGGTAGCCGTTGGCGCCGGCCTCGAGCGCACGTCCGGCGACGACGGGATCGTCGTGCATGGTGAGCACGAGGATGGGCGTGCGGATGTCGAACAGGCGCACGCGGCGGATGAACGCGAGACCGGCGAGCTCGTGACGGTTGATCGACAGGTCGGTGATGATGATGTCCGGGCGCCGCCGCCGATAGAGGCGGAAGCCCTCGGCGAGCCGGGCCGCGGCGAGGACCTCGCGGACGTCCATCCCCTCGAGAAGCTGGCGGCAGCCCTGGACCACCACCGGATGATCGTCGATGACGAGAACTCGCATGCGCCACGTTTCCGTTGGCCGCAGCTCCTGCCCGATGCGCCTTGCGCGGCCGGTTGAGGATGATGGGCCGTAAGAATTACTCCCGTAGCCATCATGGACGGTAAGCCGGCGGCCGTGCAATGGCCCAGCCCGAGGCCAGCGCGATGTGGTGCGGATCGGTCCCACCGCGCGACACAGGCGCCCCGGCGCGCCGGGCTCGCTCTAGCCGCCGCCTCGTGCTAGAGCGCCGGCCATGAGCATCGCGCAGAAGTCGAAGGCCCCCAGATCCAAGGCGCCGGCCGCCCCCAAGGTAGCCACCAAGCGCACGACGGCGCCGACTGTCGGCTTCGTCTCGCTCGGTTGCCCCAAGGCCCTCGTCGATAGCGAGCGCATCCTGACGAAGTTGCGCGCCGAAGGCTATCAGGTCGCCCCCGACTACGCCGGCGCCGACGTCGTCGTGGTCAACACCTGCGGCTTTCTCGATTCAGCCAAGGCCGAGAGCCTTGCGGCCATCGGCGAGGCGATTGCGGAGAACGGTCGCGTCATCGTGACGGGCTGTCTCGGGGTGGAGGAGGCGCGCATCCGTGCCGAGCACCCGGACGTGCTGGCCGTCACCGGTCCGCATCAGTACGAGCAGGTCGTCGCCGCCGTACACGACGTGGTGCCGCCGCTGCACGACCCGTTCGTCGACCTCGTTCCACCCGAGGGCCTGCGCCTCACCCCGCGCCACTACGCCTACCTGAAGATCTCCGAGGGCTGCAACAACCGCTGCTCCTTCTGCATCATTCCGCATCTGCGCGGCGATCTCGTCAGCCGGCCCGCCTCGCACGTGATGACGGAAGCGGAGCGCCTGGTGAAAGCGGGCGTAAAGGAGCTGCTCGTCATCAGCCAGGACACGAGCGCTTACGGTCTCGATCTCAAATATGCGGAGAGCCCGTGGAAGGGCGCGGGTCTGCCGGCCCGCTTCCTCGATCTCTGCACGGCGCTGGGTGAGCTCGGCGCCTGGGTGCGGCTGCACTACGTCTATCCCTATCCGCACGTCGACGGCGTCATCCCGCTGATGGCCGAGGGCAAGATCCTCCCCTACCTCGACATCCCCTTCCAGCACGCTTCGCCCGCTGTGCTGAAGGCCATGCGCCGTCCCGCCGCGGGGGAGAAGACGCTGGAGCGGCTCGCGCGCTGGCGCACCATGTGCCCCGACCTCGCCATCCGCTCGACCTTCATCGTCGGCTTTCCCGGTGAGACGGAAGCGGACTTTGTGCTGCTGCTCGACTGGCTGCGCGAGGCGAAGCTTTCGCGCGTCGGCTGCTTCCGCTACGAGCCGGTCGAGGGGGCCAAAGCCAACGATCTTCCCGGCGCGGTGCCGGACGAGGTGAAGGACGAGCGCTGGCACCGCTTCATGGCGGTCGCCCAGGAGGTGAGCGCGGAACGGCTTGCAGGCTTCGTCGGCCGCGAGATCGACGTGATCATCGACGAGGTCGACGAGGAGGGCGCCCTCGGCCGCTCCCAGTGGGATGCGCCCGAGATCGACGGCTCTGTGTTCCTCAATGGCGACACCGACGTGAAGCCGGGAGACATCCTGAAGGCCCGCGTCGCCCACGCCGACGAGTACGACCTGTGGGCCGAGCGCGGCTAGGCTAGAAACCGTAGATGGCGACGCCGATGCCGAAGGCGATCGTGGCCGCCACGCCGAGGAAAGTCGGCAGCACGGCGAGCAGCGTGGCAAGCACCGGTCGCTTGCCCGAGAGCGCCAGCACCACCACCCCCGCCGCAATCAGTGGCGCCAGCACGAGCTGATAGGCGGCGAACGCCAGCCCAAAGGCGCCATTTTCCAGAGTGGGAGGATTGAGCCGGAACGCGGGCAGGAAGCTCGCCCAGGTCAGCAGGATGAGCGCGGCAAAAGCCAGCAGCGCGTAAGCGACGGGCCCGCGCACCGCGAAGAACAGCGCGGCGAACGCCACCAGCGGAGCGAGCGCGATCTTCGCTATGATCATCGCGCCCGCCATCTGTGCGGTATCACCAAAGAGGACTGCGACGGAGGGGAGGTTGCTCATCAGCTCGATCGCGGCCGCGACGAGGAGCAGTAGCCGCGGCCAGCGCGGAGCCATTGCCATTGGCGGCGTCACCGCTCCGGCTGTGCTTGCTGCGGACATTGATGTCTCCCCCCGTGCGCTCCCGCTGTGAGATTGCCGTTCGCCCTCACCGCAGGCAACGCGCAAATGCTTCGCCGCGCTATGCTCAAGTCTGCCATTGTCGATGCAAGTTGCGGCGGGGGTTGCATTTTTCCGCTTTGTGCCGCATTTCGAGCGGAAACCAATGGCGTCATGACCTTTACTGATTCGGGCAAACCACGGACCGGGGGGAGAAGGATGACGAAGCTGTTGCAGCACATCGAAGAAATGCGCGTCCGCCTCAGCGAGATCGCCGGCGACGAGCAGACACTGGTGCAGGCGCTGGGCGACGCGCTGAGCCGGCTCGACCAGCAGCTCCTGCGCGACGTGCGTTCGATTGCGACGGAGCACGAGATCCGCCGCGAGGAGATCCTCGGCGAGCTGCAGGGGCTCGCCATCGGCATCGGCATGTTCCGGCCGCCGGTCGGGGCCCCGCAGGCAACCGAGGAGATCGGGTCCCGGCCAGCCACCGGCTTCCAGCAGCGCATCGGGCCGGGCGACTGGCGCCAGGCGGCGAGCAATATCGAGAATGACATAGACTTTCACGCGAACGGCCACATCAACGGCCGCGTGCCTTCGCACTGAAGGCGGGGGCACGAAAGGCTGGGGCACTGAGGCGGGCGGCTATTTGGCTTTCGCGGATGCCGCGGTCTCGCGCAGCGTGATCGGCTCGCCGTTGACGACGACGAGGCTGGCGTTGGCCAGCGCCGCCTCGAGGCCCCAAGCCGCGGCCTCGAGCTGTGCGCGCGTCTCGGCGTGCGGCAAGGCGAGCGTCAGCATTGCAGCGCCCTTGAGGGCGTGCACGAGCCGGCTCTGCTCGTCGATCGTGATACGCATGACGCTCGCCTGCCAACCGGCGGAAGGTGCCGGCAGGTTAGGGCTACCAGCGCAGCAGCGCCGGCGCTGTCACCGAGGGAACAGGGACGCAAGCTGCGGCCGCGCCCCACCGGGAAAGCTTCTCCTACTTCGACGCGGCCGGCTGGGCGGGCAGCCCCAGCTTCTGCTCCAGCGTCGCGATCTCGTCCCTGAGCTTCTTCTGCTCCTGGCCGCGCCGTACCATCTGCATCTGGATCTTGCCGATCTCCATGGAGATATTGTTGCGCGACGTCGCGCTCTCGGAGCTGCCTGTCTCGTACTGTTTGTCGAAGATCTTCTGCTGATCGGCCTGGTTCTCCTCCTCGAGTTGACGCAGGCGTTCGCGCGCTTGCGCCAGCGCGACGATGTTGCCGGTCTCCTCGGGGCTGCGCGGCTGAGCGGCCGCAGCTGCCGGCTCCGCGCTCGCGCCTGGGCTTACCGCCGCCGAGCGTTGCGCCTCGGTCGGCTGGAAGTAGAACTCCCCCGTCAGCGCCGAGTGGTCCCACGGCACCTGCTTGCCGGCGGTCGCGGCCAAGACGTCCTTCCTCGTCTCGATCATCACCGAGGTGAGGTCGCGGCCCGGCTCGCGCACGTGCTTTGAGAGCGCCGCGGTGAATGGCGAGTTCTTGCCCTTGCCGTCGAGCGCGACGTTTCCGGGCTGGGTCGAGTAAGCGATGAAGGTGCCGACGCCCGTGTCGACCTGCGCGAGGCCCTTGCCGATGCTGGTCGAGCGCGTCCCCATGGAGCGCGCGAGGTTCTGCGAGAACGGGTTGTCGCGGCAGGCGTCGAGGAACACGATGTTGGTCTTATCCGCGCGGCCGAGCTCCATCTGCTTCATGATGAAGTCGAGGTTGACGGCGTCGAAGTCGAGATCGCGCTCGCCCTGCAGATGCGCATCGACGGGGATGAGGTAGTTGCGCCCGGCCACCTGCAGCCCGTGCCCGGCGTAGAAGAAGATGGCGGCGTCGGCGTCTTCGAGCAGGTCGGCGAAATTGCGCACCTTGGTGTCGAACGCGCGCTTGTCGAGGTCGACGCCGAGGATGACGTCGAAGCCGGCGCTCTTCAGCGCCGAGGAGATCTCGTTGGCGTCGTTGACCGGATTGGGAAGCTGCGCGACCTCCTTGTAGGCGGAGTTGCCGATCACGAGCGCGACGCGCTTTTCCGCGGCGGCCGGGAGTGCGAGGAGGAGGGCGGATGCGAGGAAGGCGAGGACGCGATACATGACGCGGTGCATGGCTGGTCTCTGCAATTTTGGAGCGGCCACGGACGCCGCGACCCGGACTAACGGCTTTCACCAGATGAGGGTGGCGGATCTGGGGCTGGGGTGGCCCCATTGGCGGCTGTCATCTTATGTGAAGCCGCGGGCGGCCTGGGGCTGCGGCATCTCTCGGCTTGGGGCGCGACCGCGCAACGTCGGCTTTTGACCCGAAGCGGAACTCGGACCGAGTAGAAGATTAGTAGCCGTCAACTTCGTGACGGCCTCAGCTGCGCCCTTGATGTCGATCGGCCGGGGATCTTCACCCCGGATCGGCGCGCAGAGTCGACCTTCACCGCTAGACGCGCGGTGCCGACCTGTTACGTACGTGACTGCAAAAGCAACGCAGCCCGCGCATCCTCTGAGCCCTCGATCGGTCACACATCAACAAAGGTGGATGCCATGCTTGCAATATATTTGAAGAGGTTGGCGCCTGCACTTCTAACCGTCGCAACCCTCTCGTTATCTGGCGTAACTTGCCTGAGCGCTGCGCTCGCACAAACGGCCACGACGGTACAAGAGGAGGATACGCCCGCGGTTCTCGCTGCGCGAGAGTATCTGCAGGCGATCGGGTATAAGTCTGCGCTCGAAGCCAGGATCGCAGCGGCCGCGCGCACTAAGGTAGCTCTCAAAATCCTGCTTGAGCGCGAGCCGCTACTCGAGAACCAAGAGGTAAAGATCGTTGCTGCGCGCTTCACTGCCGAGGAACTGCGTGAAACGAGCACGTTTCAACGCAGCGCCACCGGTGCCCTCTACCGCAACTTCAATCGAGAGATGAGTGCCAATGCCTTTGCGACGCCAGAGATTTATCGCAGCGAAATCGGCAAACGTTTCACCGCAGAGCAACGCGCCCTCGTCTTTAACTACCTGAGTTCCCCCGTCGGCCAAAAATGGCAACGGATATTGCCTGACATTGTGAAGGCGGAAAAGGAAATCGGCGCACGATGGGATCGCGAGACTCAAGAGGCTATCCAACAGGCGGTTCGCTCAGGAGAAGAAGCGTCATGAAATGGAGTTGATGCGCCAGTACCTCGCGCATCGACTTGCCTCGTTCGATAAAGTATCGCCCGGACAAAATCTGCCGCCATCGGCATCGTCTCCGGATGATGAACCCTAAGCCGGCACGCTAACCTCGCGTTCAGTCCAATATCGTTCCTGGTCGTAGTCCTCGACCAACGGAACGACTTTTGCATTGAACAGGTACTGTTGCTTCAGCGACAAGCTATCGTACCCCCGATAAGCGACCTGTAGCGCAATACCGTGTTCCTTGCTGCCCTCTTCGAGTTGGCCGTCTTCGATCAAATCCTCAAGCGCCGACAGCAGCTCGCAGTCCAGATTGAGTACGCTCATTCACATACCTCGACGATGGATTAGGACTCCGTTAATCAAGCCGGCTGTGGTTAAGGAGGCCTTAACGGGCGTGGACCCGACGCTTTCGGAGCGAGTTTTTTCTGTCGGCGCCGCCGCCGATATAAAGTCATCGGTCGAGGAGCTCGAGCGCCGTTGGGTCGGCTGGGAATTAGTGTTTGGGCCTGCAGTAGGTCGGTCCGCTTCCAACAAAATTTGACCCCGCCCATCTGGTATCACAGCAACAACTACGCCCCTCGGGCATCGTCCTCAACGGCACCGCGCTCACCAAATCCGCCACCGTCCGCATCCTCTCTACCAAGACCTCATACACGCGATCGCCCGTCGTGCTTGGTGTGTTGTGTTCCCTTAGAGACAGCGATCTCAGCGCCCATTGCGCACAGTGGGTAGCATCAACTTCGGCTGAGGTCCGCCATGCCCAGATTCGCAACGGCAAAGCGCTTTTCTGCGCCGCGCTAGCTATGCTCGCCGCCTTCGTCGCCATTCGGGACTATGTCGAATACGAGCGCCTCGCGCTCTACGGCGTCACGGCTCAAGCTTCGATCACGAAAGTGGAGACTCCTCGCGGCCGCCGCGTTAGATCCACCATCGCAACTACCGCCCGCGTCAGTTACACATTCACGGCGGTCGATGGGCGTACGCATTCAGGCCGCGGCCAGGTGCCGTGGGATGCCATCGAGGACGCGGGCACGCGCAACACCATTGTTGTCAGGTACTTCGAGCAAAATCCCGACGACAGCATTCCCGATTACGGATTTGGCCTCTACGTAGCGGTAGTAGCGACGCTCCTCTCAGCCGTGTGCGCATCCTGTGCCCGGCTCACCAACAGAAGCGAGGGCCTTAGCGCAGGCGTGAGCTGCTGGTGAAGTCGTACCTCGCTCGTACGGTTGAATCGAACTGCGGCACCGTCGGACGGTCCGGCAGGCGGGATGCCAACGTCTACTCCTGGCCCATCGCGGACGAGAGGCAAAACGACAAACTTATCCCCACCCGCCGCCGCTCCCCCATACTCCCCCATAACCCTGCCCGTCATAGGGACGCATCAGCTGAGCGGCCGACGCGGGGCAGGGCCGGTGCCCGGTTCGAGGCGGTGCGGTTTTCGTTTGCCGCGCTGCCGCGAGGTTAGCTCCCTCAGAGAGCCGGGGCAGGTGTGCGAGGCTCGCGCGATCCAGCAATGGCCGCGCGGGCAGCCCGTCGCGAGCGGCGGCGCTCTCAATCTTCTTCGAGAGCTCCGGCAGCCGGTCGAGGTCCCCAGAAACGATGAGCCCGGCCGCGCTTGGCAGCCGCCCGGGCGGGACCGAAGCCCCGTTCGCGTATGTGTTCCGCGCCCTCGACCTGCAGAATGAGTCCACCGCCGCGGGCGCCGAAAGGCTGCCGGCATTTGCAAACTGGATGGCGGTCGTTTGGCGCCCGCGCTCCCCTCTTCTCTCTCCCCTCGGGGCGCTCAGCGCCCCGCGAGGCGGCGGAGCCGTGCGCTCTATCGGCGCCGACGTTGTGCTCCGCGCCGTGCTACAGGGGCGGCGCGCGCAATACGGCGGGCACCAATTCTTATCTCCCCGCGTTAAGCTCAGCGCCCGCGCCTCCCAAGGAGCCCGCTCATGAAACTCTACTACGCCCCCGGCGCCTGCAGTCTCGCCGATCACATCGCGCTTCTCGAGGCTGACATGAAGGCCGACCTCGTCAGGGTCAATCTCAAGACGCACACGCTGGAGGATGGTGGCCCCCTCCGAGACGTCACGCCGAAGAACTACGTGCCGGTGATCGAGCTCGACGACGGCGAGCTATTGACCGAGAACGTCGCCATCCTGAGCTACATCGCCGACCGCTATCCCGCGCTGATGGCGCCGGGGCCGTTGGGCCGCTATCGGCTGCTGGAGATGCTCGCCTACCTCGCGACCGAGGTCCACAAGACCTTCCATCCGCTGTTCGATCCGGGCGCGAGCGCGGCTGAGAAGAAGGCCGCCGGCGAGGCGGCCGCCGAGAAGCTCGCGTTCGTCGCGACGCAGCTCCAGGGCCCGTATCTCTTCGGCGCGAACGCCACCGTCGCCGACGCCTACCTGTTCGTGATGCTGCTGTGGGCGGCCAAGTTCAAGATCGCCATCCCGGAGCCGCTGAAGGCCCTCGGCCAGCACATGCGGTCGCGGCCGACGGTGCAGGCGGCGATGCGGCGCGAGGGGCTGATCGTTTGAGACCTGGCCGACCAAAGCCGCCGCGAGCCGTCTGGGCTCACCCGCCTCGAAGCTTCACGGTTAGCCCGAGATTCTCGGGGCAAGCCCGAAGATGACCGTGTGGCGGCCGCTAAGCGGCATATACCCTGGCTCGACGACTTGCGCCGGGGGCCGGCGGGGTCCGAGGATAAATTTTGCCATGATTCAGCTAGAGCTTCCGCAAACTGCTATTTCAGTCGGGGAGCACCCGGGGGATCGATTGGTTCGTGCACACCATATTGCTGCTGCTGCGATAGTATCGCTGGTGGTCGCCGCGGCATTTTCCGTGCCCGCAGCGCATGCGCAGGCCAAGGCTCCGCCGGCTTGCGAGGATGCGGCCGGGCTCGCCGTCCTCGCCTCGCCGCTCGCGCCGTGGAAGGGCGCGCCTCTGCGCGTTGTCGTCGCCGTGGAGCAGGCGTTCGAGGGCGAGCTTTCGCTGACCGCGCCCGATGGCACCGTCGCCACCAAATCGCGCGCCCGCGAAGGGGGGCCACCCTATTTCTGGTACGCCGAGGTGGCAGCACCCGCCGCGGGGGCGTGGCACGCCACGCTCGCGCTAGACGGCGCACCCGAAGGGTGCACCACCATCACGCGCGAAATCGCCGTGCAGGACAAACAGCCGCCGGGTGCGCGCGCGACGCAGGGAAGCGTCTGGCCGCTACGCGGTGAATGGAATCGCGCAACGGAGAACCTGTATTCCGCGTGGATCGAGAAGCTTTTCGACGCCCCGCTCGATCAGGAGCTGTCGTGGAAGGCGCTGCACGATGGGCTGCGCGATAAATCGCGCAACATCCTGTTCAACCATCTGGGTCTCGGCGAGGACGAGAAGAAGCTCATCATCCAGCCTGACTGCGCCGACCTTCCCTATTTCCTGCGCGCCTATTTCGCCTTCAAGATGGGGCTGCCGTTCGGCTACTCGAAGTGCTCGCGCGGCGGCGGCGGCCAGGCGCCGAAGTGCCCGCAGTGGTGGAACATCCAGAAGGAAGAGCCCGTCAACCCTCCCGCGCAGGAGACCGCGTCCAACGGCGCTTTCTTCGGAGCTTTCGGCGAGCCGGTCGCCCGTCCAGCGCCCAGGCTGCCCCCCCGGCCATCGGGGCTCGTGCCGGGGTTTGGGTACTATGTGCGTACGACCGTCGCCAACGGCGTGCATTCGGGCAACGGGCGCACGGCGCTCGACGACGACAACACCGATTATTACCCCGTGCCCCTGAAGCAGGAGACGCTGCGGCCCGGCACCATCTACGCCGACCCCTACGGCCACGTTCTCGTCATCGCCAAGCGCATCGCGCAGACGAGCGACGCGGCAGGCGTATTTCTCGCCGTCGATGGCCAGCCAGACGGCACCGTCGCGCGCAAGCGCTTCTGGCGCGGCAACTTTCTCTACGCACAGGATCCCGGGCTAGGGGGCCCCGGCTTCAAGCGCTTCCGGCCGATCGTCGCCGACAAGGGCGGCACGCTTCGGCGGCTCTCCAACGAAGAGATCGCCAAGAGCCCCGAGTACGCCGATTTCTCGCTCGATCAGGTGAAGCTCGGCGTTGAGGACTTTTACGACCGCATGGACGACGTGATGTCGCCGGCGCCGCTCGATCCTCTGCGTGCTATGCGCGAGGCGATCACGGCGCTCGAGGAGCAGGCAAAGACGCGCGTGACCTCGGTCGAGAACGGGCGCAAGTACACCGGGCCGGAGGTGGCGATGCCTGACGGCGCGTCGATCTTCGAGACGACCGGGGCGTGGGAGGATTTCGCGACGCCGTCGCGCGATCTGCGACTGCTCATCGCCATCGATGTGGTGCGCTCCTTCCCCGACCGCGTCGCGCGGCGCCCGGAACGCTACGCCATGCCGAAGGACAAGAGCGCCGCCGCCGTCAAAGCCGAGCTCGACGGCGTGCTCGCGTCCGAGCTTGCAGCGCGCAAGTTCATTTACACGCGCAGCGACGGCTCGCAATGGACGCTGGCGCTCAAGGACATGATCGACCGCATGACGCAGCTCGAGATGGCCTACAACGTCAACGACTGCGTCGAGTTGCGGTGGGGCGCGCCCGACAAGAGCGAGGAGGCGGCGACGTGCAAGCGGCGTGCGCCGTCCGCGCAGCGCGTGAAGATGGCGGACTATCGCGCGTGGTTTCACGAGCGCCGCCGGCCCGCGCGCGACTAGGCGCCGGCCGGGCTTACACCTCGACCGCGTCCTTGCCCTTGGCCTTGTACTCCGGCTCCACGTGGATCGCGACCTGCGCGCCCTTTATCGAGGCCTCGATCGCGTCCTCGACCCGGTCGCAGATGTCGTGCGCTTCATCGACCGTCATGGCGCCCGGCACCACGAGGTGGAACTGGATGAACGTCGTCGGCCCCGCGGTGCGCGTGCGCATGTCGTGCGCCTGCAGCGCGCCGCCGGCGTTGGTCTTGATCGCCTCGCGGATGCGCGCCTCGATCTCGGGTGACGCCGCGGCATCCATGAGCTGGCTCAGGGATTCGGTCGCGAGGTTGTAGCCCATGCGCAGGATGTTGAAGGCGACCGCGCCGGCAAGCAGGGGGTCGAGGATCGACCAACCGGTGATCGTCGCCAGCATGAGCCCGAGGATCACGCCGACCGATGTGATGACGTCGGAGAGGAGGTGCAGGCCGTCGCCCGAGAGTGCGGGCGAGTTCCAGGCGCGGCCGCGGCGCATCAGAATCCAGGCCCAGACACCGTTGAGGGCGGTTGCGAGACCATTGACCAGGAGGCCCGCGATGGGCTGGTGCAGCGCGCGTGGCTCGAGCAACGCATTCCACGCCTCGCGGAAGATGAGCAGCGCGGCGACGATAATCAGCGTCCCCTCGAGCACGGCGGCAAAGTATTCCGCCTTGTGGTGGCCGAACGGGTGGTTGCGGTCGGGCGGGTGCGAGCCGACCCAGATCGCGAACAGCGCGGCAACCGCGGTCACGAGGTTGACGATGCTCTCGAGCGCGTCCGAGAACAGCGCGACGCTGCCCGTCATCAGGTAGGCGACGTACTTGATGCCCATGACCGCGAGCGCGACGCCGATGCTGCTGGCGGCGACGACCTGGTGCCTGTTGGAAAGGAGCGGAATGGACGGTTTCTTAGCCATAAGGCTCCCGGCTGGTGCGGCGGCGTTTCGTGGGGTCGGGTATCAGCTCAACGCCGGATGAGGAAGCCCGCTCCCTGGATTTGTGGCTTTTCCACACTCTCGGCGGTCGCCCGTCTCCCGCGCAAGTCGCGAATCTGATGGGTCGGCAGGCGGAGGCGCCGCTCTCCACGGCGGCGGCGCGCCAGTCTTGCTGGAGGGCACGTATCATGGCCAACTTCCCCACCCACATTCTCGTCGGCACCGTCGTCGCGGGCAGTCTCGCCACGCTCACGCTCGCCGCCGACGTGATCGCGCCCGAAAACCTCGTCGCCGTGACGCTGGCGGGTTGCGTCGGCTCGGTGCTGCCGGACATCGATCTGAAGGACTCGCGCCCGAGCAAGGCTCTCTTCGCGGGGCTTGCGATTTTCTTCTCGTTCGCGCTGCTATTCCACTTTGCGCCGCACCTGTCGATCCTCGAAATGTGGTCCCTGTGGATCGGCACGCTGCTGTTCGTGCTCTTTGGCCTGCAGAAGTTGTTCCACAAGTATGCGGTGCATCGAGGCGTATGGCATACGATCGCGGCGGCGCTCGTGTGCTCGTTCGCGACTGCCATCTTCTTCTACTATGTGCTGGGCCGCCCCGACGGCGTCGGCTGGCTCGCGGCGGGCTTCATGTTCATCGGCTACCTGACGCATCTCACTCTCGACGAGATCTACTCCGTCGATGTGCTCGGCGCGCACATCAAGAAGTCGTTCGGCACGGCGCTGAAGTTCGTCGATATGCGCTACAAGATTGCGACGGCCGCCATGCTCGCTGCCGGCGCCGCCTTGCTCCTTATCGTGCCGCCGATGAAGACATTCGTCGACGGTATGTCCTCGCGACCGATGTGGACTTCGTTGCACGAGCGGCTGCTCCCGCACCACCAATGGTTCGCCCTCATCAGGGAGCGCGGCAGGCTCGCTGCGGCACCCGAGGAGCCGCCGCAGGCAACGGGCTCGCTCCCGGCGTCAACCGATGCGCCGGCGTCGACACCGGCCCAGCCTGCCCAGTGATGGGTTGAGCGCACGCCGTGTAGGAGCATTACCCCGCGCGGCGATGCTCGATCCCGGCGATATAGGTGGCGACGAGATCATCGACCAGCGATCCGCCGGCGTTGCCCGTGACGGCTGCAAGCTTCTGTGCCGTCGAGAGTGACGTCATCCCGTGCACGCTGGCCCACAGCGTTCGTGCGGCGCGCCGGTTCGCACTCGGATCGGAAGCGTCAAATAGCGGGGCAAGCGCCTGCTCGAGCGGTGCCAGCAGCCCCTCGAGCTTGGTCTGGTACCAGAGCGGCACGTCCTGCCCCGCGGGCATCCTGTGCTCGCTCAGCAGGTTCCAGAGCTTGGGGCGCTCTTGCGTGAACGCGACGTAGGTCTCCGTCAGCCGCCGGACGCGCTGTTGGGGCGTGCCCGAGGTGTCCGTCTGGGCGAGCCGCTCGGTCAGCCGATCGAGCAGGCGAGCTTCGATCGTCAGCAGGAGATCGTCGAGGTTTTCGAACACGTTGTAGAGGGTGCCGGGCGAGTAACCGATGCGCTTGGCGATCTCGCGCGCCGACAGCCCGGCAAGCCCGTCGCGCTCGACGATATCGGTCGCCGACTGAATGATCAGCTCCCTCAATTCCTCAGCGGTATGAATCGAGCGTCGGCCCATATGCAGGCGCAATCCAAGCTAGCTAGTTTGACCACGGACTTTTTTGACAATAGGCCGGAGACGAGCGTGTGGCAAAGCCAACGCGAATGCTGGACGTGGGAAAAGCAGATATTGACGAATAAAGTCGCCGTACTGCCGAGCCTGGCACAGGAGAACGGCGGGAATTCGATCAGCAACTCAGGGAGCTGCAATTGTCGCCCTTGACGTAGTCCACGCAGCTGTTGCGGGGGCTGTGGAAGGACTTGCCGTTCCAGAGGATGTTGCCGGACCAGCCAGGTATGGCGTTTGAGAAAAGCGGTTTGAAAGTGTAGTTGGATTCGACCACGATTACGCTCGCGCCCGCGGGAACCAAGCCGGCCGGCAGCGTGTAGCTCTGGCACTTCGAGGGCACGCTCTTGCCGTTGTAGGAATACGACCAGACGACCCGCGTGTCGTTGGCATTGGTGGGCGAGGCCTGGACCGAAAAGATGCCGAGTGCGAGCGACGCGGTATCGTAGGGCTGCATCACCTCCTGGACCGAAGCCACCATGGCGTTGAGGTTGGTGAGGGCGTCGTTCTGCGATGTGCCGAGAAATTGCTCGCGGGCAACGAGGTCGCCCGTCATGTCGGTCGCCTGGTTGAACTCGCGATCCATATTGATCGCGCGGCTCATCTCGATCGTCCCGAGCAACGTCAAAGTCAGCAGCGGCGCCAGCATCGCGAACTCGATGGCCGCGTTGCCGCGCTTGTCGTACGCAAGCCTATGCGCGGACCAACGTGTGCGGGCCAGTTGGCGAGTGAAAGTGCCGATACGCATGGCGGACCTCGGGTTAGATGCGGACGCGCGAGACGCGAGGAGAGAATGGGCGGGCATCAGCAGACCCGGCGTCAAGAATCAGTAGTGTACGGCTCGGTGCGAAAGGCCGTCGCGGCTTGCAGCACACCGGAGCCGGATCCGTCGCTATTCTTGCCGAGCTTGAGGAAGGGGAAGGATTGGGCGAGATCCCACTGGTAGCACAGCGTGATCTGCACGACCTTGCTGGCGACGCCGGCGTAGGACGACAGCGCGTCGTTCGCGGAGCCCGTTGATGCCACCATATTGTTTTTGGAGTCGACGCAGGCCTGCGGGGACACGTCGCTCCAGTTGTCTCCCGACTGGATGAGCACGCTCAGCTTGCTGCAGTTGATATTCGTGCCCGCTGCGCTGCAAACCAGGTTCCTGAACTGGCTCACCGTAAGCGCGGCATTCTGCGCCTGGCCTGTGCGGATCTGGCGTGACGCCATTTCGACGCCGTACTCGAGCGAGCTAACCGTGAAGAAGTAGAGGCCAATGCCGATCAGCCCCAGTACGAACAGGAAGAACGGCAGTGCTACGAGACCGAACTCAACAGCCGTCGCGCCCTGCTCGTCGTTCGCCCATCCGGGCGACCTTGCGGGAGCCTTGCGGTGCCGGGAGTGCTTCAGGGATAGTGGGGGCATACGCATACGCAACTCGTCACGCCGGCTACGACCTATTTGCCGGTGTGAACATAGCTTTACGTCTATGAATGATGTATTGCCCAAGCGGCAATTGAGTAATTTCGGTGAATGAATACTTAAACTTTTACAACAATCGAACCGAGCTGGAAGCTCTCCGGCGCCCTTAATCGCCCGCCGTCACGGGGTGGCGGACTGGTTGGGACGATCGACGTTGGCCGCCGAGCTGGTCGACTTCTGCTGGGCGCTCTTCGCAATTGCATCAAAGTACTCCATCCCGTCGCCGATCGTGATGGTGGGCGAGCAGTCCGGAGTGCACGTATAGGATTCCCGCTTCGTGCCCTTATAGAGGCTCAGCGTTCGCAGGTCGTCGTGGTCGACGACCACGCGCTGGTCCTGAATGACGTTGCGCTGGGCGTCGAGCGCGATGATGTTCGTGACGCCGAACGACTTGCCGGTGACGACCAGCAGGTTGCCGCCCTGGATGGCGACATCGGCGATCGACGGGTTGCCGATGATGACTTCGGTGGCCGGCCGCGGTAGGCGCAGCAGCTGCGATTGGTCATAGCGGACCATCAGATCGGCCGCGCGCGCCTCGCTCATGGCTCCGGTGGCGCCTGCCATGCAGACGCAAGCCAGCATCAGGGACACGACGGGTACCGGCACGATCGCAAATCGCCTGAAGCGTACGCTCGACATTGGCAACCTCTCCTTCGGACGCATTACCTCAGCAAATGGTGAAGGAAAGGAAAATGGGAGTTCGGCTTCGGTCGATGAAGGACTCCGCTGGCGAAGGCGCGCGAGCCGGGTGACATTGGTCCTCATTTGAAGCGGGGGAAAGCATGGTGTTCGCGATCAAAGCTGAGGTTTGTGATCCGCGGGCAAAGACGTTCGCGTTCACCGCGCAAAAGACGATGTATGGCGGCAAGCATATTGCCGAAGGCGACACGGTTTTCGTATTTGCGAGCGAGAACGAGGGCGGGCAAGGCCTCATCGCGCGCGGCGTTGTCACTTCCGCCGAGGCGGTCGCGAGGAAGCGCGGCATCGCCCGGCAAACACCGCGTGTGAGCGTCTCCATCAGACGCACCGCGCTGGCGAAGCGGCCACTGGGCCGGAGCGAGCTCAGGCATTACACCGAGTGGAATGATGGGCAGCCCGGGACCGAGCTCAATTTCAAATTCTATCGCCAGGCCACGAACAAGATCGTCGGGATCTCGGATCAAGCCGCGGCCTTCCTCGGCGAATTCTTCTAGTGCGACCAGCTTAGTTCCAAGCTTTACTTTCCCAATTGCCTCTAACGCTTTCCCAGGCTCCGGTAATCGCGCCGAATTCATCAGACCAAAAACAGAGCGATCCAAGATCTATACCGGATTTCTTGGGAGCGGTTGGAGCATGCAACTGGAATGCCGCGAGCTTTACTTGTCGAGGCTGAGGCGGGCGGGAGCTTGGACGTGGCTCGTCGATCAAGTTAAACCAATGTTATCCGGCATTTGTGAAGACATGCTTGGGATTTACCCTCGGTTAATCGGCGCGTCGCCAAATCCAACCGGCGGCAAAGCTTGAGCTTCCGGCGCCCGGCAATTGCAGTTCTGTGCGCCGTCGGAAACGGAGATCTGAGTCATGAATGCCATCCTCATTAGCTTCTGGGACGACACGTCCGGAGCCACCGCCATCGAGTACGGCCTCATTGCAGCGGTCCTGGCTGTCGGCATCATCGTCGGCCTCTCCAACCTGAGAGACGGCTTGAACACCCTGTTCAACACCGTAGTCACGAATTTCACTCAGTAATCGACACGGCTGACCACTTTCGGGGCGGTATGGCGGGTGTTCGCCATGTCCGCCTCGTTTCTTATCGGAGTGCACTGTTCCGTGTGTAGCCGCGAAACCCCCGAGTGCAGTATCGCGGAGCATCGTGCGGCCAAGCCCAAATTTCTCACGCAGCGGCCGTAATGAGAAAATACAGAAATCGCTCGAGCGCGGTGGAAATACTACGATGACGCGCATCTTATATTCTAGCTGTTTCGCAACTGTTCCTCTCACTTCATGGGAAAATCGCTTTTAAACAAATCCAATCGTTTCGATTAACTGAATTTTTACACGTATTTACGACGATATTCGGGAGTTTTACCTATATTTAAGACGTGTCGGCGCAAATTGCCCCTAGTTCGGAAGCGAGGGGCAAATCCTCGCCCGGACGCGCACTTCAAAGATGTGCGGTTCGAACCATAACTGGGAGAGTGTTGTCATGAAGACTGTTTTCACCCGCTTTGTGAAGGACGAGTCCGGTGCGACCGCCATCGAATATGGCCTCATCGCCGCCATCGTCGCCGTCGGCATCATCATCGGCCTGCAGAACCTGAGGGACGGCTTGAACACGATGTTCAACAACCTCAAGACCCAAGTCACCACCTCGCACTAACGTCAATCGACGTCTCCAATCGAGCCATTCGGTTGCCGCCAATGGCTCGATTGGCACCCGGCGCTCAGAGCGTCAGGTGGCGTCTGGATCCCCAGACCTCCGGACTTTCCAAGCGCCTCGCGCGGCTTTCGCGTTGGGTGGGAGGCTCACAGGTGCTCGAGCATTCACTCGTCTTCGTATTCCCGTTCGCGATGGCATTTGCCGCCGTGACGGACCTGTTCACGATGACGATACCCAATCGACTGACGCTCGGCCTGGCCGTCGCCTTCTTCCTTCTGGCCCCCATTGCCGGCCTTGGTTGGCAGGACATCCTGAGCCACATGGCCGGGGGCGCCACGATGCTTCTGGCGGGCATCCTGCTCTTCTCGCTCGGGTGGCTCGGCGGCGGCGATGCGAAGCTCCTTGCAGCCGCGTCGCTGTGGCTCGGTTTCGATCAGCTCGCGATGTTTCTGACCTACACGGCGGCTTTCGGGGGCGCCCTGGCGTTGGCGATCCTCGCCTACCGAGGCACGCCGGTGAGCGCCTTCCCGCTGCCCGGCTGGGCCGCCCGTCTGCACACCAAGGGCGAAGGCATGCCCTATGGCGTGGCCATCGCGGCGGGGGCCCTATTCGTTTACCCGGCGACCGCTTGGTATGCGGCCTTTACCGGCTGAAACGCCCGTTTGACGGGCTTCTCAGCGTCAATCTGCGACGCCGATTAACCTCGCGTTGACGTTTGTCCTGCAGTGTCGGGGAGGAATCGAGAGGTCGAGTCTCGGGTTGAAAGGACCCGTTACTGCATGAAGCGAGCACAACTGATCGGGATCACGATCGCCGGCGGAGCCGGGCTCGCGGCATTTCTGCTGATGCGTTCGATCACCAGCGGACCCTCCGAGCCGACGCAGGTCGCAGTGCCTGTAAATGCAACCGAGGTGCTCGTCGCCGCTAAGGATTTGTCCTTAGGCGACATCACCAAGCAGAGCGACTTCCGCTGGCAGACATGGCCCGCCGATTCGGTGACGCCCATGTTCATCACCAAAGTCGAAGGCAACGCCGGCCTGAGCTCGGTCGCCGGCGCGGTCGTGCGGTCGCCGATTGCAGGAGGCGAGCCCATCACGCGCAAGAAGCTGGTCAAGGCGGGCGACGGCGGCGTGCTCGCGGCCATTTTGCCGAGCGGCAAGCGTGCGGTCTCGACGCGCATCAAGGAGGAGACATCCGCCGGACGCCTGATCCTCCCCAACGATCACGTGGACGTCATTCTGACGCGCCGCCTGCATGCTGGATCGGGCGGACAGGAGGAGTTTGCCAGCGACACGCTGTTTCACAACATCCGTGTCCTCGCGGTCGGTCAGCAGATCGAGACCAAGGAGAACAGCAAGAAGGCTGCGGAAGGCGCCGCCAACACGGCGACGCTGGAGCTCTCGCCTCGCCAGGCCGAGATGCTCGCGCAGGCCAACTCGATGGGCGAGATCAGCTTGTCGTTGCGTTCGATCGCTGACGGCGATCCCAAGACTCCGACGGCTGATGCGGACCCCTTCGCTACAAACACCGAGCGCAACAGCGAGGTGCGCGTGTTCAAATATGGCGTTCCCACTCGAGTGTACGGCGTGAACTGAGTGCAGTGATTCAGTTTCGGCTGTCGAAAAGGTAACTCGATCATGCGAACGACCCCCAAATGGGCTCGCGCGGGAATGGCTGCCGTGTTCTTCGTCGCCACTCTAACGAGCGGCGCACAGGCGGCTGACACGAATACGAACGCCAGATCTGATCTCCAGATCGGCAAGGATTTGGTGCTGCGCATTCCTCCCAATGCGAAATTCCCGTTGTCGAAGCGGCTCGGCCTCGGCGTCGGGCGCTCGATCGTGGTGCAATCGCCGGTGCCGCTGAAGGACGTGATGGTCTCCGACCCCACGCGTCTCGATGCCGTGGTCCAGTCCTCGGACCGCGTATTTCTGATCGCCAAGCAGTCCGGCCAGACCAACGCCTTCTTCTTCGACGAGTACGGTCAGCAGATCCTGACGCTCGAAGTGGCCATCGGCGCCGATCTCTCGGCGCTCGACGAATTCCTGGCCCGCATCATCCCTGGCTCCAACATCCACAGCGAGATCGCCGGCAAAGCGGTGGTGCTGACGGGCACCGTGCGCACGCCGATCGATTCCAACCGGGCGGCTCAGGTCGCCGCCCAGTTCGTCGGTGCCAACAGCGGCAGCCTTGGCAACGTGGGCGCCGCCCCGGCCGTCAACCAGACGACAGTGAACAATGCGCTGTCCAACACCGCCGCCGGCGGCGGGACGAGCGCCTACGGGCAGCAGACGCAGAGCGACTCATCCGCGCCGTCGGGCGCCGACGATCCCTACGCCGAGAAGCCGGTGATCAATCTCTTGACGGTGGAGGGCGAGGAGCAGGTGATGCTCAAGGTCACCGTCGCCGAGGTGCAGCGCACGCTTCTGAAGCAGTTCGGCATCAATCTCGGCGCCGTCATCAACTCCGGCAATTTCAGCACTGCCATCCTCACGGACAACAACTTTCCCTTGACCTCGGTTTCCGGCGGTCTAGGCGAGCTCGCTGCTGCTGGAGCCGCGGCCGCCGGCGCAACCCTGTTCAGCAACGGCGTGGGCGGGGTTCCATTTCCCGCAGGAAGCGGCATCAGCGGCTTCAACAATTCGGGTGTCGCGACATCGTGGCGGTCGGGCAGTCAATCGGTTGCCGGCGCGCTGAAGGCGCTCGAGCGCGACGGGCTCCTGCGCACCTTGGCCGAGCCGAACCTGACCGCTGTCTCGGGTGAGCCGGCGAAGTTCCTCGCCGGCGGCGAGTATCCCATCCCGGTCGTCGACAGCCTTGGACAGGTCAGCGTCGTCTACAAGGAGTACGGCATTGGCCTGGCCTTCACGCCGGTCGTCATGACCGAGGGGCGCATCAGCCTCAAGATCGAGAGTGAGGTCAGCGAGCTGACGCAGGACGGCGCGGTCGTCCTCTCCGGCATTCAGATTCCGGCCCTGAAGAAGCGGCAGGCCAAATCCACCGTCGAGCTGCCGTCGGGTGGGTCGCTCGCGCTTGCGGGCCTCCTCAAGGAGGACTCGCGCCAGACGATCGAGGGGTTCCCGGGGCTCAAGAACGTGCCGATCATCGGCACCCTGTTCCGCAGCCATGAATACCAGAAGGACGAAACAGAGCTCGTCATCATCGTGACGCCGTACGTGGTTCGGCCGACCTCGCGCCAGGAACTCGCCCGCCCGCTCGACGGTCTCGGAGATCCGACCGACCGCAAGGCGAACTTCCTTGGCGAAATCAATCGTGTGTACGGCGGCACCGCCCCTCCGCCGGTCGGCGACCTCAAGGGCGACTACGGCTTCATCGTCGAATAGCGCGCGGGCGGGAGAAGTATCATGACGGCCTCAAGATTAAACCGGGTTTCGCGCAAAGCTGGCGCCCTGCGCCCGGGTCTCGCTTTCCTCGCGGTCTCCGCGATCGCGCTTGCGCTCACGGGATGCAAGCATACGGACGACCCCACGCGCGTCGAAGGCTGGACACTGGTCGATGCTTCAGAGCGTCATCCGATCCTCGTCTCGCAACAGCCGACGACGCACATTGTGAAGGTGCCGCCCGGAGCGAATGGGCTGTCCGGTGGACAGCGCGCGCAGCTTCTCGATTTTGCCGATCACTACCGGGCGACGGACAACGGTGCGAGCCGGCTTGTGATCCAGGCGCCGAGCGGGGGCGCAAACGAAGTTTCGTCCATGTACGCGGTGAGCCAGATCCGCGCGCTGCTGACGGATCAGGGATTTGCCGAGAACATGATCTCGGTTGAAGCCTATGACGCCAACGGCACGCGCGAGCCGCCCATTCGGGTGTCCTACCTGCGCTTCGTGGCCGAGCCGCCGCCCTGCGGCAACTGGTCTACCAATCTCGCCGACGAGCCGATGAATCTTCCCCATCCCGATCTCGGCTGCGCCAATCAGCACAACCTCGCCGCCATGGTCGCCAATCCTGCCGATCTCCTGGGGCCGCGCAGCGAGACCGCGCGCGACAGCATGCGCCGCGACCAGGTGTTCACCAAGTACATCAACGGCCAGCCCACGGGCGCGAGGAAATCCGCCGACGAACGCGTGAACAAGGACACCAGCAACTAGGGCTCGCATAGCTAAAGGTCGTTTACGTCATGTCGAATCACGCCCATTCCGCTCCCGGCACCGAGGAGGAGCACGAGTTCGACGTCGCGCTTCCGGGCGAAGAGACCGTTCTCCCCGGACAGCCGGCGAGCGCGCGGGCCCGTCCAATCCCGCGCATCTCGATCCAGGCCTTCTGCGAGAACGTCGCCATGGCGGAGATCCTGCAGATCACGGCAGAGGATCGCCGTCTCGCCAAGGCGCATGTCAACGTGCACATGGGCGGCATCGAGGCGGCGGTGACGCACTATCAGGAAAACCCGACGCCGAACCTCATCGTCGTCGAGAGCAGTCTGCCGCGCGAGCAGATCGTCGCCGAGCTAGACCGGCTGGCCGAAAGCTGCGATCCCGGCACCAAGGTCATCGTGATCGGGCACACGAACGACATCGTGCTCTATCGCGATTTGCTGAAGCGCGGGGTCAGTGAATACCTGGTCGAGCCCGTCTCGCCGCTGCAGCTCATGGAGGCCATCTCCAATCTCTACAACAACCCGGAGACCGAGCCGGTCGGTCACGTCTATGCGTTCATCGGCGCCAAGGGTGGCGTCGGCTCGTCGACCATCTGCCACAACACGGCCTGGGCGCTGTCCGAGGTCTTGAAGGCCAACGTCGTCATCGCCGATCTGGACCTCGCCTTTGGCACCACCGGGCTCGACTTCAACCAGGACCCGGTCCAGGGCATCGCGGACGCGCTATCGAGCCCGGAGCGGCTCGATGAGGTACTGCTCGACCGGCTCCTGACCAAATGCTCCGAGCATCTGTCGATCTTTGCCGCACCCGTGGTGCTCGACCGCGACTACGACATCACGGTGGAGGGCTGCGATCAGGTCATCGACGTCGTCCGCCAGAACGTGCCTTACGTGGTCGTCGATCTGCCGCACACCTGGACGGCCTGGACCAAGAGCATTCTGTTGCAGGCCGATGAGGTCATGATCACCGCCGCTCCCGACCTCGCCAACCTGCGCAACGCCAAGAACATCGTCGATCTGCTGCGCCAGTCGCGACGCAACGACAGCAAGCCGCGGCTCGTCATGAACATGGTCAACATGCCCAAGCGCCCGGAGATCAGCGTGAAGGAGTTCGAGAACGCGCTCGACCTCAAGGCCATATGCGTCATCGATTTCGACACCGAGACCTTCGGTCAGGCTGCCAACAACGGGCAGATGATCGAGGAGCTCAATGGCAAGGCCAAGTCGGCCGCGGCGTTCCGCGACATAGCGCTGGCGATGACTCACCGCCGCGACACCCAGGCGGCCAAAAAGACCTCCGCCCTGTCCCCGCTCTTCGAAATGTTAAAACTTAAACGCTAAGGGTTCCCGCTATGTTCGGTAAGCGTACGAGTGACACCATCGTTCCTCAGCGGCCGCTGCCGCCGCCGCCGGTCGCGGGTCCCCCCGCTGCGCCAAAGACGGTCGAGCCGAAGCCCGCAGCGAAGGTATCCGCAACCTCGGCGACGCCGTCGCCGGATTCGCCCCGCCGCCACTCCGAGGAATATTACGACGTCAAGACGACGGTCTTCAACGCGCTGATCGACACCATCGATCTCACGCAGCTCGCCAAGCTCGACAGCGCGGCTGCGCGCGAGGAGATCCGCGACATCGTCAGCGAGATCATCCAGATCAAGAATGTCGTGATGTCGATTGCCGAGCAGGAGGAGCTGCTCGAGGACATCTGCAACGACGTGCTGGGCTACGGTCCACTGGAGCCGCTGCTCGCTCGCGACGAGATCTCCGACATCATGGTCAACGGCGCGAACACGACCTACATCGAGGTCGCCGGCAAGGTGCAGCGTACGGGCGTGCGTTTCGCCGACAACCTGCAGCTCATGAACATCTGCCAGCGTATCGTCAGCCAGGTCGGCCGCCGCGTAGATGAATCGAGCCCCATCTGCGACGCGCGCCTGCCCGACGGATCGCGCGTCAACGTGATCGCGCCGCCGCTTGCCATCGACGGGCCCGTGCTCACCGTTCGAAAGTTCAAGCGGGATCGCTTGAATCTCGAACAGTTGAATCGGCTCGGAACGATCACGTCCTACACCAAGACGATCCTGGAGATCATCGGCAAGGTGCGTTGCAACGTCCTGATCTCGGGCGGCACCGGCTCGGGAAAGACAACGCTGCTCAACTGCCTGACCGGCTCCATCGACCACGATGAGCGCATCATTACCTGCGAGGACTCCGCTGAGCTTCAGCTGCAGCAGCCCCATGTCGTCCGTCTCGAGACGCGTCCTCCCAACCTTGAAGGCGAGGGCGAGATCAAGATGCGCGATCTCGTCAAGAACTGCCTTCGTATGCGGCCCGAGCGGATTATCGTGGGCGAGGTCCGCGGCCCCGAGGCCTTCGATCTGTTGCAGGCGATGAATACCGGCCACGACGGCTCGATGGGTACGCTTCACTCCAACAGCCCGCGCGAGGCCATCAGCCGCTTGGAATCGATGATCATGATGGGGGGCTACCTGCTTCCCGTGCGCACCATCCGCGAGATGATCACCGGCTCGGTCGACGTCATCGTTCAGGTCGCACGCTTGCGCGATGGCAGCCGCAAGGTCACGCACATCACCGAGGTGCTGGGCATGGAAGGCGACGTCGTGACCTTGCAGGACCTCATCCTCTATGAGGTCACTGGCGAGGACGCGAAGGGCAACCTGCTGGGCCGCCAGCGCTCGACTGGTATCGCACGTCCGCGCTTCTGGGACCGCGCCGTGTACTACGGCCAGGAGCACAGGCTTGCCGAAGCCTTGGCATCGGCTGAGATCCTCGACCGCGACGGCAATCCGCTCGGAGGCGGCAATGCTTGAGGGAAACGAAGCTGCGTTGGCAGCGGGGCTTGCTGCGTGCGCCGTCTCGGCGCTCGTCTTCGCGCTCCTCTATCCCTACTTCTCGGCGGATCGGAAGGGAGAGCTGCGCCTGCGCGGGCTCTCGGAGGGATCGGGGCCCAACGCCGGGCAGGCTGCCCGCGATATGGCCGCCAACCGTCGCAAGCAGGTTACCGAGTCTCTGAAAGAGCTGGAAAGCCGCCAGAAAGCCTTGGAGAAGGTGACTTTGCGCCTGCGCCTGCAGAGGGCCGGCATCGACGTCACGCCGAAGGTCTATTGGCTGGCGAGCGCAGCCTTCGGCCTGACGCTGGCGCTCATCGTCAATCTGACGCTTCCGGCGTCGGCCACCCGGCCATTCCTGGCCATCGTCGTCGGTCTCGTGGGCGTCTTCGGCGTGCCGCGTTGGTTCGTCTCCAAGCTCACGAAGCGCCGCCAGGCGAAGTTCCTGAGGGAGCTCGCCAATGCCATCGAGATCATCGTGCGCGGCGTCAAATCCGGTCTGCCGCTCAACGAATGCTTGGCGACGATCGCGCGCGAAAGTGCCGAGCCGCTGGCCGGCGAGTTCCAAGAGGTCGTCGAGCAGCAGAGGGTGGGCGTACCGCTCGGCGAGGCGCTCGAGCGCATGGGGACGCGGATGCCGCTGGCGGAGGTGAGGTTTCTCACAATCGTCATCGCCATCCAGCAGCAGGCCGGCGGCAACCTTTCCGAGGCGCTCGGCAATCTCGCAACCGTGCTGCGCGAGCGGTTCCAGCTGAGGATGAAGGTCAAGGCGCTGAGCGCGGAGGCCAAGGCCTCGGCCCTGGTGCTCGCGTCGTTGCCCCCGGCAGTCATGTTCATGGTCTACGGCGCCTCGCCCGACTACATCATGCCGCTGTTCTCGACGCGTACCGGAAACTTCATGGTGGGGTTCAGCATCCTCTGGATGATCATCGGCGTGCTGGTGATGCGCAAGATGATCAACTTCAAGTTCTGACGTCAGGCTCGGTCCATCGGATCGGTTGGATCGCGTTTTTGGTGAGTGTTTCAAATCATGGATCTGCTCGGCTCGTTCACGAATCCCACGCTTGTCGTCACGCTGCTGGCGGCCATCTGCGTCTTCGCCACGGTGCTGACGATCGCCATGCCGATTATCGCGCGCGACCGCATGAGCCACCGCATGCGGGTTATGGCGATCGAGCGCGACAAGATGCGCGCCGCAAGGCTCTCCGAGATTAAGTCGGCCAAGCTGCGCCAATCGTCGGGGAGCTTCACGCAGCAGATGGTCGAGCGCTTCAACCTGCGCAAGCTGTTCGAGAGCGAGGACCTGCGCGACAAGTTGAAGAGGGCTGGTCTTCGCGGGCAGGCTCCGTTGGCGACCTACATGTTCTTCCGGGTCGCTGCGCCGCTCATCGTGTTCGCGGCGGCGGTGTTCTACCTATTCGTGCTGGGCGAGACGGCCTATCCGCCGCTGATCAAGCTTTTAATCGCGCTGGGTGCCGCTTTCGTCGGCTCCTACCTCCCGACCATCTTCATTCAGAACCTGACGCAGAAGCGCCAGACCGCAATCAAACTCGTCTTCCCCGACGCGCTGGACCTGTTGTTGATATGCGTGCAGTCGGGCATGTCGGTGGAGGCCGCGTTCGGGCGGGTCGCAAAGGAGGTCGGCTCCCAGTCGATGGAACTCGCCGAGGAACTGAGCCTCACGACGGCCGAGCTTTCTTATCTTCAGGACCGGCGCCAGGCCTTCGACAACCTCGGCAAGCGCACCGGTCTTCCGGGGATCAAGTCGGTGACCACGGCGCTCATTCAGGCCGAGCGCTATGGCACGCCCATCGGACAGGCGCTGCGCGTGATGGCCAAGGAGAACCGCGACATCCGTCAGTCGGAGGCCGAGAAGAAGGCCGCGTCGCTTCCTCCGAAGCTTACCGTTCCGATGATCCTGTTCTTCCTGCCCGTGCTGTTCGTCGTGATCCTCGGGCCGGCAGCGATCCGCTTCTGGCAATTCAACTGAAGCCTGCTCCGCTGCCTGCCGCCGCGTGCGCGATCCTCGCAGCCGTTGCGGTTCGCGCTACTTGCTGGCGCCCTCGCTGGGGGAGGCAACTGCGGACCAGGCCTGAGCCGCAGCGGTCTTGCCCGGCGCGGCCGTCGCTTCCTTCTTTTTTGCCGTCGCGGGCGCGCGCAGCGACAGATCGACGTCCTTGTGCGTGACCTGCTCGGAAACCGGGGCCTTCGGGGCGGCCTTCGACTTGCTCGCCTGGGCGGCGACGTTGGCCGACCAGACGGATGCCGCGTCGACGGTCTTGCCGGGTGGAAGGATCGCGTCCGTATCCGTCTTCGCCGGAGGCCGCAGCGACAGATCGACGTCCTTGTGCGCGACCATGTTCGCTGACATCGACACCGGCGTGGCGGCGGGCTTTGCATCGGGCTGCTTGAGGTCGGTTGACCACGGCAACGGGGCTTGGGCCGCCTCGGCGCCGGGCGCGATCTCGGCCTTTGCGGCTTTGATCGCGGGAGCTTCCGTCTTGGCGACCGGCTCGGCTTTCGTCTCCGGGACCTTCGCGGCGGGCGCCTGGGCGACGTGCGCTGGTGCCCACTTGGCAGCGGTTTTGGTCTGCGCAACCGGAGCCTCGGCAACATCGACGTTGTCGCCGGTAGAGGGCACGGCCTTCGGCTCGAGCTTGACGACCTGGCGCAGGAAGCTCGTGTTCTCGGTCGCGGTCTGCATCGGAATGTCGCGGGCGGCGATGAGCTTGGCCTCGTCGTACTTGCCTTGCAGTCCGAGCACCAGCGCGAGGTTCTGGCGGATCTTGGGCGAGTTGCCGTCCGCCGCCTCGGCGCGGCGCAAGAGCTGCTCCGCGTGTGCGGGATCGCCGCTCATGGCGGTTGCCAGTGCAAGGTTGCTCAAGAGCGAGGGCTGGTCGTGGGCGAGCGCCAGCGCCCGGTCGTAGAAGGGGATCGCTTCGGCGTACTTGCCCTGCTTGGCGAGCACGGTGCCGCGCGCGGAGATAACGCGCCAGTCCGGATTGACCGGATCGTCGGCGGCGGCAAGCAGCCGACCGGCGAGCTGCACCTGGTCGAGATCGAGCGCGAGGCGTCCGTATTCGCTGGCGAGCTCGCGGTTGTCGCCGCCAAAGATCGCGGCCTGCTGGAGCACCGCAAGCGCCCGCTGCTTCTCACCCATGGCTTTGAGATTGCGGGCGAAATTGAGCGCGATTTTGATGTCGCGCGGGTTCTGCGAATACTGCTTGCCCCAGTACTCGGTCGCCTTCTGGAGATCGTTTGGCGCTGGAGCGTCGGCCCCAGGCGCACCCGTCTTGGATTGGGCCGGCGATTGGGGCGGCGCATCGTTGAGGGTGAGCGCGTCGGGCCCGCCGGGGAGCTGGGCGCAGCCGCCGACCATCAGGCACGCGGCAAGGCCCAATAGGCCGCGACAACCGCGGACCTGGTCCCATGCCGTGCGGCGGTGATGCGTGACGAGCGCCATCGTGGTCTCCCTGAACGGACTTCAAGGACGCGAATCTGTCCCTTGTCCGTCAGCTTGTGAGACACTCGTCAACAAACGATTAACCCGTCTAAACCGGTGGTAAAGGCACCGGGGGTCCTAGCCGGCAGCGACGGTCTCGGCCCGGGCACCCTCGATCCAAGCTGCCATCTCCGGCATGGCCAAGATGGTCTCGACGTAGGCCTGCGCCGTGCCGTCGTCGCCATACGGCGCCAGGTCCGGGAGGTAGCTGCGGAAGCGCACGGCGACCGGCGCGAACATGGCATCGGCGCCCGAGAAGCGTCCGAACAGGAACGGCCCGGCGCTACCGAATTTGTTCCTGCACTCCCGCCACAAGGCAACGATGCGCTGCACGTTCGCGGCGACCTCGTCCGGCAGGGTCGCCTGGGGCGCGCGGATGAACACATCCATCGAGCAGTGCTGGCGCAGAGGGCCGAAGCCAGAATGCATTTCGGCCGCCGCCGAGCGCGCAATCGCCCGCGCTGAAGCCTCGCGCGGCCACAGCTCGGCCTCGGGGTGGCGCTCGGCGAGATACTCGAGGATCGCGAGGCTGTCCCAGATCGCAAGCTCGCCGTCGATGAGCGTCGGCACCATGCCGGAGGGGCTGTGCTTCAGGATCTGAGCCTTCGTATCGGGCAGTCGCAGCCGCACGTTGATCTCGTCGAACGGCAGCCCGGCTCGGCGCATGGCGAGCCACGGCCGCAAGCTCCAGCTCGACCAGGTCTTGTTGCCGATGACGAGGCGGTAGCGTTTGGCGGCCATGGTCTTGCCTTGCCCTCCGTGATCCTGTTGTGTCCTGGCGCGAGTCGCCGAGAGGCACGTTTCCCGGCTTATCGAGCACCCTTCGTAGCAAGGACTTAGTAGCAAGGACTGGGCGAGACTTCATGGCCAATGCACTGACCGTCGCCGATGTGTTCGTGGCCGACGATGCCGCACCGTCGGAGATCCCGATCTGGCTTGCGGAAAAGGGAGCATCGCTCGAGACGATCCCGCTCGATGCCGCCCAGCGGAGTTGGGTCACGGCGGCCGGTTTCAAAGGGGCGGCGAAGCAGCAGATGCTCGTCCCCTCGGCCGAGGGAAAGCTCGCCGGTGTGCTTCTGGGCATCGGCGATGCCGGCGCCGCGGCCGAGCCGAGCGGTCCCCCGGAGCTGTTCCTGGGTCAGCTCGCGCAAGCGCTGCCGGCAGGTGCCTACCGGCTCGAAGGGAAGGTGAACGATCCGACGCTCGCTGCCGTGGCGTGGGGCCTCGGTGCCTATCGCTTCGCACGCTACAAGAGCACGGATGGAGCGAGCCCCGCGCAGCTCCGTATCCCCTCCGGCGTCGACCGCGCGGCCGTCGTCAATACCGTCTATGCGGTCTGGCAAGGGCGCGACCTCATCAACACGCCGGCCTCCGACATGGGACCGGCGGAGCTCGAGGCGGCTGCGCGTGCGCTTGCCGCGCGCCATGGCGCCACCGTAACGGTCGTCGAAGGCGACGACCTGCTCGCGCAGAACTTTCCCCTAATTCACGCGGTCGGGCGTGCGAGCCCGCGCGCGCCCCGCCTCATCGACATTGTCTGGGGGCGTGAAGGCGCTGCAACCGTCACGCTCATTGGCAAGGGCATCTGCTTCGATACGGGCGGCCTCGATTTGAAGCCGGCGAGCGGGATGCTGCTGATGAAGAAGGACATGGGCGGCGCGGCGACCGCGCTGACGCTCGGCCATATGATCATGGGCCAGAAGCTCGACGTGCGCCTGCGCATCCTCATTCCCGCAGCCGAGAACAGCGTTGCCGGCAATGCCTTCCGCCCGGGTGACGTGCTGCAATCGCGCGCCGGCCACACGGTCGAGGTCGGCAACACCGATGCGGAAGGCCGGCTCGTCCTTGCCGACGCCATCGCGCTCGCCGACGAGGAAGGCCCCGACAGCATGCTCGTGTTTGCGACGCTCACCGGCGCCGCCCGCGTCGCGCTCGGGCCCGACGTGCCCCCCTTCTTCAGTGATGACGACGCCTTCGCCGCCGAGCTCACGGCGAGCTCCGTCAAGATCGGGGACCCGGTCTGGCGGCTGCCGCTCTGGGCCGGATATGACGCGAAGCTCGAGAGCAGCGTCGCCGACATGAACAACGTCTGGGATGCGCCGTTCGCCGGGTCCATCATCGCCGCTCTGTTCCTCAAGCGCTTCGTCAAGCGCGCACGTCGTTTCGCCCACTTCGACATTTACGGATGGCGGCCATCGGCGACGCCGCTCGGACCCAAGGGCGGCGAGCCGCAGGCGGCAAGGGCTGTGTTTGCCATGCTGAAGAAGGAGTGCGCCCGATGAGCGAAGGAGCGGGCGAAGCGAAGACGGCGACGCCGGCGCTCGATCCGCGGCGCAACGTCTTCCGCCCTGATCTGGCGGCCAAGAGCCTCTACGGCAAAGTGAGCGCGCCGAACTACGTGTCGGGCCTTCCGGCCCAGGTCGCCCGCGCGGCCGTGCCGCTGCGCAGCCGGCCGGTGCCGTCGAACGGCTTCGAGACGGAGGCGCTGTTCGGCGAGCTCGTCACCGTCTACGACGAGCGCGACGGATGGGGCTGGGTGCAGCTCCAGCGCGACAAGTACGTTGGCTACGTGCCGCTCGACGCGCTCTCGCGCGAGATCCTCGCGCCGACCCATCGCGTGCGGGCGCTCGGCACCTTCATCTACGCGCTGCCCGACATCAAATCGCCTCCGCTCATGCACTTGAGCCTCAATGCCGAGCTGAGCGTCGCCGATCGCGACGAGCGTTTCTGCGCACTCGAAGGCGGCGGCTACGTCGTCTCGCGCCATGTGATCGAGATCGGGCGCCACGCGCAGGACTTCGTCGAAATCGCCGAGCGCCTGATCGGGACGCCGTACCTGTGGGGAGGGCGTACGCGGCTCGGCCTCGACTGCTCCGGCCTCGTGCAGATCGCGCTGGAGGCTGCGGGGATCGCGGCCCCGCGCGACACCGACATGCAGCAGGCGGAGCTCGGGCGCGACGTGCCGGTGGCCGACGTGGCCGAGGGCCTGCGCCGCGGTGACCTCGTGTTCTGGAAGGGGCACGTCGGCATCATGGCCGACAGCATGACGCTCGTGCACGCCAATGCCCATCACATGGCGGTCACCGCCGAGACTCTGCCCGAGGCGATGGAGCGCATCGTCAAGCTCGGCGCGGAGATCGCAGCGATCAAGCGGCTTCCAGGTCTGAGTGCCTGAACGAGGGTCTAGCGCCGGTAAGGCAGGAAGCGGCGCTCGCGCAGCTCTGTCCCGTCGTCTTCGAGCGTGGGCATCAGGTGCGGCTCCCCGCGTGCTTCCCGCCAGATGCCTCCGCCCGGCAGCGTGACCAGCGTCTCGACGGAGCGCTCCAGCCCCGTAAGCCGGCTGACCCAGCGGCGCTGCACGATGCTGCCGTCGGCGATTGCTTCGACGAACGGCACGAAGATATCGAACGACTCGATGGGGAGGTTTTCGTAGCTCTCATCAGCGACCGCGAGATCGTAGCGCTGGTCGAAATGCAGGATCAGCTCGAACGGGCATGCTTGCGGCAGCGTTGGCGCGACTTTGATCTTCCAGTAGCTGCCGGTCTCAGCTTCCTCGATATGCGCGGCATCCGCGATCGATGGCGCCCAGTAGCAAAGCGCCGTGATCGTCGACTGCAGACGGGAGCGGAAGACGTCGTCGGGGAGCATGTCGTCCAGATGGGTGAGGGTCGCGGCCACGATGACGCAACGACGTGGACTTTCAAGCGGAATGTGCCGATTTCCTCAGGCGGACTGCTGCTTGGCGAGCACCTCGTCCTTCGCGAGCTGCCGCTGCATGGCCGGACGCGCCTTCAAGCGGTCGACGTAGGTGACGAACTCGGGAAGGTCGGGAAACATCTTGAACAGCATGCCCCAGCGGAGCCCCGAGCCGATGACGATATCGGCCGCGGTGAATTGCTCTCCGAGAAGATATTCGTGGGCGCCGACGGCAGAACGCAACACTTCGATCACGGTGTCGTAGTCGGCCCAGCCTGCTGTTGTCCTCGGCGCGGGCGGACGGTTGAGCGCCTTGTCGATCATCGCGGGCTCGAGGCAGCTCGGTCCATAGAACAGCCACTTGAGATAGTCGCCGCGGCGCTTGTCTCCGATCGGCGGCGCGAGCTTCGCCTTCGGGTAGGTGTCGGCGAGATAGCAGCAGATGGCGGCGACCTCGCTCACGACGACGTCGCCGTCCTTGAGCGTCGGCACCTTGCCCATCGGATTGATGGCGAGGTAGGCGGGCTTGCGCTGGTCGCCGGCCCTGAGGTTCAGAACCTCGAGCTTATAGGGCTCGCCCAACTCCTCCAGCATCCAGTGGACGATGGAGGAGCGCGACGGTGAGGCGTGATACAGCGTGAGCTGCGGGGAGGCTTCAGCCATGACGCGATGTCTCCGCTAGACGGCGACGGCGCCGGTATCGACGACTTTGAGGTTGAGCGCGGCCGCGAGCAGCGCGCGCGTATAGTCCTCTTTCGGATGGGCGAAGATCTCCTGCGCCGTGCCCTCCTCGACCGCCTTGCCGTTGCGCATGACGATCACGTGGTTGCACAGCGCGCGGATGACCTTGAGGTCGTGGCTGATGAACAGGTAGGCGAGATCGCGCTTCTTCTGCAGGTCGCGCAGGAGATCGACGATCTGGGCCTGCACCGACATGTCGAGCGCGCTCGTCGGCTCATCCAGCATCACGAACTTCGGCTTCAGCACCATGGCGCGCGCGATCGCGATGCGCTGGCGCTGGCCGCCGGAGAACTCGTGCGGGTAGCGATCCTGCGCGTTGGGGTCGAGCCCGACCTCGCGCAGCGCGTCGCTGACGTAGGCGCGCCGCTGGGCATAGTCGAGCTCCGGCTTCTGGATCAGCAGGCCTTCCTCGATGATCTGCCCGACCGACAATCGCGGCGACAGCGATCCGTACGGGTCCTGGAAGACGATCTGCATGTCCTTGCGCAGCGGCCGCATCTCGCGCTGGGTGAGAGCGTCGATGCGCTTGCCGACGTAGGCGATCGGCCCTTGCGAGGAGATGAGCCGCATGATCGCGAGTCCGAGCGTCGTCTTGCCCGAGCCCGAATTCGCCGACGACGCCGAGCGTCTGCCCGGCGCGCAGCTTGAGCGAGAGGCCGTCCACGGCCTTGACGTAGTCGACCGTGCGGCGCAGCGCGCCCTTCTTGATCGGGAACCAGACCTTGAGGTCGTCGGTCTCGACGACGATAGGGGCCGAGTCATTGGCGGCGGGCGGCGTGCCCTTCGGCTCGGCGGCCAGCAGGTGCTTGGTGTAGGGATGCTTCGGCGCGGTGAAGATCTCCTCGGTGGCGCCCGTCTCCACAATCTTGCCGCCCTGCATGATGTAGACGCGCTCGGCCATTTTGCGCACGATGCCGAGATCGTGGGTGATGAGCAGCATGGCCATGCCCATCTCGCGCTGGAGCTGCCGCAAGAGCTCGAGGATCTGCGCCTGGATGGTGACGTCGAGCGCGGTTGTCGGCTCGTCGGCGACAAGCAGGTCGGGCTCGTTGGCGAGAGCCATGGCGATCATGACGCGCTGGCGCTGGCCGCCAGATAGCTGGTGGGGATAGGCGCCGAGACGCTTCTCCGGCTCGCGCACGCCGACCTTGAGCAGAAGCTCGAGCACGCGCTTGCGGGCGCTCGCTTCATCCATGTGGCGATGCAACTTCAATACCTCGCCCACCTGCTTTTCGATGGTGTGCAGCGGGTTGAGCGAGGTCATCGGCTCCTGGAAGATCATGGAGATGCGGTCGCCGCGGATCGACTGCAGCTGCTGCTCGGAGATCTTCAAGAGGTCGCGGCCTTCAAACCAGACCTCGCCTGAGGGGTGCGAAGCCGGCGGATAGGGGAGCAGCTTCAGGATCGACAACGCGGACACAGTCTTGCCCGATCCCGATTCGCCTACGAGCGCCACCGTCTCGCCCTTGCCGATGCGGAACGAGACGCGGTCGACCGCAAGCATCTCTTTGCCACCGGCGGCGAAGGCGACCGACAGGTCTCTGACGTCGAGGAGCGCGTTCTTAGCTGTCATGCGGGCGCCTCTAACGGAACGTCTTGCGTGGGTCGAACGCGTCGCGCACCGCTTCGCCCACGAAGATCAGAAGCGACAGCATGACGGCAACGGAGAAGAAGCCGGTGAGGCCGAGCCACGGCGCCTCGAGATGGCGTTTGCCCTCGAGCAGCAGCTCTCCCAGCGATGGGGAGCCCGGCGGCAGGCCGAGTCCGAGGAAGTCGAGCGCGGTGAGCGCGGCAATCGAGCCTGAGAGCTGGAAGGGAAGGAAGGTCAGCGTCGCCACCATGGCGTTCGGCAGCATGTGCTTCCACATGATCTTCGGGTGCGAGAGGCCGAGCGCGCGCGCCGCCGTGATGTATTCGAAGTTGCGGGCGCGCAGGAACTCGGCGCGCACCACGGCGACGAGGTTGACCCACTCGAAGAGCAGCAGTGTGCCGAGCAGCGTCCAGAAACCGGGCACGAGAACCGAGGAGATGATGATCAGCACGAACAGGCTCGGAATCGACGACCAGACCTCGAGGAAGCGCTGGAAGATGAGGTCGGTGCGGCCGCCGAAATATCCCTGCACGGCTCCGGCGGTCACGCCGAGGCTTGCCGCGAACACGGTCAGGATTAGGCCGAACAGCACCGAGATGCGGAAGCCGTAGATGACGCGCGCAACGACGTCGCGGCCCTGATCGTCGAGGCCGAGCCAATTGTAGTTGCCGATGGCGTGGAAGCGCGCGAGCTGCTCGGCCGGCGCGTCGCACAGCGGAGCGCTCGAGGCCCATGGCGGCGGCGCCGGGTAGCCGAGGCACAGGCCCTCGAGCCCCTTGCGCCCGGGATAATCCTTGTTGATCGTGTCGTAGGAGTAGCCGATCGGCGGCCAAATCGCCCAGCCGTTCTCGCCGATCTCCTTGAGGATCTCCGGCTCCTTGAAGTCCGTCACGGCGAGAAAGCCGCCGAACTTCGATTCCGGATAGTCGACGAGCACGGGCCAGAGGATCTCGCCCTTGTAGCTCATGACGATCGGGCGGTCGTTTGCCAGGAACTCGGCGAATATCGAGATGCCGAACAGGCTCAGGAAGACGATGAGGCTCCAGTAGCCGCGCCGGTTGGCTTTGAAGTTGGACCAGCGGCGAGCGTTGATCGGGGAGAGCCGGAAGCGATCGGGCCAGCGCCGTCCAGGCGCAAGCCAGGACGGGGTAGGGCTTTCCTCCTCGGGAGGAGGCTGGTTCTGCGGCAGGGGAGATTCGATCGCGCGGATGTCCAAGCCTCAGACCTCCCGGCTTTCGAAATCGATGCGCGGGTCGACGAGCGTGTAGACGAAGTCGGACACGAGGTTCACGACAAGGCCGAGAAGCGAAAAGATCCACAGCGTCGCGAAGACGACCGGATAGTCGCGCTTCTCGATCGATTCGAATGACAAGAGCCCGAGGCCGTCGAGCGAGAAGATCGTCTCGATCAGCATGGCGCCGGCGAAGAAGGCCGAGATGAATGCGCCTGGGAAGCCGGCGATGATGAGCAGCATGGCGTTGCGGAACACGTGCCCGTAGAGGACCTGGCGCTCGTTGAGACCCTTGGCGCGTGCCGTGATCACGTACTGCTTGCGGATCTCGTCCAGGAAAGAGTTGCGGGTGAGGAACGTCAAGGTCGTGAACGAGGTGAGCGCCATGGCGATCATCGGCAGCGTGAGATGCCAGAAATAGTCGACGACCTTGCCCGCAAGCGAGAGCTGGTTCCAGTTGTCGGAGGTCAGCCCGCGCGATGGGAACCACTGAAAGAACGAGCTGCCGGCAAACAGGATCAGAAGCAGCACCGCGAACAGAAATCCCGGGATGGCGTAGGCGACGACAAGGATCGTGCTCGACCAGACGTCGAACGGCTCGCCTGCCCGGACCGCCTTGCGGATGCCGAGCGGGATCGAGATCATGTAGGTCAGGAACATCATCCACAGGCCGAGCGAGATCGAGACGGGCAGCTTCTCCTTGACGAGCTGCAGCACCGAAACGTCGCGGAAGTAGCTCTTGCCGAAATCGAAGGTGAGATAGCTCTTCATCATGATGAAGAAGCGCACATAGGCCGGCTTGTCGAAGCCAAACTGCTTCTCGAGGCTCTTGATGAATTCGGGATCGAGGCCTTGCGCGCCGCGGTACTTCGACGTCACCACGTCGGCCGCGCCCTGCCCAAGCTGCGATTGCGTCCCCACCATCTCGCCACCGCCGCCGCCGATGCGGGTGACCATGGAGCTGTCGTGGCCGGTGAGCTGCGCGATGATGCGCTCGACCGGACCGCCCGGCGCGAACTGCACGATGATGAAGCTGATGAGCATGATCCCGAAGAGCGTCGGGATGATCAGCAGCAGGCGCTTGAGAAGGTAGTGGAGCATCGGGGGCTCAGTTCTTGTCTAGCTTCGCGGCTTTGTCGGCGTCGTACCACCAGGTGTCGATAATGCCTTCATCATATTTGGCCTTCACCTCCGGCCACGAATACCGATTCCAAAAGGCGATGTTGTGCGCGGCCTTATACCACTGTGGCACCCAATAGTGGCCGGCGCGTAGCACCCGGTCGAGGGCGCGGCAAGCGGCGACCAGCTCGGCGCGCGACTTGGCCTCGATGGCCCGGTCGGTGAGGGCATCGAGGACGGGATCCTGAATGCCGGCGAGGTTGAAGCTGCCGTCCATCTTCGCCGCCTCCGATCCCCAGTAGGTTTTGAGCTCGACGCCGGGCGTCAGCCGCAGCACGTAGCGCTCGATGGCAACATCGAAGTCGAACGACTTCATGCGCCGCTCGTACTGGGAGGAATCGACAAGCCGGATCGTGGCGTCGACGCCGATCTTCTTCAGGTTGTTGATGTAGGGGCCGATGATGCGCTCAAAGCCGTCCTCGAAGATCAAGATTTCAACTTTCATCGTCTTGCCGCCGGCTTCCGCACCGCCATAGCCCGCGGCCGTCAGCAGCTCCTTGGCCTTCTTCAGGTTATCGCGGTTGCGGCCCGAGCCGTCGGTCACCGGCGGCACGTAAGGCTCGCCGAACACCTCGGGCGGTAGCTTGTCGCGGAATGGCTCGAGCAGCTTCAGTCTCTTCCGGGCTCGGCGCTCCGGTCGCCTTCATCGGCGAGTTCTCGAAGTAGCTCTGCGTGCGCTTGTAGAGGCCATAGAACAGGTTCTTGTTCGACCATTCGAAATCGAATGCGAGATCCATCGCCTCGCGCACGCGGATATCCTTGAACTGCTCGCGTCGCGTGTTGAGGAAAAAGCCCTGCGTGCCGGAGGGGCGCTCGTCGGGCAGCGTCGCGCGTTGGATGCGCCCATCCTTGATCGCCGGCACGTTCTCGTAGGCGGTCGCCCAGTCGAGCGAGGTGAACTCTTCGCGCAGGCCGACGTTGCCGGAGAATAGGTTCTCCAGTTCGATCCGACGGTCGCGGAAGTAGTCGTAGCGCAGCTCGTCGAAGTTGAAGCGGCCGACGCTGACGGGGAGGTCCTTGGCCCAATAGTCCGGGCGGCGCTTGAAGATGACGTAGGTGCCGGCCTTGAAGTCGCCGATTGCGTAGGGCCCTGAGCCGAGCGGCGGCTCGAGCGACGTCTGATCGAAGGGGTGCGCGGTGTAATACGCCTTCGACAGGATGGGCAGCTCGGCGATCACGAGCGGCAGGTCGCGTGTGAGGTCGCCCTTGAAGGTGTAGCGCACGGTGTGGGCGTCGGGGGCTTCGGCTTTGTCGACATCGCGCAGCGCGATGCCGAAGCGCGGGTGCCCTTTGGCCTTCAAGATGTCGAAACTGAAGACGACGTCGTCGGCCGTGAGCGGCGTGCCGTCGGCAAACTTTGCCTCGGGCCGTAGCTGGAAGGTGACCGACTTGCCGTCGGGCGTAATTTCGGCCGCGCTGGCGACGAGGCCATAGACCGCGTCGGGCTCGTCGGCCGCCCGCGTCATCAGGGTGTCGAACAGGGATTCGAGCCCCTGCGCCGCGTCCCCCTTCAAGAGGAAACCGTTGAAGCTGTCGAAGGTCGTGCGCCCCTCGGTGCCGATGGTCGAGAGGCGCCCGCCTTTCGGCGCATCCGGATTGACGTAGTCGAAGTGCTTGAAGTCCGCCGGGTACTTGAGGTCGCCGAACGCGGAAAGCCCGTGGCGAAATTCAGCCAGCGCCGGCGCACTGAGCAGGGTCGACGCCAGCAAGATCGCGAGCAGGCCGGTTGTCCTGGCCGCGGCTCTGCCGATCGCGGTGGCGTTGCCCGTCATTGGCCCCGCGCGGCGGCGAGCGCCTTCTGCTTTTCGGGATCGATCCACCAGGTTTGCATGAGCGCCGCGGTTTGCGACGGAAGCGTCTGCGGGCGCCCGAAGATGTCCCAATAGGCCAAGCGCTCATAAGGATAGTGCCAATGCGGCACCGCGTAATAATTCCATAGCAGCGCGCGATCGAGTGCCCTTGTCGCGGCAACGAGATCGGCGCGGTCCGTCGAGAACACGATCTTGTCGATCAGCTTGTCGATCGCCGGGTTCTTGATGCCGGCGGTGTTGCGCGAGCCATCCTTGTCGGCGGCAGCGGAGCCCCAGAAATCGCGCTGCTCGTTTCCGGGCGATTCCGACTGCGGAAAGTTGTCGACGATGATGTCGTAGTCGTGCCCGTCCTCGCGGCGCTTGTATTGCGCGCTGTCGACCATGCGCACGCTTGCCTTGATGCCGAGCCGCTGCAGGTCTTGCACGTAGGGCAGCACGATTTTCTGGAAGTCGGGGGAGTCGAGCAGGAACTCGGCGGTCAACGTCTCGCCCGCGTCATTGCGCAGGACATTCTCGGTCTTGGCTGAGCCCAAACCGACGGTGCGCAGGGTCTTGCAGAAGAAGCCGCAAGAGCCGTCGTCGACGGTCAGCTCCTGCACTTTCCAGCCCGCGTCGGCGAGCAGCTTGGACGCCTCGCGCATGTGCTCGCGGAAAGCTTCCGGAGACGCGTTGACGGGGTTCTTCCATTCGGTTGTGAAGACCTCGGGCGGCAGCTCGTCGCGCACCTCGTTCAGGATCTCGAGCTCGCGCCCCTGCGGCAGACCGGTCGCGGCGAGCTCGGAATTGTCGAAGTAGCTCGCGACGCGCACGTAGAGATCATAGAACAGCTTCTTATTGGCTTCCTCGAAGTTGAAGGTGAGCGCGAAGGCCTTGCGCACGCGCGGGTCCTGGAACTGCTTGCGGCGCAAATTGAAGACGAATGCCTGCATTGGCGCGACCCGCTTGACCGGGATCGCCTCCTTCTTGACCCAGCCCTTTTCGACCGCGGGGAAGCCGTAGGCCGTCGCCCACTGACTGGCGACGTTTTCCGCCCAGTAGTCGAGCTTGCCCGACTTGAACTCCTCGAAGGCAGGCGTGCGGTCGAGGAAGTAGGTGAGCTTGATCTCGTCGAAGTTCCACTGTCCCTTGGAGACCGGTAAATCGTTTGCCCAGTAATCCTTGACGCGCTCGTAGGTGATGGACCGGCCGGCGTCGAACTCCTTGACCTTGTAGGCGCCCGATCCGATCGGCATCTCCATGGTGGTCTTGGTGATGTCGCGCTGCTCGCCGTTCGCGCTCTTGGCCTCCCAATAGCTCTTCGGCACCACGCTGAGCTGCCCGACGATCTGGGGCAGCTCGCGATTGCCCTTGACGTCGAAGGTGAAGGTGACCTCGTGCTCGCCCGTCTTCTCCGCCTTGACGACGTTCTTGTAGTAGAAGGCCGTGCGCGGATGTGCCTTCTTCTGCCCCTCGAAGCTGAAGATCACGTCCTCGGGCGTGATCGGCGTGCCGTCCTGGAAGCGCGCATTCGGGTTGATGCCGAAGGTCACCGTCGAGTAGTCGGACGGGAAGGAGACCCACTCGGCAATGAGCCCATACTGAGCCGAGGGCTCGTCGGGGCTGTTCGTCATAAGCGAATCGAAGATGAGGCCGAGGCTCGATGCCGGCACGCCCTTCACCGTGAAGGGGTTGAGGCTGTCGAAGGAGCCTTCGACAAAGCCGCGCACGGTGCCGCCCTTCGGAGCATCCGGATTGACCCAATCGAAGTGCTTGAAGTCGGGGCCGTACTTGGGCTCGCCGACGAGGGAAAGCGCGTGGTGGTGTGTCGCGCTGCCCGCCGGTATTGGTCGCGCGTTTCCGGGGCTGCGGGGATGGCAACGGCCGCCGGATCGGCTTGCGCGGCTGCGCGCCCGGTCGTGGCGCCGAGGCAGAGGAGGGTTGCGAGCAGAATGGCGGGGACGTCGGGACGCGCAAGCACCAGGCTTATCCTTCCTCTCACGAGCTTCACCACACCGCGGGGGAGGCGGGGCCCATCGGGGCGCACCCGCTTAAGACGGCAAACAGGGTGCAACGTCGCAAAATCCGGGCCGAAGTGCGAGTTAACTTGCTGTCATTTGGCGGCAGCGCAAGCGCTACTTGAGCGTGTTCAAATAGGCGAGCAGATCGGCAAGGTCGGTGGCGTCCGGGATGCCGGGAAAAAGCATTTTCGTGCCTGGAGCGAAGGTCTTGGGCGCGTGCACGAAGGTGACGAGGTCCTCCGGGGTCCAATTGCCGCCCTTCGCCTTCAAGGCGTCGGAATAGTTAAAGCCCTCGTGTGCCGCCTTCGGGCGCCCGACGATACCCCACAGGTTGGGGCCCACCTTGTTGGGGCCGCCCTTCGTCCCATCGTGGCACGCCTGGCACTTCTTGAAGGTCGTGGCGCCGTTCTGCGCATTGCCGTCGGCGGAGGCTTTCACGACCGCGGCGGGATCGAAGGCCGGCAAGGCGACCGGAGCGGGGACCGCGGCGCCGGCTCCGGGCTGGGCGGCGGGCGTCTGCTCGGCCGGCAGCGGAAGCGTGAACCCCGGCTTCTCTTTCGGGCGGGACTCCTCGGCGATCTCCAACATCGTGCGGAACCCGACGATGACGAGAAGTGCGGAGAGCACTGCGCCGGCGATCTTGGCTAACTCGAAGGTATCCATGGTCACCCCATGCCCGCTCATCAATTCGCGCCCGACGGGCGAACCGGCGCGACTATAGGAATTCCGCTTCGGCTTGCAACCAAGGTCGGTGCCGTTCTAAGTGCCTCGGCCCGAGACCAATTGCCACCGGTTAAGAGTTGAGCAGAGCTGCCGCGATGACGCGCACATTGATCCTCATACCCGCGCGCATGGCGGCAACGCGACTGCCAAGCAAGCCGATGGTCGATATCGCCGGCGAGCCGATGATCGTGCACGTCTGGCGCCGCGCCATCGCCGCGCAGGCGGGCCGCGTGGTCGTTGCAACCGATAGCGACGAGATCGTCGCCGCCGTAGCTGCGGCGGGCGGTGAAGCTTTGATGACGCGGCCCGACCATGCGTCGGGCTCGGATCGCATCTATGAGGCGGTGAGCCGCCTCGATCCGGATGGGGAGGCGTCCTACGTCGTCAACCTGCAGGGCGACCTGCCGACGCTCGAGCCGCATCTCATCGAGGCGTGCCTTGAGCCGCTCGCCGCCGGCGATGCCGACATCGCCACGCTCGCCGCCGAGATCCGCGAGCCCGAGGAGCGGACCAATCCCAACGTCGTGAAGGTCGTCGGCACGCCCATCGCCGGTACGCGGCGCCTGCGCGCTCTCTACTTCACGCGCGCGACCGCCCCCTATGGTGAAGGACCCCTTTATCATCACATCGGCATCTACGCCTACCGCCGGGCGGCGCTGCAACGCTTCGTCGGCTTGAAGCCGTCGCCGCTCGAGCAGCGTGAGAAGCTCGAGCAACTGCGTGCTCTCGAAGCCGGCATGCGCATCGACGTCGAGATCGTTGACACTGTTCCGCTCGGTGTCGATACTCCGGCCGATCTCGAGCGGGCGCGCCGCCTCATCGGGAGCGCCAACCCGCCCGCACGCTGACGCTCGCTGATGCGGACGGGGCTCATTCATCAAAGACCCATGCCCAGCAACACCCGCCAGACGAGCGCGGCGACGCAACCTGGCGGAGCCGCCGAAACCAAAGGGTCGGCTCCGCGCATCGCCTATCAGGGCGAGCCGGGCGCCAACTCGCATCTCGCCTGCCGCGAAGCCTTTCCCGCTTATGACGCGATCGCCTGCGCGACATTCGAGGATGCGCTGCTCGCGGTGAAGTCGGGCGACGCCCAATACGCTATGATCCCCATCGAGAACTCGGTCGCCGGCCGCGTCGCAGATATCCATCACCTGTTGCCCGAGGCCGATCTCTATATCGTGGGCGAGCACTTCCTGCGCGTGCGCCACCAGTTGATGGCGTGCCCCGGCGCGAGCCTCTCCACCATCAAGCGCGCGTTGAGCCATACGCACGCGCTGGGCCAATGCCGCCGAAAGCTGAGTGAGCTCGGATTGAAGCCGGTGCCGGAAGCCGACACTGCGGGCTCGGCGCGCCTGGTGAGCGAATCGAGGGACCCCTCGCTCGCGGCCATCGCATCCTCGCTCGCAGCCGAGATCTACGGCCTCGATATCCTTGCGCGTGACATCGAGGACGAGGTGCATAATACGACGCGCTTCGTCGTGCTCTCGGCCGAGCCCGAGGACGCCGAACCCGGAAATGGCCCCGTCATCACGACCTTCATCTTCCGCGTGCTCAACATTCCTGCCGCCCTCTACAAGGCGCTGGGCGGTTTCGCGACCAACGGCGTCAACATGACGAAGCTCGAGAGCTATCAGCTCGAGGGTACCTTCAACGCGACCATGTTCTACGCCGACATCGAAGGCCATCCGACCGACGGGCCGGTGCAGCTCGCGCTGAAGGAGCTTTCGTTCTTCTCCAGCGAGAAGAAGGTGCTCGGCACCTATCCGGCGAGCCCCTATCGCGCCGAGGCGGCGCGGCTTGCGGCGACTGGGCAGATCCCGGTGCGGCGCCGCGGCGCTTGAGGGCATTGGGATGACGGGGAAACTGCAGGACAAGATCGCGATCGTGACGGGCGCTGCGTCTGGCTTCGGCCGCGGGATTGCCGAGCTATTTGCGCTCGAAGGCGCGCGCGTCATCGCTGCTGACATCAATGGGGAGGGTGCGCGGCAGCTTGCGGCGGCGCTCGGCAATAACGTCATCGCGGTTTCCTGCGACGTCTCGAAGAAGACCGATGTCGACGCCATGGTACGCGCGGCGACCGAAGCCTTCGGCGGCCTCGACATCGTGGTCAACAACGCGGGCATCACGCACCGCAATCAGCCGCTGCTCGATGTGGGCGAAGTGGAGTTTGATCGCATCTACGCCGTCAACGTGAAGTCGATCTACCTGTCTACGCTAGCCGCTGTCCCCAAGATGGAGCAGCGCGGCGGCGGCACAATCATCAATATCGCCTCCACCGCCGGCATACGCCCGCGCCCCGGTCTCACCTGGTACAACGGGTCAAAGGGTGCGGTGATCACGCTCACGAAGTCGATGGCGGTGGAGCTGGCGCCGAAGAACATCCGCGTCAACGCCATCAATCCGGTGATGGGCGAGACGGGTATGCTCCAGCAGTTCATGGGCCTGCCCGATACACCGGAGAATCGCGCCAAGTTCATCGTCGGCATTCCGCTCGGGCGCCTGTCGCAGCCATACGACATCGCGAACGCGGCGCTGTTCCTCGCCGAGCCCGCGTCGTCGTTCATCACCGGCGTTGCGCTGGAGGTCGACGGCGGTCGCTGCATCTGATCGCCCCGCGGCAAAAAATGCCGGCGCGCCAACAGTGTTGGCTGCCGCGGCGGGAGGGTTGTAACGCGCGGCTCAACCCCCCATAATCGGCTCGGGAGGTTGGCGGCGGACGCATCCCTCGCCAACCGGGTCAGGTCCGGAAGGAAGCAGCCCTAACGATCAGGACGCGGGTCGTTCGCCAGCCTCCTCTATATGTCGCTCACGGGCGCTGATCCGATCGCAGCCGCGATCGGGCGCCCGTCTCGTGGGCCGGCTCCGCCACGAGTCGCTGCTCCCTGGCCCTGTGGGCCGAAGTCCGACGGCGGTAGTTTTAAGGCCATGGCGAAGAAGAAATCGGAAAGGCGAAGACGGAGTAGGGCGCGGCCGAGGCGGGCGCGGCGAAGCCCTACGTCGTGCTCGCGCGCAAGTATCGCCCGCAGACGTTCGATGACCTGATCGGCCAGGAGGCGATGGTCAAGACGCTGCGCAACGCGTTCGCCTCGGGGCGCATCGCACAGGCCTACATGCTGACGGGCGTGCGCGGCGTCGGTAAGACGACGACCGCCCGCATCATCGCCCGCGCGCTCAACTACGAGACGGATACCGTCAAGACGCCGACCTTCGACATGCCGGTGCCGGGCTATCACTGTGTGGCGATCATGGAAAGCCGCCATATCGACGTGATGGAGATGGATGCGGCGTCGAACACCGGCGTCGACAACATGCGCGAAATCATCAGTATGGCCCAGCTAGGCCCATCGATGGCGCGCATGAAGGTATTCATCATCGACGAGGTCCACATGCTGTCTAAGGGGGCGTTCAATGCGCTCCTGAAGACGCTCGAAGAACCGCATGAGCACGTCAAGTTCATCTTCGCCACGACCGAGATCCGCAAGGTGCCGGTGACGGTGCTGTCACGCTGCCAGCGCTTCGACTTACGCCGCGTCGACGTGCCGGAGCTTGCCACGCATTTCACCAAGATCGTCGCCAGCGAGGGTGCACAAGCCGCGCCGGATGCATTGACGATGATCGCGCGCGCGGCCGAAGGCTCGGTGCGCGACGGGCTCTCGCTGCTCGATCAGGCGATCGCCGTGGGGCAGGGGCATGTAACGGCCGCGACCGTGCGCGACATGCTGGGTCTTGCCGACCGCGGCCGCATCTTCGACCTGCTCGAGCAGATCTTCCGCGGCGACACGAAGGCGGCGATCGAGACGCTCGACGCTCTGCACCGCGACGGCGCCGAGCCGACGCAGGTGTTGGCCGACCTCGCGGAGGCAGTGCACGCGGCGGCGCGGTCGCGCACCGTCGGCGCAGAAGCCGGCAGCGAGGCCTTGAGCGCAGAGGAGCGTCGCCGCGCCGGCAGCATTGGAGAGCGCCTCTCCATGCCGTTGCTCGCGCGCGCCTGGCAGATGCTTTTGAAGGGCTGGGAGGAGACGGGCAAGGCGCCGAACGCGAAGGCTGCCGCGGAGATGGTGTTGATCCGGCTCGCACATACCGCCGATCTGCCCTCGCCCGATGAGCTCATCCGTACGCTCGGCGGCGGCGACGCGCTTGCTCGCGGCTCGGGCAAGCCGGCAATCCGAGACAACGGAAGCACGCGGGATACCGCGCTCGAGCGAGCGAGTGCTGGGGAGCCGGCCGACGAGGCAATGGACGGCGATGCTGAGATCATCGACGAGGCGCCGACCGAGGAGCCCATTAGCGGTGCCATCGCCGATCCGCGCTCTTTCGCCGAGGTCGTCGCGCTCGTCGCCGAGCGCCGCGACGCCAAGCTGAAGGTGCACCTCGAAGAGCACGTCAGCCTCGTGAAGTTCGACGCGCAGGCCGGATCGATCGACCTCTTCCTTTCGCCCGGCGCACCTCCGCAGATCGCCAACGAGCTGCGCGAGAAGCTGATCGCTTGGACGCAGCGGCGCTGGGTGGTGCTGCTATCGAAGGAGGCTGGCGCGCGGCCGATCGCTGAGGCGCGGCGCGAGCGCGAGGCCGCCGAGCTTGCCGCATTGAAGACGCACCCCGCGGTCAAGGCCATCCTTGACGAGTTCCCAGACGCGAAGATCGCCGAGGTGCGCACGCTGCTCGGGCCCGCCGAGGACGACACCGGCACCGGCTGAAGGCTTTCCCCAGAAAGGTAGCGCGAATGAAAGATCTTATGGGCGTGATGAAGCAGCTCGGCGAGATGCAGTCCCGCATGCAGCGGATGCAGGAGGAGCTCGCCCAGATGGAGATCGACGGCCAGGCCGGCGGCGGCCTCGTCAAGGTGGTGCTCGGCGGCAAGGGCGACCTGAAGAAGCTCACCATCGATCCGAGCCTGATGAAGCCGGGCGAGGCGGAGATCCTCGAGGACCTCGTGGTTGCGGCCGCGCAAGAGGCCAAAGGCAAGCTTGAGGCACAGCTGCAGGCGAAGATGCAGGATATGACCGGCGGCCTCCCCCTACCGCCCGGCATGAAGCTGTTCTAAGAGGGCGGCGCCGATGCCCGCTTCGGCTCGGCTCGAGCCGCTACGGCGACCGGCACGAGCCGCGCTGCTCTCGATGATTTTCATGATGAGCCTGGCGGCGGCGAGCAAGGAGGCAACCGTGACCCTGCGCATTACATCTACCGCTTTTGCCGACGGCGCTGAGATCCCCGCGAAGTATACCTGCGAGGGCAGCGACCTCTCCCCGCCGCTCGCGTGGTCGGGCGTTCCCGCCGGGACCAAAAGCCTCGTGCTCATCGTCGATGATCCCGATGCACCCGATCCGAAGGCCCCCCGCATCACTTGGGTGCACTGGGTGCTCTACAACTTGCCGCCGGGCTCTACCGGGCTAGCCGAAGCGGTCGGCGCCGCGCTTCCGTCTGGCACCCAGGTCGGTTTCAACGATTGGAAACGCGCCGACTTCGGCGGCCCCTGCCCTCCGATCGGCCGTCACCGCTATTTCCACAAGCTCTATGCGCTAGATACCGAGCTCAACCTCGACAAGCCGGTCACCAAGTCCGCCGTCGAGGCGGCGATGCGCGGGCACGTGCTCGCAGAGGCTCAAATCATTGGCACCTATCAGAAGCAGAAGGCGAAGTGAGGCTGCGGGCCGCCCGATACGTCAGCCTTTGCTCAGCACCAGCGTCAATCCGACGAGTGTGTTGGAAAAGAACTGGATCTCTATGATCTGTTTTCCCTCGCGGACGATGACCTCCATGTTGGCGGTCAGGCCCTCGCCGCGCACGCTGATGCGGAAGCCGTTCGGGGAGACCTGTCCGCTGAGGTCGCCGCCGAGATTGTAGACGAGCTCGTTCCAGGTGCCGGTGAGTGCGTCTCCATTGTGCTTGATCGCGCTCTTCACCTCGACGTTTCCGCTCGCAGAAGCGCAGCGGATGTTCTGCGTGAGCTCGACCCCGTCGTCGGAAAGAAAGTAGGTCGCGCGGCACTTCACGGCCTCAAACTTACCCTCCTTGAAGCCGAGGCGGCCGTCGCCAACCCATCGTCCGGGCAGGTCCTTGAAGGGCGATGCCGGGTCGGCAAAGCCTGGGTCTTGTAGCGAGAGCCAGCAAGCCACGATCACCAAGAACGTCAGTACGGTCTTCTTCATCGCTTCCTGCTCGAGAGCGGTCCCGCGCGCGCCCGTCGGGCCGGCCGGCGCAATGCGTGCCTGGACGGAATGTTGACGTGAAATTTCACAATTCCTAGTGCGTGCGGGCCACATGAAGCGCGCAACAGATGCCCCGTGAAGTGCGGCGAGAGCGCGCAGAGCATCGAGGGGGCGTCAGACAGCCTTTGCAGTGAACTGCCGGACCTTCGCGCCGCTCGTTAGCTCGTCGTACATCTCAATGAGGGCCGGGCGCCCGATAAGGAAGCCCTGGATCTCGGCGCAGCCTTCGCGGCGCAGGAAGGTTCGCTCGCCCTCGGTCTCCACCCCCTCGGCGATGACCGGGATATCCAGTGCGTTTCCAAGACCGATGATGGAGCGCACAATCGCCGCCGACTGGGGATTAGCATCCACGCCGGACACGAAGCTCTGGTCGATCTTGATCTTGTCGAACGGGAATGACTGCAACGACGACATCGACGCATAGCCCGTACCGAAATCGTCCATGGCGATTTTCACACCGAGTCCCTTCAGCCGGCGCAGGGTAGAAAGCGCGCGCGACGGGTCATCGAAGATGACGCCTTCGGTGATCTCCAGCTCCAGGCGCGCCGCCGGCAGCCCCGTGTCCAAGAGGATCACGTGTACGAGGCCGGCCAGATCGCCGTAACGGAACTGCACCGGAGAAAGGTTCACGCCGATCTGCAGCGGGGCTGCCCAAGTCGTCGCCTCGCGGCAGGCTTCGCGCAGCGCCCATGCGCCGATCTCGACGATCATGCCGTTCTGCTCGGCGAGCGTGATGAACTCGCTTGGCGGGACGACGCCGAGCCTCGGGTGGCGCCAGCGCGCCAGGGCCTCGAACCCGAATACCTCGCCGTCGATCGAGGCCTGCGGCTGATAGTTGAGGAACAGCTCGTTGCGTGCGATGGCCGAGCGCAGATCGAGCTGCAGCGCGAAGCGCTCGCGCAAGCGGCGATCCATCTCGGGATCGAAGAAGCGGGCCGTGTGGCGGCCATCAACCTTGGCGCGGTAGAGCGCGGCATCGGCATTGGCGAGCAGCGTCGGCATCTCGGCGCCGTCGCGCGGATAGACTGCGGCTCCGATGCTGAGGCCAAGCGGGATCTTTTGCCCGCGCACCTCGAAGGGGTCTGCCACCGCCTGTAGTACGCGGCTCGCAAGCACCTCGGCCGTCTTCGGCTGCGGGCCCATTCTGGATATGAGCGTGAACTCGTCCCCGCCGACGCGGGACACGAAGGCTCCGTCAGCCGCAATCTCGAGCCGGCGCGCGACCGCGCACAGAAGCTCATCGCCGACCATGTGGCCGAATACGTCATTGGCCTCCTTGAATTGGTCGAGATCGATCGACAGCACGGCAAAGGTCTCGCCGCGGACCTTGGCGCGCTCGAAGGTCTGCGTCAGGCGTGACGTGAGCGAATTGCGATTTGGCAGATCGGTCAGCGCATCGTGATGCGCAAGATGCGCAATCTCTTCGTGGCGCTCGAGCAGCTCCGCGCGCGCGGTGCGCATGTTCTCGCGCGCTTCGTCGAGCCCGAAGGCGGCGTCCCTGACCTGCTCCTGCAGTAGATTGAAGCTTGCAGCCATCTCCCCCAGCTCGTCGCGGGAGTTAGTCTTCACGGGCACGATGTTGACGGAGGCGTGCGCGGCCTGCAGATCGCCGCGCCCGAGGGCCTGCATTGCGAGCGTGAAATCGCGTAGCGTTCCCCATGTTAACCGTTTCGCAGCCGCACTCACCTCCTGCGCCGAGTAGGTGATCATGCCCGGCAGTATCAAGCCGACGCTGATCGTAAGCAGTGCGACGGCGACGAAGATGTCGGCCAAAACCGACACCAGCACGCTGTGCTCGGTCGACACGGTGCTGACGGCCAGGAGGTAGGCAATTCCATCCAGGATCAGAACAAACAGCATCGCGCCGGTAAGTTTGAGATGCAGCGTATGGGCGAATGCCGGCAGCCCCTGCCGCTTACGGTCCTCGATGACGCGCCAGGCATAGAGTGCGGCGCCGGAGTAGGCGAGGGCGAGGCCAAAGAGAACGGTCGGCAGGCCGAATTGCTGGAAGCCGAGGATCGCCGAGAGCAGCCAGATCGATGCCGCACCCACGCCGAGCATGATGGTGCCGCGCGGCGCCCGATAGGGGCGGACGGCGTTGGGCTGGTCACGCCGCAACAGCCATGCTGCGATGTTCGGCATGCAGATGCCGATGAGGTAGGTGAAGTTGGCAGCGGCGATCATCCACACGGGATCGCCCGCCATGAGGAAGATGATCGCGCAGGTCGCCGTCAGCACCGTCGCGGCCCAGGGGCAGTCCGTGCGCGCGAGCCGCCACGACAGGAAGCGGGGCAGCAGCCCGTCGTCGCTAAGCTGCGACATGGTGCGTGCCGCGCCTGCCAGGGGCTGCAGCGTGCCGTGGAACATGTTGAAAATGATGAACCATATGGCGGCAGCCTTGCCGAAGCTTCCCAAGTAGGGGGGCAAAAGTCGGACCGAGCACGGTTGCGAGGTCTTCGCCCAGCTTGGCCGGCCCGAGCACGCCGAGCCAGACGACGGGCAGCACGATGAAGTAGAGACCGGCCATGGCGCCCGATGCCAGCATGGCGCGCGGCACGTTGCGGTTGGGATCCTTCGTCTCGCCGACGTGGCAGGCGGCGGCCTCGAACGCAGGCGCCGTGAAGCCGATCAGGTAGAGGCCGGCCATGACCGAGGTGACGTCGCCGAACCAGCCCTCGAACGGCGTGGTCAACTGATATGAAAAGGCCTGGTGCCAGTCGACCGTGCCCGAGAAGATCGGGATCAGGGCCGAAAGAAACGCAAGCGTGGCCGAGGCCGTGGCGATCGGAATAGCAAGACGTGCAACCCAAACGATCCCGCAAAGATTGATGAAGGTGAAAGAGCAGACGATGCCGATAGCAACAGCTTCGACCGGCAGGGTGGGGAAGTACCAGTGCTGGAAAGCGGCCGCGGACAGCAACGCCGTCAGTCCGCACGTCGGAATCCAGCCCCACCAGTAGCAAGTACCCGTGAGCGAGGCGAGCACCGGATTATAGGGGCGGAATGCCTCGGCGCAGGCGGCGGAGATGCCGCCGACGCGGTTCGGCCACATGAGGACGAGTTCGGTCCAGGCGGGTGCCGCGGCCCAGCCGAGCAGCACGCCGAACATGAGCAGCGGCACCGCCGCGCTCCCCTGGCCGAGGATTGCGCCTTGGCCGACGAACAGCGCCGCGATGATGAAGATCATCTGATTGCTGCCGCCCATGGCGAGGGCGGTCGTCCCGACCCACCCGAGCACTCTGGGGTGAGGAGGGGTCGGAGCAATCGTTGGGGTAAGGGATCCCATGCAGCGCGTGCCCTATTTCCCGACGGGATGCCGATTTAGCCCGCGAGCGCCAGAATAGGATCACGATCCCCCTTATTTATTCATTCAGGGGCGCATTCAATATTTAAACATTTTCAGGTGTTTGTACGAACGTACTAAGAGCACGCTCAGCACGTTCGCGTGCAACGTATTAACGCTAGCCGGCGTTGGCGTGCATGGCATCGGGTCCCCGCGGGGGACCTCCGGCTTGGTCCAGTTCCTCGATCTCGGCGTCCGTGAAAACGCGCGAGCGCGTCAGGAAGCGCACGCCCTCGGGGGCTTCCAGCGAGAAGCCGGCGCCGCGTCCGGGAACGACATCGATGATCAGATGCGTGTGCTGCCAATATTCAAATTGCGGCCCGCTGATGTAGAGCGGACATCCCGCGATGCGTCCGAGGTAGACGTCGCGCTGGCCGATCTTGAATTCGCCCAGCGGATAGCACATCGGCGCGCTGCCATCGCAGCAGCCGCCCGATTGATGGAAGAGCAAATCGCCGTGGACCGCGCGCAGCTTGCCGATCAGGGCGGCGGCGGCGGGCGTGTTTGAGACCCTAGAGACGGTCATGAGATACGGTCATGCCTATACGGAGCGGGAGCGGAAGATCGGGTGAAGTCCGATCTCCCACTCCACGGCACCGACCCTTAGAAGAACCCGAGTGCCTTCGGGCTATAGCTGACGAGGATGTTCTTCGTCTGCTGATAGTGATCGAGCATCATCTTGTGCGTCTCGCGGCCGACGCCCGACTGCTTGTAGCCGCCAAACGCCGCGTGCGCGGGATAGAGGTGGTAGCAGTTGGTCCAGACGCGGCCCGCCTTGATGCCGCGGCCCATGCGATAGGCGGTATTGCCGTCGCGCGACCACACGCCGGAGCCGAGGCCGTAAAGCGTGTCGTTGGCAATCGATAGGGCCTCCTCCTCGGTCTTGAACTTCGTGACCGCGAGGACCGGTCCGAAGATCTCCTCCTGGAAGATGCGCATCTTGTTGTGGCCCTCGAACACGGTCGGCTCTACGTAGTAACCGCCTTCGAAGCCCTTGCCGAGATCGGCCTGCTTGCCGCCGGTCAGCACGCGGGCGCCTTCGCCCTGTCCGATGTTGATATAGGACAGAATCTTCTCGAGCTGGTCGGAGGAGGCCTGCGCGCCGATCATGGTGTTGGGATCGAGCGGGTTGCCCTGCACGACCTTCTTTACGCGCTGGATCGCGCGCTCCATGAAGGCGTCATAGATCGACTCTTGGACAAGTGCGCGCGACGGGCACGTGCACACCTCGCCCTGGTTGAGGGCGAACATGGTGAAGCCCTCGAGCGCCTTGTCGAAGAAGGCGTCATCCTCGTTGAACACGTCGGCGAAGAAGATGTTGGGCGACTTGCCGCCGAGCTCGAGCGTGACGGGGATGATGTTCTCGGCCGCATACTGCATGATGAGACGGCCGGTCGTTGTCTCACCCGTGAACGCGATCTTGGCGATGCGCGGGTTGGAGGCGAGCGGCTTGCCGGCCTCGACGCCGAAGCCGTTGACGACGTTGAGGACGCCAGGCGGCAGCAGGTCGCCGATGAGGTCCATCAGCACCATGATGCTGAATGGCGTCTGCTCGGCTGGCTTCAGGACCACGCAGTTGCCCGCGGCGAGCGCCGGCGCGAGCTTCCACACGGCCATGAGGATGGGGAAGTTCCAGGGGATGATCTGGCCGACGACGCCGAGCGGCTCGTGGAAGTGATAGGCGATCGTCGTCTCGTCGATCTCGGAGAGCGATCCCTCCTGCGCGCGGATGCAGCTCGCGAAGTAGCGGAAATGATCGATCGCAAGCGGGATGTCGGCGGCCATCGTCTCGCGGATGGGCTTGCCGTTGTCGATCGTCTCGACGGTGGCGATCTCGGTCAGATGCGCCTGCATGCGATCGGCGATCTTGAACAGGACGTCGGCGCGGGCGGCCGGAGCCATCTTGCCCCAGGAATTGGCTGCGGCGTGCGCGGCGTCGAGCGCCTTCTCGATGTCCTCGGCGGACGAGCGTGCGATCTCGCAGACGACCTCGCCACTGATCGGCGTGCGGTTCTCGAAGTAGCGGCCTTGCGCGGGCGGCACCCAGCCGCCTCCGATGAAGTTCTCGTACCGATTGCGGATGCTGATCTTCTGGCCGACGCGCTGCAGCGCCGTCGCCGGGGTGTCCGTTTTCACGATGAGTTGCATGTTTGGGTTCCTCCCACTACCTGGAAGTCCAGGCGGTGCGCATTATTCGTTAGGTGGCTAAGTACAAACCTTTTAATCCTCGCCGAAGCTGCTTACGACTTGGAAATTGGTCTTACTTTGATTTGGCGCAAGGCCAACTCGCCGTTGGCAGTCTTTCCCGACTTGGCAGGTCGCCCGCGGGCCTTCTATAGGGAAGCGCTCGTCGTACTACCCGATCCCGCCCTGCTAAAGGCGCATGCCGCGCGAGCGGCCTCAACCGTTGCTGCATGACCCGCAAAGTCTCAGGCCCAGAAATCGAACGCATTGTGCAGTTGCTTGGCCGCCTGCCGGGGCTCGGGCCGCGCTCTGCACGTAAGGCGGCGCTGGCGCTCCTTAAGCGACGCAACGATCTCTTGTTGCCGCTGTCGCAAGCGCTCGCCGCCGCGGTCGAGAAGATCGTCGAATGCCCCGTTTGCGGCAACCTCGATACGGTCTCGCCGTGTTCCTTGTGCCAGGACCCGCGCCGCGACCGCTCGATGATCGTCGTCGTCGAGGAGATCGGCGATTTGTGGGCGCTCGAGCGGGCAGGCGTCGTCAACAGCCTCTACCATGTGCTCGGCGGACATCTTTCCCCGCTCGACGGCATCGGTCCCGACAAGCTCAACATTGGCAAGCTGATCGAGCGGGCAGGCTCCGGCGAAGCGAACGAAATTCTGCTCGCCTTGAACGCAACCGTCGAGGGGCAGTCCACGGCCCACTACGTCACCGAGCAGCTGGCGCCGACCGGAGTCGTGGTGTCGCGGCTCGCGCAGGGCGTGCCGATCGGTGGAGAGCTCGACTATCTTGACGAGGGCACGCTCGCCGCCGCCATCAAGGCGAGGCGCAGGCTTTGACAACGCCGGCCCCAGCTCGCGGCGGCTCGCTCACGGAGGGCGCCGGCAGACCGCGGCGGTCCAACGCGTCGCGGCCCAAGTTCGTGAGCGGCTCGATCCTCCGGCACATCCTCGTGATGACGGGGACAGGCGCCATCGGACTGATGGCGATCTTCCTCTGCGACCTCGCCAACATCCTGTTCCTGAGCTGGCTCGGCGACGAGGCGATCATCGCGGGTGTGGGTTTTGCCGGGTCGATCGTGTTCCTGACGGTCTCGATAGGCCTTGGGCTGTCGATTGCCGCGACGTCGCTGGTGGCGCCGGCGCTGGGTGCCGGCCGGCGCATGCGTGGAAGGCGCCTATCGCTCAACGCCCACGTGCTGACGTTCGGGGCGGCGAGCATCCTGAGCCTGGCCATCTGGCTTGCCATACCGTGGCTTCCTGAGCCTGCTCGGTGCCACTGGCCGTGCCGCCGGCCTTGCCACGACGTACCTCGACATTCTGGTGCCGGCCATGCCGCCGCTCGCGGTCGCCATGACCTCGGCCTCGGTGCTGCGCTCGGTAGGAGATCCGGGCCGCGCCATGAGCGTGACCCTCATCGGTGCCGTGGTGAATACGGCTCTCGATGTCGTCCTGATCCTTTGGCTCCGTCTCGGCATCGAGGGCGCGGCCATCTCCTCGGTCGTGGCGCGGCTCGTCATGATGGGCGTCGGGCTCTACGGCGTGATCTGGGTGCACGACCTCGCGGGACGCCTGCGGCTGCCGACGCTTCTCGCAGATGCGCCGGTGCTGTTTGCCGTCGCAATGCCGGCGGTTCTGACCAACATCGCGACCCCAATCGCCAACGCCTACGTGACGCGCGCGATCGCACCGTTCGGTGACAGCGCGGTAGCGGGCTGGGCGATCCTCGGGCGCATCACGTCTGTAGCCTTCGGCGCCATCTTCGCTCTGTCGGCCACCGTGGGTCCGATCATCGGCCAGAACTATGGGGCTCGCGAGTTCGACCGCATGCGGGCAACGCTCACCCAATCGCTGCTCGTCACGGCGGCCTTCACCGGCATTGCCTGGCTCGTGCTCGCCCTTCTCGCCGACCCGATCGCCGCCGCCTTTCGTGCGACCGGTGAGACGGCCGAGCTCGTCATCTTCTACTGCCGCTACCTGGCGCCGCTGTTCGTCTTCCTCGGCGCGCTGTTTGTCGCCAACGCCGCCTTCAACACGTTAGGGCGTGCGCACTATTCGACCGTGCTCAATTGGGGGCGTGCGACGCTCGGTACGATACCGTTCGTCGCGCTCGGCGCCTATCTCGGGGCTGCTGCGGGCGTGCTCACCGGAAGCATGCTCGGTGGCGTCCTCTTCGGCGTACTTGCGGTCTGGCTCGCCTACCACTGGATCGACGCGTTGCAGGCGGGATCGAGATAGCCTCGAGCGACGTAGCGGCAGCGACTCGAATACGAGCGCCAAACGTGAGCGAAACATGGCGTGCATAAGGTTTGCCGAGCCTAGCGGCGCAGCCAACCCAATGCTATTTCTCGGATTTTTCCGGATCGGGCAAATCGCTGAGACAACAAAGCCCGATCTGCTATCCTGTTGAGCCTGCATCAAGAATTGCTGCTGTCGCTGCTTAAGCGGCCTTCGACTGTCGGGGAAGGGCGCAAGGGGGAAGGTGACCGTGATTCCGACGTTCCATCCTTTGTGGGCGCGCTGGCAAACCTGGCTGCTTGAGCTGCCCCGCTTCAACAAGCGCGGCATCCTGGTCGGCTGGGACTTCCTTTTGCTCAGCGTGGCGCTGTGGCTGCCGATCTCGCTGCGCTACACGACCTTCTATGTGCCGCGCGATTTGACGACGGCGCTGCTGTTCCTGAGCGCGCCTCTGATCGCGGTCTCGACGTTTGCGCTGTCCGGTCTCTACAAGCTCGTGACGCGCTATCTCGGCTATCGCGGCCATACCCGGATCATCGGCTGCATCTGGCTTTCGGTGCTGATCTGGTCGCTGCTCGTATTCATGTCCGGGCAATTGGGCATCCCGCGCTCGGTCGTGATTGCCTACGGCGTGCTGGCTACGCTTTTCATCACAGCGAGCCGGGTCGTCGCCGCGATGCTCCTGGAGAGCGTCGGCATCCGCCTTGCCGAGCTCCCCGCCGACGCCGAGCGCAAGGCCGTCATCATCTTCGGCGCCGGACAGCTCGGCGTGCAGCTGCTCGCCGCCCTGCGCCGCGCCAACGACCGCGACCCGGTCGCATTCATCGACACCGAGCCTTCGCTCTGGCGCCAGTATGTCGCCGGCCTCAAGGTCTACAACCCCGACCGGCTCGGACCGCTCATCGAGCGGCACAATGTGCGCGAGATCCTGATCGCGCTTCCCGAAGAGCGTCGGCGCGAGCGCCGTCGCATGCTGAAGGAGCTGGCCGTCCATCCCGTCGAGCTGAAGGTGCTGCCGGCGATCGAGGACATCACGTCGGGTCGCGTGCGTGTCAGCGATTTGCGCCCGCTCGAGGTCAACGACCTGCTTGGACGCGACAAGGTTCCGCCCAACAGCGAGCTGCTCGCCCGCAAGACGCAGGACAAGTCGATCCTTGTCACGGGAGCCGGCGGCTCGGTCGGCTCCGAGCTCGTGCGCCAGCTCTTGAAGCACAGCCCGCGCCGGGTTGTGCTGCTCGATATCTCGGAAGCAGCGCTCTACGAGATTGGGGAAGAGGCGTGCACTTTGATCGGGTCATTGCACGGTTCCGCCCGGCCCGAACTCGTCCTCGTGCTGGGCTCCGTTCTCGATGCCACGCAGGTGCGCGAAACGATCGCCCAGCACGGCGTCGAGGTCATCTATCACGCGGCCGCCTACAAGCACGTTCCGATCGTCGAGCAGAACCCGATCTGCGGCCTGTCGAACAACACCTTCGGCGCGCAGGTGCTCGCCGATTGCGCCAAGGCCGAAGGCGTCGAGCTCGTCGTGCTGATCTCTACCGACAAGGCCGTGCGGCCGACCAACGTGATGGGGGCGAGCAAGCGCCTCGCCGAGCTGATCCTGCAGGCCGAAGCCGCGAGCGGAGGTTCGACCGTTTTCACCATGGTCCGCTTCGGCAACGTGCTCGACAGCTCAGGCTCCGTCGTCAGAAAATTCCGCCAGCAGATTCGCGCGGGTGGCCCCGTGACGGTCACCCATCCCGAGATTATCCGCTATTTCATGTCGATCCCCGAGGCGGCGGAGCTCGTCATCCAGGCCGGCGCCATGGCGCACGGCGGCGACTTGTTCGTGCTCGACATGGGCGAGCCGGTGCGCATCGACGACCTCGCGCGCCTGATGATCCGCCTGACCGGCCTCGAGGTGAGGACCCCTGAGACCCCCGAGGGCGATATCGCCATTGTCTACACCGGCCTGCGCCCCGGCGAGAAGCTCTACGAGGAGCTGCTGATCGGCGCCAACACAAAGGCAACCGAGCACCCGCGCATCTTGCGCTCGGACGAGCCGTTCCTGCCGCGCGCCGATCTCGAGCGCGAGCTTGGCCTGCTCAAAGCGGCAATGAACGCGCGCGACGTCGAGACCATGCATTCCGTGCTGATGCGGACCGTGGAGGGTTATCACTCCGAGGCAACGCCGGCGCAGGATGGGGAGCAGCCGCGTTCGGCGTGGAGCCCCTCGTCGCGGACTTTGCACTGAACATGGCGATGCCTGCAGCAGCACCGGCGAAAGGCGTCAGGCGAGTCGCCGTCGTTTGCGCGTCCGGCGAGCCGCTACAGCTCCTGCGGCGGGCGCTCCTCTCCGAGATCGCTGGCCGCAGGCACAAGCTTCTCGTCGTCGCGCCGGAATTTACGGCAGCCGACATCCGAGCTCTCGACGGCATGGGCGCCGAGCGAGCCATCTTCGAGGGCCAGCAAAACGGCCTCAAGCTCTTCGCTGACTGGAAGGCTATCGGGACGCTCAAAGGCATCCTCGCGGCCTGGGCGCCGCATACCGTATTCGGCTGCGGGGCAAAGCCGATGATCTATGCCGCGCTCGCGGCGCAGGGTGCCGGCGCGGAACGCGTGGTCCTGCTCGTCAATGCCTTGCCAGAGCACCGCTTCACGGGACCTTTGGCGGCTGACGAGATGCCGGCGTGGCGCTACAGCCAGGCCATGCGCGCGGCCGATGCGGCGATCTTCTTCAATCACGACGATCTCGGCCTTCTGAAACGGCTCGGGATGCTGCCGTCCGCGCTCCCGGCCTCGGTTGTGCCGGGCGCGGGCGTCGATCTGGCGATGTATGGGCTTTTGCCGCTGCCGCCGCTCGATGACGGGCTCGTCTTCCTGATGGTCGCGGAGCTCGATCGACGCAAGGGCGTTGTCGAATACTGCGAGGCGGCCCGCGAGCTGCACGAGCGCGCCCCCAACTGCCGGTTCCTGCTGGCAGGCTCTGCGGGCGACGGCGCGCTCGGCATGCAGGCGGCCGAAGTGACGGCCTACGCGCCCGCGGTCGAATACTTGGGTCCGGTGCAAGACACCCGCGCGCTGTTCGCGACGTCGCACGTCTTCGTCTATCCCTCGCACGGCGAGGGCATGCCGCAGCCGCTGCTCGATGCCATGGCGGCCGGCCGGCCGATCGTCACGACCGATGTCGCCGGGTGCCGGGAAACGGTCGATGACCGCGTCAACGGCTGCTTTGCTGAACCGAGGGAGGCGCGCTCGCTCACTGCCGCGATGGAGAGCTTCTTGAAGCGCCCGGATCTCATTCCATCAATGGCCCGGGCGAGCCGCGCGAAGGCCGAGCGGTTTTGCGGCATCGAGACGGTCAACCGGGCGCTGCTCACTGCCCTCGCGCTCGCCTGAGCCTTCTCGTGCGGCTCAGCTGCGGCTATAAAGCGTATAGCTGAGCTTGGGCTGGCGGAAAGAAGCCTCCGGATCGATCAGCATGTTGCTCCGAATAGCCTGACGGCCAAGAAGCATGCGGTAGGTGAGCTTCTGCCGGTTCGCGAGCGTGACCTCGATCGGCCACGACCGGTCGCCCATGCGAAGGCGGGTCGCGATGACGTACCTCAGCTCGCGCTCGCCGTTCGAGCTCGTCACCGCGCGCCGGTCGATGACCTCAGCGCAGGCGTCGACCTCCAGATCCTCGCGGCTTGGGTTGGGGCGCACGGTGAACCGCACCATCGGGCGCTTGGCCGGACCGTAGGGCTCGATCAGGTGCGTATGGAGCGAGGAGGTCTTGGCGCCGGTGTCGATTTTCGCCTTGAGCGCGGGTAGACCGAGGTCGGGCAGGGCGATCCACTCCTGCCAGCCGAGGATCACGGATGAGCGCGTCAGGTGCATGGGAGCACGCGAGTTCGCAAGCGAATGAGCCGGCAAAGCCTATCCTTCTTTCCTTGCTCCGTCGTATTCCAAGCGGCGTCGGCCGGGGAGGCCGGCCTGGAGCATGATAACGCGGGAACGTCGCCGGGGCCTGTGAAAAGCTATCGCTGAAGGTCAGGCCGAGCCATGGCAGCAGAATCGCCTATACATCTGAGCCCGGCCGGTTCTGACGCCAACCGGTGAAACCGTCTAGGCTGCGGGAGTTGCTCAGATCAGCAGCGCAATTGACCGCAATCGCGTACTTTCCTATCTCACGAGCATGGCGATCCGACCGATCATCACTCTTCCCGATCCGCTGCTGCGCAAGGTCTCCGAGCCGGTGGAGCGCGTCGACGACGATTTGCGCCGCCTCATGGACGATATGCTGGAGACGATGTACGCGGCCCCGGGGATCGGGCTCGCCGCCGTGCAGGTTGGCGTGCCACGGCGGCTTCTCGTGATCGATGTGGCTGAGGACGAGGAGGCGCCCCAGCCCCTCTGCCTGGTCAACCCCGAGATCGTGTCGCTCGGCGCCGAGATGCGACTGCACGAGGAGGGCTGCTTGTCGATCCCCGACGTGCGCGTCGAGATCGAGCGGCCCGCGCTGCTGACCGTGCGCTACACGGATCGGGCCGGCGACCGCCAGGAGCTCGAGGCGAGCGGCCTGCTTGCGACCGCGATCCAGCACGAGATCAACCACCTCGACGGCAAGCTGATCATCGACTTCCTATCCTCGCTGAAGCGCGACATGGTGGTGCGCAAGTTCAAGAAGCAGGCGCGCGCCACGGAAGCGCTCTGACGCCCTGCACCAACCCCGTAAGCGGATGCCCTGCCAATGACGCTGCGCATTGTCTTCATGGGTACGCCCGACTTTTCCGTGCCGACATTGGCCGAGGTCCTGGGCGCCGGGCACGCGGTCGTGGCGGCCTACACGCAGCCCTCGCGGCCGGCGGGGCGGGGCATGGCGGAGCGGCTGTCGCCGGTTGCGCGGTTCGCCGCGAACGCCGGCATCCCGGTGAAGTCGCCCACGAGCCTCAAGCGCGAGCCCGAGCAGCGGGAATTTGCCTCTCTCAATGCGGATGCCGCGGTCGTCGTCGCCTACGGGCTGCTGCTGCCTCGGCCGGTCCTCGCTGCGCCGCGCCTCGGCTGCTTCAACCTGCACGCCTCCGTGTTGCCGCGCTGGCGCGGAGCGGCGCCCATCCAGCGGGCCATCATGGCCGGCGACGCCGAGACCGCCGTTATGGTGATGCGCATGGAGGAAGGCCTTGATACCGGCCCGGTGTGCTTGGCCGAGCCCGTCGCCATAGGCCCCGAGGCGACGGCGGGCGAGCTGCACGACGAGCTGGCGCGACGTGGCGCGAGCCTCATGGTGCGCGCGCTTGGCGGCTTGGAGCGCGGGCTGCTCGAGTGCACGCCGCAGCCGGGTGAAGGCGCGACCTACGCGGCGAAGATCGACAAGGCCGAGGCGCGCATCGACTTCGCGCGGCCCGCGCGCGAGGTTCACAACCTCATCCGTGGGCTGTCGCCGTTTCCGGGCGCCTGGTTTGAGGCAACGGCCGCAGGGAAGGTCGAGCGGGTCAAGGTGCTCCGCGCGGGCCTTGCCGATGGGGGTGGGGTCCCCGGCGAGGTGCTCGACGATGCGCTCACCGTCGCGTGTGGATCCGGTGCAGTCCGCCTTTTGGAGTTGCAGCGCGCCGGCAAGAGGCCGATGGGAGCCGCGGAGTTCCTGCGCGGATTTCCCCTAGCCCGGGGTGCGGTCCTCGGGCCCTGAGCCGGCCAGCCAAGGCGCCAGCGATCATTGGACCTGCGCATGCAACCACGCTAAGCTATTGTTTACGATGGCTTTGCGTGAATGGAGTGGTGCTATGCGTGTTCTCGGACTTCTGCCCCTCGGGCTTGTCGCTGTTGCGCTCATGGGCTCCGCAGAAGCGCAGACCGCGCAGACCACGCGCATCGAGAGCCGCCCCATCTATGGCGCCACGGTCACAGTCGAGCACGGGGTCCGCGTCTATCGCCCGGTGCCGCCGACCCAGCACCTGATCGTCAACCCGGACAGGGCCCCGCTGGTGTTGAACGTCGACAACCCCGCCTACCCGACCCGCTGAGGCCTAGCGGCGATGAAGGTTGAGGCCCCGGGTCAGCGCGGCTAGGGATGAGCGGCAATCCTCCGCGTTGCGCGTCCTGAGCCTCCCGAGCCTTCATGCCCCGCTACCGCATCCTCGTCGAATACGACGGCACGCCGTTTCTCGGCTGGCAGCGTCAGGCGCAGGGCGCCTCGGTGCAGGGTGCCCTCGAGGCCGCTCTGTTTCAGTTCTGCGGAGAGGCGGCGAGCGTCCGCGGCGCTGGGCGCACCGATGCGGGTGTGCACGCGCTCGGCCAGGTTGCGCATTTCGATCTGGCGAAGGCTTGGGAGCCGTTCCGGGTGCGCGAAGCGGTCAACTTCTATCTGAAGCCGGTGCCGGTGGTGGTGCTCGACTGCGCGGGCGCAGACGACACCTTCGACGCGCGCTACAGCGCCACGGCGCGCCACTACCGCTACCGCATCCTGTCGCGGCGCGCGCCGCCCGCGCTCGACTACAATCGTGTCTGGTGGGTGCCGGTCGCGCTTGACGCCGAGGCGATGGCGACGGCCGCACCCGCGCTTCTCGGCCGGCACGATTTCACGACCTTTCGCGCCGCGCAGTGCCAGGCGAACTCGCCCTTGCGGACGCTCGACCGGCTCGATGTCCGCCGGAGCGGTGATGAGATCGTCGTCGAGGCTTCCGCGCGCTCGTTCCTGCACAACCAGGTGCGGTCCATGGTCGGCAGCCTGAAGCTTGTCGGCGAGGGAAAATGGCGCGCGTCAGATCTCGAGGCGGCGCTCGAAGCCCGCGACCGCGCGGCATGCGGGCCGGTGGCGACGGCCTCGGGTCTCTATCTCGTCCGTGTCGATTACGGCGCCCCGGCAGCGGGCGCCGACGAGAGCGCTGAGGATGACGATTAGTCGACGATCGACATGAACTCCTGCCGCGTGATCGCGCTGTCGCGGAACACACCCAGCATGCGGCTCGTGACGAGGTCGGTGCCGGGCTTCATGATACCGCGCGCCGTCATGCAGAAATGCTCGGCCTTGAGCACGACACCGACACCCTGCGGCCGCAGCACCGTGTCGATCGCGTTGGCGATCTGCGCCGTCATCTTCTCCTGGATCTGCAGGCGCTTGGCGTACGCTTCGACGATGCGCGCGAGCTTGGAGATGCCGACCACGCGGCCGTTGGGGATGTAGGCGATCCACGCGCGCCCGATGATCGGGGCCATGTGATGCTCGCAATGGCTCTCGAAACGAATGCCGCGCAAAACGATCATCTCATCGTAGCCCTCGGTCTCCTCGAAGGTCTTAGACAGGATCGCTTCGGGGTCCTCGGCGTAGCCTTTGAAGTATTCCTCGTAGGCGCGCGCCATGCGCTGCGGCGTCTCGATCAATCCATCGCGGTCGGGATTGTCGCCGGTCCAACGGATGATGGTGCGGAAGGCCGCTTCGACCTCGGAGCGGCTGGGGCGAACGACTTGGTCCATGGGCGGTTCTTTACGCTTTGCTTTCAATGGCTAAGGCCTGCTTTTCTTTGGGGGCTGGCATGTCCCACGAGTTCGCGCCGCCCCGCCATCATATAGGCGCTGAGGTTAACTTGGGAAACCATAACGCGCCGATGATCTGGCGGCCGGGCAGCCCTGCAAACAATAGCCGCACCCCCGAGTTGTCCGGGCGAAACGCGCGTTGTGCGTGCACGCACCACTGTTGCAATTGTCGGCTTTCGGCGAGCGGAACCTTAGGGTTTTTTTGCGTAACTCCACGGGTCGGACGGTGGCGCCTTCGGAAGAGCTTGTCCCTCAAGTGATCGAAGGTCGGATCGTGACAATTTGAAATTTGTGGAGGTGACAAAACATGGTGTCGAACAAGATCATCGCAGTTCTCGCGGCCACGAGCGCTCTCGCGCTTTTCGCCGCCACGTCGGCTAACGCCGAGTCGATCGTCAAGGAAGAGCAGGAGCAGCTCGGCAATTCCGCGGCTCCGGATGTTGATCCCGGCGCGTCGCAGGGCCCCGACAAGTCGATCGTCACGCAGGAGCGCATGCAGCTCGGCAACTCGCCCGGCCCGAACGTTCCCGAGCGTTCCATGAAGGGCGGCGACTCGATCCCGGACTTGGAGAAGAAGGACATCCCTCACTGAGCAGGCGGCCTCACAAGGGTCTCCCCGTTTGGGTTGTTTTGCGCAATCACGAGGCCGCGTGGATCTGGTAGCGATACCGGGCTGCGCGGCCTTCCCATTTTTTGTCTGCGTTCAATGCCGCTTGATGGCCGCCGCCCCGTGCGGTCGCCTACAATAATTGCCCTTCCCGCCGCACCCTGGTAAACGCGCCCGAGCCGACGGATCGGCGAGACGATCCGCGTTATCCCCCGATGGCTGGAGGATCGTGCCCAACCGGCCGCAACCTTCCGCCTGGGACAAGACTTTCAACCCACATGCAACGCGAAACACCGGCTGGCCGTGGTGCCGACGAGGTGAGCCCGCGGGAGCGCTCGGCGATCTTTTCCGCGCTCGTTCTCGTTCTGCTGCTTGCCTCCCTCGACCAGACGATCGTCTCCACCGCGCTGCCGACCATCGTCGGTGAGATCGGCGGCCTGACGCATCTCTCCTGGATCGTGACCGCCTACCTTTTGGCGACCACCATCGTGGTGCCGCTCTACGGCAAGCTCGGCGATGTCTTCGGCCGGCGCATCGTGCTGCAAACCGCGATCGTGATCTTTCTCATCGGCTCGGCGTTGTGCGGGCTAGCGCAGAATTTGCCGGAGCTGATCGCGTTCCGCATCGTGCAGGGGCTCGGCGGCGGCGGGCTCATCGTCACCGCGATTGCCGTCGTCGGCGACATCGTGCCCCCGCGCGAGCGTGGCCGCTACCAGGGCTTCTTCGGCGGCGTATTCGGCATCTCGACCGTGATCGGCCCGCTGGTCGGCGGCTTCATCGTCGATCACCTGTCGTGGCGCTGGATCTTCTACATCAACGTGCCGCTCGGCTTGTTGGCGCTGGCCGTCATCAATGCGACCTTCAAGCCGCACAAGCGCCCGGCTGTCGTCGGCATCGACTACGCCGGCGCTGCGCTGCTTGCGGTCGCGCTCACCTGCGTGATCCTGCTTTCAAGCCTCGGCAGCACGCTTCTGGCCCAGGCTCCCGTCAGCATGTTCGCGATCTCGCTCTTGGGCGTGCTGGCGCTCGCGGGCTTCCTCTACGTCGAAACGGTCGTGCCCGATCCCCTGCTGCCGCTTTCGCTCTTCCGCAACAGGGCCTTCGCGATCGCGAGCTCGATCGGCTTCATCGTCGGCATGGCGCTGTTCGGCTCGATCACGCTGCTCCCCGTCTATCTGCAGGTCGTCAAAGGGCTCGACCCCACGAGGGCCGGACTGCATCTCACGCCCATGATGCTCGGCGTCTTCGTCAGCTCCATTGTCAGCGGCCAGATCATCAGCCGCATCGGCCGCTACCGCATGTTCCCTATCTGCGGCACCGCGCTGATGACGATCGCGCTGTTTCTGCTGTCGCGCCTCGAAGTGGCGACGCCGGCGCTGACCGCGTCCGGCTACATGCTGCTGCTCGGGCTGGGGCTCGGCATGGTCATGCAGATCCTCGTCATGGCCGTGCAGAACGCCGTCAGCTACGAGCTGCTTGGCGTTGCGACCTCGGGGACGACGCTGTTCCGCTCGATCGGTGGTGCGGTCGGGGCCGCGCTGTTCGGCGGCATCTTCGCGTTCGCCCTCGAAGCCAATATCGCTCAAGCGATGCCCAATGTTCCCTTCACGCTGAAGGATCCGGCAGCAATTGCGGCGCTCACCGAGCCGTTGCGCTCGACCTATCTCGCCCTGTTCGTCGACGCGCTGCATCCGGTGTTCAAGACGGCGGCGCTGCTTGCCTTTATCTCCTTCTTGCTCTCGCTTGCGATTGAGGAGGTGCCGCTGCGCACGAGCATTGCTCCACAGCCCATAGGCGACGCCTTCGAGGCGCCGCGCGATGCGACGTCGCTGGAGGAGCTTGAACGTATCGTCACGCGGATGACAGCGCGCGAGAACCGCTGGCAGGTCTACACGCGCACCGCGACGCGCATGGGCATCCCGCTGGAGCCCGACCAGCTCTGGCTGCTGGCCCGCATCGGCGAAATGAACGGCCCGACCACCAAGTCCGAGCTCGATCAGCGCCTGCGCGTCGGGGAGTCGCTGTGCGAGCGGCTGCTCGCACAGCTCGTCGCGGCCGGGATGCTGATCGAAGCCTCTGGCGGAGACTTCGATCTGAGCGAGAAGGGCCGCAGCGACTATCACCGATTATTGCAACGGCGTGAGCAGGACTTGAAGGATATGCTCTCCGGCTGGGAGCCCGACGAGCACCCCGATGTGCGGGCGATGATGCGTGAGCTTGCCAATTCATTTGCCAGCACGCCGCCGACGCGGCCCTGAGGCCAGCCGGTGGCAACAGCCGCAGTCGCTTGCGCGCTAATCGGCTATAAGACTGCGACCAGCTTCAGCGAACGGGACCCCATGGCAGCCCCCCAGCAATCGATCATCGATACGCGCTCCGCGCAGATGTTCTTCGCCCTCGATCCCACGGAGATTGAGCGCGTGCGCCGGTTCGGCACCTGCCGCACTTATGCTGCCGGAGAGGCGCTGGCGAACGTCGGGCAAGTCGCCCAGGGTGTGACAATCATTATTTCCGGCGAGGTCGACATCTGGCAGCGAATGCGGTCCGGCCCCAACCGGCTGATCGTCACGCATCACCCCGGCTCCTTCATGGGCGAGCTCGCGCAGCTTTCCGGCCGGCCGGCGCTGATCGACGCCTACGCCAAGGGCGCTGTGCATGCGCTCATCATTCCCACCGATCGGCTGCGCGCCTTGCTGATCGCCGAGGCTGACCTCGGCGAGCGCATCATGCGCGCCCTGATCCTGCGTCGGGTGGGGTTGATCGAGACCGGAAGCGGCGGCCCCGTGATCGTGGGGCGCGCCGGCAACGGCGATACGCTCCGGCTCGAGAACTTCCTCCGTCGCAACGGTCATCCGCATCAGAGCCTCGATCCGGAGACGGACGCGGAGGCGCGGGCGCTTGTCGAGAAATTCAACATCGATCCGAGCCAGCTCCCCATGGTCCTGTGCCCGAGCGGCGCGCTTCTGCACAATCCCAGCGAAAATACGCTCGCCCGCTGCCTTGGTCTCGTCAGTACCCTCGACCCTAATAAGGTCTATGACGTTGCCGTTGTGGGAGCCGGTCCCGCGGGTCTCGCAACCGCCGTCTATGCCGCCTCGGAGGGACTGTCGGTCGTCGTCCTCGACTGCCGCGCCTTCGGTGGACAGGCCGGCGCATCCGCCCGCATCGAGAACTACCTCGGCTTTCCCACCGGTATCAGCGGCATCGCGCTGATGGCGCGCGCGTTCAACCAGGCGCAGAAGTTCGGGGCCGAAATGGCGATCCCCACCGAGGTGATGGGGCTCGAGGTGCGCGGCGACGGCAATGACGAAAGCAAGGGCAGATTCGTGTTGCGCCTCGCCAACGACGAGACCACGACGGCGCGTGCCGTCGTCGCCGCCAACGGCGCGCGCTATCGCCGGCTTTCAGTTCCCGGGCTCGAGGAGTTCGAGGCCTCGAGCGTGCACTACTGGGCCTCGCCGCTGGAGGGCAAGCTCTGCGGAGGCGAGGAGGTGGTGCTGGTCGGTGCCGGCAACTCCGCGGGTCAGGCGACCGTCTATCTCGCCAGCCAGGCCAAGAAGGTGTGGCTCTTGGTGCGTGGACCCAGCATGAGCGCCACCATGTCGCGCTATCTCGTCGACCGCATTTCCGGCCTCGCCAACGTCGAGGTGCTGACGCAGACCGAGATCAGCGGTCTAGAGGGCAAGGACGGTATGCTCGAGGCGATCCGCTGGAAGGATGCTTCTGGCCGGGAGACGACACACGCGGTCCGCCATCTCTTTATGTTTATAGGGGTCGACCCCAACACCGACTGGCTTTCTGGCGCCGACGTGACGCTCGACCAGAAAGGCTTCGTCGTGACGGGCAAAGGCAACGCGGGGCCGCTGGAGACGAATGTGCACGGGCTGTTCGCCGTGGGCGATATCCGTTCCGGGTCGGTCAAGCGCGTTGCGGCCTCCGTCGGCGAAGGCGCGCAGGTCGTGGCGGCGCTGCACGCCTTCCTCGCCGAAGCCGAGCGCGAGCAGAGCATCGCCGCGAAAGCTTGAAGTCGCGCCGGCTTCAGACCGAGATCAACTCATGTACGCTGAACTGCTGCTGCGGATCGGTCCACACTCGGTTCGGCGCCCACGATGCCGCGCGAGCCAGCTCTTGAAACTGCGGGATCGAGTATTTGTAGGAATTCTCCGTATGGATGCGCTCGCCCGCCTCGAAGTGGAACGGCCGTCCGGAAATCCAGACCGCCTGCGCGATCGCGCTGACAAGGTGCATCTCGATGCGACCCTCGCGCGGCTCGTAGATTGCTTCATGGCGGAAAGTTTCAAGGTCGATCATGCTGCCGAGCTCGCGGTTGATGCGCACGAGCAGGTTGAGATTGAACTCGGCGGTGACGCCGGCCGCGTCGTTGTACGCCATGACGAGCTGGCGCGCGTCTTTCTTGAGGTCAATGCCGATGATGAGCCGGCTCTCGCGCGGCAGCGCCGCCTTGAAGGTGCGCAGCAGACGCACGGCATCCGGCGGCGTCAAGTTGCCGATGGTGGAGCCCGGGAAGAAGCCGGCGCGTGGGCGTGAGGCGAGGTCGGGCGCAATTTCCATCGGATAGGAGAAATCGCCGACGATCGGCCGAACCGCGATGCTTGGGAAGCGCGCTTCCAGACGCTGCTTGGCCGCGGAAAGCGCGCTGTCCGAGACATCGACGGGAACGTAGGTGAGTCCGGCCGGCGCGCGGTCGAGCAGGATCTCAGTCTTGGTGCTCGAGCCGGCACCGAATTCGATCAGCACGCAGCCTTCATCGAATCCCTCGACCATCTCGCCCGCGTGCGTCGCGCAGAATCTGCGCTTCCGTGCGCGTCGGATAGTACTCGGGGAGCCGCGTAATCTCCTCGAACAGCTCGCTACCGCGCGCGTCGTAGAAGAAGCGGCAGGGGAGTGTCTTCTTTGGCTTTGACAGCCCCTCGAACACGGCGGCGGCAAATTCGCCCTCGACCTCGGGCAGAAGCTCGGGCAGACGGGCGATCGTGCTTGCGGGGCGCATCAGTCGATCTCCGAGGCTAGGCGCAAGCCGAGGAACTGCCAGCGCTGGTGGGGGTAGAAGAAGTTACGGTAGGTCGCGCGCGAATGCCCGTCGGGCGTCGCGCAGGAGGCCCCGCGCAGCACGTGCTGGCCGACCATGAACTTGCCGTTGTACTCGCCGATGGCGCCGGCCGGCGGGCGATAGCCCGGGTAGGGGAGGTAGGCACTCGCCGTCCACTCCCATACGTCGCCGAACATCTGGCGCAGCTCACCTTTGCGGGCAGCGCTGTGCGGGAAGCGGGCGCAGCGCGCGGCTGCCGAGCGTGTTGCCTGTCACCGGGGCGCCTGCGGCCGCGACCTCCCACTCGAACTCGGTGGGGAGCCGCTTGCCGGCCCAGCGAGCGAACGCGTCTGCCTCGTAGTAGGAGACGTGGCACACGGGTGCGTCGAGCTCGACCGCCTGCAGGCCTGAGAGCGTCATCTGCTGCCAGCCGCCGTCGATCTCCTCCCAGTAGCGCGGGGCCTGCCACTCCTCGCGGTTGACGAGGGTCCAGCCGTCGGCGAGCCACAGCGAGGCGGTGCGGTAGCCGCCCTCGCGCATGAACTCGAGCCATTCCGCGTTGGTGACGAGACGGTCGGCAAGACGGAAGGGATGAACGAGGACGGTGTGGCATGGGCCTTCGTTGTCCCAGGAGTAGCCGTTGCCGTCGTGGCCGACAGAGCGGATGCCGCCCTCGAATTCGACCCAGCCGATCGTGTCGTCGCCGGCGCGGGCTTCGATGGGCTTGCGGGCCTGATAAGCCGGCCGCAACGGGTTGGCGGCGAAGAGGGCGAGGATGTCGGTCAGAAGCAGCTCCTGATGCTGCTGCTCGTGATTGATGCCGATCTCGACGAGGCGGGCGATCTCCGCGTGCGCGTCGGAGCGTTGTGCAAGCAGAGCTTCGAGCGCCTCGTCGACGTGACGGCGGTAGGCCATGACGCGCTCGGCCGACGGCCGTGTCAGCAGGCCGCGGTTGGGGCGCGGCTGGCGGGGGCCGAGCGTCTCGTAATAGGAATTGAAGCAATAATTGAACGTCGGATCGAACTCGCGATAACCACGTAGGTAAGTCTTCAAGAGGAACGTCTCGAAGAACCAGGTGACGTGGGCGAGGTGCCATTTGGTGGGGCTCGCGTCCTCCATCGCCTGGACCGTCATGTCCTCGGCGCTGAGCAAAGCCGCCAGCTCCGTTGAGGTGCGACGCGTTTGGAACAGGCGTTGGGTGAGGGTGGGGTTAACGAGTATTCCGGGGGGGAGGGGTTGCGGTGTTGCGGTTGCCTGCTGCGCCATCGCTTTCTCTCCTCGACCCTCGCGGCCTGCGTCCGGCCTACCCGCGTGCACGGTCAGACGAAATTCCCGAGCACAGGAACTCGTTCCATCGTCGACCCGAATTGATCGTGCCCATCTGAGCTTAATTGATCGTGCCGATCTGCCTATCCCATAAATGGCTCTCGATACGATGCGCCAAAGCTATGGGCCTCTCTGGCAGGTTGATGAGATTCATCCGAGCGCCTCGGAGACGGTCATGGACGAGCACTACGACGCGGCTGTTATCGGAACTGGCCAGGCCGGCCCAGCCCTCGCAAACCGCCTGTCGCAAGCGGGCTGGAAGATTGCCGTTATCGAGCGCGGGCGCTTCGGTGGTACCTGCGTTAACACTGGGTGCATGCCGACCAAGACCCTCGTCGCCAGCGCCTACGCAGCCCGACTCGCTGCACGCGCGGCCGAATACGGCGTTGTCATCGACGGGCACATCGGCATCGACATGGCAAAGGTCAAGGCGCGCAAGGATGCGGTCTCGACCACTGCGAGCAAAAATATTGAGGCATGGCTCAGGTCGATGCCAGGCGTGACCGTCTACCAGGCGCACGCCCGCTTCATCTCGGCGCGCGAGATCGCAGTCGGAGCTGAGCGGGTCAGCGCCGACAAGGTCTTCATCGACGTCGGGGGAAGGGCGATCGTCCCCGCCATACCCGGGCTCGATGCCGTCCCCTACCTCACGAGCACGTCAATCCTGGAGCTCGACGCCGTGCCGGAGCACCTGATCGTGCTCGGCGGTAGCTACATCGGCCTCGAATTCGCGCAGATCTTCCGCCGCTTCGGCGCCCGAGTGACCGTCATCGAGGGGGCGCCGCGGCTCGTTGTGCGCGAGGACGAGGATGTGAGCGACGCGATCCGGGACATCCTCGAGCGCGAACAGATCGACATTGAGCTCGAGTCGATGTGCACACGCGTCGAAAAGACGGACGCTGGGGTACGTGTTGCGATCGAAGCCCCGACGGGACGAAGGGAGATCGTGGGCTCGCACCTTCTCCTTGCCGTTGGCCGCCGCCCGAACACCGATGACCTCGGCGTCGATGCCGCGGGGGTAGAGACCGACGAACGCGGCTTCATCGTCACCGACGACATGTTAAGGACTAGCGTTCCCTCGATCTGGGCGTTGGGCGAGTGCAACGGCCGCGGCGCCTTCACGCACACCGCCTACAACGATTTCGAGATCGTCGCGGGCAACCTCCTCGATAACGATCCCCGCCGTGCCAGCGACCGCATCCTGACCTACGGCCTCTTTATCGACCCCCCGCTCGGCCGCGTCGGCATGACGGAGCGCGAGGCGCGCGCGAGTGGCCGACGCCTGCTTGCGGCGACGCGGCCCATGACGCGGGTCGGGCGCGCGGTGGAGCGCGGGGAGACGCTGGGCTTCATGAAGGTCGTGGTCGACACCGAAACCAAAAGGATACTTGGCGCGGCGATCCTTGGCCTCGCCGGCGACGAAGCCGTGCAGTGCATCACCGCGGCTATGGCGGCGGACGTGCCCTACACGACGCTGCAGCGCACGGTGCTCATCCACCCCACGGTGTCCGAGCTCATTCCGACGCTGTTGGGGAGCCTGGCGCCGCTGCACGCCGATAAGGCGCGGGTCTAAACCTTCACGCCCTCGAACAGTGGGGTTTCATGGAGGGGCGGAGGCGCCGAAGCGGCAGGAGGCGGCCGGGGTGGTACCCAGCATTTGCTGGTGCTGCCGCTGAGGATTGAACTCAGGACCTCTCCCTTACCAAGGGAGTGCTCTACCACTGAGCTACGGCAGCTTTCTATAATAAAACCAGTAAGTTAGGACGGTAACTCTCCCAACATTGACCGACACCGTGTCGATCTATAATGTTCTCATTCCCCAAGATGTGACGCCCGAAGCGGGGTAAATCGACACCAGGGCGCACCGTTTAGCCGATTACGGAAGTGCTCACAATGGGGCGGAGAAAACTCCCCGTCGCCCAACCTAGGCTCCGCAAGGATGGCCGTGGTCTATGGCAGGTAACCTGGACTGATCCCCTGACAGGCAAGACCGTACGTCGCGGCTGTGGGACGCGAAATCGCCGCGATGCCGAAAAATTCATGCCGCAGATCGTCGAAGCCGCATTGAGCCCGCCACCGCCGTCTTCCTATACGTTAGGCGAGCTGCTGGACGCCTACGTCGCAGAGCGAATCCGGCGCGACCACTCGAAGACGTTCAGACACGCCTTCACACCATTGGGTGAGTTCTTCGGTGCGTTGCTGCCGGATCAACTTAAAGATGCGACTTATGAGCGGTACAGGCGATGGCGTACCAAGCAGAAAATCAGAAACGCCGCGTCGCGTGCGTCTAAGAAAAGCGCGAAGCTGGTCAGCGATACGACTGCGGTTCGAGAGCTGAATGCCCTTCGTGGCGCAATCGCATGGGGCCAGCGGAACCACTGGAAGGGCTTAGAAGGCGTTACCGTACATCTCCCCGACAGCTCCTCCGTCGTTCGCTTTCGCTATCTCTCGCGAGCCGAGGTAGGGCGACTGCTGACCGCCTGCATTGAACCGCACACAAAGCTCTTCGTTCTGATTGCAATCGCGACCGGGGCGCGCATGAGCGCAATTTTAGAACTGCGCTGGAACGATGTGGCGTGGCCCGTTACTCCGAAAGGAAGTGATCCTGAGGACACCCGTGATCTCGTCGCGGTCAACATCATTGATTTCCCTGACACGGAATGGAAAGACCCAAAAACGGGCGTCTGGCACACCAGAGAGGGATACGACTTCGACCTTGAGATGGCCGCCCCACTTACATTTGACTTTGGACGCGGGCGTGGCAACAAGCGTCGCGGACCCGGGACTGTCGGTCTGAGCAACATTCCGCTGTATGAAAGCCTTGTCGCTGCCTACAAACGGCGGAAGAGCGATCACGTAATCGAGTGGCGGGGCAAGAAGGTCGCTAAGGTTGATCTCACAGATGCCTATCGTCGGGCAAACATCACGGGCGCGACGCAACACACTCTGAAGCACACCTGCTGTTCATGGCTTGTGCAAGCTGGAATTCCCTATGAGCGCATTGCCAAGCTCGTGGGTACGTCTGCCAAGACCATCGAAAAGCACTACGGCCACTTGAGTCCTGAGCACTTGGCCACGGTTGGGAACGTGCTGACCATTGGATGATAAGATTACGACTTCGTGACCAGGGATGCATCGCTAGAAAATGGCCACTGCTCCCTGGTCGAAGCTCGAAGAAAACGCTTTCGGGAATCGATCGACGTCACGCGTCGCGGTTTGAAATTCCACAGTCTCCGTCACAACGTTGAAGACGCACTTCGCAACGCCGACGTTCGAAAAGAAGTACGCGATGCCATTCAAGGCCACGGCGAGAACGGCGTCTCTCGGGAGTACGGCTCAGGTTACTTCTCTGCGCCCCGTTTTTATGTGCTGTTTATGAAGACGAAAGCGTCAGCGCTGACACCCGGCGACGCCGTTCCAATGAAGATTTCGGGGGCAAGGCTTGAAACTCGAGGAAATCACCAAGGGTGTCAGCATGACAGGCCTTGCGATGCGAGGGCTGGCTGAAGTAGTCGCCGTCGATTGGCTCGGTGAAGATCAGGAACTCTTGGGAAAAAAATCTTCATCCGTCAAAACCGTTCAAAATTAACTTTTGAGCATTTTTGGCGGATGAAGATTTTTCTTTTGGAGGTCTTCTCCAACTCTCGGTCGCTGGTCAACGCGGGTATCGCGCTCGGGAGGATTCGTATTCAGTACGGAAGTGGCCAGATCGACTCGATTGCCAAATGCGCTGGTACTTTTCGAAACAAAGCTCAGACACATCGATTGACACTGCCATAGGCAAAGCGGCTGGGCGCGTTACCGGCCGGAGCGGACATGCACTGGGAGACATGTTGGCCGGATCGGTGCGGTATCGGCAGATCAACAATCAGCCCGCCGATGGCTCCTGTTCGCTCGCTCTGCAGACGTTGATCCGCAGCGAACCCGGAGCATGATTTGATGTCGCCGAACGAATCATGATCAGAGTACCGGGATCCATCCAACCCCAGGCTTGCAATGGGCTGCGCCTCATACCTTGCGACTTTAAACCCCGAACAGCGCCGCGCCGTCGAGCACGGCGTCGCTACAACGGGAGCAAACATTGCCGGGCCGCTTCTCGTCATTGCAGGTGCCGGATCGGGGAAGACGAATACGCTGGCGCACCGGGTTGCCCACCTGATCGTGCACGGTACCGATCCCGGCCGCATCCTGCTTTTGACGTTCTCGCGGCGCGCGGCGGCCGACATGGAGCGGCGGGCGCAGCGCATTGTCGCCAACACCATTGGCGAAGCACGATCCGGCAAAAATCCAATTCCGTGGTCAGGGACATTCCACGCCGTCGGCGCCAGGCTCCTGCGCATGTACGCCGGCTCGGTGGGCCTCGACCCGGACTTCACCATTCACGACCGCGAGGACTTCGCCGACCTCTTGAACCTCGTGCGCCACGAGCAGGGCTTGTCGGAAAAGGCCAAGAGGTTTCCGCTCAAATCCACGTGTCTCGCGATCTACTCGCGCGCCGTCAACGCCGCGGAAGCCCTCGATGTCGTCCTTCGTAAGCAATTTCCGTGGTGCGCCGAATGGGAGACCGATCTGGGCAACCTGTTCGAAGGGTATGTCGACGCCAAGCAGAAACAACACGTGCTCGATTACGACGACCTGCTGCTCTATTGGGGTGCGTTGATGCAGGTGCCGGAACTAGCACGCGACGTCGCGGCCCTCTTTGACCACGTCCTCGTCGACGAGTATCAGGACACCAACGCGCTGCAAGCAACAATTCTGAGGGGCTTGAAGCCCGACGGCGCGGGTCTCACCGTGGTCGGCGACGATGCGCAGGCGATCTATGGCTTTCGCGCGGCCAGCGTGCGCAACATTCTCGATTTTCCCAAGCTGTTCGATCCGCCGGCAGCGCTCATCACGCTGGAGCAGAACTATCGCTCGACCCAGTCGATCTTGACCGCTTCCAATGCCGTCATCGGATTGGCGCGCGAGCGCTTCACCAAGGACCTGCGCTCGCACAGGGGCACCGGCGAGAGGCCAGCCCTTGGTATCGGTCAAGGACGATGCCGGCCAGGTCAACTGCGTCGTCGCTGCTATCTTGGAGAACCGCGAAGCGGGGATGGATCTCAAACAGCAGGCTGTTCTGTTTCGCACCTCTTCCCATAGCGCCCTGCTCGAGATCGAGCTGACACGCCGCAACATTCCCTTCGTCAAGTTCGGCGGCCTCAAGTTCATCGAGACGGCACACATCAAGGACGTGCTGTCGGTACTGCGCTGGGCCGAAAACCCTGCCGACCGTGTCACCGGCTTTCGCGTCCTTCAGCTTTTGCAGGGCCTAGGACCAGCCACAGCCGCAAAGGCTCTCGACAGCATGCAGGGACGGCCGCCGATCGATGCCCTGGCGGCTTTCCGGTCGCCCACAAAGTCCGCCGATCACTGGCGCGACCTCGTCGCCCTAATGACGTTCCTCTACGATGAGGCGCCGGAATGGCCGGCCGAGCTGGATCGCGTACGCCAGTGGTACAAGCCCCATCTTGAGCAGCGGTACTCCGATGCGGTGGTGCGCGCCGGCGATCTCGATCAGCTCCAGCGCATAGCCGCCGGCTATCCATCGCGCGCGCAAGTTTCTGACCGATCTCACGCTCGATCCCCCGAGCGCCAGCAGCGATGAGGCGGGGCCTCCACTTCGCGACGAGGACTACTTGATCTTGTCGACCATCCACTCCGCCAAGGGCCAGGAATGGAAAAGCGTCTTCATCCTCAACGCCGTCGACGGCTGCATCCCGTCCGATTTGGGGACGGGCTGCACGGAGGACATCGAGGAGGAACGGCGCCTGCTCTACGTCGCGATGACGCGCGCCAAGGATCAGCTCATGCTGATCGTTCCGCAACGCTTCTACACCCACCAGCAGGCTGCGAGAGGTGACAAGCACCTTTATGCGGCCCGTACCCGCTTCATACCATCGGGGCTTCTCAAGCATTTCGAGCAGCGGACATGGCCTGTCGCGACAGGTGGCAATGCGCGCCCTGCGCCGCGCCCCAGACGGCGTGATCGATCTCGGTGCTCGCATGCGGGGAATGTGGCGTCGCGCGGCGACCTAAGGTGACCTTTCAGACTGCCAAGCCGTCACATGCGGCCGCGCAATTTGAACCGAAGGCGAGTCAGTTCATCACTCAACAGCCGACGTCGCCAGCTACCGATTTTCGCGGCGCTGCGCCGCTTAGCGCGAAGAGGTCATGTCCTCACTTCTTTTCGAGAAGACGACGCGTGCGGCCCGAAAGCGTCTCTTGCACCATGTGGCCGAACCTTTGAAGCATCCACGGCAAGCACATCGACGGCGCCCGCGACGCCGACGCCTGCGTTGTTGACGATGATATCGAGCCCACCTTGCCGGGCCGAAAAGTCCACGCGGACACGAAGGGCTCTGAACCGACTGAACCGCAGTAGGAGCTAACGAGCGGCGCATCGCTTGCCTGGAGCTCCGATGGGTCAAATCAAGTCCTTGCTGCGAGATGTCAAGATTTCCAAGCCGCCAACCTGCGCGGGCGAACTCGAGTGCCAGCGCGTGGCCAAGGCCGCTTGCGGCGCCGGTGATGAAATCGCGCTTTGCAGGAAAGCGCTGCGTCAATTTCGAGTCGGTATCGCGTCGCCCATTAGCTCAGATCGCCAGTCGGCGAAGCCTTCTCATAACCCTGATTTTGCGTGTAGTCCGGCTGGTGCCGTCTGGGCTTGATGGGGATCAATTACACCGCGAGGAGGAGCGCGAATTATTTAAGTGTTCAGGAGACAAGACAATGGACCTCGACAACGCGATCGCCGGCCGCCGGTCCGTGCGTGATTACACGTCGCAAGGCGTCGACGAGAAAGTCATCCAGAATTCTGATTGATTCTGCCGTGCACGCCCCGAGCGCGGTAAATGAGCAGCCATGGACGTTCACTGTCGTCCGCGATCAAAGCCTACTTGATCGGCTCTCGCAGGATGCAAAATCCCATATGCTCTCGACGACGCCGGCGGGCGGCCACTCGGGCCACTTTGCCTCGCTGCTTAGTGATCCGAATTTTCACATCTTCTATCGTGCACCCGTATTGATCTTGATCTCTGCCAGCGTGCAGGGCCCTTGGATTGTCGAAGACTGCGCATTGGCTGCCGAGAATCTCATGCTCGCCGCATACGCGATTGGACTCGGCTAGCTGTTGGATAGGCTTTGCGCAGAGCTTCCTCAACACGTCCGCCGGGAAAAGCATGCTCGGCCTGCCTGCTGCGTGGGTGCCGATTGCGCCAATCATCGTCGGACATCCGAAGGTCGCGCCGCCGCCCGTCCCGCGCAAAGAGCCCGTAATTCGCTGGGTTGGGTGAGCCAACGTTCGAGCATCGACTGAGCCGCCGCCGGCGGGATTGTGCCACCCTCTGGATCTGAATGATGAAGGAGCGATCTGTGCGCGATGTAAGAAGGCTGCTCCGGGTCGTCTCCATGATCGTGCCGCTCGTGTTGGGAGGCTTCGCCGTCGCAGCCGACATCAAAGACATGTTGGGCCGCTGGAACTGGCAGAGGTACACGATCGAGGTTACGGAGTGCGCAGACAGGAAGATCTGCGCAAAGGTGGTGGCCGGTCCGAAGAACGTCGGGTTGGAGATCTTTGGCTCTGAGCTGACGAACAAGGAAGGTGCCTGGTTCGGAGACGTCGTGAGTCCAGAGACCGGCGCCACCTACAGGACTCGCATGCAGTTAACAGGCTCAGGGACCTGGCACCTCGACGGCTGCACCGCTGCAAGGGTTTGCCTCAGCGGCGAATTCGTAAGGGCGCACTGATCAGGCCTCGGCAGCTTCGCTGTCGGATCAGTTCCGCGTTCCCGCAAAGACCGCGACAACGCCGATGATCGCAAGCGCGGCTCCGATGTGCCAAAAGGAAATCAGAACGAACTGATCCTTGGACGGGTCGCCGATATTGTAGCTCGCGCTTAGCCCCATGAAGTTCATCGCCACGTTCGCAGCGATAAGAAGCGCGCCAACGAGTAGGCTGACCCTCCCAAACCAAATGAGGCCGCTCCGCATCATTGCTGTCCCTTGATTTGCATGTTCATCCTCGGACATCCATAGCCAGCTGCGGTTTCGTCGCATTTGGCGCAAGACAGCGTCAAATTTGGTATTGAGCTCGCGATTGATGCTCGGGTCTAGTGCGTTTAGCCGCTTTCTTTTGTACGTCACGAGCGCTCGGCGGGAATGTGTTTCTTCGCTAAGGGGAAGTGGCTGAGCTACTGCCAGTGACGCTGTTGGTGGGGTCCTCGGCGTTCCATTCTTGCAGACGGCGGATAGTCTCGGAGGTCAGGCTGTAACTTCGAACGGTATCCCCCGTCATCCGCGCCGACGCGGACGGTGATAACAGCAATCGAATCGCGACCGCGCATAGGGGAATTGCGCATCTGGGATCGGCTTGGACAGGAGTAAGTTCCTCGATGGCACCCCGATAGCGGCCTCCACCCGCTCGCCAGGAGGATGATTTCGCGAACAACATCTCTGCGCAGACCACGTCGGTTCGCCGCGTCCATGAGCCCCATCATGCCCAATCGCGTCAGGACGCAAGCCTTGCCCTCGGCTTGGCGCGGTGGAGACCTTCCAAGCGACACTTCGAGAAGTGCTCCCGCGAGATCGACACCGCTCAACAAAGCGTTCATCGGCTCGACGAGACGTGGGTTTGCATCAATAAAAAAGGGGTTCTCAGTGCCGTCTTCGACAATGTAGTCGAACGAGAGCGCGCCATGCCAAGCGAGTGCCGCGCCGATTTTCTCGGCATATGCGATGACATCCGGGCGCGCAACACTCACCTTTAAAACATCGCCGCCTCCGGGCCCGGAAGCGAGTTGCCGATAGGTGTGGAAGGCAACAAGACGGCCTCCATCGAATATCATTTGCCCGCGCTCCAACTTACCGGCGATCTCTGATTGAACGACAACTTGCTTGGTGCCCTGATGATTGAGCCCTTTCACGAGGTTTCGCATGTCACTTGCGTCTTTGATCCGCCAAACACCTTCGCTGGCTGTTCCGAACGGCGTCTTCACGAAAAAAGGATAAGATTGGTTGAGTTCATTTAGGTCAGTCACTCTACACATGTCGGTCTGAGGCTGCGGAATACACAAGCGCGACAACAAAGCCGTGAAGCGTTCTTTGCTCTGAACCTGTTCGAAGGAGTGAAATGAAGCGAGGGCGAGCCCCACGTTTGAGGGAATGAGCTGTCGTCTTGCTGCGAACAGATAGGCTTGATCGTGTACCGGCATCAGAACGTCGATCTTACGGTCTCGAATGACCTTCAGGGTCACTTCAAGATAACCGGAGGGGTCCAAACCAGCTGGCGGGGCGCGATGCACGTCCGTTACGAATTGGGAGAACCTGCCAAGGCACCTGGGGTCGCTTGTGAGAAGCTCGACGCTCCGGCCCGCCAACCCCAACGCTGTGATCGTCTCACGCGCCGAAAGACTTGACCCTTCGCTGAGAAGGATTTACGCATGTTTGCCACCGAAAAGCAGAATCGAGAAAGTCGGAGGATGCCATTGAGCACACGCCGGCCGTCCATACTTGGTGCGGAGCTTGACTGACGTCGGGGCAGCCATTTTATTTTTGCTCCTGCTTAGCGCGGCGCCGTTGGCGCCATGGAGCCATCGCTCGACATAGGCAAGCTGACGCAGGACCGTTATCGGTTCGCATGGGTGACGAACGAAGGGCTCTAATCGCTCATCAATGTCACCCGCTTCTTTCGCGATGCGCTGGTCTGCGAGAAGTTCTTTGAACACGAGAATTGATGCACATCAAGGCGCCGCATCTTTGCAGTGCGATCTTGTTATGACTCGTAGAGCGATGCTGTTTTCACCGCTCATCGAGAGCCAACAGGGAAGGAACCGTAATGACCAGAATGATTCCCCTGACCGTCGCTGCAGGCGCTCTCGCCTGCATCGTCGCCGCCGGCAGCGCGCAGGCCGCGCCTGCTTCGGGCATCACCCTCGGCAAGCTCGCCAATGTCACCCCGGCCACGGCTGCGGTCGAGCAGGTCTACTGGCGCCGCCACTGGCGCTACCATCACCGCCGCCATTGGCGCCGCTGGTGGTGGTAAGCACCGCTCGACGCGGCTAAGAGCCGTCGTCACCGTGTCGCCCCCGCAAAGCTGCGGGGGCGAGCTGAGCCGCCGGATCAGCCGCTGCCAAAGACCAATACGCTTGCCTTGGGGCAGCGTGCGCCGCTTCACTTTGCGACAGTCCTTTAAGGCAACATATTGCAGAAAGGGAGTGGCTCCTGCGAACCGTCGATCCGTGAAGTCGAACCAAGGCGCGTCCAAAAGCGTGAGCGGGGGTTCCCGCGATATGATAATGGGTTCTCTCGACATCCAGATGGCGTGTACGCCCAGCAAGGGAGGCCTATAATGAGATGCATTGCGATCGCTGTTTCTCTTTGTGTGTTCAGTGCGAGCGCGCTGGCCGACGCCTCGTGCACAACCAAAGCCGCCGAAAAGAAGCTCGCGGGTGCCGCGCTGACGAGCTTCATGACTAAATGCGAGCAGGACGCGGCCGCAGCTTGCAATGCCGACGGTAAGTCGCAGAAGCTCGCGGGTGCCGCCCTCGACAGTCACATGAAGAAGTGCATCGCCGATGCCGTCGGCGACAAGGCCTCGCTGACGTGCAAGGGCCAAGCGGGAGAGAAGAAGCTCGCCGGCGCCGCTCTCAATAGCTTCATGAAGAAGTGCGAGCAGGATGCGGCAGCATCGTGCGACGCCGACGGTAAGTCGCAGAAACTCGCGGGGGCGGCCCTCGATAGCCACATGAAGAAGTGTATCGCGGATGCTGTCGGCGCCCAGTGATGGTCGGGACGAGACCGAATTTAGAGTAGTGGGAGCGGGCGGCACTTGCAGTTCGCCCCGCCCTACGAAACGGTGTCCACGAACACAACGCAACGTCACAAAAATCGACACTTCGTTGCGTGCGCTACTAAGTGCCGAGACCTTCCTCCTATCAGTTAAGGACAACGCCTGGAGGCACCTTTTGTGCCGAGCGGCAAGTTACCCAAGTATGTGGGGCTCGGGTCATGCGGTCGATGGGTATCAGTAGCGTCCTTGGTTTCAGTATTCTGTTTCTCGCGAACGGGCTAAGAGCCCAGGAAGTAGCGGCCGTCCATCCCGGTCGCCCGGTGGACCATCCGACCCTTTTCATGCGGGCCTACGGTTCGGCCGACCCGCCGTCTGGGTTTGTCCGCTTCTGTGAAAAGAATCCAGGCGAATGCGTCGCAAACTCGACCGTTGAGACGCGGATTGCCGCATCTCCCCAGCGTCTACGCGAGCTCGATCAGATCAATCGTGGGGTCAATCAATCCATCACCCCCGAAACGGACTTGGAGCACTATGGCGTCAATGAATATTGGACCCTCCCGGCTGACGGGAAAGGTGACTGCGAGGACGATGCGCTCTTGAAGCGGCACGATCTTGTGCAGCTGGGGTGGCCTTCAAGCGCTCTGCTGATGACTGTAGTTATCGACGAAAACGGAGAAGGCCATGCCGTGCTGACCGCCCGCACCGAGGCAGGGGACTTCATCCTGGACAACAAAGTCAACGACGTCCGTCTCTGGAGCAAGACGCCGTACCATTTTCTGCTGCGTCAGTCGTCCCTCAATCCACGGGGTTGGGTGTTTCTCGAGCCTACGCGCGAGATAGCGGCGCTGCCAATTGCCGTCGTGCGCCCGCGTCATTGACCCCGGCCGAGTTGCTGCGAGGAAACACTCAGATGCGTTGGTTGTTAACAGGCAGTGCGAAAATGCAAGCAAAGAAAGAACGTGCCAACCCTAACCCTTGAAGATTGTTTTCGGAGCGGTCATGGGGCGGTTAACCGGCCTCAGTGTTGTCAAGTCGAGTGTGCAGACAGCGGCCGTCGGTGGCCTTGCCGCCGCAGCTTCCTACTTCCTTGCGTCACTGTTCGCGTGAGCGCTTATCTGCTCGTGCCTGTCACACGTTTCCAGAGGGCCCCAAAACATGCTCCGCCAAGAGGAGGGCACTGCGTGGATCGGTATGCCGGCCTTCATCACGTCCTATACTGCTCGACTCCGGCAACGATCACTCAACTCTACAACAGGATCCGCCGCGAGCAGTGTAACTCTGGGTGAGGTGGCGCGCTGTCCCCCCGACGAGGCGCTGCAGCGGCTTGGCGGTTCGGCGAATGGCCTAACTACGCAGGAGGCCGAAGCGCGGCTGCGGTCAGTAGGACCTAACGAGGTGGCTCACGAGGCGCGCCACACGATACCCGGTGAGATCATCAGTCGCTCGATCAACCCTCTGAACTTGCTCCTGCTAACACTTGCGGCCGCGTCATACTTCCTCGGCGACCAGAGGGCCGCGATCATGATCGCCGTCATGGTCCTCCTCAGCGTCTCGCTCGGTTTCTTTCAGGAGCACCGCTCAACCAAGGCTGCCGACGCTCTGCGGCGGATGGTGCAGACCAACGCGACCGTGCGCCGACAGGATGGCGGGACCGCGCAAGGGCACAACGACGTGCCGATCGGGCAGCTCGTCCCCGGCGACATCGTGTTGCTGTCAGCCGGCGACATGATCCCCTCCGACCTGAGGCTGATCTCAGCAAAAGATCTCTTCGTCAACCAGTCGACGCTGACCGGCGAAGCAATGCCGCTCGAGAAGAATGCTCAGCCCCACGTCGGCTGCGCGGAAACGCCGTTCGATCTCCCGAACATCTGCTTCATGGGCAGCGCTGTCGTCAGCGGGGTCGGTTGCGGTGTTGTCGTGCTAACCGGCGCTCGGACGGCCTTTGGCCAGGTCGCGGGCACGATCGCCGAGCAGCGCGTCCTGACCAGCTTCGACAAGGGTATCACTCGGGTCACCTGGATGATGCTCGGCCTCATCTTGATCATGGTCCCCCTCGTGTTCCTGATCAACGGCCTGAGCAAAGGCGATTGGTTTGAGGCACTGCTGTTTGCGGTGGCCGTGGCGGTGGGGCTCACGCCAGAAATGCTGCCGATGATCGTGACGGTCAATTTGGCCAAGGGTGCCATGGCGATGTCGAAGAAGAAGGTCATCGTCAAGCGCCTCAATGCGATCCAGAACTTCGGGGCAATGGACGTGTTGTGTACGGATAAGACCGGCACGCTCACGCAGGACCAGATCATCCTCAAGCGGCATCTCGATCTCCGCGGCGAGGAGTCTGACCGAGTTCTGGAATACGCTTATTTGAACAGCTTCCACCAATCCGGTCTCAAGAACCTACTCGACGTCGCAGTCCTGCAGCACGTCGAGCTCCACGAGAGGTTGAAGGCCGAAGAGCGGTTCCGCAAGATCGACGAAATTCCATTCGACTTCGAGCGGCGCCGGATGGCAGTCGTTCTCGAACGTGATGATGACGCCCACATCCTCATCTGCAAGGGAGCGGTCGAGGAGGTCTTCGCGGTTTGCACGCACTACGCCGTCAACGACGAGGTGGGCACTCTCGACGCGAGCCACTTTGCAGAGGCCAAGGAGACGACGGCCAAGCTCAACGCCGACGGCTTTCGCGTCATTGCCGTCGCTTTCAAAGAGATGCCGTCGGGGCAGGTGGCGTATTCCGTTGCGGATGAGGCAAACCTTACGTTGCTTGGCTACATCGCGTTCCTTGACCCGCCGAAGGAGACGGCCGCTCGAGCGATTGCCACTCTGAAGGCGCGAGGCGTGCAGGTGAAGATCCTCACTGGGGACAATGACATCGTCTCACGGAAGATCTGTCACGACGTTGGACTGTCTGTGGATCATATCGTCCTTGGCCGCGAGATTGAGACGCTGTCGTCCGATGAGCTGGCGAACCTCGCTGAAACCGCCACTGTGTTCGCGAAGGTCTCGCCGTCCCAGAAGGCGGCGATCATCGACGCCCTGCATCGGAAGGGGCACGTCGTCGGCTTCTTGGGGGACGGCATCAATGACGGTCCCGCCCTCAAAGCCGCGGACGTCGGCATATCCGTGGACAGCGCCGTCGACATTGCCAAGGAAACGGCCGACATCATCTTGCTCGAGAAGAGCCTGGCGGTGCTCGGCGACGGCGTGATCGAGGGGCGCAAGGTCTTCGGTAACATCACGAAATACATCAAGATGGGGGCGAGTTCTGCCTTCGGCAATATGTTCAGCGTGATTGGTGCCAGCATCTTCCTGCCGTTCTTGCCCATGGCGCCGATCCAAGTGCTGACCAACAACCTTCTCTACGACGTCTCGCAAACGACCATCCCGACCGACAACGTCGACGCCGAGTATTTGGCCATGCCCCGACGATGGGACATCGGCAATATCTCGACGTTCGTGCTTCTGATCGGCCCGATCAGCTCGATTTTCGACTACGTCACGTTCTTCATGATGCTCACGCTGTTTCAAGCGTGGGACAAGCCCGCATTGTTCCAGACCGGTTGGTTTGTGGAGAGCTTGCTCACCCAGACCCTCATCATCCACATCATCCGCACGGCGAAGGTGCCGTTCCTGGAGAGCCGGGCCAGTACAGCGGTAATCGCAACCAGCCTCATTATTGCTGCGGTCGGTATCACGCTTCCATTCACTTGGCTCGGCGGCACGTTGGGCTTTATTCCGCTGCCGCCGACCTACTGGATCCCGCTTTGCTTGATCCTCATGGGCTATGCCATCCTGACGCAAATCATGAAGACGTGGTTCAGCCGCAAATTCGGATTGGATTGAGTGAACATTACGTTAGTTCCTACGAAGTCGCGGCTGTCGTAAGCGCACTCCGTCTGCCTTGTTTGGGCCGCTAAGTGTCTCACTCAGCTGGGCGTGGGTTCAGTTACGCGTTTCAAGCTCGACGCTCCAAGCTTTTTGCGAAATGCAGCAATCGGCATCAAGTCTCCTCACAGGTGGCGCGCAAGTGCTCGACCGCGAGTGTTCTGCAACGAAAGTGGCATGCGCTTCCGGCTGGCGAAAGAATTCCCTAAGTCTTCGCGGCGCCGTTCTGCCCACGCGTCCCGATCTTGGGCCGGTGGGGAGGGCCGGTAA
>CAWFOR010000004.1:12500-130624 GCA_963817485.1 uncultured Alphaproteobacteria bacterium | reverse complement strand
CGCAAAGGCTTATGCCCGCACTGCGGCCTACGATGCCGCCATCAGCAACTGGTTTGCGGCGGCGATCAGGCGCGCGGGTGGCGCACGTTGCGTGCAAGCGCGCGCAAGCCCTGCGCTATGGCGAGAACCCGGCATCAATCGGCGGCCTTCTACGTTTCGGGCGACGCGCGTCCCGGTGTGGCTACCGCCGTGCAGCACCAGGGCAAGCTGCCCTCCTACAACAACCTCAACGACACGGATGCGGCCTACGAGCTGGTCCTGGTGGCGCGCAGCCGGCCGTCGCCATCATCAAGCACGCCAACCCCTGCGGGGCGGCGACGGCGCCGACGCTCGAGGAGGCCTACCTCAAGGCACTGCGCTGCGATCCGGTGAGCACCTTCGGCGGTGTCGTCGCGCTCAGCGGCACCATCGACGCGTCCGCCGCCGAGGAGATCGCCAAGTGTTCACCGAGGTGGTAATCGCACCCGACGCAACGGCGGAGGCGAAGGCGATCTTTGCGGGCAAGAAGAACCTGCGCCTCTTGACGGCCGGCGGCTTGCCCGATCCGCGCGCACCGGGTGTCGTGGTGCGCTACAACTGGCACGCTGTGCAGTCGCGCGACAACGGCTGCATCGGCGCGGCCGACCTGAAGGTCGTGACCAAGCGTGCGCCGACCGAGCGGGAGCTTGCGACTTGCTGTTTGCCTTCAAGGTGGCGAACGCATAGGAGCGCCATCGTCTATGTGAAGGATGGCGCGGCGGCGTCGGACGGGCCAGATGAGCCGCATCAATTCCGCGCGCGCATCGCCGGGCTCAAGGCCGCGGACGCCGCCGCCGCAACGGGCGCCAAGGAACCGTTGGCGCGCGGCGCGGTCGTCGGCTCGGATGCCTTCTTCCCGTTCCCCGACGGCGTCGAGGAAGCGGCCGCCGCCGGGGCCACGGCCGTCATCCAGCCGGGCGGCTCCAAGGGCGACGCCGACGTCATCGCCGCCGCCGACAAGGCCGGCATCGCCATGGTCTTCACCGGCATGCGGCACTTCCGGCACTGACGCCATGCAAGACGCGGCAGCGGTGCGTCTGCGGGCCGGCGGCGATCCGACTGGGACCTGATCCGCGGGCGCGCGCGCGACGACATCCAAGACTGGTGGGACCGCTGTCGGCGACGGAGGCCGAGCTCAACATGGTCTTCGGCTCCGCCCATGCGATCTGCCGCATCATCGAAGCCGGCCCCGAACCCGTCGGCTACGCGCACGCGGTCGATGCCACGCTGTCGGGTGAAATCGCTGCCGCAGGATCTCGAGGCCGGCACCTGGGACCTCGATCTATTCATCGCGTCGGAGGAGCACCGCGGCCGTGGCGTCGGGCAGGCGGCGTTGGCACTCCTCAAGGAGGAGGTATTCGCCTCGACGCTCGCGGTAGCCGTGTGCGTCTTCCCCTCTGTCCGCAACGAGCGCGCGGTACGCGCCTACGAGAAGGCCGGTTTTCACTGGAAGCGCATCTGGAACGACCCTCATTCGGGCCCGTCCTGGTTCATGGTGGCAGAGCGCCCCAGGCGGTGATTGTGCTCGCAGGACGATTCGCCAGGATGGGGGCGATATCCACGGAGCTGAAGGGGATTAGCCAGTGAATACAGTCATCAGGGCGATCATCTCGTCATCATTCTCGCCACTGTCACCGGCATCGTCTATATCTACACGCCGCTCTTCCGGAGAAGGCGGCAGCGCCTGCTCCGGCGGCCACGACGGCGCCTGCACCCGCGCCCGCGCCTTCCGATGCGATGGCCCCGGCCGCACCTGCTCCGGCGGCAACCGCACCGGCGGCAACCGCACCGGCGGCACCCGCGCCTAGCGATGCTATGGCGCCCGCGGCGCCGGCTGCCGAGCCCGCGCTGCCTAACGCTGAGCCGAGGCCCGAAGGATGGTCCGGTTCCTGCCGCGCCGGCAGAACCTGCTCCGAGGACCGAGCAAGGACCCGCCCCATAAAAGCGAACGGGCCAGGGAGATTTCCCTGGCCCGTTTCGCTCGGTACGCTCTCGGCTCAGAGTAAATCGGGCGGAGGCGGCTCACCGGCTTGCCGTCATCAGGTCGCCGCCTTCGAGACCCGTCTGTTGTTCAGCCCATGTCCTTGGTCGCTTCCTTCGCCTTATCGAGCACCTCGGAAGTGGCGGACTTTGCCTTGTCGAGCACCTTCGCGCGGCTTGCGCTGCCTTATCGAGAATGCGCGTCGCCTCGTTCGCCTTGTCCATAGCCTTGCCGGTTGCGTCCTTGCTCTCGGCAATGGCCTCGTCGGTGTGATCCTTCGCCTTGTCGATCGCCTTGATGACGTGCTTGCGCACCTATGGCTGCGGTCGCGGCATCTTTGGCCTGGTCGATTGCCTGGCTGGCGTCGGCGGATTTGTGCGCCGGCAGCTCCTCGACCGCTCAGGCAGGAGGCGGCTTCCTTGCGCGAGCACACCGCGCCAGCGGAAGCAGCAGCGCTGCCGCTCCAGCACCAGGAGGATAGCGTTGCGTATCGTTGCCCTGGTCGCTTGCTGGTGTCGCTGCTGGCGCCGGTCTTGCGCGCACCGAACTCCAGGCGGCGTGGGGATGGCGCGCCATAGGCTTGAGCAGGAAGCGCCGACGAACGGTGGCGATGCCGGTGATCAGGAACAAGGCGATCGCCGACATGCCGATGCGCTGGCTATCGGTGACCGCGGTCAGCGTCGCCACCAGCAATGGCGCGAAGAATGTCGTCACCTTGCCGGAAAAGGCGAACAGCCCGAAGAACTGGGTAATTTTCTCTTGCGGCGCCAGCCGCGCGAGCAGCGAGCGGCTCGATGCGATCCCTGCACCGGCGCGGAGACGAGGCCGACCACCATCGCGAAGGCGAGGAACACCTGCTCCCCGGGCGAGGAAAACGGCGCCGAGCCCGGCGCCTTCAGGCTCGACGGGGACAACGAAGAGGATGTGCGTCGCGTCGATCGACAGGATGCCGAGGGCGGCAAACAACAGGATGACGAGCGCGCTCAGGATGACGAACTTGGCGCTGAAGCGGTCGTCGAGCACGCCGCCGATCAGGGCGCCGAAGGCGCCGATCAGCGTCAGGATGATGCCGAACAAACCCAGCTCCAGCACGCCCCAGCCGAACACCGCCGCGCCGTAGATGCCGCCGAAAGTGAAGATGGCGGTGAGGCCGTCGGTGAAGATCATGCGTGCGATGAGGAACAGCAAAAGATCGCGGTGCTCGGGCAGCGTGCGCACCGTGTCCCACAGCTCCGCCGTCGCCGGGCGCCCGTCATGCCGATGCGGCTGGCTTTCGTCCGGCACGAACAGGAAGAACGGGATCATGAAGAAGAGGTACCAGGCAGCCGACAGCGGCCCCACGAGGCGATCGCCTTCGCGCGCGGCGATGTCGAGCGGGATCAGCGGCTGCAGGCCGAGCAGGGTCTTTCCCGTCTCGGGCGAGGGCACAACGAGACCGGCAACGAGTGCGAGGCTGACGAGGCCGCCGAAATAGCCGCAAGCCCAACCCGCGCCGGAGAGGCGCCCGAGCTCGTTGGGCGGCACCAGTCCTGGCATGATCGCGTTGGTGAAGACGGCGGTGAACTCGGCCGCGGCCGTCGCGCATACGAAGGCGAAGAGGACCAGCAGGATCGTCGGCATGGAGGCCGCCGGCGTTGCCACCCACAGCGTCGCCATGGCGGCGGCGAGAATGACCGAGAACAGCGCGATCCATGGCTTCCTTTGGCCGCGCCCGTCGGCGAACGCGCCGAGGAAGGGACTGCCGATGGCGACGATGATGCCGGCAACGGCTGCGCCATAGCCCCATAGGGCCTGCCCGCGCGGGCCGTCGCCGACCACCACGTTGGCGAAGTACGGGGCGAAGAGGAAGGTCAGGATCAGGGTGTAGAACGGCTGGGCCGACCAATCGAACAGCATCCACGAGATGCGGGCGATCAGCGGCGCGCGCGTCACGGTGTGATGAGCGGACGTGGCAATCGTCAAGGTCGTTTCCCCCGGCAGCCCCAGTCCCGGTGCGCAGCCCCCCAGCGAGCCCCGAGGCCCGAGGACATAGCACGAAAAGATGGCGCCGCCGCAAAGCCCTCGGCGCGGCGGCTACGGCAGCACGATCAGATGATCGGGAAGCTCGTTGACGTCGCGCGTGTCGGGCGGGAAATGGCGGGCGAGATGCGTTCCGACCGCCCCGATGGCCGCCACCAGCCCGTCGGCCGGCTTGCCGCCGGCACAGGCGGCGGCGAGTTCGTCGACGATCGATTTCCACGTCCCCTGGGGCACCCGCGCGTCGATGGCGGTGTCGGCGAGGATCTCCGCGTAGCGCTCTGCGACCGAGACGAAGATGAGCACGCCCGTATGCCCGGTCGTGGTGTGGAGGTTCTGGGCGATGAACTGCTCCACCGCGCGCCGGTGCGCGTGCAGCCGCTTGATGTGTGCCGGCACGAACGCGGCGCGCATCGCGTGCGGCAGCAGCAGCGCCGTGAGGACGAGAAACAGCGCGAGCTGCGCGAGATAGATCATCTCGACGTCGAGCTTGGTGAAGAAGATCAGCGGCCAGGGCAGGAGCAGGCTCACGAGCGCTCCGATCAGCGGGGGAACGTAGAGGTAGGTGTCGCTGCGCGCGGCGACCACGACGACGATCTCGCCCGAGGTCTTGCGCTCGGCCTGCGTGATCGCGTCGGAGACGCGCCGCTCCTCGTCGCCGGAGAATAAACTCATCTCAACCTCTCCCGCCCCGATCCTTACCAGCTTCCCGACGAGCCGCCGCCGCCGAAATCGCCGCCTCCGCCCGACCAGCCGCCTCCGCCGCCATCGCCGCCGCTCGACCAGCCGCCGCCCCAGCCGCCGGAGCTGCCTGGGATGATGACGGTGCGGCCGCCCTTCGGCCGCCGGCAACGCCGGCTTGTTGCGCGGCCTGCGCGGAGCGAAACACGGCATAGAGGATGTAGAGCACGACGCAGATCCAGAAGATCAGCAGAATGACCTGCATGGTATCGGGGCTGTCGCCGCGGCGCGCGCCCTGCGCGCGCTCCTTGACGGCTTCCGCGTCGCCGAGAAGCACATCCTTGATGTCGCGCACGCCGGCCTTGATGCCGGCCGCGAAGTCGCCCTTGCGGAACTCCGGAACGATCGCGTGGTTGATGATGATGTTCGACAATGCGTCGGTGAGGATCGGCTCGAGCCTGCGCCCGACCTCGATGCGCACCTTGTGCTCGCTCGGCACCACGATGAGCAGGACGCCGTTGTCCTTGCCCTTCTGGCCGATGCCCCAGGCGCGGCCGAGCTGATAGCCGTAGTCCTCGATGGAATAGCCCTGCAGCGATTTCAGCGTCACGACGGCGAGCTGGTCGGTCGACGTCTCCTCGAGCGCGGCGAGCTCGCCGGTGAGAGCGGCGCGGTCCTCCGGCGTCAGCAGCCCGGCCTCGTCGACGACGCGCCCCGTGAGCGGCGGGAACGTCGGTCCGGCATAGGCGGCTGCGGCCATCGCGAAGGCCATCGCCGACAGGGCGAGCGCAGGCGAGGGCGCGGGATAAGCGCCGGGACGGGGAAGCGCTCCCAGGCATATTTGCGGCCCTCGAGGCAGCCCTACTTCGGCTTGCTGAAATCGACCTTGGGCGCCTTCATCTCCTCGGGCGCGATGTCGAACGTCGCCATCTCCTTCGACGCCGGATACATGACGGTGCGCCAGATGCGACCCGGGAAGGTCGTGATCTCGGTATTGTAGGCGCGCACCGCGCTGATGTAGTCGCGCCGGGCGACGGCGATGCGGTTCTCGGTGCCCTCGATCTGGCTCTGCAGGGTGAGGAAGTTCTGCCCCGACTTGATGTCGGGGTAACGCTCCACGACGGCGAGCAATTTCCCGAGCGCGCCGCCGAGCTGGCTCTGCGCCTCCTGGAATTTCTGCATCGCCTCGGGGTTGGTCAGGATGTCGGGCGGAATATTCGCCTGCACCTGCGTGGCCTTGGCGCGCGCCTCGACCACGTCGGTCAGCACCGTGCGCTCCTGGTCGGCGAAGCCTTTGACGGTCTCGACGAGGTTGGGGATGAGGTCGGCGCGCCGCTTGTACTGGTTCAGGACCTCCGACCACGCCGCCTTGGCGTTCTGCTCGTAGGTCGGGATCGTGTTGATGCCGCAGCCCGCGAGCGTCAGACAGATCGCAATAAGCGGGATCAGAGTGAATGCGGCCGAGGGGCGGGCGGAGCGAAGCGCCGGCGCGTAACCCATGGCGGAAGAGCCTCCTAGAGAGCAACTCGTCTCATTTATGGGCAGTTGATGTATTGAGACTTCATGGCGCGCGCAAGGTCGCGTCGCAAGCTGGCGTTTCCGCACCCATTTATCGCGTTCCGTTCTGAGACGCTTCCTGGTGCGCTTCGCCGCGGGGCTTCCTCGTTGCCGCCGATCCAATGGCTGCCATATTCTCAGGGCATTGAAGACGGGGCGCTTTTGAGCGCCTCGAGGGGACATGCGAGGACGAGAGGGGCAAGTCCGGACACCATGCAGAACGCTATTGCGGTGATGAACACCAAGGGCGGTGTTGGCAAGTCGACGATCGTGCTGGCCCTGGCGGAGACCCTGTCGGCCTACCACGGCAAGAACGTGCTCGTGATCGACTCGGATGCGCAGGCGAGCGTCTCCAGCATGCTGATGACGGTATCGAGCCTCTACAAGCTGCAGAGCGACGGCGCGACCATCGTCGACTACCTGCACGCGACCGTGCTCAAGGGCGAGACGGCCGAGTGGCCGAAGTTCATCGTACGCAACGTCTCCGACGTAGACGACGCGCGCACCGTCTATCTGCTGCCGAGCGACATGCAGCTCACGCTGCTGGAGCGCGAGGTCTCGAAGGAGAGCCTGCACGCGCGCCTGCGCACCGTCATCGCGGAGCTGCTTGCCGCCGTGCGCAAGGTGTTCGACGTGGTGATCATCGATTGCCCGCCGGGCCTCTCCATTCTCACCGAGAGCTGGCTGCGCGAGGCCGACTTTCACGTCTCGCCGACCAAGGCCGACTACGTATCGGTGTGCGGGCTAGAGGTGTTCCGCCGCTTCAAGGGCTTGAACCCGGAGATGGGCTTTGCCGACAACCTCGGCGTCATCGTCAACATGAAGGACCTGAACTCGCCGTCCGACCAGGAATACCACCGCTGGCTGGAGGAAAACGTCGAGAACAACTGCTTCAAGCAGGCGGTGCCGCGCATGTCGGCGCTTCAGGATGCGGCGAACTTCCAGACCTTCAACCGCAGCTACATGGCGAAGTATCCGGGCGCTGCCGGCGTCGCCACGCGTGCGCTGACCGAGGAGCTGCTCGTGCGGCTCGAGGCCGCAAATAGATCTGCCGCTCCGGCTCCCGTGGCGAGCCCTGCCGCCGCGATGGCGTGAGCGCGGCTCAGCGCCGCGCGATGAAGTCGTCGATCCTGGAAGAAATTGGAGCGGGCGAACGGATTTGAACCGTCGACCCTCACGTTGGCAACGTGATGCTCTACCCCTGAGCTACGCCCGCATCCTTGGGTATGGCGCCGACAACGCGGCGCGGACCCGCCTTATGGCGCAACTGTCCGGCCATTGCAAGGCGGCCAGCTAGCCCTTTTCGCCGGTCCCGGCCTTGAAGTAGCTCTTCAAGGTGCACTGGGAGAAGCCGCCGTCCGAGAACAGCTTCTTGACCTCCTTCAGCGCCGAGTCGCGGTCTGAGCCCACGGCTGCCGCGCAGCCCGACTTCGGCTCCTCGCAGCACATGATGGCGAACATCTGGTCCATGCCGTCGGTGCTGGCGGGCGTCTCGGCGCAGGTCGACGACACCTGCTTGCAGGCGAGCGTCGCGAGCTTCTTTGCCTGCTCCTTGCTCGTCGCCCAGACGACGGTCGAGGAGTTCTCGAGGTTCGGCGTGATCGCCGCCCACCGCTCCTGCGCGTTCGCGTGCCCGCAGAGGATGAGAAGCAGCACCGTGGCGGCCAGATAGATTTTCGCGGGCATAGGGTCTCCTGCTGTGATGCCGGCTGCAATGCTAGCGCCGCGGCCACCCGCCAGCAAGCACGCCTGCGACGAGGGAAGGCCCCCGGCAGGAGGGACCGCCAGGTTGGCGACGGAGCGGCAAGCGGCTAGATATGGCCACCCCTTTCCATGGCTTAACCAATGCCAGCGACCCGCCCCGCAACCCGCCAAGACCTGTTCCGCCGCCTCGCCGACCTGCAAATTGTGACGCACACGGTCGAGCACGAGCCGCTGTTTACGGTAGCGGAGAGTGGCAAGCTCGAGCGGGAGCTTCCCGGCGCCCATACCAAGAACCTCTTCCTCAAGGACGAGAGCGGGGAGCTCTTTCTTGTCGTCGCCGAGGCCACCACGCGGGTCGACCTCAAGGCGCTGGCGCGAACACTGCACGCGGGCCGTTTCAGCTTCGGCAAGCCGGAGCTTCTGATGCAGGCGCTGGGCGTGCCCCCGGGCTCGGTCACTGCCTTTGCCCTCATCAACGACCCGGAGCGGCGCGTGCGCCTCGTCGTCGACGCCGAGCTCATGCACCACGACAGCATCAACTGCCATCCGCTGGAGAACACGGCGACGACCAACATTGCCCGCGACGACCTCCTGCGGTTCGTCCGCGCCTGCGGGCATGAGCCTAGGATCGTTTCGCTCGGCCCCTCCAGGGCGGCCGCTGGCGGCTCCTGAGCCCCGGCGGCGGGGGTCCTTAAGCGTGACGCGGCCCACGAAATCGAAAGCTCCCGCGGGTCAATGACTTGCAGTTCTCCGTTCGCGTCCCGATGTGCGCGGTCTAGACTCCGGTCGCGTCGCTGCGGCGCTCGCGACTTTGGTATTCCCGGGGTTTGTGCGCTAAGGATTTGGCCGCAGCGGCCGCAAGGAGACGCAGATGGAATTGGGCGTGTTGAAGGGTGCGGCGGGAAGCGTGAACGACGCCGAGCTCATCAAGGATACGACCACCGCAGGCTTCGTGAAGGACGTCATCGAGGCGTCGCGCGGCGTTCCCGTGATCGTCGACTTCTGGGCCGCGTGGTGCGGGCCCTGCAAGCAACTGACGCCGCTGCTCGAGAAGATCGTCAAGAGCTACGGCGGTAAAGTCCGCCTCGTGAAGCTCAACGTCGACGAGCATCCCGCCATCGCGGGGCAGCTGCGCATCCAGTCGCTGCCGACGGTCTATGCCTTCCGCGACGGGCGCCCGCTCGACGGGTTCGTCGGCGGCCAGCCCGAGAGCACCATCCGGACCTTCATCGACCGCATCGTCGGCGAGGAGCAGCAGGCCGATCTCGCGACCGTGCTGGCGAGCGCCGAGCAGGCTTTGGAGGAAGGCGACGTGCAGTCGGCGGCCGAGATCTTCGCGGCCGTGCTGCAGGAGGATAAGCAGAATCCGGCCGCGCTTGCCGGCCTCGCGCGCTGCTACCTGCAGACGGGCGACGTCGCCCGCGCCGAGCAGACGATTGCGCTCGTGCCACCCGATCAGAAGAATGTTGCCGCCGTCGAGCGCGTCAAGGCTGCGCTCGAGCTTGCGCGCAAGGCCAACCAGACCGACAATCGCGATGCGCTCCTCTCGCGGCTCGCCGCCAACCCCGCCGACCATCAGGCACGCTTCGATCTCGCCGTGGCGTCAGCCGCTCGCGGCGAGAAGGAAACGGCGGTCGAGCATTTGCTCGACCTCGTGCGCCGCGACCGCAATTGGAACGAGCAGGCGGCGAGGAAGCAGCTCGTGCAGCTATTCGATGCCTGGGGACCCAAAGATCCGGCGACCGTCGACGGGCGGCGCCGGCTGTCGTCGCTTTTGTTCTCATAACGGACCATCGAGCCCCAGAAGGTAGAGGCCTTGTCACCCATCGATCGCTACCGGCGCCCTGCCGATCTGACACCGCGCATCCCTATCTTTCCCTTGCGCGGCGCGATCCTGCTGCCGCGGGCGACGCTGCCGCTCAATGTGTTCGAGCCGCGCTACCTGGAGATGCTGGACGACGTCATGTCGGGCGATCGCCTGATCGGCATCATTCAACCGGCCGCCGGCGCGAGTTCCGATGACGAGGAGAGTCCGCTTGCCGATTCCGTCGGCTTGCGTCGTGTCGGCTGCGTCGGCCGTGTCACCAACTATCAAGAGGTCGACCACGCCCGCCTCGTCATCACGCTCACCGGCATCACGCGCTACGAGATCCTCGACGAGGCGGTGACCGATCTGCCCTACCGCGTGGCGTCCGTCAGCTACGACCGCTTTGCCTCGGACCTCAACGAGGGGCTCGGCGAGGATCAGGTCGATCGCAGCAATCTTTTGCGCGTGCTGCGGTCCTATCTCGACGCCAACAAGCTGGAGGCCGACTGGGCGGCGATTCAGCGCGCTTCGAGCGAGTTCCTCATCAACGCGCTGTGCGTGATGTGTCCTTACGGGCCGGAAGAGAAGCAAGCGCTGCTCGAGGCCGACGATTTGAAGCGCCGCGCCGACGTGCTCGTCGCGCTCGCCGAGATGGAGCTCGCCTCCAGCGGCGGCAGCGGCAATACGCTGCAGTAGCGCAGCAGGAGATGACGTCATGAGCGAGCCACAGGAACAGGACGCAGGGCCGGCCCGCGTCGATCCAAAGCTGCTCGAAATTCTCGTCTGCCCACTGACGAAAACGACGCTGCAATATGACGCCGCTGCACAGGAGCTCATCAGCCGCGCGGCGGGTCTCGCCTATCCGATCCGCAACGGCGTGCCGCTCATGACGGTCGAATCCGCGCGGCGCCTCGACGACGCCCCGGCGGCAAATGAGCGCGCTCAGCGTTAACCACGCCCCTTCAGCGTTTCGCAACGCCCCTATGATTGGTTCGCAGCGCCGGTTTCAGGTCCAGCGTTGCAGGCAGGCGTGAGCGAAAAGTCGTACCATTCCACGGCCCCGAACGAGACGGCTGCAATCATCGCTGCGGAGGGTGCCGACACACCGCCTGCGGCGCCGCCCGCTTATGCGGGAGCTGTGCGGACATTCCTGCACGATCGTCTCGGCCTGAAGCCGCTGCGCGGGCCCCTTCCCGCACGCGTAGCCATGGCCGCGTCTCTGCTGGCCTTTCTCACAGCGATCGTCATGACGCATGCCGGCCCTGCCGCGGTGCTCCCATTCGCCGTCGTCGGCATCGCGCTCGGGCTCTTCTCCATTCATCTCTCGGTGCTGACGCGCGCGGCCGAGCAAACCGAGGCCGAGCCGGCGGGCGTCAACGGCATCTCGGCGCGGCTCGAGCGGCGGCTCGAGCACCTCCAGGACCTGCAGTGGGAGCTGAAGGACAACGAGTCGCGCTACCGCGGGCTGCTCGACACGCAGGAGGACATGATCCTGCGCCGCGACGACGTCGGCCGGCTGACGTTTGCAAACAAGGCCTTCCTCGGCAAGTTCGCGTTGGCGGCGGACGACGTGCTCGGCAAGCCGTTTAGGCTCGATGTTCTCGAAGGCGAAGGCCCCGAGCCGCTCGCCACCACCGATGAAGTGCGCCATCGCCGCTTTACACAGCAGGTGGCAACGGTGGCCGGACCGCGCTGGATCGAGTGGGAGGAGCAGCTCGTGCCGGCATCCGACGGCTCGAGCCTCGAGGTGCAGAGCGTGGGCCGCGACGTCACCGTGCAAAGGCAGGCGGAAACGCAGCTCGCGGAGGCGCGCGATCAGGCAGAGGCCGCCAACCGCGCCAAATCGCGCTTTCTCGCGGCCATGAGCCACGAGATCCGGACGCCCATGAACGGCATCCTCGGCATGGCGAGCCTGCTGCTCGAGACGCCGCAGACGCCGGAGCAGCAGACCTACGCGCACGCGATCGATCAATCGGCGCGCACGCTCTTGGCGCTCATCGACGAGATCCTCGACTTTTCCAAGATCGAGGCCGGCAAGCTGGAGCTGACCGAGGCGCCGTTCGCGCTCGAGACGTGCGTACAGGGCGCAGTCGAGCTGTTGGCGCCGCGCGCGCACGAGAAGGGCCTCGAGATGGCCTGGTCGGTCGATCCGCGGCTTCCCAAGCTCGTCTCCGGCGATGAGTCGCGTGTCCGCCAGATCCTGCTCAACCTGCTTTCGAACGCGGTGAAGTTCACCGACACCGGAGGCGTCTGCGTCAGCGCGACGGCGAGGCTTGAGCCGGATTCGAGCAACGTGCGCATCGAGATCGCGGTGGAGGACACCGGCATCGGCCTTTCGCCCGACGATATGCAAGGGCTGTTCGCCGAGTTCGAGCAGGCGGACGCCGCCGTACGCCGGCGCAACGGCGGGACCGGGCTGGGGCTCGCCATCTCGATGCAGCTCGCGCGCGCCATGGGCGGCGAGATCCGCGTCGTGAGCGCGCCGGGCAAAGGGTCCACATTCACGGTCGACATCCTCTTGAAACGGGTAGTGCCGGCCGCGGCGGAGGTGTCCGAGCGCGCCGTCGAAGCGGGCCACGTCCTGCTCGCCTTCGACCGGCGGCTGGAACGTCGCGCGCTGAGCTATGCGTTGTCGTGTGCCGGCGTGTTGGCTGCGGAGGCGGATTTCGCCGCCGCCGAGTTCGCGCTCGAGACCGCCGTGCGCAAGGGCGAGCCGTTCGACCGCATTGTCATCGACGGCTCGGAAGGAGCTGCCCCGGCCGGTCGCCTCCTCGCCAAGGCCCGAGGTCTCCTCCCGCAGCGCAAAGTGCGCGGCATCGTGCTCGTAAATGTGCTGGCCCGCGCGAGCCTTTCGGAATTCCGCGCCGCCGGCTTCGACGCTTATCTCGTTCGTCCCGTGCGCCCGGCTTCGATGATGATGCAGCTCGGGCTGCAGCAGCCGTTCCATACGCACGAAGCGGGCGACGCGGAGCACGTTGTCGGGCAGCCGTTGCAGTCCAGCGCCAACGACGCGCGCCGCCGCGTCCTGCTTGCAGAGGACAACGAGATCAACGCGCTGTTGGCAAAGCGCGTTCTGGAGAAGTGCGGTGTCGACTACGTCGCCGTCACCGACGGCGAGCAGGCGGTCGCGGCCGTGCGCGACGTGTTGGCGGGTTCTGCGCCTGCGCTCGACCTTGTGCTTATGGACATTTTCATGCCGAAGCTCGACGGCATCGAAGCCGCCCGCACAATCAAGGGATTATATGGCGGCGCAAAGGGCGGCAGCGGGGGCGTGCCGCCAATTGTGGCATTGACGGCCAGCGCATTTGCCGAGGATAAAAAGCGCTATCTCGAAGGCGGGATGGATGACTACTTGGCAAAGCCCTTCGATAAGGCGAGTCTGGAAGCCGTGCTGAAGCGCTGGTTCGGCCGGCGCGCTGGCGGCAACGCCGACGCCGCCTGAGGCGCGTCCGGGCGGGGACATCCGGGGGTCATCTAAAGTCTGTCATGGAATCGTGCTATCCGCCGAGGGCCATTGAAAAATATGCCTGACCCCAGCGGGCAGATAACGACATGGCTTGAACCCGAGCGCGGCGAAAAGCCAAGGAGACGCAGCATGAGACTTACGGCCCGGCGCATGGCCACCCGATTGGCGACCAGCCAGAAGTGGCAAGCCGTACCGCTCGGTCTCGTGGCGCTGCGGGCATTGCGCGACGGCCGCGGCGTAGCGTTTCCCGCGCGCAAGCCGGACAAGGTCTACGGCAAGATCGGCAACCTCGAGGTGCGTCTCGCAAACCGTCGCCGCGAGATAAAGCTCGCGCAGCGCCTGCGCTACCAAGTGTTCTACGAGGAGATGTCGGCGGTGCCGAGCTTTAAAGCGGAGTTGCGTCGCCGCGACGAGGATCCGTATGACGCCGTATGCGATCATCTGCTCGTGGTCGATGACGCGCCTTATGCGCCAACGGATGCCTGGACCGGGCTCAAGCGCCAAAAGGTCGTCGGCACCTACCGCGTGCTGCGCCAGGAGATCGCCGAGAACTCGCTCGGCTTCTACACCCAGAGCGAATACGACATCGCGCCGCTGCTTGCCGCACGGCCGCGCCACCGCTTCATGGAGCTCGGCCGCTCCTGCGTGCTCGAGCCCTATCGCAACAAGCGTACTGTCGAGCTCTTGTGGCACGGCCTGTGGACCTATGTGCGCGAGCACAAGATCGACGTGATGATCGGCTGCGCCAGCCTACCCGGCACCGATCCCGCTCAGCACGCGATGGCGTTGAGCTTCCTGCATCACAATGCGCTGGCGCCCATCGAGTGGCGCGCGCGTGCGCACGATCGGCTGCATGTGCCGATGGACCGGTTGCCGCGCGAGAAGGTCGACGCCAAGCGCGCGTTGAAGTCGCTGCCGCCGCTCATCAAGGGCTACCTGCGCCTCGGGGCCTACGTCGGCGACGGCGCCGTCATCGACCGCCAGTTCGGCACGACCGACGTGCTCATCGTCCTGCCCGTCGAGAAGATCGACCCGCGCTACTTCGAGCACTTCGGCGCGCCCGACGAGCTGAAGAGCCGCGTGGCCGTCGACGCTTAAATCCTTCGGCAGGGCTTGGCTTATCGGGGCTCATCGCTTGTAGCGATCGCCTCGCGGTCATAACTCGTTTTGGGCTCGCGCCTTCTGGAGGCTGCGCCCTTTCGAGGCGGCCTTGCGCACCTTTGCCGCCTCGCCGTTCGCGTTCAGCGAAGCAAGCCTTGCTGCACACTGAAGCACGGTTCGCTCGATTGAGCTCGCCGGGACAGGCTGGCTGAAGTAGAAGCCCTGCGCCTCGTCGTAGCCGGCGGCACGGACGGTCGCCAGGCTCGCCGCCGTCTCAACGCCCTCGGCCACCGACAGCATGTTGAGCTCACGCGCCAGATCGGCGACCGACTTCACGATGGCGACGCAGTCGTGGTGCTCGGGGATGTCGCGCACGAAGCTGCGGTCGATCTTGATCTTCTTGAAGGGGAAGCTGCGCAGGTAGTTGAGCGTGGCAAAGCACGTTCCGAAATCGTCGAGCGTGATGAGCACGCCGAGCTCGTGCAGCTTGCGCAGCACATCCTGGGTGCGCTCGTGATCGCGCACCAGCACGGACTCGGTGATCTCGAGCTGCAGGCGATGCGGCTCGAGCCCCGTGGCATGGAGGGCGTCCATGACGACCTCGTACACGTCGGAACATTCGATCTGCACCGCCGAAAGATTGACGGCGACCTTGATCGACGACGGCCAGCTCTTGGCGTCGGCGCAAGCGCGCATCAAGGCCCATGTGCCCATGCGGACGATGAGGCGAGACTCCTCCGCGATCGGGATGAACTCCGACGGCGGGATCATGCCGCGGCTCGGATGCTTCCAGCGCATCAGCGCCTCGAAGCTGGAGACGCGTTCCTCATGCAGGTCGACGATCGGGTGGTAATGGAGGACGATCTCGTCGCGGTCGAGCGCGTGCTCGAGCTCGGCCCTCAGCGGGTTAGCGCTCGGCGCTCCGGACGAAGCCGGCGAATAGACAAATTGAATTCCGCGTCCCATCGACTTGGCGCGATAGAGCGCGGTGTCGGCGCTGGCGAAAAGCTGCTCGGGGTCCTGACCGTGCTGCGGGGCGAGTGCGACGCCGATGCTCGCATCCGTATGCAGCCAGCGGCCGAGCACCTCGTGCGGCCTGCGGATGTTTTGCACGAGCCGCCGCGCGAGGTTGTCGGCCATATCCTCGCGGTCGACGCCGACCTGCAGGATCGCAAACTCGTCTCCGCCGAGACGTCCAACGACGTCGCCGGCGCGCAGGCTGGATTTGAGGCGGTCGGCCACGCTCTTCAGAAGGCCGTCGCCCACCTGGTGCCCGTAGCGGTCGTTCATCTCCTTGAAGTGGTCGAGATCGATCCAGTGCAGCGCAAAGCCTTGGCGCGGGTCGTAGCACTCGAACTGCCGCTCGAGGCACTCGCGGAAGTGATAGCGGTTCGGGATCTCGGTGAGCGTGTCGTGCCGCGCCAGCCACTCGACCCTCTCGTCGCTCCGGCGCTGTGCGGTGATGTCCTCCTGCATGTCGACCCAACCGCCGCCCGCGAGCGGCTGATAGGTCACGCGGATCACGCGGCCGTCCTTGAGGTTCTGGATCTCCTCACGATAGCCCTCCATCGTGAGCTTGGCGATGTGGCTCTTGATCCACGCCGCGATGCCGTCGGCCGAGGGACATTCACCGACACGCTTCATATGGAAGCTCATGATATCGGCCAACGGGGTGCCGGGGCGGGTCAGCTCTTCGGGCAAGAAATAGGTGCGGGAATAGGCGGAGTTGCAGACGACGAGCCGCTGATCGGCGTCGAACATCGAGAGGCCGCGGCCCATGTGGTTGAGCGCGGCTTCGAAACAGGAGTTGAGCTGCTCGAGCTTTTGGTTGCGCTGCAGCGCATCGAGAAGCTGCTCCTCGAGCCCGAGCGGGCGGCAAGACACACCGCCGTCGCCGGCGGCCTCCAGCTTATCATCGCTCGATGGCTCTTGTCGGCGCGCATTCGGAGCGCGCTTGAGGGCGCTTTGACTCACAACAATGTCCAGAATCCAAGACTATCGGTTCGAACTCTAGGCAATGATCGTCTCTATATTACTAATCGCACACTGACTAATTTGAAACATTTGCTGGGAGCTCACCGGTTGATCCGGATCAAGAACATGCGGCAAATCGGCGGACTCCGCTCACCAATGCGTCGCAGTCAAATCAAATGGACATTTAATGCTCACAATGGACAAGACAGTGCTCGGCTATTTCAATGCTACGGGAACCGCTGGGGCCCCGCCCCACACGATCTTGTAGCCGACCGAGATGATGTCCATGCTCACGTCTGCGGTGCCGAGCAGCGGAGGCGTGGGAAACGACGCTCCCACGCGGTCAAAGGGGGCGTTGTCCTCGAAGAACACGTGGCTGTAGGAGAAGTCGAAGCGTGTGTCGGCGCTCCACTTGTAGGACGCGCCGATGCTCGCCCAGACGCGGTTGCTATCGGGATCCTGCACAATGCGCGTGGTCGGGCCGTCGACGGGTGAGATCTCGTAGGCGACGCCGGTTCTCAGCGTAAGCGCCCGCGACCAATCGTACTCGCCGCCGAGCGCGAACAGCCATCCGTCACGCCATTGGAAGTCGAGATTGGCGCCCGCCGCGCCTGCGGGGATCCCGAGCAGCGGCGCCTGCAGCACGATGGGGATGACGTTGAGGCGGCTCCAGTTCACCCACTCGACCTCCGCGGTCAGCCGCGTGGTCGGGGAGACCGCCTGGCGCACGCCGAGCGAAAGCATCTCGGGCAGGATGATGGAGGCCTTGATCGGCGCCTCGCCCGCGCCAGCGACCGTCAGGTGGCCCTCGAGCGTGTGATTGACGGCGGAGCGGAAGCCGAGGCCGATGGAGGTGTCGGGCGAAGGCGCAAAGTCGATGCCGGCGACGAACCCGACGTCGGTATCGTCGGCCCGCAGGGTGGCGGTGCCGGCGGTCTGCCGCTGCAGATCGAAGTAGTCGACTTGCAAGCCCGCGGCGACGGTCACGCCATGCGCGATCTCATACGACAGGATCGGCGCGGCGTTGAGGTTGAAGAGGCTCGTGGTCACGCCTTCCAGGCTGCCGACCCAATCCTGATTCTTCGCCTTCGTCCCGAGGCCGAACGGCGAGGTGAGGCTCAAGGCAAGCACCATCTTGTTGTCGAGCCGCCACGTCGCGTAGCTGGCGCCGATGAGGGCGTTGCGGCCCATCTCGGTTTCGGCCGGGCCCGTCACGAGCTGGGCGCCAGGGTTGGTAACGGTCAAGTCCGCCGACATCAGGATGACGGAGTAGCTCGACTCGAAGGTCAGGTCTTTGCCGGCGAAATTCGCCGTCGCGGGGTTCCAGGAGAGAGAGGAGAGGCTCCCGCCGCCGGCGGCGGCGCCCGCAAACGACATGCCCTGATAGTAGGCCGATTGCTCGATGCCGAAACCGCCTGCGAGCGCTTCGCCGCACGTCGTGGCGAAGAGCATCAAGCAGGCTTCAATGCAGATGATTCGAGCCGATAGGCGCATCCGATCCCCCACGGTCCCCATTGCCTTAGGAAAGCGCTCGTACTCGCTCAACCGCGGAGGGCATCTTGACTGTGCAAAACTATAAAATTGAACGACGGAGCAATAAAACGATGACGCCCCCGCATCATCGAATCACTCGGCAAGTATAGGTTCGATGTTGCGTTGCCGACCAAGAAAGAGCCGCGCCGACGGGCGACTCTGTCCCCAACAATCTGGACTGATACATTCAGGTCACGAAATTTCAGTGTTCACTGAAGGTCTCGTGGCTCGTGCTCCCGCAGGGCGCCCGGAGGCAGCCTTAGGCGCGGCTTTGCAGCGGCTCGTCCACGGGGCTCTCGTGGCGGATGAAGCTGTAGCTCCATGAGCCCGAGCCCGGCAGAAGCTGTGCCGGCCAGATATAGCGCGCCCAGTCCATCTCGAAGTCGGGGTGATAGAACCCCTCCTGCGTGGGGAACCAGGCGTGCACCTGGCGGGAGCGCATGAGCTCCACCATGTCGGCGGGCGCACTCTGGATTTCCGCGATCTCACACTGGCTCTTGGCGCTGTCGAGGTCGGAGATGAGCAGGAACGACTCCACGCCTTCGGCATCGCGCATCATGACGCCCGGCGGGTTTGCGCATACATAGTGCTCGACCACGCCGTTGGCCTCGGACACCTCCTTGAACAGCTTGGCGAAGCTCGCGTCGCTGAAGAACGACGGTTGGCGCAGCTCGAGCGCGCGCTTGATCGGATCGGAGATCTCCTCGAAATACTCCACTTGCAGCCGCTTGATCTCGCGCCGCAGCGTCGCCGACACGTTCGAATCCTGCTTCTGCAGGAAGCAATCGATGACACCTTCGTTGAACGCCGCGATCGCGGTTTCGAGCCCGGCCTTGCCCGTGAGCAGGATCGTCTTCACCGGCAGGCCGCGGATGGCGCGGCAAAATTCCACACCCGTCATCTTGGGCATGTCGAAGTCGACGACGGCAACCGACACGCGCTGATGGCGCGACCGGTCCTCGATCATTGAGCGCAACTCGGAAAGCTGAAGCCGCAGCAAGCGGTCGCCGTGGCGCGATTCCGAGCCGAGGTCCATATCCGAGCAGTCGCGGAAGTAGCGGGAGAAGTCGGGATGCTGACTCGCTTGCCCGCGTAGATGCTCGAGCGCGGCGTCGGGCCGGGTGAACGTCTGGCACGATAGCTCGTCGCTGAACTGGAAATCGACGCTTTCCAGGAAGAGCGGATCGTCATCGAGAACGAGAATAGACGTCGGATGGTAAAACGGAGTCATGACAAGCTTCGCCCTCGTCGTCTCAAGACACTTTCCGTAAGGGCTTTTCGTACTACGGTTTTCGTATCGTATCCGGTACGTGCACGGTTAAAACTTTAAATGTTGCAATTGTCAGAACGTCTTTCGCCACGGCGCGCCCTGCAAGCGATCGCGCCGACCCCATCGCGCTCCTTTGCGCCGATGCGGCTCGCGCGCGAGTGCGCGCGCCGCTATGTGGAGTATCATGCGCATGCGGAGCGGAAGATCCGTGCGGCAGCGTTCATCGGCGTGTTCGGCTTCCCGATCTTCTATCTCGTGTGGACCTATGTGCTGCCGCAGCCCTACGAGAGCATCCTCCTGCGCGCGATCGGAACGGGATTGTGCCTGCTGCTCGCGCTCGCTCCGTGGTGGCCGCTCGCTGCGCGCCGTTACGTAGTCCCATTTTCGTACTTCACGTTTCTCTACTGCTTACCGTTTTTCTTTACCCTGATGCTGTTGTTCAATCACAGCAATGCCACTTGGCAAATGTCTACGCTCGCAGCGCTCATCTACGTCGTCCTGCTCTATGACCTCGTGAACTCAATCGTCGTGCTCGTGCTCGGCTCGGCGGCGGCAATCACAGCCTATCTGCTGTCGACGCACGGAGCCCCCATTCCGGCGGGCTACTTGACGACGCTGCCGATCCTGGTGTTCGCGCTCGCGGGGTTCTTCGGACTGGCCTACGGCGACAATCTGATCGCCAAGGAGAAGCTCAAGGCCGCGGCTTCACTGGCGAGCCAGGTGGCGCATGAATGCCGCACGCCACTCACTGGTATTCGCTTCGAGGCCGACGGTTGCGAACGGTTGCTGGCGAAGCTCGCCGCTTCGCCGGCGCGCGACAAGCTCGTCGCTTCTCACAATCGCGTCCGCCAGCACATCACCTCGGCCAACTCGGTCATCGATCTCCTGTTGAGCAACGTCGCCCAGCAGCATCGCGGCAGCACATCCGCCGAGCTGCACAAGATGAGCAAGATCGTCGCTACCGCGATCGACCGCTACCACTTCAAGCCGCATCAGCGCGACCTCATGCGCTCTGACGTGACCGAGGACTTCGAGTTTCGGGGGTCCGACCTGCTGATGACGCACGTGCTGTTCAACCTGATGAAGAACGGCCTGCGCGCCATCGAGGCGCGCGACGGCGACATCAACAGCCTGAGCATCGAGTTGCGGCGCGGTGCCAAGACGAACAGCGTCATCGTCACCGACACCGGCGAGGGCATCCCGCCGGAGATCCTGAACTACGTGTTCATTCCGTTCGTGTCGGCGCAGCGACCGGGCGTGGGCACCGGCCTCGGGCTTTCATTCTGCCGTATGATTATCGAAGGCTGTGGAGGCGCGATCTCGTGCCGGTCCACGATGAATGTCGGCACCACCTTCATAATCGAATTGCCGGCGGTCGCGCCCGCTGTCGAGCAAGCCACGGCGGCTTGACGCCGCTGCCGGCGTCTTGGCGGCGGCCTTGCGGCGTGTGGAGCGCCAGTCCGCCATGCCGACCTCGTCGCGGATCTCGGCGCAGACGTCGATCACGCGGTCGAGCTCGGCGCGGTCCAATCCACAGTTGACGGTGAAGCGGATGAGGCAGCGCTTCTCGGGCGTCGCCGGCGGGAAGAATATGGCGCCGAACACGCCGCGGGACTCGAGCGCGTCGCGCAACGTGGTCGTCTGGCGGATGTCGCCGGCCTCCAGCGCAATGATCTGCGTCTTCGAGGCCTCGACATTGTAGCCGAGCGCGTCGAGACCGTTCTTCAGGTAGGCGTGGTTGGCGTTCAGGCGTGTCCGCCGCCAATCCTCGCTGGCGAAGATATCCAGAACGGCGGAAAAGCCGGCAACCTCGTGCTGCATGACGGAGGTGCTGAAAATGGCGGGCAGCGACTCATAGCGGAAGTACTCCGCATTGCGCTTGGAGCAGACGATGATGCCGCCGCGGCTGGCGACCGCCTTTGACAGGCCGACGGTGCGGAAATGCACGCGCTCGGCGAGGCCGGCGGCAACCACGAGGCCTGCGCCGCCAGGGCCCTGCGTGCCGAACGAATGTGTCTCGTCGACGATCAGGGCGGCTCCGCGCTGCTCGCAGACCTCAACCAGCTCCGCCAGCGGCGCGATGTCGCCGTCGGTGCTGTAGAGGCCATCCACGGCAACGAGACCGGGACCCGTCACGCTGAGCGCGCGGTCGAGCGATTGGGGATCGTTGTGACGAAAGGCGATCGGGGTGGCGCCAGCGCTGATGACGCCCTCGTGCAGCGAGATGTGCGCCTTCATGTCGAGGTAGACGGGCGTGCCCTTGGCGGCGAACGATTGGATGAGGCCGACGTTGGCGGTGTAGCCCGAGGAGCAAAGCACGGCGTCCTCGGCTTGCATGAGCTTGGCGACGCGCTGCTCGAACTCCCGGATGACGTCGCGCTCGTGGTGGACCCACACGCGGGAGACGGAATCGCCGTGGCCGCCTTCGCGCAGCGCAGCGATCTCGCTCTCGATGATATGAGGGTGTGCAGCGAGGCAGAGGTAGTCGTTGCTCCGCAACTTGAGGTCGCCGGGACGCGGCGAGCGGCCCTGCAGCGGGTGCCGGCCCTCCCAGAGGTCTATTTTGCGGCGGACGTAGTAATCGTCGATGCGTGCACGGATAAAGTTTGGCTCTTGGGGGCCATTAACCTTGGACTTACTATCCGATGTCCGCTTATCAAAAACCCCGAACAACACTGGCAACCTCACTAAGTTAATTGGCCGTTAATCAAGCTCAAGAATAGGTTAATCGCAACCAAAATTAGGGTTACAAATCTGTGATCTGCCAATAAGTCGCGATTTTTCCACCTTGCCGTTACATCGCGCCCTAATGAATGTTCCGGATTGGTACGGTTTTATGACCAACTCGAAATTGTCGACAGTCGTGGGGGTGTTTGATCTGCGTCAATACGCGTCAACATCTGGCGCCGCGCACGGATAACCCGGCGGTTTACTGGGCGCGCAAAGGTGGAGCTTCGCAGACTGCGAGGCGGCGAGACCGGGTTTCCGATCCGCTAAGGGGAACGTTGTACTCGCAGGAGTTGTGCCTAGAACTCGACGTCAAGCTCTTCCAGCTCGTCGGGCTCCAGCTTGGCCGCGGCCGTCCATTCCTGCAGCGGAGCCCAGTCAAGGATCGTGTCGCGGTAGTCGGAGCATGCCTCGTCGAGCTTGACGTCGTAGGTATGGAAACGGGTGCACACGGGCGCGTACATGGCGTCCGCCAGCGACAGCTCGCCAAACAGATACGGGCCGCCGTAGGTCTCCAGGCAATCGCGCCAGATAGCAGTGACGCGATCGACGTCGCCTTGCGCGCCCGACCACACGGAAAAACCCGGAAAGCGCGCCTTGAGGTTCATGGGCAGCGCCGAGCGCAGGTTGTGGAAGCCCGAGTGCATCTCGCCCGAGACGGCGCGGCAATGTGCGCGTGCCGCCCGGTCCTCCGGCAGCAGCGGGGCCTTGGGCGCTATCTCGGCCAGGTATTCCGCGATCGCCAGCGTGTCCCAGACTTTCACGCCCTCGTGCCACAGGCAGGGCACCAGGAACGATGGCGAGAGCAGCAGCAACTCGGCGCGTGTCGAGGGGTCATCGGAGGAAAGCACCTCCTCGTCGAACTCGAGGCCCGCCATCTTGCAGAGCAGCCATCCGCGCAGGGACCAGGAGGAATAGTTCTTGCTGCTGATGGTGAGTACCGCCTTGGTCATCTGTCAGTCCTGCTCGTTGGTCTTCTGGGACGTGCCTGCAAAAAATACTCGCGAAACGTCTAAGGATGCACTAGCTTTTGTGCACTGCACAACAGGCTGCATGCCGGAATCGGCTGCCAGGGTGGCCTGTGGATCGAGACGTTAATGCTCTACCTCGCGTACGAAGCTCACTCCGACATCATCGAACCTGCCAAGTCGATGGCCCGGTCATCGCTGGCCTTGCTCGGCCAGTGGGGTGGCCTTGCCAACGTCCCGGTGTTCCGCAATCTTTCTGCCACGTACGAGCTGATCGCGCGAGCGGGATTGACCCACGTGCGGCCTGCCTACGGGATCAATTCCATCACGGTCGGCAACCAGGAGGTCGAGGTCAGCGAGGTCCCGACGCTGAAATTGCCGTTCGGGACGCTGCTGAATTTCAAAAAGGACGTGAGCGTCGAGCAACCCCGCGTGCTGGTCGTCGCACCGCTTTCGGGCCACTTCGCCACGCTGTTGCGCTCAACCGTGCGCACGCTGCTCCCCGACCACGACGTCTACATCACGGACTGGCACAACGCCCGTGACGTCAGCCTCGACCACGGCCCCTTCGGCTTTGACGACTACGTCGCCTACATCATCCGCTTCCTCGAGGAGCTGGGCCCCGGCGCCCACCTCGTCGCCGTTTGCCAGCCTTGCGTGCAGGCGCTCGCCGCCGCCGCGGTGATGGCGGCCGACGGCAATCCCGCGCAGCCGAGGAGCATGACGCTGATGGCGGGCCCGGTCGACACGCGCATCAACCCGACCAAGGTCAACAAGCTCGCGACCAGTAAGCCGATGACCTGGTTTGAGCGCAATCTCATCGCGCGCGTGCCGCACAAATACGGCGGCTCGCGCCGGCGCGTCTACCCGGGCTTCGTGCAGCTCATCGCGTTTGTGTCGATGAACATCAACCGGCACTACAACGCGCACCAGGAGCTGCACGAGAATCTCGCCAATGGCGAGATCGAGAAGGCCGAGGTCATCAAGAAGTTCTACGACGAATATTTTGCCGTGCTGGATCTGCCCGCCGAGTTCTATCTCGAGACCGTGAGCTGGGTATTCCAGGAATCGCGGCTGCCCAAGGGCGAGCTGATGTTCAAGGGCGGCAGCGTCGATCTCAAGGCCATCCGCAAGACGGCGCTGCTGACGGTGGAAGGCGAGCGCGACGACATTTGCGCGCTGGGTCAGACCGCGGCCGCGCACGACCTGTGCTCGAGTCTCAAGCCGCACATGAAGCGCCATCACATGCAGGCCGGCGTCGGCCACTACGGCGTGTTCAGCGGACGGCGCTGGGAGGGCCAGATCTACCCGCTCGTGCGCAACATGATCCTGGCGATGGACTGAGCGGCGGCAGCGGCGCTTACCGCGTTGCCTCGTAGGCGGCGATCGCCGCCATGTTGACGATGTCGGTGTCTTTGGCGCCGAACCAGCAGATCTGCACCGAATGCGACAGGCCGACGAGAATCGGCCCGATGATGGTGGCGCCGGCGAGCTCCTTCAGCATCTTGGTCGAGATCGAGGCCGCGTGGAACGCCGGCATGATCAGCACGTTCGCGGTGTCGGTCAGACGGCAGAACGGATAATGGCGCATCAGGTCGCGGTTGAGCGCGACGTCGGCCGCCATGTCGCCTTCATACTCGAAGTCGACGCGGCGCTCGTTGAGGATGCGGACCGCCTCGCGCACCTGGTCGGAGCGCTCGTCGCGCGGCTGCCCAAAAGTCGAGTAGGCGAGCAGCGCCACGCGCGGCTCGATGCCGAAATTACGCGCCGTACGCGCCGCCTCCACCGCGATGTTGGCGAGCTGCTCGCCCGTCGGCATGGAGTGTACGCTCGTGTCGGCGATCAGCACCGCGCGCCCGCGCAGAAGTGCGAGTGAAACTCCGATCACGTTGCGATCGGGCTCCGGGTCCATAACCTGGGTAACGTCGTTGAAGACCGTCGTCCAGTTGCGCGTGACACCGGAAACGAGTGCATCCGCGTAGCCGTGCACGACCATCAAGGCGGCGAAGATATTGCGCTCGTTCAAGACCAGCCGCTGGCAGTCGCGCTTCAGATAGCCCCGCCGCTGCAGGCGCGCGTAGAGGAAGTCCGTGAACTCGTCGAGGTATCCCGACTTGCGGATATCGATGACCTCGTACTCGGGCCGCAGGACCATGCCGAGCGCGCGGAACTGCTCGCGCACGATCTCGGCGGTGCCGATCAGGATCGGCTGGCCGAAGCCTTGCGAGAAATAGGAGTGCGCGGCCTTGATGACCGCGGGCTCCTCGCCTTCGGCGAAGACGACGCGCTTGGGGTCGGAGCGCACGGAGCTGAACGTCGACTGCAGCCAGCCCGCCATCGGGTCGAGGCGTCCGCCGAGACGGGCGACGTAGGCATCCATGTCGACGATCGGCTTGCGCGCGACGCCCGAATCCATCGCGGCCTTGGCGACGGCGGTGGGGATGTTGACGATGAGCCTGGGATCGAACGGCGCGGGGATGATGTAGTCGGGCCCGAAGGTCGGGCGACGGCCGTGGAAGGCCGCGGCGACCTGGTCGGGCACCTCGGCGCGGGCCAGCTCGGCGAGCGCCTTGGCCGCCGCAATCTTCATCGCTTCGTTGATGGTCGAGGCCTGCACGTCGAGCGCCCCGCGGAAGATGAAGGGGAAGCCCAGCACGTTGTTGATCTGGTTGGGGTAGTCGGACCGCCCCGTCGCCACGATGGCGTCATCGCGCACGGCGGCGACGTCCTCGGGCGTGATCTCGGGATCGGGATTCGCCATGGCGAAGATGATGGGCTTAGGCGCCATCGCCCGCACCATCTCACCCGTGACGGCGCCCTTGACCGAGAGGCCGAACAAAGCGTCGGCTCCATCGAGCGCTTCGGTCAGCGTGCGCGCCTTCGTCTTGACGGCGTAGGCCGACTTCCACTGGTTCATGCCCTCCTTGCGGCCCTGGTAGATGACACCCTTGGTGTCGCACAGGATCGCGTTGGCCTTCGGCATGCCCATGGCAACCAGCAGCTCGAGGCAGGCGATGCCGGCCGAGCCGGCGCCGTTGACCACGAGCTTGAAATTCTTGAGGTCGCGGCCGGTCAGCTCGAGCGCATTGAGGAGACCCGCGGCGGCGATGATGGCGGTGCCGTGCTGGTCGTCGTGGAAGACGGGGATGTCGAGCATCTCCTTCAACTGCTGCTCGATGATGAAGCAGTCGGGGGCCTTGATGTCCTCCAGATTGATGCCGCCGAAGGAGGGGCCGAGGTAGCGCACGGAGTTGATGAACGTGTCGGGGTCCTCGGTATCGACGAGGAGGTCGATGGCGTCGATGTCGGCGAAGCGCTTGAACAGGGCGCCCTTGCCTTCCATCACGGGCTTGGCAGCGAGCGCTCCGAGATTGCCGAGGCCGAGGATGGCCGTGCCGTTCGAGACCACCGCGACGAGGTTGCCCTTGTTGGTATAGTCGTACACCGTGGACGGGTCCTGCGCGATGGCGTGGACTGGCACGGCGACGCCCGGCGAATAGGCGAGCGACAGGTCGCGCTGGGTGGCGAGCGGCTTGGTCGGGGTGATTTCGAGCTTGCCCGGCTTGCCTTGGGCGTGGAACTGAAGGGCTTCCTGATCGGTGAACTTGGCCTGCGAGGCCTTGGAGCTTCGGTTGGTCGTCATCGGTGCGGCAGTCTTGTGTTTTGGGCCGGTTTTTCGGCCAGGCGCTGAGGATCGGGCACCATAAGGCGACGGTGCGCCCGAAACAATCGAGCAAGCATTAACAGGGCGCTGTGGACGCTCGATTTTTCCTGCGCCATGTCGGCTTTGAGCCGGCTTTGAGGTCGCTCGCGGGGCCGCTATCCTGCGAGCAGGGGTGAGGGCTGGGACAGGTGGGGACCTTGGCGGCCAAGCGCGCACGACCAAAGCATGAGGAGCCGCCGCCGGTGGCAGCCAGCGCTGCCGCGCCGATCGAGCCTGTGCAGGTGACCCCTTTGCCCTCCGCGCCGCCGGCCGAGGCGAGCCCCTCCATGGCGCAGTTCCTCGAGATCAAGGCGGCCAATCCCGATTGCCTGCTCTGGTACCGCATGGGCGATTTCTACGAGCTCTTCTTCGACGATGCCGTCACCGCCTCGGCTGCGCTCGGCATCGTGCTGACGAAACGGGGAAAGCATCAGGGTCAGGACATCCCCATGTGCGGGGTGCCGATCCATCGCGCGGACGAGTACCTGCAGCGGCTGATACGGGCGGGCCACCGCGTCGCCGTCGCCGAGCAGCTCGAGGATCCGGCGGAGGCAAGGAAGCGCGGCTCGAAAGCCGTCGTGCGCCGCGATGTCGTGCGCCTCGTCACGCCGGGGACGCTGACGGAGGACGCGCTCCTCGACGCCAAGGCGCGCAACTACCTCACGGCGCTGTTCCTCGGGGGGTCGGCGGGCGGAGCCGGCGGAAAGGTACCGGCCGAAGCCACGCTGGCGCTCGCCTCGCTCGACATTTCGACGGGCGAGTTCGAGGTCGGCGAGGTGAAGGGTGCAGACCTGCCGGGCGAGCTTACGCGGCTTTCGCCGAGCGAGGTGATCCTGAGCGACGCCCTCTTCGGCGACGCCTGGCTCAAGCGCTGGATCGAGCTTGCGGGTGCTGCCGCAACGCCGGTGCCTACGGCCTACTTCGACAGCCTCGCCGGGGAAGCTGCGCTGAAGCAGCAGTTGAAGGTGGCCGAGCTCGGCGGCTTCGGCGATTTCGCACGGGCCGAGCTTGCCGCGGTCGGCGCGCTCCTAAAGTATGTCGAGCTGACCCAGATCGGACGCAGGCCCGTATTGCGGCCGCCGCGGAAATCCGGTTCCGACTCGCTCCTGCTCATCGATGCGGCAAGCCGCGCGAGCCTGGAATTGACCCGCTCGACTGCGGGCGAGAAGCAGGGAAGCCTGCTCGGCGCCATCGACCGCACAGTCACGGGAGCCGGCGCGCGCGAGCTTGCCGGGCGCCTCGCCAGCCCATTGCGCGATACGCGCCAGATCGAGTCGCGGCTCGATGCCGTCGGCTTTCTCATCGACCAGGAGAGCTTGCGCGAAGCGCTGCGCGATAGCCTGCGCTCCGCACCCGATCTTGCGCGCGCCGTCTCCCGCCTCGCCTTCGCACGCGGCTCGCCACGCGATCTCGGTGCCGTGCGCGACGCGCTTGGCATCGCCGCCCGCGTCCTGGAGCTGCTCGCGGGTGACGGGGACGGCATGGGCCTGCCAGCCGAGCTGTCCTCGCATCTCCGTGCGTCTCGGGTCGGTCGCCGACGATCTCCACGCCGCGCTCGCTGGCGCTCTCGTCGACGACCCGCCGCATCTGCGCCGCGACGGCGGCTTCGTGCGCGAAGGCTTCAAATCGGAGCTCGACGAGGCACGCCGCTTGAAGGAGGACAGCCGCGGCGTGATGGCCGGGCTCGAAGCGACATACATCGAGCGCACGGGCGTGAAGTCGCTGAAGGTGCGCCATAACAACATCCTCGGCTTCTACATCGAGGTGACGCAGGCGAATGCCAAGCCGCTGCTCGAAGGTAAGCTCGCGGGCGAGTTCCGGCACCGGCAGACGATGGCGAATGCCGTGCGCTTCTCGACACCGGAGCTGATCGAGACCGAGGGCCGCATCGCCTCGGCGACCGAGCGCGCGCTGAGCCTCGAGCAGGAGGTGTTCGCGGAGCTCAGCGAGGCGGTGCAGCGCGAGGAGCGGGGCTTGAGCGAGATCGCTGCGGCGTTGGCCGAGCTCGACGCCACCGCCGGTCTCGCCGAGCTTGCGCGCCATGAGGGCTACACCCGTCCCGTCGTCGACGACAGCGAGGCCTTCGAGATTCGCGGCGGACGCCATCCCGTGGTCGAACAGGCGCTCGCGTCGGCGAAGGCCGGTCCCTTCATCGAGAACGATTGCGTCCTAGGGTCCACGGAGCCCTCGGGCGCCGTGGAGGAAGCGGAGGGCGGCCGCATCTGGCTCGTCACCGGGCCCAACATGGCAGGCAAGTCGACCTTCCTGCGCCAAAACGCCTTGATTGTCGTGCTGGCGCAGATGGGCTCCTACGTGCCGGCGCGCTCGGCGACCATCGGTGCGGTCGACCGCCTGTTCAGCCGCGTCGGCGCCTCGGACGATCTCGCGCGCGGGCGTTCCACGTTCATGGTCGAGATGGTCGAGACGGCCGCCATCCTCAATCAGGCGAGCCGCCGGTCGCTCATCATCCTGGACGAGATCGGCCGCGGCACCGCGACCTTCGACGGCCTGTCGATCGCCTGGGCGACGGTCGAGTTCCTGCACGAGGTGGTTGGCGCGCGCACGCTGTTTGCGACCCACTATCACGAGCTGACCGCGCTCGGCCGCCGCCTGCCCCACGTCGCCAACGTGACGATGGACGTGCGCGAGTGGCACGACGAGATCGTGTTCCTGCACAAGGTGAAGCCCGGCGCCGCCGACCGCTCCTACGGCATCCAGGTTGCAAAGCTCGCTGGCCTCCCCGCAACCGTGCTCGGCCGGGCGCGCGAGGTGCTGGCGCTGCTCGAAAAGTCCGATGGAAGGAAGAGTGCGCGCAATGACACCCTCGACGAGCTGCCCCTGTTTGCTGTAACCCGCGCGCAGGCGCCGCCGGTGCCAAGCGGCCCCTCGGCCGTGGACAAGGCCGTGGACGAGCTCAACCCCGACGACATGACCCCGCGCTCGGCGCTGGATGCCCTCTACAGGCTCAAATCGCTGCGGCGCGAAAGCTCGGACCCGGAACGCGAAAGTTAGGGAATGCGTAGTTAGGCTGCGGCGAAAGCTGCACTACATTCAGGCGCAATGGACACAGCGATTCAGAGATCGGCTCCCTACTTCGACCCGCGCGAGCTGCGCGAGGAGCTGAGTGCGGCTTTCCGCGCGCACGGCGACGCGGCGCAGGCGCGGCCCACGCTCATCCTCCGCCTGAAGGCCCTGGTGGCGGCGGCTCGGGAAGCGGCACGCAAGGGGCTCGAGGCGGACGGCAACGGGCGCCGCTGCGCCGCCGGCCTTTCCACGTTCCAGGACGAGCTCATCCGCGTGCTCTACGACTACACCGTCGCCCACGTCTATCGGGCGACCAATCCCGTCCGACGCCGAGCGCATGGCGATCGTCGCGACGGGGGGCTACGGACGCGGCCTGCTCGCCCCCTACTCCGACATCGATCTGTTGTTCCTGCTCCCCTACAAGCAGACGCCGTGGGGCGAGAGCGTCGCCGAGTACATGCTCTACGTGCTGTGGGACCTGGGCTTCAAGGTCGGGCACGCGACGCGCACGATCGATCAGTGCATCAAGCTCGGCACCGCGACATCACGATCCGCACCTCGCTGCTCGATGCGCGCCTCATCCACGGCGACGCGCAGCTCTACGCCCGCTTCGAGCAGCGTTTTCGCACCGAAGTCGTCGAAGGCACGGCACGCCGCTTCATCGACGCCAAGATGGCCGAGCGCGATGCGCGCCATCAGGGAGCGGGCGAGAGCCGCTACAAGGTCGAGCCCAACATCAAGGACGGAAAGGGCGGCCTGCGCGATCTGCACACGCTGCATTGGCTCTCAAAATACCTTTACGGCCAGGGCGTGGGCGCGGCGACGGTTGCCGCCGGCATCTTCAAGCAGGATGAGGTCGCCACCTTCCGCCGCTGCGAGGACTTCCTCTGGACCATCCGCTGCTACCTGCACTTCTTTAACGGTCGCGCCGAGGAGGTGCTCTCGTTCGACGTGCAGCCCTGGCTCGCGGAGCAGCTCAGTTACCACAGCCGCAGCGGCCTCCTCGCGGTCGAGCGCTTCATGAAGCACTATTTTCTCGTGGCGAAGGACGTGGGCGACCTGACCACAATCCTGTGCGCGGCGCTCGAGATGCAGCAGCTCAAAACGTCGCCGGGCCTGAGCCGGCTGTTGCGCCCGCTCAACTGGAAGGCGCGGCGCCAGCTCCGCACGCGTACCGATTTCCGCATCGACAACGATCGGTTGAACGTCGCCGACCCGGAGGTGTTCAAGCGCGATCCTGTGAACCTCATCCGCTTCTTCGCCGAGGCGAGCCAGACGAACGCGTTCCTGCACCCGGATGCGATCCGGCTCTTGCGCCAGTCGCTGCGCCTCATCGACGACAAGCTGCGCGCCGACCCGGAGGCGAACCGCATTTTCGTGGAGCTGCTGAGCCGTGAAACCGGCGCCGAGATGTCGCTGCGGCGCATGAATGAAGCCGGCGTGCTCGGCCGCTTCGTCCCCGAGTTCGGGCGCGTCGTCTCCATGACGCAGTTCAACATGTACCACAGCTACACGGTCGACGAGCATCTCATCCGGACGATCGGCATGTTGACCGATATCGAGCGCGGCGGCGCCTCGCGCGAGCTGCCGCTCTCAACCGAGATCATCAAGACCATCCAGAACCGCCGCGCGCTGTTCGTCGCCGCGTTCCTGCACGACATCGGCAAGGGCCAGGAGGAGGACCATTCGATGGTCGGGGCGCGCGTCGCCCGCAAGCTCGGGCCCCGCTTCGGACTGAGTGCGGCCGAGACGGAGACGGTTGCGTGGCTCGTCGAGAAGCACCTGGTGATGAGCAGCATCGCGCAGAGCCGCGACCTTTCCGATCCAAAGACCATCCGCGATTTCGCCGACGTGGTGCAGAGCCCCGAGCGGCTGAAGCTGTTGCTGCTGCTGACGGTCGCCGACATCCGCGCCGTCGGACCTGGCGTTTGGAACGGCTGGAAGGGCCAGCTCCTGCGCACGCTTTATTACGAGACCGAGCCGGTCGTGGCGGGCGGCCATACGCAGGTGAAGCGCAGCCAGCGCGTCGCGAACGCCCAGGAAGCTCTGCGCAGGGAGCTCGCCGATTGGCCTCCAGCCGAGGTCGAGCGCTTCGTCGAGCGCCACTATCCCGATTACTGGATGCGCACCGACACCGCGCGCCAGGTGGAGCACGCAAAGTTGTTGCAGCGGGCGGAGAAGGAAGGCCTGCATCTCGCCACCGAGACGACGACCGACGCCTTCACCGCCGTTACCGAGCTCACCGTGATCGCGCCCAACCATCCGCGGCTGCTGGCGCTGTTCGCCGGCGCCTGCGCGGCAGCGGGTGCCAACATCGCCGGTGCCCACATCATGACGACGCGCGACGGCTATGCGCTCGACACCTTCCTCTTGAACCGCGAGTTCCGCGAGGATGAGGACGAGCTGCGGCGCGGACGCCGCATCGGCGACACGATCGAGCGCCTCTTACGCGGCGATGCCTGGATGCGCGATCTGATGGCCGCGCGCGGTGCGCCGCCGCGGCGTATCATGGCCTTCACGGTCGAGCCGGAGGTGATCGTCAACAACGCGCTGTCGGATCAGTTCACCGTGATCGAGGTGGCGGGACGTGACCGGCCCGGTCTCCTCTATGAGCTGACGAGCACCATGTCGAACCTGTTCCTCGACATCACGTCGGCGCACATCACCACATACGGCGAGAAGGCGGTCGACGTGTTCTACGTCACCGACCTCACGGGCAAGAAGGTCACGCACGAGCCGCGCCAGGCGGCGATCCGCGAGCAGCTGCAGAAGGTGCTCGAGGGCGAGCCGGTAAAGTCGGCAACCGAGCTCCCCGCCAAAGCCTAAGGCAACGGCGGCTTATTGGGTGATGACGAGCTCTACGCGGCGATCGAGCTGGTAGAGATCCTCGAGCGAATACTGGCTGCGCACGACGCCGGAGAACGGCTCGCGCTTGCCTTTGGGGATCAGCTCGAGCTCGCCCTGGAACCCGCCGTCCTTCAGGAAGCGCGCCACGGTATCGAGCCTCTCCTTCGAGAGCGTCATGTTGAGCTCATCCGTGCCGCGCTCGTCCGCATGGCCGGTGAGCGAGATCTTGGCGAAGTGCTTCAGCCGCAGATACTCGAGCAGCAGCGTGGCGGCTCTCTTGCCGTCGTCCGTCAGCGTAGGCTCGTTGAAGACGAAGGTGATCGGCACGGGGACGGACTTGTGCACGCCGGGCTCGCTCGGCGGAGGCGCCGCCGCGAGGCTCGTGGGCGCCGCCGTGTCGGCACCGGCGGCGGGAGGCGGCGTAGTTGTGCGCGCGTCCTTCACCATGCCTTCGAGGTCCTTCAGGAGATGCGAGGTCACGGCGCCGGCAGAGCGCGCCTCCGGCGGGATCGGCGTCGGTTGGGGAGAAAGCGCTGCAAGCCGCGCCTGCTCCTCGCGCTCCTTCTGGACCTGGGCGGCGGACTTCGTCTTCAATTCGAGCTTGGGATCGGCGCTCGCGAGCTTCTCCTCCGTCGCCAGCGACCACTCGCCGTTCGCGTCGGCTTGCGCGGTGCCGAGCGCCTTGCCGTCGCCCATGACGGTGACGCTGGTCCCTGGCTCGGCGCGGCCGGCGAAGACGGAGGTGCCCTTGGGGTCGATACGCGCGACGTCGAAGGAGGCCTTCGGCGCGCCCTGGCTGGGCTCTGGGGTCGCGGCGCCGAGGTCGGGTAGCTCGATCTTCGAAGCTGCGGCTTGCCGCTCTTTCGTGGTCGCCGGCTTGCGGGTGGCCTCCGGCGCCTCGAGCGAGCCCACGAGCACCCACGTGCCGCCGAGCAGCATCAAAAGAAGCAGGATGATCGGCACAGCCAGGCGAATCATGGTTCTCGTCCCATGCCCCTAGCCCCCCGGCCAGCGCACATTGTCGGGCAAAAGCGCGGCCCGTTCAAGGCGAGCGCCGGATAGAGGGTTAAGCTCACAGCGGTTTGATCAGGCCGAAATCTGCGGATCGCCGCCACCGCCGCCGCGGCTGCGGCCGCGGAACAGGAAGGCCATCAGGAAGCCCGCGGCAAAGCCGCCCACGTGCGCCATGTAGGCGACGCCGCCTACGTCTGAGCTCGTCGTCGCAATCGTGCCGACGCCACTGATGAGCTGCAGCACGATCCAGAAGCCCAAGACGATCAGCGCCGGCATGGCGACGACCTGGCGCCCGAGCAGCACGTTGATGCGCGCATTGGGAAACATCAGGATGTAGGCACCGAGCACGCCGGCGATCGCGCCTGACGCGCCCACGTTGGGAACGTTCGAGCCGGACGCGGCGGCGAACTGTGCGAATGTCGCCGCGATGCCAGCCAACAGATAGAACAGCAGGTATTTGACGTGCCCGAATTCGTCCTCGACGTTGTCTCCGAAGATCCACAGATAGAGCATGTTGCCGCCGAGGTGCAGCCAGCTCCCGTGCATGAACATGGCGCTGAACACCGTCGCAATCTGCTCCGCCGGGTGCTCGGCAAAGCGGTGCGGTATGAACGCCCATTGCTGGATGAACTCGTCGCCGTTCTGCAGCTCGAGCAGGAAGACGAGGAGGTTGATAGCGATGAGCGCATAGGTGACGTAGGGGACCGAGCGTCGTTGGGAGTCGTCGTCACCGAGCGGAAACATGCGCTTGCGCCTCCCCAAAAGCCCTGGATTTTGTCGGCGATCCTCGTGGCGATGTCAACGCGGGCACAACGCTGCGGGGAAAGACGTCGCAAGGCCTGCTAAGTCCTTGCTCTTGCGAGAGGGCTCCGCTACCGCTCAGCGCCCATGAAGCTCTACCGCTCCTTCGCTACCGTCGGCGGACTCACGCTGCTGAGCCGCGTGTTCGGATTTTTGCGCGACATCCTGATCGCCGCCATCCTCGGCAGCGGCTTGGTTGCCGACGCGTTCTTCGTCGCCTTCCGTTTCCCCAACCTGTTCCGCCGCCTGTTCGGCGAGGGCGCCTTCAATGCGGCGTTCGTGCCGCTGTTTGCCAAGCAGCTCGAGGGCGAGGGGCGTGAGGCAGCGCGCCAGTTCGCCGAAGAAGCTATGGCGGGCCTCGTGTTCATCCTGCTGGTGATCACGGTCGTGACCGAGATCACGATGCCGTTCCTGATGTACGGCCTTGCGCCGGGCTTCAGCGAGACGCCGGAGAAGTTCGACCTCGCCGTGCTGCTGACGCGCATAACAATGCCGTACCTGTTGTGCATGTCGCTCGTTGCCTTGATGTCGGGCGTGCTCAACACCTTCGGCAAGTTCGTCGAAAGCTCTTCGGTCTCCATCGTATTGAACGGCGTCATGATGCTGGCGACGTTCGTCGGCATGGCGCTCGGCTATCAGAACGAACCCATGGCCGGCGTCATTCAGGCGTGGGGCGTGTTCGTCGCCGGCATCCTGCAGCTCTGGCTGCTGATGGATGGCCTGAGGCGCAACAACATCTGGCTGAAGCTGCGCTGGCCGCGCATGACCGAAGGCGTGCGCCGCCTGATTGCGCTCGGCATTCCCGGCGTGATCGCGGGCGGCGTGACGCAGCTCAACATCGTCATCGGCACCGTGATCGCATCGATGCAGAACGGCGCGGTGTCCTATCTCTATTACGCCGATCGCCTGTATGAGCTGCCGCTCGCCATCGTCGGCATTGCCATCGGCGTTGTGTTGCTGCCCGACGTGTCGCGTCACCTGCGCGCCGAGAACCACGAAGCGGTCATGGACAGCCAGAACCGCTCGCTCGAGTTCGCCATGCTGCTGACGCTGCCGGCAGCGGCGGCCCTTGCCGTCGTGCCCACTCCGATCGTGTCGGCGCTGTTTGAGCGCGGCGCGTTCACCGCCGCCGATACGCCGGCCACCGCCTACGCCCTCGCGATCTTCGCGCTTGGGCTGCCGAGCTTCGTGCTGATCAAGGTGTTCTCGCCCGCCTATTTCGCGCGCGAGGACACGCGTACGCCGATGATCTACGCCTCGATCAGCCTCACCGCCAATACCATCGGCTCGATCGCGCTTTTCTTCCTCTTCCGCGCCTATGGGCTCATGCCCCACCTCGGCATCGCGGTGGCGACGACGCTCGGCGGCTGGCTCAACGCCGGCCTGCTCTACGTGACGCTGGCGAAGCATCGTCACTTCATTGCCGACAAGCGGCTGAAGCGCTCGCTGCCGCGCATCCTCCTGGCGACGCTCATAATGTCCATCGTGCTGTGGCTCGTCGCCATAGCGCTTGGCAGCCGTTTCGAGCCGCCCACCCGTGAGCTGACCCGCGCCATTGCGCTGACCCTGCTCTGCTCGGCGGGCTTCCTCGCCTACGTCATCGCGGTGTTCGGCACCGGAGCGCTCGACTTCCAGCAGCTTCGCCGCTTCATGACGCGCAAGACGCCGCCGCCCGGGCCGCTGTAGATCCCGCCATCGCGACCTTGCGCGCTTCGCTTGGGCGCGCCATAACGCGCCCCGATCGAGGGAGAAGAAGACAATGGCATTCAAGGAGCGCGTGTTCTCCGGCATGCAGCCGACGGGGAGCCTGCATCTCGGCAACTACCTTGGCGCCATGGTCAACTGGATCGCGCTGCAGAAGTCGCACGAGTGCATCTACTGCGTCGTCGACATGCACGCGATCACCGTCTGGCAGGACCCCGACGAGCTGAAGAGTGCGATCCGCCAGGCGACTGCGACCTACATCGCGTCCGGCCTCGATCCCAAGCGCTCGATCCTCTTCAACCAGAGCGAGGTCTCCGCGCACGCCGAGCTTGCCTGGATCTTCAACTGCGTCGCGCGGCTCGGCTGGCTCAACCGCATGACCCAGTTCAAGGAGAAGGCCGGCAAGGACCGCGAGAACGCGTCGGTCGGCCTCTACGTTTATCCAAACCTGATGGCGGCCGACATCCTCGCCTACCGCGCGACGCACGTTCCCGTCGGCGACGACCAGAAGCAGCACCTGGAGCTTGCCCGCGACATCGCGCAGAAGTTCAACAACGACTTCAAGCCGTGGATCGAGAAGGCGGGCCACGCCGATGGCGCCTTCTTCCCGCTCCCCGAGCCGGTCATCACCGGCCCGGCGACGCGCGTCATGAGCCTGCGCGATGGGACGAAGAAGATGTCGAAGTCGGACCCCTCCGATCTGTCGCGCATCAACCTGACGGACGATGCCGACACCATCGCCAAGAAGATCCAGAAGGCGAAGACCGATCCCGAGCCGCTCCCTTCAGAGGAGAAGGGCCTTGAGGGGCGTCCCGAAGCCGAGAACCTCGTCGGCATCTACGCGGCGCTTGCGGGGAAGTCGAAGGCCGAGGTCCTGGCCGAGTTCGGCGGCGCGCAGTTCTCGTCCTTCAAGAAGTCGCTCGCGGAGCTGTGCAGCGCGCGGCTTGGTCCCATCGCGGCGGAGACGAAGCGCCTGATGAGCGATCCCTCCGGCATCGACGCCATCCTCGCCGACGGCGCCGCGCGGGCCCGCGCGCTTGCCAAGCCTGTGCTCGACGAGGTGAAGGATATCGTCGGCTTCGTGCGCTCGTGAGCATCCGCCAGTCCGCTTCCGGCGCTATCGGCATGTTGTGGGCGGCCTCGCCCCATGGCAGCATGGGCGCATGAGTTCGAAAAAGACGCGCCGATCCTTTGAAGCCGGGCACTTTCGCAAGTTCCTGCTCATCGTCGACGAGAGCATGGAGGTCGAGAGCGCGCTTTATTTCGCCGCGAGCCGCATCCAGCGCTCCTCGGGCTCGATCGTCATGCTCTACGTGATCGTGCCGCAGGAATTCCAGCACTGGATCAACGTGCGCCAGCAGCAGGTCGAGGAGGAGACGGCGAAGGCGAAGGCCCTGTTCCGCCTGTTCCGGCGGAAGCTCAACCTTGCCGGGTTCGAGGGCGTGGCCTGCGAGGAGATCATCCGCGAGGGGGGGAAGGCCGAGGAGATCCGCCGCCTCATCGACGAGGACGACGATATCGCGCTCCTGGTGCTCGGGGCCTCCAACGACCCGGCCGGCCCGGGCCCGCTCGTCTCGACCCTCGCCGCCGGCACCACGGCCGGGAACTTCCCCATTCCCATGACGATTGTGCCGGGGACGCTCGAGCTGGCCGATATTCAGGCTTTGGCATAAGGAAAGCCCTCGAAATTGCAGCCGATGTCTCCTATGTTGAAAAGCAGCTTAGAGACGTTCTAATAATGAGGACCGTGCCAGCCTGAGGCCGGCCCCGGCCAAACGGAGACGAGGCGATGTTCATCCAGACCGAGGCGACGCCCAATCCCGCCACGCTGAAGTTCATTCCCGGAAAGCCCGTGCTCGCCGAGGGTACCGCCGACTTCACCGACAAGACCGAGGCCCTGGTATCTCCGCTCGCAGCGCGCCTGTTCGACATCAAGGGCGTGCGCGGCGTGTTTCTGGGCTCCGACTTCATCTCGGTCACTAAGGGCGAGGCGGAGTGGCAGCACCTGAAGCCGATGATCCTCGGCGCCATCATGGAGCACTACGTGTCTGGCGTTCCCGTGGTCGCGGAGGTGGCCAACGACGGCGCGAGCGATGCCTACGATCCCAAGGACCAGACCATCGTCGATACCATTAAGGAGCTGTTGGAGACGCGCGTGCGCCCGGCAGTGGCCCAGGACGGCGGCGACATCACCTTCTCGGGCTTCCGCGACGGCGTCGTTTACCTGCACATGCGCGGAGCTTGCTCCGGCTGCCCCAGCTCCACGGCTACGCTGCGGCACGGCATCGAGAACCTGCTCCGGCATTTCTGCCCCGAGGTGCAGGAGGTGCGGGCCGCCTGAGGCTCCGCTCCCTGACGTCTGTGCACAAGGACTTGAGGAACCCCGCCCAAATGAGCGGGGTTTTTCGTTAGCATCGGGCCACGCGTTCCTCTGGAGGCCCCTGATGTCGCAAGCCATCGACGAAGCCGCACTGAAGCAGCTTTTTCTAGACGCCCGCACGCATAACAAGTGGCAGCAAAAGGATGTGCCGGACACTCTCCTGCATCGGCTTGTCAATGTGCTCCAGATGGGGCCGACCAGCGCCAACTGCTCGCCGGCGCGCTTCATCTTCGTGAAATCGAAGGAAGCTAAGGAGCGCCTGAGGCCGCTCTTGAGCGAAGGCAACCGCGAGAAGACGATGCAGGCCCCGGTATGCGCCATCGTCGGCTACGATTTGGAATTCTACGAGCAATTGCCGAAGCTGTTTCCGCACACCGACGCGCGGAGCTGGTTTGTCGGCCAGGACGAGAAGATCAAGGTCACGGCCTTTCGCAACGGGACCCTGCAGGGCGCCTACCTGATCCTTGCGGCGCGCGCGCTGGGCCTCGATACCGGGCCGATGTCGGGCTTCGACAACGACGGCGTGGACAAGGCATTTTTCGCCGGCACCGGCGTCAAGTCGAATTTCCTGTGCAATCTCGGCTACGGCGATTGGGCGGGCGTAATGCCGCGTTCGCCGCGGTTTACGTTCGCCGAAATGGCGAAGATCGCATGAAGCCGCCTCATCGCGCCGGGCTTTGGGGGGTGGAAAATAAGGCGCGTGCTGCGTATAGGCTGGAGGCCATGAATATTCTGGCCTTCGACACCTGTTTCGATGCCTGCTCCGTCTGCGTGGCGCAGACGGGCGCGGATCGAGCCGTCGAATTTTCAGGCGCGCTCGAGCGCTTCGAGACGGGCCACGCCGAGCGGCTCATACCGATGGTCGAGGAGGTGATGAGCCGCGCCGGCTTGACCTTCAGCCACATCGATCGCCTGGCCGTGACCGTGGGGCCCGGCACCTTCACCGGTACGCGCATCGGGGTCGCCGCGGCACGCGCGCTGGCGCTTTCGAGCAGCAAAGAAGTCGTCGGCGCGTCGAGCCTTGCGGTGATGGCGGAGGCGGCTCTGCGGGAGCTGCTGCCGCCTCCCGGCACCGACCTCGCCGTCGCCGTCGATGCGCGGCGCGGACAAGCGTACGTGCAATTGTTTGCGGCCAGCGCGCTCGAGCCCAAATCGCCCCCGCTGCTTCTCTCCATCGAGGAGGCTGGCCGTATCGGCGCGGGCGCGCTGATCGTTGTGGGCTCGGCCGCCGAAGCCGTCGCCACAGCCGCTGCAGCCTCCGGGCGCCGCATGGTGGCACGTCTGCCCGATTTGCTGCCCGACGCCGCGGCGTTGGCGCGCATGGCCTTCGAGCTCCCCGCCAGCCAAGGTCCCCTGGTGCCGCTTTATCTTCGGGCGCCCGATGCCAAGCCCCAGGACGGGAAATCGATTGCGAGGGCCCAGCCGTGAAGCCTGCCACCCTGATCCCGCTCGACCCACGCAACTTGAGCCTGTTGTGGGCAAGCCCCGAGCGTGTTCCCGACATCGCCGAGCTGCACGCGCGCCTGTTCGATCCGGCCTGGGACGCCGCCAGCATCGGTCGCCTCATCGAGCATCCGGCCGCTGCGGCGTTCATCGCCCAGATACGCGAGCCCAAGGTGCTCGCCGGCTTCGTCATCGGTCAGATCGCGGGGGACCAGGCGGAGATCCTCTCGATCGGAGTGGCACCCGAGTGGCAGCGCCGCGGCATCGGGCGCCAGATGGTCGAGGGTCTCATCCGCGCGGCTCGCCGCGCCGAGGTCAAGCGCCTGTTCCTGGAGGTGGCGGCAGACAACACCGCGGCCATAAGGCTCTACGAGGGGCTCGGCTTTGCCATCGTTGCCAGCCGCAAGGGCTATTATGCGCGTGCGAGCGGGCCGCCCGTCGACGCGCTCATCCTTTCGCTCGCCCTCTAGGCGGTGCCGCCCCTGCGCAGGTGGACGGGCCCTAATTGCCCTCATATAAAGCCACGAGTGAGCGTGAGCTGATCGGCCGCTTCATGCCCGACCCCGACAAGGACCACCTCTCGCGCATCGAGGAGTTGTGCGCGGCCCAAGGACTGCGCATGACCGGGCAGCGCCGAGTGATCGCGCGCGTGCTGGGCTCGGCGAAGGACCACCCGGACGTCGAGGAGGTCTATCGCCGTGCCAACAAGGTCGATGCGCGCATATCGCTATCGACCGTCTATCGCACGCTGAAGCTGTTTTCGGAGAAGGGCATCCTCGAGCGCCACGACTTCGGCCACAAGCGCGGCCGCTACGAGGAGGCGACGGGTCCCCACCACGACCACCTGATCGATGTCGAGAGCGGGCGCGTCATCGAGTTTCGCAACGAGTTGATCGAGGCGCTGCAGGAGCGGATCGCACGCGAGCTCGGCTTCAAGCTCGTGGGCCATCGGCTCGAGCTCTATGGCGTCCGCGTGAAAGCCGGCAAGAAGTAGCGTTGAGCGGAGGAGGCGAGATGGGCGCGATCAGGGGCGGTTCCGTTCTCACCGGCTTCTTCGCGCTGACGGTCCCGCTGATGCCGGTGCAGGCGGTGCTGCTGCGTTTCAATGCGAACGCCGCGCGACACTTTCCCAACTGGTATCACCGCCGCGTCTGCCGCCTGCTCGGGATCCGCATCGAGCTCGAGGGTGAAGTTGCGCGCGATAAGCCGGTGCTCCTCGTCGCCAATCACACCTCCTGGCTCGACATCCCGGTGCTGTCGGCGGTCGCGCCCGTCTCCTTCGTGGCGAAGAAGGAGGTCGGTGGCTGGCCGTTCGTCTCCTCGCTCGCGCGGCTGCAGCGCTCCGTGTTCGTCGATCGGGCGAAGCGCTCGGCCGTCGGCGAGGCTGCGGGCGAGATCCTCTCGCGCCTCGAGCAGGGCGACACCATCGTCTTGTTCGCGGAGGGAACATCGAGCGACGGCAACCGGGTGCTGCCCTTCATGACCTCGCTGTTTGCTGCCGCGAAGCCTTCAGGCGGCCGCGAGCGGGAAGCCTCCGGCGCCGTGGTGCAGACGCTATCGCTCGTCTACACGCGCCTGCACGGCATCCCGCTCGGGCGCGCCGACCGCCCCTTCGTCGGCTGGTACGGCGACATGGAGATGCGCTCGCATGCCTGGCGGCTGCTGAAATCGGGCCCGCTCGACGTGCGCATCCGTGTCGGGGCGCCGGTGCCGCTGTCGAGCTTCGTAGACCGCAAGGATCTGGCGCGGCGCAGCGAGGCCGAAGTGCGCGAGCACGTCGTCCGCATCCTGCGCGCGCGGGGGCCGCAGGAGCCGCTCAGCGTCGTGGCGCCCGAAGCCACAGCACCCGTGCGGCCACGTTCGAGCAACGGGCAGGCCGCAAAGTGGGTCTAGAGGCTGCGGCAACGGCACGCCGGGGCGCAAGCTGGACAAATCATGCCGAGAATGCTGCCATCCCGCCCGAATTGACGGGGTGCGTGCTTAACCATGGACGACCGGTTGGCAGAAGCTTGCGACGCGGATGAAGAGCGTGCCGATTGCTCTGCGCCGGCGCGCGCCGGCGGCAAGGTCTTCGTCAAGTCCTACGGCTGTCAGATGAACGTCTATGACAGCGAGCGCATGACGGAGGCGCTCGCGCAGCAAGGCTATGCGCAGACGGCGAGCATCGAGGACGCCGACCTCGTGGTGCTCAACACCTGCCACATCCGCGAGAAGGCGGCCGAGAAGGTCTATTCCGAGCTTGGCCGCGTGCGCGAGCTGAAAGAGGAGCGCGCCGCCGCTGGGCGCTCCACGCTCGTCGCCGTCGTCGGCTGCGTTGCCCAGGCCGAGGGCGCCGAGATCATTCGGCGCGCGCCCGCCGTCGATCTCGTCGTGGGGCCGCAGAGCTATCACCGCCTGCCCGAGCTGATGGCGCGCGCGAGGATCGAGAGGAAAAGCCTCGTCGACACCGACTTTCCCGAGGAGGACAAGTTCGCGCGGCTGCCCGCGCGGACGCCGGCACGCGCCGCTACGGCGTTCCTCACCGTGCAGGAGGGCTGCGACAAGTTCTGCACGTTCTGCGTGGTGCCGTATACGCGCGGCATGGAGTATTCGCGCTCCGTTGCCGACATCGAGCGCGAGGCGCGCGCTCTTGTCGAAAGTGGCGTGCGCGAGATCACGCTGCTCGGCCAGAACGTCAACGCCTATCACGGCGAGGGCCCGGGCGGCGCGGCGTGGTCGCTCGCGCAGCTCATCCGGCACTTGGCGTGCATCGATGGCCTCGCACGGCTGCGCTACACGACAAGCCATCCGCGCGACATGAGCGACGATCTCATCGCCGCGCACGCCGAGGAAGAGAAGCTGATGCCCTATCTGCACCTGCCGTTTCAGGCCGGCTGCGATCGCATCCTCGGCGCGATGAACCGCAAGCACACGGCGCGGCGACTACCTCGACCTCGTCGGCCGCATCCGCGCCGCGCAACCGCAGATTGCCCTCTCGACCGACATTATCGTCGGCTTCCCCGGCGAGACCGACGCCGAGTTCGAGGAGACGCTCGCGGCTGGCCGAGGAGGTGGGCTTCGCGCAGGCCTACTCGTTCAAGTACAGCCCGCGCCCCGGTACGCCGGCAGCCAAGCTCGGCGAGCAGGTGCCCGACGAGGTCAAATCGGCGCGGCTGGCGCGGCTGCAGGAGCTGCTGGAGGTTCAGCAGGCGGCCTTCAACGCCCGCTGGGTCGGGTGCAAGCTACCGGTACTGTTTGAGAAGCCCGGACGCCGCCCGGGCCAGCTCGTCGGCCGCTCACCCTACCTGCAGGCGGTCCACGCTGAGGCCCCCGCGGAGCATATCGGCCAAATCCTGCCTGTTGAAATTTTGGCGTGCGGTCCCAATAGTCTAGCCGGTGTCATACGCTCGGTCTGAGGCACCGTTTACCATAGTGTCTGGCGACCGATTCGGGGTCACCATTGGGTGTCGGGCACAGTATGCTAGGCTGAGCGGCGAGAAGTGGCAATTCGAAGCGATCGACGTCGGGAGCACCGATTGGCAGCATTTCGCGGGAACCCGGTCTCCGGAGCGGGCAGGCCCACTAAGGTCCAGGTCGCCAACAGGCGCATCGTGGTGCCGTTCGAGGACAACCGGTACCTCACGCGCCTTCTCGGAGAATACGACAGTCACTTGGCGCTGATCGAGGATCGCCTCGGCATCGAGGCGCACGCGCACGGCAACGTCGTCATCCTCAACGGCCCGGAGCCGGCGTGCGAGCTTGCGCGCGGTGTGCTCGAGCGGCTCTACGAGCGCGTCGTCGCCGGCGAGACCATCGGCGCCGGCGATTTCGACGGCCTCATCCGCCACGCTCGTGAGGAGACGGCTCCCGCCGACGGGCAGGCGCAGATCGCCACGCGCCGCCGTGTGGTCAAGGCACGCACGCCGATGCAGAGCGCGTATATGCGCGCGCTGGACAAGACCGACCTCGTATTCGGCCTCGGCCCGGCCGGCACCGGCAAAACCTACCTGGCCGTCGCCTACGCGGCGTCGTGCCTGGAGCGCGGGCTGGTCGAGCGCATCATCCTCTCGCGTCCGGCGGTCGAGGCGGGCGAGCGGCTGGGCTTCCTGCCGGGCGACATGCGCGAGAAGGTCGATCCCTACCTGCGTCCGCTCTATGATGCCCTCTATGACGTGCTCCCGCCCGAGAAGGTGGAGCGCGATCTCGAGGCCGGCGTCATCGAGATCGCTCCGCTCGCTTTCATGCGCGGGCGCACGCTGGCAAACGCATACGTCATTCTCGACGAGGCGCAGAACACCACCAGCATGCAGATGAAAATGTTCCTCACCCGGCTCGGCGAGAACTCCAAGATGGTCGTCACCGGCGATCCGAGCCAGATCGATCTGCCGTTCGGCATCAAGTCCGGCCTCGAGGAGGCGGTCGCGCTTCTACACGACGTGCCGCGGGATCGAGGCGATCCGCTTCACCGCTTCGGACGTGGTGCGCCGCGACCTCGTCGCGCGCATCGTCGAAGCCTACGATCGGCCGCAGGAGCGCCCTCAAGATCGCACCCAGGATCGGTCGAAGTAACCGGACCATGCCTCCAACCGTGCCAGCGCAGAGCGTAAGTGCCCCCGAGGGCGAGGCGCACGCGTCCCCGGACGCCGAGCCGCAGATAGGTCTCAGCATCGACGTGGTGCACGAGGCCGGCGACTGGCCGCAGCTCGATGCGCTGATCGTGGCGGTCAACGCCGCCGCCGATGCGGTCGCCGCCGAGCTCAATATGTCCGATTGCTCAGCCTGTATCGCGCTCTCCTCGGACGAGGAGGTGGCGAAACTCAATGCGGCCTACCGCGGCAAGCCCACTCCGACCAACGTGCTGTCGTTCTCAGCGCCGGCCTCGGATCAGCAAATCCGCTTCCTCGGCGACATCGGGCTTGCGGCCGAGACGGTCGCCCGCGAGGCCGAGGAGCAGGGCATCCCGTTCGTCGATCACCTGCAGCACCTCGTCGTGCATGGGCTCCTGCACCTTAAGGGCTACGATCATCAGTCACCGGCGGACGCCGAGGTCATGGAAGCCCTGGAGGTCCGCATTCTCGCGACACTAGGGATCGCCGACCCCTACGCGGGCGGCGAGCTGGCGGCGTCATGACCACCTCGGACTACACCGCCGACAAAAGCGATCCGCCCGGCCCCAGCGGCGAGGCGGCGCCCGCGGGCGCGAGCACGCAAAGCCTGCTTTCCGCCCTCCTCGGCCGCTTCGGCCTGCGCTCGCCGAGCCTGCGCGAGATGGTCGAGGCCGGCCTCAAGGAGCAGCCCGAGGGCGACGCCGCATTCTCGACCGAAGAGCGCGAGATGCTGCGCCGGCTGTTGCGGTTCGGCGGCCTGCGCGTCGATGACATCATGGTGCCGCGCGCCGACATCATCGCGCTGGCGGAGAACGACCCCTTGTCGGAGCTTTTGCGAGTGTTCAGCGAGGCGGGCGTGTCGCGCATCCCTCTGTTCAGCGAGACGCTCGACGATCCGCGCGGCATGATCCACATCAAGGATCTGTTCCGCTGGCTCACCAAGGAGGCGGCGGGCGAGATCTTCAATCCGCCGATTGCGGTCGTCGCCAATGTGCCGGTGGAAGCCGCGCACGAGCACCCTCCCCAGCTCGACCTCAGCCGCATCGACCTGTCGCGCCCGATCGCGGCCGCCAAGATCCGCCGCCCGGTCCTCTACGTGCCCTCGTCCATGCCGACGACCAACCTGCTCATTCGCATGCAGTCGACGCGCATCCATATGGCGCTCGTTGTCGACGAGTACGGCGGCACCGACGGGCTCGTCACCATCGAGGATCTCGTCGAGCAGATCGTCGGCGATATCGAGGACGAGCACGACGTGGCGGAGGCGGCCTACATCTCGGTCGAGCCCAAGCTCGGGCTCGTAGCCTCTGCGCGCACGCCCATCAAGCAGCTCGAGGAGCACCTCGGGCTAAAGCTGCTGCGGCCCGAGGAGGAGGAGGACATCGACACCCTCGGGGGCCTGATGTTTGCGCTCTTGGGACGCGTGCCGGTCCGCGGCGAGCTCGTGCGCCATCCGAGCGGGGTGGAGCTGGAAGTGCTCGATGCGGATGCACGCCGCGCTGAAGAAGGTGCGCATCCACCAGCCGCGGAGCGCCACGGCTGCCGCCGTGTCCACCGAACCCGATAAAGCGTGAGGGCGGCGGTGGCGGTCCTGCGCACCCCCTGGACCGCGCTTGCTTTCCACGCGGGCCGGTCCGCCGGAGGCTTGAGCGCATTCGCGCAAACGATATCCGCGTTGACCGGCTGGCGGCGCTACGCGACGGCCTTTGTCGCCGGCAGCCTGTCGGTGCTCGCCATGCCGCCGCTGTTCCTGTGGCCGGTGCTGTTTGCCACGCTTCCGCTGCTGGTCTGGCTGATCGACGGATCGGAGGCGGCGCCGGGCGCTGCCCGCACGTTCCGACGCAGCGCGCCCGCTCGCGCCTTCGCCGCGGGATGGTGGTTTGGCTTCGGCTATTTCATCTTCGGGCTGTTCTGGATCGCAGAGGCATTCCTCGTCGAGGCCGAGAAGTTCGCCTGGCTCATTCCCTTCGCCATAACCCTTCTGCCGGCGGGGCTCGCACTGTTCACGGGGCTCGCCACCGCCGCCGCCCGGCTCAAGTGGCCCCCGGGCGCTCGCGCGCGTCATCATCCTGGCGCTCGCGCTCTCGGTGGCGGAATGGCTGCGCGGCCACGTCCTCACCGGTTTCCCGTGGAACACGCTCGGCTACGCGCTCACCGCGCCGCTCACCCTGATGCAGTCGGCGTCGCTGTTCGGCGTCTATGGACTGACGATCCTGACGGTCGTGATCTTCGCAAGCCCGTTGGTCGTCGCCGCCGCCGCAACTCCGGGCCCCGGCCGCATTCGCACCGTCGCCGCGGGCGCGGCAATCGCGATCGTTCCGCTCGTCCTCCTCTACGGCTACGGCCTTTGGCGCCTCTCGGGCGGCCCCGATCCGACGGTCGACGGCGTGCGCATCCGCATCGTGCAGGCGAGCGTGCCCCAGCGGGACAAGTGGCGCGCGGAGAAGCAGGGCATCATCTTCCAGGATCAGCTCGATCTGTCGCGCCGCGACCCGTCGGGGCATCGCGACGATCTCGCCGGCATCACCCACCTCGTCTGGCCCGAGGCGGCGATGCCGTTTCTACCGCTGCAACACCCGGAGGCGCTGGACGCCATCGGTGAGCTGCTGCCGCCGGGTACGCAGCTCATCTCCGGGGCCCTGCGGCTCAAGAATCCCGAGCTGCGGTTCAGTGCCACGCCCGAGGGCTACAACAGCCTCATGGTGTTCAAGGACAACGGGCAGCTCGAGACGGTCTACGACAAGATCCATCTCGTTCCCTTCGGCGAGTACCTGCCCTTCCAGAGCACGCTCGAGACCATCGGGCTGGAGCAGCTCGCGCACTGGCGCGGCGGATTTTCGGTGGGATCCTCGCCGCGCCCGCTGTTAAGCATACCGGGGCTGCCGCAGGTCTCGGCGCTCATCTGCTATGAGGCGATCTTCCCCGCCTCGGTGGTTGAAGGGTCCGAGCGCCCGGGGCTCCTGCTCAACGTCACGAATGACGGCTGGTTCGGCGCTACGGCCGGCCCTTGGCAGCATTTCCACCAGGCGCGCGTGCGCGCGGTAGAAGAGGGCTTGCCGCTCGTGCGCGCCGCCAACAACGGCGTATCGGCGATGGTCGATGCGCACGGTCGCGTGCTTGCAATGCTGGGACTGAACGAGCGAGGGACGATCGACAACAGTCTCCCTGCAGCATTAACCTTGACGGCCTACGTCCGGTTGCGGGATTGGACTTTCGTCGCTCTTGCATTGTTCTTTGCGGGAACGGCAGTTGTCCTTATCCGCAGGCCAGTCATCTAGGGCACATTTCGCATGTTGCCTCGTTGAGGACTTGCCGTCATAAACGAGAAATGAGGGTGTACGCCTGAAGGTGCAACCCTCTCCGCCTCAGCCAGCGTTTATCGGAAGCGCGTTGTAAGCTCACGATGGCGTTTGCTGGGAGCCGATAAGGTAAATAGGTCAATGTCGAGAGAAAATGCGCCGGACGACGAACCCGATTCTGACGATCGCAGCTCACGGCGCGCCAACCCCGTCGATGTACACGTGGGCAGCCGCGTACGCTTGAGGCGCATGCTGCTTGGAATGAGCCAGGAGAAGCTCGGCGAGCATCTCGGACTGACGTTCCAGCAAATCCAGAAATACGAGAAGGGGATCAACCGCATCGGCGCGAGCCGGCTGTTCGATCTCTCCAAGGTGCTCGCTGTGCCGGTGCAGTTCTTCTACGAGGAGCTTCCCGTGAGCGGAGACGGTGCCGGAGGGTTCGCGGAGCAGCCCGAGAGCTATGCCGTGGAGTTTCTCTCCAGCCGCGAGGGTCTTGAGCTTAACAAGGCTTTTGCCCGCATCACCGATGCGCGCGTGCGCCGCTCCATCGTAGAGCTCGTCCGCTCGTTTGCGGGAGAGTCCACGGCCGAGTGACGGCCGGCGCGCCCTTATTCCTCGGAAGACTGTCGTTATTCCATCGCGGGGCTGAAATCCGCGGCGGCGCTTGGGTGCGCGGCGGACGGCCTTGACCCCGTTCCCAAAGCTTGAGACAAACCCGGCGCTTTTACGCAATCGCAAAAAAGGTACGGGGGCCCGGGTGGCACGCAAATCCTTTCTCTTCACCAGCGAGTCGGTCTCCGAGGGCCATCCCGACAAGGTGTGCGATCGCATCTCCGATGAGATCGTCGACCTTTTCTATCGCGAGGGGCCCAAGGCCGGCATCGACCCCTGGGCGATCCGCGCCGCCTGCGAGACGCTTGCCACCACCAACCGCGTCGTGATCGCGGGTGAGACGCGCGGCCCCGAGACCGTCACCAAGGACTGGATCTCGCACGTCGCGCGCATGGCCATCCGCGACATCGGCTACGAGCAGGCGGGCTTCCACTGGGACAAGTGCGAGATCGAGGTCCTGCTGCATCCGCAGTCGGCCGACATCGCGCAGGGCGTCGACGCGCTGCAGCCCGGCACCAACAAGGAAGAGGGGGCTGGCGACCAGGGCATCATGTTCGGCTACGCCTGCACGGATACGCCGGAGCTGATGCCGGCGCCGATCTACTACGCGCACAACATCCTCCACGATCTCGCCATCGCGCGGCACAAGAAGGAGGGCGGCGCGGCGCTGCTCGGCCCGGATTCGAAAAGCCAGGTGACCGTGCGCTACGAGAACGGCAAGCCGGTGGGCGTGACGCAGATCGTCGTCTCGCACCAGCATATCGATGAGGATCTCTCCTCGGGCAAGATCCGCGACATCATCGAGCCCTACGTGCGCAAGGCGCTGCCCGGCGGCTGGATCGGCAAGGACACCATCTGGCACGTCAACCCGACGGGTAAGTTCTTCATCGGCGGACCTGACGGCGACTGCGGCCTCACAGGACGTAAGATCATCGTCGATACCTACGGCGGAGCCGCACCCCACGGCGGCGGCGCCTTCTCCGGCAAGGACCCGACCAAGGTCGACCGGTCGGCCGCTTACGCCGCGCGCTACCTGGCGAAGAACGTCGTTGCCGCCGGCCTCGCCGACCGCTGCACCATTCAGGTTTCCTACGCCATCGGCGTCGCCAAGCCGCTGTCGATCTACGTCGACACGCACGGCACCGGCAAGGTCGACGAGAGCAAGCTCGAGACGGCGCTGGGCGAGGTGATGGACCTTTCGCCGCGCGGCATCCGCAAGCATCTCGACCTCAACAAGCCGATCTACGCGCGCACCTCCGCCTACGGCCACTTCGGGCGGGCGCCGGACAACGAGGGCGGGTTCTCGTGGGAGAAGACAGACCTTGCCCCTGCGATCGCAAAGGCGGTCAATTGACCATCCAGCCGAGGCGCCTGAGCCCTGCCGTTAGAGCCTCCAGATTGAAGCACCAAAAGATGATCCGCTTCGGGTAAGCGCTTTCGGCGTGCTTGATCTGCAGGCCACGCGAGAAAAAGCCTCGCATCGCGGAGAGCTCGAGGACGCTTTCGCGCGTGAACGTGAGTGGGGCACCGAGTACCGACAGACGCAGCGTATTTGCGTCCGCAGTGAGCCTAGCGAAGGGCCAGGTGGCGTTGAACAAGCCCAAACGGGCTCCCCCCGTCACCGACAAAATTCTCGGGTCTTGCACGGGATTTTCCATGGCGCGAGCGGCCATGATGTTCTACGTTGAGAGATCGAAGTACCTGTAAGGCAGAATGGCACAGGATTCCGAGACCCCAAAGCCTGCCGAACATGGCGTGAGACCCGAGCTTCGCTCCTATGGCCGGCGGCATGGGCGCAAGCTCAGTGTGCGCCAAGAGCAGCTTTGGGGGGAGTTGCTTCCTCGCGTCGCGCTCGACCTGGCGAAGCCGTTCGAGCCTGGTGCGCGTGAGGTCTGGCTCGAGATCGGCTTCGGCGGCGGGGAGCATCTTGTCTGGCAGGCCGAACGCAATCCAGACGCGCTCTTGATCGGCGCCGAGCCATTCCGAGATGGCGTGATCAAAGTGCTCCACCGCATCGAAGCCGAGGGCCTCGGCAACATACGCCTTCACGCCGACGACGCTCGCGCGCTCCTGAGATGGCTGCCCGCAGGCTGCCTGAGCCGCGTATTCATCCTCTTCCCCGACCCCTGGCCGAAGAAGCGCCACGTGAAGCGGCGCCTCGTCGCCGGCCAGCTGTTCGCGCTGCTGTCCCGCGCGATGGCGACGGGAGCGGAGCTGCGCATCGCAACCGACATCGGCGACTATGCGCGCACCATGCTGCTCGCCTCGCGCGAGCATCCGGACTTCGCGTGGCAGGCCGCCGGGCCTGAGGATTGGCGCACCCGCGGCACCGATTGGCCAGGGACGCGGTATGAGGGAAAAGCCCTCGCGGAAGGCCGCCGCTGCTACTTTTTCCGCTTCCGCAAATGTTGCCCCTAAGCCGCCACAATTTGCTTGCGCCGGTCGTCACGATCTCGTAATAAAGACCTGCTCATGATCATCTCAACTATCGAGTGGGCCCTTAGGGGTCCGCTCTTTTTGTATTGGCGCCGAGTATCGGCCCAACCAACCGGACTTTACTGAGCATGCACGCTGGGGACGGTGGCGCCTTGCGCGACCGGTTCATTCGCGAGGCCGGCCTACCGGCCAGGATCGCGGCCATCATCGAGCCCGCGCTCGAGGGGCGCGGCTTCCGTCTCGTGCGCGTGGCTCTTTCCGGCCGCGAGGGCAAGACCTTGCAGGTGATGGCCGAACGCCCAGACGGCAGCATGACAATCGAGGACTGCGAGGCCATATCGCGGGAGATATCGGCTTTGCTCGACGTGAACGACCCGATTGCTGGCGCGTATCGCCTCGAGGTCTCTTCGCCCGGCATCGACCGCCCGCTCGTGCGCCCGTCCGACTTTCGAGGACTGGGCCGGGCACGAGGCCAAGATCGAATTGACCGAACCGATCGACGGCCGCAAGCGCTTCCGCGGGACGCTCGAAGGCTTCGAGGACGGCGAAATCCGCATCGAGATTGATCTGGGTGAAGCGGGCCGCCAGGTGATCGGGCTACCGATCGGCCTCGTCGGCGAAGCGAAGCTCGTATTGACCGAAGACTTGATCCGCGAGGCCTTGCGCCGCGCAAAGAAGAGTAACGAGAACGGTCCGGCCGGTGATGCAGAAAGCGCACCGGGGACCACCGAGGAGGACTAAGACCCATGGCAATGGCCGGCATCAGTGCCAATCGGCTGGAGCTTCTGCAGATCGCGGACGCGGTGGCGCGCGAGAAGTCGATCGACCGCAAGATCGTCATCGAGGCGATGGAGGACGCGATCCAGAAGGCCGCGAAATCGCGCTACGGGGCAGAAAACGACATCCGCTGCGAGATCGACCCGAAGACGGGCGAGGCGCGGCTTTCCCGCGTGCTGGCCGTGGTCGAGAACGTGGAGAACGACTCCACCCAGATCACGCTCGCCGATGCGCAGGGGCGCAACGCCGAGGCCAAGATCGGCGACCTCATCGCCGAGCCGCTGCCGCCCTTGGATTTCGGCCGCGTCGCCGCACAGAACGCCAAGCAGGTCATCGTGCAGAAGGTGCGCGAAGCCGAGCGCGAGCGCCATTACAGCGAGTACAAGGACCGCATCGGCGAGATCGTCAACGGCACGGTGAAGCGCGTCGAGTACGGCAACGTCATCGTCGATCTCGGCCGCGCGGAGGGCATCATCCGCCGCGACGAGATGATCCCGCGCGAGAATGTGCGCTACGGCGACCGCGTGCGCGCCTTCATCTACAACGTGAGCCGCGAGCCGCGCGGTCCGCAGATTTTCCTCTCCCGCGCGCGGCCGGAGTTCATGTCGAAGCTGTTTGCCCAGGAGGTTCCGGAGATCTACGACGGCGTCGTCGAGATCAAGTCGGTTGCCCGCGACCCGGGCTCCCGCGCCAAGATCGCGGTGATCTCCAAGGATTCCTCCATCGATCCCGTGGGTGCCTGCGTCGGCATGCGCGGCTCCCGCGTGCAGGCCGTCGTCAACGAGCTGCAGGGCGAGAAGGTCGACATCATCCAGTGGAACCCCGACGCGGCGAGCTTCATCGTCAACGCGCTCGCCCCTGCCGAGGTGACGAAGGTCGTGCTCGACGAGGACACCAACCGCATCGAGGTCGTCGTTCCCGAAAGCCAGCTTTCGCTCGCCATCGGCCGGCGCGGCCAGAACGTGCGGCTCGCCTCGCAGCTCACCGGCTGGGACATCGATATCCTGACCGAGCAAGAGGAGTCCGAGCGGCGCCAGAAGGAGTTCGCCGAGCGGTCGAACATGCTCATGGAAGCACTCGACGTCGACGAGGTCATCGCCCAGCTCCTCGTCACCGAGGGCTTCGCCTCGATCGAGGAGGTCGCCTTCGTCGATCTCTCCGAAATCGCGCACATCGAAGGCTTCGACGAGCACACGGCCAATGAGATCCAGTCGCGCGCGCGCGATTACCTCGAGAAGCAGGAAGCCGACCGCGACGCCAAACGGCGCGAGCTCGGCGTCGCCGACGATCTGGCCAAGGTGCAGGGCGTGACCACTGCAATGATGGTCGCGTTCGGCGAGAACGGCATCAAGACGCTGGAGGATCTCGCCGATTGCGCCACCGACGACCTCACCGGGTGGACGGAGCGCAAGAAGGAGAAGGACGCCGAGCCTGTCCGCCACAAAGGCGTGCTCGAGGCTTTCGAGATCGGCCGCAAGGAAGCCGAGGACATGATCATGTCGGCGCGTGTGCTCGCCGGCTGGATCAAGGCCGAGGACCTGCTGCCGAAAGCGGAGCCGGCCGAGGAGGCTGCGGAAGGTGACGGCGAGGGCGACGGCGCCGAAGACGCCGCGGCCCAGGGTTAGCCGGAAATGTACCGGGACGTCGGGAGATCGGATTGGGCGCTGAAGGTCGGCAGCAGGAACGCGACGACGATGGGGAGGCGGCAGGCTCGTTGCGCCGCTGCATCCTCACGCGTGTCGAGCGCGACCCAGCCGACCTCCTACGCTTCGTAGCCGATCCCGAAGGCAGGCTCGTTCCCGATCTTTCGCGCAAGCTTCCTGGCCGTGGCGTGTGGGTGACGGCCGACAAGGCGAGCGTCGCCGCCGCGGCGGAGACAAGAGCGTTCGCCAAGAGCCTGAAGCGCGCGGTCACGGTCGCGCCGGACTTGCCGCAGACGGTCGAAGCACTATTTGTTAAGCGTGCGCTCGAAGCGCTGTCGCTCGCCAACAAGGCCGGTCTCGTTACGACAGGCTTCGAAAAGGTCGAGACGCTCATAAGCGGCGGGCGCGCCGCGGCGCTTCTGCAGGGCGCCGATGCGGCCGAGGATGGTAAGCGCAAGCTCGACCGTAAATTTGCGGCCGTTCAACGGGATAGTGGCAAAGCTGCCCCCATTGTTGATTGGCTCACTATCGAACAATTGAGCTTGGCCATCGGCCGGTCAAATGTGGTACATGCTGCCCTCAAACAGGGCGGAGCCACACAGCGGTTTCTTCTGGAGGCCGAGCGCCTAAGGCGCTACCGGTCGGGCTTCGGCGCAAGCTGAGCGCGGCTTCGTGCGTGGAATTTTGGAGTTTTACGGGAAGAGCATGACGGAAACGAAGGACACCACCGACAAGACCCTCCGCGGAGGCGTGCGCAAGCCGCTGTCGCTCCAGCGGACCGTCGAGTCCGGCCACGTTCGGCAGAACTTCAGCCACGGCCGCTCGAAGTCGGTTGTCGTCGAGAAGCGCAGAACCAGGAAGCTCGGCTCAGAGACCGAGGCTCCGCCGATCGAGGCGACGCCCGAGCCTGAGGTGGCGCAGAAGAAGCCGCCGACGCGACCCGAGACCGCGGCTCCGCAGAAGGTGAGCCCAGCGGCCGCGGCACGCGGGCTGTCGACCGAGGAGCGCGATGCGCGTGCGCGCGCGCTTGCTGCTGCCAAGGTGCGCGAGGATTTGGAGCGCGACGAGGAAGCCGAGCGGGCCAAGAACGCCCCGCCGGCGGTCGCTGCCGTCGCCGCTCCCGTCGAAGCGGCGCGTCCTGCGCCCGCTACGGCCGAGGCTCGTCCGGCGCCGGCTCCGAGCACCGAGAGCCGTCCGCCGCGCCCGCGGACAGATGGCGCACCGGCTGGGAAGCCACGCACCTCCTTCAATCCGGCGTTGCAGCCGCGCGAAGGCGGCAAGCCGCGCGAGATCGATATTCCAGGTCCGCCCCGCTTCAAGCCGGAGGGCGAAGCTCCCAAGCGCACCGGCCGTGCCGTGGAGGCGACCGAGGAGGACGAGGGCCGCGGCGGCATCAAGAAAGGCAAGCCCGGCGCCCGCACTCCGACACCGAAGGTCGACGAAAAGCGCGAGCGCGTAAAGCTCACGATCAACAACGCCTTCGACGAGAAGCAGCGTGAGCGTTCGCTTGCCTCGCTCAAGCGCAGGCGCGAGCGCGAGAAGCTCAAGGCGATGGGCATTTCGCAAGCGCGCGAGAAGATCGTGCGCGAGGTGGTGATCCCCGAGGTCATCACCATCCAAGAGCTCGCCAACCGCATGACCGAGCGCGCCGTCGACGTCATCAAGTACTTGATGAAAGAAGGCGAGATGCACAAGATCAACGATGTGGTCGACGCCGATACGGCGGAGCTCATCGTTCAGGAGTTCGGGCATACGCCCAAGCGCGTCTCCGAAGCCGACGTCGAGACCGGGTTCATCGGCGAGAAGGACGACGAGGGCATGCTCGTGCCCCGCGCCCCTGTCGTCACCATCATGGGCCACGTCGACCACGGCAAGACGTCGCTCCTCGACGCCATCCGGCAGACAAACGTCGTCGCGGGCGAGGCGGGTGGCATCACGCAGCACATCGGCGCCTATCAGGTGACGACGCCCCTGGGCGACCGCATCACCTTCATCGACACGCCGGGCCACGAGGCGTTCACCGCCATGCGTGCGCGTGGCGCGCAGGTGACGGACATCGTCGTCCTGGTCGTGGCGGCAGACGACGGCGTCATGCCGCAGACGGTCGAAGCCATCAATCACGCGAAGGCCGCCGGCGTTCCGATCATCGTCGCCATCAACAAGATCGACAAGCCGCAGGCAGACCCCAACCGCGTGCGCACCGAGCTCCTGCAGCACGAGATCGTGGTCGAGAGCATGTCGGGCGAGACGCTGGAGGTGCCGGTTTCGGCGCTGAAGCGCACGAACCTCGACAAGCTGTTGGAAGCGATCCACCTGCAGGCAGAGCTCCTCGATCTCAAAGCCAATCCCAACCGTCCCGCCGAAGGCGTGGTGGTCGAGGCCAAGCTCGAGCGCGGGCGCGGGCCCGTGGGCACCGTGCTTGTGCAGCGCGGCACGCTGCGCGTCGGCGATATCGTCGTGGCCAGCACTGCCTGGGGCCGGGTGCGCGCGCTGATCGACGATCGCGGGCAGAACACCGATGCGGCCGGTCCCTCGGTTCCGGCGGAAATCCTGGGCTTTGATTCGGCGCCCGAGGCCGGCGACCCATTCGCGGTCGTCGAGAGCGAGGCGCGTGCCCGCGAGATCACCGACTATCGCGTGCGCAAGCGGCGCGACACCATGGGCTCGGCCGGCACACCGCGCACGCTCGAGCAGATGATGCAGTCGTTGAAGGACAGCGGCCGCAAGGACTTTACGCTTCTGGTCAAGGGCGACGTGCAGGGCTCGGTCGAGGCGATCGCGGGTGCCTTGAAGAAGCTCGGCACCGACGAGGTGCAGGCGCGCATCGTGCATGCGGGCGTCGGCGGCATCACCGAATCCGATGTCGCGCTCGCGAGCACGTCCAAGGCCGTAATCGTCGGCTTCAATGTCCGCGCCAACGCGCAGGCGAAGGTGGCGGCCGACCGCGACGGCGTCGAGATCCGCTACTACAACATCATCTACGACCTGGTCGACGACGTGAAAGCGGCCATGTCCGGCCTGCTGGCGCCGACGCTGCGCGAGATCTTCCTCGGCAAGGCGGAAATCCTCGATGTGTTCAACATCTCGCACGTCGGCAAGGTTGCCGGCTGCAGGGTGGTCGAGGGCAAGGTCGAGCGCGGGGCCAAGGTGCGTCTGATCCGCGACGACGTCGTCATCCACGAGGGCACGCTCTCGACCTTGAAGCGGTTCAAGGACGAGGTGCGCGAGGTGCCGGCTGGCCAGGAGTGCGGTATGGCGTTCGCCAACTACCAGGACATCCGCGCCGGCGACCACATCGAGTGCTTCAACATCGAGACCGTGACGCGGACGCTCTGAGTTCGGTTTTCAGCTATCCGGGGTCGGCGGCTGCGCCGGCCCCTTCCTTTTGAGGCCGTGTGCGGTCCAACCCCGCAGCGGAGCGACAATGAGAAAGAAATCAAATCACGCGAAACCGCCGTCGCAGCGTCAGCTTCGCGTCGGCGAGCTCATCCGCCACAAGCTCGCGGAGATGCTGGCGCGCGGCGACATCCACGACGACGTGCTTGCCGCTCACGTGATCACGATCCCCGAGGTGCGCCTCTCGCCCGACCTGAAGCTCGCGACCGCGTACGTGATCCCGCTCGGCGGCACCGACACCGAGGCGGTGCTCGAAGCGCTCACGCGTCACAAGCGCTACATCCGCGCGGAGATCGCGCACACGGTGAACCTGAAATTCGCGCCCGACATTCGCTTCCGCAGCGACGACACGTTCGCGGAGGCAAGCCGCATCGACGCGCTGCTCGCGAGCACCAAAGGGCGCCGAGGACGTCTGGAGAGCGAGGAGCCCTATCGAGCCCGTTCGACCATGGCACGCCCAAGAAGGGAAATCCCGTCCACGGCTGGGTCATCCTCGACAAGCCGGCGGGGATGACCTCGACGCAGGCCGTCGGCGCCATCAAGCGGCTGTTTACCGCGCAGAAGGCGGGCCACGCCGGCACGCTCGACCCGCTCGCGACCGGCATCCTGCCGATCGCGCTCGGCGAGGCGACGAAGACGGTGCCGTTCGCCGTCGACGGCGAGAAGGCCTACCGCTTCACGGTGCGCTTTGGCGCCGAGACCGACACCGACGATGCCGAGGGCAAGGTTGTGCGGACGTCCGACGCGTTGCCCCCGCGCCCTGCCATCGAGGCGCTGCTGCCGCGCTTCACCGGCGAGATCTTGCAGGTGCCGCCGCAGTTCTCCGCCATCAAGGTCGACGGCGCCAGAGCCTACGATCTCGCCCGCGAAGGCGAGGAGGTGGTGCTCGAGCCGCGCGAGGTCCTGATCGAGGATCTGTCCCTCATCGAGATGCCCGACGCGGCGACTGCCGTGTTCGAGGCCCGCTGCGGCAAGGGCACCTACGTGCGCGCGCTCGCCCGCGACATGGGCCGCGCGCTCGGCTGCTTCGGGCACGTCATCGAGCTGAGGCGCACGCGCGTCGGCTCCTTCGACGAGGCGGCCTCGGTGACGCTCGAGGAGCTGCAGGCCGCGGCACAGGCCGGCGGCGACGGGGTCATGGCCCTCCTCATGCCGGTCGAAGCCGCGCTCGACGACCTGCCGGGCCTGAGCGTCGGTCCCAACGATGCCGCGAGCCTTGCCCGCGGGCAGGCGGTGCTGGTGCGCGGCCGCGATGCCCCCGTGATGGCGGGCGCGGCGTGGGCCCACTTCAAAGGCCGCATCCTGGCGCTCGGCGAGCTGGAGAAGGGCGCCTTCCGCCCGACGCGCGTGTTCAACTTCGGCTGAGGCGGCCTCTGCAACCTATCCTTAAGCACAAAGTGAGAACATCGGCCGTGGCGCCGCCCTCGAGGCGCCGCGTGCGGCTGCAAGCCGGCGACTTTCCGCTCGCGGGCCGGGGCGCCTCGTGTATAAGACGCACCATCTCGAATTGGCGACCCTGCTGGACGACATCCCGGCTGTGGCCGCCCCAGGGCCAGATAGGCCCAACCCACCCCCAACGGAAAGGATGCCCGATGTCGATATCCGCTGAGCGCAAGACTGCGCTCATCAAAGACAATGCTACCAAGGCCAACGACACCGGCTCGCCCGAGGTCCAGATTGCGATCCTCACCGAGCGGATCAACGACCTCACCGAGCACTTCAAGACGCACAAGAAGGACAACCACTCGCGTCGCGGGCTCCTCAAGATGGTGAGCCAGCGCCGCCAGCTCCTCGACTACGTGAAGCGTAAGAACGAGCAGCGTTACCAGACCATCATCGACAAGCTCGGCATCCGCCGCTGACGACGCGCGCAGGCGTGGCCGGCGCTTTTGCAAGCCAGCTTCAGCCTGCGCCAACGTGGCGTCTGCCTTCCGCCCCGGTCCTGACCGAGGCCTCGCGCATCCGGCAATCCGGCCGCTGCGCATTGCTACGAGCAAGAGAAAGAACCAAACATGTTCGACATCCATCGCGTGGAAATTGAGTGGGGCGGGCGCAAGCTGACCCTCGAGACCGGTCGCATGGCGCGCCAGGCCGACGCCGCCGTCTATGCCCAGTACGGCGAGACGAGCGTGCTCGCCACCGTCGTCGCCGCCAAGACTCCCAAGCCCGGCGTCGACTTCTTCCCCCTCACCGTGAATTACCAGGAGAAGACCTTTGCCGCGGGCAAGATCCCCGGCGGCTTCTTCAAGCGTGAAGGGCGCCCTTCCGAGAAGGAGACGCTCACCTCGCGCCTTATCGACCGGCCGATCCGGCCGCTGTTCGTCGAAGGCTTCAAGAACGAGACCCAGGTGGTCGTCGACCGTGCTCTCGCACGACATGGAGAACGACCCCGACATCCTCGCGCTCGTTGCCTCCTCCGCGGCGCTCACGCTTTCGGGCGTGCCGTTCCTCGGGCCCATCGGCGCCGCGCGCGTCGGCCTCATCGCCGGCGAGTTCGTGCTCAACCCGATGCTCGACGAGATGGCGGAGTCTTCGCTCGACCTCGTCATCGCCGGCACGCAGGACGCGGTGATGATGGTTGAATCGGAGGCCAAGGAGCTGCCCGAGAAGCAGATGCTCGAGGCCGTCATGTTCGGCCACCGCGGCTTCCAGCCGGTCATCCAGGCGATCATCAAGCTCGCCGAGAAGGCCGCCAAGGAGCCGTGGGACATCAAGCTTCCCGACTCGCAGAAGTACACTGCGCAAGGTCAAGAAGATCGCCGAGGCCGACCTGCGCGCCGCCTTCTCCACCAAGGAGAAGCAGAAGCGCTACGACCTCGTGAAGGAGGCGGAGAGCAAGGTGAAGGCCGGCGTCGAGATCCCCGACGATCCGACCGAGAAGGTGCTGCTCGCCGACACCATCAAGGCGCTGAAGAGCGACATCGTGCGCGGTGACATCGTCAAGACCGGGCGCCGCATCGATGGGCGCGACCTGAAGACCGTGCGCCCGATCGTCTCCGAGGTGCACGTGCTGCCGCGCACGCACGGCTCGGCGCTGTTCACGCGCGGCGAGACACAGGCGATGGTCGTCGCCACGCTCGGCACCGGCGAGGACGAGCAGTTCATCGACGCCCTCGAGGGCACGCGCAAAGAGCGCTTCATGCTGCACTACAACTTCCCGCCCTACTCGGTGGGCGAGACGGGCCGCATGGGCTCGCCCGGCCGCCGCGAGATCGGCCACGGCAAGCTCGCCTGGCGCGCCGTGCACCCGGTGATGCCGGACCACGAGGAGTTTCCCTACACCATCCGCATCGTCTCCGAGATCACCGAGAGCAACGGCTCATCCTCGATGGCGACGGTGTGCGGCACCTCGCTTGCGCTGATGGATGCCGGTGTTCCGTTGAAGGCGCCGGTCGCCGGCATCGCGATGGGCCTCATCAAGGAGGGCAACGACTTCGCCGTTCTCTCCGACATCCTGGGCGACGAGGACCATCTCGGCGACATGGACTTCAAGGTGGCCGGCACCGAGAAGGGCGTGACCTCGCTGCAGATGGACATCAAGATCACCGGCATCACCGAGGAGATCATGCGCATCGCGCTCGACCAGGCGCGCGAAGGCCGCATGCACATCCTCGGCGAGATGGGCAAGTCGCTGGGCTCCGCCCGCACCGAGCTCGGCGAGCACGCCCCGCGCATCGAGACCATCAAGATCCCGACCGACAAGATCCGCGAGGTGATCGGCTCGGGCGGCTCGGTGATCCGCGAGATCGTGGCCGAGAGCGGCGCCAAGATCGACATCGACGACGACGGCACGGTGAAGGTCGCCGCGGCCAAGCGCGAGTCGATCGAGGCCGCGTTGAGGCGCATCCGCGAAATCACCTCCGAGCCCGAGGTTGGCACCATCTACAAGGGCAAGGTCGTGAAGATCATGGACTTCGGCGCCTTCGTGAACTTCTTCGGCGCCAAGGACGGCCTCGTGCACATCTCGCAGCTCGCTCCCGGACGCCCGGCGACCGTGGGCGAGGTCGTGAAGGAGGGCCAGGAGGTCTACGTCAAGCTCCTGGGCTTCGACGAGCGCGGCAAGACGCGGCTGTCGATGAAGATCATCGATCAAGCGACCGGCCAGGAGATCCCGCGCGCCGAGGGCGAGGCCGACCCTGAGGCCGAGTTCCGCGCCGAGCGCCCGCCGCGGCGCGAGCGTGAGGGCGGCGGTGGGGGCCGCGATCGGCGCCCGCGGCGTGATGCCGGCTGAGGCTCGGCCAACCGCTCGAAGAGAACAACAAGAACCGCCGGTCTCCCCGGCGGTTTTTTGTTGGCTGCCGCCGTGTAGGCCCCCTCGATGCGTCGCGACTTGTCGGGCACCCCGGCTGCGGATTAAACCGGTGCGGGGCTTCAGGGTCGGTCAGATGAAGTGGCTGCTTGCCGTCGCCATCGGTAGCTTGATTGCCGGCCACGCGGCTGCGGCCGAGGACTATCCCTATCCCGGCGTGTTCACGAATTTCCAGCGCAGCGAGTACAACGCGTTTTCGCCGACGCTGAAGGAGGTCGCCTGCTACGAGCACCTGTTCGTCCAGGACGAGAAGGGAGATTTCACCACCTACGCGCTCGACGGGCTGCAGTGGCTGCGTGACCGCAAGATCGTTTATCGCGTGCTTTCGAGAGGCCATTGCGATTTCTTCGCCCACGCCGGCATCGAACAGTGCTCGATCGAGGACGCGTCGGACGGAGCCAAGAGCGAGGCGTTCAGCCGGCTGGATGGCTTGGGTGCGCTCGGCATGGAAGAGCGCATATATCCCTCCGAGCAGGCCCTGCTGAGCGACCGCGGCGTCGATGCGATCCGGATCAAATGCGGAAGCGTCGATGCCATCAAGCCGTTTCTCACGACGGAGAATATTGGGAAAGGCTCCTGCCACGAAGCCGGGAACGAGGGCGAGGAGTGCTATTACGAGCCCTCCGCCGCACTGAGCTACAACGACATGGTCGGCAATGAGCTGCGCAAGATCAGGGATTTGATCCAGAATAAGTAAATGACCAAAACCAGCAACGTTGTGATTTGGTCTCAGCTGCCATCGGCGCGCAGGTATGCTAGGAAATCGCGCATCCCCCCAACCGAACGACTGGGCTCGCCGATGCTGTCAAATTCCCGCACTCGACCCTTTCCAGGATTGATCTTGCTCGTGCTCGCCGCGCTCGGCCTGCCGGCCGCGCCGACCGCCGCCGATGACGCCTCCGCGTTGCTCGGAAACTGGCGCGTCCCGCCGTACGAGCAGCAGCGCATGCGCATGAGCGAGCAGTGCCAGCGCAACGCCGATACTAATGTGCAGAACGTCGCCGAGAGCGAGGTCGAGGTCTTCTCCTGCGACGATCCGAAATTCGCCGCCGAGAAGGCGCGCATCCTCGAGTTCGTGCGCGCCGTCAATCCGATCTATCGCGCCGAGGGCCACCGCCTGTATTCCGAGACCATCACCGGCCTTTGCGCAACGGTGCGCGCCTCGCAGTCCTCGCGCACACAGGACGTCTGCAATCCGAGCCAGAAACTGCGCTCGGCGCCGATCCTCGGACTGCCGGTGATCTGGAACATCCGCAAGACGGGCGATCCCGAGTGGCCGCTCGCCGGCGACAGCTATTCGCCGTCGTCCGGCTTCGGCGCCATTTCCTGCTTCAAGAAGCCTAGCGGCAACAAGCTGCTGACCAAGGGCTGCCGCCGCTGGACGGTGGAGCTGCCGATCATCGGGTCGGAGCCGTGCGACTGCGGCTGCAGCATGATCGTCTGCGACCAGTACGTCTGGGAGCGCAAGTGACGGCCGGACCTCGCTTCTGGGCGAAACCCGGCCGCGCTTAGGCTGATGGTCGGCTACTTCCAGCCGGCTTGCTTGTCGCAAGCTGCCGTCTCGTCGGGATGGGTCTTCTCCCACTCGGTAATCGACTTCGTCTCGTCCTTGGCCATCGCATTGTCCATGCAGACGCAGTATTTGCGCACGACGTCCTCGGTCGCGCCTTCGCGCTTGTTGTCGGCGATGCACTGATTGATCCAGGTCACGTCGTCTTCGGTCGTATCGGCGAAGGCGATGGAACTCGCGGCAAGCGGCAGGGCGAGAGCGATCGACAGGACAACTTTCTGCAGCATTGGACATCTCCCGATCAGCGTCCGCGGTGTGCGGGCGCCCGGGCACGCTACCTCTCCGAGTTTCAAAGCGTTAGAGCTGGACGCGCAAACGTTGTGGAAAGCTCGGGTACTGCAAATTCCAGTGCAGCCTGCCTAGACTAGCGGCGGACGCCCAACTGCCTCTCGATCTCGGCCATCATCGGATGCGTGATGCCAGCCTTGCGCATCTCGGCAAAGTCATCGGTGATGGCGGCATTCCAAATCTTGCCCCCCTCGAGCGACGTCGGCTTGCCTTTATTGTCGAGGTAGAGTGCCCGCGCCTCGCCGGTCCGGCCGAGAAACATGAGCGCATGCGCCCGGTTGGTCTCGATCAAAAGATCGTCGGGCGTTAGCTGATGGGCACGCTCGGAGACGGCGAGCGCCTTGGCGAAGTCGCGCGCGAAGAGCGCGGCCCACGCTACGCTGATCAGCTCGCCGGCTGTCTCTTTGCCCGGCGCGCCGGTGCGCTTGGTCTCGTCCCGCTCGACCTCCTCCGCAAGCGAGATGCGCAGCTTGAGCGCCACGTCGTAGTGGCCGCCTGCCACGGCTTCCTCGATCGGAAGTTTCCGTAGATGGGACTTCGCCGAGGAGTTCCCTTTGGCGGCTGCCTTCTCGTACCACTCGCGGGCCTTGGCATAATCTCGCGGGACGCCCTTGCCGTTTGAGTAGATGGCGGCGAGTTTGTTCATGGCGTCGGAGTCACCGGCGTTCGCACCCTTCTCGTACCATTCGCGCGCCTTGGCGTAGTCGTGCTGCTGGTTCCGCTCGTCCTCGTAGATCAGGCCGAGGTTATACATGGAGTCGATATTGCCGTTGGCCACGGCCTTCTCGTACCACTCGATAGCTAGGCCGATATTTACTTCCCCCTCGCTGCCGCGGGCGTAAAGCGCTCCGATCGAATTCATCGCAGACGCACTGCCTTTAGCCACCGCCTTCTGGTACCACTCGCGCGCTTTGGCGTAGTCTTTGGGGACGCCCCGCCCCTCGGCGTAGAGCTCGGCAAGTTTGCTCATGGCCGGGGTGGAGTCCAAGGCCGCGGCCTTCTCGTACCACTCGCGCGATTTAGCGTAATCCTGCGTGACACCCAGGCCCTTGGCATAAAGCACGCCGAGATTCTCCAGGGCGAATGTGTTGTCCCCCGCGGCCGCCTTCTCGTACCACTCGCGCGCCTTGCCGTAGTCCTGCGGCACGCCGAGCCCGTCGGCATAGAGGGCGCCGATGCTGAACATGGCGTACGCGTCGTTCAAGGCGGCGCCCTTCTCAAAGAGCTCACGGGCCTTGTTATAGTCGTGCTCGACGCCCCAGCCGTTCTTGTAGATGAGGCCGAGGTTGCCCATCGACGTGGCATCGCCTTCCTCGACTCCCCGCTCGAACACGAGGCGAACCTTCTCGTATTCCGCGGAGTTGAAGGTGAACTTTTGCGACATCTCGACGATGAGGCTGGTCGTGGTGTGGAGCATCGCCTCAGCGCTTGCTTTGCGGTTTTCCGCCAAGGCCTTGTGCTCTTTTGCCAGCGCCGTCTGCTGCTCGGCTACGTGGCGTTGCGCGTCGGCGCGCAGATAGAGCCACCCGACCAGCACGGCCGCCGCTGTCATTGCGATCAGCGCAAAATTGCGCAGCCGCGCGCGCTTGACCTGCAGATCCGCGGCGCGGGCGACCGCCTCCTCAGCGGCGGCGAGCGCCTTGGCGCGTTCCTCCTGCGCGAGGGCCACCATCTCGAGTTGTTGGCGCTGCGCGCTCGACCGGGCTGTTTCCTGCTCCTCGCTGGCCTTGATGTAGTCGAGGTGGAGGTTGGTCGGCGGAGGCGCATCCTTTGGCCGGCGCGCGGCCCAATCCTTGGCATCGGCGATGTCGGAGCCGGACAGCAGGCGGTTGGCGGGGCGCCCGCCGATCTCCCATTCGGTGGCGCGGGCGAGCAGCCGCGTGTGTTCGCGGATCCATGCAAGGTCCGTTTGCAGGGCGGTGACGAGCTGGGCGAGACCCGTGCCGAAGCCGGAGCCCGGCGCGTGGGGCTCGAAATAGAAATAGATGTAGTTGCGCTCCTGGAGCTGCGGCGGCGGGCTCGCTCCCGCCAGCTCGCGGCAGAGCACGGGTAGCAGGCGCTTGCCGAGGCGCAGGGCCTCGTCGACCTCCCATTTGCAGATCTCAGAGCGCGCCGAGGCCGGCGAAAGCACGAATACGACCGTGTCGGCGTCGCGGATCAGGCTGCCAAGCCGCTGCTTCCACTCCTCTCCGCCGGAGATGCCGTGGCGGTCGAGGACCGATTCGAAATTGCACAGGTCGAGCGCCGCGTCGAGCTGGTCGGCGAACTGCAGGTCGTCGCGCGAATACGAGATGAAGACCTTGAGCTTCGGCGCCCGCGACGGGTCGGCGTCTGCCGCATGAGGCGAAAGAGCGTCCATGCTCGCGTCCCCCAATCAACCGCCGCCGCGGGCGGGCCCCTTGATCGTGAACGGAGGGATTAGGACACGGCGTTGTGAATTCGGCAAGACGCTGCACCTGCGAAGCTCACATCTTGCAAGCGCTCAGTGCGCGGCGTAGGGTCAAATGCAATGGCGCTTTTTTCAATGGTGGGCGCAATGGCGGAGACTATCTCTCGCGATATTTGCAAGGCAGAGGTCGAACGTTTCCTGTTCGGCAAGCACATTACTGCCTGCCCTGTCTGCGGCCGCTTCCGCTCCGCCTGCGATCTCGATGTGCATGCGCTGACCTGCGAGCGTGCGTCTTGCTCCGATTCGTCGCGCCCGGCGCCGGTGGATGTGCTGATGATTGTCTGCACGAATTGCGGGGCGATCCAGTTCCACGACCGCACCGTCATCGCGCAGTGGCTCGAGTGCCAGAAGCGCGTCAAGGTGCGCTAGCCGCTTGCTCGGCAGCCGTGCACGCCGGTTAAACCGCGCCATTCCCTCGGATGAGCTGCGAACTCTCATAAATCCGGTCAGACACGGTTCATCAGCTTTGCCGTGTTAGGCTCCAACAAAAGCCGCGCCCGGGCCTATAAGGAACCAAAGTTCCGGCTCGGGCATTTCCTGGCGAGCCGCGGCACCTCGCTTGGAGGAGATGTCAATGTTGCTCCCATCAGTGGCAGACCAGCCGGAGCATGCGGGCATGCTTGAGGCCCTGCTTGCGCAGGCGCAGCTCGAGCGGAAGTCGTTCGACCGCGAGCAGCTCGCTCGCCGCATGGACATCGTGGCGGCGGCGGGTGTAACCGACCCTGAGGAGTTCAAGCGTTGCGTGCTGTCTGAGGACGGCGCCTAAGCCGAGCCTCTGACTCGCATTCCGCAAAAGAAAGCCGGCCCTCGTGGCCGGCTTAGTCGTTTGGGGAGCAGAGCAGTGCTTAAGAGCGGCCGGCGGAAACGAGCACGGGTTCGGCGCGGTAGCTGTCGGGGAACATGTTCTTGAGGTTCTCGACCTTGGGGAGGTCGTTGAACACGATGTAGGGGTAGGTCGGGTTCAACGTCAGAAAATCCTGGTGATAGTCCTCGGCCGCGACGAAGCCGCGGTCGGGCTCGATCTTGGTCGCGATCGCCCCCGGGAACGCGCGCGCCGCATCGAGCTGCGCGATATAGGCCTTGGCGATCTTCTCCTGCTCGGGGCTCGTGACGAAAATCGCGGAACGGTATTGCGTGCCGGCATCCGGGCCCTGGCGGTTGAGTTGGGTCGGATCGTGCGCAACGGAGAAGTAGATCTGCAGGAGGCGCCCGTAGCTGATCTGGCGCGGGTCGAATGTCACGCGCACGGACTCCGCGTGGCCGGTTGTACCGGTTCCGACCATTTGGTAGTGCGCGGTCTCCTTGTTGCCGCCGTCGTAGCCGGAGACGGCGCTGGTGACACCCTTGACGTGCTGGAATACGCCCTGCACGCCCCAGAAGCATCCGCCGGCGAGCACGGCGACCTCGGAGGTGGCGCCGGGCGCCGCAGCCTCATCGGCCACGGGCGCCGGAATGGTGCGCGCTTCCTCGGCCGCTGTGGACCGCGAGACGGCATAGCGGCCGCCCGCGAGCAGTGCCACGGCGAGAAGGACGCCGCCGGCAACGCGAAACAAGTTGGTGTTGGTCTTGGGGGCTTGGGTCATCGGTCACTCCAGTTTCAACCGATTAGGTCTCGCCGATAGATACGGCTGGCTGCGCCAGCCTGTTACATGAGCTGCGGGAGCGGCCAATTCAGTCGGCGCGGCTGAGCGCCATGAGGACCACCACGAACAGCAGGAACCCAAGCACGAGCAGCAGCATGAGGTTTGTCGTCGCCGGCAGACGCAAAAGCTTCTCGATCTTGCCGTCCTCGTCGGACATGCCCCAATCGCTAGGGTCAAATGGCGGCCGTGTTGCGGCGCTTGTGGCCAGATCCTATCGCCGCTTTGGGCTTGGCGGGGTTCGCATCGGGGGAAGGAATGCGCTTGCGCAGCGCAGCGCCTGCGAACGCCACGAAGGCCTGCACTTTCGTCTGCGCCAGGCGGTCCTCCCGGTGCAGGATGCTTATTGGGATGTCGGCTGCGCCAGCCTCCCGCAAGATCTCCTTGAGGGAGCCATCTGCGAGCGCGGCAGCGGCCTGGTAGGACAGCACGCGCGTGATACCAACACCGGCTTTTGCCGCGTCGATGGCAGCTTCGGCCGTGTTGACCATGAGCCGCGAGTGCACGCGCACACGCTCCTGCTTCTTGCCATCCGCAGAAAGTCCAGGCGTCGCGCGCGTCACGCGTTGAGAAGGTGATGCAAGTCGTGGTCCGGCCAGATCGTCGCGACGTTTCGGCTCGCCCGTGCTGCGCCAGGTAGCCGGGGCTCGCGCATACGACCTGGCGCACCGCGCCGACCCGCGTAGCGATCAGCGTAGAGTCGGGGAGCGTGCCGATGCGCACCGCTACGTCGAGACCTTCCTCGATGAGGTCGACAGGCCGGTCGAGCAGCAGCATGCGCACGTCGATGCGCGGGTAGCGGCGCAGGAAGTCGCTGACGAGGGGGAGCACGTGCAGGCGTCCGAACGCGGCGGGTGCGGTGATAGCAAGCTCGCCCTGCGGCTCGCCTTGCGTGCCGGAGAGCTGCGCCTCCGCCGCGTCGACCTCTTCGACGATGCGGCGGCAGGCCTCGAGATACTGTCGCCCTTGCTCGGTGAGCGTGAGCCGGCGCGTCGACCGCGTGACGAGACGGGCGCCGAGGTCATCCTCGAGCGCCGCGAGTTTGCGGCTGACGGTGGTCAGCGGCACGCCGAGCCGGCGCCCGGCGGCAGACAGGCTGCTCGCATCGGCAATCGCCGCGAAGAGACGCATGGCACCGAGCCGGTCCATTCTATTGTCCCGAAATTCGGAATAATATTTTCCAAACGTAGGCTATTTTATTGAAATTCGGAAGGTGCCACCTAACCGCAGACCTTGCGACCCCAGGATCGGATGATCGCCGGAGGAGTGACCATGGCCGCTTTGAAGCTCTACGACCTCGAACCCTCGGGGAACTGCTACAAAATTCGCCTGTACTGCGCCCTGCTCGGGCTGCCCCTCGAAGTCGTCCCCATCGACTTCATGGGCGGCGCGCACAAGAAGAGCCCGGCCATCGACCTCAACCCGTTTGGCGAGATCCCGATTCTCGAGGACGGCGATGTCTGCCTGCGTGATAGCCAGGCAATCCTCGTCTATCTCGCGCGCAAATACGGCGGCGAAAGCTGGCTGCCAACCGATCCCGTCTCAATGGCGCGGGTGATGGAATGGCTCATGGTTGCCGAGAACGAGGTTCCGCGTGGCCCGGGCGACGCCCGGCTCCATGACAAGTTCGGCCTAAAGCTCGATGTCGTGGGCGCGCGAGAGAAGGCTCAACGCATCCTTTCCCTCATCGAGGCGCATCTTACGGGGAAGGACTGGCTCGCGCTCGGCCGGCCGACGATCGCCGATATCGCCTGCATGCCCTACATCGGTCTCGCCCACGAAGGGGGGATCTCGCTCGCCCCGTACCCCGCGGTCAAGGCCTGGATCGGTCGCATCAAGGCCCTACCCGGGTTCATCACGATGCCCGCGCTCTAGATCCAGGACCGCCGCCATGTCCGTCGTCATCGGACATCGCCTTCACGCCGTCGGTCAAGGCCGTGCAAGAGCGCCGCGGCTCGCGCAAGGGCTACGCCCAGATGGAAGCGAAAGGCGGGTGGGCGACGACGGTATCGCCCGACCTGGCCGCCTTCATCGCCGAGGTGCGTTCGTTCTACCTCGCCACGGCGAGCAAGGACGGGCAGCCCTATATCCAGCACCGCGGCGGCCCGAAGGGCTTCCTGCATGTGCTCGATGACAAGACGCTGGCGTTTGCCGACTTCAGCGGCAACCGGCAGTACATAACCACCGGCAACCTGACTGAGAACGCGCGCGCCTTCATCTTCCTGATGGACTATGCCAACAAGCGGCGGGTGAAGTTGTGGGGGACCGCGCGCGTTGTCGAGGACGATCCCGAGCTGATGCGGCGGTTGACGACCGAAGGTTACCGCGGGCGCCCCGAGCAAGTCATCGTGTTCAAACTCGAGGCCTGGGATATGAACTGTCCGCAGCACATCCCGCAGATGTTCTACGCTGAGGACATCAAGGAGGCGGTCGATAAGCTGAAGGATCACGTTGCGCAGCTCGAGCAGGAGAATGCCAGGCTGCGGGCCGCACAGGGCAGCGGGGAACGGATAGGAGAAGCTTGATGGCCGTCCACCGCAGCTACCCGAGGACACCGGGCTTCCGCCTCGGCATCTACGTGTTCAAGGACGCCGAGATCGTCGACTTCGCGGCTCCGCATGGCGTGTTCTCGGTGGCGCGGCGCTTCGATCCCGAGCTCGACGCTTTCCTCATCGCCGACGCCATGCGCCCCCTGCAGGCGCAGGCCGGCTTCACCGTCGTGCCGAACTACAGCTTCTTGGATCGCCCGGCGATGAATGCGTTCCTCATCCCCGGCGGTTTTGGCACGCGCCAAGAAATGCGCAACGGGCGCCTGCACGAGTACGTACGCTCACTCCCCGAGACGACGCTGCTGACGAGCGTCTGCACGGGCTCGTGGATCTACGGCGCCATGGGCCTGCTCGACGGCAAGCCGGCGACCAACCGCAAGGAGCCCGACCGGCTCGAAGCTTCCAACTTCGGCAAGGTGCCGATCGACCGGCTCGCCGAGATCGCGCCCAAGGCCAAGATCAGCCGTGCGCGGGTCGTCGATGCCGGGCGCATCGTGACGGCGGGCGGCATCGCGTCGGGGATGGAGATGGGCTTTCACCTCTTGCGCCGCGCCGGCTACGACGAGGCGTTCATCAGCGACGTGGCGCGCGTTATGGAGTACGCGGGCGCCTACGAGGGCTATCGCGACGATATCTTGTACGCGGAAGCCTGAGGCTCGGCCCGCTCCTACGCGCAAGCCCCGGAACTTTCTCCAGCTCGGCGAAGCCGAGCCCCAACTAAAGCTTCGAGAGGCAAGCGCTGCGCAACTAGACAATTTCGCAGCGACCCGCCTCTCGGTTGCGTTAGGCGCCGAGGTCGAACAGCAGCACCTCGGTATCCTTCGCGGTGCTCGAGAGTTTGAGCGCGCCCGCTTCTTCAACGGCAACGCCGTCGCCCTCGCGCAGCTCCTCCCCGTTGAGGGTGGCTGCGCCGCGCGCGACCTGCACCCAAGCCTTGCGGCCGGCTTTGAGGTCATGCGTGACGGTTTCGCCCTCGCGCAGCACGGTCGCGTAGAGATCGACGTCCTGGTGGATCGTCACCGAGCCGTCGCGTCCGTTGCGCGAGCCGACGAGGCGCAGCTTGCCGCGCTTGTCCTCGGCCGAGAACGACTTCTGCTCGTAGCCGGGCTTCAACCCCTTCTTCTCGGGGATGATCCAGATCTGCAGGAAGTGCACGGGCTCGGTCTTAGACGCGTTGAACTCGCTGTGGCGGATGCCGGAGCCGGCCGACATGCGCTGCACGTCGCCGGGACGGATCACCGATCCGGTGCCGATGCTGTCCTTGTGCTCGAGCGCGCCATCCAAGACGTACGACACGATCTCCATGTCGGCATGCGGATGCGCGGGGAAGCCCTCGCCGCCCGCAACGCGGTCGTCATTGATGACGCGCAGCGGCCCGAAGCCCATGTGCGCGGGGTCGAAGTAGGAGCCGAAGGAGAAGGTGTGGCGGCTGTCGAGCCAGCCGAAGTTGGCGCGGCCGCGCTCCTCGGCTCTGCGAAGGGTGAGCATGGCGAACTCCTTTCTAGTGTCTGCCGGCGGTGGCCGGCTCTGTTGGGCGGGAATGTGGAACGTTGACGCTGCGCGGGCAATACAGCACAAATGACTCATTCTGGTTCCAATTAGGATACAATGGATAAGCTCGAAGCCATGAACGCCTTCGCCAAGGTGGTGGCGGCCGGCAGCTATGCCGAGGCTGCCCGCCGCCTTGGCCTCACGCGCTCGGCCGTGAGCAAGGCGGTTATGGAGCTGGAGACGCTTCTGGGCGCGCGCCTGCTCGACCGCACCACGCGCCGCGTTACGCCGACCGAGGCCGGTCTCGCCTACTACGAGCGCTGCGTGGCGATCCTCGCAGCCGTGGAGGAGACCGAGATCCAGGTCTCGCGCCTGCACGATGAGCCGAAGGGCGTCCTCAAGATCAACGCGCCGATGTCGTTCGGGACGCTCTATCTGGGCTCGGCCGTGGCCGAGTTCATGGCGCGTTATCCGGACCTCAAAATCGAGCTCATGCTGAACGACCGGTACATCGATCCCCTCGAGGAGGGCGTCGACGTGACGGTGCGCATCGGGGAATTGCCGGATTCGAGTCTCATCGCGCGCCGCTTAGCGCCCGCGCGGCGCGTGCTCGCCGCCTCGCCCGAGTATCTCAAACGCCAGGGCACACCGGCCGAGCCCGAGGAGCTCTCCGCGCATCGATGCCTCACCTACGGTCACATGGCGGCGGTGCACCGCTGGACGCTATCGCGCGGAGACGAGACCTTCTCCGTCCCGATCACGTCGAGCCTCTGCTCCAACAACGGCGACGTGCTGCGCGAGGCCGCGCTCGCCGGCAACGGGATCACCAACCTCCCGACCTTCATCGTCGGCCCCGACATCGCGGCGAAGCGGCTTGCGCTTGTGCTGCCGCAGACGCCGCCGACAGAGCTCGGCATCTACGCGCTCTATGCGCCCAACCGCTATCTCGCGGCGAAGACGCGGGTCTTCATCGATTTCCTGGTCGAGCGCTTCGGCGAGAAGCCTGCGTGGGATGGTTTCGAGCGCTAGGGGAGCGCGCGCGGCTTCGGTGCCGTCAGTCTTCCTGCAGGCGGTGCACGTCGTGCACCTAGATGCCCGCTCCCGGAGCCGGCATCTCCAGCCAGCGGCGCTGCTTCAACGTGCGCCGCGTGTCCTCGCCCGCTCCGCCAGTGCTCGCGCATCGAGGTGCCCGAGAGTCGTAGTCCTTGGCGTGACCCTCGCAGGCCTTCAGGGGGCGGCCCTAGTGTCGCTCCCCCGACATGCGGTCGAGCAGTGCGGTTAGCGGCCGCGAGAAGACGACGGTGGCGACCGTAAGCACCACAACCGCCGCTGACACGAGACCGAAGTATATGAGCTTGGTGGGGAGCGGGGCGTCAGCCTCGGCGATGAGGTTCATCCCCAAAAAGCCGGTCGCGATTGTGCCGATCAAGCCGACGATGGTTACCGCCGTGAGCCGATGGATGGTGCCGCTCTGCCGGCGCAGGACGTCGCTGTCGAGATACTGAACCATATCGAATATCTCGCCGCGCAGCTCCTTGTAGAGATCGTCGTTGCCGAGATGCATGCGCTGCAAGCGGAAGAGGTCGCGCGTCTGGGCTTGGTCTGAAACTTCGGTGAACCAGTAGCGCTGCGTGAAGCGCATGAAGATTTCCTGCAGCCGAAAGGTCTCGCGACGAAACTGCGCCGCCGAATCTGCGCTCTTGATCTCGAGCTGCTTGATTGCCGCACCCAACCGATCCGACAACATGAGTAGCGCTGCCTTGTGAAAGTGGCTCATGAGAAACAGGAGGAAATATTGATGACGGAACTGGCCCAGCAGGCCACGTTCGTTATCCTCGCGGCTTGAGGCACCGTCGGCCACGATCGTGAAGGCGTGACCGGAGAGCAAGAAGCGCGTGTTCGCGCCCGGCATCTCGGTGCCCTCGTGGAAGTAGCGGTCATAACAGTTGCGAGCTTCGAAATCGTGCAGGAAACGCTCGGCGTATGGGGCGTCCCCGTTCGAGCTCGGTCCAGTGGCAAAGGCGAGCCGCATAAAGTCGACTCGCTTTAGGTCCCACAGCCGATCGAGCGTGAGATAGGTCATGACCGGCATACGGTAGTATTCTATCTGCCGGAAACTCAGCGGACTCTCGTTGACGGAATGCTCGGCCCGGAGCGGCTTCAACAGAAACTCCCAGTGCGCCGCAAAGCACGGCGCTCGGTGGTGGCCGACGAACGTGAGATAGCGATCCCGATCCTCGTAGTCGGAGGTGGCGAGCACGTTTCCGCTCTTGTCGAGCCACTCGACACGCGCAGGGCAGTGCAGCGGCTCGCCGCTCTCGGTCCAGCCGGGAGGGTATGCGCGGCCGAAGCGGTACATGATCTCGTGCACCGCGGCGAGCGGAAGATTGGACGCAAAGAACTCGCAAGCAAGGATGACCGCGTCGACGTCGTGAAAGAAATGCAGGTCGATGTGCGCAACGCCGCAGGTTATCGGCTCCCGTCCTTTGTCGAGTGTGATGCGCAGCGCGCCGATATCGGTGCGACGGTAGACCCGCAGCGGGGCGTCTCCCCTCCCCAGCCCACGGACAGGACCCGGAGCATCGCCGTAAAGAAAGCGCTGCACGTGCGGCAGGAAGCTCACGAATTCGCGATAGTGCCGTTCTTGGAATGCGCCCTGAATGCCGAACTCGTCATCGACGAGATCCCAATGGCCATCGGCCAGTCTTTCGAACTGGGCGTCGGCCGTCTCGCGACGGCCATCTTTCTTGGTCCTCAGGACCTGGATTGGCCACAAGACGATCTGACGAAAGTGGCGCGCAACGCGTGGCTGCGATTCAGGGCTTGGAATGGGATCCCAGGCGGTTGGAGGAGATTCGGTGTCATTCATGCGCACACACCCGTCGCAATCGAGCCGCTCGGATTAAGGTCCAGGGACAGTTGCGAGATCGCAGCGGTCTGATTGACAGGGGGATGGCAAGGAGCACCCCATGAACTCAGCCGGGCAAAGTCGCAAGCGCGCGTCGTGGCCCTTCCCCGTGTCAAGCAACTGACGGTGATGTGCGCCAGCGCACTTATAGCGGCGCGTCCATGACAGTTTTACGAAGGCGCGTTGCAGGCACCCTTGCGGCACGAGCGGGAACTCGTGGCCACACCGAATGCGAGCTACTGCGTGGCTTTTACACTAAGCTCTTAGCGTAGAGGTCCGGACGCCGGTCGCGGAAGAAGCCCCAGTCGGCGCGGTAGCTCTCGATCTCGGTCAGATCGAAGGTGTGGGTGAGCACGCCTTCGTCCGTCGCGCCGAAGCTGGCGACGATCTCTCCGCGGTGGTCGGCGATGAACGAATGGCCGTAGAATTTCTGCTTCACGCCGTCATTGTCCTCGAGCCCGATGCGGTTGGCCGCGACCACGGGCACCGCATTGGAAACGGCGTGCCCCTGCATCGCGCGCTGCCACTCCTTGTGGGTGTCGAGCGCCGCGTCGTAGGGCTCCGATCCGATGGCCGTCGGATAAAGCAGGAGCTCGGCGCCCGCGAGCACAAACGCGCGCGCGGCCTCCGGGTACCACTGGTCCCAGCAGATGCCGACGCCGAGCGTGCCGGCTTGCGTCGTCCACGTCTTGAAGCCGGTGTCGCCGGGCCGGAAGTAGTACTTCTCCTGGTAGCCGGGACCGTCGGGGATGTGGCTCTTGCGATAGACGCCGAGGATCTCGCCGCTCGCGTCCGCGATCGCGACGCTATTGTAGTAGCGCGGGCCATCCTTCTCGAAGAAGGAGATGGGGATGACGACGCCAAGCTCGCGCGCAAGCTTCTGCAGCGCGATCACGGCGGGGTGCTCCGTGACGGGATGCGCCGTCTCGAACCACTTCGGGTCCTGCCTCGTGCAGAAGTAGATGCCCTGGAACAGCTCAGACGGCAGCACGACCTGTGCGCCGGCTCGCGCCGCCTGGCGCACGAACGCGGCGGTCTTGTCGATGTTTGCTTTCATGTCCGGGCCATACGAGGTCTGGATGGCCGCGACGGTGACCGTGCGATTGCTCATGAGGAGCCACGTACCACGTGTGGATTAGCAAATTCTAGAGCGGCTCTTGCTGCGTGATGCAGTGGAAGGAGCCGCCGCCGGCTTCCCCGCAGCCGAGAAGCCCGCGCGAGGAGACCCCGACAACGCGGCGGCCGGGGAAAATGGCCTGAAGCGCCGCGAGCGCCGCGGCTTGCGTCGGCGTCCCGTAGACGGGTACCACGACGACGCCGTTGGCGATGACGAAGTTCATGTGCGAGGCAGGGGCGATCTCACCCAGAGCGTTGCGGTAAAGGCCAGGACCGGGGATGCGGACGACCTCGAGCCGCCGCCCGCCCGCATCGGTCGCGGAGCTAAGCGTGCGCGCGATGGCGTCGAGCGTGGCGGCGTTGGGGTCGTCGGGGCCGGCGGGGGCTTGGCACACGACGCGGCCCGGCGCCACGAAGCGGGCGATATTGTCGATGTGGCCGTCGGTATGGTCGCCGCGCAGGCCCTCGTCGATCCAGATGACGTTGCTGGCACCGAACGCCTCGGCGAGCGCAGCCTCGGCCTGCGCCTTGGTCCAGCCGTTGCGGTTGGGGTTGAGCAGCGTCTGGCGCGTGGTGAGCAGCGTGCCCGCGCCGTCATGGTCGACAGCTCCACCTTCGAGCACGAAGCCGAAGCGGCGCACGGCCGTGCCAGCGAGGCGCGCGATGTCATCGCCGACGGTGGCGTCGTCGGGAAGGTCGTACTTGCCGCCCCAGCTGTTGGTCTTGAAGCGCAGTGCCACTGCGCCGTCGGGCGTGCGGGCAAAGATGGGGCCCGTGTCGCGCAGCCAGATATCGCCGTACTTCGCCGGAACGACCTCGGCCGCGGACCCAAGCGCTACGCGCGCCGAAGCCTCAGCCTCGGCGCCATTGACGAGCACGCGTACGGCGTTGCCGGGAGCGAGCGCGTTCACCAACGCCGCCACGTCGCGGCGCGGAGCTTCCAGATCGCCGTTCCATTCGTTCGCGTCCGCCGGCCACGCCGTCCAGATGGCCCTTTGCGGCGCCCACTCCGGCGGAACGGAAACCTTCGCCGCTGTTTCGACGTGCTGCATCAGCCGAGCTTCACTGTGCGCAGGCGCGCGGCGTTGGCGATGACGCTGACGGAGGAGAGCGACATGGCCGCCGCGGCGATGACGGGCGACAACAGGATGCCGAACGCCGGATAGAGCACGCCAGCCGCGATCGGCACGCCGGCGGCATTGTAGATAAAGGCGAAGAACAGGTTCTGGCGGATGTTGCGCATCACGGCCTCCGACAGCCGCCGCGCGCGCACGATGCCGGTGAGGTCGCCTTTCAGCAGCGTCACCCCGGCGCTTTCGATGGCGACGTCGGTGCCGGTGCCCATGGCGATGCCGACGTCGGCTGCTGCCAGCGCGGGTGCGTCGTTGACGCCGTCGCCGGCCATGGCCACGACGCGGCCCTCGCGCTTGAGCTTGTCGACGACAGCGCTCTTTTGATCGGGCAGGACCTCGGCCTCGATCTCGGTGATGCCGAGGCGCCGCGCAATCGCTTGCGCCGTCGTGCGGTTGTCCCCCGTCAGCATGACGACGCGCACGCCATCGGCCCTGAGCGCCGCCAGCGCCGCGGCGGTTGAGGCCTTGACGGGATCGGCGATGGCCAGCACGCCCGCCGCCTTGCCGTCGACACCGACGAAGATCGCGGTGGCGCCGTCGCGGCGGAACTCATCCGCGCCCTGCTCCAACGCCGATACGTCGATGCCCTGCTCGCGCAAGAAGCGTGCGGTGCCGAGCGCAACTCGCTTGCCCTCGACGGTGCCGAGCACGCCCTTGCCGGTCGGTGCGTCGAAATCCCGAGCCTCGGCCAAGGCGAGCTTGCGGTCAGCCGCCGCGGCGACCACGGCGGCGGCAAGCGGATGCTCGCTCGCCTTCTCCACGCTGGCCGCGAGGCGCACGACCTGCGCCTCGTCGAAGCCCGACGCCGGCAGCACCGCCGTCACTGCGGGCTTGCCCTCGGTCAGCGTGCCGGTCTTGTCGACGACGAGCGTATCGACCTTCTCCATGCGCTCGAGCGCCTCGGCGTTCTTGATCAGCACGCCGGCTTCGGCGCCGCGCCCCACGCCGACCATGATCGACATGGGCGTCGCGAGCCCGAGCGCGCACGGGCAGGCGATGATGAGCACCGCGACCGCTGCGACGAGGGCGTAGGAGAAACGCGGCTCCGGCCCCCAGATGCCCCAGGCGGCGAAAGCGAGGAGCGCGACCGCAATGACGGCGGGCACGAACCAGCCGGACACCGTGTCAGCAAGGCGCTGGATCGGCGCGCGGCTGCGCTGCGCCTCGGCAACGAGCGCCACGATGCGCGCGAGCATGGTGTCGCGTCCGACCCGCTCGGCCACGATGACGAGAGCGCCGCTCGCATTCAGCGTGCCGCCGATGACGGTGTCGCCGGTGGTTTTGGTGACGGGCATGGATTCGCCGGTCACCATCGATTCATCGACCGCGCTGCGGCCCTCGACGACCTTGCCGTCGACGGGGATCTTCTCACCTGGCCGCACGCGCAGCTTGTTGCCGATCACGACCTCATCGAGCGCCACTTCGCGCTCGGCTCCGTCGGGCGCGATCAGGCGCGCGGTCTTGGGCGCGAGATTGAGCAGCGCGCGGATAGCGCCGCTCGTCTTCTCGCGGGCGCGCAGCTCCATCACCTGGCCGAGGAGCACCAGCACCGTAATGACCGCGGCGGCCTCGAAGTAGACGGCGACCGCGCCGTGCATGCGGAAAGTATCGGGAAAGATGCCGGGCGCCACCGTGGCGACGACGCTGTAGATCCACGCCGTGCCGGTGCCGAGCGCGATCAGCGTGAACATGTTGAGGTTGCGCGTCACGAGCGACTGCCAGCCGCGCTCGAAGAACGGCCAGCCGGCCCACAGCACCACCGGCGTTGCCAGCAGGAGTTGGATCCAGTTGGAAAGCTCCGGCGGGATGAGGGCGTCGTGAGGTCCGCCGGCGAAATGCGGCGCCATCTCAAGGATGACCACCGGCACCGCGAGCGCCAGCGCGATCCAGAAACGGCGCTGCATGTCGTGGAGCTCGGGATGGGGGCCATGGCCTTCGGCGGTGATTTCAACCGGCTCCAGCGCCATGCCGCAGATCGGGCAAGAACCCGGCCCCACCTGGCGGATCTGGGGGTGCATCGGGCAGGTGTAGATGGCGCCGGGCTTCACCGGCTCGGCGTGCGCCTGCACCGGCCCCAGATAGCGCGCGGGATCGGTCATAAACTTGGTGCGGCAGCCGGCGGAGCAGAAATAGTAGGTGCGGCCGGCGTGCTCGGCGCGGTGCTTGGCCGTGTGCGGATCGACCGTCATCCCGCACACGGGGTCCTTCACGCGGCCGGCTTCTTCCTTGGCTTTGGACGCACCTCCGCAGCAGCCGCCCTCGTGGGCGTGCGTGTGCGAGTGGTCGTGATGGGACGTATCGGCCATGGGGCGCTCCTCGCCGTCGGGTAGCTAGATATAGGCTCGGCAGGCCCCGTTGCGAGAGGAAATCAGGTCGCTGTGTGCTCGAAAGCGGCGACCTCCGGCCAGAAAACGCGGGCGCGCGCGCTCGTCTCCCGCGGCTCTCCGGTCGTCAGCAGCCGCAGCGAGCCTCCGCTCGATCCCTCCACATAACGCGCGTGGCGTGCGAGATAATCTTCAAAGCTATCGGCGACCACGTCGGGCTGCGACAGGATGCGGGCGAACGGCGGCAGGTGGCGGCGGAACAGGTGCTCCACCAGCGGAAAGTGGGTGCAACCCAAAATCGCGCGATGAGGCGGCGTTCCGCCGGTCTGCGCCAGCATCCCTGCGATCGCCTCCGAGACGAGCCGGTCGAGCTCCGGCTCGGGCGCCTCCTCCTCTATGGCGCCGGCAAGCTCCGCGCAAATCTGTTGGACCACCGTAACCTTGGGGCAGCGCTTGCGGATCTCCTCCGGATAGACATCCGAGGTAATGGTGCGCGTCGTCCCGAACACGGCGATGAGGTCGGTGTTGTACTTCTGCGGGTATTGCGGCGAGGAGACGGCCCACGGCGTCTGCGTCGCGGCCTCGACGGTGGGCGCCACGATGCCCAGCACGTTGTGGCCGCGCCACGGGCTCGCCGGCAGCCACACCTGCTGCAGGTGGCGAGCCGCCACCGCGGTTGCTGTGTTGCAGCCGAGGAGCACGAGCTTGCAGCCGGACGAGTAGAGCGTCTCCACGCCGCGACGCGTGAGATCGATCACCTCGGCGGAGGTGCGGTTGCCATAGGGGACGTTGGCGCGGTCGCCGAGATAGATGAAGGACACCTGCGGAAAGCGGGCGACGAGCGCGCGCAGGACCGTCAATCCGCCGAGACCTGAATCGAAAACCCCGATCATGCGCGCGTGTGTGCGACGTCGCTCTCTGGCCGTCAAGGCGTGAAAAGGCCCGGCGCGTGCTCCGTTGCGGGGAGCCCGGCCGGGCCTCGATAGTGTCAGATTGCCTGAGATGCGTCAGGTGCGCGCGGCCTCGAGCGGCACGCGCAATCGCTCTTCGTTACCAGCAGCGATGCCGACAGAAATAGGGACCACCGCCATGCCAGCGGCAACGGCGATAGCAGCGCCAGCCGACGTGCTTTACCGAGGAAATCGTGGGGGCGACGCCCGCCTTCGTCAAACCGCTCGTGGCGACGTTGGCCGAGGCCACGCCACCCATCAGTGCAACGACACCGAGAGCAATCGCTGCGAATACGCCGTACTTCATAGCCGTCTCCCTGAGCTAATATTTTGAACCAAGTAGGCAGCTCGAGAGTAGCCAAATTAGCCAAGCCGGAAAAGGCTCGCGGCAGGCAAAAGTGTTCCTATTCTGCGGCCTCGGAGGGAGAAGATTTGCCCGGCCGCGGCGTGCCGGTGTCGGTGTCGAGCGCCTTGAGACTTTCGAGGCTCGGCATGGCCACCGTCGAGTAGCCGCAGTCGACGAAATGCACTTCGCCCGTCACGGCGCCGGAGAGATCCGACAGCAGGTAAAGCGCGGAACCGCCCACCTCGTTCAACGTCGGCGTGCGCTTCAACGGCGCGTGCTCCCTCTGGAAATTGAAGATGACGCGCGCATCCGACACGCCGGCGCCCGAGACGGTGCGCATCGGACCGGCCGACAGCGCGTTGACGCGTATCTGCTGCGGCCCGAGGTCGGCCGCGAGATAGCGCACGGAGGCTTCGAGCGCCGCCTTGGCGACACCCATCACATTGTAAGAGGGCACCGACCGTGTGGCGCCGCCATAGCTCAGCGTGAGCAGCGAGCCGCCGTTCGGCATCAGGTCGACGGCGCGATTGGCGATCTCGGTGAAGGAGAAGCACGAGATGATCATCGTGTTGGTGAAGTTGTCGCGCGTGGTCTTGACGTAGCGGCCCGACAGCTCGCGCGGGTCGGAGTAGGCGACGGCGTGCACGACAAAATCGAGCCCGCCCCAGACCTCCTTGATGCGCGCGAACGCCTTGTCGACGCTGGCGAGATCGAGCACGTTTGCCGGCTCGATGATCTCGGAGTTGAGCGATTGCGCGAGCGGCACGGCGCGGCGCCCGAAGGCGCCTTCCTGATAGGTGAAGGCGAGCTTTGCCCCCTGGCCTGCGAGAATGCGCGCGATGCCCCAGGCGATGGAGCGGTCGTTGGCGACGCCCATTATCAGGCCGCGCTTTCCGGCCATCAGCGGGCCTGGTTTTGCGAAGTCGATTTCCGTCATGGGCTCACCATTCTCGCGCCTGAGGCGTCCTTCCGTTTCGAACCAGCTTTCAGCCGCTCTTTCTCATGCCGCGGGGCCGGGCGAAGTTCCTCGGGTAACTCCACTCAAAGCTCTGGCACGCCGGGATTTATCCGGTCACGCGGCGGAATACGAGCGTGGCATTCGTGCCGCCGAAGCCGAAGCTGTTCGACATGACACAGTTAAGATTAACGCCGTCTAGTCGCTCGCGCACGATCGGCACGCCTTCGAAGGCTGGATCCAGCTCCTCGATGTTGGCGCTCTCGCAGACGAAGCCGTTGTTCATCATCAGAAGCGAGAAGATCGCCTCCTGCACGCCGACCGCGCCGAGCGAATGCCCGGTCAGCGATTTGGTCGAGGAGATTTTCGGTATGTCGCCGTTGAATACCGTGCGGATCGCATCGATCTCGCGCAGGTCGCCGATGGGCGTGCCGGTGCCGTGCGGGTTGATGTAATCGATCTTGTGGCCGACGCCCTTGCCGTCCATGCCCTTCAGGGCGAGCTGCATGCAACGCACGGCACCCTCGCCCGACGGCGCAACCATGTCGAAGCCGTCGGAGGTCGCACCGTAGCCGACGATCTCGCCGTAAATCTTGGCGCCGCGCGCTTTTGCCCGTTCGAGCTCCTCCAGCACCACCGTCCCCGCTCCGCCGGCGATGACGAACCCGTCGCGGTCCTTGTCGTAGGCGCGGCTCGCCTTCTCCGGAGTGGCGTTGAACTTGGTGGACATGGCGCCCATGGCGTCGAACAGCACCGACAGCGTCCAGTCGAGCTCCTCACAGCCGCCGGCGAACATGACGTCCTGCTTGCCCCAGGCGATCATCTCGGCGGCATTGCCGATGCAGTGCGCGGACGTGGAGCAGGCCGACGCGATCGAGTAGTTGACGCCCTTGATCTGGAAGCTCGTCGCGAGCGCGGCGGAGGGACCCGAACACATCGCCTTCGGCACCTCGAACGGGCCGATCTTTTTGGGGTCCTTCTCGCGCGCGATGTCGGCGGCGGCGACGATCGTGCGAGTCGAGGGGCCGCCCGAGCCCATGATGATGCCCGTGCGCTCGTTGATGACGTCTTTTTCCTCGAGCCCGGCGTCGCGGATCGCCTGCTCCATGGCGATGTAGTTCCAGCCGATGCCATCGCTCATGAAGCGGCGAGGCTTGCGCGGAACCTGCGGCTCCCAGTCCAGATGCGGCTCGCCGTGCACCTGGCAGCGGAAGCCGAGCTCGGCATATTTTTCGGCGCGGACGATGCCGGATTTGGCCTCGCGGAGGGATGCGAGCACCTCTTGGCAATTGTTCCCGATCGAGGAAACGATGCCCATGCCGGTGACGGCAACTCGTCTCATCCGCTAGATCCTCTTCGCTTCGCCACGGAAGCGTGCACGAAAAACCATCGAGATCAAGGACTGACGGCGGCTGCCACTTCGCCGGTCTCGAACAGGCCGACCCGCAGGTCGGTGGCGGTGTAGATCACCTGCCCATCGGCCTTCATGACACCGTCGGCGATGGCGAGCTTCAGCTTGCGCAAGATCACCCGCTTCATGTCGACGATATACTCGATTTTGGAGACGGTCGGCACGACCATGCCGGTGAACTTGACCTCGCCCACCCCGAGGGCTCGTCCGCGACCGGTGGCCCCGAGCCAGCCCAAGAAGAACCCGGTGAGCTGCCAGAGCGCATCGAGGCCGAGGCAACCCGGCATCACGGGATCGCCCAGAAAATGGCACTTGAAGAACCAATCGGCCCGGTCGTTGCCGGCGACCTGGAACTCGGCGGCGACCTGACCCTTGCCGTGCGCGCCCCCGGTCTCGGTAATCGAGGAAATACGGTCGAACATGAGCATTGGGGGCAGCGGGAGCTGGGCATTGCCGGCGCCAAACAGCTCTCCCCGTCCGCACGAGAGAAGATCTTCGTATTCAAAGCTCGTGCGGCGTTCTGTCATGATTGTTCCGCGCAAAAACCCCTCTCGCGACAGGGGCTTCCCGCCCTGGGCAGGCGCCGTCGCGACCGCGGGCTTCCTAACACAGTCAACCGGCCTTCAAAAGGGCAGGCAGGACGGGCGTGGGCGGTGATTTGCGTCAGCAGGCGGGGCCGTACCCGAGTTGCGGGGGCTCCGGTTAGATTCTATAGTGTTATATTGATGCGAGCCCGATCTTGCTGCCTGCCGGAGGACACCGTCAGCGTAGCGCTCGGGGTTGCCACGTGGGAACAGCCGCTTACAGCATGACGCAAATTGGCAATCGAAATCACGGTGATGGCAAGCCTCGCAGCGTCTCGCAGCTGCTGAAGCAGGCAGGCCTGCGCCCGACCCGTCAGCGGATGGCGCTCGGGACGCTGCTGTTTGAGGGTGGCGACCGGCATGTGACGGCCGAGCTGTTGCACGCCGAGGCGGTCGCCGTGGGTCACCATGTGTCGCTGGCGACCGTTTACAACACCCTGCATCAGTTCAAGCGGGCCGGGCTGCTGCGCGAGCTCGCCATCAACGGCTCCAAGGGCTATTTCGATACCAACACCTCGAACCACAACCACTTCTTCATCGAGGCGGACGGCGAGCTGCACGACATCCCGTCCGATGCCATCCGGGTCGATGGCGTCCCGACACCGCCCGAGGGAATGCGCATCAGCCATATCGACGTCGTGGTCCGGCTGGTGGCGAAAGAGGACTGACGGCACCTGAGGCGCCGCTACTTCAAGACCTCGCCCTCGTAGATCCCCCACAACTTCTTCTGCTCGATATAGCCGCGGAACTTATCGATGCTGACCTGGCACCAGCGCCCATCGCAGGTCGCGAGGTTGGCGATGACACCCGCCTCGACCATCGCGACCGGCCGGGCCCGCTCGCTGTTGTCATCCCGCAGCGCCACCTTAGGCGTCGGAGTGCCGGGCTTCACCTCCCAAGGCAGGACAAGCGCAGTCCGCCGACCCGAGAGGAAGGTCTGCAGCACCCAGCCGCTCGCGCCGTCGGCATCGCGCACCTGACGCCAGCCTTCGAACTCCTTGATGACCTCGAGCGGGAGCCCGGCGCGCCTATACACCCAAGCGGTGGGATAGTCGGTGCCGGGGCCCTTGCGCATATTGACCCGGTCGGACTTGAGGCTGACGAAGCGAGGCACCGGCAACCCGGTTGCTCCCGGGGCGGTCTGCGCGGCGACCGCTGTCGTCATGGCGACGAGCGCCAGCAGCGCACGGCGACATCCGCCCGCTAATGTCCGCTCACGCATCTATTTCCCCGCTCATCGCCACGCGACCGCACTCTGCCTGTGCTGCAATGCAATGCCTATCCGCCACTTTGTCATCCCAATGACCATCTGTTAGACACTGCGATCAATTCGGGCACCAGGCACGTCTCCCCCCAGAGCCGTTCTCCGAGCCACCGAGCCGAGGCAACAGCGGAATCCCCCATGCCGACCAGCGTCAAGAAGCCGATCGTCATCGTCACGCGCAAGCTGCCCGACGTGGTCGAAACGCGTATGCGGGAATTGTTCGATGCCCGCCTCAACGTAGATGACGCGCCGCTGACGCAGGCCCAGTTGGTCGAATCCTTGAAGCTCGCCGACGTGCTGGTGCCGACCGTCACCGACCGCGTCGACCGTGCCGTGATCTCCCAGGCCGGGCCGCAGCTCCGGCTCATCGCCAATTTCGGCACGGGCGTCGACAACATCGATCTCGACACGGCGCGCAACCGCGGCATCACGGTGACCAATACGCCGGGCGTGCTGACCGAAGACACCGCCGACATGACCATGGCGCTGATCCTCGCCGTGCCGCGCCGCCTCGTCGAGGGCGCCGACTACCTCAAAGCCGCGGCCGACCACTGGGGCGGCTGGTCGCCGACATGGATGCTCGGCCACCGCATCTTCGGCAAGCGGCTCGGCATCATCGGCATGGGCCGCATCGGTCAGGCCGTTGCGCGCCGGGCCAAGGCGTTCGGGCTGCAGATCCACTATCACAACCGCCGCCGCGTCTCGCAGGACGTCGAGAAGGAGCTCGAGGCAACCTACTGGGAGAGCCTCGACCAGATGCTCTCGCGCGTCGACATCGTCTCCGTGAACTGCCCGCATACGCCCGGCACCTATCATCTCTTGTCGGCGCGGCGCCTGCGTCTCTTGAAGCCGTCGGCCTACATCGTCAACACCGCACGCGGCGAGGTCATCGACGAGAACGAGCTGGCACGCCTCATCGAGGCGGGCGCCATCGCGGGCGCCGGTCTCGACGTGTTCGAGCACGAGCCGGCGGTCAACCCGAAGATCCTCTCCTCCGACCGCGTCGTCGCGCTGCCGCACATGAGCTCGGCGACGATCGAGGGGCGCATCGACATGGGCGAGAAGGTCATCATCAACATCAAGGCCTTCCTCGACGGCCACGCACCGCCCGATCGCGTCCACCCGGCGATGTTCTGATCAGCGGCCGTCGGCGCACACGACCGCGCGCGGCTCGCAGCGTCCACCCGAGCGGCCATCCTCCTTGCAGCGGAGCAACGCGGCCTGCTGGGCCGCGCCGGGCGTAACGCCGCCGCCCGAGTACGTGACCTTGCGGCCGTCCTTGCCGAACTCGAACGATACGATCGCCGCGCACACCTGGGCGCCGAAGCTCACGACCTGGCAGACGCCTCTGTTCAACCGCGCGCAGCCCGCAGCCACCTTCGCCTGGGCCGCAGCTTTCGAGCGGTATTTCCACGCGGTCCAGAAAGACCCGTCGGCGGTGAAGGCGATTGCGCCGTAGCGGATGGGCATCTCGGCCCACGGCGCCGGCGACTGCGCTGGCCTTTCCTGTGCGACGACCGCGGTCGAAAGTAGCGCGCAGGAGAGCAAGAGCGCGCAGCGCCGGGCTCGTGACGCGAACGCGCGCGTCCGCTCCTCAGGCCGCACAGGCAGATCCCTTGCCGGTCGACGCGTGGATCGCGAGATCCTTGATCGTCGCACTGCGCCCATTGAGCGGGTTGTCAGGGTCCCACGCGATCTGCAGCGTCTCGAAGCGCGCCGCGAGCGCGTCGTAAATCAGGAGGCGCCCTGCGAGGCTCGCGCCGATGCCAAGGATCTCCTTCACCACCTCGGTCGCCTGCAGCGTGCCAACCACACCGGCCACCGACCCGAGGATGCCAGCCTCGGCGCAATTGGGAATGGTGCCGGGCGGGGGCGCCTCGGGAAAGAGGCAGCGGTAGGTCGGGTAGGGTGCGCCGTCACTGCTGTGCAGGTGCGGCTTGAAGGTCGAGACGTAGCCGTCGAACGGGCCAACCGCCCCGAACACGAGCGTGCGCTTTGCGAGATAGCAGGCGTCGCAGACGAGGTAGCGGGTCGCGGCATTGTCGGACCCGTCCGCGACGATGTCGTAGCGGCCGATATGCTCGAGCGCATTGCCGGCGTCGAGCCGCGCCTCGATGGCCTCGACCGTTACATGCGGGTTGAGGCGCTTCAGCGTCGCCGCCGCGCTCGCGACCTTGGCGGTACCGACGGACGCCGTGTCGTGCACGATCTGGCGCTGCAGGTTGTCGAGGCTGACGCGGTCGTCGTCGACGATGCCGATGGTGCCGACGCCGGCCGCGGCGAGATAGGCGAGCAGCGGCGAGCCCAGTCCCCCGGCGCCGACGACGAGCACACGCGCAGCCTTGAGCTTCTGCTGGCCCTGGCCTCCGATTTCCTTGAGGACAAGGTGGCGCTTGTAGCGCTCGATCTCCTGAGCCGAGAGGCTCGCTGGCGATTTCTTCTGCATGGTCCGTAAGATAAGCCGCCCGGCCTTGCGGCGTAAAGGCGGCTGGCCCGCGCCTCCAGGAGACGCGGGGCCGCTTGAGCGCTTACTTCGCCAGATAGTTGCGGTGCACCCAGGCACCGTCGTTGCGCTTGGCTTCCATATAGACAGCGCTCTTTGCGTCGCGGACCTCCTGGCGCGCAAGACCGTTCACGGTCTCCTCCTGCGCGCTGCCACTTTCGGCCGAGGTCAGGAAGGCGCCGACGCTGGCGGGCGCAGGCGCCGCGGCCACGGTCGTCTTGTCAGCGCCTATCGCCTCGGTGACGCTTGCCGCGAGCAGCTTGGGCCACATCTTGCGGAAGAGCGCGTTCGACGGATAGACGTCGGCGCTGTTGACCTTGCCGTTGACGGCGAAGACGTAGCCGACGATGTCGTCCTTCTCGCCGCCAAACGACTCCAGCGCCTTGACGTAGGCTTCGCGCGCCTCCTTCAGCTTCTCGTTCTCGAGCGAGAGCTGGAGGCTCGTCGCCGACCGCGGTGAGGCCACCTCGGCGCTCAAATTGCCGGATAGACGCTCCTGGACGCTGGCGACCGAGGCCCACACCTGCTGCTGCCTGGAATACACGCGATCGCCGGCATCCAGTGATGCCCGCGGCTGGTCGGGTCCGACTTCGGCCTTCATCGGTGCGCGCATGGCGAGCTTTGCTTCGCGCGACGGCAGTGCCTCGGCGGCGCTGGCAAAGGCAACGGAGCTCTCGCCCCCGCGCCCCGACCAGCGGCCGTGCTCGACACAGAAGGCGGCGAGCGAAACCTCGCCCGACTTCGGCGGCAGCACGAAGCTCATCGAGAGCACGCGGTCCTGGCGTCCGCCCTTCACGATGTCGCCCGACTGGATGAAGATCTCGTCGCTGCCCGTGTTCTCGATCTTGAGCTCGTTGACCTCGCCCGTCTCGATAACGCGGACGCTGCCCTTGTCGAGCGCCTCCTGCAGCGTGAGCGGCACCGGCCCTGGTGCGCTCGGACCGTGAATGAAATAGACCGCGAGGTTCTCGTGAACGTGCGGACCGGAGACGCGATCCTTGTCGTCGGCGGCAGCAAAGCGCGGAGCCAACGCAACGGCGCTCAGGACAGCAAGACCCGCCGCGGCCAGCGAAAACATTTGCATGACAAACCCTTTCCGGATGGAGCCAGAATAGGGTTGCGGTCATAGGCGCGCTTTGCGGCCCGACCTCGATGGTCCGATGGCGGCTTAGCGAGTTCGCGGTGGCCGAATTGTGCGGCCCTAGCCCGCGGGCTTTGCACTCGGGTCGACGAAAAGGTCGCTCGAGAAATAGCGCTCCGCCGACGAAGGCGCGAAGGTGACGATCGTCTTGCCGGCCATGTCGGGACGCTCGGCAACCGACAGTGCAGCCGCGACGTTGGCGCCCGTCGAGATGCCGCCGGGAATGCCTTCAACCTTGGCGACGAGCCGCGCCACTTCCAGCGCCTGCTCGCTCGACACCGTCACGATCTCGTCGATGAGCGATGTGTCGAGGATCGACGGGATAAAGCCCGCTCCGATGCCCTGGATCTTGTGCGGCCCGCGCGGCTTGCCCGACAGCACCGGGCTCGTCGTCGGCTCCACGGCGATGATCTTGAGGCTGGGCTTGCGCGGCTTCAGCGCGCGGCCCACGCCCGTGAGCGTGCCGCCCGTGCCGACGCCGATGACGAGGACATCGACCTTGCCGTGGGTGTCGTTCCAGATCTCTTCAGCCGTGGTCAATTCGTGCACCAGCGGATTGGCGGGGTTGTCGAACTGGCCGGGGATCACGGCGTCGGGCGTCGATTTCGCGAGCTCATTGGCGCGCTCGACGGCCACCGGCATGCCGCCGGGGCCGGGGGTGAGCACCAGCTCGGCGCCGAGGTGCGTCAGGATCTTGCGCCGCTCGATCGACATCGTCTCGGGCATGACGAGGATCAGCCTGTAGCCGCGCGCCGCGGCGACGAACGCGAGCCCGATGCCGGTGTTGCCGGAGGTCGGCTCGATCAGCACGGTCTTGCCGGGGGTGATCTTTCCCTGCGCCTCGAGCGCATCGATCATCGAGACGCCGATGCGGTCCTTGACGGACGAGAGCGGGTTGAAGAACTCGAGCTTCAAGAGGACATCGGCCTTCACCTTCGCCGCCGCCGCGAGCTTGGACAACCGCACGAGCGGCGTGTGCCCGATGGTCTCGGCGATCGAATCATAAACGCGTCCGCGTCCCCAGGTCTTCGTCGCCGCCAAAGTCTTGATATCCAGAGTCTCGGTCATGGTCTTGCCTCGCGCTTCGTCGTCTTGGTCCCCGGAGGGTGCCGCGTCTCCACCCGATAAAATCGTGCAACGCCGCAAGTTGGTTGAAAGCCGGGCCGTGTCAAGCTTGATAAGCTTATTACTTTTGGCGGCGCTTTTTGCGCGAAGTGGGCTTATTTGAGCGGCGTCCCGACGAGACCAATTCCTTCTTCGCAACTTTTTTCGCTTGGACCTTGGCGGCAGGCGATGGTTTTGCGCCGGTGGACTTTCCCGTCGAGCCGAAGCCGCCATCGCCGCGGGCTGTTGTAGAAACTTGCTCCACCTCGATCAGCTCCGCTTGCACCACCGGGAGCACCACGAGCTGGGCGATGCGCTCTCCGCGCCTGATCTCGAACGGCGCGTGGCCGAGGTTTGCCAGCACCACACCGATCTCGCCGCGATAGTCGCTGTCGATCGTACCGGGGCTGTTCAGCACGGCGATGCCGTAGTTGAGCGCAAGGCCAGAGCGTGGGCGCACCTGCGCCTCGTAACCTTGCGGCAGCTCGATGACGAGGCCGGTCGGCACCAGCGCACGCGCGCCGGGCGCCAGCGTGAGCGGATGCTGCGTGTCGAGCGCGGCGAGGAGGTCGAGCCCGGCAGCGCCCTTCGACTGGTAGGTCGGCAGCGGCAGGCTCAGCCCATGCTTCAGCCGCACGACGCGCACGACGGCGCGGCTCTTCGCGGAGGGCGGTGTCATTCGGCCGCAGCCGTAGAGCGCCGGAGGAACTCGGCTGCGCGCAGCATAAGACGCTCCGCCACGTCCTCCTTCGGCAGCGTTGGCCAGTCCTCGATGCCGTCGGCGGTGACGAGGTGCACGGTGTTGCTCGCGCCGCCGAGCACGCCCGTTTTTGCAGAGACGTCGTTGGCGACGATCCAATCGGCACCCTTGGCCTTGCGCTTCTTGCTGGCGTAGGCGGCGATGTCGCGCGTCTCCGCTGCAAAGCCGATGACAAGCGCCGGTCGCCGGTCTCTCGACTTGCCGATCGTGGCGAGGATGTCGGGATTTTCAACGAGGTCGAGCGCGCGCTTCTCGCCGGTCTTCTTGATCTTGTCGCGCGGCGACACGGCTGTGCGCCAGTCGGCGACGGCGGCGGCAAACACGGCGACGTCGGCCGGCAGGCTGCGCTCGACGGCGGCGAGCATCTCCTCGGCGGTCTCGACGCGAACCGTTTCCACGCCGGCTGGATCGGGAAGCGCGACCGGCCCGGAGATGAGCGTGACGCGCGCACCCATGCGCGCCGCGGCCGCGGCGACGGCGTGGCCTTGCTTGCCGGAGGAGCGGTTGGCGATGTAGCGCACCGGGTCGATCGGCTCGTGCGTCGGCCCGCTGGTCACCAGCACGTGGCGCCCCGCGAGGGGAGCCTTCGCGCGCAGACGCGTGACCGAGCGCGCTCCGCCTTCGGCAAGGATCGCGCGCGCGGCTGTGATGATCTCCGGCACCTCGGCGAGGCGACCCGGGCCTGCCTCGTCGCGCTCGGCCATCTCGCCGGTGTTGGGGCCGACAAAATGGATGCCGTCGGCCTTCAGGAGCGCGACGTTGCGCTGCGTGGCGGGGTTGAGCCACATGCGCGGGTTCATGGCGGGCGCTGCAAGCACCGGTTTGTCGGTCGCGAGCAGCACCGTGGTGGCGAGATCGTTGGCGTGGCCACCGGCCATTTTGGCGAGCAAGTCGGCCGTGGCCGGCGCGAGGACGATCAGATCGGCTTCGCGCGACAGGCGGATGTGGCCGATCTCGTGCTCGTCGTTCAAATCGAAGAGTTCGGTGAACACGCGCTCGTTGGTCAGCGCCGCCACCGACAGGGGCGTCACGAACTCGGCCGCCGCTCGCGTCATCACCGCGCGCACGGAGGCGCCTTCGTCGCGCAGGCGTCGGACGAGGTCGAGGCACTTGTAGGCGGCAATGCCGCCGCCGATGATGAGCAGGATGCGCTGTTGCTTCACTTGACGTCGCCGCCGGCCGGGTTCAGTGGCTGAAATCCTAGCACAATCGCGCCCCGTAAGGGGTTAAGCGCCTTGCCGCATTTGTGCTGCAAGGCTCGCCTATTGCCCTGGTCTCGGGCAGTGGAACATCGCATTGTAGAGTGGTCCGGCGCGGCCGGATCTTGCAGGTGGTCGAAATGAGGGTCTCCAGGGGCATTGCGGCGTTTCTCGTCGTGCTGGGCTTCAGCGGGGCCACGGCGCTCGCGACCGTCATCGATCCCTCGCTCGATTGCCTGAGCGAAGACAACGAGCGGCGCATCTCCGGCTGCTCCGCCATGATCGAGACGCCGGGGCTGCCGCCCGAGCAGTTGAGCGTCGCCTATGGGCTTCGGGCGCTCGGCTACTCTCTCAAGGGCTGGTTCGACAAGGCCGTCGCCGACTATGACAAGGCGATCGGTCTGAACCCCGATTTCGCAGCTGCACTCAACAATCGGGCGTGGGCCTACTACAAGCTCGGCCGCCCGCAGCAGGGCGCCGGCGACGTCGAACGGGCGCTGGAATTGGCACCTGGCAACCCCTATGCGCTCGACACGCGCGCGCACATTCATCAGTCGTCTGGCGATGCAGCAGCCGCGCTTTCGGACTACGAGCTCGCCATGCGCTACGGCGGCGAGACCATCGTTAAGCTCTATCAGTGCGGGCTGCGCTCGCAGAGCCTCTACTTCGGCGCGCTCGACGGCGTCTATTCGAGCGACGTCAAACGGGCGCTGCACGTTTGCATTAACCGGAAGGGATGCGATCCGCTCCCCAGCGACGAGGATTGCAAGCCCTCGGTCTCCTGATTTGGGGTTTGCGGGAATCAATCCTCTGTCAACTGCGCAACCGCAGCTTTCAACCGCGTAAATCGCTGCAGTGCATCAGAAAATCTTCCGCCGCGACGGCTTGACGCTCGGACGTCCCTCGCACATTGTGCCCCGGCTGCCGAATCGTGGACCGGTCCGGCGGACTTAGAAAATCGAATAAGGTCCAAGTCTAGGGAGACTAACCCAGGGCGGGGAGATGCCGAGCGGCGTCGCCCCGCCTAGTCGTTTGCGGAACGGTCGCACACCGCCACGGCCCTGTCGCAAAATCCCGCAAGGTTGATCGCCGCGCACGCGCGGGGCACAGTCCCCCGCGCCAAATAACAAATGGGGGGAGCGGTGCACTCAAGTCCCGAGCCGGCCAAAGCAGGCAGGCCGAGGCGTCGGCATTTCCCCTTTCTTGCGCTGCTCGCCTGGGTGTTCTTCGTGCTCGCGGTGCCGCGGCTCGTTGAGCCGCTCAACATCGTCGACGTGTTTGCCTTCCCGCTCGGTTTCTTCATGACAGCGCAGGGCTCGCTGCTGGCGCTGATCGTGGTGGCCCTCCTGTCGGCGCGCCACCATGAAAAGCTCGCAGCGCGCGGCGACGAGTAGGGGCGCCCATGGCATTCGAGCCGGTGTTCTTCGCGCTGGGGCTGGGAGGCGCCGCCGGCTTGGCGCTGCTCTCGCGGCGCAAGGCTGCCGGCGACGCGCCGGCCACGGCATGGCGCGGGCTGGCGCTTGCCGCCGACGGCATCTCTGCGCCGTTCTTTCTTGGCATTGCAGGAGCCGTGTTCACGTGGGGCTATGACGGCCTCGCGTTTGTCCTCGGGCTCGGGGCCGGGTTTTTGCTGCTGCAGCTCATCGTCGCGCCGATGCTGCCGCTGGCGGGCGCCAGCTCGATCCCGGATTATTTCGCCAAGCGCTACGGGAAGACGGCGCGCGTGGCCGCCGGCTTCACCGTCGTGTTTTCGATGGCCCTGCTGCTTGCTGCCGAGCTCATGGCCGCAGGCCTGGCGGGTGCGCGACTGCTGCAGGTGGGCTACGGCATCGGCGTCGCGATCGCGGCGATAGCGCTGCTCCTTTGCTTTGCGCTGCGCGGTCGAGGGGTCGCCGTCAGGGCCTCCGCCATTCTGTTCATCGTGCTGCTCATCGCGCTGCTGGCTCCGCTCGTGCATTTCTCGACGAGCAACTACGGCGTCCCCATCCCGCAGATCGCCTACTCCAACGCAGTGTGGCAGATCCAGAGCCTGGAGGAGACGCTGCTGGAGCAGGACCTCGCCGACCCCGTGGTCTTGAAGCCGCTGCTGCGTCCGTTCCTGACGTTGAGCCCCTTGAACTCTGCCGGTCTCGTGCTCGCCCTCGCTCTTGGGATAGCTTCGCTGCCGAGCCTGCTGTCGCGCCACTTCATGACGCCGACGGTGCGCGACGCGCGCCGGTCGGCCATGTTCGCTTTGCTGTTTGTCACGCTGCTCGTCACAGCTGCACCGGCGCTGGCGGCCTATGCCAAATTCTCGCTGCTGTCGCTGATCGGCGATCGCGTCGCGTTTTCCGATTTGCCGGCGTGGATGTTCAACTTCGGCAACCTCGGCCTCGTCGACATCTGCGGTCATGCGGCGACCGACGCTGCGGCCGTCGCCAAGGCCTGCTCCGAGCTGCCCGATGCGCCAACGACGCTGCGCCTGCAGGACCTGACCCTCGATCCCGACATGATCACGCTCGCCGCGCCCGAGATGATCGGCTTTAGCGAGATATGGGTCGGCGTTCTTGCGGCGGCTGCGCTCGCGGCGGCGCTGGCGACGGCAGGCGGTCCGCTCGCTGCCATCGTCGATGCGCTCGGCGGTGGACGCGACGCGTCGACCGAGTCGCGTTGGGAGCATTTGGCGATGGCCACCGCGGCCGTTGCCGTCGCCACGTTCCTTGCTGCCGCCCGCCCGACCGACATGCTGACCATGGCCACCTGGGCGCTGACGCTTGCCGCCGCGGGGCTTTTTCCTGCGCTTTTCGCCGGCCTGTGGTGGCGCCGCGCCAATGCGCCCGGCGCGGTGACCGCCATCATCTCGGGCCTCGCGATGGCCGCGGCCTATATCGTCGCGACACACATCTTTGCCGTGGGATTCTTCGACTCGTTCTCCTCGCTGTCCGGTGCCGGCCAGATGGCCGCCGAGACGTTCGGCGAGCTGAAGCAGGCCTGGGAGGCAGCAGCCCCCGGCGCGGCAAAGGACGCGGCCTGGGCTGCGCTCGATCAGCACGCGCAGGGTATCGCCAACTTGTGGGGCATCAAGAACCTCGCAACCATCGTGCTCGCGTTGCCCGTCGGTACTGTCGCGCTCCTCGTCGTATCCCTGCTGACGCCCCGCCAGGAGCCGGTACAGCCGCGACCTCATTAACGGCCGCGTGCTAGCTTGCCGCCATGACCTACGATCTCGTCGTTGTCGGCGGCGGCATCAACGGCGTCGGCATTGCCGCAGACGCCGCCGGCCGCGGGCTCTCGGTGCTTCTCGCCGAGAAAGGCGATCTCGGCGGCGCGACCTCCTCGGCAAGCTCCAAGCTCATCCACGGCGGTCTGCGCTACCTGGAGAACTATGAGTTCGGCCTGGTGCGCGAGGCGCTCATCGAGCGCGAGGTGCTGCTGGCGGCGGCCCCGCACATCGTCTGGCCGCAGCGTTTCGTCCTGCCGCAGGTCGAAGGCGGCCGGCCGGCGCTCCTGCTGCGTGCGGGGCTCTTTCTGTACGATCATCTCGCCCGACGCAAAGCGATTCCCGGCTCGACCGCGCTCGATCTCAACCGTGATCCCGCCGGTCTGCCGTTGCGGTCGCGAGCTGACGCGCGGCTTTGCCTACTGGGACTGCCGCGTCGACGATGCCCGCCTTGTCGTGCTCAACGCGCGGGCCGCTGCCGACAGGGGCGCGGTCATTGCCACGCGCACGCGTGTCGAGAAGGCCGCGGCGGCCGACGGGGAATGGCGCATTACCATTATCGACGAGGCCGGCGGGCGCGAGATCGGCGCCCGTGCCCTCGTCAACGCAGCAGGGCCATGGGTGCAGGTCGTCGCCGACGCCGTCGATGCCGGCGGCCGCTCCGCGCGTGACGGCGTCTGCCTCGTCAAAGGCAGCCACATCGTCGTGCCGCGCATCAGGGGCGCCGAGGACGCCTACCTCTGCCAGTGCGCGGACGGCCGCGTCGTTTTCGCAATCCCCTACGAGGAGCGCTTCACGCTCATCGGCACCACCGATGTTCCCTACGCGGGCGATCCTGGCACGGCGAGCATCAGCCGTGAGGAGGAGGACTACCTTCTCGATCTCACGCGTCGCTTCTTCTCCACCCCGCCTGTTCGCGAGGACATCGTGTGGAGCTTTGCCGGCGTGCGGCCGCTCTATGAGGACGACGCTGGCGCAGACCCTTCGACGGTGACGCGCGACTACCGCATCGAGCTTTCCACCGGTGCGGGGCGCCCACCGCTGCTGACCGTGCTGGGCGGCAAGCTCACGACCTATCGGCGCCTCGCGGAAGCGGCACTTGCGAAGCTTGCGCCGCATCTGCCGCCGATGCGCCCGGCATGGACCGCCGGCGCGCTCCTCCCCGGCGGCGATCTCGGCGACGATGGTCTGCCGGGCTTCATCGCGCGCTTGTGCCGAGAGCGGCCGGGCTTCGAGCCGGCGTTCCTCGAGCGGCTCGCGCGCCGTTACGGGTCGCTGACTGGTGAGGTTCTCGGGGACGCTCGCGGCGAGGCCGATCTGGGCCAGTCGCTTGGCGGCGGTCTCACCGAACGAGAGGTGCGCTACCTCAGCGAACGCGAGTGGGCTCGCTCCGCGGAGGACGTGCTGTGGCGGCGCACCAAGTGCGGGCTGCACATGAACGCGACCGAGCGCGACGCCGCCTCGGCAAAGATCGCAACGCTGCTCTAGAAAGACGTGGTCAGACAGCGGCTAGCCTGGGCCCGCGGGCGTGTCCTGCGGCTCGCCGGTGCCCGGCGCGGCGACGGGCTGCAGCGTCGGCTGCGACCACGGCCCATGCAGGTCGATGACATCGCGCGGGGCAGGCTTGGCATCCGCGCCGTCGTCCGCGTTTGCCCGATCGCCAATCGCCAGCTCGAGGTCGAAGCTGCGGGCGGGGAGATCGATAGCGCCGTCGGCCTTCATCGCGCGCGCGCCCGCGGTCGCCTGCGCGGTCTCGGTACGGATGACGCCGTTTACGACCGCGAAGCGGGCGTCGAGCCGGTCGATGGGGATCGCCGTGCTCGCGGCCGTGCGCCATAGCGCGGCCTGCTGTGGAGAGCTTGCTCCCGTCACGAGCTGGTTGACGTCGACGCCGAGCTGCCCGCCTTCGTCCAGCGTCACGCACAGCTTGCCGTCGAGCGAGCGCAACACCGCGTCGCCCGAATCCCCGTCGGCCGAGAGGTCCACGATCACATCGCCGCGGCCCTGGATGGTGGGGTGCCCGAAGATGGCTTTGCCGGCCTCGCCAAGGTCGATCGATTCGAGCTTGGCATGCACGTCGTAGTTCGGGTGCTCGCCGTTGGTATCGATGCGCAGCTGGCCTCCTCCGCGCGTGCCGTCATCGATCTCGAGCTCGGCGACGTCGGCCAGCATCTTGCCGCCCTTGAGCGAGACGGTGGCGGCGCTATGCCCGATGGTCAGGCCCGGAACCACGACGCTGTCGGAGGAGATGCGCAGATCGGCATCGACGCTCTCGATGAGCGGGAACTGAAGGCCGCGCGAGCCGCTGATGAGGGTGAGGAGACTTGGCCGCGCGTCCTGATCCGAAGCGCCGCCGCGCGCGAGATACTTCGTGAGGTCGAGCGTCTTGAGGCCCAGCGTGCCATCGACGGCCGGGCGCGCGGCGCTGAAATTCACCGACAGCGTGCCCTCGGCCTCGTTGCCGTCCATCTGCAGCACTGCCTTCTGGAAGGCGATGGTGCGATTTGCCCACTCGAGCTGCCCCTTGGCGTGGAAGTCGTCGAAGCCGGCGCCCCGCGGCCAGCCTGCGCCCAGCCAGTAGGCGGCTTGGCGCAGATGCGGAACATTGATCTCGGCATGCGGCGACAGCAGCCGCGGATTGTCGGCGAGCAGGACGGAGCCGTCGAGGCTCGCGCTCAGCATCGTGCTGTCGAGGGAGGCAGTGATCGGCCGTGTCGTCGACTTTGCGTCAGCGCCTGCCCCGAGCGTCGTGTCGAAGCTGACCTTCTCGCCGCGGAAGTTGAACGAACCCACGGCGCGGACGACGCCGTTGGGCTTGGACGACACGTCGGCTGCGACGTCGTCGAGGGTGAGCGTCGAGCCGTCCCCCATCTTGATGCGGACGGAGCTGTTCTTGATGGACAGCGTATCGAACTGCAGCTTCTGGAAGGTTGCGACGAGGGGCGCGACGCCTCCAGCGAAGGCCTGCGAGAAGCTTGGCTCCGCGGCTGAGAAATCGGCCGTGAAGGCCGCGTTGTCGAGCAGCATGCGCGGGCCGCCGCCGGTGATCAGCATGGCGATGACTTCGCCGCCGCGGGCAAGTCCGCGGCTCTGCGGCAGCGACAGCGTCCCGCTCTCGAGCTCCACCACGGGTGTTCCGAGCAGGCGCACGGGCGAGCTCAGGCTGTAGCTATCCCGCGATGCAGCGAAGACAGCGGCGCCCTTGAGGCCGAGGTCGCGGCCGCCGACGAAGTAGGGAGCAATGAGCAGGAAGAGAAGGCAGCACAGCGCCGCGAGCGCCAACGATACGGGTCGCAGCGGATGCTTCGGGCGTTTCATGAACCCTGCCGTTTCAGCGCACGCCACCCGAACCCAAACCGTCTCGCCGAAAACGCCGGAGTTGGCTGGATGGCTGTCCCTGGTGCCTTCCCGACCTCGCCAGTCTTAAAGGGGGCGATCCCGGGGTGCAAGCACTGCGCACATTCGCGGTCGATGCGAAACGACGCTTCACGCGACGAATCATCTTGTATCGCGACTGAAAAAGAAAAGCGAGATGAAGTATCGATGCTCGCAACGAAGATGTTCGATCTCAAATCGACAATTGTGCACTGCGATGTTGCTAGCAGAACTTCCGACCTCCAACGCCGACGCACAGAAAATTTGCTTGCCAATATTGGAAAGGATGCGGAGCGTGCGATCTTGCGTGCGCCCGACCGCCGTGCACTTCATACGCAGCCGAGGGGTCGTATCCCATGTGGAAAGCGCCGTCGTGAGGCAGCCTTTTGTCATCGGTGGATTGTCCGTGAAGCCGGGCGAGCGCCGCCTCGTGGACCTGCCCATATCGAAGCTGTCGAACCACGCCCCCGTCGCCCTGCCGGTGCACGTTTTGCACGGCTCGCGGCCGGGGCCGACCATGTTCGTCTCCGCGGCCATTCACGGCGATGAGCTGAACGGCGTTGAGATCATCCGCCGGCTGCTGCGCACGCTGCATCCCCAAAGCATCGGCGGCACGCTTCTGTGCGTTCCCGTCGTCAACGTGTTCGGCTTCATCAGCCGCTCGCGCTATCTGCCCGACCGGCGCGACCTCAACCGTTCTTTCCCGGGCTCCGCCACGGGCTCGCTTGCGGCCCGGCTCGCGCATCTCTTCCTGTCCGAGATCGTCAAGCGCTCGCAGATCGGCATCGACCTGCACACCGCCGCCATCCATCGCATCAACCTGCCGCAGGTCCGCTGCGTGTTCCGCAAGCGCCCGCGCTGCCAGGAGCTCGGGGTGGCATTCGGCGCGGAGGTGATGCTCGAGAGCCCGGAACGACCCGGCTCGCTGCGCCAGGCCGCGCGCGAGGCGGGCGTCGACGTGCTGAGCTATGAGGGCGGCGAGGGACTGCGCTTCGACGAGTTCGCCATCCGTGCAGGTGTCGAAGGCATTACCGGCGTCATGCTGCACGCCGGCATGCTGGAGCTCGCGGAGAATGTCGAAATTCCGACGCCCGATCGGCGCACGCCGGTGCTGATCAACGCCTCGAGCTGGGTGCGCTCGCCCGAGGGCGGCGTCTTTCGCACGACGAAGCGGATCGGCGACGCCGTCAACGCCAACGAGGTGGTGGGACACGTCGCCAATCCCTACGAGGACAGCGCCGTCGAGGTGCGCGCCCCGCGTCGCGGCATCCTCATCGGCCGCACCACGCTTCCCATCGTCAACATGGGAGACGCGCTCTTGAACATCGGTTGGTCGGAGGAGTTCGGAGAGGCACACGCGTCGCCCGAGCGCGATCTCGCTGACGAGCCCGCTTCCGACGAGGACGAGATGGTCGAGTGAGCGGACCGCTTGCGCGGCCCGCGCTGGTCCGAGCTCAGCCGTGACCCTTGACGGGGGCCGCCATCAGGCCGGCGCCCATGAACACGGAGCCGGGCGAAAGGTGCTGGTCGGCTTCCTTGAGGCGCCGGGCAAAGCCGTCGGCGCAATCGATTGCCTCGTCGATCTCGTTGGAGCCGAGCAGCGCAACGGCGCAGGCGCGGAAAGCCGGACAGGCGCTGTGCTGGCAGGCCGCGACCATGCTGATCGCCAGGAATTCGTCGCGGCAGAACTGCCGGCACTGGGCCGGATAAATCTCGATCTTGCGCTCAGCCGCATCCTGGACCGCACGCACCCAGCAGGCGAGCTCGTTCATCAAGGGCTTGGCTGCGCGCGCACCAACAGCGCGCGACATCTCCTCCCAGGCGACCTCCCAGCAGCCGATGTCGCTCGTCTGGAAACCGGCGAGCCAGCAGCGGAAGCCGACGCCGACAAGACGCTCAGGCGCCGAAAGGATTGCGGCAGCCGACATCGCGGACTCACGCGACGGGCGCCCCTTGGGGAAGGTTTCGATCTGCGACATCAGCATGCCCCCCGCTCGGATTGAATGCGCTCGAGGAGCCGAAATGCTGTCGCGCGCTTCGCTGCTGCTGCGGCCGCGCGCGGAAACCGTTTAACGCGGGTGGCGCGGAGCAGTGGTGCGCGGGTGCTGGGCATCGGCGGCTCCAATAGTCGGGGTTCAAGGTCCCCGGTATCGGTAGTGATCGTTCAAGGATAGGTGCGAGCGTTAAGCTCGATGTTCATCCCTAACGTGCCGTCGAGCGCACAGTCAACAAAAGTACGTGAAAGACCAATAGATTAGAACTCGTCTAATTCAAACGCAGATGCGCGCGGCGCTATCGCGCTCAAGCGGCGAGACGATCCTTCGGGAAAATCAGGGCGACGGCCGTGCCTTCACCGGGCGCGCTATCGATCTCGATGCGCGCTCCGTTCGCCTTCGCCAATCCGGATGCGAGCGGAAGCCCGATGCCCAATCCGCCTTCCTGCTTGGGTTGCGGCGTCGGCGGCGCGTTGACGTCGAGCGCGCGCGCTATCTCATCGGAGTTCATGCCGGGTCCGGTGTCCTGCACCGCGACGAACACGCTGCGGTCGAAGCCGAGTCCGGTGACGAGACGCACGATGCCGCCGCGCTTCGTGAACTTGATGGCGTTGGTGAGCAGATTGAACACGATCTGCTTCACCATCATCGCGTCGGCGACGACGTGCGGAAGCTGTGCGTGCAGCTCGCCGGAGAACGTGAGGCCGGCTTCCTCGGCGAGCGGGCGCACGGCGGAGACGGCGCTCTCGGCCAGCGCGTTGAGGTCGAGGTCGGTGGCATGCGGGCGCCCTGCGGCCGGCTCGGGCCTGCCGTCGACGAGGATGCGGTCGATGACCGCGAGCGCGTGGCGCGCGTTGTCGTGGATGTCGGCCGTGTAGCCGCGGTAGCGCTCATTGGCGATGGCGCCGAAGCGCTGGTCCTTCATGATCTCGGCGGCGACGACGATGGCGCTCAAGGGCGTCTTGAGCTCGTGCGCGAGCTTGGAGAAGGCCTCGCGTTCCGCGGTCGCGCCGGGCGCGTCCTCGTCGGCCGTCGGAGCCGCCGGCTCGACGAAGCCGGTGCGGATGGCGCGCGCGATCTTCTTCAAGGTCGCGGCGTCCTCGCTTGACGGAGCGACCGCCTCCTTCGGGAGTGCGACCACCTTTGGCTTTGGCTTCTCCTCGGCTCCCGCAACGCAGACGAGCGCGAGCGGCGGAGACGCCGCCTGGTCGAGTGCGCTCACAGTGCAGAGCAGGCTCTCGGCGCCGTAAGCGGTCCAGAAGATCAGGGCCTCGCGCCGGCTCCCGTCGAGCGGCTCGCGCATCAGCGCACGCAAGCGCACGAGACCGGGCATCGCCGCGTCGAGCGTGCCCGAGGCCGCGTCGGGCCGCAGCCCGAGCCGGGCAGCACCGGCCGGGTTGGCGGCAAGCACGCGTCCCTTGGCGGGATCGATCACCCACGCTGCCCCCGGACAGCGCGCAAGCGCCGCATCGGGGCCGATCGGGCTTGGGCGAGCGCGGGGCGCTTCCACGGGCATAGTTGAATTACCAGGGCTCAAAATCTGTTAGCGCGGTCAGCTGCTTCCGTCCATGAGCCGGGGCCGCTGCAACCCGCTATCCACACTCATTTCACGGTCGCGTCATCGCGCACGGCGGTTATAATCGCATAATGCCTGATGACCGGGAGCGGGCCCCCTATAACAACCTCCTGGCAGCCGAGGAGGATACTGCCGATGTACGACAAGCCGCAGTTTGAGATTCCCGAGGCGGTGCGCGAGCTCGCCGAGCGCAACGTGGACCAGGCGCGTTCTGCCTACAATCAGTTCATGGATATGGCTCGGCAGGTGCAGGAAACGCTGGCTAAATCGCAGGGCGCCATGGCTTCGGGCGCCATGGAGCTGCAGTCGCGGGTCGCCAAGTTCGCCGAGGAGAACATCCAGGCGAGCTTCACCTTCGCAGCCGACCTCTCGCGCGCCCGCGATCTCAAGGAATACCTGGAGATCCAGCAACGCTACGCCCAGAAGCAGATGCAGACCTATGCCCTCCAGGCCCAGGAGCTGGGCAAGCTCCTGAGCGAGGCGGCGCAGAAGGCACAGCCCAAGCGTTGAGCCCTTTGCGGGGGTTCCTTGCGCCCCGTGTCCCGCCTCGCGGCCGGACTTGCCGCCAATGCCGCGCCGGATCGCCGCTCCGCAGCCCGTTTTTTGCTTGACGATGCGGGTGGTGTAAGGGTTTTAGGACGCGCCGGGCAGGCTACGCCGTCGTGCCAGCCGTTGCGTGTGCCGCCTTAGCTCAGATGGTTAGAGCGCTAGATTGTGGATCTAGAGGTCGGTGGTTCGATCCCACCAGGCGGTACCATTTTCAGCTCCGGACAAACCCGCGGATTTTAGATTTAGAGTAGGAAGCTATCGGGTCGGGGTCGAGGGCGCAGATCTGATCGTCGCCATCAACACCGACAAGAACGCACCCATCTTCGATTTCGCCCACGTCGGCGTGGTCACCGACGCGATCCGGCTGCTGCCGCAGCTGACCGAAGCCTTCCGCCAGTCCCTGTCGCCGCATTCGCGCGACCGCATCGCGAGCTAGTGTGATGATCGAGAAATTCGCCATCGTAAGCGGCACGGGATCGAGCGAATTTCTCGATCTGAATCACACTAGCAGAGCAATGATTCTAGTGTCCCTTATGATTCCGAAGTTCGCTCGGGACACACGTATCGAACTCTGGCGAACTTCGGAATCAGGACACTAGAGGAGAGCCCGATGATCGAAGAAAGATTCGATGCCATCGTCGTCGGCGCGGGAATGGCCGGCAATGCTGCCGCGCTCACCATGGCCGAGCGCGGGCTGAAGGTCCTGCAGATCGAGCGCGGCGAGTACCCGGGCTCCAAGAACGTGCAGGGCGCGATCCTCTACTCCGACATGCTGGAGAAGATCATCCCGAACTTTCGCGAGGATGCGCCGCTTGAGCGCCATCTCGTCGAGCAGCGCTTCTGGATGATGGACGACCGCTCGCACGTAGGATTGCACTACAAGTCCGACGACTTCAACGAGCAGAAGCCCAACCGCTACACCATCATCCGCGCGCCGTTCGACAAGTGGTTCTCCTCCAAGGTGCGGGAGGCCGGCGCCACCGTCATCTGTGAGACCACGGTCACGGAGCTCATTCGCGATCTGTCGGGCAAGGTGATTGGCGTGCGCACCGACCGCAGCGGGGGCCAGGTGATGGCCGACGTCGTGGTGCTCGCCGAGGGCGTCAACGGTTTGATCGGAACGCGTGCGGGCCTGCGCGACATCCCCAAGGCCAGCAACGTGGCGCTCGCGGTCAAGGAAATGCACTTCCTGCCGCGGGAGACGATCGAGGCACGCTTTAACCTGAAGGGCGACGAGGGAACCGTCATCGAGGCCGCCGGCACCATCTCGAAGGGGATGACTGGCATGGGCTTCATCTACGCCAACAAGGAATGCATCTCGCTCGGTATCGGCTGCCTCGTGTCCGACTTCCAGAAGGCCGGCCAGACGCCGTACGGGCTGCTCGAGGCCTTCAAGCGCCATCCCTCGGTGGCGCCGCTCATCGAAGGCTCGGAGGTGAAGGAGTACTCCGCTCACCTCATTCCCGAGGGCGGCTTCAAGGCGATCCCGCAGCTCTACGGCGACGGCTGGGTCGTCGTCGGCGATGCAGCCCAGCTCAACAACGCCATCCACCGCGAGGGCTCCAACCTCGCCATGACCTCGGGGCGCATCGCCGCCGAGGCGATCGCCCGCATCAAGACGCGGCGTGATCCGATGACGGAGGAGAACCTCGCCGTCTACAAGGACATGCTCGACAAGTCCTTCATCATGAAGGACCTCAAGAAGTACAAGGATATGCCAGCGCTCCTGCATACCCAGTCGCAGAACTTCTTCCTCACCTATCCGCAGCTCGTGTCGAAGGCGATGCAGAGCTTCGTGCGCGTCGACGGCACGCCGAAGCGCGAGAAGGAGCGTCTCACGGTCCGGTCGTTCGTGGCGGCGCGCTCGTGGTTCGGTCTCTTCTGGGATGCCTTCACCCTCGCACGGGCGTGGAGGTAGGCGGAGACGTCGCGGCAGGTTGAACTCTAGACCCACTGTTGGTTCGGAGATTGAAATGGCAACTGACCAACCCCTCCGTATCGAGGACAAGCTCTACCAGAACCGGTATCTCGTCGACGCCGGACGTGCTCACATCAAGGTGCGCGAGCATGACGTGCCGACGCCGCCGCTGCTCGCGTTGCTCACCGCTTGTCCGGCGCGCTGCTACGAGCTCAACGACAAGGGCCAGGTCGAGATCACGGTGGACGGCTGCGTCGAATGCGGCACCTGCCGGGTGATCGGCGAGCCTTCCGGCGACATCGAGTGGAGCTATCCGCGCGGCGGCTACGGCGTCCTCTTCAAGTTCGGCTGAGGCTCAGCCCGGGCTCGGGAAAGCCGGTCCGCGCCGCTTTTGCGGTGGTCGCGCGCCCGCGTTCACCGCGGCTCCGAGCCCCGCGACAGCGCCATTTGAATCAATAGGTTGGGCGGGCCTGAGAGACCTCGGGCCGCCGTCGTTCGTAGCGTCGGTAGCCGCATCGCTGCCGTGGGCCTCAAGGAAGATTTCTACTCGCGCTTTGCAGCCGATCGCTCTTCCCTCAGAATAACGCCTGATTGGGAGGAGGGGCCGTGAAATCGATTTGCCGTAGCTTGGCGATTTTGGCGCTGGCCTGGGCTGCGCCCTCGTCGCGGGCGTTCTCCGAGGACCTCGGCTGCACCCGCTACGTTCCTCAGATCGGGAAGACGGTCCGCGTCCGCTGCAATGACGAGCCGGCCCGTCCCGGGCGCGAGTCGGCGCCGCCGCAGCCCGATCCCGGCGTAAACTCCGAGCAGCCGATCGCTGAGCCGAGCCGCGACGCGGATGCGAGCCCCTGTCTCAGCGAGGAGAACCCCGGCGCAGCGATGGGAATCTGCCAGATCTTCCTCAACGACAATGGCGGGCTGTCGCAGTCGACCAAGGGGTCCGTCTACAAGAAGCTCGCGTACGCGAGCTTGCAGATCAAGGACCATCAAGCGGCGTTGTCGTGGAGCAAGAAGGCGCTCGACATCGCGCCAAGTCCGGTCGAGCACTACATCGCCGGCCAAGCCTATGCGGCGCTGAAGAATCCGAGCGCCGCCATCGAAGAGTTCAGCGCCGCGCTCGTCTTGGCTCCCAAGTATACGCTGGCCTTCCATCGACGCGGCGAAGCCTACCTCGAGATCGGGGACCGCGATCATGCTAAGAGCGACTTTCAGTCTGCGGTCGCTCTCGTTGCCAACTTCGCTCCGTCGCAGGAGGCGCTCCGCCGCCTTCGTCGCCGCTGACGCCTCATGCTGGGCCGAGCTGCCCCGGACCTGCGCAATGCCACTCCCCGACCTCGGGGGCGCCCCTCATCCGGCTGTCGCGTTGACGGGAAAATGGCGGCGAGGCTCCACAAATTCTGCCCAATGCCGAGTTAAAGCTGCAAAGGTAGGGCGAGGCGCGGACAGGGCGCCTAAGTCGAGTGCGTTGGGACTTGGGGGGATATATAATGACACTGGCACTTAAGCCGGGCGGTCGCGTGCGCGCGTGGTTGGCAGCCAGCGCCGCCGCATGTGCCCTGCTTTCGACGTCCGCGCTGAGCGGCTCCATCAAGGAGCAGCTGGCGAAGCTTGACCCGGAGGAGCGCGCGCATCAGGCCTGCGGCATCAAGGGACTCGAAGCGATCAAGCATGATCGCAAGCTACCGGGTGCGGACCGCCTGAAGACGGGCATCTTCGGCCGCGCCGCGTTCGTCAACAACGTGGTCACGGCCAAGGGCGGGGCGGTGAAGGCCAAGAACCGCTGGTACAAGCTGGCGTTCAGCTGCACCGTCACTCCCGACCAGATGACGGCGACGGCTTTCACCTATGAAATCGGCGCGGAGATCCCGCAGAATAAGTGGGAGGATCTGGGCCTCTGGTGACTCGGCTCAGCGGACGCGCGCGGCGGATGCCAGATAGTTGACGTCGAGGTCGCCCGCATCGAGCTTCCACTCGTCGTGCATCACGTCGTAGACGAGGCCGGAGAATTGCGGTGCGCCGAAGCCCGCGGCTGCGAGATGGCGCTCCAGCTCCTCCGGCGTCACGAAGCGCTGCCAGTCGTGCGTGCCGCGGGGCAGCCAGCCGAGCACGTACTCGGCGGCGACGATCGCCAGCGCATAGGACTTCCAGGTGCGATTGAGGGTCGAGAGCACGGCGGCGCCTTCCGGCCGGATGAGGTCTCCGAGGATGCGGACGAAGCCCCCGACGTCAGGCACATGCTCGACGACCTCGAGGCACACGACCGCATCGAAGGTCTCGCCGGCCGCGCGGAGGTCTTCGATGCGCGCAGCCCGATAGTCGATGGCGAGACCCTGGGCCTCGGCGTGCCCGCGTGCGGTCGCGATCGCCTCGGGCGTCGGATCGATGCCGGTCACGCGCGCTCCGAGCCGGGCGAGCGGCTCGGCGACGAGGCCGCCGCCGCATCCGACGTCGAGCACCGAAAGGCCCTGGAGCGGTTTCAGGCCTCCTTCGGGGCGCTTAAAGTGGCGCATAAGCGCATCGCGGATGAAGCGCAGCCGCGCCGGCCCCTGCTGGTGCAACGGGCGGAACTTGCCGTTGGGGTCCCACCACGCGCCGGCGAGCCGCTCGAAGCGCTCGACCTCGCGCAGATCGAGGGTCGGATCGGCGGACAAGACTGAAGGTTCGGCTTGCATGGCCGCGAGGATACGGGCGCCCGGACAAAGATTGTCAAGGCGCGGATATTGCGGGGACCGGCCGATGCCGTTAAGAGAACGGGCCGTAACGGGATTTCTGCTCGCTCATGGCCGTCTGAAGCCCTTTGGGGCCGGGTTCGCCTGTCTGCGGCGGACGCCCTTTAAGGCCAACTCCAACGCATTCGCGAAGCGCACGGCGGGAAACCTTATGGCTGTGGTTGTGATGAAGTTCGGCGGCACCTCCGTCGCCAACGTCGAGCGCATCCGCAACGTCGCGCGTCACGTGAAGCGGGAGGTCGACGGCGGCAACGAGGTCGCAGTCGTCGTCTCCGCCATGGCCGGCGTGACCAACCAGCTCGTCGCCTGGGTGCGCGAGGCCTCGATCCTGCACGACGCGCGCGAGTACGACGCCGTCGTCGCCACCGGCGAGCAGGTGACGGCCGGTCTCCTCGCGATCGTGCTGCAGTCGATGGGCCTGCAGGCGCGCTCCTGGCAGGGCTGGCAGATTCCGGTCACGACCTCGGCCGCGCACGGCTCGGCCCGCATCTCCGCGATCGACGGCAGCGAGATCAAGCGCCGCTTCGCCGAGGGCGAGGTCGCCGTCATCACCGGCTTCCAGGGCATCGAGCCCGAGCGCCGCCGCATCGCAACATTGGGCCGCGGCGGCTCCGATACGAGCGCGGTCGCCATGGCCATCGCACTCAAGGCCGATGTATGCGACATCTACACCGACGTCGACGGCGTCTACACCACGGACCCGCGTATCGTGCCGAAGGCGCGGCGGCTGCCGAAGGTGTCGTACGAAGAGATGTTGGAGATGGCCTCGCTCGGCTCCAAGGTTCTGCAGACCCGCTCGGTTGAGCTCGCCATGGTCAACCGCATGCGGGTGCGCGTGCTGTCGAGCTTCGTGGCGCCGGACGCGATGGAGCCCGTGCGGCTCGACCGCCTGGAAGATATCGGTACGATCGTTTGCGATGAGGATGAGATCGTGGAGAGCCAAGTCGTCAGCGGCATTGCCTACGTCAAGGACGAGGCGAAGGTGACGCTCATCAAGGTCGAGGACAAGCCGGGCGTCGCCGCGCGCATCTTCGGACCGCTCGCCGACGCCAACATCAACGTCGACATGATCGTGCAGAGCGTGACGCCCGACGGAAAGCACACCGACATGACGTTCACCGTGCAGGCAGCCGAGCTGCCGCGCACGCTCGAGACCCTGAAGGCGGCCAAGAGGGACATCGGCGACTTCGACGTGCAGAGCTCGGCCGACGTCGCCAAGATTTCCGTGATCGGTGTCGGCATGCGCAGCCATGCGGGCGTTGCCGCGATGATGTTCAAGGCGCTCGCCAGCAAGGGCATCAACATCCTTGCCATCACCACGTCCGAGATCAAGATCAGCGTACTCATCGATGCCGCCTACGCCGAGCTTGCCGTCAGGACGTTGCATTCAATTTACGGTCTCGACGCAGACTAGCGCCGAAATTAGCGGCGGGGGTCGGCGGCGCGGCTCAACGTGGGCGCGATCTAGCTTTAATACCCGCTTCCCCCGGCGGACCACAGAGCGGCACGAGTGATGCAGAGGCGAGGCGACGAGCCACGAGTCCTGACATCCGAGCCGGCGCTGCGTGTAATCATGCGGCGCCTGCGAGAGATCATGTCTGAGCCCGGTGACGGGCAGTCGCGCCTCGACAAGATCGTCAAGCAGATCGCCGGCGTGATGGTGACCGAGGTCTGCTCGATCTACCTCAAGCGTCAGGACGGCTCACTCGAGCTGTTCGCGAGCGAGGGCCTCAAGTCAGGCGCGGTGCACACCACGCGCATGAAGCGCGGCGAGGGCCTCGTAGGCCGCTGCGCCGAGCTCAACATCACGGTGAACGAGCCCGAGGCCTCGAGCCACCCGGCCTTCTCCTATCGGCCGGAAACGGGCGAGGAGATCTATCACTCGCTGCTCGCGGTGCCGATCCAGCGCTCGGGCCAGGTGCTGGGCGTGCTCGTGGTGCAGAACCGCGCGCAGAAGGAATACTCCGACGAGGACGTCGAGGTGCTGCAGGCGACCGCGATGGTCGTCGCCGAGCATCTCGTCTCTGGCGCGGTCGCGGGCGCCGGCACCGCGATCGAGATCGGCAAGTCTCTGTCCGCGGTCATCGAGGGCGAGCCGATCTCGGCCGGCATCGCGCTGGGCCACATCGTGCTGCACGAGCCGCGCATCGTCGTGACGCAGCTCCTGGCCGAGGACACGGCGGTCGAGCTCGGCCGGCTGGACGCGGCCATTGCCACGCTGCGCGCTTCGCTGGACGAGATGTTCGATCACGAGCACTTGGCCGGCGCCGGCGAGCACCGCGAGGTGCTCGAGGCCTACCGCATGTTTGCCCACGACAAGGGCTGGGTGCGGCGGCTGCGCGAGGCCGTCGAGGGCGGGCTCACGGCGGACGCCGCGGTCGAGCGCGTGCAGAACGGCACGCGCGCGCGCATGCTGCGCCAGAACGACGCCTATTGGCGCGAGCGCCAGCGCGACCTCGGCGACCTGTCCGACCGGCTCCTGCGCATCCTCGCCGGCCGCATCACCAGCGCAGACGAGCCGACGCAGCTTCCGCCCGATACGATCCTCGTTGCCCGCACCATGGGGCCGGCCGAGCTTCTCGACTACGACCGCAAGCGGCTGCGCGGCCTCGTCATCGAGGATGGCAGCGCACAGAGCCACGTGGCCGTCGTTGCCAAGGCGCTGGGCATCGCGGCCGTGGGGCAGGCGCGCGGTATCGTCGAGCGCGTCAATGCCGGCGACGCGGCGATCATCGACGCCCTCGCGGGCGAGGTTCACCTGCGTCCCTCCGCCGACGTGGTCGCCGCCTATTCCGACAAGGTCCGCTTCCTCGCCCGCAGACAGCGCCAGTACCGCGCGCTCAAGGACGTGCCCGCCGTCACCAAGGACAAGGCGCGCGTCGAGCTGCACATGAACGCCGGCCTGCTCGTCGACATGTCGCACCTGCGCGACTCGGGTGCCGACGGGGTGGGGCTATTCCGCACCGAGCTGCTCTTCATGCTGTCGAGCACGCTGCCCAAGCTGGAGCGGCAGGTCGAATCCTACCGCGCCATCATCGGCCGCGCGGGCGACCGGCCGGTGATCTTCCGCACCCTCGATATCGGCGGCGACAAGGTGCTGCATTACCTGCGCCAGCCGCAGGAGGAGAACCCGGCCATGGGTTGGCGGGCGGTGCGCATGGGTCTCGACCGCCCGGCGCTGCTGCGCACGCAGATCCGCGCCATGCTGCGCGCCGCGGCCGGGCATGAGCTCAAGCTCATGATCCCGATGGTCTCGGCGGCGCACGAGATGGACGAGGTGCGCGCGCTGGTCGAGAAGGAGCGCGCGATCGTCAAGAGCAAGGGCCACGATGCGGCGAAGCGCGTCGCCATCGGCGCCATGATCGAGGTGCCCTGCCTCCTGTTCGAGCTCGATGCGCTCATGAAGAAGGTCGACTTCGTCTCCGTCGGCAGCAACGACCTCATGCAGTTCATGTACGCAGCCGACCGCACCAACGCGCGCGTGGGCAGCCGCTACGACGCGCTGTCGCCGGCACCGCTCAAGGCGCTGAAATCGCTCGTCAAGGCAGCGAAGAAGCACGATGTGCCGCTCACCCTTTGCGGGGAGATGGCGGGAAATCCCATCGACGCGATGGCGTTGATCGCGCTGGGATTTAGATCGCTGTCGATGGCTCCGGCCTCCATCGGCCCGATCAAGACGATGATCCTGTCGCTGCACGCCGGCCGCGTGGAAAAGCTGCTCGACGATCTGCTCAAGCGGAGCACGCACAACATCCGTGAAGAGCTTGAGTTTTTTGCCAAGGCGGAAGGTCTCGAGCTGTGACCGGCCGCGCCTTTAAGCGCCTTTGACAAGCGCCGCTTTTTGCCGGACCATGCGGATGGGGAAATTCAGTCCTGAGCATCTGACGTGGCGTTGGTCATGCGTAATGGCTCCGTGCCGGCGAGACCGTCTTCTGCCGCGCGTCCGCAGGGCGCACGTGCTGCCGCGCTTTCGCGCGTCCGGGGGACGACGACTCCATCGCCCGCCTCCCCCTTGGAAGCCGAGGTTGCGCGCTTCTTCCAGGATTTGAGGGCGGCCTTCCGCCTGTCGCAGGCGCAAACCGCCGAGCAGTTGTCGACGCGCGTCGACATTATCTGTGCGCTCGAGGCGGCCGACGTCTCGGCGCTGCCGCCGTGGCCGGAGTGCTGCCGCATCATACGCACCTACACGGGGCCGGTGGGGCTCGATCCGCGCCCGATCCTGCATTCGCTCGAGACGCTGCTCGCGATCGCCGCGCAGAACCCGAAGCCGGCGCCGAAGCGCTCGCTCGTTCCCCAGTTGGGCCGACGTAAGCAGCCCCAACAACGGGCGCAAAAGGAGCCGGCGGAAGATTCCGCACTTGGCAGCGATCTTGGCGCGTTTGGCGCCGTTTATGCCCGGCCGCACCGGCCGCGTCCTGTTCGCCATCGCCGTTCCCGTCGGGCTCCTGGTGCTGCTGAGCCAGACCTCGGTGCTCGAAGCGGCGGTCGCTCAGCTGCCGCCCTCGGTCGCCCGCATCGTGCGCGGGGCCCAGGACTACGTTACCCTGCAGCTTGCCCCCGTCCGCGACGGCATGCGCTGGATCGACGTGCGCGATCCGCGCTCGCGGCGCAGCGATAAATTGCGGACCACGGCGCAATCGGATTAGATGCGCCGCCGCTTCGCACCTATATTCCCTGAGTGAACGGGAGTGCGCCGGCCGCAACAGCCGCCGCCTCGGCGCCCCGTCCCAACGAGCCATCCCAGAGAATGAGCACGATCCCGAAAGACAAGCTGGACAAGATGGTCGGCCGGTGGAACGCGATCCAGGCCGAGCTCAATGCGGGCGTGAACCAGGCGAGCCGCACCAAGCTCGCCAAGGAGTTTGCCAGCCTCAACCCAATCGTTGCGACCATCGAAGCGCTGCGCGCCATCGAGAAGGAGAGCGCCGACCTCGAGGCGCTGCTCGCCGGCGCCGACAAGGAGATGAGCGCGCTCGCCCGCGCCGATCTCGAGGCGCTGGAGCCGCGCCGCGAGGCGCTCGAGCAGCAATTGAAGCTGCAGCTCCTGCCCAAGGATTCGGCCGACGAGAAGAGCGTCATCGTCGAGGTGCGCGCCGGCACCGGCGGCGACGAGGCGGCGCTGTTCGCGGCCGATCTCTTCCGCATGTACAGCCGCTACGCCGAGCTGCGCGGCTGGAAGACGGAGATCATCAGCGCCTCCGAGAACGACCTGGGCGGCTACAAGGAGATCATCGCGTCGATCTCGGGGGAGGGCGTGTTCGCGCGGCTGAAGTTTGAATCGGGCGTGCACCGCGTGCAGCGCATTCCCGACACTGAAACGGGCGGCCGCATCCACACCTCGGCGGCAACCGTAGCGGTGCTCCCCGAAGCGGAGGAGATCGATATCGATATCCGGCCCGAGGACATTCGCATCGACACGATGCGTGCGGGCGGTGCCGGCGGCCAGCACGTCAACAAGACGGATTCGGCCGTGCGCATGACGCATCTGCCGACCGGCATCGTTGTCGTCTCGGCGGAGAAGTCGCAGCACCAGAACCGGCGGCTCGCCATGCAGGTCCTGCGTTCGCGCGTCTATGAGATGGAGCGCGAGCGCTTGGATAGTGCGCGGGCGTCGGCCCGCAAGGGGCAGGTCGGCTCCGGCGACCGCTCGCAGCGCATCCGCACCTACAACTTTCCGCAGGGGCGCGTCACCGATCACCGCATCAATCTCACTCTGCACAAGCTCGACGCGGTGCTCGATGGAGTGGCGCTCGATGAGTTCATCGACGCGCTCATCACCGATCACCAGGCGAGCCAGCTCGCGGCCATGGAGAGCCATGCCGGTGCCTGAGCCGATACTCGCGGAGCGTACGGCGATGCAGACCAAGTCTCTTCGGGAGCTGGTGCGCGAGGCTTCGCGCGTGCTCGCGCAGGCCGGCGTCGAAGGGCCCGAGCGTGACGCGCGCTTGCTTGCCGCCGCCGCGATCGGCTGCTCGCCGGCCGAGCTGATCGCGCGTCCGGATCGGGCGGTCGATGAGGCTGCCTGCCGCCGCCTGGCGGAGTTCGTGCGGCGTCGTTGCGCGCGCGAGCCGGTGTCGCGCATTCTCGGCTCGCGCGAGTTCTACGGGCGCTCCTTTGCGCTGTCGCCGGCGACGCTCGACCCGCGTCCCGACAGCGAGACGCTGATCGAGGCGGCGCTGGCGCTCGTCGATGCCAAAGGCTGGCGCGAGCGGCCGCTGCGCATCCTCGACGTCGGCACGGGCTCCGGATGCCTGCTGCTGACGCTGCTGGCCGAGTTGCCGCATGCGACCGGCGTCGGCACCGATATTGCGCAACTTGCGCTCGATATTGCCGCTGTTAACGCGCGTAATTGCGATATTTCCGGCGCTATTGAGCAGCGTTGCGCGTTCTTGCGCGCGGACGCGCTGGAGGGCGTCGAAGGGCCGTTCGATCTCCTGGTCTGTAACCCGCCCTACATTCGCGAGCGGGGATATTGCCGGCCTCGAGCCCGAGGTGCGCGCCTTTGACCCGCCGGCAGCTCTCGACGGCGGCCCCGACGGTCTCCACATCTATCGCCAGATAATCCCCGCGCTGACCCGCGTCGTGCCGTGCGGATTTGCGATTTTCGAGGTGGGGGCGGGGCAGGCGGACGCAGTTACGGAAATGCTACGATCTTCCATGGACTTGAGCCGGCAGGGCGCGGTTGGCCGGCACGCCGATCTCAGTGGCCACACGCGTTGTGTGTCGATGGAGATACAGTTGTAACGATGTCGCAAATAAAGGGTTTGAATTAGCGGCGTTCCGCGCTAGTGTTGGTGACAGCCGTATTGATCGTGCGTCGCGATGGGTCCGCGGAACCGCACGACTTGGGATTGCGAAGCAACGGGACGGGCGCGTAGCGCGAACATCCTTTTGCCCCGCTGAAATGGCGATCGCTAGCGGCTTGGCGTCAAACGCCCCTTTCCGACGGATGTAGCGACTGCCTTTTGAGCGTCACGAGATAGAGATGAACGGTGTGCGCCGGCCGACGCTCGACTGAGCTTCTGGTCCGCCACGCCTGCCCTGAGGGTGGGGCATTAGCGACGAACATCGGCCGGGGCACGGCCAGAACGCACACCCTTTAGCTTTTTAGCTTTTCATCACCACCGAGAACGGAGCCAATGAGGCAAGGACAGCAGAACCGCCGGGGCCGCGGGCGCAACCGCAAGGGGCAAAGCCCGCTCACACGCAGCTTCGAAAGCACAGGCCCGGACGTCAAACTCCGCGGGACGCCAGCGCACATCGCTGAAAAGTACATGTCGCTCGCGCGCGACGCGTCCTCGTCGGGAGACCCCGTGCTGGCCGAAAATTATCTCCAGCACGCCGAGCATTATAACCGCATCATCATGGCCTTCCGCGACCAGCACGTGGGACCGGGTGGCGATGGCATGAATGGCGGCGGTCGCCTGGAGCCGGGCGATGAGTTCGGCGACGACGACGGTGATGAAGGCGATCTCCAGCCGTCGATGCAGCCGATGCGCCAGAACGATCATCAGCCGCAGCCGCGCATGGACAACCAGCGCTTCGAGGGGAACCGCGGCGGCAACGACCAGCAGCGTTTCAGGGATCGCGATCGGCACAACAACTACAACCGGCATGACCGCAACGATCGCGGCCAGATCGGGCCAGATCGCGGGAACGACCGTGGCCAAGATCGCGGGCCCGACCGCGGCGGCGAGCCGCGCCACTTCCAGCCGTCGCCTCCACAGCAGACCGCCGACGCGGGTGTCGAGGGCCCAGGGCAGCAGCCGTCGCCGGACAACCAGATGCGCCGGCGCGAACCGCGCTTCCCGCAGCCGAGCCACGAGCAGCCGGAGTTCCTGCGCCGGCCCGTGCGTCGCCCGCGCCGCGAAGGCAACGGTGAGCCGAATGGCAACGGCAACGGCAACGCTGGTCCGGACGACACGGACCGCGACTAGGTCCGCAGCGCGCCTATCCGCCGACGTTTTCTCCTGCACGGCCGCGCGTCGTCGGGTGCGCCGTATCTCCTTGACTTTTCCGCCCTTTGGCGAGCGCCCGAATTTTCCGGAACGCGCCGTGACGCCCGTCAATGCGCGCGCCTGCGCCGCGCCTAGTCTCGCAGCGTGAATCGACCTTCGTCGATGCAACCCGAACGCCTGCGCGATGGCCCCTTTTGCCGGAATTGAACCGCCCTATATCACCTGTTGGAAAGGTTTCCGGACGATGCTGCGCTTCATCGGCGGGTACGTCGGTGGAGCCCCGTTTCCCCAATCAAAGGCGCTCAAACCCGTGCCGTAAGGGCGGAGGAAGCGTGCTCTAGGAGGGACTATGAATTTCGAGATTTATACTGACCGCGCCCGCGGTTTCGTACAGGCCGCGCAAACCATCGCGCTGCGCGAAGGCCACCAGCAACTCACCCCCGAGCATCTGCTGAAAGCACTGCTCGATGACCCCGAGGGTATGGCTTCAGGCCTCATCCGCAAGGCCGGCGGCGACCCCAAGCAAGCCCTCGCGGCTGTCGATGCGGCGCTCGCGAAGCGGCCGAAGGTATCGGGTGGTGGTGCGGGCCAGCCAGGCGCGACCGGTGAGCTTGCCCGCGTCTTCGATCAGGCCGAGAAGGTCGCCCAGAAGGCAGGCGACAAGTACGTCACCGCCGAGCGGCTGCTGCTGGCTCTCGCGCTCGAGAAAGGCACTGAGGCCGCCAAGATCCTCGCCGACGCCGGTGTGACGCCGCAAGGCCTCAACACCGCGATCAACGATCTGCGCAAGGGCCGTACGGCCGACACCGCGACCGCCGAGCAGGGTTACGACGCGTTGAAGCGCTATTCGCGCGACCTGACCGAGGCCGCGGCGCAAGGCAAGCTCGATCCCGTCATCGGCCGCGACGAGGAGATCCGCCGCACCATCCAGGTGCTGTCGCGGCGCACGAAGAACAACCCTGTCCTCATCGGCGAGCCGGGCGTCGGCAAGACGGCGATCGCCGAAGGCCTGGCGCTGCGCATCGTCAAGGGCGACGTGCCCGACAGCCTCAAGGACAAGAAGCTGCTGGCGCTCGACATGGGTGCGCTCATTGCCGGCGCGAAGTATCGCGGCGAGTTCGAGGAGCGGCTGAAATCCGTGCTCAACGAGGTGCAGGCCGAGGGCGGCCGCATCATCCTGTTCATCGACGAGCTGCACACCATCGTCGGCGCTGGGAAAAGCGAAGGCGCGATGGATGCCGGCAACCTGCTGAAACCGGCGCTTGCTCGCGGCGAGCTGCACTGCATCGGTGCCACCACGCTCGACGAGTACCGCAAGCACATCGAGAAGGACGCAGCGCTCGCACGGCGATTCCAGCCCGTGTTCGTCAACGAGCCGACGGTCGAGGACACCATCTCGATCCTGCGCGGTTTGAAGGAGAAGTACGAGCTGCACCACGGCGTGCGCATCACCGATTCCGCGCTCGTCGCCGCGGCGACCCTATCCAACCGCTACATCGCCGACCGCTTCCTGCCGGACAAGGCGATCGATCTCGTCGACGAGGCCGCCTCGCGCTTGAAGATGCAGCTCGACTCCAAGCCCGAGGCGCTCGACGCTATCGACCGCGAGTTGATGCAGCTCAAGATCGAGCGCGAGGCGCTGCGCAAGGAGAGCGATGCGGCTTCCAAGGATCGTCTCGTGCGTCTCGAAAAGGAGATCGCCGAGCTCGAGGAAGAGAGCAGTGTGCTCACCCGGAACTGGGAAGCTGAGCGCCAGAAGCTCGGCAGCGCACAGAAGCTGAAAGAGGAGCTTGATCAAGCGCGTACAGAGCTCGAGAAGGCGCAGCGGCGCGGCGATCTCGCGCGCGCCGGCGAGCTTGCCTACGGCAAGATTCCCGAGCTCGAGAAAAAGCTTAAGGCAATCGAGACGCAGGAGCAGAAGGGCGCGATGGTGGAAGAGGCGGTCACGCCCGACCAGATCGCAGGCGTCGTATCGCGCTGGACCGGCATCCCGGTCGATCGCATGCTCGAAGGCGAGCGCGAGAAGTTATTGAAAATGGAGGAGGCGCTCGGCAAGCGCGTCATCGGTCAGCGCGAGGCAGTCGACGCCGTCTCGAAGGCTGTGCGGCGTGCGCGCGCCGGACTGCAGGACCCGAACCGGCCGATCGGCTCGTTCATGTTCCTGGGCCCGACGGGTGTCGGCAAGACCGAGCTGGCGAAAGCGCTCGCGGCCTTCCTGTTCGACGACGAGTCGGCGCTCTTTCGCATCGACATGTCGGAGTACATGGAGAAGCACTCGGTCGCGCGCCTCATCGGCGCCCCGCCGGGCTATGTCGGCTACGAGGAAGGCGGCTCGCTCACCGAGGCGGTGCGGCGGCGTCCCTATCAGGTGATCCTGTTCGACGAGATCGAGAAGGCGCACCCCGATGTCTTCAACGTGCTGCTGCAGGTGCTGGATGACGGCCGCCTGACCGACGGCCAGGGCCGCACGGTCGACTTCCGCAACACGATCATCATCCTCACGTCGAACATCGGCGCGGAGTACCTCGTCAACCAGAAGGAGGGCGAGGATACGGGCGCCGTGCGCGATCTCGTGATGGCCGAGGTGCGCACGAAGTTCAGGCCCGAGTTCCTGAACCGCCTCGACGACATCATCCTCTTCCAGCGCCTGCAGCGTTCGGAGATGGGGAAGATCGTCGACATCCAGATGGCGCGGCTGCAGAAGCTGTTGACCGATCGCAAGATCAAGCTCGAGCTCGACGATCAAGCGCGCACGTGGCTTGCCAACCGCGGCTACGATCCCGCGTACGGCGCACGGCCCTTGAAGCGGGTGATCCAGCGCCACGTGCAGGATCCGCTCGCCGAGCAGATCCTATCGGGGCGCATCAAGGACGGCGATACCGTGCGTGTCGGCGTGCGCGACGGCGAGATTGCTCTCAACGGCGAGCCGGTGAGAGCTGCAGCCTAGGGCGAGTTTTCCACAGGCTCGAGGCCCTCGTTGCGCAATGGCGACGGGGGCCTTTCCTTTTGGCTTCTTCCGTACAAAGCCGTGGATAACTCCAAAGCGGCGACACTCCGTATGCCCACGGGTTTTGCGGCCGTGTTAATGCGGCAGGGTTCTGCACTTAACCATCTCAGTTTGAGAAAGTGAGTGATAGTCATGGCTCAGAACGAGAAGACATCAGCGAAAGTCAGTGCCATCGCGTCGAAGGCTCTGAACAATCCCAACTCACTATCTGCGGAGGAGATCAAAGAGCTCGCCGCATCGGTGCTGTCGCAATCTCCCGATCGTCAGCAATCGCAGCAGAACCAGCAATCTCAGAAGAAATAGTTCCGTCTGCCTCGGTCAGTCTCTCGACCGACAGAACGCAGCGAGTGGGTATCGTCATGATCCCGCTCGCTTGTGCTTTTTCAGGGTGGGCGAGATCGCCGACATTCTGGCAAACGACCATCACGTCCGCCGTGTTCTTCACAAGCCAGCCGACGGTCGCAACCTCGACCGCGCTCGTCTCCGGCAGCGCCGACAAGAAGCGCCAATGCCCGCATGGCTGGCGGCTGTCCTGCCAGCGAATGATAACAAGCGGGCAATCGCCCATGCCGCTGCCCCCTCCGTGATTCGGCAAGGGAATCATAGCAGACTCAAGCCATTCGACTATGGGCTGGCGGCCACGACGTCCGACTTCTGACTATTTGCTCGCCGTCATCACGGGCGAGAGGTGGCGCAAGTCGTCGATCCGGGCGCGCTCCTTCTGGAAATCGGCGAGCTGCCGCCCGGTCAATTCGCGTTCGCGCGGGACCTGGATTCCGAGCGGGTCGACGAAGCGGCTGTTGATCAGCACCTCGTAGTGAAGGTGCGGACCCGAGGCCAAGCCCGTCGCGCCAACGTAGGCGATGATCTCGCCTTGCCGCACTTTCACGCCGGGCACGATGCCCTTCTTGAAGCGCAGGAGATGCCCGTAGGCGGTGTGATAGCCGTTGGCGTGACGGATGCGGATGTAGTTGCCGTACTGGCCCTTGCGGCCGGCCTCCTCGACGACGCCGTTGCCGGCGGCGAGCACGGGCGTCCCGGGGTTCGTCGCCCAGTCGACGCCGGTGTGCATGCGCCGCTCGTTCAGGAGCGGATGGAAGCGCATGCCGAAACCGGAGGTGAGGCGCACGTCTCCGCGCACCGGGCGGCGCATCAGGAACTTCTTCGAGTTGCTGCCGTTCTCGTCGTAGTAGTCGACGATGCCGTCGGGCGTGCGGAAGCGGTAGAAGCGATAGCTTTCCCCGCCGCTGGTGATGGACGTGTAAAGCAGCTCGCCCGGCGGCGCGTCGGGCGCTGCGTCGTCCTTCATGTCGCAGAAGAGCTCGACCGCATCGCCGGGCCTCAGGAGCCGGCGGAA
>CAWFOR010000004.1:0-7500 GCA_963817485.1 uncultured Alphaproteobacteria bacterium | reverse complement strand
ATAGCTGTAGGCGAAGCGAAAGCGAGTCTGAACAGGGCGTTCAGTTCGTCGGATTAGACCCGAAACCAGTCGATCTTGCCATGACCAGGTTGAAAGCAGGGTAACACCTGCTGGAGGACCGAACCGGTGTCTGTTGAAAAAGCCTCGGATGAGTTGTGGCAAGGGGTGAAAGGCCAATCAAGGCTGGAAATAGCTGGTTCTCCGCGAAATCTATTTAGGTAGAGCCTCGAGTGAATACCCCAGGGGGTAGAGCACTGGATGGGCTAGGGGCCCCCACAGGGTTACCAAACCTAACCAAACTCCGAATACCTGGGAGTACTACTCGGGAGACACACGGCGGGTGCTAACGTCCGTCGTGAAAAGGGAAACAACCCTGACCAACAGCTAAGGTCCTAAAGTCACGGCTAAGTGTGGAAGGATGTGGGAATCCCATAACAACCAGGAGGTTGGCTTAGAAGCAGCCATCCTTTAAAGAAAGCGTAACAGCTCACTGGTCTAATTAAGGGTTTCTGCGCCGAAAATGTATCGGGGCTAAAGCCGTGCACCGAAGCTATGGGTGCATCGTTTCTTCGGAAGCGGTGCGCGGTAGCGGAGCGTTCCGTAAGCCTGCGAAGGGCGACCCGTGAGGGCGCCTGGAGGTATCGGAAGTGCGAATGCAGACATGAGTAACGACAGGAGTGTGAGAAACACTCCCGCCGAAAGTCCAAGGGTTCCTGCGTAAAGCTAATCTGCGCAGGGTTAGCCGGCCCCTAAGGCGAGGGCGAAAGCCGTAGTCGATGGGAACCACGTTAATATTCGTGGGCCAGCGGGTGAGTGACGGATGCTGTAAGTTGTTTGGGCTTATCGGATTGCCCGGGCAGCGAAGGTGTTCCAGGAAATAGCCCCCGCATAGACCGTACCCGAAACCGACACAGGTGGACTGGTAGAGAATACCAAGGCGCTTGAGCGAAGTGTGCTGAAGGAACTCGGCAAATTACCTGCGTAACTTCGGGATAAGCAGGCCATCCGTTTGGGCAACCAGGCGGGTGGGGCACAGACCAGGGGGTGGCGACTGTTTAGCAAAAACACAGGGCTATGCTAAGTCCAACGACGACGTATATGGCCTGACGCCTGCCCGGTGCTGGAAGGTTAAGAGGAGAGGTGCAAGCCTTAAATCGAAGCCCCAGTAAACGGCGGCCGTAACTATAACGGTCCTAAGGTAGCGAAATTCCTTGTCGGGTAAGTTCCGACCTGCACGAATGGCGTAACGACTTCCCCACTGTCTCCAGCACATCCTCAGTGAAATTGAACTCCCCGTGAAGATGCGGGGTTCCTGCGGTTAGACGGAAAGACCCCGTGCACCTTTACTGTAACTTTGCACTGGCAATCGTGTTTGCATGTGTAGGATAGGTGGTAGGCTTTGAAGCAGGGGCGCCAGCTCTTGTGGAGCCGCAATGTGAAATACCACCCTTATGAACATGGTTGTCTAACCGCGAGCCGTCATCCGGCTCCGGGACAGCGCATGGTGGGCAGTTTGACTGGGGCGGTCGCCTCCTAAATGGTAACGGAGGCGTGCGAAGGTGGGCTCAGGTTGGTCGGAAATCAACCGTCGAGTGCAATGGCATAAGCCCGCCTGACTGCGAGACTGACGAGTCGAGCAGAGTCGAAAGACGGCCATAGTGATCCGGTGGTTCTGTGTGGAAGGGCCATCGCTCAACGGATAAAAGGTACGCCGGGGATAACAGGCTGATGATTCCCAAGAGTCCATATCGACGGAATCGTTTGGCACCTCGATGTCGGCTCATCTCATCCTGGGGCTGGAGCAGGTCCCAAGGGTATGGCTGTTCGCCATTTAAAGAGGTACGTGAGCTGGGTTCAGAACGTCGCGAGACAGTTCGGTCCCTATCTGCCGTAGGTGTCGGAGAATTGAGAGGAGCTGCCCCTAGTACGAGAGGACCGGGGTGGACGTACCTCTGGTGGACCTGTTGTCACGCCAGTGGCACAGCAGGGTAGCTATGTACGGACGGGATAACCGCTGAAGGCATCTAAGCGGGAAACCCACCTCAAAACTAGTTCTCCCTCGAGAGTCGTGGAAGACCACCACGTTGATAGGCCGGGTGTGCAAGTGCAGCAATGCATGCAGCTTACCGGTACTAATAGCTCGATCGACTTGATCGCTCTCATTAAGCAATGCTCATCGTAATGCCCTTGCGGCAGGAGCGCGCGAAAGCGCGCTGGCCGCTGTGGCAGGGCGGCGTTTGCGCTTCGGATCTTCGGGTCCGGATGCGCTGCGTGCGTCGCCTCGATGGGCGTAGGAACACGGAAAGACCAACAGAAGTCGTCTCACTTCTCTGCTGACCTGGTGGCTATGGCGGAGTGGCTGCACCCGATCCCATCCCGAACTCGGCCGTGAAACGCTCCAGCGCCAATGGTACTGCGTCTTAAGACGTGGGAGAGTAGGTCGTTGCCAGGTCTGCCGAGCAGTGAGACGCCTTATGTAAAGCGAGGGCTTAGGCCCGTCGCATGAAGTCAATCAGCCGCGCGTTGCGATCGCACGCTAGCGGATCCCCTCTTTCAATGATCGGAAACGAAAACACCGCCTCGGGCTCCGCCCCAGGCGGTGTTTTCGTTTGTGGACTGGCGACGTTCAGGGAGCCCAGGCCCTTGCGCAAGACAGGCGCGATGCGAGGCGGCGGCGACGAGATCGGGCAATCGCGACAGGGGCGCGATCGTGCGCGCTTGGTACGGCGAATGCCGCGTCGAGATCGGCCGAGCTTTCCGCCAGCGCGGTCGCGAGCGTGTACGCGCCGGCGATGGCGAGCGTCGACCCATCGCCGAACAGCGACACGCAGGATGATGCATCGCCCAGGAGCGCGATCCGGCCGCGCGTCCAGGTCGCCAATTGCACCTTGCTTACGGAGTCGAAGTACAAGTCGCCCGTCGCGCGCACCGCTTCGAGGATCTCGGGCACCTTCCACCCGATGCCGGCAAAGGTCGTCTCGAGGATGCGCTTGTGCTGGTCGTCGTCAGCGGGATCGAAGTCGCGCATCTCTGGATGCCAGAAAATCAACAGAGCCAGCGGGTTGTCCCGCGACGGATGCAATGCAACGCATTTGCCGGGTGCGTTGAGCATGACCATCTCGCGGCCGGGATCGATGCTTCGCGGCAGCGGCAAGGTCGCGACGTAAAGCCCGGCGTGGTGCACGAAGCTCGATTCAGGACCGAACGCCAGGCGCCGCACGTTCGAATGCAGCCCATCCGCGCCGATGACCAAGTCGAAGCGGCGCGCAGGAGAACGCTCGAACGCCGCGTCCACACCCTCTCCGTCATCCTTCAGAGACGCGATGGAATCTCCGAAGATGAACTCGGCGTCGTCCCGGCATGCGCTATGCAGGATGGTCGCGAGGTCGCCGCGCGGGAGCTCGATGTCCTGGGGCGCGATCGATCGGCGCAGAGCCTCCAGGTCGACATGCGCGGAGCGCCGTCCCTCCCGATCGAGAAAGCTCAAGCCCGAAATATGCGTGCTTGCTTCCCGCAGTCGCGGCACGATGCCCATGCGTTCCGCGATTTCTGCCGCGGGTCCACGGACATCGACAGGCGCGCCACTCGAACGAAGCGCGCCGCTGCGCTCGACGACGGTCGCGGAATGCCCGTACCGCGCCAACCAATAGGCGAGTGTGCAGCCCGCGATCCCCGCTCCCGAGATCAAGACGTTCAGGCGGCGTGTGGGCGGCTTCCGTACGGTCAATCGACACCCCCGGCGTCCGAGCGCACCGCCGCTAGCCGGCTTTACGCCCGGCTCTGAGCATCTTCACCAGCCGCCGCGTGCGCGCCCATGCGATCGTGTGCGCAATTTTCACCCCGAACAGGCCGCCCGTGAAGTTCCGCCGCAGCACGTAGTAGCGGAAGAACAGGATCGGGTACTCGAACGGCAGCCGCAACAGGATCTCACGCCGCGACTTCTTGAGCTCCTTTGCCTGCAGATCCGTGTAGCTCTCGAGTTTTTTCCTGACGTGGTCGAGCGAGCGCCACGAGTAGTGCAGGGCGACGCCGTCGAGCTGCCCAACGGGATAGTCGCCGGTATCGACCGTGTCGTGCACGCGGCTCTGCCGAAAGCGCACGCGCCGGCGGTCATAAAGGCGCACGTAGTTGTGATAATCCGCCCACAGCCGCGGCCGCTCGCGCCCCGGATAGACCGTCACCTGGCGGAAGCGGTAGGCCGGCAGCAGCCCCGCCGGGGAATGCATGAGCGCGACGATCTCGCGGGCGAGCTCGGGCGTCACCACCTCGTCGGCGTCGAGGTTCAAGATCCAGTCGTGGCTCGCGCAGTCCTCGGCGAAGCGCTTCTGCGGCCCGTAGCCGTCCCAGGCGTGAAACGTCACCTTGGCCCCGAGCGCCTCCGCCTTCGCCACCGTGTCATCGGTCGATCCCGAATCGACGACGACGACCTCGTCCACGATGTCGCGCGCGGCGCGGATGCAGCGCTCGATGCGATCGCCCTCGTTGTGGGAGATGATGCAGCAGGAGAGCCCCATCAGCTCGAGCCCCCCGTGAAGCGCTCCCACCGCTTTGCAATCGAGCGTTTCAGGCGCGCGAGCGGCGTCTTGGCGCGCTTGGGCTGGAACGGATCCTCGCGCATGACGCTCGTCGCCGATGTGGTCGGCGATGCTCGGGATCAGCATGGCGATGCGCAAGCCCCGCCCCTTGGCGAACTGGCTCAGGTCCTCCTCGGTCTTGAAGTGGCGTAGGGGCCGTGCTCGCGCCAGAACGCGAGCCGCGCGACCGACGGATTGAACGAATAGGAGAACCACTTGGGGTGCGCGTCGATGTCCCAGACCAGATAGTCGATGCCGCCGTGCGGTCGTCTGGCGGGCGCTGCTGGAAGCGCGGGTCGTAGCGGTAGCGCGATGCACACGACGGAGATGTCGGGGCGCGCCTCGAGCAAGCGCACGACCTTGTCGAGGTCGAGGCTGCGCGTGAAACCCCAGTCGTCCTCCATATGCAGCACGTATGGCGTCTGCAGCGTGGCGTAATGCGCATCGATCGAGCGCATCTGTCCCCGCTTGGGGAGGTTGACGCGCACGTCGGCGACGGGAAAGTCGCGCATGAATTGCGCCGCTGCCGCGGTGTTCTCGGAATCCTCCGAGATGACGATGCGATCGACGTCGAAATAGCGCTGGAACGAAGCCACCGTCTCGCCGAGCAGGTCGAAGCGCCCGCAGCTGGTCAGGAACGTCGCGAACTTGTCGGGATCGACCTTGTAGCGTGCGTCATGGGCCCTCGGTTTTCGCGCCCAAGCTCACCCGGGGCGCGAGTTAGTCCCTAACGGCCGAGCGCCAAGCGCAAGCACGGCGAGGCTGATACGCGCCGATCCACAGCGCCACGCGGCCCCAGCGGTTGCGCCGTGCCTCCTCGTAAGCGATCTGCCGCACCGTTTCCTCGTCCAGCCGCAGCCCGTCCTGCGCGCCATTTCGGCAGGGCGACGGCGGTCTGCTGGGCCTGGGTGAGCAGCGCCGGCAGATCGGCGATGATCTTGCCGAGGGCCGAGGCGCCCTCGCCCGCTTCGCGCAGCCGTCCCATAGGGGCCGAGGTTGGCCTCGATCCACTGGCGCGCGACCGGCTCGGCCGCGACCCACATGTTGAGGCTGGGGTCGAGGCCGCGAGCGACGCCCTCGACGACGACCATCGTCTTTTGCAGCAGGATCAGCTCCGGACGCGTCTGCATGTCGAACACGTCGGTGTAGGCGAACAGCTGGCCGAGGAGATCGGCCATGGAGATCTCGTCGGCGGTGCGGCCGTGGATCGGCTCGCCGATGGCGCGCAGCGCCTGCGCGAACACCTCGACGGGATGATGCGGCGGCACGTAGCCGGCCCAGAAGTGCACCTCGGCGGCGCGCTTGTAGTCGCGCGTGATGAGCCCGAAGCAGGATCTCGGCGAGGAAGCGGCGCTCCTTCTGCCGAGCCGCCCCATGATGCCGAAGTCGACGGCGACGAGGCGGCCGCTGTGCATCGACGAACAGGTTGCCCTGGTGCATGTCGGCGTGGAAGAAGCCGTCGCGCATGGCGTGCTTCAGGAACGAGCGCATCACCGTCAGTCCGAGCGCCTTGCGGTCGAGGTCGGCGGCGGCGACGCCGTGGCCGTCGGCGATGGGGATGCCGTCGATCCACTCGACCGTCAGCACGCGGCGCGCCGTGCGCTTCCAGTCGACCTCGGGTACGCGGAAGTCGTCGTCGCCCGCGGTGTTCTCCGCCATCTCGGAGATGGCGGCGGCCTCGAGCCGCAAATCCATCTCGAGCTCGGTCGACGCCTGCAGCGTGTCGACGACGGCGACGGGCTTCAGGCGCCGGGTGGGCGGATGCAAGCGCTCGATCAGGCGCGCGGCGAAGTAGTAGCTGTCGAGGTCGCGGCGGAACTGCTTCTCGATGCCGGGGCGCAGGATCTTGACGGCGACGTCGCGCCGGCGCCCGTCGGCGTCGATGACGGCAGCCTTGTGCACCTGCGCGATCGAGGCGGCGGCGACGCGGCGGGCCGAACTCGGCAAAGTGGTCTTCGAGCTTGCCGCCGAGCGCCTCCTCGACCGCCGCGCGCCTCGGCCATGGAGAACGGCGGCAGGTTGTCCTGCAGTAGCGCCAGCTCGCCGGCGAGCTCCGGGCCGATGACGTCGGCGCGCGTCGCCAGGAACTGGCCGAGCTTGATATAGCTGGGGCCGAGCCTGGTCAGGGCGGCGGAAACGCGCGTCTCCGCGCGGCTCGCCGGCGCGGAACGGTGCTGCCAGCAGGGCGATCGGCGCCGTGGCGAGGCGGGCAAGGCGCAGCGGCAGCGGCACCGGGGACGCCCGGCGGCACGAACCGGACGCCGTACTGGGCCAGCACGAGTACCGGCCCTCGCCAGCCGCAGACTGTTGGTGATCGCTCCGGCCATGAGCTGGGATGGGTCCTCGTCGCTGCGGAGGCCCAAGTTGGGCCCGGAATCGCGCATGCGCGGGCAGAATGCGCAGACGGTGGCCGCGGTCAAGGACAAGCTCGGCCGAGAGTTTCCGGGGGTTTGGTGTGCGTATCGCCCGGGGGCGCCGATCGTGGACAATCAGAAGCTGATTTTTAGCGTATTTTAGTGGATCATTTAGCCACTCGGGGCCCGGCGTGGTTAGTCGCCTCGCTCCGAGGACGGTAGCTTTTCGATCCCGGCCCGTTGCCAGGAGCTGGTGACTAGCGTTGGCGACGATGGCCTCGTGACCCCTCGGCGGAGGCACCGGCTATGACGGCAATTCTGATCGTCGATGATCATCCGCTCTTTGTGGAAGCGCTCAAGCTCGTCACCCACGGCGCGTTCCCGCAGGCATCCGTCTCCGAAGCAACGTCGATCGATTCCGCCCGCACCATCCTCGACAAGGGCGATCCCTTCGATCTCGTGCTGCTCGACCTGTCGATGCCGGGCACGCGTGGCCTCGACGGGCTCATCGAGCTGCGCTCCCGCCACCCCAAGCTGCCGATCGTCGTCGTCTCCGCGCTGGAGGATGCGCG
>CAWFOR010000003.1:0-150652 GCA_963817485.1 uncultured Alphaproteobacteria bacterium | reverse complement strand
GAATCCGGTGGTTCGTTCTTCACCTCAAGGACCTTCTCCCCGCACGTCGCCGGCACGCTCGGAGGAACGCTCTCCAGCATCTACAAATATTGGACCGTCGAGGCCGGCGGCACCTACGAGATCGCGAGCTGGAACTCGCACGGAGCCCGCTACGCGACGCCCGACACCGAGATCGAGGTGTTAGCGGGCGGCCGCTATTGGCACCAGCAGATCGACGTGGGGGTGGCGTTGGCCGGAACCGCCAACTTCGACGGACTGATCATTTCCGGCGATCGCGCGATCGCGCGATCGGGCACGCATGAATGGGTCGATCCGTTCATCGGCGCGCGCATCCGCTTCCAGCCGGCGCCCGGCGAGGAGATCTTGGTGCGCGGCGACATCGGCGGCTTCGACGCGGGCAGCAAGTTCACCTGGCAGGCGCTCGCCACCTACAATTGGCAGATCTGCACGCAAGGGCCGATGCTGATCGACGGCTACGCCGGCTGGCGCGCGCTGCAGGTCGATTACGAGAGCGGCGCGGGCGTCGAGCGCTACGAGTTTAACGTGCTCCAGCAGGGCCCGGTCATGGGCTTCACCGGCCGGTTTTAAACTCGCGACCGTCTCACATATCTGCAACTCGCAGCGGCCCGATGTCTGCCATGGGCCAGAAGCGGAACTGCTGTTGGTGAGCAGGGCAGCTACTTGACGGGCTGATATTTGGTGAACAGGTCAACCACGCTCTGAGGCGCGTTTTCGTTGAAGAACAGCTTGAGGTTCCGGTCCGTCTCCGCAGCAGCGGACGCGCTGCGAGGAAAGAGGTCCTTTTCATACGCGATGAGGGCGGCTTCAAAGTCTCCGGAGTTGGCGGCGAGGGCCATCCCAAGTTGAGCGCCGTCGTACATTGCGAGATTGGCCCCTTCGCCTGCGAACGGCGACATCAGATGCGCCGCATCGCCGAGCAGTGTCACCCCGGGTACGCAATTCCATGTGTGCCCGACCGGGAGCGCATGGATAGGGCGAAGCACAGGGTCAGTCTCACCGTCGGTGATGAGCGCCGTCAACTCCGGAGCCCAGCCGTCGAATTCCGCGGCGACGCGGGTCAACGCAGTCACCGGGTCGGAGAAGTCGATGCGGGCAATCCAGTCCTCCGGCTTGTTCAACGCCACATATGTGTGTAGCGCACCATTGGTCTCGCGGTGCGCAAAAATGCCTTTACCCGGCGCAACCGCTATCAGCGTGCCTCCGCCGATTGCCTCCGCGCTAGCCTTGTGACGGGTGTCGCTGTCGAAAAGAAACGTCTCGATAAATGAAGTGCCGACATAGGCGGGCTTCTCTTCGGAAACAAGCGGACGAACTCTTGACCAAGCTCCGTCGGCACCCACGAGGAGATCGGTATTCACCGTCGCCCCATTAGCGAAAGTCAATACGTGCCGCCCGCCGCCGAGCGGAGACACCGCTGTGACTTTGTGCGCCCAGCGGACCGTGTCGGCAGGAAGTGAGTTCGAGCAGAATCCGACGAAGTTCTCCTCGATCCACCTCTGGTCGACTGCCGTTGCCCTTGTCAGGCCTGTCAAACAGCAGGTTGCCGTCCTTGTCGCGTATCCGCTTGGCATCAGCTCCAACGATGATGATGTCGAGGAATTTTTCGAAAAGCCCCGCTGCCTTGAGTGCGCGCTGGCCGTTGTATTCGTGAATATCGAGCAAGCCCCCCTGCGCGCGCGAGTTTCCCGAGGCTTCCGCTTCGTAGATCGTCGCGGCAATGCCGTGAACGTGGAGCACTCGGGCAAGTGTCAGGCCGCCGAGCCCCGCACCGATGATTGCGATTGAAGTATTAATGTTGATTCCCTCGTGGTTGGGGGCCGCCGCCGGAAACTCTGCAGGTATCTATGGAACGTTGTTCCATAGTCTTGGAACGACGTTCCATATGTGTCAAGATAAGGCATGGTCAAAAAGGCACGCAGCAGCCAACGACGTGAAGAATCGCTCTCACGGGATCGCATCATTGAAGCGTCGATCGCGCTCCTGGACGACAGCGGAGAAGACGGTCTGACATTCCGCACCCTGTCAGAGCGGCTCGCCACGGGTCCTGGCGCTATTTATTGGCACATCGCCAACAAGAGCGAGCTGCTGACCGCCGCCTGCGACGCCATCGTCGCCCGCGCGATGAACGCGCCCTTGGTCGGCGCGACGCCCGAGGCAACCATTCGCGACCTCGCGCTGGACATGTTCGACGCGATCGACGCGCATCCATGGGTTGGCTCGGCGCTCACACGTGCCCCTGGCCAGTCGCCGATGGTGCGCATTCTCGAACGTATAGGCCAGCAGGTTCGCGCTCTCGGCGTTCCGGACGAAGAACAGTGGGCAACGGTGGGGGCGTTACTAAACTACATCTTGGGCGTCGCTGGGCAGAACGCGGCCAACGGGCAGCTCGCGCGGGCAAGGGGCGTCGAAAGATCCGACTTCCTAGATGCGGTGGCGACCGCCTGGTCGCAGCTCGATCCGGATGAGTACCCGTTCACACGCAGCGTGGCCGGACAGGTGCGCGCTCACGACGACCGTGTCGATTTTCTTGCCGGAATCGACCTCATCCTCAGCGGTATTGGCTCACCGCGGCGTCGCTGACGCCCTCAACATAAACATGCACCTTGCACCGCGTAGTTAGGGATGGACCGCGGACGCGCTCTTCACGTGCGTTTGATGGGATACGGGCGAAGCCTGCTTATGTAGAGATGATTACGGACATGCTCGGACTTCACGCCGGTAGTCCTGCCCGACCGACGGGAACTTACGCTTGCTGAAAGCGCTACGGTCGAACCTGTGATGGCGCGACCAGGAGGCCAACGACCGGCGTGCCGTCACTTACTGCCACCAACCCGGTTGATTGTTGCCGCGCCGCCGCCGGCTATTGCCGGGCGGCGGGTACGGGGCGGGCGGGTCAAAGATGCTGAAGAAGCCGCCGCCGGAGTTCCAGGGTTGGCCGAATGGACCGAAATCAGAGACCGTAGGCTTGCGCGTTATGAAGCCGCCCTGGGGCTGGTTGCTCAGCACCGCAACAAACTCGGTACGATAGTTGGTCTCGCGGCTCAGCGGCTCGTCCGAGACGATGATCGAGGATCGCGGTAGCGCGGTCGGCGCGATACGATCGAGCACTTCCTTCGGGATGCTGATGCGGTCGAGCGCGTCCTTGGCATCGTCCCCGCTGTCGATCGTGACCGCGGTCCAGCGAAGGCCCGCGTCGTTGCGCGCCATCGCCGTGAATACATGCGTGCCGATGGGCTTGTCAGGGTCGCGGATCGTGACCGGAACCTCAATGGTCGCATCGAAGACCTCGCCTCCGTCCGGGAACGGCTTATGCGTGTTCCGCCGCACGTAGAGCTTTTGCGTCGAGCGGCTGATGTAGATCGAGACCGGCTCGAGCGCGAGCTTCGCATCGGCTGCCGCCTTGGCGAGGTCGACCTTCCTGGTCGCGGCCGCCTTGGCGGCATCCGCGGCTTTGGCTGCGGCATCGATCTTCGGCGTAGTTTCGGCTTTTACGGTGTCGAGCTTGGTGGCGGCTTCGGCGGCCTTGGCAGCGGCCTTGGCCCTCTGTTCCTCGGCGCGGGCCTTGGCCTCGTCCGTCTTGGCCTTGTCGAGTGCCTTTTCGGCGGAAGCGAGATCGGCGTCGGCTGAGGACTTCTGTCCTTCGGCCTTTCGCAGCGTCACCTTGGCGGAAGCGGCCTCGCGCGCTGCTGTCGCGGCCGACTTCTTCGTCTCGTCGGCCGCTTTGGCGGCCTCGGCTGCCTCGCGGGCGAGCGTCTCGGCGCGCTCCGGAGCAGCGGCGATGGCCTCCGCGTTCGGCACCAGCAGCGCTGCGTGAGAAAACTCGACGGGAGTTGCGTCGTCCGGGGAAATTATCACGCGCATCCCGATCCGCGTCTTGTCGAACAGCTTCTGCGCAAAGCCGTATGGCATCCGCACACAGCCGTGCGAGGCGGCATAGCCCGGCAGTGGGCCGCCATGCATCGCTAAGCCGTTCCAAGTGATGCGCTGCATGTGCGGCATCGAGGCATCGTCGTAGAGGGTCGAGTGGTGGTCCAAGTCCTTCTCGATAACGGCAAAGACGCCGGCTGGCGTTTCGCGTCCCGTGGTGCCAGTCGACACCGGCGCCCTTAGGATCCAACCGTCGGCGTCATAAAAGGTGACCTGCTGGGACTTGATCGACACGATCGCCATGATCGGCTCGCCGGCATCTCGCGGCGCCGTCGCCTCTGCGGAGGGAGCCGACCCTCTCGCGCTGACTTCAGCAGTCAGCGCCGTCAGTGCGGCAATAGCCGCAATCGTTACGATGGCGGGTAGTCTCAAGCGGCGAATTGTTGATTGCTTCATCGAAAATCGATCTGTTGCGCCCATGGCCCCGGTTTGATGCCAGTCCGTGCTTGCCTCAATCAAGTGTCAAAATCGCGGTATCTGGATTGGCTGGACCGGGCTGGGCTTCCAATGTGCTCTTGAGGACACTCCGCCGCGGCGCGGGCCCCTGCTTTCGCTGTCTGGTGTATTTCTGCAGTTCTACCGACAGATTGGTAACTCTAGCCTCGGCCACCCCCAAATTTCTTCGAATTGTTGAGCGACCCCAATCGCGATCTTTAGATCGAACGCCGATAACCATCCCAGCAATATTCGGGTCCACGCTGCGACGCAGGAACTGCGCTCGGCGCTCGTGCCGACGCCGTCAGCCAAAGTGCCGGTGTAGGCACACTTTCGGTTACGCATGGGAAATACGATGGATAGAGACGGTGGTGCGAGACGGCCCGAGCCTCGGTCCCGGGGCACGGGTGCGACCGCGCCGGTTGAGAATTGCTGCACAAAGCAGGCTGCGCTCGCCGTCATGCGTCCGCAGGCCGAGCCGGTCGCCGGCCCCTACCCTGTGCCGCCTCCGGAACGGTCGGCGGGTCCGATCGCTCCCGGCCGGGGATCGTCGCTTGCAGGAAAAATCGCGATCGTCACCGGCGCCGCTCGGGGAATCGGTCGCGCGATCGCCGTCGAATTCGCGGCCAACGGAGCCGACGTCGTGGCGATCGACATCGCCGGACCCGTCAGTCCGACCGCGGATGCGATCCCGGCAACTGAAGCCGAGCTCGAGGAGACCGTGGCCGGCATCCGGCACTACGGCCGCCGCGCCATGGCAATCAAAGCGGATATTCGCGACATCGCCGCGTTGCGCCGGATCGCCGATGAAGTCGAAGCCGCGTACGGCAAGATCGACATCGTCGTTGCCAACGCGGCCATCCAGGGCTGGAAGCCGCTGATGGAAATGAACGACAACGATTGGCGCGACCAGATCGAGAACAATCTCAACGGCACCGCGAACACCGTGCGCGCCTTCGGTCCGAAGATGGTCGCGCGCAAAAAGGGCCGCTTCATCCTGTTAGCGTCCATGCAGGGACGCATGGGCACGAGGGATGGCGCCGCCTACTCGGCGTCGAAGTGGGGCATTCTCGGCCTGATGAAGTCGGCTGCGCTGGAGCTCGGCGCCTATAATATTACCGTCAACGCCATTCTGCCCGGTCTGGTCGGGACCGCGCTTACCTATAACGAGCAGCGTTTTCGCGCGGCGATCGCGCAATCGAACAGGCCAACGCCTGCGTATCCGACGGCGCAGGAAACTTGGGACGCGCGAGCACCGACCGTGCCGCTCCAAGTTGGCTGGCTGCAGCCTGAAGACATCTCTCCGGTCGCTGTCTTCCTCGCCTCAGACGCAGCGGCACTTGTGACTGGAGCCGAGTTCGCCGCAACTGGCGGTGACGCTGCCAAGGTCAGCTAGCTGAAGCCCTCTTCCGAAGTCGCGCTATGCTTCATTTGCACCAAGCATCGGGGTCACATGGGCAAGCAAAGCCAAGCGCCTAAGCAGGTATGGGGTGCCGTCGCGCTGCACGCCGTCTGCCAGGAGCGACACGTCGTTGTAGCCTGAGCCATCGACGCACGTCGTGTGGACAGGGCCCTTGCCCACGCGACCCTTCCCATAGATGATGTTTGCAAGACCGTGCGTCGCAAAGACCTCGGCGATATCGTGGGTCACGGCTTCGCCGAGCGACTCGACCTTGACGCAATCAGCCTGAGCCGTCGCCGAAAGTGCGCAGATCACCACCGCGGTGGCTAAGCCCAGTTTCAACGAACGCATCTGCCCCTCCAAAAGATGATTTATCCCGGTCTGGAAATTAGTTGAGCACGTGGCACCGGACAATAGAATCGGCCCGCGGCAACTCGGTTTGTCCCGCAAGGAACCGGAAAGCGTGCCGTATTTGCCACCCATCCCGTGGCCCGTAGTGCCAGACACGATCCACGCGGAATTAAGACCTCTTCCACTCGAAGCGACCATTTCCGCTTTGGGTCATTGGCGGCGGTCTAAGGCACGCCGAAGCTTGTCAGCTTCATGCCCAGAAGCAGACCTGACGCCTAATGCCTTGGCGAATTCCGAAAGGTCGCCGCGTCTGTATCAGCGCGCGAGCTCTTCCTTCACCTTGGCCGCGAGCTGCGGCAGCGAGAAGGGCTTGGGCAGGAACGAGAACTCCTCCTCCCCGAGGCTCGCCTTGAAGGCGTCGTTGGGATAGCCCGAGACGAAGATGATCTTGAGGTTCGGGTTCTTCTTGCGCAGCTCTTTGAGCAGCGTGGGTCCATCCATCTCCGGCATCACCACGTCGGAGACGACGATGTCGATCTTGCCCTTGTTCTTCTCCATGACCTCGAGCGCCTCGATGCCGCTTGCGGCTTCGAGCACCTTGTAGCCCTGGCGCTTCAACGCGCGCGCGGCGAAGTTGCGCACGACCTCCTCGTCCTCGACGAGAAGCACGCGGCCCGTGCCGGTGAGATCGGCGGCCTTGTGCTCCTTCTTTTTCTCCTTCGGCGCAACCTCTTCGTCCTTTTCACCGAGATGGCGCGGAAGATAGATGCGGAAGGTCGTGCCCTTGCCAACCTCGCTCTCGGGATAGATGTAGCCGCCCGACTGCTTCACCATGCCGTAGACGGAAGCGAGCCCGAGCCCGGTGCCCTTGCCGATGGCCTTGGTCGTGAAGAACGGCTCGAAGATCTTGTCCATCACCTCCGGGCTCATGCCGTGGCCCGTATCGCCGACCTCGATCAGCACGTACTCGCCGGGCGCGATCTCGCGGTGGCCGAGCTTCTGGCTCTCGCGCTCGTGCACGTTGCGGGCGTTGATCGACAGCGTGCCGCCGTCCGGCATCGCGTCCTTGGCATTGGTGATCAGGTTGAACAGCGCCTGGCCGAACTCCTGCTTGTCCGCCATCACGTACCAGAGCTCCGGCGCGCTGGAGATCTTCAGCTCGTGCTTCTCGCCGAGATAGCGCTTGAGCATGTTGAAATCGTCGGTCAGCACTTCGCCGAGATTGATCACTTCGTTCTGCAGCGTCTGCTGGCGCGCGAGTGCCAACAGCTTGCGCACCAGCTCGGCCGCCCGGTTGGCGCTCTGCTTGATGTTCATGATGTCTTTGTAGGCGAGGTCCTTCGGCCGGTGCATGGTAAGCAGCATGTCCGAGAAGCCGAGGATCGCGGTCAGCATATTGTTGAAGTCGTGCGCGATGCCGCCCGCCAGCTTGCCGACGACCTCCATCTTCTGGCTCTGCGCGAACTTCGCTTCGAGCGCCTTCTGCTCGGTCGCGTCGACGACGTAGAGGATCGCCGCCTCGTGCTCGCCGCCGGCGGAGACGAACGGGCTCATGTAGACGCGCGAGACGTGATCGCGCCGCGCGCCCACGGTGATCTCCACGGGCTCGAGGTTCGCCCGCCCGGACAGCACGCGCTTCAAGCCGGCCTCGACCGCGGCGCGCGTCGCACCTTCCGCCGAGCGGCACAGGGCTTCGACCGCCGCGATGCCGATGCCGCCGGCGCCGTCGAGCACGAGCTTGGAGAAAGCGGCGTTTGCATTGGAGATGCGGCCATCGGGGCCGAGGATGGCGATGCCGAACGGCGCCGACTGGAAGAAGCGGGCAAAGCGCGCGCCGCCGGCGTCGGGTTCGAATTCGGCGGCGCTCTCATCGGCAAGATTGAGCACGGCGAGCGTGAGGCCGTTCCCGCTCGGCATGGCGCGGGCAAAGAGGCGCGCCGGAACGATGCGGCCGTCCTCGCGCAGAAGCTCCACGTCGAGGCTCGCAACCTGCGTCGCGGCCCGGTCGAGCAGGCTGGCGACAAGGCCGCCGCCGTCACCCGACGTGATGTCGGCGAGCGTCAGGCGCTGCTCCAGCACCGAGCGCGAGCTTCGCCCGAGCCAGCGTGCGAGCGTCGCGTTGGCGTGCAGCAGCGAGCCATCGCCGCTGACCGAGGCGAGGCCGACGGGGGCGGAATCGAACTGGGCGAGCTGCACCTCGACGTTCGCAAGTCGCGCGGCTTCCTGCATCCGCTCGACCGTTACGTCGGCGATGCGCCACACGACGAGTGACTCCGAGGCGCCTTCGCCGTCGGTCTCGAAAGGATGCACGGAAACCCTGAGCTTCCTGCCGCCGCGCTGGCCGGGGCCGGCGCTCCGCAGCGCAAACTCCTCGCTGAGCGTGTCGCCACGCTCGGCCGCGCGCGTGAGCCGGAACAACGCTGCGCTCGCCGGCGGCTCGCCGGTGAACAGCTCCTGCAGGGTTGCAACGCCTGCCTCGTCGCCGCGCCCGACCATCGCTGCAAAAGCTGCGTTGGCGTAGAGGCCCTCGCCGTCGCGGCGCGCGATCATGAGGCCGCTGTCGAGGGCATCGGTTGCCGCGGTGACGATCTCGGTCAACGGGCGGCGCTGGCCAAAGCGGACGTAGCCGGCAACGAAGGCGAGCAGAAAGAAGAGCCCGATCGCGGCGAGCGCCACGATCGCGGCGACAAGCAGAAGCTTGCCCAGCCCGCTCACGATGAGCGCGACCGCGACGAGGCTCCCCGCAAGGAGCGCCGCGATCATCGGCAGACGGCTGCCGGATGCCTGTGCCGCATCGATTGTCTCGAAGGGCGCAGGCTGCAGCTCTATGGCATTGCGCTCACCCATGGCGGGCGAGGCTAGCTGATTCTGAGTACGCAAGGGTTGGGGAGGCCGCATGGCGGATTAAACTCTGTTACGCGTTACAAGCACAGTCCGCGAGGCTCGAAGTAACGGCCCGACCGAGCAACAAGCCCTGGGGCCGTTTTCGGGGCGGCGGAGTGGCGCCGCACCGCTGTCACGGGTCAACAGTTCAATCATTAGGGTTAAAATCGCATAAACCGGGGTTAAGCCTCTGAAATGGGCTGTCCCGAAACCGCCGTCGACTGAAGAAATGGTGAAGCCGCGCCCGTGCTCAAGCGTGGCGCAGACGGCGTCGGAAGCGCGGGGGCGCGGTCGGTTTTGCGGGGGATCTGGCGACAGAGCTGCGTTGCAGGCGTCGAGGGAAAGCGCTGTCGGCTGCACGCGACGCGACGAACGCGCGCCGCCACCTGCAAGGAAGCGCCAACTCAGTCTTCGCGGTAGACGCGCTCGCGCCGCTCGTGGCGCTCCTGCGCCTCCACCGACAAGGTCGCGATCGGGCGCGCGTCGAGCCGCTTCAATCCGATCGGCTCGCCGGTCTCCTCGCAAAACCCGTAGGAGCCATCCTCGATGCGCGCGAGCGCGGCGTCGATCTTGGCCACGAGCTTGCGCTGGCGATCGCGCGCCCTGAGCTCGAGCGCGCGGTCGGTCTCGGATGTCGCGCGGTCGGCGAGATCGGCGTGCTGCGTTGATTCCTCGTGCAGCCCCGCGAGCGTCTCGCGTGTCTGGCGGATGATCTCCTCCTTCCACGCGAGCAGCTTCAGGCGGAAATACATGCGCTGCCGCTCGTTCATGAACGGCTCGTCCTCCGACGGGCGATAGTCGGGAGGCAAAACAATCGACGAAGCCTTGGCGCGTGACGCCATTTTTTTCCCCGCAGTTCTCTTGGTCGACGCCGCCTTAGCCTTGGGCGCCACGTCAGGCTTACCCTTGGATGCGACCGCGGCGCTCACCTTGACGGAGCGCGTCGCGACCTTGCGGCCCACAGCGAGGGTCTTGGCGCTGCCAGCGCCCTTTGCATTTCGCTCGGCGTTTCGCTTGCTCATTCGTGCCTCCCTGGAGGCTTCAAGAGACCCGCGGCCGGGCCCTCAACCGGCGGCGACAAGCTGCTTTGGCGCACCTTCTCTATGGACCGCGACCTTCTGTCAAGCAGTTCCCGCGGTGTGATTAAGTGGCGGGCGCATCACAAAAAACGAGCGCCCCGGTCGGGCGGTAACCGCTCGCTTTTTTGTCGGAAGTGTGGCGCTATGGATGCTTGACGCGGAGGGCCGAGCGCGGCCCCATTTGCAGCTCTCCGGCCCAGCACCGCCGAGGCTCCACCCCGATTTCACCGGCCCCAGGAAGCCCGCAACCCCGATGCAATTCGATGGCACCCGCCGCTACGTCGCGACCGACGACCTGAAGGTGGCGGTCAACGCCGCCATCACGCTCAGCCGCCCCCTCCTCGTCAAAGGCGAGCCCGGCACCGGCAAGACCGCGCTTGCGCTCGAGGTCGCCGACGCAATCGGGGTACCGATCATCGAGTGGCATATCAAGTCGACGACCAAGGCCCACCAGGGCCTCTACGAGTACGACGCCGTCTCGCGCCTGCGCGACAGCCAGCTCGGCGACGAGCGCGTCCACGACATCCGCAACTACATCAAGCGCGGCAAGCTGTGGGACGCCTTCCAGCGCGACGTGCGCCCGGTGCTGCTGATCGACGAGATCGACAAGGCGGACATCGAGTTTCCCAACGATCTGCTGCAAGAGCTCGATCGCATGGAGTTCTTCGTCTACGAGACGGGCGAGACCATCAAGGCGGTGAACCGCCCCATCGTGATCATCACCTCCAACAACGAGAAGGAGCTGCCCGACGCCTTCCTGCGCCGCTGCTTCTTCCACTACATCAAGTTCCCCGATACCGAGACCATGCAGGCCATCGTGGACGTGCATTTCCCGGGCCTCAAGGGCCGGCTCGTGTCGGAGGCGATGCGCATCTTCTACGAGATCCGCGAAGTGCCGGGCGTGAAGAAGAAGCCCTCGACCTCGGAGCTGCTCGACTGGATCAAGCTGCTCTTGAACGAGGACATCTCGCCCGAGACGCTGCGCGAGACGGATCAGCGCAAGCTGATCCCGCCGCTCGCGGGCGCGCTCTTAAAGAACGAGCAGGACATGCATTTGTTTGAGCGCATCGCCTTCATGTCGCGCCGCAAGGGCGACTAGGTGCCGTCATGCGTGCTGCCGATGCAGATGTGCTCGTATCCAACGTGTCCGACACGGCGCGTTGGGTAGCGTGCTACCGGGCGATAGAATTGGCGCGTCCCGACGCCATCTTCAAGGACCCGCTGGCCGAGCGTCTCGCCGGAGAGAAGGGCAAGGCCATCGCCGCTCGCGCGGCGAAAAATATGCACAACGGGTGGCCCGTCATCGCACGCACCAAGGTGATCGACGACTTGATCCTCGCCTCTGTCGCGGTAGGTTGCGATTGCGTCGTGAACCTCGCGGCCGGCCTCGACACGCGGCCTTATCGCCTGGACCTGCCTGCGGCGCTGCACTGGATCGAGGCCGACCTTCCGGGCATCATCGACGAGAAGACCGCGCAGCTCGCATCCGAAACGCCGCGTTGTGTGCTTGAGCGCGTGAAGGTCGACCTCGCCGACGCGGCGGCGCGTGACGGCTTCCTCGATCAAATGGTCCGCAACCATAAACGGGCGCTCGTCCTCTCCGAGGGTCTGATCATGTACCTCGAGGAGGACACCGTACGCGGGCTCTCACGCAGCCTCGACCGGCCGGGCATCACGTGGTGGGTGCTGGACACCATCAGTCCGGCGATCCTTACCGTGCTTATGAAACGGATGGCGGTCGATCTGCGGCAGGCGCCCATGCACTTTGCCCCGGAAAGCGGCATCGCCTTCTTCGAGGATCTCGGCTGGCGCGCGCGCGACGTGCAGTCGCTCGCCGTCGAAGCAAGGCGCCTGCACCGCCTTCCCTGGCTGCTCAATCTTCTGATGGCGCTGCCTTTGCCGCAGCCCGACCCGCGGCATTTGGGAAGTGCCCGCTGGTCCGGCGTCATCCGCCTCGAGCGGCGATAGCGCGGTGCCGGCTCACGGCTCATCACCAAAGATTGCGAATTGGTAACGTGCAGACGGCGCGCGCGTTCGGTAACGCGCGTAACTGCGGCTCCGAAGGAACACGTGCGAGGCAAATTGGCGCGCCACGTGTTGAAAACATGAACCAGCCATGAAGGCGACCTTCAGTCATCGTTCAATCCCGACGGCTTAGAGTTTTCAACATCAAATCTGTGACGCGATTGGAGCGTGTCATGCAGGAATTCATTCGCAGCGGTCTGATCATCCTCATGGGGGTGACGGTGATGGCTGCCGGAATCTTCGTCGTCTTCTACGGCTGATGCCGCGGCCTCGCCTTGCCGCAGCGCCCGCTTCGCTCTAGCAAAGGGGACCCTAGCGTCCCGATTCCGAAGTTCGCCGGACTTCGCTGCTGGGGCCGGGAGCGAACTTCGGAATCATAAGGGACACTAGAAAGCATAGACTTGCTAGTGTGATTCAGATCGAGAAATTCGCTCGGCACCTCGCCGCTGATGATGGCGAATTTCTCGATCATCGCACTAGCGAGGTCCCCTTGGCGCTTTCTGACGACACCGCTGCCCGTGCCCTGCATCGCGCCGGTCTCTACCTAACCGACATGATGACGCCCACGCTCCGTCTCGGCGTGACCGGGCTGTCGCGCTCGGGCAAGACGGTGTTCATCACCGCGCTCATCCGCAATCTCGTGGAAGGCGGGCGGCTGCCCTTCTTTTTTCCCGAGGCCGAGGGCCGCATCGAACGCGCCTATCTCGAGCCGCAGCCCGACGACGCGGTCCCCCGCTTCGACTATGAGGAGCACCTGGAAACGCTTGGGCAGGATCCCCCGCAATGGCCCGAAAGCACCAAGCGCCTGAGCCAGCTCCGCGTAACGATCGAATTCCGCTCCGCGCAAGCCTTGCGCCGCTTCTTCGGCGTCTCCCGCCTCAACCTCGATGTCGTCGACTACCCCGGCGAATGGCTGATCGACCTGCCATTGCTGGAGGAGAGCTACGAGTCCTGGTCGGCGGATGCGGTTGGGCGCGCGCGCACGCGGCACGCACATGGCCCCGCCAAGGCGTGGCTCGAATTCCTGAGCTCGGCCGATCCATATGCCCGCAAGGACGAGCAGGTTGCGCTCAAGGGCGCGCGCCTCTTTGCCGACTACCTCAAGGCGGCGCGGGCCGAGGACCATGTGCTGCACACGACGGGTCCCGGCCGCTTCCTGATGCCGGGCGATCTCGAAGGCTCGCCGCTGCTCACCTTCTGCCCGCTGCCGCTCAAAGAGGGGCGCTCGATCCCGCGCGGCTCGCTCGCCGCCATGATGGCGCGGCGCTTCGAGAGCTATAAGTCGCACGTCGTGCGGCCGTTCTTTCGCGACCATTTCAGCCGGCTCGATCGCCAAATCGTGCTCGTCGACGTGCTCGGTCCCATGAACGAAGGGGGCGAGGCCGTCGCCGACTTGCAGAACGCGCTCGACGGCGTGCTGCGCGTGTTCCGCATCGGGAGCGCCTCGTGGCTCAGCGCGCTCATCGGCCGGCGCATCGACAAGCTCCTGTTCGCCGCGACCAAGGCCGACCACATCCATTCCTCGAGCCACGATCGCCTCGAAGCGATCCTGCGCCTCATCACCGAGCGCGCCATGGGCCGCGCGAGCGCGTCCGGAGCCGAGGTCGGCGTGCAGGCCCTCGCCGCCTTGCGGGCAACCTACGAAGCCGAAGCCAAAGTCGGCAGCGAGGTGCTTCCGTGCATCGTCGGCGTGCCGATGCCGGGCGAGCGCATCGAGGGCAAGGTGTTCAACGGGCGCCAAGAGGCGGCCGTCTTCCCGGGCGACCTGCCGCAGAACCCGAAGGATGCCCTAAAGCCGGACGCGGCACCGGCGGGGCTGCACTTCGTGCGCTTCCGTCCCCCGCGCGTGCTGCCCCCCGGACCCGATGGCGAAGCGCCGGCGCTTCCCAATATTCGCCTCGATCGCGCGCTCGATTTCCTGCTGGCGGACTGGCTCGCATGACCATGGACTCCGACATCCGCAAACCGCGGGCGTTCGCGCCCGACGATCCGGCGCTGCGTGCCGCGGCCGAGCCGGCGACGGGAACGACGGGCCCGCGTGAAGCTGGTCCCAGCGCGCGCCGCGTGCGGCAGACCGTGCGCACGAGCGTACGCCCTACCGTCGCCGACCTGTCGCGCGGCATCCGCTGGGGCGGCATCCTGCTCTCGAGCCTCGTCGGGCTCCTCGCGCTGTCGACGACGCTCTGGTTCACGCGCTACGTCGAGGTCGCCGTCGCGCGCAACGACTGGGTCGGCTGGGTCTCCTTCACATTGCTCTGCCTCGCCGGCCTGTCGGTGCTCGTGATCCTGCTGCGCGAGCTGTTCGGGCTGTTCCGGCTCGCGCGCCTCGGCCGCTTGCGCACCGAGGTCAAGGAGGCGCTGAAGGATAAAGATCTCGCGCGCGAGCGGCGTGCGGTCAGCCACCTCACTGACATTCTCTCGGCCCGTGCCGACCTCGCCTGGCCGCTTGCCCGCCTCAAGGAGCACGAAGGTGCGGTGTTGAACGCCGGCGATCTGCTCGCGCTCGCCGACCGCGAGCTGATGATGCCGCTCGACCAGGAGGCGCGGCGCACGGTGCTCGCAGCCGCCAAGCGCATCGGCATGGTGACGGCGATCAGCCCCATGGTCTGGATTGCGATGCTGTACGTGCTGGTCGAGAACCTGCGCATGCTGCGCGCGATCGCGGGGCTCTACGGCGGGCGCCCCGGACTGGTCGGCGGCTTGCGCCTTGCGCGCCTCGTCATCGGCCACATCATCGCGACGGGCGGCGTCGCGCTTACCGACGATCTGTTAGGTCAGTTCCTGGGCCAGGATTTGCTGCGCCGTCTCTCGCGGCGATTGGGCGAAGGCGCATTCAACGGCGCGCTGACGGCCCGCATCGGTGCGGCCGCGGTCGAGGTGTGCCGGCCGCTGCCGTTCATTGCCGCGCCGCCGATCCGGGCGCGCGACATGCTGGCGGAAGCCTTCCGCCGCGCCGGCACGACCACGACGAGCGGCGCACCCGCGGCCGATTAAGCCGCGTACGAGATCCCGCCGACGCCGTCGGGATCGAGGTCTTCTGGCTGGTTCGCCTCGCTCTCAGTGCGTGCGGCCCACTCGCCGCTCGCGCGGTTGGCGCTCTCGATGATGGCGGGCGGGCTGCGCGCCTCGCGCGTTGACAAGAGCGCTCTGGCGACGAGCCCGGCGGGCCGCGAGGTGACCCAGCTCAACGGGGCCGACAGGATGAGGCCGACGATCACCGGCGCCATCCACGCCATGACCTGCAGCGATGCTTCCCAGCAGGCGAAGGCGAGCAGCACGCCGATCAGCGTATGGCGCCAGTGGAAGCGCAAGGCATCCCGGAAGCTCATGGAGATGCCGTTGCGCGTCTGCGGGCGCCAGCCGGAGTCGCGGCCGAGCAGCACCTGGAACACGGCCACCGTCTGCGTGACCATGAAAATCGGCGACAGCAGGATCGAGAACATGGCCTCGAGCACGACGCCGAAGATCGCCCGCAGCGTGCCGAGCGCCTCGCGCGCATAGCGCACGCGCTTCAATTCCAGCATCAGCCCCAGCGCCTTCGGCAGGAGCACGATGGTCATGGTGGCGAGCAGAAGCCGCAACGCGGCGCCGGGGTCGGTCACCGGCCAGATCGGGAACAGCGTCTTCTTGTCGATGAAGTAGCTCGGGATCATCTGCTGGCCCTGCAGGGCCAGCACGACGCCGACGATCAGCGAGGCTGCCCACACGACCGAGATCAGGTAGGACGTCGCCCCCATCGCCAAGTGCACGCGGCCCATGGTGGTCAGGCCGCGGGCGCGCACGATCGACAGATGTTGCAGATTGCCCTGCGCCCAGCGGCGGTCGCGCGCGATGACATCGGGCAACGTCGGCGGCTGGCCCTCGTAGGAGCCCTCGACCGTCGGCACGATGTGCACGCCCCAATCGGCGCGCTGCAAGAGCACGGCCTCGACGAAGTCGTGGCTTTGGATGTCGCCGCCGAACGGCGCCGGGCCCGGCAGCGTCGGCAGGCCGGCAGCGGAAGCGAACGCCTGCGTGCGGATGATGGCGTTATGGCCCCAGTAGTTGCCCTGGTCGCGGTGCCAGGCGGCAAGACCCGTGGCGACCGACGGCCCGTACACGTTGGAGGCGAACTGCTGCAGGTACTGAAGCAGCGTCACCGCGCCGGTGAGCCGCGGGACCGTCTGGATGAGGCCTGCCTTCTCGTCGCGCTGCATCGCCAGCGCCAGACGCGCGAGCGTCGTGCCCGACATGACACTGTCGCCATCGAGGATGACGAAGTGCTCATAGGCTCCGCCGAAGCGGCTCACCCAGTCCTTGATGTTGCCCGACTTGCGGCCACGGTTCTCGCGGCGCCGACGATAGTAGACCGGGATGATCGACTGCAGGCTGCGCGCAAGCGCGGAGTAGGCGCGCTCCTCCGCCTTCCCGTCAGCCTCGCCGCGGGTGTCGGAGAGAATAAAGACGTCGAACGCGGGCGTGCGTCCCATGGACTGCAGCTCGAACGCGATCGCCTGGATCGTGCCTGCGATGCGCGATGGCGTCTCGTGATAGACGGGGAAGAGAAGCGCCGTGCGCGACTTCAGCGGACCTTCGGGCGGCGGCAGCGCGATCGTGTCCGCGTTCTCGCCGACGAACAGCGGCAGGAAGCCGAGGACGCCCGAAAGCGAGCCGAGTGCGATCCAGCCGAAGGCGATCGTCGACAGCACCAGGAACAAGAGCTGGATGGGCGTGAGCTGCGCCAGCCCGAGCACGTGGTAGAGCTCGTAGGCGAAGGCGCCCGTCAGGATGCCGGTGCCGGTAAACAGCGCCGCCCGAGGGATCCAATAGCCTTTGCGCTCACGCTGAGCTTTGTCTGCGCGCTTGCCGAAATCCTGCTCGGGCATATCGAGCGGAGCCTCGGGCGGAAGCATGGAATTCTTCACATCCGACAATCGTCCGACACGAAGGCCCGCATTGGGGTCGCTCATGATTTCGTCCATCGATAGAGCCAGCTCTCGGAGATTTGCTGCTCGCCAGCCCGCAGCACCAAACGCAGCTCGGAAAGATCGGTTCCCCCGGGGTCAAGCTCGAAGCTCACGCGCACCCCGTCGATCTCGGGGTTGGGATGCACGGTGACGTTCTCGACGGTGCCGGGATTGGCATTGACGGTAGCGACGGGAAGCTGCGCCTTGCCGGAGACGGCTTCGCCTCCGAAGTCGACGACGAACAGCACCGAGCCGTCCTTGCGGCCCCTGCCGACACGGGTCGAGAGCGTGCGCGCGCCGCTCCACCCGACTGGGATGCCGTCGCTCCAGTACATGCGATAGGCAAATGCGAAGGGACGGCCCGGCTCGGGCCCGCTCGCGGGCTTCCAGTAGGCGACGATGTTGTCGTGGATCTCTTCGCCGGTCGGGATCTCGATGAGCTCGATGTAGCCCGACCCCCACGAGCCCTTGGGCTCGATCCAAACTGTGGGGCGGCGCTCGTAGCGCGCCTCGAGGTCCTCAAAATCGTGAAACGAGCGGCTGCGCTGGCACAGCCCGAAGCCCTTCGGCGCGCGATCCATGAAGGCGCTTGCCTGCAGCGTGCGCGGGTTCGTCAGCGGCCGCCACAGGCACTCGCCGTTGCCGTTGTAGATGGCGAGCCCGTCGCTATCGTGCACCGCGGGCCGGAAATCATCGCCGATGCGGTGATGACCGGGACCGGTGAGGTACATGCTGGTGAGCGGCCCCAGGCCGACGTGAGTGAGAGCACGGCGCGGATAGAGAGTTGCCTCGACATCGATCATCGTCGCCTCGCCCGGCTCGATCTCGAAGCGGAAGGCGCCGGTCGTCGACGCGCTGTCGAGGAGCGCATGCACCGTGATCGAGCGCGCGTTGGGCTTCGGCTTCTCGATCCAGAAGGCGCGGAAGATCGGAAACTCCTCGCCACCCGGCCGTGCCGTGTCGATGGCGAGACCGCGCGCGGAGAGACCGTAGGTTTGTCCGCGTCCGACGGCGCGGAAATAGCTCGCACCCTGGAAGACGATGTACTCGTCGAGATAGTCGGGGCGGTTGATCGGCCCGTGCACGCGAAAGCCCGAGAACCCGTAGGGGGCCGCGCTGCCCACGTCGCCCACGAGCGGTCCGAGCGAGAAGAGAGTGGAGTCCGCCATGAGACGGTGCGCGTCGCCGTTGTCGACGAGCCAGATCTCGACGGGAGTGTCGAACAACCATCCCATCGGCAAAAGTTGGAGCTCGAAATCGAGCTTCTCTCCGCGCCAGATCGCCTGGTCGGTGCGGAAGCGGATGTCGCGGAACTGATCGTAGCTGAGCTGCTGGAATGATTGGGGCAGCTTCACCGCCGGCTTGGCGAACGGCTGGGCCGCGAGCTGCTCGGCGAGAGCCTGCACGTGCGTCGGCCCGAAGGCCGCGCTGGCGTCGAAGGTCGGAAGCGCGCGCGCGCGCGTTGTCCTAATGAAGGGTGCGCCCATCCCGGCGAGCGCCAGCGCACCGGCTCGCATGAGGACCGCCCTGCGATCCACCCACGTACGATTCATCGTTGCGTGCTTTCCGTGCCTCTGAGCGTCCCCTCGCCGCGCCTTAACGCGCAACGCACCCGTAGCGTTCATTTGCCCAGAAAATCCTGTCCGCCTTTGGGCGGCGCAAGATCCCTCCAGAGTGGCGCTCAACGCCCTCTCCCGGTTCTTCCTTCCCGCGCTTTTCGAGGATTGGTGTCGGCCGCCTTCGCTTACTCTCTGGCTACTTTGACGGCCTTCCACTCACGCCAGACGAGCTTGCGATCGTCTGTCTGCGATCCATGTTTTGGCGCACTTGCTGCGCCGCAACAATCTATCGCAGCTAAAGATTCCGAGCAAGGGGCAGCAAGGCTTGGGTGGTAGATGCGCCGCGGCGTCGCATCCAGAGTTTCGACGCATTCGACCCATAGTGTCGGCGAATGTGAGGGCGGCTGCATAGTTAACGCGTCCCGGGGCTTGGGGAAGCCCTGAGGTAGGCCCTTGGGGGAGCCGTCATGATCCAGGAAGCGACGCTGATCGAAGCGATCTTGGGCTTTCGCGCTCAAATCGACTTCCTGTGGCAGTTCTTCGTGACCGTCCACATCGCGATTTTCGCGCTGCTCTTTATCTATGACGAGGCGGTCGAGAGCCTCAACGTCGTCGCCCGCATCTTTGCCATCGCCGGCGTCGCGGCGTTCGAGTGGATCAACGGCAAGGCCCTGGCAAACACTTACCTGTTGCTAGATGCCACGCTTGACCAGTACCGCGCGCTCTACGGGCAGGCAGATCGCTTCCAACCGGACTTTTTCCGGCACTTCGTGAGCATGAGCTTCGCCGATCGCCCCGCGACCGTCCTGGTGACCCACAGCATGGCCTTCGTGGTCATCATATTGGCGTTCCTGTCGCGGGAATTCGTGCAGACCCGCAAGAAGGGCCGCGAGGCCGGGGCCGGTTGAGTTGCAGTGGCTGTCGCGGATGACCGATTCGGACCTGGGCAAGCCCCCCGGACTGGGGTATTGGGGATAACCGGCGCAGGAAATTTCAGCGCAATAGGCTGAAAATGGCGAGAATACGGTGGGTTATGCCCTCAATCGGGCTCGTTGCAGAGTAGCCACAACCCCTGTGAATTCCGCAACGATCCGCGCCTAGCCCGTTTCCTGTGCATCCATTCTCTGCTTATGTTTTTCCCCGAGCGGTGATTCGGTCTCACGACCGCCGCGACGCGAGTTCGTGGAGTGGATTCGGGTTTCGTAGGGAGTAGGCGGCACTTGTGCGTGGCGTCGCCATCAGAAAGTAAGCAGACGGGAGTAGGTCAATGAAAAAGTTAAGTCTGGGTGCCCTGGTGGCAGCAGGCCTGCTGATGGGTGGGCTTACCGCCGGCAGCGCGTCCGCCGCCGATCTCGGGGGCAACTGCTGCGCTGATCTCGAGGAGCGTATTGCTGAGCTCGAGGCCACGACCGCCCGCAAGGGCAACCGCAAGGTGTCGCTGACCATCTCCGGTTGGGTTGCCGAGCAGGTCATGTGGTGGGACGACGGTGTCGAGAGGAACACCTACGTGGGCGGCCTCGGCACGACGCTGGCCAGCACACGTCAAGTTCACCGGTCAGGCGACGATCTCGCCCGGTTGGTATGCTGGTTACGTGCTGCACCTCGAAGTCGGCAGCGACTGACCCGCTCGGCGCTGAGCCAGTGCACGACGATCCGGCGGTCTTCGCTGCCGCGGCTCACGGGTCGTTCAGGACACCGAGCGTGGCGTCTACACCCTGCAGTCGTTCTGGTTCGTGAAGAGCGACCACCTCGGCAAGGTCAGCGTCGGTCAAGCAGTCGCAGGCTTCGGACAACACGGCCATCCTCGTTGACGGTTCGGGCTCGCTCGTTCCCGCCAACTGGGTGCTGTTCGACGACGCTAGCTTCGGCATGCGCAAGCCCGAACGGCGCCGCTTTCGGCTCTAACCTGGGGCTCCATCGACTCCTGCCACAGCATCGGCGATGGCATCGGTGGTGACTGCAACGGCGTGACCGAGAACGTCGTGCGTTACGACAGCCCGACGTTTGCTGGCTTCTCCGTGTCGGCCGCTGGGGTGAGGACGACTATCTGGGATGTCGCCGCCCGCTACGCTGGTGAGTGGAACGGCATCAAGGTTGCTGCCGCTGCTGCCTAGTCACGAAGTCACCGACGGCAATGCAACGACGTCTGCACGGCTCGTCGGTGCCTGCTGGTCGGCGTGATCGCTTCGCCTAGATCAACGGCGCGTGCGGCAACGCCGGCGGTGGCTTCGTGCACCGTCGCGGGTCGAAGCGACGACGGCTACTTCCAGGTCGGTGCCTACGTCGAGCACGTGCCGACGGGCCTCTTTGCCTACGGTGCCTACGGCTGAGCTAGATCAGGACGGATCCATGCATCGGCTATGCCCGCATCGTGGTTCGGCCGGTACCCACGCTGCGTCGATGACGGACCTCAAGCGGCTTGAACGCGACCCGACCACTGGTACGTCAAGGCCGGTCTGCGTGAGCGTTGGACCCACCTCGGTCACACCGTGCTCTACGGTGAGTACGAGAGAGTGCAGCGACCCGATCGAGCCTGCAGTGCGGTCGACTGTCGCTTGCGAACCAATCGACGGCAACATCATTCGGCAGCGACTACGCGGCAGTGGGGCGTCGGTGCGGTGCAGGAGATCGACGCGGCTGCCATGTCCGTGTGGCTCAAGTATCGCCACTTCGACGGCCGATGGCCAGGATTGCACGGACGCGCTGCCACGGCCTGCGGCGTCGCCTGCGACTGCAACCTACGCAACTCGACTTCCAGGACTTGCAGATCGTCAAGTTCGGCGCGTCTGATCAACTTCTAAGAGCTCAGCAGACCGACCTACAGAACAGCGAAGCCGTCCCGAAAGGGGCGGCTTCTTCCTTTTGGGCCTAAGCCGTTGAATGTAAAGTTGTTTTCTAAAGTTTCGGCCAATCCAAGGTTGTGGCCCGCAGAACACGCCCAGACCCAAAGGCAACACGAGGGGCAGGCGGACCAGCGGTTTGGGTTAGAAATTGGGTTACAAACGCCGCCCGATGCGTACCGGGCGTGGCAGTTACCGTAAGAGTTACATCGTCCCCCACGGGAACGGGTTTAAGTACGTCCGCGCGCGTGCCAGAAGACATCCAGCACCTCGAAAACAGACGGGCTTGGGTGAAGTGCCTGGGGAACGTCTCGCGAGCCGAAGCCGAGACCCTGGCCCATGGACTGGCCTATGAGCACGGCAAGCGGATACTGGCTCTGCGGGCATCTTCCAAAGGTCACGCCGCTAACTGCCGATCCCATCGGCATGGGCGAACGGCCCGCCCCAACTGCATCTAGGTCGGCGCTGAAGGTGAGCCGGCTCTGAAGCTCCGAGCCTGCGCAATGGCCGACGCCCACATCTGATGCGGTTGGTGGACCTGTGGGAGCGAAGAAAGTCCCCCGCAGTCAGATCGGTTTGGCAAGGACGAGGCTCTGTGTGCGTAGGTTCATCGACCTAGTTGGTGACCTGGAACCTCATGAAGTTACCGAGCCCACGTCATTGCCTATCGGGATGAGCTTGAGAACCTGCCCCGCATGAAGTCCGCCAACATCGCCGAGCACCTCTGCAAGATGCATGGCTTGTTCAATCTGGCCCTCAGTGAGGGGATCGTCTCGACGCAATCCCGCACATGGAATCAGAGCACGTGATTTTGGGATCAAGCTGTCCGCTAAACGGCAAGGGTTCACGTCAACTCAGGTGCGGGACATCTTCCAGGCGCTCACTGGTGAGACCGACGCGTTCGGCTGGGTTGTTCGCCTGCTTGCCTATCACGGCATGAGGAGCGGAGAAGCCTGCCAACTGCGCAGCCGCCGATGTCACCGTCCTTCACGGTGTCCCTGTGCTGCGGGTTCATGACCTGCACGGTCGCGTGAAGAACCGCTCTAGCATCCGTGACATTCCGATCCATCCCGCCTGCATGGACATTCTGAGAGTGGCGAGGGAGGTTGAAGCCAAACACGGATCAGATTCATGGCTCTTTCCATCACTTCCGGTCAAGAAACTGGGCCGAGGAAGATGGTTCCAGGACTACGGAAGCCGGTTCCTCCGCGAGAAGGTCGTACACCATGCATTCGTTTCGGCACCTTTGGCGCACGTTGGCAAGAGAGATGCCGGAAAGCGTATCGCGGGTGTGCGGAGAGCATTCCTCTCCACTGAAATTGCGCTGGAAGAGTTCTCTCGCGCTGACTCGAGCAACTCGTTTTCGACTTGATCGGCAATATCGAGCAACTGGCGTGATCGTCAGGGCCGGACGAGCGCAAGAGGCAGCATCATGGATCGCACTCCCGCGATAGCCTTCCTACGCCGAGGATCCATCAGGGAAAGCAACGCGCGAGCACAAGATCATTTCCTCATTCGCACGAAAAGCGGGCTTTGAAATTGTCGCAGCAGATTACCGAATGATAGCAGTGCCGACATCATAGCATCGTCGGAGCTTTGCAAGAGTTCTGAACCGACTTGAGAGAAATGCGAGCGCGGACGGTTATTGTCGCGTCCGCCGAAAGCTTTGCATCTGATCCACTTATTCAAGCGGTTGGACGGAAAAGATTGTCGGAGTTTGGGATTTCATTGATTGCTGCTGACGGCAGCCAATTTACACCTGATACTAGCTCACAACCAACATTGTCGAGCGCAGTCTCGGACCAAGCTCCTCGGCATTTGAAAAACTGCTCTCGGCAGCACGCATTCGAGGAACGAATGAGCGCCTCCCGCTGAAAAGTAGGACCTAAGTGGCGAAAGCAGTACATCGATATCGTTCCAGACAGCAGTACGCCTGGCCAAAAACCTTTATGAATTGGCCCAGCGCGCCGGAACGCGCATCACGCTCCGAGAGATCAGCGCCCAGCTTGCCGAAGCCGGCCACGTCAACAAGAGCGGTAAGCCCTTCCATCCTCAGGAGATTGATCGAATGATCAAAGGGCCAAACCGACGGTCTGGGTCGCGTAGCAGAAGATGACCGGAACGACAAACCGCCACACCCGGTTTGTCATGAATTGTCATACTTACCTTCCTGTGTTTACTGACCGGCCTTCCCTTCGGTAGTTCTACCTCAGCAAGGCTTCTCGCCACAGCGTGTGTGGGGCGGACCGGGCTGAGCGGCGTGGTCGCGTACCTGTTGCGTCGATCGAAGGCCAAGTTGAGGCGTACTTCGTAGGAGTTGCGTATGTTCGGGGGAGTAGGGAAATCCGCGGGATGGGCGACCATTCTCGGAACAGTTGGATTTGTGCTTAGCGGGAGCGTATCGGCGAAAGCGGCCGATCTCGGCGGCAACTGCTGCGCCGATCTCGAGGAGCGCGTGGCGGAGCTCGAGGCCACGACGGCCCGCAAGGGCAACCGCAAAGTCAGCCTGACGGTTTCGGGCTGGGTCAACGAGGCCGTTTTCGGTTGGGACGACGGGACCGAACAGAACGTCTATGTCGGCACAAACGCGTTGGAGCAGTCGCGCTTCCGGTTCACGGGCTCGGCCAAGATCGACAAGGACTGGTCGGCCGGCTACGTTCTTGAGATTGGCCTGCAAGGCCAACCTTCCAGCCAGTGGAACCAGATCCAGGACGGATCAACGAACCTTTTGGCGATCAATCAGAATAACGGCCTCATTGTTCGTAAGAGCAACTGGTTCATCAAAAGCAACCGTCTGGGGCCAAATCGCCGTTGGCCTCAACGGCACCGCGACGTACCACCTGCTCGACGATGCCGATTTAGCCAACACGCGCAACTTTGCCGACGCCGAGGGACCTGCGGTGGCCATGGGCGCATTTGTTCTGAGGCACAATGGAGTCTTTATTGGCGGCTCTAACGGCACAAAGTGGACTGACGTCATGCGCGGTTTCAACAATTCGACACCCGGTCAGGACGGCCGGCGTGAGGTCGTGCGCTACAATTCGCCCAAGTTTGAGGGTTTCCTTTCTGGTTTCAGCGTGGCTGCCGCTTGGGGCGAGGACGACGTTTGGGATGCCGCCTTGACCTACAAGGGCTCGTGGAACGGCATCAGCCTTCTCGCCAAGGCTGGTTACGGCGCGAGCAACGATCATAGGCTCCACCACCTGTAGCCAACCAAACAAACAGCCAATCCGGGACAGCATGCGGCGGCACACAAACTGGTAAAACCGGCCCCGCCGGAAATCCCCTCGTTACTGACTATGCCTGCACCTGGGAAGGTGCAGCAGCCACGATCAAACATGACCCGACCGGCCTCTATCTGTACGGCGGTTGGGGCAGACAGAAATTTACAGACTTCTTCCAGAACAATCTGACCAAGGCAGCGGCCCCGTTCTCCAGAACGTGTGGGATCCGACGAGCACGACCTGGTTCATCCAGCCCGGTATCGAGCAGCAAGTGGTTTGCTCTCGGCACGACCACGATCTTCGGTATGTACCGTCACGACGAAGCAGGCACGAATCCGGGCACCTCATTCGGCGCAGAACTCACTTTCTGGCAGGGGGGTGTTGTGCAGCACATCGATGCGGCCGCGATGGACCTGTATGCGATCTACCAACAAACCGACGGGACGCCTTTTTCGAGCCAGGCTTCCAGAACGGCGCCTTCCCCGGCGAAACGTCTCTCGACACCTTCAAGATGGTCACCGTTGGCGCTATGATCCAATTCTAATCCTACTTCCGCTACTCCACCTACGCAGGACCCCGAAGGAGCCACCCCGCGAGGGGTGGCTCTCTTGGTTTTCCCCCTGTGCTTTGGGAAGAGCGAGCGCTGAAGCGATGGCTCTATTCGGCGCCTCAGGCGACCATCCTAGGTCGCCGTCTGAGCGAATGGCTCGTCGCCGCTGATTTCGGATCTCTCGCCTACGCCCACTCGGGCGTTCGAGCATCGGGCCTGTCGACCGACGCTAGTTGGGTTGTGTGCCCTTGCCTGAGCCCTGGCCGCCGAAGACGATGCTCGAGTCGTCGATGTACCACTTCTCGACTTCAATGATCTCCGGCGGCTTGCCGCTTGCCAGCAGCCATCCGTCGACGGCGTACTTCTGGTTCGATCCCTTCTCGATGAGGATGCCGGCGTAGTGCGTCCAGCCGGAGACGCCCTTGCGGTAGTCCTCCTTCACGTAGACGCCGCCGACGCTGTGGTGGCGCAGGAGCTGGTGCCCATCGAGAACGAGCATGTAGCTCGACAGATTTGTCGCCACGTCGACGCAGTCCATCTGCGAGGGGTCGCCGCTGCCGCCGAAGTCGTCGCCGGGCCGATCGTTCGCCGTGCCGACTTCGGCATCGACCCTGTGCTCCATCCACGCGAGCGTCTCGCGGATGGCCGCGCGCTCGTCCGCCGCGGTCTTGGTCTTTGCGGCCGACATCAGGGACTGCAGCTTGGCGATGTCGGCGTCCGTGAAGCGGAACGGCGTCTGTATCTTGCAGCCGTAGGCGTGGCAGGCGAAGACGCGATCGCCCTCGGGCATGCGCGCCTTGTAGCGCTGGTAGTGCGCATCGACGGGATCGTCCAAGTGATAGGCGCAGCCGGCGACGCAGGCCGACAGAAGCATCGCGATGAACCCGCGCCATACACCCGCGGACTGCCTGCCCGGCTTCAAATGATCGTTCCCACTCAACACCCTGCGGCACCATCGTGAATTATCACGCGCGAACGGACGCGTCATCTCTGGTCTGCTGTCGCCTCTTCTGCGGTAGGTAAATCATGAGGGCAAGGTGATGGGGCGGCCTAAATGACCGGTTTGCGCAAGCGAACGCCGGGTCCCTGTTCCCCCTCCTGGTCGATGAAGGTAACACCGCCCGCCTCGAGCGCTTTTTGGATCCGGGACATAGTCTGTGCGGTTCCCGTCAGCTCGGTCCCGGCGCTCTCTATCCTCTTAAGGGTGGCTAAGCCGATCCCGGATCTTGAAGCGAGCTCCGCTTGACTTAGGCCCAGCAACACGCGCGCAGCTCGGATCTGGAGAGGAAGAATCATTTAAAATAGCTCGTAACTGAGCTATATACTTGACAAATAGCCATACTATGATACTGTTTAGCTCGATCGTCTTTTGCGGGCGTCCTTATGCGCGTGGAGACATACATAGCCGCTGCGGTCCCTGCTGAAGTTGCTACGCACAAGCACCTTCGCGATCGCCTCCTGGCCGAAATTCCCGACCTCGATGCCGAAACCCTCGCCGACACGCTCGAAGGAATCACCGACCTTCGCGAGATGCTAGCCGAGGTCATCCGCTCGGCACTAGACGATGAGGCGCTGGCCGCCGGCCTCTCCACACGTCTTTCCGACATGAAGGCGCGGATCGAACGCTTCGAGACGAGCGCCAAGCGCAAGCGGGAGCTGGCGCTTAAGGCCATGAACGAAGCCGAGATCCCAAAGCTCTTGGTCGCCGACTTTACCGCCTCCCTGCGCCATGGAGCGCCGACCCTCGAGGTGGTCGAGGAGACCAAGATCCCTGCCGCCTACTGGAAGCCGCAGCCTCCCAAGCTCGATCGACAGGGCCTACTGGCCGCGCTCAAGGCCGGCACGGCGATCGAAGGCGCGGTTCTGGAGCCGCCGCGCCTCCAACTCAGCGTGAGGACCAAGTAATGGCGTTCACCGATGCAACAGCAGCAAGCGCTGAAAGCCAAGCTGCGCTATCGCCACGTCAAGACGCGGGCGAACAACGGCACGCCCATCAGCTACGTCGAAGGCTGGCACGTCATTGCCGAGGCCAATCGCATCTTCGGCTACGATAGCTGGGACCGGCAGACGCTGTCGCCGCGCTGCCTGTGGCGGGAGACGCAGCAGCGGCGAGACCGCCTGCTTCTATACCGCCAAGGTGCGCATCACGGTGCGCGCCGGCGACGCCATCATCGTGCGCGAGGGCATCGGCACCGGCGTCGGCAGATCGCGCGCTGGCCGAGACGGCGCATGAGATCGCGCTCAAGGCCGCCGAGACCGACGCCACCAAGCGCGCGCTGGCGACCTTCGGCAATCCCTTCGGGCTGGCGCTCTACGACAAGGAGCAGCGGGGCGTCACGCGGCGTCACCGGCACGAAGCTCGCCAGCAGGCAACCAACTTCGCCCGACCGCTTCGCACTGCTGCACAGCGACCCGCACTGAGCTTTCACGAGTGCCGATGCCTTCGCGGCGCGACCCTGCAAGCGGTGCGCGCCCTGCCCACCGTGGATGCGGTCTATGCGTTCTGGGAAGCCAACCTCATCAGCCTTGCCATGCTACCCCGCGCTGAGAAAGACGGCTGATGTTGATCCTGTCAAAAGGCTTGGCTCGGCGCTTAAAGAGCGGGTCAAGACCCTAACTCACAACGAGGCTAAGGAGCCTGAACGCGAAGACTTATCGATCAATGGCGCAAAGGCACGCCGCTCAGCTCGCCTTTCCAAAGGAAAAGCGCGTCCGTGATAAGGCGCATCTTGCCTTTGTCGCCAATGAGCCTTGCCTAGTATGCGGCCGCAGACCCGCCCAGGCGCATCACATTCGCTTTGCCCAACCGAGCGCGCTCGGGCTCAAGGTTTCGGATGAGTTCACCGTTCCATTATGCAATGGGCATCACAACTCGCTGCACCACACAGGGGATGAGCGAGCGTGGTGGGCGCGACACGGAATCCTCGATCCTTTGAATTTCGCGAGCCGCCTTTGGGAAGCCTCGCGCCGATGGAAAGGCGTGACCGAGGCGGAGAGGATGGCATGAAATCGCAAGCTCCTCGCAGTCACCCGTTCAGCGACAGGGGATATCCGAGCTGATGTACGTCCGTAGCGCCTTTGTTCAGACAATCGCAAGCGCACCTCGCACACCAGTCGAGCAAATCACCCCCGCGCTGCTTAGAAGTCGCAGACACGTCCGGCCGGATGACGACTAGCCCGCAGCGTAACGAAGCAGTTGACTTCCGCGCTGAGGAGGACCGGAGCCGAAATAGGGCCTTTGGGGCCGCCGCGTCTGCTTACGGCTTGAGAGAGTTAATCCGTATACAGATTAATTGGTGAATTGGCAAAACGAAGCCAAATCAGCCGGGGTCCAAGCTCGCTCAGAGGCGCTGGGGCAACCTCCAACTCGTTGAAGGGGCCGGTTTTGCGGGCGAACCGCCTCTCCCGCCTCCTCTTCGCTGGCTCTCGCTCCCGAACAACTGCGACCCTGGAACGACGGTCTCGTGGCCCTGCCGCCACAGTCGCTGGATTCGTCGGGGGCAAATCGGCACTGCCTAATTGTTGCACCCGCGCGAATCACAGCAGTGTCCGCCTTGGCACGCAGCGGTCCATAGAGGGATTCGCGTTGCGAATTGCTAGGGCGGTTTTTGTCTCGCGTTCCTTTGTTCAGCGTCCGCCACACAGCTGAGACGAAGACGGGAGACAAATGATGAGGAAATTCAGCCTTAGCGCCCTTGTGGCGGCGGGCCTGCTGGTAGGCGGTCTTTCCGTCGGCAGCGCGTCCGCGGCCGACCTCGGGGGGAACTGCTGCGCAGATCTCGAGGAGCGCATCGCCGAACTTGAAGCCACGACCGCCCGCAAGGGCAACCGTAAGGTGTCACTGACCGTGTCCGGCTGGGTCGCCGAGCAGATGATGTATTGGGACGACGGTTTCGAGAAGAACCTTTACATCATTGGTCTTGGCACCACGCTCGCCACCAACGTCAAGTTCACCGGCCAGGCGACGATTGCGCCAGGCTACTACGCCGGCTACGTGCTGCACCTCGAAGCGATCGACAGCGACTCGCTGACGATCGATCAGGGTGTGCGCGGCACTGCTCGGCACCGGCGCCCAGGGACCGGCGGTTGACCCGCTGACCCAGCAGGGCACCTTCACCGGCCCGGTCGTCACCGTGCTGCAGTCGTTCTGGTTCTTGAAGAGCGACCACCTCGGCAAGGTGTCTATCGGCCGTCAGTCGCAGGCTTCGGATAACACCGCAATCCTCGTTGACGGTTCGGGCTCGCTCGTTCCGGCGAACTGGGTGGCCTTCGACGACCAACGCCTTCCAGATCTTCCGTAAGAACGGTGCAGCCGATCGGCTTCATCTGGGGCGGTGCTGGCTCGTGCCGTGGCATGGGTGGCGCCTGGGGTGACTGCGACGGCTTGACCCGTATGGCGGTTCGCTACGACTCGCCGACCTGGAGCGGCTTCTCGGTGTCGGCCTCTTGGGGTGACGACGACTTCTGGGACGTGGCTGCACGCTACGCTGGCGAGTGGAACGGCATCAAGGTGTCGGCCGCCGCTGCTTACAACCAGTGGAGCGACGGTAACAATCCGAATGTTGGGTTCCTGATGCAACGGCTCGAACGCTTTGAGCGGCTTCTATCCGAACCCAGGCCGCGCGAACTACTTCCAGGCCGGCTTGTATGTGGAGCACGTTCCCACCGGTCTCTGGGGCATGGTCGACTACGGTCTCTTGACCGAGAGCGGTGCACAACTCTTCGGCGCCGGCAATACCCTACTTGGCACCGACCTGCTTCCCGACACGACGACCTGGTACTTCAAGGCCGGTCTGCGTGAACGTTGGACCCACCTTGGCCACACGGTGCTCTACGGCGAGTATCTGCGGAACGACGACGGCAACAACCTCAACAGCGCAGCGAGCTGTGGGGCTCAACGCAACGCAGATCAATGCCTACAACAGCACGCTGCATGTCTGGGGTCTTGGCGTGGTGCAGGAGATCGATGCTGCTGCCATGTCGCTGTGGCTCAGCTACCGTCACCTGGGCGCTTGACGACAACCTCTGCGGTCTGACGGCATCGGTGGTGCTGCGATCGCCGGCGGCGGCGGCTGCGCCGCCGGGTGTCCACCGGACGTTGGCTGGCTACAAGGACTTCCAATACATCAAGTTCGGCGGCCTCATAAACTTCTAATCGCTGCCGAGCGACTATCTCTCTCAAACTCGAACCGCCCTGGGAAACCGGGGCGGTTTTTTCTTTTCTCCACAGTCCGCGCCAAAGGTGTGCGCGCGCGTCTCCGGCTTACGGACGAATCGCACTCACGCGTGTTAGCCGCGAAGGGATCCAGTGCCAGTCGCGTCGTGCAGCTCTTGGGAGATTGATCTGAGCGGTTGGTCGAAGCGCGTCGGAGTGCCAGTGTGGCTGTGCCGCAGCGTCGTCACGCTGCTGCTGCCGGCCTACGTGGCCGGCTGCGCCTATCACTTGGACGATCCCGTCGATGCGCACTACCAGCGCTACAAGGCGCGCATGCCCGAGGGCGATCGCGTCTTCGCCTGCCATGCCTACGGCTGCAAGATACAGACGCCGTTCCGCTTCACGGACGCCGACATCGCCAAGCTGCAGTCCCTGATGTCCGCCGCAAAGACCAAGACCGCGGCGGACGAGCGCGCGGCCATCCGCGAGACGCTCGCGTGGATGGAGCACAGGGTCGATGCCGAAGTCGGCACGGCGAACGATCGGCCCGGCGACGACTTCGGCGGCAGCGGCGACCCCTCGCAGATGGACTGCGTCGACGTGGCGACAAATCTGTCGAGCTACATGCTCGTTCTCGACGGGCACCAGCTCCTGCGCCACCACAGCGTCGGCGGCGTCTACGTGAAGGAGGACTACCGCAAGGGCGTCTCCGGCTGGACGCACTACGCCGGCATTCTCATCGAGAAGGGGTCGAACCAGAAGTACGCCGTCGACGGATGGCTGCTGGCAAGCGGCAAGCCGCCGGAGATCACCGAAGTCGAGAAGTGGTACATCGACGACAACGACATCCTCTTCGGTGCCAAGGGCAAGGTCGCCTCGGCCGGCGAGCCGCAGAAGAAATAGACGGCCGGCGCGCCGCGACGCGAGCTGCGCTGGCACCTCCCGTCTGCTTTTTCCTATTGTCGGAGAAATAGCCGTCACCCGTGCGACCCGGGACGTCCATGTTCGTCACATTCTTCCACGCGCTGAAGCAGGCCGGGCTCCCCGTGACGCTCAAGGAGTACCTGACGCTGCTCGAAGGGCTCGACGCCGATCTCGCCGGCCGCCGCGTCGATGATTTCTACTTCCTGTCGCGCGCCTGCCTCGTCAAGGACGAGCGCCACCTCGACCGCTTCGACCGCGTGTTCGGGCACGTCTTCAAGGGGCTTGCGGCGCTTCCCGACGCGGTCGAGGTCGAGATCCCCCAGGAATGGCTGCGCCTCATGAGCGAGCTGCACCTCAGCGAGGAGGACAAGAAGCGCATCGCCGAGCTCGGCGGGTGGGAAAAGATCATGGAGGCGCTGCGCGAGCGCCTCGCCGAGCAGAAGGGCCGGCACGCCGGCGGCAGCAAATGGATCGGCACCGGCGGCACCTCGCCGTTCGGCGCCTACGGCTACAATCCGGCGGGTGTTCGCATCGGCCAGAAGGAGAGCCGCCACCGCCGCGCGATCAAGGTATGGGACAAGCGCGAGTTCAGGGATCTCGACGAGACGGTCGAGATCGGCACGCGCAACATCAAGGTGGCGCTGCGGCGGCTGCGCTCCTTCGCGCGCCAAGGATCAGCCGAGGAGCTGGATCTCGACGGCACCATCCGCGGCACGGCGGAAAAGGGCTACCTCGACATCCGCATGGTGCCCGAGCGGCACAACGCGGTGAAGGTCTTGATGTTCTTCGACGTCGGCGGCTCGATGGACTGGCACATCAAGGGCGCCGAGGAGCTGTTCTCGGCGGCGCGCTCGGAGTTCAAGCACCTCGAGTATTTCTACTTCCACAACTGCCTCTACGAGCACGTCTGGCGCGCCAACGCGCGCCGACGCAGCGAGCTGACCGACACGTGGCAGGTGCTCCATACCTACCCCACCGACTACAAGGTGATCTTCGTCGGCGACGCCTCCATGAGCCCGTATGAGATCACGCATGTCGGCGGGGCGGTCGAGCACATGAACGACGAGCCGGGCGCCACCTGGCTCAAGCGCGTCACCGACACCTTCCGGCATTGCGTCTGGCTCAACCCGGTCCCCGAGGGCCATTGGGACTGGACGCCTTCGGTCGGCATGATCCGCGGGCTCATGGAAGGGCGCATGTACCCGCTGACCCTGCAGGGCCTGGACGCAGCAACCAGTGAATTGATGCGCTAGGCTATTGCTGTCGCAGGGCGAATCCTTGCTTATGCCACGATTAGGGCGTGCGTTAACATGGGCTGCACCTCGATTGACGGCGCCGCGATTGGCGCTAAAAGGGCAACGAGGGCGCAGGAGGAATGAGGGGCTCGCGATGAAGGCCGCAGGCATTTCGCTCGCGCTAGTCGCGGCGGCACTGACGGGTTGCTCGGGGGCATCGAGCTTGCCGTCTCTACCGAGCTTGACCACGGGCTCGATCCTGGGCGGGCCGGCCAAACCGACGGCTGCGGACCCCGGCTCCGTCAACGACCCGACGAACCGCGCGTTCCAGGTCGGGACGGTATCCGCCAAGGCAATCAAGTGCGGGTTCAACTTCGACCCCGCCAAGCTCAAGAACAACTACCTTACCTACGAGCGTACGCTCACCCCCGGCGCCGACCTGAGCAAGGTCGAGAGGATCTACGACGTCTCGTTCAACGGCGTCGCCAAGGCGGTCGCCGGCGAAGCCGACTACTGCTCGGACGAGAAGACCAAGGCCATCAAGGCCGACTTGACCCGCCACCTCGCCGGCGACTACACGCCGGCCATCAAGCCGAAGCTGGCCGAGCAGGACGGCGTGTTCGACAGCATCTTTGCGGGCGACACCGACGAGCAAGGAATTCAAGGTAAAGCTGCCGACGGACAACCGCGACTAAGGTACGTGCTCACCGCCCAATCCACGCGATTGGTAAATGCTTGCAGCAGCTCCTCTCGATCGAAACGCTCCTCAAGCTCTCGGCCGGATTGCTGCTCGCGCTCTCCCCGCGTGCGACGATCGGCGTCCTCGGGCTGCCGCGTACCGAGACCGGCTTCTGGCCGCGCCTCGTGGGCGCCCTCCTGATCGGACTGGCGGCCGCCACCTTCGTCGAAGGGCGCTCTCCCGGCTCGCACGGCTTGGGGCTCGTCGGCTGCGTCATTGTTAACTTTTCTGCCGTTTCAATGATGGCCACCTTGCTCTTGCTGGACGCCGGACCGGCGTCCGCACGCGGCCGGGCGATGATGTGGACGCTCGTGATCCTCCTCGTCCTGTTGTGCGTTTTGGAGATTGCGAATTTCTGAGCGGCCGCGGCGGCAGTGGCACGTTGCGTGCTTGTCTTGCCCCGCAAGACGCGCCGCAAGGACCGTCCACCTGTTGGAGTAGCCGATGCCGGCCGCCTTCCCCGATCGCATTGCCCACGCGTGGCCCTCTGCACCCGAGGTCGGCGCCATTAACCAAGATGCCGCCGATTTCGAGACCGCTCCGGAGGCCTGCACCTTCGCGCTCATCACCGACCGCGCCAGCTTTGACGCGCTCGAGACCGATTGGAACGACCTCTTCTGGCGCGCGGGGCGCGGGAGCCAGATCTTCCAAACCTTCAATTGGAACTGGCACTGGAGCAATCATTACCTCCCCGCACCTTCCGATGAGGCTGCCCCTTCGCTCGCGATCGTCACCGGGCGCCGCGACGGGCGCCTCGTCATGGTGTGGCCACTCACCACCGAGCGCGTTGCGGGGCTTTCGCAGCTCGCGTGGATGGGTGATCCGGTCAGCCAGTACGGCGACATTCTCGTGGAGCCCGAGGCGGTCCCGCTGCTCGGCGAAGCGTGGAGCTTCATTGCCCACGAGCTGAAGCCCGACCTCGTGCGGCTGCGCAAGGTGCGCGACGATGCCGCGATCGCGCCGTTTCTTGGCGACCTCAGCGCGTTTCCGGCCGAGCGCCTGCAAGCGCCCTACCTCGATCTTGCAAGCGCTCCCGACTTTGCCACCTTCGAGCGGCGCTACTCGCCGCGCTCGCGCCGCAACCGTCGCCGGCTCTCGCGCCGATTGGAAGAGCTCGGCACGATGGCGTTCGAGCGCTGCAGCGAGGGAGCGCGGGCACGCGAGCTTGCGATCAAGGCCGTCGAATTGAAGCGCGAGTGGCTGAACGAACGCGGCATCGTCTCGCCGGCACTGGCCGATCCTCGCTTTGCGAGTTTCTTCGCCGACGTCGCCCAAGGCTCGAGCCATCCCACCGGATGCGAGGTGCACGCACTCACCTCCGACAACGAGGCCGCAGCGATAGAGATCACGCTGCGCTGTCTCGACCGCATCGTCATGCACGTGATCGTCTTCAATCTCAAATATGAGAAGGCGGGCGCCGGCGTGCTGCTCTTGGAGGAGTCGATCGCGCGGGCCTTCGGCACGGACGCGCGCACTTACGACCTGCTTTCGCCGGCCGACGGCTACAAGCTCGCCTGGGCCGATGCGGCGATGGGTGTGACCGACTGGGTGCTGCCGCTGTCGGCCAAGGGCTGGGTGTATGCCAGGCTCTACCTCGGGCTCGCACGGCCGGCGTTGAAGGCAGCGCTCGGGGCGATGCCGGCTTCGCTGCGGCGCCTGGTCGCCGACCGCTACGCGGGCTGAACCACCTAGCTGACGCCGAGCTTCTTCTGCAGGCTCGAGGACGACGTCGTGTACTGGAACAGAAGCTTCTTGCCCGGATAGACGTACTTGTGCGCCTGCTGCGCCATCAGCGCGGCCTCGTGGAAGCCGGAGAGGATGAGCTTCAGCTTGCCGGGGTAGGTGTTGATATCGCCGATGGCAAAGACGCCCTTCTCGCTCGTCTCGAACTTCTCGGTATCGACAGGGATGAGGTTTTCGGCAAGCGCGATCCCCCAGTTGGCGACGGGGCCGAGCTTCATCGTCAGCCCGAAGAAGGCGAGCATCACCTCGACCGGCAGGCGCTCCTCGCCGTCCTTGGTCTTGATCGTCGCCGCTTCGAGGCGACCGCTCTCGCCGTGCACCGCCGACACCTGGCCGATCACGAGGCGGATCTTCTGCTCGGCCGCGAGCAGACGCATCTTCTCCACCGAATGCGGCGCACCGCGGAACTCGTCGCGCCGGTGCAGGAGCGTGAGGCTCTTCGTTATCGGCTGCAGATTGAGCGTCCAGTCGAGCGCGGAATCGCCGCCGCCGACGATGAGCACGCTCTTGCCCCGGAAGCTCTCCATGCGGCGGACCGCATAGAACACCGAGGTGCCCTCATAGGCCTCGATGCCGGCAAGCGGCGGCCGCTTGGGTGTGAACGAGCCGCCGCCCGCCGCGATGACGACGACCTTGGCGATGAACTCGTTGCCGGCGTCGGTCTTGAGCCGAAAGCGGCCGTCGGGAAGCTTCTTCAGCTCCTCGACCTGCTGGCCGAAGTGAAACTGAGGATTGAACGGCTTGATCTGCTCCAGCAGCCGGTCGGTGATCTCCTGCCCGGTGACAATCGGCAACCCGGGAATGTCGTAGATCGGCTTGTCGGGATAGAGCTCCCCGCACTGGCCGCCGGGCTTGTCGAGGATGTCGATGAGGTGCGCCTTGATGTCGACGAGGCCCAGCTCGAACACGGCAAAGAGGCCGATGGGGCCGGCGCCGATGATGACGGCATCCGTCTCGATCGGGCCGCCGGGCTGTGGGGCTTGCGCCTCTATGTTCATGGCAGTGCCTTGCCCTGGGCTGCGCGCATCTAGAACTGCTTTGCCGGAACGCGCACGACGAGCCCGTCGAGCTCTGGCTTCAGCTTGATCTGGCAGGAGAGCCGGCTCGCTTCGCGGACGTCGAAGGCGAAGTCGAGCATGTCCTCTTCCATCTGCGATGGAACGCCGGTTTTATCGCGCCATGCCTCGTCCACGTAAACGTGACACGTGGCGCAGGCGCAGGCGCCCCCGCATTCGGCCTCGATGCCCGGCACGCTGTTCAGCTTTGCCGCCTCCATGAGGGTCATCTCCGGCTCGCATTCGACCACCTGCTCGCTGTTGTCAGGCTGAATGAAGGTGATCTTGACCATGCGTGCGTGACGGCTCCCCTAGAGGCACGAATATTGGCGCTTTCGCGCGCCGGAGCGGGTTCGCTGCGGCGCGCCGATCGCTGTGCATCAATATTCGGCGCAAGCCCCGAATTCAAGGGCGCCGGTACCCGTACGAAGGTGCAGGCACTTGGGGAGGCCAAGCCGTTGAAACTAGGCCGCGGAATTGAACTCGGCGATGAAGGCGCTGGCCTCGGTCAGCGCGTCCGCCAAGTCCTGCACCGCGCTCTCGCAAGCGGAAGCCTCGTTGCGGCGGCTCAGCCCCTCGGCACGCTCGGCGATCCGCGCCACAGGCCAGGCACCCACCGCGCGAGCCGAGCCCTTGAGGGTGTGCGCCGCGATCCTCCAATCCCGCTCCGTGATGGCTGCTTTGAGCGCGGCAAGCGTGATCGGCGCCTGGGTGATGAAGAGGTCGAGTATCTCCCGCTCGAGGGCCTGATCGCCGAGCGTGAAGCGACGCAAATGCACGAGGTCGAGCGCTGGCTCGGATCGAGTTGCAGCTCCAGGCTCTTGCAGACGGTAGACTTTGGCAGCGGCTTCCATGACTGGACCTGGCGGGCCCCGCGGGGGACTAGGTTTGAGCACCGGTATCCGGGATGAGACCCTCACACACAGGATATAAGTGCCAGTAAATTGCACTTCCTCAAGTCGAGCATTAACCTTCGACCGAATCGGGGAAACTTGGATTCATGGCGGGTCCGGCGGGGAACCTTCGTTTTGCCCTAAAGTCTCGCCAAATCATTGACCGACGGGTGGATTTGCAGTTTTCGCAGTGTGCTTTCGAACTTGGCCCCTGAACCGGGCCAAATGTGCGGCTTCAATTGCTTTGAGGCGCGCGCGCCGAGAGCACGGCCGAAGGGGTGGCGGAAGACCGCACGAGCGGCTTCCCTGGGACGGGGCGAATGGCTCAAGACAAGAACAGCAAGCTCAGCGCCCGCGACGACGCCGAAGGCAAGCCTGAACCGACCCTGTCGCTTCCGAGCGGCGCCGCCGCTTCCGATAGGGCAAACGACCCATCCGGCCCCGCCGAGCCGACGCTGTCTCTTCAGCCGCCGCCGCTTCCCGGTAAGAAAAGCTCCAAGGCCGCAACCACGCCGCCGACGACCCCGGCAACGCGCGGGAGCGGCATGGACATGAGCAAGCTATCCGCCACCTCCGATGCACCGTCGGCTCCGCCGGAGCCCCCCGTCTTGACGGAGGACAAAGCTGCTCAGTCCACGCCTCCGCCCACACCGCCGAGCCTGCCCGAGACGCCGGCGTCCGATGCGCACTCGGATAAGCTCGCAGTCCCGGCCGATGCCGAGGCGCCCCGGCCGCCGCGCCGCCGCGTCGCCCGCCGCCGCCCGGCCGGCCCTTCGCGCAACCGCATCGCCGCCAACGATGACGGCCCCAGCATCGGCGGCCTCATCTACGCGCTGCAGCAGAAACCCTCGAACACCCCGTTCAAGTTTGCTGCTACCGTCAGCATCATCTGGGCAGCCATAAGCATCGCCTTCGGCATCGTGGCGCTGCGCTCCGATGCGCCGGTGCTGGGCCTCATCGACCTCGTGTCCCGGCCGACGACGTTCTTCACGATCGCGGCCATCGTGCTCCCGATCAGCGTGCTGTGGCTGCTGGCTCTGCTCGCCTGGCGCACGGAGGAGCTTCGCCTGCGCTCCTCGACGATGACCGAGGTGGCGATCCGCCTCGCCGAACCCGACCGGCTCGCAGAGCAATTCGGCGGCCTCGCTCGGCCAGGCGGTGCGCCGCCAAGTCTCGTTTATGAACGACGCGATCTCGCGCGCGCTCGGCCGTGCCGGCGAGCTCGAGGCGATGGTCCACAACGAGGTCACGCTGCTGGAGCGCTCCTACGAGGATAACGAGCGCAAGATCCGCGGCCTGATCCAGGAGCTCTCCGGCGAGCGCCACGCGCTCGTCAACACGAGCGACACCATCACCGAATCCCTTCAGCGGCTGGGCGGAGAGATCCCGGTGCTGATGGACAAGCTCTCCGATCAGCAGGTGAAGCTCGCACAGATCATCTCCGGCGCAAGCGAGAACCTCACCTCGCTCGAGGGCTCGCTGGCGACGAGCGTCGGCAGCCTGGAGTCGGCCGTCGGCGGGCGCACCGAGCAGCTCCAGGTCATGCTCGAGACCTACACGTCCGCTCTCGCGGGCGCGCTCGGCAGCCGCGCCGAGCAGTTGCAGGCAAACCTCGACGACCAGCTCCTGCAGCTCGACACCTCGCTCGTCAACCGCACCGAGAACCTGCAGACCGTCTTCGAGGAGTACGCGATCGCGCTCGATAGCGCTCTCGCCAACCGCGCGCAGGCGCTGGATCATCATCTCATCGAGCGCACGAAGTCGCTCGACGATGCCTTCGCCGAGCGGCTGCGCATGTTCGATGAATCGATCATGCGCTCCACCGCCGCCATCGATACCGCGGTGGTCGACAAGACGCACCACCTCACGAGCGCGCTCGACGCGCATGCCGTCAGCTTCCGCGAGACCATCGGCAAGCAGGCGACCGACCTCGACGAGGCGTTGATGCACGGCATCAATTCCGTGCGCCGGGCGAGCGAGAACATCTCGCGCCAGTCCATGAAGGCCATGGAGGGCCTCGCGAGCCAGTCGGAGATGCTGAAGAACATCTCCGAGAACCTGCTCGGGCAGATCAGCGGCATCACCGGCCGCTTCGAGAACCAGGGGCAGTCGATCGTCAAGGCCGCCAACGCGCTGGAAACGGTCAACTTCAAGATCGACAAGACGCTGCAGAACCGCCACGCGGACCTCTCGCGCACGCTCGAGCAGCTCTCCGGCAAGGCCAGCGAGTTTGCCACCTTCGTCGAGGGCTACTCCACCTCCATCGAGGGGTCGCTGTCGGAGGCCGACATCCGCGCCCGCACCGAGCTCGAGCGCATGCGCGTCAACACGACCGCCGCGAGCGAGCGGACGCTCGAAGACCTGCGCAACCGTCTATCGACGGTGTCGAGCGCCATGACGTCCGAACTCGGCACCATGACAAACCGCTTCGCCTCGACGTCCGAGGAGATGCGCCGGCACGCCGCGCGCGCCGCATCCGAGATCGCGGCCGAGCAGGGCCGCCTGCGCGAGCAGATGGAACGGCTGCCGATCGCGGCGCAGGAAAGCTCCGAGAGCATGCGGCGTGCCCTGCAGGACCAGATCAAGGCACTCGACCAGCTCTCCGCGCTCACCGCACGCACGGCCGCCCAGCGCGACGTTACCCAGCCCATGGGTGCCGACGTGCCTCCGCTTCCGCAGCGCCCCGGCAGCGGCCAGGAGACGGCCCGCTCGCTCACCTCGCTCTCGTCCACCATTGCGCAGGAGATGGGCGGCCGGCAGGAGCGTCCGTCGCGGGGGCCCGGCGGCCGTCCAGGCCCAGCATCCGACGGTCGCGAAGGCTGGTCGCTCGGCGATCTGCTGGCGCGCGCCTCAAGGGACGAGGACGGCGCAGCGCACGGCGGCGGCGGCGGCCAAACGGCGTTCAACCTCGATCTCGCGGCCATCGCACGCGCCCTCGATACTGCGACGTCAGCCGCCATCTGGACGCGCCTCAGGGCAGGTCAGCGTGGCGTCATGGTGCGCTCGATCTACAGCGAGCAGGGCCGCACGTTGTTCGACGAGGTCGCGCATCGCTGCCGCGCCGAGCCGGAGCTCGGGCGCACCGTCGGCCGCTATCTCGCCGACTTCGAGCGGATCATCTCCGAATCCGATCTGAGAGATCCCTCGGGCCACACGACGCAGTCCCATCTCGTCTCCGACGCGGGCCGCGTGTATCTCTTCCTCGCGCACGCCTACGGCCGCATCGCCTGAGGGCGCCCAAGCCTGCGTCCAAATCCCGGCACGCCAACGCCATGCCGCACGGTGAAACCCTGCTGATCGAGGTCGCCGGGGAGAGCTGGCCGCTCGCGAGCCCGTTCGTCATTGCCCGCGGGGCAAAGCTCGAAGCCAACGTCATCGTTGCGATCGTGTCGGACGGCCACTTGACCGGACGCGGCGAGGCGGTGCCCTACGCGCGCTACGGCGAGACGGTGGAGGCGAGCCTTGCGGCGCTGCGGGCGCTGCCGGGCCCGATTGACCGGTCGCGCCTGCCGGACCTGCTGGCGCCCGGAGCCGCGCGCAACGCGCTCGACTGCGCGCTTTGGGACCTCGAGGCCAAGCAGGCAGGAAAGCGCGCGTGGGCACTGGCCGGGCTCCCGGCCCCGCGCCCCGCCCTCACCTGCTACACCCTGAGCCTCGCCGCGCCTGAAGCCATGGCGGCGGCAGCGCGCGCCGTCCCGCACTTGAAGCTCCTCAAGCTCAAGCTCGGCGGCGCCGGCGACGCTCAGCGCATGGCGGCGGTACGGGCGGCACGGCCGGATGCACGCCTCGTCGCCGATGCAAACGAGGCCTGGACGGCGGAGATGCTGGCGCCATTCCTCGATGCGGCCGCGCGTTCAGGGCTCGAGCTGATCGAGCAGCCGCTGCCCGAGGGCGCAGACGAGATGCTCGCGCACGTTCCTCACCCCGTTCCGATCTGCGCGGACGAAAGCGCACACACCAGCGCCGATCTCGACCGCCTCGCCTCCCGCTACGATGCCGTCAACATCAAGCTCGACAAGACCGGCGGCCTCACCGAAGCGCTCGCCATGGCGCGCAGCGCGAAGGCGCGCGGGCTCAAGATCATGGTCGGGTCGATGGTGGCGACCTCGCTTGCCGCCGCCCCGGCGCTGCTGCTCGCCAATGACGCCGATTGGGTCGATCTCGACGGCCCGCTGCTGCTCGCGCGCGACCGCGAGCCTGGCCTCGCAATCAAGGATGGCGTCATCAGCCCGCCGGCTCCAGAGTTGTGGGGCTAGGAGCCGGCAGATCCGCCTCGCGCCACACGAGGCCGCCGCTCCATTCCTTCATGAGCACGAGTCCGGCCGCCAGCCCAACAAGCGACACGGCCGCGGGCACGAGATAGACGCGGCCGCCGAGGGACTCATAGAGAGCGCCTGAGATGAGGCCGACGATGCCGAGAATGACGCCGGCGGCAATCACCGAGTAGAACGCCTGTGCGCTTCCCTGCCCCTTGGGCGACACCGCGCGCGTGATGAACAGGATGGCGCCGAGATGCGCGGCGCTGTAGGTGAGCGCGTGCAGCGTCTGCAGCGGCACGAGCAGCGCGAGCGGCGGATCGAAGGCCATGGCGGTCCAGCGCACGAGCGCGCCGCCGGCGCCGGCGACTATGAGCTGCGCCGCGCTGAAGCGGCGCACGACGGGCGCCGAGAACGCGAACAGGATGACCTCAGCCGTCACCCCGATAGCCCACAGCACGCCGACCCACGCGGCCGACAGGCCTTGCGCCTGCCAGTGCAGCGCGCCGAAAGTGTAGAAGGTCGCGTGTGCGCCATGCGTACAGCCGATCGCCACCAGGAACAGCAGGAACAGCCGCGAGCTCAGCAGCCGCACCGGGAACGACCGGCGCCAGTTAGCGAGCGACAGCGCGGCAGGCGTGGGCGTGGGCCCCGGCGGCGGGGGGAGCATGTGCGCTGCCACAACGGCGAGCGCCGCGGCGAACGCGATCAACCAGATGCCGAAGCCACCGCCGAGAGCTTCGATGAGCACGCCGCCGACGAAGTTCGCGGCGATGAAGGTGATCGAGCCCCAGAGCCGCATGCGTCCGTAATCGAGGCCCGCGGTGCGCACGCCGGCAACGGCAAACGTGTCCACGAGCGGCGAGCATGTTCCGAGAGCGAGCAGAAAGGCGACGCCCAGCGCCAGTATCGCCCAGAAGCCGGAGACCGCGCTCAACCCGAGGGCCAGCGCCAGCACGCTCCACGACATGGCGATGAGGACGGCGCGGTAGTTCTGCAGCCGGTCCGCGAGCAGGAGCACGGTCGGCGTGAACAGGACGCGCACGAACAGCGGCGCCGCGGTGACGGTCGAAATCTCGACCGGCGAGAGCCCGCGGGCGTGCAACCAAACGGGGAAATAGGGCACGACCACGCCGTAGGCGAGGAACACCGCGCCGAAGTAGCAGGAGAGGCGGACGGCAAGGGAAACGGCTTGGGCGTCGGTCGCCCGGTCAGGGCCCGCGCCCGGCCAGCGCACGCTGGGCATCGCTATCTCCGCCTCCCCGAGTCTGGACGGTCGCGAAGTAATAGCCAACTGCGGTGGCTGCGGGTCAGCGCTTCGACGGAAAGCTGGTGAAGATCGCACCGCACAAAAAGAAACCGGTCCGGATGGACCGGACCGGTTCTTCAGCCAAGTCGGGCGGCGCCCCTAATCGCCTGATGCCCGACGCTCCCCCCGGAGCTCGTTGCGATGCCGTAGCACCGCGTTGCCCATTTTTCTTGCATTACAGCGGCCGCGTCGCAAGGGGGCAGAAGCCGTTTCGCGGGCCCTCGATGCATACGGGCAACACCCCACGGATGCTCGATTATTCCTCCTTATGGGCACGCACCGTGCACAGAATATCCACAGGTCCCGAGCCGCGCCCGACTGCGAGATGTGCACCCGACTGCAACGCCTTGTGCACGAAGGCTTTCGCCGCGTGCGCTGCGCTCTCGATCGTTTCGCCGCGCACCAAATAGGCCGTGAGCGCGGCGGCAAAGGTGCAGCCGGTGCCGTGGGTGTTGCGCGTGTCGATGCGCGGGAGCGACAGGCGCAACGGTTCTCCTCCGCGCTGCACAAAGATGTCGACGGCCTCGGCGCCTTCGCCATGGCCGCCCTTCAGCACGACGGCCTTGGCGCCCAGCTCGAGCAGGGCCCGTGCTTGCGCTTCCATCTCCGCCTCGTTCGTCGCCACGGGACAATCGAGGAGGCGCGCCGCCTCCGCCAGGTTTGGTGTCAGCACGTCTGCGAGCGCCACAAGCTCGGTCGCGCACGGCGTCGACCGCGGCCGGCTCGAGCAGCATATCCCCGCTCGTCGCCACCATGACGGGATCGACGACCAGCGGGTGCAGCTCGTACTGCCGGATGGCCTCGGCGACCGCGATGACGGTGGCGCGGTCGTTGAGCATGCCGGTCTTCACCGCGCGGATGGTGAGATCGTCGGCGAGCGTCGCGATCTGCAAGGTCACGAACGCCGGCGGCACGGCGAGGATGCCGGCGACGCCGCGCGTGCTCTGGGCGGTGAGCGCGGTCAGCACGCTGGCGCCATAGACGCCGAGCACGGTGAAGGTCTTGAGGTCGGCCTGGATGCCGGCCCCGCCGGAGGGGTCCGATCCGGCGATGGTCAGCGCGGCGGGTACGCGCGTGGCGGCGTCCTGCGTCATGATGGGGCCATGCGGGCCACCTAGCGGCCGGTGCCGCGTTGCATGATCTCGGTCCCGAGATCCTTGGGCGTCACCATCTGCTCGATTTTGCCCAAGCCGGGGAAGGTGTCGAGCATCCAGCTCCCGAACCAGTTGATGGAGCCGGTGAGGAATAGGATTCCCGTGATGATGAGCACAACCCCCATCACTTTCTCGACCTTGTCGAGATGGCGGCGGAAGCGCTGCATGAACGAGAGGAACGGCTGCACGGCGACAGCCGCGAGAATGAACGGGATGCCGAGCCCCAGCGAATAGACGAACAGGAGCTTTACGCCGGTTGCCAGGCTCCCCTCATTGGCGGCGAGCGCCAGCACCGTCGCCAGCACCGGCCCGATGCACGGCGTCCAGCCGAAAGCGAAGGCAAGCCCGATGACATAGGCGCCGATGTAGCTGACGCCGTGCGGGTGGGAGCCGTGATAGCGCGTGTCGGCATAGAACATCGCCACGCGGAAGATGCCGACGAAGTGTAGCCCGAACAGGATGATGACGAGCCCGGCCGCGATCTCCAGCTCGCGCTTGTAGCTCTGGATGAGCTGGCCGAAGTAGGAGGCACCGGCTCCGAGCCCGACGAACACCGTGGTAAAGCCCAAGACGAACAGCACGGATGCGAGGATCACGCGCCGCCAGACGTGGGTAGGAACGCCGCCTTCGGCGGTAAACTCGTCGATGGTGGTGCCGCCGAGGAAGCCGAGGTAGGGCGGCACCAGCGGCAGCACGCACGGCGAGAGGAAGCTCACGAGGCCGGCGAGCGCCACGCCGAGGTAGATCTGCACATCCGCAAACATGCTTCGACGCCCGACTTTCCCGACCTTAGGCCTGCGCCCGGATGAGCGCGGCCACACCCGGGAGCTCGCGTCCCTCGAGCCACTCGAGGAATGCCCCGCCCGCCGTGGATATATAGGTGAAGTCGTCGGCCGCGGCAGCGGCATTGAGGGCAGCAATGGTGTCGCCGCCGCCGGCGACCGTCGTCAGCTTGCCTTCGCGCGTCAGCCGCGCGGCCTCGCGGGCAAGCGCGAACGTGCCCTCGCCGAACGGGCGCGATCTCGAAGGCGCCGAGAGGGCCGTTCCACAGAAGCGTCTTGCACTCCTCCAGCACCTGCGTCATGTGCACGATCGACTTCGGGCCGACGTCGAGGATCATGGCGTCGCTCGGCACGGCGAGCGTGGGCACGACCGCGTGCGCCACGCCTGAGCGGAACTCGCGCGCGATCACCGCGTCGACCGGCAGCACGACTGCGCAACCGCGCGCCTTCGCCGCCGTCATGATCTCGCGCGCGGTATCGACGAAGTCGGGCTCGGCCAGCGACTTGCCGATGTCGACGCCGTGCGACAGCAGGAACGTATTGGCCATGCCGCCGCCGATGATGAGCTTGTCGACCTTGTCGAGCAGGTGCTTGAGGATCGGGATCTTGGTCGACACCTTAGCGCCGCCGATGAGTGCCGCCGTCGGCCGCTCCGGATCGTCGAGCACGGCGCGCAGGGCGTCGATCTCCTCCAGCATCAGCGGTCCGGCGTAGGACGGCAGCAGGTGGGTCACGCCCTCGGTCGAGGCGTGCGCGCGGTGCGCGGCCGAGAAGGCATCGTTGACGAAGAGGTCGCCGAGCGCCGCGAGCTTCGCGGCGAACTCGCGGTCGTTCTTCTCCTCGCCCTTGTGGAAGCGCAGGTTCTCGAGCACGGCAATATCGCCGGGAGCCAGGGCGGCGATGCTGCGCTCGACATCCGAGCCGACGCAGTCCGGCATGAACACGACGGGGCGCCCGAGAAGCTCCTCGAGCTTGCCCGCTACCGGAAGCAGCGAGAACTCGGGATCGGGCCCACCCTTGGGACGGCCGAAATGCGAGATGACAACGATGCGGGCGCCGCGCGCGCTCAGCTCCTTGAGACCGGGCAGCAGCCGCTCGAGCCGCGTGGCGTCGCTCACCCGGCCATCCTTCACCGGGACATTGAGGTCGGCGCGCACGATGACGCGCTTGCCTTGCACATCCACCTTCGCGATCGACTTGAGCTTCTCGAAATCCATGCGTTCTATTTCTTCAGGAGGCCGCGCACGGTCTCAACCGTCTTGCCCGCCGTGAGCCCGAAGTGTTCAAACAGCTTCGGTGCGGGCGCCGAGGCGCCGAAATCGCTCAAGCCCACGAAGCCGCCGCCATCTCCGATCCATTCGTGCCAGCACTGCTTTACGCCGGCCTCGATGGCGACGCGCGGGGCCGAGCCAAGCACCTGCGCACGGTAGCTCGCCGGTTGAGCCCGGAACAGCTCCATCGACGGCATCGACACGACCGCGGCGCGCACGCCCTCCTTGGCGAGCGCATCGGCGGCGTCGATGGCGATGCCGAGCTCGGAGCCAGTCGCGATCAGCGTCACGTCGCGCTTGCCGTCCGGCTCGCGCAGGACGTAGGCGCCCTTGGCGCTGAGGTTCTCTGCCGACGGCGTCTTGCGTGCGTTCACCACCGCCTGCCGCGACAGCGCCAGGATGGACGGGTTCTCGGTGTGCTGCAGCGCGATCTCCCAGCACTCGGCGGTCTCCACGCCATCTGCAGGCCGCAGCACGAGCAGATGCGGGATCGCCCGCAGCGCCGCGAGGTGCTCGATCGGCTGATGCGTCGGACCATCCTCGCCCAGCCCGATCGAGTCGTGCGTCATCACGTAGATGACGCGCTGGCGCATCAGCGCGGACAGGCGTATCGCCGCGCGGCAGTAGTCGGTGAAGACGAGGAACGTGCCGCCGTAGGGGATGAACCCGCCGTTGAGGGCGATGCCATTCATCGCCGCTGCCATGGCATGCTCGCGCACGCCGTAGTGGATGTAGTTGCCGGCGAAGCTGCCCTTGGCGATGGGGGTGTGCGCGGACTTGGTGCGCGTGCCGTTGGAGCCGGTGAGGTCGGCCGAGCCGCCGATCAGCTCGGGCAGCACGGGGATCAGCCCTTCCAGCACCATCTGCGACCACACGCGCGTGGCACGCTTGTTCTCGTCACTCGCGAAGGCCGACTTTGCCTGCGCGATCGCATCTGCGACGGCCGCCTGACGTACGGCGCCTGCGGTCGAACTCAGCGCGGCCGCGGCATCGCTCTTGCCCGTTCTCGCCTTCCAGGATGAGCGCTCCTTGGCACCCTTCTGGCCGACGGCGCGCCAGGCGAGCAGCACGGGCTCCGGGATCTCGAAGGGCGGCGAGCGCCAGTTGAGCTTCTCGCGCGTGCCCTTGATCTCCTCCTCGCCCAGCGGCTCGCCGTGGGTGGAGGACTTGCCGGCCTTGGTCGGCGCGCCGTAGCCGATCGTGGTCTTGCACGCGATGAGCCACGGCTTGGAGGAATCTGCGCGCGCCTTGGCGAGCGCTGCCGAGATCGCTTCGGGATCGTGGCCGTCGATGGACACAGCGTTCCAGCCCGAGGCCTTGAAACGCATGACCTGGTCGTCGGAGACCGCAAGCGACGTCGAGCCGTCGATGGAGATGCCGTTGTCGTCGAACAGCACGATGAGCTTGCCGAGGCCGAGGTGGCCAGCGAGGGATATCGCCTCGTGGCTGATGCCCTCCATCAGGCAGCCGTCGCCGGCGATGACGTAGATGTGGTGGTCGATGACGTCGCCGCCGAGGCGGGCGTTCAGCATGCGCTCCGCGATCGCCATGCCGACGGCGTTGGCGAGGCCCTGGCCGAGCGGGCCGGTGGTCGTCTCGATGCCCGGCGCGTGGCCGTACTCGGGGTGGCCGGCGGTCTTGGCACCCATCTGGCGGAAGCGTTTCAGCTCGCCGATGTCCATGCCCGGATAGCCGGTGAGGTAGAGCAGCGCATAGAGCAGCATCGAGCCGTGGCCGGCCGACAAGATCAAGCGGTCGCGGTTGGGCCACTTGGGGTCGGAGGCGTCAAAGCGCAGCGCCTCGCGGAAGAGCACGGTGGCAACGTCGGCCATGCCCATGGGCATGCCCGGGTGGCCCGACTTCGCCGCCTGCACCGCATCCATCGCCAGCGCCCGAATGGCGTTGGCCATGTCGGCGTGCGCGACGGCCTGCGACGGCGTGGTCTTCTCGCGCGCCTCGGTCATTTTGCGGTCCCCTTTTGCGGCCGTTGCGCGGGCCGGGTCAGTGTCCCCGCACGTTTAGCGATGCCACCGCCCCGCGTCTACGCCCGCGGCACCCATGTCCCCGCCGGGATGTGCTCAATGGGTCTTGAGGAAGGAATTCAGCTCCTCCAGCGTCGGCAGGCCGGAGCGGGCGCCGAGGCGGCGGCATTTAAGTGCGGAGACGGCGGCAGCGATGCGGGCGCAGTCGGCCGGCGTATGGCCGTTGGCAAGTGCCCAGGCGAAGGCGCCGTGGAAGGCATCTCCCGCTCCGGTGGTATCGACTGCCTCGATGGGGAAGGCGGGCTGATGGCCCGTTTGGCCGCCCGACGTGGCCCAGGTGTAGCCCTCCGCGCCGCGCGTGACGCCGGCATGCTTGACGCCCAGCGCGAGGACGCGGCCGAGCCGCTCCGCATCGTCGCCGGCACCAGATGCGAAATCATCGAGCGCCGGCCCCGAGAAGATCGCGTAGTCGGCGAGGCAGAGGAACGCCTGGAGAATGCCGCCGCCGCCGAGGTCGGCGTCGAGCAGCGTCGGAACACCCGCTTCACGCGCAGCACCAAAAGCTGCCTGCGTGCCCTCGACCCAGCGGAGGTCGCTCATGACCGCGGCCGCGCCCGCGATGCGCTCGAGCGGCAGCCAGCTCGCATCCAACGACATAGCGTGGTCGCGCTCGCCGATGATGAGCCGTTCGCCCTTGCCGTCGACGATGACGGCCGAGGTCGACGAGCGCGCGCCTTCGTAGGTGCGCACATAGCGGATATCGACCCCCTCCCGCTCGAGGAAGGCGTGGATGCGCTGGCCCGCGCTGTCGGCGCCGGTGCGGCTCCACAGCTCCACCGGGCCGCCGAGCCGCGCGATCGTGGCGGCCGCGTTCGCCGCCATGCCGCCGCCGCTCTCGATGTGCTCGAGCGAGCGCACTTTGGTCGGCACCGGCGGAAACGCTTCGATGCGATACACGAAGTCGAGCGCCGCATGCCCGACGCAGATGATCGGCTTCACTGGGCCGCCTCCTTCGCCCCCGAGGCCTCCTCTAGGCGCGCCTCTTCCTTGGCGTCCTCCTCAAACAGCTTCTCGAGGGTCTTTGTGTCGCTGCGGGCGCGCTCCTGCAGCTTCTCCATGTCGGTCGCGAGCTTGTAGTCCTCGATCAGGCGCCGCTCGTCGTGTTTGCGGAACGTGCTGGTGATGCGGCCCGCTTCGCGCTCGGAAAAGCCGAGGCCCATCAGCAATTCCCTGGTCACGTCGATCGCAGAGAGCAGCGTTTCGCGCTGCAGGTGCGTGACGCCGAGGTCGAGCAGGCGGTGGGCGTGCGCGCGGTTGCGGGCGCGCGCGTAGACCGGAAGATCGGGATATTTGCTGCGCACCACCTCGGCCGTGCGCACGGAGGCCTCGACGTCGTCGATGGCGAGCACGAAAGCGCGCGCGTTGTGCGCTCCTGCCGCGTCGAGGATCTCGGGCCGGCTCGCGTCGCCATAGAACGCCTGGCTGCCGAAGCGTTTGACGAACTCCACCTGCTCGGCGCTGATGTCGAGTGCGGTAAAGGGGATGCGCTTGCCCCTCAGGATGCGCGCCGCGATCTGCCCGAAGCGGCCAAAGCCGGCGATGATGACGTGACCGTCCTTCGCGGGCGGCGTGTCGTAGGCGGGAGTCGTCTTCTTCTTGCGCGACAGCATCTGCTCGATTTTCAGCAGAACGGGCGTCGTCGCCATGGACAGCGTGACGACGAGGCTCAGGAGCTCGGAGGTCTCCCACGTCAACGCGCCGGCCGAGTAGCCGACCGTGAACAGCACGAAGGCGAACTCGCCGCCCTGGGCGAGCGCAAGCCCCAGCCGGCGCGCGGGGCCGGGCTCGAGCCCCTCCCAGCGCCCGAGCACATAGAGTACGACCGCCTTGACGGCGACGAGCCCGACCACGAGGCCGAGGACCAACCACGGCTCGTCGACCAAAAGCTGAAGGTCGATAGTCATGCCGATGGCGGTGAAGAACAGTCCCAGCAGCAGACCTTCGAACGGCTGGATGTCGGCCTCGAGCTGGTGGCGATAGGACGATTCAGCCAGCAGCGCGCCGGCGATGAAGGCGCCGAGCGAGGCGGGAACGCCCGCGTACTGCATCAGGATTGCAAAGCCGACGACGGTCAGAAGCGCCGTCGCGGTCATCGCTTCCTTGACGCGTGCCAGCGCGACGAGGCGCACGAATTGGTCGAGCAGGTAGTGACCAGCGACGATGGCGACGGCGATGATGCCGAGACCCTTCAAGCCGGCGAGCAGATCCATCTTCGGCGCGTTGTCGACGCTGACGACGGCGAACAGTGGCGCGAGCGCAATGAGCGGGATCGCCGACAGGTCCTGGAACAGCAGCACGGCGAAGCCCAGGCGCCCGTGCCGCGTGTTGAGATCGCCCGTCTCCTCCATGAGCTGGAGCGCAAACGCGGTCGAGGACAGCGCGAGCGCAAATCCGACGAAGATGGCGGTCTGCCATGCAAAGCCGAGCGCCAGCGCGATTGCCGCCAGCACGAGCGCTGTGGCGCCGACTTGCGCGCTGCCGAGGCCGAACACGGCGTTGCGCATCGCCCACAGGCGCTTGGGGCGCAGCTCGAGCCCGATCACGAACAGCAGGAGCACGATGCCGAACTCGGCAAAGTCCAGGATCTCCTTGGCCTCGTAGTCGGAGAACATGCGCCCGATCGTCGAGGGACCGAGCAGAATGCCGACGATGAGGTAGCCCAGCACGCTGCTGATGCGGAGCCAGCGGGCGAGCGGACCCGCAATCGCGAGCGCGGCCAATAGAACGGCGGTCTCCTGCAGCGTGACGCCAGGCATCTCCTCCCCTTTCCCTTAACCTCACAATCTCGAAACGCATGCCGGTAGCGGCCACAGGCACGCGAGTTATTGCCGCCGTGGTTGCGTCCTCCGCCCTCAGCGCCCCATTGCAGCGCGGAGCGAGCCTCGTTGTCCTTGAGGGATTGGTAACCCTAGCACAGACGCAACATAGGGTGCCGGGCCCAGTATGCACACCCACTATGCATACCGACCGCCGCGCGCGCGACCCACATCAACTCGCGTATGCGACCACCGCCGAATCGTGGCGTTCACGGATGTGTAACCTTAACGCGGCGTTAAGCGGTCTTTCCATAGTGTTGACGGACCGCGGGCGGAGTTCGCATCCCGGCGCTTTCCGAGCGTCCCGCGGCCGGTATCACAGTGCAAGGACCAAGGGGGTCGCGCGATGTCTTTCGATCTCGTCATGCGTACGCTGGGGGTAGTCGCCTGCCTCTACACCGTCGCCTACTTCGTCACATCCATGAGCGTCGCGGCGCTGAATGCCGTCACCTTCAACTCCGGCCCCATGTGCGGCGAGACGGGGTGCGTGACCGTCGCCGAGCACCGCCCGAGGCTGATGCCGGGCCAGGGCCGCGACGCAGAGCCCCTGTGGGTCGCCGCGTCGTTCCTGCAGAACGACTAAAGCCCGCAAGCCCGATACGTCCACATTACGTCGGGGTCGGGCGCGCTCAAGCGCCCGACCGCCTCTGCGACTTGATCAGCGCGTCGATCGCCATCAGCTCGGCCATGAGCGGCGCGAAGTCGGCAAGCGGCAGCATGTTCGGTCCGTCCGACGGCGCGCGGTCGGGGTTCTCGTGCGTCTCGATGAAGACGCCGGCGACGCCGACCGCGACGGCAGCGCGCGCCAGCACCGGCACGAAGCGGCGGTCGCCGCCCGAGCTCGTGCCCTGGCCGCCCGGCTGCTGCACCGAGTGGGTCGCATCGAAGATCACGGGCGCGCCCGTCTCCGCCATGATGGGGAGCCCCCGCATGTCGGTGACGAGCGTGTTGTAGCCGAAGGACGATCCGCGCTCGGTCAGGAGCACGTTCGGATTGCCCGAGGCCACGACCTTCGTCACCACCTGCTTCATGTCCCAGGGCGCGAGGAACTGACCCTTCTTGATCTTGACGACGCGGCCGGTCTTCGCCGCCGCGATCAAAAGATCGGTCTGGCGGCAGAGGAAGGCCGGGATTTGCAGCACGTCGACGAAGGGCGCGACGGCCGCGCACTGCGCCGGCTCGTGCACGTCGGTGACGACCGGCAGCCCAAGCGTCTCGCGGATCTCCGCGAACACCGGCAGCGCCGCGTCGAGCCCGATGCCGCGCTTGCCCGAGAGCGAGGTGCGGTTCGCCTTGTCGAAGGAGGTCTTGTAGATCAGCCCGAAGCCCAGCTTGCCCGCGATCTCCTTCAACGCGGTCGCCATCTCGAGCGCGTGCGCGCGGCTCTCCATCTGGCAGGGGCCGGCGAACACCGCGATGGGCGCGTCGTTCGCGATCTCGATGGCGCCAACGGCAACGCGCGGATTGGGCTTCAGGGGGTCGTGCTTGCTCATGGGGCCTTATAGCACGGAGGGGGAGGCGGCGTGCCGGAAGGCAAATGACCGCGCTTAACAAGCGCGGTCATTCGAAGAAATAGCGTAAACCCTTGTCAGGTCACGCGTCTGATGAGGCCGATGATAACCAGCAGGATGATGGCTCCCAGCGTCGCCGAAACGATGACGCCGACGATGCCCGGAAGGTCCCACAATCCGAGCGAGGGAAACAGCCAGCCGCCGATGAATGCGCCGATGACGCCGACGATGATGTTCCCGATAAGTCCGAAGCCGTAGCCTTTCACGATGGTGCCGGCGAGCCAGCCCGCGATGGCACCTACGATGAGTAGGATGATTAGCGACTGTGGATCCGATAGCATTTGTAAGACTCCCCTGAGCGCGATCAGTTTTGTTGGCGCCGCGAGGCGATGCCCGCGGCATCTTTCGGAGGTAGTTCCAGAGCCCCTACGCCCTCCGCGTCCCCGTTATGGTCCGATTCGGGCCGCAGGGCTTCGATATGTGTGGAACAGCTCTGTTACGGGCGCTAGGCGGGAGCGGGCGAAACGCCGGGGCCTAGTTGCGTGTACGCCACAGCAACTGCGTTTGTTGATCGCCGTTCTCTAAGGCGCTCTTGGGCGGGACGGCGTCTGGTGGGGCCCCGCCGGGAACGCGAGAGCGGGATGCCCTCGCGGCCCCGGCAGGGACGCGCATATGACCGGCCTGGGTTAGAGCGCGGCCTCGGCCGTCTCGCCCGTGCGGATGCGCACGATCTGCTCGACCGGCGACACGAAGATCTTGCCGTCGCCGATGGCATTGGTGTTGGCCGCAGCGCGGATCGCGTTGACGACACCGGCCGCCTGGCCGTCCGCCACGGCCACCTCGATCTTCACCTTGGGGAGCAGGTTCGTCGTGTACTCGGCCCCGCGATAAACCTCGGTGTGGCCCTTCTGGCGGCCGAAGCCCTTGACCTCGGTGACGGTCAGGCCGGCAACCCCGACCTTGGTCAGGGCGTTGCGCACGTCGTCGATCTTGAAGGGCTTGATGATGGCTGTAACGAGCTTCATGGGGAGCGTCTCCTTGTGTTTGTCCCTTGCCCAACTCGGGCCCCACCCCGGCCTGTCAGCGGCCGGCTTGGTTAACGCCCCATAGCAATCAAGTCTCGTGCCAAGTGCTTAACAGCGTTGCTACATCGCTGAAATCATTCATTTAATGGAAGAAATAGGAAGAGAATTGCTGCCAACCGCGGCAGGGAGCCGGAAGGCGCATGCACAAAATCCGAGCAGCCATTGACGATCAAACAAGATGCCGGCCGCAACGCAGCGGTCCACTGCGCTGCACCGAGGGCAACGCAACAGCTAGACGAGGCGGCTCTGCTCGACGGCGGCGGTGATGAACGACCGGAACAAGGGGTGCGGCTCGAACGGCCGGCTCTTCAATTCGGGGTGGTACTGGACCCCGATGAACCAGGGGTGGTCGGGGTACTCGACCGTCTCCGGCAGGAGCCCGTCGGGCGACAGCCCGGCGAAGCGCAGGCCCGCCGCCTCGAGCTGCGCGCGGTATCTGGTGTTCACCTCGTAGCGGTGGCGATGGCGCTCGGAGATGTGCGCCGTCCCGTAGATGCCGGCGATGTGGCTGCCCTCGGCCAGCTCGGCCGGGTAGGCGCCGAGCCGCATGGTGCCGCCGAGATCGCCGCCCTGGCGGCGCTTCTCGAGCTCGTTGCCGCGCATCCACTCGGTCATGAGGCCGATCACCGGCTCGGGCGAGGGCCCGAACTCGGTGGAGTTGGCTCCCTTGATGCCGACGAGATTGCGGGCCGCCTCGATGCAGGCCATCTGCATGCCAAAGCAGATGCCGAAATACGGCACCTTGCGCTCGCGCGCGAACTTGGCCGCGAGGATCTTGCCTTCCGAGCCGCGCTCGCCGAAGCCGCCCGGCACCAGGATGCCGTTGACGCCCTCCAGATACGGTGCCGGGTCCTCGCGCTCGAAGATCTCGCTCTCGATCCACTGCAGCTTGACACGCACGCGGTTGGCGATGCCGCCGTGCACCAGCGCCTCGATCAGCGATTTGTAGGCATCCTTCAGGCCGGTGTACTTGCCGACGACCGCGATGGTGACATCGCCCTCGGGCGTCGCGATGGCGCGCGTGATCGTCTCCCAGCGGGAGAGATCGGGCTTGGGCGCGCCGCTGATGTTGAATGCGCGCAGGACCTGCTCGTCGAGGCCCTCGCGGTGATAGGCGAGCGGCACCTCGTAGATCGAGGGCACGTCGAGCGCCTGGATCACCGCCTCCTCGCGCACGTTGCAGAACAGCGCGATCTTGCGGCGCTCCGCAGCGGGAACCTGCGCGGTCGGAGCGGCACAGCAAAATGTTCGGCTGGATGCCGATGGAGCGCAGCTCCTTGACCGAGTGCTGCGTCGGCTTGGTCTTGAGCTCGCCGGCCGAGGGGATGAACGGCATCAGCGTCAGATGGATGAAGATCGAGGCGCCGGCGGGCAGATCGTTGCCGAGCTGGCGGATCGCCTCGAAGAACGGCAGGCCTTCGATGTCGCCGACCGTGCCGCCGATCTCGACGAGCACGAAGTCGATGCCCTCGTTGCCGCTGGTGACGAACTCCTTGATGGCGTCGGTGACGTGCGGGATCACCTGCACGGTGCCGCCGAGGAAGGCGCCGCGACGCTCCTTGGCGAGGATGTCCTGGTAGATGCGCCCGGTGGTGACGTTGTCCGACTTGCGGGCCGGGACGCCGGTGAAGCGCTCGTAGTGCCCCAAATCGAGATCGGTCTCCGCCCCGTCGTCCGTGACGAACACCTCACCATGCTGGTAGGGGCTCATCGTGCCGGGGTCGACATTGAGGTAGGGATCGAGCTTGCGCAGGCGAACCGAATAGCCGCGCGCCTGGAGGAGTGCGCCGAGGGCGGCGGACGCGAGGCCTTTGCCGAGGGAGGACACCACGCCGCCGGTAATGAAGATGTACCGCTGCATGGGCTTCGAGGCTTACACGAAGGCGGCTGCGATTCGAAGGGCCTTTCTGACTAATCCCCGATTTGCTTAAGGCAGCAACGGGTTATGGGCCCCGGATAAAGCTCGGGGAGCTAGCTCTTGCAACTCTCGAGCGTCTCCTGGACGGCGGCCGCGCGCGCCTCGGGCGCGACGGACTCCGCGGCGAGGTCGGTCTTCAAGGTGTTGAGCGCTTCCTCCGAGCTCTGGAAGCTCGGATCGGTCGCGTCCTTGGCGTAGACGACGTCGATGACCACGGAGGGCCGGGCCGAAGCCGGCGTCGGCGTCGACTTGTAGCCGTCCTGGCGTCTGTTGCAGGTGATGGAGTGCTGCACGCTCGTCACCTTGAAGAACTTCAACTTCTCGTCGACGCCGATCTGGGCGGCGCGTGCGCGCGCGATCTTCTCGATGCGATCCTTCGGTGTCGCCTCGGTGCCTGACGCCTGCACCTGGTAGTGCGTGTCGTCGATCTTGGTCTGATTGTAGCCGACCGGGCTGAAGACGGAGGCGGCGGTGAAGTCGGCAACCGGCGGCGTGATCGAGGTCATGGCCGAAAGGCTCGAGCAGCCGGCAAGCGGAGCGGAGGTGAGACAGAGGCCGACGTAGAGCGCGGTCTTCCGGCGCATGCGATTTCCTCAGGGCCAGAGCGGAATCGATGGGTACGCCGGAATTGTACGGCGAATTCACTGGCCTTGGGGGTGCGCTGCGGCCACACGCAAACAATCAGTGCGCACGGTAAAGTTGCCTAATCCGCGATCAGCGCGAATTAGGCACGGCCGGCTGCTGCAGCTTGTCGAGAATGCCGCCACGGCCCTCGGGCGCGGCCGGTTGCCCGGGCTGCGCCGCACCGGGGGCGGCGGGAGCCGTGCTCGCCGGCGGCGCTACTTTATCGAGAATCGAACCCGCCGGCGCGCTCGACTGGGCAAGCAGCGTCAGCAGGATGCTGGTGGTGAAAAAGGCCGCGGCAAGCCCGGCCGTCGTGCGCGTCAACAGATTCGCCGTGCCGCGCCCGGTCAGAAAGCCGCCGGCGCCGCCACCGCCCATGCCGAGCGCGCCGCCCTCCGAACGCTGCAGCAGCACGACGCAGACGAGCGCCGCCGCGATCATCAGGTGCAGAACGAGAAGGGCAGTCGCCATGGCCGCGCGAAGCTCCGTAACCGGGGGATTTGGCAGCGTTCTATACCAGATGCCGGCACGAGGCTAGTGCGGGGCCAGTGCGGGGAAATGGCGCTTTTCGCGCGGCCCGCGCTAATGGCCGGTCGGCAGCCCGAACGGATTGACGTCCGCGGGCGACATGTAGGCGCTGGTGCTGTCGCGCCGCGACGGCTTCTTGGCCGTCGTCTTGGGCGTTGCGCCTTTCTCCATGCCCGTCGCCGGAGCGGGTTGGGCGCCTGAGGCAGGTGTCGCGACGGCGGCCGCAACCGGCACTGTGCCGGCCGAAGCTTTAGCCTGGGCACTGTCTGGAGTTGTGCTCACAGTCCGAACCGGGTTGTTCCCGGGCGCAACCTTCGGTGGCGTCGAAACCGCCGTCTTATTGACCTCGGGGACCAGCTTCGCCGGCGTCACGGCCGCGGGTGGCGTCGCTGCGGTGGTCGTCCGCGGCGACTGGGCTGCCGGAGTGGTGGTCACGGGGGCAACCGGAAGCGCCTTTGCCGGCGCCACGACCGCAGGCGGCACTGCCGGAGCGGTCGCCCGTGGCTGGATTGTCGGAGTGGTGGCCACGGGAACGACAACCGGCAATTCCGGGCTCGTTGCAGCGGAGCCCCGTTTCCGGCGCATCGTCTTTTTCGGCGCGGGCTTCGCCGGCGCAGCGTCGTCGCCGGAATCGTCGGCGTTCGACTTCGCCGTCGCGGCCTTCGCGGTCCCCGGAGTGTCAGCGGGCGCCTTGTCCCCGGGTTTTGGGGTGGGCGACTTCGCCAGGTTGCGGGGGGCGCCACACCTGAACTCGATCTGGCCCTGCAGCTCGATCACCCTGTTGATGACTATGAGACGCTCCGGCGGCAGGTTCGCCGCTGCCCACGCGGGACCCTTGTCCATGTCCTCCTTGAGCCCGGGCGCGAGCAGGCCCGATAGCTCGGTGTTGAGGTCGGCGCAGGCGGTCTTGTCCAGGCGGGTGGCCCAAGTTTCACCTCCGCCGGCAGCAAGAAGCGCCAGCGTCAGGGCGTACCGGAACCGTGTTGTCCCGCGGGCCACCGAAGTATTCGACTCCTCTAAATTCGCGAGGGACGCCAAATCAATGCGGCAACACTAGCACTACACGGAGTGATTCCCAGCCGGGCTGCTAAGCTTAGTGCTCATACGCCGAGATGATGGCCAAAAGGTCACTTGCCTTGAGGCTCGCGCCGCCGACGAGTGCACCGTTCACGTTGTCGACACGCAACAGCTCGCGTGCGTTTCCGGGATTGACCGAGCCCCCGTACAGGATGCGGATCTCGCTGCCCTCGGTGCCGAAGCGCGCGATGAGCGCCGCGCGGATGACGCGGTGCACAACGGCGACGTCGCCAGCGCTTGGCGTACGCCCCGTGCCGATGGCCCAGACCGGTTCGTAGGCGACAGCCGTGTTCTCCGCGCGGGCCGCATCCGGCAGCGACCCCTGCAGCTGGCGCCGCACGACATCGAGCGTGAGGTCGGCCTCGCGCTGCCCAGCCGTCTCGCCAACGCAGACGATAGCGGTCAGCCCGGCCCGGTGCGCGGCCTCCGCCTTGCGGCGCACCGTGCGGTCGAGCTCGCCGTGCGCGCAGCGCCGCTCCGAGTGGCCAACGATCACAGCGACGGCGCCCGCATCCTTGAGCATCTCGGCCGAGATGTCGCCGGTGTGGGCGCCGGAGGCTTCCGGATGACAGTCCTGGGCCCCCACCAAGAGCTTCGATCCGCGCGCCGCCTCGGCCAGCGGGTGAAGCAGCGTCGCGGGCGGGCAGATCATCACGTCGGCCGCGGTCTTGGCCGACAGCCCGTCGCGCAGCCGCATGGCCTCGGCAAGCTGCGCCCGCAGGCCGTTCATCTTCCAGTTTCCGGCAACCAGCGGCCGAAGGTTGCGGCCAGCCTCCATGATGGCACTCCCCTGAGCATCAGGCTCGTTAAGCTTGGGCGCCAAGCTTAGGCACCCGGCGTCCCGTCCTCGCTCCTAGCGGCCACGCTTGCAATAACGGACGGGCTGCGCTTCATATCATGCCGACACCCTGCGTCACGCGCAGGATTCCCTTGGCATTCGCGGCCGCAGGGACCAGGGCCAGGCCCTCGGGACCCTTAGCTAGCGCCGCTCAACCGAACGGAACGAACCTTCGATGCTCGACGCGCTAAGACGTGGCTCCACGGGTATGGTGGCCAAGGCCCTGTTCGCGATCCTGGTGATCAGCTTTGCGATCTGGGGCATCGGTCCCGTGTTTCGCAATTTCGGGCGCGGCGCGCTGGCGAAGGTCGGCCCGCACGAGATCCGCGTCGAGGATTTCCAGCGCTCACTGCAGAACGAGCTGCGCGCCATCTCGCGGCAGACGGGGCGCCACATCACGCCGGAGCAGGCGCGGGCTGCCGGCATCGACCAGCGCGTGCTGGCGCAGCTCATGGCTTGGGCTGCGGTCGAGACGCACGCAGATCAGCTCGATCTTGCGCTGTCGGACAAGGCGCTCATCAACGGGCTGAAGGACGATCCCGCGTTCAAGGATCCGAACGGCAATTTCTCCCGCATCGCCTTCGAGAACGTCCTCCAGAATATGGGCTTGAGCGAGCGCGGCTTCCTGGCGCTGCGCCGGCGCGACGAGCTGCGCGAGCAGGTGACGGGCGCTCTCATCAACGGCGTCGCCATCCCCGATTCGCTGGTCGACCTCGTGAACAGCTGGCGCAACGAGAAGCGCGTCGCGCAGTTCTTCGTCATCGATGCCGGCAAGGCGGTGAAGGTGCCGGAGCCCGACGATGCCAAGCTGAGAGAGACCTACGAGACCAACAAGGGCGAGTTCACCTCGCCCGAGTACCGCAAGCTCGGCGTGCTCGTCCTCTCCGTCGACGACCTCAAGACCAAGATGGATGTCACCGACGCCGAGATCGCCACCAAGTACGAGGAATTGAAGGAGTCCTACAACACGCCCGAGCGGCGCCGCCTGCAGCAGCTCGTCTTCAAGGACAAGGCGGCGGCCGACGCTGCCAAGACCGCGCTCGCCGGCGGCAAGTCGTTCGGCGATCTGGCCAAGGAGCTTGGCGCCAAGGATTCCGACATCGACCTCGGCCTCGTGTCCAAGGACCGCCTGATCGATCCCAAGGTCGCGGACGTGGCCTTCTCCCTGCCGAAAGACGGCATATCCGACCCCATCGAAGGGCGCTTTGCCACCGTTCTGGTGCGTGTCTCTGCCATCGAGCCCGCGGTCATCCGCACGCTTGCCGACGTCAAGGATCAGGTGCGCGATGCGATTGCCAAGAGCAAGGCCCAGGGCCAGGTGCAGTCGTTGATCGATCAGGTCGAGGACGGGCGCTCCGCCGGCAAGCCGCTCAAGGATGCGGCCGAGCAGTTGAAGCTCCAGTACCTGGAGGTGCCCTCGACCGACCGCAGCAACAAGACGCCGGAAGGCGCCCCGGCGGTCGGCCTCCCCGATGCTCAAGCCATCGTCAAAGCGGGCTTTGACTCGCAGGTCGGGCTGCAGAACGAGGCGGTGGAGCTGCACGACGGCGGCTTCGCCTGGGTCGACGTGCTGGGCGTGACCGAGAAGAAGCAGAAGCCGTTCGACGAGGTGAAGGAGCAGGTGAAGGCGCTTGCCATCGCCAAGGAGCGCGAGCGTCTCATCGGCGAGCTGGCGGCGAAACTCGTGGAGAAGGCCGACGGGGGCGCGGATTTCGCCGCGCTCGCAACCGAGGCCGGCGGGGCCAAGGTCGAGACGACGCCGCCGTTCACGCGCACGACCGAGCCGCAGGGAATGCCGAAGGACGCGGTCGCGCGCGCCTTTACGCTGGCGAAGGGCAAGGCCGCGTCCTCGCCGACGAACGACACACGCATCGTCTACCAGGTGACGGAGATCACGCCCGCACCCGAGCCGACCAAGGAGCAGCGCGACAGCATCGCCAAGCAGCTCAAGAATGAGCTTACCGACGAGGTGCTGAGCCAGTATGTGGTCGCGCTCGAGGACCGCCTCGGCGCGCACGTGAACCCGGAGGAGTTCAAGCGCGCAACCGGGTCGGGAACCGAGACCGAATAATAGCCGCCCGCGGGCCGGGGATTGCTTTGAGCACGCTCGAGCGCAAGACGAAATCGCGGCCCGGTCCGCTGGAGGCGATGCCTCCGCTCGCGACCTTCGCCCAGCGCTATGACGCCGGCGACGCGCAGGTCGTATGGATGCGCCTCGTCGCCGACCTCGAGACGCCCGTCTCCGCCTACCTGAAGCTTGCGGCCGGACGACCGATGAGCTTTCTCCTGGAATCGGTCGAAGGCGGAGCCGCGCGCGGCCGCTATTCCGTCATCGGACTCGAGCCGGATCTGGTCTGGCGCGCCGAAGGCGACAAGGCCGCGATCAACCGCAATCCGATCGCCAAGCCGGACGCCTTCCGCCCCGAGCCGCAGGGAACGCTCGCCTCGCTGCGCGCACTGCTCAAGGAATCCGAGCTGCGCCTGCCGCCGGAGCTGCCACCCATGTCGGCCGGCATCTTCGGCTACATGGGCTACGACACCGTGCGGCTCATGGAGCGGCTGCCGCGGATGCCGGACGATGCGCTCGGCATTCCCGATGCCATCCTCATGCGGCCGACGGTGATGGCGATCTTCGACGTCATCAAAGACGAGATCACCATCGTTACGCCCGTGCGCAACGATACGCGTTTGAGCGCGGAGAAGGCCTACAAGGCTGCCTGCAAGCGCCTGAAGGCCGTTGTCGCCGCGCTGAATGAGCCGCTGCCGCACGCGCCCTCGACGCCGAGCCGCAAGCTGCCGGCGCCACGCCCCTCTTCCAATACCACGGCCGCCGAATACAAATCGATGGTGCAACGGGCCAAGGAGTACATCGTCGCCGGCGACATCTTCCAGGTGGTGCTGTCGCAGCGCTTCTCCGCGCCCTTCACGCTGTCGCCGTTCGCACTCTATCGCGCGCTGCGGCGGACCAACCCTTCCCCATTCCTGTTCCATCTCGACTTCGGCGGCTTCGCGCTCGTCGGCTCGAGCCCCGAAATCCTCGTGCGCGTGCGCAACGGCGAGGTGACGATCCGTCCGATCGCCGGCACCGCGCCGCGCGGGGAGACCGACGCCGAGGACCAGGCGCTCGCGGAAGCCCTGCTGAAAGACCCCAAGGAGCGGGCCGAGCACCTGATGCTGCTCGATCTCGGCCGCAACGACGTCGGGCGCGTCGCCGAGGTCGGCACCGTCGACGTGACCGCGCGCTTCTTCATCGAGCGCTACAGCCACGTGATGCACATCGTCTCCAACGTGATGGGCAGGCTCGATGCCGCTCACGACGCGGTCGACGCGCTGATGGCGGGCTTCCCCGCGGGCACGGTGTCGGGCGCGCCGAAGGTGCGCGCGATGGAGATCATCGACGAGCTGGAGAAATCGAAGCGCGGGCCCTACGCCGGCTGCGTCGGCTATTTCTCCGCCGGCGGCCAGATGGATACCTGCATCGTGCTGCGCACCGCGCTGGTGAAGGACGGCGTCATGTACGTGCAGGCGGGAGCCGGGCTCGTGCACGATTCGGTGCCCGAGAAAGAGCAGCAGGAGTGCATCAACAAAGCCCAGGCACTGTTCCGCGCCGCCGAGGAGGCGGTGCGATTCGCTGCACGCGCGAAGTAATCATCACCCCAACCGCATGCTTTGCATCCTTTGACACAGAGCCGATTCTGCTAGCAGAAAACGGTTCACACCCCGGCATCGTCCACGCTGCGTGGCCGGGATGGCAACGTTTCGCTGCGAGCTTCCGGTTCCGCGTTCGCTCCTTGTCAAACGCGGGATTAGGCCAGCTTGGCGCACGCTGACCGTAAACGGCAATCCTCACCGCCCCAGGCGGCGCGCCCGCACGTTCTCTGCCTGCAGCCGCCGAAACGCGTTGCCTCGCAAGCCCACTCAGCCTTGCGCTCGGCGCTGGCGACGGGCGTCGCGAGTGCGGCGCTACTGGCCTATGGCGTGCGCCCGGTGCGCGCCGCGCCGCCGCTCAACTGCACCACCGATGGCACGGCCACGATCGTCACCTGCACGGGCGACCAGTCCGCCGGCGTGCTGCTGAACAACGGCGGCGGCACCTACACGATCCTCAACGTCAACAATCTGACGACCAACATCACGCCGGCGTCGGGCGTCACGGGAGTCGAGTTCGACAGCAACGGCGCGGTCACGCTGAACGTCAATCCGGGGCCGTTCGCGATCATCACGACCGACGCCTCGGCATCTTTGCTTCCAGCAACAACAGCACGGTCACCGATCAACTCGACCGCCGACGTCTCGACCTCCGGGAGCGGCGCGACCGGCGATCCAAGGCGGCGGTCAGAACGACGCTGGTGTCGATCACGTCGTCCGGCAACATCGCGACGTCAGGCAACAACGCCTTCGGCATCGTGGCGGGCACCGTCTACGGCGACGTGACGGTGATCTCGTCGGGCAATATCGCGACATCAGGCACCTTCTCCGCCGGCATCAACGTCGGCTCGATCGGCCAGCTCGGCACCAACGACCGGTGCGATCACGATCCGCTCGACCGGCAACATCACCACGACCGGCATCGACGCGATCGGCATCAACGCCTCCACCGTCTACGGCCCGGTCGACATCACCTCGTCGGGGAATATCGCCGTGTCGGGCACGGCTTCCATCGGCATCAACGTGCAGACCCAAGGCGACGTCGAGGATCACCTCGACCGGCAATATCGCGAGCGGACCCGATAGCTCGGTGGCCATCTTGGCCCTGTCGCAGTCGGGCTCGGTCCTGATCACGTCCACCGGCGACGTCGCAACCGCCGGCCAAACTGGCATCGGCATCTACGCCCGCGCCGGACAGATCGCCACGGTGTATGCCTCCGGCAACATCACCACGCTCGGCGACAACGCGCCCGGCATTGCCGCGTCGGGCTATACCGGCACGATAGTCGTATCCAGCGCCACCATTCGCACGTCCGGCACCGACTCGCACGGCATCACCGCCTATGGAGCTGGGGACGTCGTCGTCACATCGACGAGCAAGATCACCACGACGGGTCCGACCTCCGACGGCATCAACGTCGTCAGCACCAACGGCATGGCGGCCGTCGTCAACTCGGGCGACATCTCGGCGACGGGCTCCGGGTCTGCCGGCATCTACGCCGTCGGTTACGCCGGCAGCATCGTGATGAACCTCGGTAACGTAGTCGGCGGTCCGTGTTGCGCCGGAGTGATGCAGCGTTCCGCCAATGCCACCACGCTCTTGAACTGGGGTACGATCACCGCGGGACTGGCCGACTTTGCGATCGAAAGCGACAGCGCCAGCAACACGGTCGAGAACTTCGGCACGGTCACCGGTGACGTAAGCCTCACCGGCGGTCCGAGCGCGTTCAACAATCACGCCGGCGCGCTGTTCAATTCGGGCGCATCGGTGCAAGCCGGCCTCGTCACCAATGACGGTGTCATCGCTCCGGGTGGTCGCGGCACCATCGAGACCACCGCACTCGGCGACGACTTCGTGCAGACAGGCACCGGCGTCTTTGCCGTCGACGTCGACGCGGTGGCCGGCAACATCGGACCAGATCATCGTCTCCGACACCGCCGCGCTCGCCGGCAAGGTCGCCGTCAGCCTGCTCAGCATCCCGCCCGACCGCGGCGCAGACATTCCTCATCCTGTCGTCGCTCGGCGGCACGACCGACAACGGACTGGGGCTCATCGCCAGCCCGGCGCTGCACGCAACGCTCTCGTTCCCCAACGGGCAGGATGTCATTCTCGGCATCGACGTCGACTTCTACGTCGACGACCTCAACCCCAATCAGCGCGCCATCGGCGAGAATATCGACGCGGCGTTCCACGCCGGCGTCGGCGGCCTTGGGCCGGTGATCCTCGGCCTGCTCAACACGGTCAGCGACGACGCGTACAAAGCCGCACTCAACCAGCTCTTGCCCGAGCTTTACTCCGACGCCGAGATCTCTGCGCTTTACGCGAGCCTTGGCTTCTCCAACAGCCTGCTCTCGTGCAAGGTCAACGGCACCGACACCGCCGCGATCATCCGCGAGGGCCAGTGCCTGTGGGCCGGCGCCAACGCCCGCTTCCTCGACAGCGGCACGACGTTCGATCAGATCGGCTTCAACGAGACCGCAGGCCTGTTCACCGCGGGCGCGCAGGTCGCCCTCGACAACGTGTGGCGGCTCGGGTTCGCCGGGGGCTTTCAAACGAGCACGCTCGACACCGCGACCAACGCGCAGAGCCAGGGCTCGCTCGGACAAGGCGGCGTGGCGCTCAAGTACAATCCGGGTCCCCTGCTCGTCGCCGGCACGCTGTCGGGCGGCGGCGGGCAATACGACACCAAGCGGCCGATGTCGTTCGGGGGCTTCACCGGCTTGGCCGAAGGCGATCAGTCGTTGGGCTTCTTCAACGGCGGCATGCGCGTCGCTTACGTGTTCGGAGAGCCGCACCTCTATTGGAAGCCCACGCTCGATATGAACCTCACCTACCTTCACCTCGGGGCCGTCGCCGAGAGCGGCGGCAACGGTGCGGGCCTTGCGATTGCGAGCCAGGGCCAGACTGTGTTCACGCTAGCCCCCACGCTGGAAGCGGGCACCGAGTGGTGGCTCGCCGGCGGCACGCTCGTGCGTCCGATGCTGCGGGCGGGCGCCATCTGGTACACCAACAACGATCTTGCCCTCAACGCGTCCTTCGAAAGTGCGCCGGCCGGCGTCGGCCCCTTCACCATCAACACCAAGCTCGACGACGTGATGGGGCTCGTCAGCGCCGGGGTCGACGTGATCACGGGCAACGATTCCGTCCTGCGCCTTTCCTACGACGCCCAGCTCGGCGAGACGACGCAGATCCAAAGCGTCGGCATCAAGGGCAGCGCAAAGTTCTAGGGTCGCGGCCCCTCGCTACGCCTTTAAGCTCCGAGCGCGCCGATGATCTCCGGGATCATTCCTGATAGCCGGGCGGCGCCTTGTGCCACTCGTGACCGGCGATCCCGATGCGGTAGCCGTGCTCAAACAGCGCGTTCATGTATTCCTTGTCGAACGGCCCCTTGTAGGGCAGGTGGAAATCATCCTCGATGTAGGCGAGGTTGAAGTCGACACCATCGCGCTTGGTCGTGAGGAACATCCGATAGAGGTCGTTGACGCCGCTGGAGGCCGTCATCGTGGAGATGGCCTGCTGCGCGATCTTCAAGGTCTGGCGCTCGACCTTCTCCTCCGGCCGATAGAGCCGCGCGTTGCGGATGATGTAGGCGGCAGGGCGCGCGTTCTTGACGCCGAGCTCCTTCATCTTTGCCTTCAGATTGAACGAGGGCGGATAGAGGAACGCCTGTGCGATGGCACCGCCGTCGACGTGCATCTCTTGATAGAGCTTCCCGTCGATAGCGACATCGATCATCACCGGCGGGAACACGCCCGGTATCGCCGCGGAGGCGACGAGCACATCGATGATGAGCTCGCGGGCGCGCGGGTTTCCGCTCGAGGCGATCGCGCCGATGTTCCAGATCGCGGAGCGGCCCTGGTCGAGGTTGGTCGTCAGGATGAGAAGAATGCGACCTCGCTCGTACTCCTCGGCCAGCCGCTGCATCATGTGCGCATCGACGAAACTGGCAATCCGGTTACGCAAAGGCGTCGAGTCCGCCATGGCATCGTCGGCGACGGCGGCCATGAATGAGCGCGCCTGGTAGATGTCTCCGGCTCCCGTCTCGGTGTAGATCGCGCGGAGCTGCGGGTCATATTCCGGCCCGAGAAAGATGAACGGCGCCGAGAGCGCGCCCGTGCTCACCCCGGTGACGACGGTGAATTCCGGGCGGTCGCCGCGCGTGGTCCATCCGGTGAGGAGCCCGGCACCGAAGGCGCCGTCGTCGCCACCGCCGGACATGGCGAGGAACGTGCGCACCGGCGGCTTGCCGTTGACCGGTTTCAACAGGCCCGATGCCTTGGCCCGCATATAAGCCTGGGTCGCCAGTGCGGAGACCCGCTCGTCGTCGCCGTCGGCGTAGTAGCGGGCATCCGCGATCTCGAGCGGCACCGCGTTCCCGGCGAGCGAAAGCGGCACGGCGGGCAGGCGTCCATTGGTGGCACAGGCGGATAGCGCCAGGCCCAGGGCCAGCAACATGGCGGCGGTGCAGCCGCGCAAGGTTGCGTAGGCTACTCGCCGCACATCGCCGCGGCGGCGTAATGAACCCTCAGACATGCAATGACCCCGAGACCCGTAAAGTCTCAAGCGCGCCCGACTTGGCCCACCCTCGGAAACGCCAGTTGACGGTTAGTCTATACCCAACAAGAGCCCTATTGGGGCGGCTTTATGGTTGCCCGCAAGCGCATACCCCCAAAGGGGCACAGGCGCCGCTTTTTCAGGCATTCGCTTGACAGCCGTCCGCGCCACGGCATGGTCCGCCGATGCTGACGCTCATCCTCCTGCGACACGCCAAATCGAGCTGGGACCACGCCCAGCTCTCGGACTTCAAGCGGCCGCTCGCCAAGCGCGGCAAGAAGGCGGCGCCGGAGATGGGTGCTGAATTGGCGCGGCTCGGGCTGCGGCCCGATCTCATACTCTGCTCAGGCGCGGCGCGGGCGCGCGAGACGCTGGCGCTGGTGCTGCCCGAGCTTGGATCGCAATCGCCGCCGGTCGTTTATGACGATGCGCTCTACATGGCGCTGCCCGACGGGCTGCTGACGGGGCTGCACGCGATCAAGCCGGACCATCACGGCAAGTCGCCCCAATGCGTCATGATGGTCGGGCACAATCCGGGGTTCGAGGAGCTGGCGCTGCTGCTCGTCGGCGACGGCCCCGCAGCCGAGCTCGCAGAGCTCGCCGATAAGTTCCCGACCGCCGGCGCCGCGGTCATCACCTTCGACGCCGAGCACTGGTCGGAGGTGGGACCGGGCCGCGGGCGGCTCAATCACTTCCTCACGCCCAAGCGGCTGACGTGACCGCATTAGGGCGCTATTGCGGGTTGGCAGCGAGAAACGCCGCCACGTTCTTCTTCTCCTCGCCGAGCAGCCGCTCAACGGATGGCTGCCCGTCGTAAAGTCCGAAGCGATAGTGGTAGATGAACTTGCCCTTCACGACGCTCGTGCCGTAGACGACGATCTGAACTTTCTCGACCCCGTCGCCGACGGAAAGTTTCTGCAAAAGAGCTTGAAAGCAAGCGTTCGGCTCCTCGGCAACGACACCGAGCAACTTCACCTCGTTCTGCTTGACGGTCTTCATTACGGACGTGATGCGATCTCCGAGCGCTTTCTCCTCGACTAGGTCGAGGCCCTGAGTTCGGGCCTCAGCGCAACCTTTCTTGACCGCGTCAATCGCCGAGCCGGGAACCTCGGAGGACATCCCGCCGAGAGGGGTCTGAACCTCAACATAGTCATCCAGGAATTGTCGCTTGCCGATCCGCCAGTCGGAGAACTGTTTGCATTCCGCAAAAAAGGCGAGCAGCCGGTTCTGTCCGGCCAAAAGCTCGTCGAGCGTTTTGCCTAGCCGCTGGTCCTGGGGAAGAGATCGGTCTAGCGGGCAATAGCCCGGGGGCGTTGGTATGGAGATCTTGGCGTTGCCGACTTCGGCCTCAACCGCCAAAGCTGCCCCGCAAAACGAAAATGCAAGCGGCAACACAACGGCCGCAATGATCATGTGCCTCATCGAGCATCCCATCGTTAAGACCAAGCTGCGCGGAGCGAAAACAGCGACGAGGCCGGGGGAAGGCTTCTCTACCTTGACGCGGCGGTGTCTGCTGCCTAAACCCAGCGCATGCTCATCCTCATCGATAACTACGACAGCTTCACCTACAATCTCGTGCACTTCCTGGGTGAGCTGGGCGCTGCGTGCGAGGTCATCCGCAACGACAAGATCAGCGCAGCCGACGTCATCAAGAAGAAGCCGAAGGCCATCGTGCTGTCGCCCGGCCCCTGCACGCCCAACGAGGCCGGCATCTGCCTCGACCTCATCGCCAAGGCCGGCGGCAAGATCCCGCTTCTCGGCGTGTGCCTCGGCCACCAGGCCATCGGGCAGGTCTACGGCGGCAAGGTGATCCGCGCCCCCGAGCCCCTGCACGGCAAGCTGTCGACCATCCGCCACACCAACAAGGGCGTGTTCAAGGGCCTGCCCGAGCGCTTCCAGGTGACGCGCTATCATTCGCTCATCGTCGAGAGAAAGAGCCTGCCCGACGTGCTCGAGGTCACGGCGGAGACGCCCGACGGCATCATCATGGGACTGCAGCACAAGCAGCACCCGGTGCATGGGGTGCAGTTCCATCCCGAGAGCATCGCCTCCGAGCACGGCCATGCCCTGCTCGCAAACTTCCTCACCCTTGCCGGCATGAGCCCGCGCAGGCGCAACGCGCCCGCGCCGCGCGACGCGGCTTAAGGCCTCGCGATGCCGGCCTCCGAGTTGAAGCGGCTGCTGCAGAAGGTAGCCAACGGCGCCAGCCTCGACGAGGAGGAGATGGCGACCGCGCTCGAGACGATGACCTCGGGCGTCGCCAGCCCCGTGCAGATGGCGGCCTTCCTGATGGCGCTGCGGGCGCGCGGCGAGACCGTCGCCGAGATCACCGGCGCGTGCCGGCTCATGCGCTCGCGCATGCTCGCCGTGGACGCGCCGCCCAACGCGGTCGATATCGTCGGCACCGGCGGCGACGGACATGGCACCTATAACGTCTCGACCTGCGCGGCAATCGTTGCGGCCGGCGCCGGGGTGCCCATTGCCAAGCACGGCAACCGCTCCGTCTCCTCGCTGTCGGGTGCCTCCGACGTGCTGACCGCGCTCGGCGTCAAGCTCGACGTGCCGCCCGTCACCATCTCGCGCGCCATCGCCGAGGCCGGTGTCGGCTTCATGTGGGCGCCGATGCACCACCCGGCGATGAAGCACTGGGCGCCGGTGCGCGCCGAGCTTGGTGTCCGCACGATCTTCAATCTCCTGGGGCCGCTGTCGAACCCGGCCGGCGTGAAGCGCCAGGTCCTCGGCGTGTTCGACGACCGCTGGGTCGAGCCACTGGCGGAAGTGCTGCGCAACCTCGGCTCCGAGCGCGCCTGGGTCGTGCACGGCTCGGACGGTCTCGACGAGCTGACGACGACGGGCATAACGCGCGTCGCCGAGCTCAACGCGGGCGCGATCTCGGTGTTCGAGGTGACGCCAGAGGACGCCGGGTTGCCGCGGGCGACGCTCGCGCAATTGAAGGGCGGCGATGCGCAGGCGAACGCCGCCGCCATCCGCGAGGTGCTCGGCGGCGAGCCGGGACCCTTCCGCGACATTGTGCTGCTCAACGCCGCCGCGGCGCTCATCGTTGGCGGCAAGGTCGCGAGCCTCCGCGAAGGCGTCGAGCGCGCGAGCCGCTCGATCGACACGGGTGCGGCCGCGCAGGCGCTCGACAAGCTCGTCGCCATCACCAACGCGGCGTGAGGCTTGCGGCTTCCCTAGCTGGCGCCGATCTCGGGATCGAACGGCGAAAGCTCCTCGCGGATCGCGGCAATGGTGCGCTGCTCGATGCGCCGATAAGCGCCGGCGATCGCCTTCCCAAGCTCGGTGATCTGCGCTCCGCCGCCGTGCGCACCCCCCGACGCGGTCGTGACGAGCGGCTCCTCGAACATGCCGTTGAGGGCATCAACGAGCAGCCACGCGCGCCGGTAGGACATCCCCATCTCGCGGCCCGCCGCCGAGATCGACCCGTGGCGCTCGATCGCTTCGAGCAGATCGACCTTGCCGGGGCCAAGGAGGAGCCCCTTGCCCATCGTGATGCGCAGGCGTGGAGCCCCACGCGCGCGCGTTGCCTTCTTCGGCTTTGCCTTCTTGGTCTTGGCGGCCACTCGCGTCACCCGCATTGTTAGCCTTCAAAGGAATTATACCAGCGTTGCCGCCAACCGCGCCACGGCCAGCGAACGCTCGGGCCGGCGGGGACGCTCAGCACCCCTTGACCATCCCCCTGCCCGCCGGTAGCAAGCGCCGCTCCACAAGCGTATCCTTCCGCCATGGCCGACATCCTCAAAAAGATCACGCGCTATAAACTTGAAGAAATTGCGCGCGCCAAGGAGGCCGTGCCTTTGCACGTGCTGGCCGAGCTTGCCCGCAGTGCGCCGCGCGTACGCCCATTTGCCGGGGCCATCGAGGCAAAGCACCGAGCCGGCGAGCCGGCCCTCATCGCCGAGATCAAAAAGGCTAGCCCATCGAAGGGGCTGATCCGCGCCGATTTCGATCCCCCTGCGCTCGCCAGGGCCTACGAGGCGGGCGGCGCCGCGTGCCTCTCCGTTTTAACGGACGGACCCTCGTTTCAGGGCGCGCCCGAGTACCTTACGGCGGCGCGCGCGGCGACCACGCTGCCGGCGCTGCGCAAGGACTTCATGCTCGACACCTACCAGGTTGCCGAGGCGCGCGCCTGGGGCGCGGACTGCATTTTGATCATCCTCGCCGAGGTTGACGATGCCGTCGCTCGCGATCTCGCCGCGGCGGCGAAGGACTGGGGCATGGACGCCATCGCCGAGGTGCACGACGAAGCCGAGCTCGACCGCGCGCTCCCGCTCGACTGCCGCCTCGTCGGCATCAACAATCGCAACCTCAAGACCTTCGAGACGACGCTGGCGACCACAGAGCGGCTTGCGCCGCGGGTGCCGAAGGACCGCATCGTCGTCGGCGAGAGCGGCATCTTCACGCCGGCCGACATCGCGCGGCTGAGCCGCTGCGGGGTAGCGACGTTCCTCGTGGGCGAGAGCCTGATGCGCCAGGCCGACGTCGCCGCGGCGACGCGCGCGCTGCTGGCGCCTGCCGCCAGAAAGACCGCGTGATGGGCAAGCCGCGACTGAGCCACATCGGCGACAAGGGCGAGGCGCGCATGGTCGACGTCTCGGACAAGCCGGCGACCGCGCGCACGGCCGTTGCCGAAGGCTTCATCGCCATGGCCCCCGCAACGCTTGCACTGCTCGAAAGCGGCGAGACGCCCAAGGGTGACGTGATCGCGACCGCCCGTATCGCCGGCATCATGGCAGCCAAGCGCACGCACGAGCTGATCCCGCTGTGCCATGCGCTCAGCCTGACCAAGGTCTCCATCGATCTCGAGCCTACGGCCGAGCTGCCGGGCATACGCGTGACGGCCGAGGTCAAGACATCCGGCCCGACGGGCGTCGAGATGGAGGCGTTGACCGCGGTATCGGTCGCCTGCCTGACCCTCTACGACATGCTGAAGGCGGTCGACCGCGCCATGCGCATCGGCGGCATCCGCGTGCTCGAGAAGGCGGGCGGACGCTCGGGTCACTACCGCGCGGAAGCGAACGCCGGCAAAGGCGAGTGACGATGGCCCTCCTTCCCGTCGAAGAGGCACTGGCCCGCATCACGGGCGGCGTCGTGCCGGTCGAGGCCGAGAGCGTGGACCTACTGGGCGCGCGGGAGCGGGTGCTCGCAGAGGATATCGTCGCCAAGCTGACCCAGCCGCCGTTCAACACCTCCGCCATGGACGGCTATGCGGTGCGCGCAGCCGACGTCGCGACTGCGCCGGCGGCGCTCACTGTCACTGGCGAGGCGCAAGCCGGACGCCGCTTCGAGGGAGCGCTCGCCGCAGGCGACGCGGTGCGCATCTTCACCGGCGCGCCCGTGCCTGCCGGGGCGGATACCGTCGTCATCCAGGAGAATACCGAGCGCTCCGGGGAGAGGGTTCGGGTGCTGGAGGTACCGCAGCCGGGCTCCAACGTCCGTCTAGCCGGCGGGGACTTCAGAGCTGGTCAGACGGTGCTCACGGCAGGACACCGGCTCGACGCCGCCGCCGTCACGCTTATTGCCGCCGCGGGGCACGCCGAGGTGCGCGTGCGCCGCAGACCCGTCGTCGCCATCCTGGCCACGGGCGATGAGCTGGTCGAGCCCGGCTCCGGCCCTCCCGGGCCTGACCAGATCGTCTCGTCGAACTCTTATGGCCTCGCCGCCCTGGTGGAGCAGGCCGGCGGCACGGCGCGGCTGCTCGGCATCGCAGGCGATACCCACGCGGCGCTGGCCGCCAAGCTGCAGGCCGCCTCCGGCGCCGACATCCTGGTGACGATCGGCGGGGCCTCGGTGGGAGATCGCGACCTCGTGCGCCCGGCGCTCGAAGCCCGCGGGCTCGAGCTCGACTTCTGGAAGGTCGCCATCCGGCCGGGCAAACCCATGTTGTTCGGACGCCTTCAGAAGATGCGCGTTCTAGGCCTGCCCGGAAATCCGAACTCGTGCCTCATCGCGGCGCGCGTGTTCCTCGTGCCGCTCATCTACGCGCTGCTCGGGCGCACCGATGAGGCAGCCGGCGAGCAGACCGCGATCCTCGCCGCCGATCTCGACGGCAACGGCCCCCGCCAGCACTACATGCTCGCCGTGATGGAGCCCGGTTTTCCGCCCCGTGTAGCGGCGCTCACCTCACGCGACAGCGGCCGCATCTCGAGCCTGGTGGAAGCCAACGTCATGATCGTGCGGCCGCCGGATGCGGCCCCGGTGGCGGCGGGCTCGCCCGTGCCGATCGTACCCATCGACTTCTGATCTTGCCGTTTTGATGCTGGCCTCGCGTGTTCGAGGGGGCGGCGCAGCGCGACTACTTGATGGTCGAACACCACCCCATTGTCGCCGACCAACACTGCTGGTCGGGCGGGAGGCGATTGCCTGAGGCATCGGTGGACGTGACATTGCTCACGTACTTCTGCTTGAAGGTCACAGTCAAAGAACAAGATTGCGACAATCCGTTTGCGGACTGCGCAAGTTCGTAAATCCACGTTGACGTGTAGCCATCATCGCTTGTTCGACTGGGAGGCCCCAGACATTCAGCCACTTGCGATTGCGCATGCCCTATGAGGTGCTGCTCGGATTCCGTGAATGTGAACGGTTGCGCGGCGCAACCGGCCAGGAGCAGCGCTTGAGCGGCAAGACATCGCTTCGCCGACTTGAGGCGGAACCGCGATGCGCCCGAAAGACTGTCACCGGATTGGATGGCGTCCGCTGGCATGCACGTCTCTCGAGCCGGATGCTACTCAACGGCATAGCCGCTGCGCTTCCGTCGGCGATCGATAAGTCCCGGCCCAGCGACCGCCGCAGTTCGCAAGGTCAGCCCATCGGCACCCCCAACTTGGGCTCCTTTTGCCGGGCCGCGCCTGAGGCAAAGCAGTTTTGCCAAAACGTACAATATGAAATCATCAGCTCAGAGATTACTGTAACCCCGCGCCATAATTTCCCCGTCCCTCGTGGAAATTGCGCCCGCACTGGGCGAGTGGCGTTGCGGACGCTGAGCCTCCCCCGGATCAGCGTCCTTTTTCTTGGCGATTTAGGACAGTCTCGCTATCGAACTCGGACGTTCTCCTCGAAAAACGGAGAGCGCCCCTCGCCCCTTGCAGAACGCCACGCGAACGGCTAGGGTACGTTCATGCTTTGTCCAAGGTAATTCGAGTCTTCGACGAAGCGTCCTGGAGGCCCAATGCTGACCGAGAAGCAAAAAGAGTTGCTGCTCTTTATCCATTCGCGCATGCAGGAATCGGGCGTCCCGCCCTCCTTCGACGAAATGAAGGACGCCCTCGACCTGAAGTCGAAATCCGGCATCCACCGGCTCATCACGGCCCTGGTGGAGCGCGGCTTCATCCGCCGCCTGCCCCATCGCGCCCGCGCCATCGAGGTCATCCGCCTGCCCGAAAATGCCAGCGAGGCGGCGCGCGCCTCGCCCCGGCGGGCCGGCTTCCAGCCGAGCGTCATCGAGGGCAGCCGGCCCCGCGATCTCAGCCCCCCGCCGTCGACCGTCATCGACGCCCGCACCGTCTCCGTGCCCGTCATGGGCCGCATCGCGGCCGGCACGCCCATCAGCGCCATCCAGAACCACAGCCACGACATCGCCTGCCCGCCCGACCTGCTCACCAACGGCGAGCACTTCGCGCTCGAGGTGAAGGGCGACTCGATGATCGAGGCCGGCATCCTCGATGGCGACGTCGTCGTCATCCGCCGCTGCGACACGGCGGAGAACGGCGACATCGTGGTGGCCCTCGTCGATCAGGAGGAGGCGACCCTCAAACGGCTGCGCAAGAAGGGCACGACGATTGCGCTCGAAGCCGCCAATCCCGAGTTCAAGACGCGCATCTTCGGACCCGACCAGGTGGACATCCAGGGCCGGCTCGTGGGGCTTCTGCGCCGCTACTGATCGAGATCCAGCGGCTCTGCATCCCGGTCGGTCGGGTCGGTATTGACCTCTTCCTTGGTGTTGGGCGGCCCGCGCGCACTGCTTGCGGTAGCGGCCGGCGGCAGTCCGTGCGCGCCCGACCACGGCCGCTCCCCGCGCGCCTGCGCGACCGTCTCCACCCGGATGCGGCCGTCATCCTCGATGTAGAGCGCGTGTGTGCCCTCGCGGCGGGCGGCGAAGAAATCGACCACCGCCTTGGGCGCAGAGCAGCTCTTGCGGGCTGACGATCGAAGCGATGAGGATGCTGGCGCGGCGGCAGTCGTCGGCGAACGCGGCTGGGCGCTGCGCCACCGCGACCGTCAGCCCCTTGACGCGCGTCCGGCAGCCGACCGCGTCGCACAGGAAGCCAGCGGCGTTGCCCGCCTCCTTGGCGGACCGCTCGTCGCCGTCATGCTCGAGCCAGCGCGCGAGCTCGAACGAGGCGCGCCCCGCACCAACCGCCGACAGCCGCCCGTCGTCCTCGCGCACGGCGACGAGCGCGCCGTCGCGCCCGACCAGAAGGTCGGGCAGCCGCAGCGTAGGCGCCAGCGCGAGGCCCGCAGCGATGAGCCCCGCGCCCGCCAGCCGCCAGCGCGTCTGCCACAGGGCGAGCCATAGGCCGCCCGCGATCATCAGGAGGAACGCCGCTGTCGGCATCGCCGGAAGGTGCAGGATCGCGCCCGGCAACGCGGCGACGCGCTCCGCCGTCCACAGCATGGCGTCGACGCCCCGGCCCATCACCCACAGCGCCGGCGCCTCGAGGCCGAGCGGCATGAGGATCAGCGCGGCGAGCGCCGCCGGCATCACGAGCAGGTCGCAGATCGGAATGGCGACGAGGTTTGCCAGCACCGAGTACTGCTGGCTCTTGTGGAAGTAATAGGCCGCGAAGGGCGCGACCGCGACGCTCGCGATCAGAGTCGACAGCACGATGCCGCTCATGAACAGGAAAAGCCCGGTGACCGGCCCTCGACGTGAAATGAGCGCACCACGGCCGCGCAGCGCCTCGTAGACCGAGACGAGCGCCACGACGGCGGCAAACGACATCTGGAAGCCGACATCGAACAGGCTTTCGGGAAAAAGCAGCAGAATGAGCGCCGCCGCCAGCACCACGTTGCGCAGCGCGAGCGCCGGGCGGTCGAGAATGACCGCGAGGAACATGATCGCGATCATGATGGCGGAGCGGACGGTGGCGAACGACGAGCCCGAGATCATCAGGTAGGCGAGCGTTCCGGCCATCGCCGCGGCGGCCGACCACTTCTTGATCGGATAGACGAGCGCAAGCGATGGAAAGGCGGCCAGGATCAGCCGCACGAGGTAGAACACCGCGCCCGCCATCACCGCCATGTGCAGCCCCGAGATCGACAGCACGTGCAGCAGCCCGGAGTCGCGGAACGCATTGTTGGTCGCGTCCGTGATGCCGCCGCGCTCGCCCGTGATCAGCGCAACCGCAATGGCGCCCGTCTGCCCCGGAAGCACCGCCGTCACCCGCTGCGCAATGCCGGCCCGCAGGCGCTCGACCGCGGCCCAGGCGCGCAAGTCCCACGGCGGCGGCCCCGCGCTCGGGTCCGGCTCGGCCGCGGTATAGGTGTATCCCAGCGCGCCGAGCCGCTCGAACCAGGCCTGGCGCGCGAAGTCGTAGTCGCCGGGCAACGCCGGCTCGGCCGGCGGCATGAGGGTCGCGCGCAGGTGCACGGCGCTACCGGCCTGCAGCCCCGGCGTCATCTTGCCGGTCGAGACGCGCACGCGGTACGGCCGCGCCTCGGGCGGCAGATCGCCCATCGACGCCACCCGCAGCGTGACGCGCTGGCCGCGCTTGGCCTTGGGCTCGACGAGCTCCACGTAGCCGCGCACCTCGACCGACGACATCTGCTTGGCCAGAACCGGAGCGCGCACCCACTCGACGCGCAGCTTGGCGAGAGCAAACCCCACCCCCGCCGCGGTGAACGTGGTCAGCACCAGCATCACGCTCGTGCGCCGGGGCGCGGCGACAGTGAGCGCGAGCATCGCGGCTAGCGGGGCGAGCGCCGTCAGGATGTGCGGCTCGGCCGGCAGGGAGAAGTAGAACCCGATGCCGAGCCCGAGGAGCACCGGCATCCACAAGAACCAGCGCTCCTGCTCGGCCTCGAGCCGGCGCATCAGCGGCGCGAAGACGCCGCCGGCGCTGTGCCGCTCGCCCTCAAGCATGGCCCTGGCTTCCCCCGTCCGCGGCCGTCCCTCTGTGGACCTTGGCCGCCCCTTACCGACCCCGCCGTCCTATGCTACATCGGCGCCCTACTTCCATCCCAGCAGCAATCGACATCAGATGACCGACAAGACCCGGAGCGACCGCGCGCCGATCGTGCGCTTTGCCCCCTCCCCGACTGGCTTCCTGCATATCGGCGGGGCGCGCACGGCGCTGTTCAACTGGCTCTACGCCAAGGGCCGCGGCGGCAAGATGCTGCTGCGCATCGAGGACACCGACCGCGAGCGCCTGACGCCGGCCGCCGTCGACGCCATCCTCGATGGGCTCACGTGGCTGGAGCTCGACTGGACCGGCGAGCACGTATCGCAGTTTGCCCAAGCCAAGCGTCACCGCGAGGTGGCCGAGGAGCTGCTCGCGCGCGGCCACGCCTACCGCTGCTACCTGACGACGGACGAGCTCGACGCCATGCGCAAGGCGGCCGAGGCCGAGAAGCGCCCGCTCTCGATCCGCAGCCCCTGGCGCGACCGCGACCCCGGCGAGGCCCCCAAGGGGCAGCCCTACGTGATCCGGCTCAAGGCGCCGCGCGAGGGCGAGACGGTGATCGACGATCAGGTGCAGGGCCGCGTCGTGTTCGCCAACAAGGAGCTCGACGACCTCATCATCCTGCGCAGCGACGGCACCCCGACCTACAATCTCGCTGTCGTCGTCGACGACCACGACATGCAGATCACGCACGTCATCCGCGGCGTCGACCATCTGACCAATGCCGCGCGCCAGGCGCAGATCTATGCCGCCATGGGCTGGGAGGCTCCGATCTTCGCACACGTGCCGCTGATCCACGGACCCGACGGCGCCAAGCTGTCGAAGCGCCACGGTGCGCTCGGCATCGAGGCCTACCGCGAGATGGGCTATCTGCCGGCCGCACTGCGCAACTATCTCGTGCGGCTCGGCTGGAGCCACGGCAACGATGAGATCATGTCGACCTCGCAGTTGGTCGACTGGTTCGATCTCTCGGGCATCGGCCGCTCGGCGGCGCGCTTCGACTTTGCCAAGCTCGAGGACCTCAACGGCCATTACATCCGCAACACGAGCGATCTGGAGCTGATGAAGCGGCTCGAGGACATCCTGCCGTTCGTCCCCGGCGGGGCGAAGATCGTCGCGCGTCTCGACGCCAACACCCGCGCCCAGCTCCTTTCCGCCATTCCGAGCCTCAAGGAACGGGCCAAGACGCTGCTCGAGCTGCTCGACGGCGCCGGCTATCTCTTTGCCGAGCGGCCCTTGGCGCTCGACGACAAGGCGGAGAAGCTGCTCGACGCGGAAGCCCGTGGCCGCTTGGGTGCGCTCTTGCCCAAATTGGAGGCAGCGGACCACTGGCTGGCGGCGTCGCTGGAGGAGATCGTGCGTACCTACGCGGAAGCCAACGGCGCCAAGCTCGGCAAGGTTGCTCAACCACTGCGAGCCGCGCTCACCGGAAGAGCGGTATCGCCGCCGGTCTTTGATGTCATGGCCGTGCTCGGCCGCGACGAGGCGTTGGCGCGGATTCGCGACCAGGCGAGCTGAGCCGCCTGACTTCGGCGCCCGAGAAGACGGCCGCTAACCATTCGGTTCCGCGGCAATCGAAACGCTGCGTCTCTTGCACGCGGCGTCTATGTTGCGGTGCGAAAATGGTGTAGCATTTAGCTCGTTGCCAAGACTGCCGGCGGGCCGATCGACCGGCATCACAACGAAAAACGCTCATAGGGGACGCTACTTGGATCTCGCACCGGGAAGCCTCGGAGTGCCTGCAGACTTTGACCGCGGGCCGGTATCACAGGGAGATGCGCCATGAACGTTCAGGACCGGCCGATCGAGGCTGACAAGGGGCTGGAGGCCAAGCTCGAGCTCGAAGGCAAAAAGACGACGATGCCGGTGCGCCACGGCACGCTCGGCCCCGACGTCGTCGACGTCGGCAAGCTCTATCGCGACACCGGCTGCTTCACCTACGACCCGGGCTTCACCTCGACGGCGAACTGCGTCTCGCGCATCACCTACATCGATGGCGACAAGGGCGTCCTGCTCTATCGCGGCTACCCGATCGACCAGCTCGCCGAGCAGTCGAACTTCCTCGAGACTTGCTACCTGCTGCTCTACGGCGACCTGCCGTCGAAGCAGCAGATGGATACCTATCGCAACACCATCACGCGGCACACGATGCTGCACGAGCAGATGGCGCGCTTCTTCACCGGGTTCCGGCGTGACGCCCACCCGATGGCCGTCATGGTTGCCGTCGTCGGCGCGCTCTCGGCGTTCTATCACGACTCCACCGACATCAACGATCCGCGCCAGCGCGCAATCGCGAGCCACCGCATGATCGCCAAGATGCCGACGATCGCGGCCATGGCCTACAAATATTCAATCGGCCAGCCCTTCATCTATCCGCGCAACGACCTCGATTTCACCGCGAACTTCCTGCAGATGTGCTTCGCGATCCCGTGCGAGCCGTATGTGGTCAACCCGATTCTAACGAAGGCGCTCGACCGCATCTTCATCCTGCACGCCGACCACGAGCAGAACGCGTCGACCTCCACGGTGCGGCTTGCGGGCTCGTCCGGCGCCAACCCGTTTGCCTGCATTGCGGCCGGCATCGCCTGCCTCTGGGGCCCGGCGCACGGCGGCGCCAACGAGGCCGCGCTCAACATGCTGACCGAGATCGGCACCGTCGACCGCATCCCCGAATACGTTGCCAAGGCAAAGGACAAGAACTCGGGGTTCCGCCTCATGGGCTTCGGGCATCGCGTCTACAAGAACTACGACCCGCGCGCCAAGGTCATGCAGAAGACCTGCCACGAAGTGCTCGACGCGCTCGGCATCAAGGACGAGCCGCTGCTCGCGGTGGCCATGGAGCTGGAGCGCATCGCGCTGCAGGACGAATACTTCATCGAGAAGAAGCTCTACCCGAACATCGACTTCTACTCGGGCATCACGCTGCGCGCGCTCGGCTTCCCCGTCTCCATGTTCACGGTGCTGTTTGCGATTGCGCGCACCGTCGGCTGGGTCTCGCAGTGGACGGAGATGATCGAGGATCCCGAGCAGCGCATCGGCCGTCCGCGCCAGCTCTACGCCGGCCCCGTCGAGCGCAATTTCGTGCCCCTCGACCAGCGCGCCTGAGCGCAACCGCGCGAGCACACTGAACGTTTTGGCGGCGGCGGACCAACGGTCTGCCGCCGTCGCCGTATCAGTCGGGCGGCGCGCGTCCGTGCTCGGCGTACTGCAGCACGATCTCGGCCGCGAGATCGCTCGGCGAGCTGCCCTCGCGCAGCATCCGCGTGGGGATGCGCGCAAGCGCCGCGAGCTGCCCGCGCCGCTCGAACGTATCCCTAAGCAACAGCTCCACCGCGCTTGCGAGATGCTCGGGCGTGCAGTCCTCCTGGATGAACTCGGGGAAGGCCTTCTCGGAGAGCACGAGGTTTGCCAGCACCACCGAGGGCGCCTTGATGAGCATGCGCAGCGGGCCGGCCGAAAGCCAGTCGACACGGTAGGCGACCACCATCGGCGTGCCCGCGAGCCCGAGCTCCAACGTGACCGTGCCGGATGCGGTCAGCGCGGCGTGCGCCAGCTTGAAGGCGCGGAACTTGTCCTCGTCGCCCTCGATGAGGTGGGGCCTGACGCGCCACGACTTGAGGTGCTCCTCGATGAGGGGGCGCACATGCGGCACCACCGGAATGATGACTTGCGGAGCGAGCCCGCGTTCTTCGAGCAGATCGACGGCCTTGCCGAATGGCCCCATCAGGCGCCCGACCTCGGAGGTGCGGCTGCCCGGCAGCACGACGAGGACAGGGCGCGTCTCCTCCAGCCGCAGCCGATCGGCAAGCTCATAAGGGTCGAGCTTGTGCATCCAATCGAGCCGCTCGATCAGCGGGTGGCCGATATAGGTGCAGGGCGGACCGCCCAGCTCCTCGTGCGCCTGCGGCTCGAACGGCAGCAGCGCCAGCACGTGATCGACATAAGCGCGCATCTTGCGCGCCCGGCCCGGCCGCCACGCCCACACGCTGGGGGAGACATAGTCGATGATGGGGATCTGCGGCGCGCGTTTGCGGATGCGCTTGGCGATCGGATGTGTGAACTCCGGCGCATCGATGATGACGACGGCGTCGGGCTCGGCAGCGATGGCCGCTTTGGCCGTGCGGCGCACGCGCGCGATGATGCGCGGCAGCCGCGGCAGGATCGACAACGGTCCCATCACGGCGACGTCGCTCAAGGGAAACTGCGAGGCGAGCCCCTCGCGCTCCATCCCTTCGCCGCCGACGCCGAGGTAATGAATGCGGCCCTTGCGCTGCGCATTCAACGCGGCCATGAGGCGCGATCCCAGCGCGTCACCGGAGTGCTCGCCCGCGATTAGAAAGAGGCGCAGATCGTGGCGTGCGGCGCCGGGACGCTCCGTTCTCTCGGCGGCCTGCCCCCACGCGCGCGAGCGTCTGTCACTGGCGGCCATGCTGCCCATCCTGTGCAGCCGCGAGCGCCACGACCGCGAGGCCGAGGCGATCGGCCTCCGCAATCGCTGCGTGCGCGGCGGCAGGAGGTTGGCCGACGAGCGCCAGTCCCGCAAGACCCGCAGTTGCCGCGGCATTGACGAGGCTGGGTTGCAGATCGGAGGCCTGCCCGAGCACGGCCACGCCCGAGCGGCGCGAGCGCCGGCGTCCCCACTGGCGCATGCCTCGGGCCTCCGCGAACAGCGCCTCCACGCTTTGGGTGCACTCGACCGCCAGCACGTGCCCGCGATCGACGATGGCTCCGCGCCCGCTGCCGAAGGCATCGATCGTCGCCAGCAGCCCGGCGCCTTTGGCGGCGTCGTCGATTTGCGAGGCGTCGAGCTTGCGCGGGGTCAGCGCTGTTGCGTGCCATCCCTGGGGACCCGCCGCGGCGGCGGCACTGCTCGCATTCGCGATCTCCCACCCCTGCACGAATAGACCGCCGTCGTCGGCGCGGCGCACGAGCCGGGCCCGCTCCGCCGCAAGAACGCCGCCCGCCTGCACCGCGATGCCGGCAAGCCCGGCCTCCATCGCACGCTCGACCGTTCCGGGGCCGATCGCAGGCAGATCGATGCGCAGCTCCTGGCCGGGCTTGGGTCGCTTGACGAGCACACCGCGACGCCCCGTTTGGGGCTCACCGCTGCGGGCGCGCCGCGCCGCCACGCGCGCGAGCATGCGGTCCGTTCCCTCAACGCCCTCGACCGCCTCGAGCCGGCCGTCGGTCACGACGACGGCCTGCCCGACGTCGTAAGGCCCCATGGCGCGCACTGCATCGAATCCCACGGCGGCATCCCGCGCCTGCTCGCTCGGTTGCCACGACCTTACCCAATGGCCCCGCGCCCGCGAGCAGCTCCGGCGCCATCGCCGCCGGCGCCACGACCTCGAAGCCCTTGCCTTCGAAGAAGCGCACGATGCTGCTCAGGAGGTCGTCGTCGCCGCCGGTGGCAATGAGGCGCAGGATCGCCGGAAGACTGAGGAAGAAGCCGAGATCCGGCCACAGCGCCCCGAGATCCGGCCGGGTCACCGCCCCGACGATGACGAGCTTGCGGCAGCCGGCGTTCCTGAAAGCGCGCAGGATCGTTCCGACCTTGGCCATGTCGGCTTTTGTCACCGGGAAGTCGGCGAGCCCTACGTCGACGCCGTCGCCGAGCGTGACGACGTGCACCCTGCCGCCGCGGGCGGTCACGTGCTGGGCCACCTCGCGCGGCAGGCTTCCTGCGCCCGCCAGGATGCCGACAACCCCATGCTCTGGAGACAACATGGCCTTCTTCTCAGGCCTCGGTCGCTTCCCGCGGCGTGCAGAGGCTGCGCTTGCCCCCCGCGCGGATGAACACCAGGATCTCCTCGACGATGGTGTGGCCCGCAAATTCCTTCTCCACGTCCACCATGCGCTCCGTCAGCGTGCCCTCGGCTGCAAACAGCGAGCGGTAGGCGCGCCGCAGGTCGTGGATGTCGGCGCGCGAAAAGCCGCGCCGCTGCAGGCCGACGATGTTGAGCCCCGACAGGTGCGCGCGATTGCCGAGCGCCATGCCGTAAGGGATGAGGTCGTTCTCGAGCCCGGACATGCCGCCGAGGAAGGAATGCGCGCCGACGCGGGCAAACTGGATGACGGCCGCGCCGCCGCCGAGAATGGCGAAGTCGCCCACGTTGCAATGGCCCGCGAGCATCACGTTGTTGGAGAAGATGACGTTGTCGCCGACGTGGCAGTCGTGGCCGACGTGCGAGTTGGCGAGGAACGCGCAAGCGTTGCCGATGGTCGTCGCCATGCCGCCGCCGGCGGTGCCGGGATTGAGCGTCACGCCTTCGCGGATGATGCAGTCGGCGCCGACCGACAGCGTCGACGGCTCGCCCTTGTATTTGAGGTCCTGCGGCTGATGGCCGATGGAGGCGAACGGAAAGATGCGCGTGCGCGGCCCGATGTGCGTGCGCCCGGCGACGACGACGTGGCTCAAGAGCTCGACGTCCTCGTCGAGCACGACATCGGAGCCGACCACGCAGTAGGGGCCGATCTTCACGCCCGAGCCGAGCTTTGCCCCCGCCTCGATGACTGCCGTCGGATGAGCACTCATCTCACCCATGCTTGCCTGCCGCGAATGCGCGGGCGTCCGCGCTATCGGCCAGCATGGCGCTGACCTCGGCCTCGGCGACCGTCTTGCCGTCGACCTTGGCCTCGCCGAAGAAGCGCCATACGCGGCCGCGGTTGCGGATCTTCTTCACGTGATAGTGGATCTGGTCGCCCGGGAGCACGGGCTTGCGAAATTTCGCACGGTCGATGGCCATGAAATAGACGAGCTCGGCCTTGTAGTCCTGCCCGAGGCTGTGCACGCACAAGGCGCCCGCCGTCTGCGCCAGCCCCTCGATGATGAGCACGCCCGGCATCACGGGGAACTGCGGAAAGTGACCCTGGAAGAACGGCTCGTTGATGGTCACGTTCTTCAAGCCCACGCAGCTGCGATCGCCGTCCATGTCGTAGATGCGGTCGAGCATGAGAAACGGATAGCGATGCGGCAGGTACTTCAGAACCTTGATGATGTCCGCCGTATCGAGCTTCGCTTTGCCCTGTGGCTCACTCATATCGTTCATGCTCCGCGACCTCGCAAACCCAACCGACCCGACCTTCGTCAGCAACCGAAGAGTGCGCTCACGCGCCGTCCTCGTTCCCGCCGCCACCGCCGCGACGTTTGGCTAGCCGCGCCAGGATGGCGACCTCCCGCCGCCACTGTTGGATGGGACGGCCGGGCGTGCCGCCGATGCGTACTCCCGGCGCAACATCCTTCGTGGCATGGGCCGTCCCAGCGATCTGGGCGCCCGTGCCGATCTTGACGTGGCCCGAGGTTCCCGATTGCCCAGCCCATGACGACAAAGTCGCCGAGCTCGGTCGAACCCGAGATTCCGGTCTGGGCCACGATCACACAGTGCCTGCCGACCACGACGTTGTGCCCGATTTGCACCAGATTATCAATTTTGGTCCCTTCACCGATAATCGTATCCTTAAGTGCCCCCCGGTCGATCGTGGTGTTGGCCCCGATCTCAACGTCATCCTGGATGATGACCCGGCCGATCTGCGGCACCTTGAGATGACCCCGCGGGCCCATGGCAAAGCCGAACCCGTCCTGGCCGATGCGCGTGCCCGAGTGCACAATCACCCGGTCTCCGACCAGGGTATGCACCAGCGTGGCCAGAGGGCCGATATAGCTGTCGCGGCCTATGCTGACCCGGTAGCCGATCACAGCCCCCGCCGCGATGCGCGTGCCCCGCCCGATGCGCGCCTCGGCACCGACGACGGCGCCGGGCTCCAGCACGACCCCCTCCTCCAACTGAGCCGTAGGATCAACGAGCGCCGCGCCGCCCGACCTTGCGGCCTTCGGCTGCATGGCATCGGGATAGAAGAGCCCCAGCGCCAGCGCGAACCCGCGATAGGGCTCGGCGGTGATGAGGGGCGATGTCCCTTTCGGGACGTTTGCGGCGAATGCCGGCGCGAGGAGGCACGCGGCGGCGCGCGTGTGCGTCAGGTGGATCGCATACTTGCGGTTATCGAGAAACGAAAGATCGTGCTCGGAGGCGTCGGCGAGCGTGCGCACATCGGCGATCTGCAGGGCCGGGTCGGCGCCGGGCGCGAGCTGCGCATTGGTCGCCTTGGCGACGTCGCTGAGCGAGAATGGACCGGCCCGCTCGAAGAAACCGGGATGCTCCATTCAAGAAAACCGCCGCCCGGGCGACGCTCCCTATTGCTTATGCGAATGCCTTCGGCCGGCTTTGAGCCGATCCGGGCACCCCTTTTAGCACTTGGGCCGGGTACGTCAGAACTTTGTCGCCGCGCCGAAGCGGAAGAACTGCGTCTTGGTCGTAGGTCTCTTTGGTGAGGACCTTGGCAAAATCCATGCGGATCGGGCCGACGGGCGAGGCCCACATCAAGCTCGCGCCGACCGAGGAGCGGATGGCCGAGCTGTCGGCGAGACAGACGCGTTATACGCATCCGTCGCGGGTCAATGTAGCCGACCCACAGCCTTGCGGCGCGTTCTTGGCGCCGGCTCCAGCGCCGAACAGCGAGCCCGCATCGGCGAACACGGCGCCCTGGATGCCGAGGTCGTCGGGGACGAACGGGATGGGGAAGCGGATTTCCGCCGTCGTCGCCCAGTAGGTCTGGCCGCCGAGCGCACTGTTGGTGTTCAGGTCGCGCGGACCGTAGCCGGCGACGGTCGAAGCCACGCACCGTCTCACCGCCCTTGAAGAAGAGGTCGATCAGGCGCACGTCCTGGCCGCCCCAGCCCTGGATGGTGCCGCCGATGGCGCGGCTGACGAAGGTGATCTTGTCGGTGATCGGGTAGTACCCGCGCGCCTCAGCCGAGTAGCTCGATGTACTGCACGTCGCCGCCAAGACCGGCGAAATCGACACCGGCCTGGAAGAACAAGCCCTTGGTCGGGTTCTTTGGGTCGTTGCGCAGATCGTAGGTCAATGACGTGCCGACGAGCGAGGTCCAAGTGACGCCGGCGGACTCCTGGATCGCAAGCGACGCCGTCGGCTGCACGTCGTAGATCTCGTCCCGCGAGATCGTGTAGTTGGTCTGCATCCACAGCTTCTCGGAGATCGGGAAGCCCAGGCGCACGTCGCCGCCGGTTCTGCGGCTCATGAAGCCCGACTGCGAGGTCATGTCGAGCTCTTTGTGGAACAGGTCGAAGCCGGCCGCCATGTTGCGGTCGAGGAAGCGCGGCTCGGTGAAGCTCAACTGAACCTGCAGGCGCTCGAACGAGCCAGACAGCGACAAGCGCAGGAACTGGCCGTTGCCCATCAGGTTGCGCTCGGTGAGGCTGATGTCGCCGATGACGCCTTCCGAGGTCGAATAGCCGACGCCGAACGACAGCTCGCCGGTTGACTGCTCGACCACCTCGACGTCGAGGATAACCCGGTCCTGGGCCGAGCCTGGGCGCCGCTTCACCTCGACGTTCTTGAAGAGACCGAGGTTCTTGAGGCGCTTCTTGGCCTGATCGACCATCAGCGGATTGTAGGCGTCGCCTTCGGCCAGCTTGAACTCGCGGCGGATCACGTAGTCCTTGGTGCGCGTGTTGCCGATGACGTTGATGCGCTCGATGTAGACCCGCGGGCCTTCCTCGATGACGTAGTTGAGCGAGATCTTGTGCGTGACCGGGTCGGGCTGCGGCTGCGGGCGCACGCGGGCAAACGCATAGCCCTGCTGCGACACCGCGAGCGTCATATCCTCGGTCGTCTTGTCGATCTGCTGGGCGTCGTAGGTGTCACCCTCCTTGGTCAGCAGACTGCTGCGATAGTTGGTCGGCTGCACGTTCGGGACCGTGCTCTCGATGTTGACGGCGCCGAACGTATAGGGCTCGCCCTCGTCGATGGTGTAGGTGACGAAGAAGCCCGAGCCGTCGCGATCGAGCTCGGCGTTTGCCGCCGTCACCTGCGCATCGGCGTAGCCGTTCTTCATGTAGTACTGGCGCAGCAGCTCCCGATCGAGGTTCATGCGATCGGGATCGTAGACCGCGGTGCCCTTCAGGAAGTCGAACCAGCCCTTCTCCGTCGTCGAGATGACGTCGCGGAGCTGGGAATCGCTGAACGCGTGGTTGCCGACGAAATGGATGCCCTTGACCTTGGTGGCAGGGCCCTCGTTGATCTCGAACACGAGGTTCACGCGGTCCTGCTCGAGCTCGATGATCTTGGGATCGACGGTTGCCGCGTAACGGCCCTGGCGCTGGTAGACGTCGAGGATGCGCTGGACGTCCGACTGCACACGGGCGCGCGTGAACACCGCACGCGGCTTCAACTGCACCTCGTTGCGCAAGGTCTCGGTATCGACCTCGCTGTTACCCTCGAATGCGATCTGATTGATCACCGGATTCTCGACGACGGTAACCATCACATCGGCGCCGCTGCGGTCGATGCGCACGTCGGAGAAGAGGCCGGTGGCAAACAGCGCCTTGATGGAGCCGTCGACCTTGCCCGGATCGTAGGCGTCGCCAGGCGCGAACTGCAGGTAGGAGCGGACGGTCTCCGGCTCGACGCGCCGGTTGCCGTCCACATTGATCGCCCGGATCGCGTTCGCCGTAGCCGCTGCGGGTTGCGCGGCCAAAGCGGCAGGGGCGAACAGCACCCCCGGTGAGATCAGCGCCATGACTAACAGCAGGCGGCGAATTCTCACCGACATGGATCGAACCAGAGGCATCCGCGGATATGCCCTCGTTATTTGCCGAACTCCCCCTCGGCCGCAGCACCCGTCGGCTTCGGGCCCTGCACCGCACATGATCACTTAGCGCGCTTAAAGGCCTCTAGGGCCGGAATCTTTTTGTTAACGCGCTCCCTCTCGACGTACTGCTTTTAACGATCAAGAAAGGGGTGCGGAAGTGGCAAGATTACGTCACTGAACGCCATTTAACCCGCATTGGTCCACTGCCGCCACACCCGCAAAATATCGTTCATATTTACATACACCATGAGCATTAGAACGAGCGCGATGCCGATCTGGAAGCCGATCTCCTGCATGCGTCGGCTCAAGGGGCGCCGGCGCACGGCCTCGATCGCGTAAAACAAGAGATGCCCGCCATCGAGGATGGGTATCGGCAGCAGGTTCAAAAAGCCAATGTTCGCCGAGATAAAAGCGATCCAGCGCAGCATCGGCTCGACGCCGAGGCCAGCAACCTTCGCCGTCACCTGTGCCATCAGGATCGGTCCGCCCATCTGGTCGGCCGCCTGCCGGCGCGTGAGGATATCGCCGATGCCCTGCAGCGTCTGCGCGATGTCCATGTAGGTCTCGCGCACGCCCAGGCCCACGGCCTCCACGAATCCCACCTTTTTCGTCTCGATGGCCTCGGGTTTGACGGAGGGGGTGATTCCGATGAGCCCGCGCCGGAACGTGCCGCCGAAGTTGTCGCTCTGCTCCTGGACCTTCGGGCGTCACTTCCAGCGTCAGCTTCTGCCCACCGCGATCGATGCCGAAGCTGAGCTTGCGGTCGCCGTTGCCGGCGATGATGCGCTGCACGTCCTCGAAACCTACGATCGGATCGCCGTCGATGCTGGTGATCACGTCACCCGGCTGGAAGCCGGCGGCGGCCGCCGGCATCCCCGCCTTCACCTCGCCGATGCGCGGCGCGATGGTATGGACGCCGACGGTGAAGTTCACGGCGGCGTAGATCAGAATCGCGAGAAGAAAATTCGCGGCCGGCCCGGCGAACACCACGGCTGCACGCTGCCAGACGGCCTTCGTTTGGAAGGCGCCGCGGCGCTCCTCCGGCGTCATGCGCTCGAGCGTATCCTGCGACGGCTGGCTCGCGGCATTCTCGTCGTCCACGAACTTCACGTAGCCGCCGAGCGGAATCCAGGCGACGCGCCAGCGCGTACCCTTGCGATCGGTGAAGCCCCAGATCTCCCGCCCAAAGCCGATGGAGAAGGTGCGAACCGCGACGCCGCACCAGCGCGCGACGATGAAGTGGCCGAACTCGTGGACGAAGACCACGATGCTGAGCACGACGAGGAAGGACACCACGGCAAGAACCGCCGACATCGGTGTGGCGAGGAACGAAAGCATTAACCTTGCTCTCCTTGTTTTGCTCTGCGGGCGAGCCCTAAAGCGTCGTCCGCATCGAACCTGTCATTTCGGGACAGGCCCGATTCTGCGTGGTTAAGCCACGATTGCGGCCATAACCGCCCTTGTCCATGCCCGAGCCTCGTCTTTGCAGTGGAGGCTCGCGCTGCGCCTGGCGCTACACATAGCGACTGAGCAGGGATTGTGCCAGACGCCGCGCCTCGGCATCGACAGCTAGAATATCGGTTAGCCCCGCTGCGGGCGCCATCAGGCCCCGCGCGCCCGCCGCTTCGAGAGTGGCTGCGGTCACGTCGGCGATGGCGCAGAAGCCGATTGCACCCTTGAGGAAGGCTTCGACCGCGATCTCGTTGGCGGCGTTGAGCACGGCCGGCGCCGTTCCCCCTAAGCGCAGCGCCTCGCGGCCGAGCCTGAGCGCGGGAAAGCGCACCTCGTCGGGAGCCTCGAAGGTGAGGCTTCCCAGCGCGACGAGGTCCAACCGCCGTGTCGGCGTCGCCATGCGTCGGGGCCAGGAAAGCGCGAGCGCAATCGGCGTGCGCATGTCGGGCGATGAGAGCTGCGCCAGCACCGAGCCGTCGGTGTAGCTGACGAGGCAGTGCACGATCGACTGCGGGTGCACGACGATGCCGAGCTGGTCGGCGCGCACGGGAAACAGATGATAGGCCTCGATCAGCTCCAGGCTCTTGTTCATCAGCGTGGCGGAATCGATGGTGATCTTGGCGCCCATCGACCAGTTGGGATGGCGCAGCGCCTCAGCCGGCGTGGCCCGCGCCAAGCGCTCCGCGCTCCAGGTGCGGAACGGGCCGCCCGATGCCGTGAGCACGATCGTCTCGATGCTCTCGGGCTCCGCGCCGGCGAGCGCCTGCAGTGCCGCGGAGTGCTCGCTGTCGACGGGAAGAAGCTCGGTGCCGGCCTCCGCGATGGCCGACATGAACACCTCGCCCGCGGACACGAGGCACTCCTTGTTGGCGAGCGCCAGGCGCCGGCCCTGCCGCGCCGCCTCGAACGTCGGCTCGAGCCCGGCCGCACCGACGATCGCCGCCAGCACGCAGTCGGCGGGCTCGGCGGCGGCGGCAACGACGGCAGCGGGTCCGGCGGCGACTCTTGTTGCGGTCCCGGCAAGCAGGGCCTCGAGCTCGCCGTAGAGCCCTGGATCGCCGATCACGGCGAGGCGGGCGTTGGTCTGGCGCGCGGCCTTGGCGAGCTCGGCGACGCTGCTCTGCGCGGTGATTGCCACGATCTCGAAGGCATCGGGGTGGTGCGCGATGAGATCGAGAGTGCTTCTGCCGATGGAGCCGGTCGCGCCGAGGATCGTCAGGCGTTTGCGCGCCGTCGCAGCCTTCTCTCCCCGCGCCGGACCTGAAGCCGGGGAAGAGGCCGTTGCGCCGTCTATGGAACCCTGAGACATCAGACGCCGAACAGAAGAGCCTGGGCTGGAGCGTGCGGATCGATCGCGAACGCGATCATGCCTGCAACGACCGCAACCGCAACGATGCTATCCATGCGGTCCATGAACCCACCATGGCCGGGGATCAAGCCACTCGCATCCTTGAAGCCGAACAGGCGTTTCAGGGCCGATTCCCCGAGGTCGCCGGCCTGGGCCACGAGCCCGAGGCCCAGCGCCAGCAGCATCAGCCGCAGCGGCGAGGCGTCGATGATCTGCGCAAAGATCGCGCCCGCTATGACGCACGCGAGGGTTCCGCCGACGAGCCCGGCCCACGTCTTGTTGGGTGAGATGCGCGGCCACAGCTTCGGCCCGCCGATCGTACGCCCGGCCGCATAGGCGGCGATATCCGACGACCACACGACCGCGAAGATGAGCAGCACCGCCAGAAACCCGTAAGGCGCGTCCTGCCGCACCCAGACGAGCGAGATCGACGGCAGCCCGACGTAGAAGGCGCCGAGCGCGGAGAGCCGCGCCCCGCGACCGAACACGAGCGGTACGAAAATGATCGCAGCCGTCACGATGACGGCGACCGCGAGAGCGGCATAGCCGGCCGTCGTCAGCGCAATCGCCGCAGTGACTGCGATCGCCTGCACATAGAAGGCGACGTCGGCGCTCACACCGCGCACCATACGGCCCCATTCCCAGCTCACGAACAGCGCAACGACGAGCACGAACACTGCGAACGGGATCGGCCCCGCATATGTGAGCAAGAGGGCAACTGCGGCGAGCACGCTGCCCCACAGGATGCGCGCCCGCAAGTTCTGCGACAGGCCGCCTCCGCCACGTCGCTCCGTCTCGGACACAGCGAGGTTATCGGACATCGGCTTGCCCCTTACGCCGTGGAGAGCTTGGAGCGGCCGCCGAAGCGGCGCTCGCGTGCGCGATAGCGGGCGAGAGCCTCCTCGAGCAGCTCGCGGCCGAACTCGGGCCAGCAGGCATCGATGAAAACGAACTCCGTGTAGGCGCACTGCCACAGCAGAAAGTTCGACAGCCGCATCTCGCCACTGGTGCGCACGAGCAGGTCGGGATCGGGAATGCCGGCGGTGTCGAGCGCGCCGCTCAGCCTTTCGACGGTGACGTCCTCCGGCCGCATGCGCCCGGCGGCGACCTCCTCGGCGAGCTTGCGCGCGGCCTTGGCGATCTCGGCGCGCGCTCCATAGTTGAAGGCGATGACGAGCGTCAGCACCTGGTTTTCGCGCGTGAGCTCGCAGCCCTCGTCGATGAGGGCCATGAGCTCGGGGTCGACATTGGTGCGCTCGCCGATCACGACGATGCGTACGCCGGCTTGATGCAGCTCGGCGAGGTCGCGGCGGATGAAGCGCTTCATAAGCCCCATGAGGTCGGCGATTTCCTCGGCCGGGCGCGACCAGTTCTCCGAGGAGAAGCTGTAGAGCGTCAGGTAGGGGATGCCGAGGTCGATCGCCGCGCGCACCGTGCGCCGCACCGCCTCCACGCCCTTGCGATGTCCGATCGAGCGCGGCAGCCCGTGCTTGGCGGCCCAGCGGCCGTTGCCGTCCATGATGATGGCGATGTGTCGAGGGGAGGCGTCCTCGGTCTCGCGTATCGCGGCGGTTTCGTTAATGTCTTTCACCAGGCGGGCTTTCGGTTGCAGGCCAGGATAAGGGCTTGAGGCTTACCCAACCTTACACCTTGTGTATCTCGGTTTCCTTGGTCGCGAGTGTGTCGTCTATCTCTTTGATGAGCTTATCCGTCAGCTCCTGCACCTTGGCGGAGGCCTTGTGATGCTCGTCCTGGCTCATTTTGGAGTCTTTTTCGAGCTTCTTCAGAAGCTCCATGCCCTCGCGGCGCACGTTGCGAACCGCAACGCGCGAGTGCTCCGCATACTTGTGCGCGAGCTTGGCGAGCTCCTGACGCCGATCCGCCGTCAGCGTCGGGATCGGCAGCCGGATCAGCGCGCCGTCGACAACCGGATTGATGCCGAGGTTCGCCTCGCGGATCGCCTTGTCGACAGCGGAGACGTTGCTCTTGTCCCAGACCTGCACCGAGATCGTGCGCGGCTCCGGCACCGAGATGGTCGCCACCTGATTGAGCGGCATCTTGGACCCGTACACGTTCACCTGGATGGGATCGAGCAGGTGCGTGCTCGCACGCCCCGTGCGCAGGCCCGAGAGCTCGCGCTTCAATGCTTCGAGCGACGCGCGCATGCGCTTGTCGAGCTCGGCGATGTCAAATTGGCCGCTTGCCATTTCCTCTCCTTCGACGCCGCTGTCGCGTCAGGACCAAAAGCCGGGCGGATCCAAATACCGCCTCGCGCGTGGCCGTCAGGCCGATCCCTCGATGACGGTCACCCGTCCTTCTCCGCGCAAAACCTTGAGCAGATTGCCTGCTTCTTCGATAGAAAAAACAATTACCGGAAGTCCATTGTCGCGAGCAAGGGCGATTGCCGCCCCGTCCATCACCTTGAGATCGCGGGATAATACCTCTGAATATGTCAACCGGTCGAAGCGCTTGGCGGTGGGGACCTTGCGCGGATCGGCATCGTAGACGCCATCGACTTTCGTCGCCTTGGCCACGGCATCGCACCCCATCTCGATGGCGCGTAGCGTCGCGGCGGTGTCGGTGGTGAAAAACGGGTTGCCCGTGCCGGCGGCGAAGATGACGACGCGGCCCGCCTCGATGTGCTGCAAGGCCTTGGGGCGGATGTAGCTCTCGCACACCGTCGGCATCGGGATGGCGGACATCACGCGCGCGGGGGTTTTGGCATTCTCGAGCGCGCCGTGCAGCGCGAGCGCGTTCATCACGGTCGCGAGCATGCCCATGTAGTCGGCCGTCGCCCGATCCATCCCCTTGGCAGCGCCGGCCAGCCCGCGGAAGATGTTGCCGCCGCCGACGACGACGGCAATCTCGCATCCGGCGGCCACGGCTTCGGCGATGTCACGGGCGAGCCGGTCGACGACGGCGACGTCGATGCCGGCAGGGCCCTTGCCCATCAGGGCCTCGCCCGAAAGCTTCAGCAGCAACCGCTTGTAGGCGAGCGGTGTCCCGCTACCGGCCATGATCGGCGCCCTCCTCGCTTTGCCTATAAGCGCGGCGCGGGCGGCCGATGGCCGTCCGCACGCGTTCTACCTAACGCAGGAACGAGGGATTCGCCTAGGGACGAACATGGCATCGCGCGGGACAGCAGGCTCAACCGCGCGCCGCCGCGGCGACCTCGGCGGCGAAATCGTCCTCTTTCTTCTCGATGCCTTCGCCCAGCGCGTAGCGCGCGAAGCCGGCGATCTTCACCGGGGCGCCGACCTTGCCCTCGGCCTCCTTCAGCACCTGCGTCACGGTCTTTGAAGGATCGTGGATATAGGACTGATCCAGGAGGCAGTTGTCCTTGGCGTAGCTTTTGAGGCCGCTCGCGACGATCTTCTCCAGCACCTGCGGCGGCTTGCCCTTGTTCTTGTCGGCGAGGATCGCCTTCTCGCGCTCGAGCGTCTCGGAGGGAACGCCGGCAAGATCGAGCGCCACCGGATTGGTGGCGGCAACGTGCATGGCGATCTGGCGCGCGAGCGCGGACAGCTCGTCGGTGTTCTTGCCGTCGGAGGCAAGCGCGACCAGCACGCCGATCTTGCCGAGGCCCGGCACCACCTGGCTATGCATATACGAGCCCACGGCGCCCTTCGGCACCTCGAGCGCAGCCGTGCGGCGCACCGTCATGTTCTCGCCGATCGTCGCGATCATCTCCTTGACTTGGTCTTCGACCGTCGCCTTCCCGCCCGGGTAGGTCGTGGCGAGCAGCTTTGCGAGATCGCCCTTCGCCTTGGCGGCGAGCGCGGCGATCTTCGTCACCATGTCCTGGAACTGCTCGTTGCGCGCGACGAAGTCGGTCTCGGAGTTCACCTCGACCATCGCCCCGGCGTTGCCCGCGGTGTGGATGCCGATGAGACCTTCGGCAGCGATGCGCCCGGCCTTCTTGGCAGCCTTCGACAGACCCTTCTTGCGCAGCCAATCGACGGCGGCCTCGATGTCGCCCTTCACCTCGGTGAGCGCGGTCTTGCAGTCCATCATCCCGGCGCCGGTCTTCTCGCGCAGTTCCTTCACCAGGCTCGCGGAAATCGTCATGGGTGAGCTCTCATTTGGCGGGCGCGCTCACGCTGCGCCCGCTGGTTGACAGGAAGATGATGCCGATTGCGCGGGCCGTCTTACGCCGCGGTGGCTTCGACGAACTTCTTCGCCTGCGCCGACCACTCTTCCTTCTCGATCTGGCCCTTGAGGCGCAGCTTGCGGTCGAGCGCGCCCATCTGCTCGGCATCGAGATCGGCGAGCTGCCAGAAGTGGAAGACGCCCGCGTCGTTGAGGCGCTGCTCGATCTTCGGCGTGATCCCGGTGATCCGCTTCAGGTCGTCGGCCTCTCCGCGCGGAGCCTCGATGCCACGGAATTCCGCGGGCTTGCCCGGCAGCGCTTCCGCCGGAGGCGCCTCGGAGGCGCCGACGTCGACGCCGGCCGCCGTCTGGCTGCGCTCCAGCCCGTCGAGCGCGGCGCGCGCGACGAGGTCGCAGTAGAGCGTGATCGCGCGTCCGGCGTCATCGTTGCCAGGGATCGGGAAGTCGATGCCGTCGGGATCGCAGTTGGTGTCGACGATCGCCACAATCGGAATGTTGAGCTTCTTCGCCTCCTTGATGGCGATGCTCTCCTTGTTGGTGTCGATCACGAACAGCAGATCGGGCGTGCCGCCCATGTCCTTGATGCCGCCCAGCGCCTTGTCCAGCTTTTCGCGCTCGCGCGTGACGTTGAGCACCTCTTTCTTGGTGCGGCCCTGCGGATCGGCGAGGATGTCGTCGAGCTGACGCAGGCGGCGGATCGACTGGGAGATCGTCTTCCAGTTCGTCAGCGTGCCGCCGAGCCAGCGATGGTTGATGAAATACTGCGCGCTGCGCTTGGCCGAGTCCGCGATCGAGCCCGACGCCTGCCGCTTCGTCGCGACGAACAGCACGCGGCCGCCGCCGGCGACCGTGTCGGAGACCTTCATCAGCGCCTGATGCAGCATCGGCGTCGTCTGCGTGAGGTCGATGATATGAATGTTGTTGCGGGCGCCGTAGATGAAGGGCGCCATCTTGGGGTTCCAGCGATGCGACTGGTGGCCGAAGTGCACGCCAGCTTCCAAAAGCTGACGCATATTGAACGCAGGAAGCGTCATGGGCAGTCCTTTTCCGGTTGGTCCACCGCGGACCCAGATAAGATGGAAACCTGGGTTTCAGGTCCATCCACCGGAGCGCTGAGCGGGGCTTTTAATCCGCTCGGCGCGAGGTCCGCGTGCGAGATGGGCGTGCTTATAGAGTGTTGACCCCGAAATGACAAGCTTGGCCCGGCCGGCCCCTGGGCGGCCCGGCGGCACGGCAGAGGTGGCATGGGCAACAAGGAAATTCGGGTCCGGGCGCTCCAGCTCGGCGAGCGCATCGAGGTCAAGGGCCTCGAGCGCGAGGATGCCTTTTCCAGCGTGCCCCTGGCCTTCCGGACGGGCGGCGGCGGCATGGCGGTGCTGTTCAAGTCGGGCGCCGCCGTCTTCTTCGACATGAACCCGGTCGATGAGGAGGGGCTGATCCGCAGCCTCGACCCGCGCATCGTCTCGCCGCTCCAAGAGCGAGAGACGGAGGCCGTGCGTCTGCTGGTCAAGCCCGACGAGGAGGAGGGTGTCTCGACGGTGAATGGCCTGCAGATCAAGACCGCGGACCCCGACCGGCTCCTGCTCGTCGCGGAAGCGCTCGCCATGAGCGTGACGCTCGCCTACGACGAGCGGCGCATCGCGCTCGCCTTCGATCGCATCGATGGGGTGGCGCAGACGCTGCAACAGCGCCGGCTGCCGCGTAGCCCGCAGGGCGCGCTGCTCGAGCAAATCGGGCAGGCGCTCACGCTGCAGCAGCGGCTCGCCGATCGCGTCGACCTCGATGAGAAGCCCGATGTGTTGTGGGACCATCCTGAGCTCGAGCGCTTCTGGGCCCGCCTCGTCGACGAGTACGACCTGCCCCAGCGCGGCCGCGCGATCGCGCGCAAGCTCGAGGTCATCCGCGACACCGCGGAGACCATCACCGACCTCATGGCGACGCGCACGAGCCACCGGCTCGAGGTCTACATCATCGCGCTCATTGCCTTCGAGATCGGCCTCAGCCTCTACGATCACTTCTGGAAGTGACGTCTCAGGGCAGCGAGGCGCGCCTCTCGCTCTTCGCCGTGCGGCCGGGCTTGCGCACGGGGAGCGGTACGGATGTGGCTCCGTCGCCAACGGCTGCCGTGTCGGCCGACGGCAGGCAGCCTTTGTAGCGATCGACCGTATCCTCCGAGACGATCGCGATCGCCGTGAAGCGCTTCTCCGCCCACTCCTGCAGGTAAGCGACCCGCTCCTCGGGCAGGGCGATGCGGGCGTCGGTGCCGACAGCGGGTCCGCCCCAGATGTGGAGGAAGATGCACGAGCCGGCCTGCGTCCGCGGCCGCGGCGGGTAATCGATGACGATGCCGCGCCGGTAGAGCGGGTCCTTGGCCATATCCTCGCCGCTCGTCTTCTCTCCCACCACGCGTTGCGGCACGATCTTGCCGTAGTAGCGCGATTTCGCGTCCTCGACGCAGAACTGCTGCTCCGGCACCAGCAGCAGGTGGCCCGGCAGCTTGCTCGCGTCGGAGCCGAACGTCGGGCCGACGCGATAGACACCGGCGGGCGTGCGCTGGTCACCCTCGCGCTTCAGCGGCTCGTCCTTGTCGGCCAGGTACACATAAGGGTTGCCCCAGGCAATTCCCTTCATACCGACCACAGCCGGCTCCGGATCGCCGCGCCGCTCCCAACGCGACGCCGGCGACGCGCGCTCGAAAGTGCGCACGGAGGCGGCGGTCGACTGCATGGTCGGCACGGTGACGACGACGATGCGAGTGGCTCGGTAGAGCACGCGCGGGCAATATTTCGCCTCGGCCTCGCCGGCACAAAGAGCCGCGGTAAGGACGAGCGTAACGCAAGCGATCCGTAGCATTTTACGCAATCCCGATGGCCGATGAGGGTTGCGCTGAATCCTACGTCAAATGTCTAAAACTTCCCTAACTCCCGGGGTCGTCGAGAGGATGCCGGCCTGCGCGGGCGAGACGTCGTAGCGGCCGGGGAGCGAGAACTCGAGCTCGCGGTTGCGGTCGTCGAGTGCAAGCACGAGCCGGATCTCGCCCTTGCCGCCCGGCTTCAGCAGCGCCTTCAAGGTCGCGATGGTCCCGCGCTTCGATTGCAGGACCGTGGTGTCGAGCACCAGCTTGAGGCCCTCCTGAAGGTCGGCGACCGCCGCATCGAGGCCGCGCATGCTCTCGACCCGCATTTTCACGGTGTCGCCGTCGCGCTCGGCCGCAACGGTGAGCAGCACCGGCGTGCCCGGCGCAAGCAGCTCGCGGCATTGCGCCAGCGTATCGGAGAACACAACCGCCTCGAACTGACCCGTGGTGTCCGAGAACATGGCGAAGGCGAACTTGTTGCCCTTCTGCGATCTCCGCTCGCGCGCCGAGATCACGATGCCGGCGAGCTGGCCCGCGGTCGCGCCGCGCTCGGTCAGGGCCTCGAAATCGACGTAACGCTTGACGCCCCGCTTCTGCAGCACGCGCTCGTAGCTATCGAGTGGATGGCCCGAGAGATAGAAGCCCACGGCGTCGAACTCGAATGAAAGCTTCTCCATCGGCGTCCACGCTTGCGCTGGACGCAGGTCGAGTTGCGGCCCCGTGCCGCCCCCGCCGAAGAGATCGTCGGTGCCAGAGGCCGTATTCGCCTCGCGGCGCTGCGCCAGTGCGAGAATGCTTTCGACGTTGGCGTGCACCAGCGCGCGGTTGGGCTCGAGCGCGTCGAAGGCTCCGGCTGCAGCAAGCGTCTCGAGAGCGCGCTTGTTGAGCGCCTTGGGGCTCACGCGCGAGGCAAAGTCGGCGAGACCCGGGTAGCGGCCCTTCGCCTTACGCTCGGCGACGATGGTCGAGACGGCCGCGGCGCCGATGTTCTTCAAGGCGGCAAGCGAGTAGCGGATGGCGCCCGGCTGTCCCGAGCTGCGCGAAGGCTCGGCGAGGAAATCGACCTCGGAGGCGTTGACGCATGGCGGCTTCACCACGATGCCGCTCTTCTTGGCCTCCGCCGCAAACTGCGCGAGCTTGTCGGTATTGGCCATGTCGAGCGTCATGGAGGCGGCGAGGAACTCCTCGCGGTAGTTCGCCTTCATGTAGGCGGTCTGGTAGCTGACGAGCGCATAGGCCGCGGCGTGGCTCTTGTTGAAGCCGTAGCCGGCGAACTTGTCGACGAGCTCGAACACGTAGACCGCGTCGGCCTTCTCGACGCCGTTCTTGACCGCGCCGGCAACGAAGCGGGCCTGCTCCTTGGCCATGCCCGCCTTGTCCTTCTTGCCCATGGCGCGGCGGAGAAGATCGGCTTCGCCCAGCGAGTAGCCGGCCATCACCTGAGCGATCTGAATGACCTGCTCCTGGTAGATGATGACGCCGTACGTCTCCTTGAGGATCGGCTCCAGCAGCGGATGCAAGCAGTCGATCGGCTCCTCGCCGTGCTTGCGGTTGATGTAGGTCGGGATGTTGTCCATGGGGCCGGGGCGGTAGAGCGCCACCATGGCGATGATGTCCTCGAAGCGGTCGGGCTTGAGCCGCTTCAAGCTCTCGCGCATCCCCGTGCTTTCCAGCTGGAACACGCCGACCGTGTCCGCCTTCGCCAGGATCTCGAAGCTCTTGCGGTCGTCGAGGGGGAGCGCGGCGAGATCGACGTCGATGCCGCGCCCGCGCTTGACGAGATCGACCGCCTTCTTAAGCACGGTGAGCGTCTTCAGGCCGAGGAAGTCGAACTTCACGAGCCCAGCCGCCTCGACCATTTTCCAGTTGTACTGGGTGACGGGCGTGTTCGACTTCGGATCGCGCGTCAGCGGCACCAGCTCCTCGAGCGGCCGGTCGGCGATCACCATGCCGGCGGCATGCGTGGAGGCGTGGCGATAGAGGCCTTCGAGCTTCTGGGCGATCTCCAGCAGGCGCGCGACCATCGGCTCGCGGTCGCGCTCCTCCTGCAGCTTGGGCTCGCCGTCGATGGCTTCCGCCAGCGTGACGGGATTGGCGGGGTTGTTCGGCACCAGCTTGCACAGCCGGTCGACCTGCCCATACGGCATCTGCAGCACGCGGCCGACGTCGCGCAGCACCGCGCGCGCCTGCAGCTTGCCGTGCGTGATGATCTGCGCCACGCGGTCGTGCCCGTACTTATCCGCCACGTAGCGGATCACCTCGTCGCGGCGGTCCTGGCAGAAGTCGATGTCGAAGTCGGGCATCGACACGCGCTCGGGATTCAGGAAGCGCTCGAACAGCAGCCCGAAGCGCAGCGGATCGAGGTCGGTGATGGTGAGCGACCAGGCGACGACCGAGCCGGCGCCCGAGCCGCGGCCCGGGCCGACGGGGATCCCTTGCGCCTTCGCCCACTTGATGAAGTCGGCGACGATCAGGAAGTAGCCGGGGAACTTCATGCGCGCGATGACGTCGATCTCGTAGGCGAGCCGCTTCTCGTAGTCTGCTACGGTGAACCCCGGCGCCGGCGGAGCCGCGGCAAGGCGGTCGCGCAATCCCTGCTCGGCCTGGCGGCGCAGCTCGGCCGTCTCCCGCCGCGCCTGTTCGGTCTCGCTCACGACATCGTCGCCGGCGACGAAACGCGGCAGGATCGGCTTGCGGCCCTTGGGCCGGAAGGCGCAGCGGCGTGCGATCTCGACGGTATTGTCGAGCGCTTCGGGCAGGTCGGCGAAGACTTGCGCCATCGCTTCGGCGCTCTTGAAGTCGTGCTCGCGCGTCACCCGCCGGCGATCGTCCTCGACGACGTAGCGGCCGTCGGCGATGCACAGCAACGCGTCGTGCGCCTCGTAGTCGTCGGGGCTGGCGAAGTAGGCTTCGTTGGTGGCGACAATCGGTATCCCGAGCGCGTAGGCAAGCTGCAGGAGCTGCGGCTCGACGTCGTGCTCGCTCTTGAGGCCGTGGCGCTGGATCTCGACGTAGAGGCGGTCGCCGAATGCCGCGGCGAGCCGCTTCAGCCGCTCCTCGGCGAGCGGCTGCTGGCCCTCCCGCAGCGCGCGGTCGATGGGCCCGTCGGGACCGCCGGTGAGCGCGATCAGCCCCTCGGCGTGGGCCGCGAGCGCGCCAATCGTAGTGTGCGCCGCATCGGTCGCGGCGGCTTCCAGATGCGCCCGGCTCACGAGCTTCATCATGTTCGCGTAGCCGGCCTCGCTCGCCGCAAACAGCGCGATCGGCCCGTCCCCCGCGCGCCGCTGCGGCGACACGCCTCCGGCCTGCTCGATCGGCTCCGGCTTGCGCTCCGCGAAATCGACGTTCAGAGCCACGCCGATGATCGGCTGGATGCCGGCCTCCGCGAGCTTGTCGGAGAACTCGAGCGCGCCGAAGAGGTTGTTGGTATCGGTCAAGCCCAGCGCCGGCAGCTCGTGCGCCGCGGCGAGCTTGGCGAGCTTCGGGATCGTCAGCGCACCCTCGAGCAGCGAATAGGCCGAATGCACCTTGAGGTGCACGAACTTCGCGTGCGCGGACGGCTGGGCGTCGGCGGCGGACGGCGAGCGACTCGGAGCGTTCATGCAGCCTGTTTAGACCACCGCGCCGCAGCCCCCAAGGGCTACCCGCCGGCTATCCCCGGGCAAGCCTGAGCTCAGCGCAGGCCGGCGCGCGTAATCTCGATCAGGAGGCCGTTTTCCACGCGCAATATGCGATCCATCCGCCCCGCCAGCTCCATGTTGTGGGTGGCGATGAGAGCGGCAACCCCGGTGTTATGGATGAGATTGATGAGCGCGTCGAAGACGTGCTCGGCGGTGTGCGGATCGAGGTTGCCGGTCGGCTCGTCCGCGAGGATGAGGCGGGGGCCGTTGGCGAGCGCGCGCGCAATCGCGGTGCGCTGCTGCTCGCCGCCCGAAAGCTCGGCGGGGCGATGATCGACGCGTTGGGCCAGGCCGAGCGAGGTCAGCAGCTCGCGGGCGCGCACGCCCGCCTCCTTGCGGCTGCGGCCGGCGATCATCTGCGGCATCACCACGTTCTCGAGCGCAGAGAACTCCGGCAGCAGCTGGTGGAACTGGTAGACGAAGCCCATCTCGCCCCGGCGCACGCGCGTGCGGTCATGATCGCCCATGCCGGAGCAGTCACGCCCGTTGACGATGACGCGGCCGCCGTCGGGCGTCTCGAGCAACCCGGCAATGTGCAGGAGCGTCGATTTTCCCGCGCCCGACGGGCCCACGAGCGCGACGGCCTGCCCCGGATAGATGTCGGCGGAGGCGCCGGCGAGCACCTCGATGCGGCGCGGTCCCTGGCGGAAGGCGCGCACCAGCCGGTCGAGCGACAGCACGGTCTGCGTTGCAGCTTCACGCACCGGTCGCATCTCCTGGGCCAAGGCGCTCATGCGGGGCTCATTCGTACCGCAAGGCTTCGACGGGATCGAGCGTGGAGGCCCGCCAGGAGGGATAGAGGGTCGCGAGCACCGACAGCACCAATGCCATGGCGACGATCGAAGCGGTCTCGCGCACGTCCATGTCGGCGGGAAGGCGCGTCAGGTAATAGACGTTGGGGTCGAAGATCGTCGTGTTGGTGAGCCACGCCATCAGCATGCGCAAAGCCTCGATGTTGAGGCAGAAGACGACGCCCAGGACGAGCCCAGCGAGCGTGCCGACGACCCCGATCGAGGCGCCGGTTATGAGAAAGACACGCATCATCGCGCCGCGCGTCGCCCCCATAGTTCGCAGGATGGCGACGTCGCGCCCCTTGTCCTTCACCAGCATCATGAGGCCGGAGATGATGTTGAGCGCGGCAACGAGCACGATCAGCGACAGGATGATGAACATCACGTTGCGCTCGACCTCGAGCACGGTGAAGAACGTCTCGTTGCGCTGGCGCCAGTCGGAGACGTGGACGGTCGGCCCCGCGGCCGCGCGGATCGTCTTCACGAACTCATCGACCTGGCCGGGGTTGTCGACCACGATCTCGAGCGCGTCGACCTCGGGCCCGCGCGAGAAATAGCGCTGCGCCTCGGCGAGCGGCATGAAGATCATGGTGCGGTCGTATTCCGACATCCCCATCTCGAACAGCGCCGTCACAACGTAGGGCTTGGTGCGCGGCGCGTTGCCGAACGGGGTTGTCGCCCCGCGCGGGGAGACGAGCAGGATGCTGTCGCCGACGTTGACGCGCAAAAGGTTGGCGAGCCGCGTGCCGATGGCGATGCCCGTCTGGTTCTCGAAGCCGTCGATGCTGCCGTAGCGGATGTTGTTGGCGACGAGCGGCAGGCCCTTCATGCCGCCCTCGCTCATGCCGCGCACGAGGCCGCCGGTCGCCTGCACGGCCGAGGTCACCATCACCTGGCCTTCGATCAACGGCATCACCGTCCGGACGCCCGGCACCCGGGCGATGCGGTCGGCGATCTCCTGGTAGTCCTCGAAGTTGCCGCCGATCTTGTTGACGATGACGTGGCCGTTGAGGCCGAGGATCTTTGAGAACAGCTCGTTGCGAAAGCCGTTCATCACCGCCATGACGATGATGAGGGTGGCGACGCCCAGCATGATGCCGATGAAGGAAAAGCCGGCGATGACGGAGATGAAGCCTTCCTTGCGCCGGGAGCGGAGATAGCGCAGCGCCAGCATCCATTCGAACAGCGCAAACGGTCTGGTGTCAGATACGGCCGCCGTCATCTCCGCGAAACTCCCCTCGCTCCCCTAGGCCGGGGCAGCAGAGCTACCTCGGCAATCGGGCCAGATTGCGTTGCGCGAGGTACGGCTTTTGGGGCCGGTCTTCGACGCCTCGCGAACCTCCACAGCCTAGCATCCGCCTGTCCTAGTAGGCGCGCCCGATCAGCACATACTCCTGTGCGGGATCCCCCGTGAGCAGACACGCGCCTTCAATCGGCTTTTGGTTGAGCGGCGCGTTACGGATCGTGAGCTTAAGCGCTTTTAAGCGTTCCGCAATCGCTTCCAGCTTGGCGCCTTCCGGCTTCGACCAGGGGACGTACGCCCAACCCTTGAACGCGCCACCTTCGTCGTCGGCTTCGGGAGCGCCGAAGTAGTCCACAAGTTCATCGAATGTCTTGATGCGGTACATGATGTTGTCGTCGAGACGCGCCTTGGCCTCTGCAAAGAGCCGCGCCTGAATGCCATCCAGCAAAGCTTGCGCGCCGGCCACGAACTCGGCTCGCGGGCTGGTATGCGAGACGACCTTGTCGCCATCGCGCAGCGCATCGCGGCGCATGTACGTGACGTTTCCGCCGGCAGCATCGCGTCCGCCGATCTCGACGATCACCGGCGCGCCACGACGCACCCAATTCCAGCGCTTCTCGGCCGACTTCACCGGCTTCAAGTCGACGAGCACGCGGATGCCGGCAGCCTTCAGCTCCTTTTCGAGCGAAGAGCAGTAGTCGAGCAGCTCCTTGTCCTCGGGCTTGTCGCGCAGCATGGGCACGATGACGATCTGGCGCGGTGCGATCTTTGGCGGCAGCCTCAGGCCGTCGTCATCGCCGTGCGTCATGATCACGCCGCCGATGAGGCGGGTCGACACGCCCCAGCTCGTCGTATGGCAATAGGTGAGCTGGCCCTGCTGGTTCTGGAACTGGATGTTCTGGGCTTCGGCGAAGTGCGTGCCCAGATAATGCGAGGTGCCGGCTTGCAGCGCCTTGCCATCCTGCATCATCGCCTCGATCGAATAGGTGTTGTCGGCGCCGGGGAAGCGCTCGTTGGCGGGCTTCTCGCCGGCGATGACGGGCATCGCGAGCACAGTTTCCGCGAACTCACGATAGACTTCGAGCATCTTCAGCGTCTCGGCCATGGCATCGTCACGGTCGGCGTGCGCGGTGTGCCCCTCCTGCCAGAGAAATTCCGCGGTGCGCAGGAAGAGACGCGTGCGCATCTCCCAGCGCACGACGTTGGCCCACTGGTTGATGAGCAGCGGCAGGTCGCGATAGCTCTTGATCCAGCGCTGGAACGCGTCGCCGATGATCGTCTCCGACGTCGGCCGCACGATGAGCGGCTCCTCCAGCTTGGCTTCGGGATCGACGACGAGCTTGCCGCCTTCGTTCTTCAAGCGGTGGTGCGTGACGACCGCCATCTCCTTGGCGAAGCCTTCGACGTGCTCAGCCTCCTTGGCGATGAAGCTCATCGGGATGAAGAGCGGGAAGTAGCAGTTGTCGTGGCCCGTTTCCTTGATGCGGGCATCGAGCTCCGCCTGAATGCGCTCCCAAACGCCCCAGCCCCACGGCTTGATTATCATGCAGCCGCGCACCGGGCTCGTCTCGGCCATGTCGCCGTCGCGCACGGCGGCTTGGTACCACTCGGGGAAGTTTTGCTCGCGAGTGACCGTTAGCGCGCGCTTGCTCATTGGCTCGCTCCCAACCTCATCCTGCCTGCGGCCGATCTCGATTGCCTGGGCGTCTGGCGCAGAACGGGCAGGAAGGAGCGGGAAAGCTTCATCGCGGGGCCGATCCATTGGAGCGAACGCGCCCAGCCCCTAACCATCGCGGGCGCTCAGAAGGGCCTGTTTTCGGGGCTCGTAGCCTGGAATAGGCCCGGTTGCAATCCTCGTGAGGGTAAATGGCGGGCGCCTTTTCCACGACGAAATGCGCCGTCCACGCCTATATCGCGCCGTTTGCCGCAGCAGGCCTCAGACGGGTGCGCCAAGTCGGTCTCATGGCCTCCAAAATGAGCAATCCGGCGCGAGAGAATTTTTTTCAATGGAAGCGCAGAAGCCCCCGTGACAGAAGGCCGCGCGTCGGGTACAGGTATCGGCCTTGAGGGTGGGTCGAAGCCGCGCACACAAGCGGCATGCAGCCCGAGTCTAGGGAGAAATATCGGCACCTCGACTACCCGACTGGGTGGCGAGCAGGTGTCAGAGTGTAGAGCGTGCGGCGCCCCAAATCGCGGCAAAGCTCCACCACAACGCAGACACGGCGCAAGAGCAAGGTTCTCTGGACCTTGCTCTTTGCGTTTCTAGCGCCCGCGCATCACGGAAACGGAATCGTATCGGCCGTGATCAGCTTGTACTGGATGATTACGTAGACGGCGATGAAGACCGCCGTGGCAAGCGCCGTGTTGATGAGGGCGATGCGCAGGAGCCGCGGCCTTGCCGGCGCGCTCTCCGGCGTTCCCGGCACGACGCTGCCCTCCTCCTGCTGCGTGCGCACGCCGAACGGCAGCACGAGGAAGAGCGTAATCCACCAAATGAAAATGTAGACCGCGATCGATTGCAGAATATCCATGCGGCCCCGCTCGCGCCCTATGCCTGCTCGAGCTCGACGAGCGTGCCGCAGAAATCCTTCGGGTGCAGGAACAGCACCGGCTTGCCGTGCGCGCCGATCTTGGGCGTGCCGTCGCCGAGCACGCGCGCGCCCTGCGACTTCAAACGGTCGCGCGCGGCGATGATGTCATCGACCTCGTAGCAGACGTGGTGGATGCCGCCGTCCGGGCTCTTCTCCAGGAACTTGGCGATGGGCGAGCCCTCGCCGAGCGGCTCCAGCAGCTCGATCTTGGTGTTGGGGAGGGTGATGAATACGACCGTCACGCCATGCTCGGGCTGCGGCAGCGGCGGGGTGATCGTTGCCCCCAGCGCGTCCTTATAGACCGCGCTCGCGGCGGCGAGATCCTTCACCGCAATCGCCACATGATTGAGCCGTCCGATCATCGTTCTCCTTCCTCCGTCGTCGCCCCATTCCTGCGCCATTCCAAGGCGCCAGGGCCTATCGCTTACTATCGATCACGTTCACCAGCACCTTGCAAATAGGCTTCTTGCCCCACACCTGCGCGACCGCGGAGCGCACCGCGCGGCGAACGGCCTCGGAGACGAGGTCGGGCGACTTGCGCCCCGGGCCCGGGAGGCTGCGCCAGGTGCCGTCGACCGCGTCGAGCACGACATCGAGCATATCCTCTCCGTCCCCCGTCTCGGCCGGCACGCCGTCAAGCTCGGCCAGCGGCTCCGCCATAAGCTCGCCGCGCCGCGACAGGCACAGCGACACCATCACGATGCCGACGGCCGCGAGCTTGCGGCGCGCACGTACCGGTCCGTCGGCCTCGGGCACCAGGAGGCGGCCATCGCGGAAGAGACGCGCCACGGGAGCGTCGTCGATGACGGCCGGGTCGGGCGCGAGCCGTACGATCTCGCCGTCCTGCACGGTGAAGACTGTCTCCGCGCCCTGGTCGCGCGCGAGCTGGGCCTGCGCCTTCAGATGCCGGGCTTCGCCGTGCATCGGCACGACGACCTTGGGACGCAGCAGGCTGTACATGCGCCGCAGCTCATCCCGCCGTGGATGCCCGGAGACGTGCACCAGCGCTTCGTTGTCGGTGAGGATATCGCAGCCGGCGCGCGCGAGGTTGTTCTGGATGCGCCCGACTGCCTTCTCGTTGCCGGGAATGGTGCGGGAGGAGAAGATCACGATGTCGCCCTTGTCGAACGAGATCTCCGGATGCTCCTCCTCCGCGATGCGCGCGAGCGCCGCACGCTGCTCGCCCTGGCTGCCCGTGCACAGGAGGACGATGTCGCGCCGCGGCAGCGACTTGAACTGGTCCTGGTCGAGGAAGCGGAAGCCTTGCGGCAGGTAGCCGGTATCGACGGCGACCTCGATCACGCGGTGCAGTGCGCGTCCCGCCACCACGACCTGCCGGTTGGCGGCGCGCGCAGCCTCCGCCACCGCCTTGATGCGCGCCACGTTGGAGGAGAACGTCGTCACCGCGACGCGCGTCTTGGCCTTGGCGATGATCTCCGCGAGCGACTTGGCGACGTCCTGCTCGGACGGCGAGGCTCCCTCGCGGAAGGCGTTGGTCGAATCGATGATCAGCGCCTGCACGCCCTCCTCGCCGAGGCGCTTCAGGCGGGTTTCATCGAGCGGGGTGCCGATGACCGGCGTCGCATCGAACTTGAAATCGCCGGTGTGGAAGACGAGGCCCTGCGGCGTGCGCAGCGCGACCGCGCTCATCTCCGGAATGGAATGCGCGAGCGTGACGAGCTCCACGTCGAAGGGGCCGAGCTTGAAGCGGGAATCGAGCTGCACGACGTTGATCGGGATCTGCAGATCGCCGCCCCACTCGGCGAGCTTGGCGCGCAGCATGCCGGCCGTGAACGGCGTCGCGTAGACGGGCGCCTTGAGGCGCGGCCACAGCTCGATCACCGCGCCGATGTGGTCCTCGTGCGCGTGCGTGATGAGGATGCCGACGAGATCGCCGCGATTCTCCTCGATGAAGCGCACGTCGGGCAGGATCACGTCGATGCCGGGGTCGAACTCGCCCTCGGGGAAGGTGATCCCGCAATCGACCATGAGCCACTTGCGCGCATCCGGCGGCCCGTAGCCATAGAGGTAGAGGTTCATGCCGATCTCGCCGAGGCCGCCAAGGCCCACGAACACGAGCTCGTCCCTCCCCCCGCCCGAACCGGGCCGTTTGTCGATCATCGGCCTTCTTTCTTCTGCTCCGCCGCGGAGCTTTCCGGCTCCCCGATCATCACGTCCCCGTAGTTGAATTGCCGCTCCGTCCCATCGGAACCGGCGACCAGCAATGCACCCGCTTCGTCCAGCCCGGCAAAGCGCCCGGCCGCAATGCCCTGCGCCGTATGGACCGTAAGCGGCTCGCCGAGCGGCCCGGCGCGGTCGAGCCAAGCTTGCCGGACCTGGGCGAAGCCCTGCGCGTCGTTCCACGTCTTGAGCCAGCCGTCCATAGCCTCGGCCAAGAAGCACAATGCTCGGGTAGGCGAAAGCGACAAGCCGTGGGCGGAGAGAAATGTCGCGGCGGGGGATAGGTCGTCCGGGGCGGAGACAAGGTTAAGCCCGATGCCGATGATGGCAAGGCGCTCGGCCCCCGAGCTCCGGGTCGTGCTCTCGACGAGAATGCCGCCCGTCTTGGCGGTGCCGATGAGAATGTCGTTGGGCCACTTGAGGCGCAGCCCGGCGGGTGGCGCCTGCCCTGCCGCCCTGCGGATGGCATCGATTGCCGCCACGCCAGCGACGAGGGAGAGCTGGCCGGCAAGGGCCGGCGGACAGGACGTCGAGACGAGCAGGCTTGCGAACAGATTGCCGGGCTGCGACGCCCAGGAGCGGCCGGCGCGACCACGCCCCGCCGTCTGCCGGTCGGCCAGCACCCATAGCGGCGGCGCCTCGCCCGCGAGCGCGCGACGCATGGCCTCGGCGTTGGTCGAATCCGTCTTGGGCAGACGCACGAGCCGCGAAGGCGCGGAAGGCTCGCCGGCGGAATCGCTCATTGCCCGACTTGCAGCGCCCGCGCTGCCGCGAGCGCGCTATCCACGAGAGGCGCCGGCGCCAGCACGAACAGCAGCACGAACAGTCCCGCAATGACCATGACGAGGCGCGTGCCCTGCTCGGCCGGAACGAACTCCTGCTGCGCCTCGTCGAAGAACATGATCTTGACGACGCGGAGGTAGTAGTAGGCGGCGACCACGCTCGCCAGCACGCCAATGATGGCGAGCGGATAGAGACCCGCCTTGATCGCGGCGGCGAACACGTAAAACTTGGCGAAGAAGCCGGCGAGCGGGGGAATGCCCGCCATCGAGAACAGGATCATCGCCAGCACGAATGCCATGGGCAGGTTGGTCTTCGCAAGGCCGGCAAGCGAGTCGATGCCCTCCACGGGCCCGAGCTTGTTGCGCATCGACAGGATGCAGGCGAACGCCCCGACGGTCATGAACAGATAGATCGCGAGATAGACGAGCACCGACTGCGTGCCGGCCTCGCTGTCGGCGGCAAGGCCGATGAGTGCATAGCCGATGTGGCCGATGGAGGAATAGGCCATCAGCCGCTTGATGTTCGTCTGCCCGATGGCGGCAAAGGCGCCGAGCAGCATCGATGCGATGCTGAGGAAAACGACGATCTGCTGCCACTGCGGCGCGATGCCCGGGAAGGCCGTGAGCAGGACCCGCATCAGCAGCGCCATGGCGGCGAGCTTCGGCGCGGCGGCAAAGAACGCGGTCACCGGCGTCGGTGCGCCTTCATAGACGTCCGGCGTCCACATATGGAACGGCACGGCCGAGACCTTGAACGCGAGGCCGACGAGCAGGAACACGAGCCCGATGGTCAGACCCACGCTCGCGGCCGTGGCCCCGCCGTGCGCGGCAGCGGCGATGGCCGTGAAATCGGTCGAACCGGTGAAGCCGTAGATGAGCGAGGCGCCGTAGAGCAGCATGCCGGACGACAGCGAGCCCAGCACGAAATACTTGAGGCCCGCCTCGCTCGAGCGCACGTTGCCGCGGTCGATGGCGGCAACCACGTAGAGCGCGAGGCTCTGCAGCTCGAGCCCGAGGTAGAGCGCGATCAGGCTGCCGGCAGAGATCATCAACATCATGCCGAGCACCGACAAGAGCAGCAGCACGACGTATTCGCTCGACAGCAGCTTGGCGCGCGCAAGCTCGCCCAACGACATGATGAGAACGAGAACGGAGCCGCCGAGCACCAGGAGCTTCATGAAGCGGCCGAACCCGTCGACGATGAAGGCGCCGTCAAACAGCACCGCGCGATCGGGCGCCGACAGGACGAACTTGGCGGCGACGAGCAGGACGACGATCGCCAACGCGCCCGCGACGTAGTCGGCGGTCGGCGCGGACGTGCGAAACACACCGAGCATGAGGATCAGCAGCGCGCCGATCGCAACGGCGATCTCGGGCAGGGCCGGCGCGTAGGTGGTCAACTCCTGCATGCCACGAGGCTCCTCAACTCAATGCGCGGGCGACGGCGTCGGAGCGACCGCGGCCGGCTTCGTAGCTGCCGGCGCCGGCTGCACCGAGGCCTCGTAGGCCGAGACGAGCTTCTTGACCGATACCGCTGCCACGTCGAGCACGGGCGCGGGATAGACGCCGAGCAGCAGCGTCAAGATTACGAGCGGCACCATGATCCCGATCTCGCGCGGGGTCATGTCGGCGATCCCCTTCAGCGCCGGCTTGACCAGCTCGCCGAAGATCACCCGGCGATAGACGTAAAGCGCGTAGACCGCCGACCAGATCACGCCGCTGGTGGCGAGGAACGCCACCCACGTATTGACCTTGAACGCGGCAAGCAGGGTCAGGAACTCGCCGATGAAACCCGAGGTGCCGGGCAGCCCGACGTTCGCCAGCGTGAACACCATGAATATGGCGGCGAAGATCGGCATCCGGTTCACGAGGCCGCCGAACACATCGATCTTGTGGGTATGCATGCGGTCGTACAGCACGCCGACGCCGAGGAAGAGCCCGGCCGAGACGATGCCGTGCGAGACCATCTGGAAGATCGCGCCTTCGAGCCCTTGCGTCGAGAAGGTGAAGATGCCGAGCGTAACGAAGCCCATGTGGGCGACGGACGAGTAGGCGATCAGCTTCTTGAGATCGGTCTGCGCCAAGGCGACGAGCGAGGTGTAGATGATGGCGATGACCGAGAGCGCGAACATGAGGCCTGCGAACTGCTGGCTCGCGATGGGGAACATCGGCACCGAGAAGCGCAGGAAGCCGTAGCCGCCCATCTTCAACAGGATCGCCGCCAGGATGACCGAGCCCGCCGTCGGCGCCTCGACGTGCGCATCCGGCAACCACGTGTGCACCGGCCACATCGGCAGCTTCACCGCGAAGGAGGCGAAGAACGCGAGCCACAGCCACCACTGCATCTCGGGCGGGAACTTCACCGTCATGAGCGTCGGAATGTCGGTCGTCCCGGCATGCCAGTACATCGCCATCACGGCGAGCAGCATGAGCACGGAGCCGAGCAGCGTGTAGAGGAAGAACTTGAAGGTTGCATAGACGCGGCGCGGGCCGCCCCAGATGCCGATGATGAGGAACATCGGGATGAGGCCGCCCTCGAAGAACACGTAGAACAGCACGAGGTCGAGCGCGCAGAAGACGCCGATCATCAGCGTCTCCAGCACGAGGAAGCAGATCATGAACTCCTTGACGCGGTCCTCGATGACGACCCAGGCCGAGAGGATGCAGAGAGGCATCAGGAAGGTGGTCAGGATCACGAACAGCACCGAGATGCCGTCGACGCCCAGCTTGAACTTCATCACGTCGAGCCAGCTTCGCTGCTCGACGAACTGGAAGCCGCCGGCGGTCGTGTCGAAATTGATCCAGATGAACAGCGACACGATGAAGGTGACGATCGTCGTCCACAGCGCCACCCAGCGCGCGTTGTCCTTCGCCTCTGGGTTGAGGAAGCCGACGATGACGGCGCCGACGAGCGGCAGGAACATGACGATCGACAGAAGCGGTGCGGAGGCGAGGTCCATCTAGCGTCCCCCGCCCATGAACATGAAGTAGCTGATGAGCAGCGCGAGCCCGACGAGCATCGCGAACGCGTAGTGGTAGATGTAGCCGGTCTGCAGCCGCACGGCGCGCGCCGTCACGCGATAGACGCCGGCCGCGGTGCCGTCGATGATGCCGTTGATGATGGCAATGTCGCCGACCTTCCACAGGAAGTTGCCGAGCCAGAACGTCGGCTTGACGAAGATCGCGTCGTAAAGCTCGTCGAAGTACCACTTGTTCAGGAGGAACAGGTACAGCGGACGGAAGACGCGCGCCGTGAACGCGGGCAGCGCCGGCACCAGGATGTAGTAGATCACGGCGAGCAGCGTGCCCACCGCCATGGCAACCGTCGGCGCCCAGCTCACCCAATCGGGCACCTCGTGCATCGCGTGCAGGATGTGGTTATCGGCGCCTTCAAACAGCGCCTTGCCCCAGAAGTCCGCCTCGGCCCCGCCGACGAAGAACGGCGCGGCGGCTCCGGCGGCGACAGCGCCGAAGGCGAGGATCGCCAACGGCACCAGCATCACCGGCGGGCTCTCGTGCGCGTGCTCGTAGGTCTGCATATCCGCGCGCGTCTCGCCGTGGAAGGTCAGGAACATCAGCCGCCAGCTGTAGAAAGCGGTCATGAAGGCGGCGATCACCAGCACCCAGAAGGCGTACTGGTGCGGCGTCGCGGCAGCGTAGGAAGCCTCGATGATGGTGTCCTTGGAATAGAAGCCGGCGAAGCCCGCGATATGGGGAATGCCGAAGCCCGTCAGCGACAGCGTGCCGATCAGCATCATGGTCCAGGTGAAGCGCAGGCGCGGCGCGAGCCCGCCCATCTTGCGCATGTCCTGCTCGTGATGCATCGCGTGGATGACGGAGCCCGCGCCGAGGAACAGCAGCGCCTTGAAGAACGCATGCGTGAAGAGGTGGAAGATGCCGGCCCCATAGGCGCCGACGCCGCAGGCGACGAACATGTAGCCGAGCTGCGAGCAGGTCGAGTAGGCGATCACGCGCTTGATGTCGTTCTGCACGAGGCCGACGGTCGCGGCGAAGAAGGCGGTGACGGCGCCGATCAGCGTCACGAACTGCAGTGCGATCGGGGCCAGCTCGTAAAGCGGCGACAGCCGCGCCACCATGAACACGCCGGCCGTAACCATGGTCGCGGCATGGATCAGGGCGGAGACGGGCGTCGGGCCTTCCATGGCGTCGGGCAGCCAGGTGTGCAGCAGGAACTGCGCCGACTTGCCCATCGCACCCATGAACAGCAAGAGGCACAGCGTCGTCAGGATGTCGACCTCGTGCCCGAGGAACAGGAACGTCTGCCCGGCGACCGAGGGCGCGGCGTCGAACACCTGCTGCAGGCCGACGGTGCGGAACACCGCAAAGATGCCGAAGATGCCCAGCGCGAAGCCGAAGTCGCCGACGCGGTTGACGACGAAGGCCTTGATGGCCGCGGCGTTGGCGGCCGGGCGGTCGTACCAGAACCCGATCAGCAGGTAGGAGAAGAGGCCGACGCCCTCCCAGCCGAAGAACATCTGCACGAGGTTGTCGGCCGTCACCAGCATCAGCATGGCGAAGGTGAAGCCCGACAGGTAGGCAAAGAAGCGCGGCCGCGACGGATCCTCGTGCATGTAGCCGATGGAGTAGACGTGCACGAGCGCGGATACCGTCGTGACGACGACGAACATCACCGCCGTCAGCGTGTCGATGCGGAAGGCCCAGGAGATGTCGAGCTCCCCGCTGGTGATCCAGCGCTCGATCGCCACGTGCGCGGTCTCATGCCCGAAGCCGACGCGCCAGAACACGATCCACGACAGGATGCAGGAGATGATGAGCGCGCCGGTGGTGATGATCTCGGAGGGACGGGGCCCTAGCGCGCGGCCGAAAAGCCCGACGAAGAGCCCGGCAAGGCCGGGCAGGAATACGATGGCCGAGTAGATCATAAAATCCCCCTCAGCCTTTCATCATGTTGACGTCGTCGACCGCGATCGAGCCGCGGTTGCGGTAGTAGACGACGACGATGGCGAGGCCGATCGCCGCTTCCGCCGCGGCGACGGTCAGGTTGAACAGCGTGAACACCTGGCCGACGATGTCGCCGAGGTAATAGGAGAACGCAACGAAGTTGATGTTGACCGCGAGCAGCATCAGCTCGATCGACATCAGGATGATGATGACGTTCTTGCGGTTGAGGAAGATGCCGAGCATGCCGAGCGTGAACAGGCAGGCCGCGACCGTCAGATAATGCCCGATGCCGATGGTCATGTGCGCCCCCGCTCAGCCCTGGCCGTCCGCGGGGAAGATCGCGCCGCCCACGGGGACGGACACGATCTCGACGCCGGTTGCGGGCGTGCGCGCGACCTGCGCGGCGATCGACTGGCGCCTCACGCCCGGCTTGTGCGAGAGCGTGAGCACGATGGCGCCGATCATGGCGACCAGCAGGATCAGCCCCGCGACCTCGAAGTAGTAGACGTAGCGCGTATAGAGCACGAGCCCCAGCGCCTGCGTATTGGAGACGCCGGCCGCCGCTGCAGCGCCCGGAGCGTGCGCGGTGCCGATGCCGAAGCCGCGGCCGATGAACAGCAGCACCAGCTCGGCCAGCACGATGCCGCCGACGAGCAAACCGACGGGCGCGTTCTTGATGAAGCCGGCTTTCAGCTCGGCGAAATCGACGTCGAGCATCATGACGACGAACAGGAACAGCACGGCCACCGCCCCGACGTAGACGATGATGAGGATCATCGCCAGGAACTCGGCACCCAGCAGCACGAAGAGCCCGGCCGCGTTGAAGAAGGCGAGGATCAGATACAACACCGCGTGCACGGGGTTCTTCGCCACGATCACCATGACCGCGGCGACGACCGCAAGCACCGCAAACAGATAGAAAAACCCCGCCGTCAGAGCCATCGGTTGAGACCCACCGCCCTCTTTTGTCCCCCGCCTCGGGCACCGCTCGTGCCTGCCGCTTCGAGGCGCGGCCACGTCCTTTTCATCCAGCGCTAGGGTGAGTACCCCATGCGCCGCGACAATCCAAGCGCCGCGAGGCCGCCCTGTGCAAAGGGCTGGCGCCCTCCGCCTCAGCGATCAGCGGTAGGGCGCGTCGAGCGCGAGGTTCTTCGCGATCTCACGCTCCCAGCGGTCGCCGTTATCGAGCAGCTTGTCCTTGTTGTAGTAGAGCTCCTCGCGCGTCTCCGTCGCGAACTCGAAGTTCGGGCCTTCGACGATGGCATCGACGGGGCAGGCCTCCTGGCACAGCCCGCAGTAGATGCATTTGACCATGTCGATGTCGTAGCGCGTCGTGCGCCGGGTGCCGTCGTTGCGGCGCGGACCGGCCTCGATGGTAATCGCCTGCGCCGGGCAGATCGCCTCGCACAGCTTGCAGGCGATGCAGCGCTCCTCACCGTTGGGGTAGCGGCGCAGCGCGTGCTCGCCGCGGAAGCGCGGCGATAGCGGCCCGCGCTCGAAGGGATAGTCGAGCGTCTTCTTCTTGGAAAAGAAGTAGCGCATGGCAAGCCCGAAGGCTCCCACGAACTCCCACAGGAAGAGCGACTTCACGGATCGCGCGACGCTCGCTGCCATGCGCTTATGACCCCAATCCGAATTTCACCACCGCCGCCACGATGACGACCATGGCGAGCGACAGCGGCAGGAACACCTTCCAGCCGAGCCGCATGAGCTGGTCGTAGCGGTAGCGCGGCACGATCGCCTTCGCCATGGCGAACAGGAAGAAGACGAAAACGCACTTCGCCAGAAACCAGAGGACACCCGGCACCCAGGTGAACGGCGCGACCGCGACCGGCGGCAGCCAGCCGCCGAGGAACAGGATCGTCGTCATGGCGCACATGGTGACGATCGCCACGTACTCGCCCAGCATGAACAAGAGATAGGGAGTCGAGGAGTATTCGACCATGAAGCCGGCGACGAGCTCCGATTCCGCCTCCACGAGGTCGAAGGGCGGGCGGTTGGTCTCGGCGAGCGCGGAGACGAAAAAGATCACGAACATCGGGAGCAGCGGCAGCCAGTACCAGTCGACGAGCGAGCTCGGCAGACCGGCGCGCGTACCGAGCCCTGAACGCTGTGCGTTGACGATGTCGGTCAGGTTGAGCGAGCCGACGCAGAGGATGACCGTGATGATCACGAAGCCGATCGAGACCTCGTAGGAGACCATCTGCGCGGCAGACCGCAGCGAGCCCATGAACGGGTACTTCGAGTTCGACGCCCAGCCGCCCATGATGATGCCGTAGACGGCAAGCGACGACAGGGCCAAGAGATAGAGGACGCCGACGTTGAGGTCGGAGATCACCCACTTGCCGAGCCCGTTTTCGTTGACCGGGATCACGGCCCAGGCGGCAAGCGCAAAGGTGGCGGTCGCGAGCGGCGCCAGCAGGAACACGCCCTTGTTGGCGCCGGCCGGGATGATCGGCTCCTTGAAGGCGAACTTGAGGAGGTCGGCGAACGACTGGAAGAGCCCGAATGGCCCAACCACGTTCGGCCCGCGCCGCATCTGCACCGCCGCCCACACCTTGCGGTCCATGAGCAGGAGGAAGGCGATGATGACGAGGAGCACGACGAGCGTGAACACGCTCCACCCCACCATGGCGGCGAACCAGAGGCCGTAGTCCCACCAGGTCTGCAGAGAGCTGCTCATGGTTGCGGGCATGCTCCCTTACTCGGCGGCCTTGAGGCGCTGCGAGGCGCTCACGGTCTTCTTCAGGGCGCTCATCTCGGCCATGACGGCGGACGCGCGCGCGATCGGGTTCGTCAGGTAGAAGTCGCGGACGGGCGAGGCGAAGGGCTCCGAGCCGATCGAGCCGGTGGTCTTGGCGAGCGCGGCGACGCCGTCCGCGGGCGCCGGCGCAACGGTGCCAAGGCGCGCAAGCTGCGGCGCCGACGTGTACATGGCAGCGCGCAACGCGGTAAGCGTGTCGTAGGGCAGCGTCTGCCCGGCTTCGGCCGACAGCGCGCGAACGATCGCCCAATCCTCTTTCGCGTCGCCCGGCGGGAACACCGCGCGCTCGGTCACCTGCGCGCGCCCCTCGGTGTTGACGTAGGTCGCGCTCTTTTCCGTGTAGGCGGCGCCGGGCAGTATGACGTCGGCGCGATGCGCGCCACGGTCGCCATGGCTGCCCTGGTAGATGACGAACGTAGTGCCGCCCTCGGGCAGATCGATCTCGTCGGCGCCGAGCAGGTAGAGCACGTCGAGCTTGCCCTTCGCCGCCGCGGCAAGCATGCCCGGCGCGTCGAGGCCACCTGCCTGCGGCACGAAGCCGAGGTCGAGCCCGGCGACGCGGGAGGCGGCCGTGTGCAGCACGTCGAAGGCGTTCCAGCCCGCCTCCTTGCCGTCGGCCGCAGCGCTGGCGATGCGGGCGGCAAGCCCGAGGACGGCGGCGCCATCGGGGCGTGCGGCGGCGCCGGCACCTACGATGACCATGGGGTTGTGCGCCGCCTTCAAGGTTTCGGCGAAGGAGTGCTTGCCCTCGGCGACGTCCGCGAGCGTCTGCGCGCCGGCTCCGAGATACTCATAAGGGTATGTGAGGGGCCCGCGCTCGCCGATGACGCCGACTTTGAGGCCGCCCTGGCGCCAGCGCTTCAAGATGCGCGCGTTCAGCACCGACGCCTCGAGCCGCGGGTTGGCGCCGACGAGCAGGATCGCATCCGCGCGGTCGATGCCGGCGATGCCCGAGTTGAACAGATAGCTCGCGCGCCCCGCCGCCGGGTTGAGCTTGGCACCGTCCTGGCGGCAATCGAGGCTCTTCACCCCGAGGCGGCCGAGCAGATCCTTCAGCGCAAACATCTCCTCCGCGCCGGCGAGATCGCCGGCAATGGCGCCGATGCGGTCCGCGGGCGCGCCCTTGAGCTTCTCCGCCACCACCTTCAGCGCTTGCGCCCAGCTCGCGGGGCGCAGCTTGCCGCCCTCGCGCACGTACGGCGTATCGAGCCGCTGCACCCTGAGGCCGTCGCAGGCAAAGCGCGTCTTGTCGGAAATCCATTCCTCGTTGACGTCGTCGTTGTTGCGCGGCAGCACGCGCAGCACCGCGCGCCCGCGCGTGTCGACGCGGATCGCCGAGCCGACCGCATCCATGACGTCGACCGATTGCGTCTTCTCCAGCTCCCAGGGGCGCGCGATGAACGACCACGGCCGATGCGTCAGCGCGCCGACGGGGCAGAGGTCGTTCACGTTCGCCGACAGCTCCGACAGGATGCCGCGGTCGAGGTAGGTCGTGATCTCCATGTCCTCGCCGCGGCCGATGGCGCCGAGCTCCTCGACGCCCGCGACCTCCGTCATGAAGCGGACGCAGCGCGTGCAGTGGATGCAGCGGTTCATGAAGGTCTTGATGAGCGGGCCGATGTACTTCTCCTCGACCGCGCGCTTGTTTTCCAGGTAGCGCGAGCCGCCGACCCCGTAGGCCATCGCCTGGTCCTGCAGGTCGCACTCGCCGCCCTGGTCGCAAATCGGGCAGTCGAGCGGATGATTGATGAGCAGGAACTCCATCACGCCTTCGCGCGCGGCTTTGACCAGCGGGCTGTTGGTGAGGACCTGGCGCGGCGCGCCGTCCTTGTTGGGCGGCAGATCGGCGACGCCCATGGCGCACGAGGCGATGGGCTTGGGGATGCCGGCCACCTCGACGAGGCACATGCGGCAGTTGCCGGCGATCGACAGGCGCTCGTGGTAGCAGAAGCGCGGAATCTCGGCGCCCGCCTGCTCGCACGCCTGCAGGATCGTGGTGCCAGGTTCCACCTCGATCAGCTTGCCGTCGATGATGATTGGCTTACCCATCGCGCGCCGCCCTAGCCTCTCATCGCGTCAGGATCGCGAGCAGCGTGAGGCCGCCGAGGAACGCCACCAGCGACAGCCAGCCCTTCACGTGCGGAGACAGCGGAACCCCGCCGTACCACTGCGTCAGGTACACGCCGGTGCCGTAGCCGACCACGAGACCGAACAGCGCCCCGAGCCAGCCCCACAGCAGGTAGAACACGATCGCCAGGCCGAGCGCTGCGAATACGGCCGCCGGCGTCAGGGTTGCAATGATCATCGCGATCAGGTCCACGCTCCGGTCCTCTTCGGGCTTGCATCTACTCCGCCGCCTCTTTCACGGCCGCCTGATAGGCATCGATGCGTTCTTCGATCACGTGGCGGAAGTTGCGGATGAGCCCCTGCACCGGCCACGCCGCAGCGTCTCCCAGCGCGCAGATGGTGTGTCCCTCGACCTGCTTTGTCACATTGAGCAACAGGTCAATTTCCCGCTTCTCGGCTTCCCCGCGCTGCATACGCTCGAGCACGCGCCACATCCAGCCCGTGCCCTCGCGGCAGGGCGTGCACTGGCCGCAGCTCTCGTGCTTGTAGAAGTAGGCGATGCGTGCGATCGCCTTGATGACGTCGGTCGACTTGTCCATGACGATGAGGGCGCCGGTGCCGAGCCCCGACTTGAGCTTGGCGAGCGCGTCGAAATCCATGGTCGCGGTCTCACACTGCTCCGCGGTCAGCATCGGCATCGACGAGCCGCCGGGGATGACGGCGAGCAGGTTGTCCCAGCCGCCGCGCACGCCGCCGCAATGCTCGTCGATGAGCTGCTTCAGCGGGATGCCCATCTCCTCCTCGACGACGCAGGGGCGCTCGACGTGGCCGGAGATCTGGAACAGCTTGGTGCCAGTGTTGTTGGGGAGCCCGAGGGAGGCAAACCACGCCCCGCCCCGGCGCAGGATGTCGGGGACGACCGCGATGCTCTCGACGTTGTTGACGGTCGTCGGCGCGCCGTAGAGACCGACATTGGCCGGGAACGGCGGCTTCAGACGCGGCATGCCCTTCTTGCCTTCGAGGCTTTCCAAGAGCGCCGTCTCCTCGCCGCAGATGTAGGCGCCGGCGCCGTGGTGGACGAGGATGTCGAAGTCCCAGCCGTTCGTATTGTCCTTGCCGACGAGCTTGGCCTCGTAGGCCTCGTCGACCGCCGCCTGCAGCCGCTCGCGCTCGCGGATGAACTCGCCGCGCACGTAGACGTAGCAGGTGTGCGCCCGCATGGCGTAGCCGGCGAGCAGCGCCCCCTCGATCAGGAGATGGGGGTCGTGCCGCATGATCTCGCGGTCCTTGCAGGAGCCCGGCTCGCTCTCGTCTGCATTGATGACGAGGTAGGATGGCCGCGGGTCGCTCTTGGGCATGAATGACCACTTGAGGCCGGTCGGGAATCCGGCCCCGCCGCGGCCCCGAAGACCCGAGGCCTTCACCTCGTTGATGATCCAGTCGTGGCCCTTGTCGATGAGCGCCTTGGTGTCGCTCCAGGCGCCGCGCGCACGCGCGCCTGCGAGGCGCCAGTCCTCCAGGCCGTAGAGGTTGCGGAAAATGCGGTCCTTGTCCTCGAGCATGCGCCGTTGGCCTCTAGTTCGCGCTCAGACCTTCTCCGCGACCTTGTCGATGACTTCTTTGAGCGTTGTGGCGCCGCCCGCCGGGCACGACGCCTTGCGCCCCGTCTGCGAGCCGGGCGTCACCGGCTTGCCCTGCCGCAGCGCGTAGAGAAGCTTCTCAAACAGCTCGGGGTCGAGGTCCTCGAACGTATCCTTGCCGATCTGCACGACGGGGGCGTTGGAGCAGCACCCCAGGCACTCGACCTCCTCCCAGGAGAAGCGGCCGTCCTGCGAGAGCTCGTGCGGGTGCTCGGCGATGCGCTCCTTGCAGATCTCGATCAGCGCCTCGGAGCCGCGCAGCATGCAGGGCGTCGTGCCGCAAACCCACAGGTGGGCGGTCTTGCCCACGGGGGCAAGCTGGAACATCGTGTAGAAGGTCGCGATCTCGAGCGCGCGGATGTAGGCCATGCCCAGCATATCGGCTATGGCGCGGATGGCGGGCTCGGTGACCCAGCCCTCCTGCTCCTGGGCGCGCCACAGCAGCGCCAGCACGGCGGAAGCTTCCTTGCCCGGCGGATATTTGGCGATTTCGCGCTTGGCCCAGGCCTGGTTGTCGGCCGAGAAGGCGAAGCTGACGGGCTGCTCGGGGTTCAGGCGGCGGACGGCCAAGGCGGAAACCTCAAGGTAGCGGCGGCGAACATGAGGGCGTGCCGGTCGGCGTTGCGCTGGCGCCAGTGTCGCCGGTTTTGACGCAGCGCACAATTCCCTCGTTCACTACGTCTAACCGCGCGGCAAGGCAAGCGCTTGCAAGGCCGCAGAGCGACTTATGTCAACGGTCGATTTCGCCGAACACGATGTCGATGGAGCCGAGGATCGCCGACACGTCCGCCAGCATGTGCTTCTTGGTCAGGAAGTCCATCGCCTGCAGGTGCGGGAAGCCCGGCGCGCGGATCTTGCAGCGGTAGGGCTTGTTGGAGCCGTCGGCGACGAGATAGACGCCGAACTCGCCCTTGGGCGCCTCGACCGCGGCGTAGACCTCCCCCGCCGGCACGTGGAAGCCCTCGGTGTAGAGCTTGAAGTGGTGGATGAGCGCCTCCATCGAGCGCTTCATGTCGGCGCGCCGCGGCGGCACCACCTTCTTGTCGTCGGCGACCACCGGCCCTTGGCCCTCGGGCGAGCGCAGCTTATCGCAGCACTGCTGCATGATGCGCACCGATTGGCGCATCTCCTCCATGCGCACGAGGTAGCGGTCGTAGCAGTCGCCGTTCTTGCCGATGGGGATGTCGAACTCGAGCTCGGAGTAGCACTCGTAGGGCTGCGCCTTGCGCAGGTCCCACGCCGCGCCCGAGCCGCGCACCATTACGCCCGAGAAGCCCCAGTCGAAGCAGTCCTTCAGCGAGACGACGCCGATATCGACATTGCGTTGCTTGAAGATGCGGTTGCCGGTCAGGAGGTCGGAGATGTCGTCGAGCACCTTCGGATGCGTCTCGCAGAAGGCCGCGATGTCGTCGATGAGTTGCGGCGGTAGATCCTGGTGCACGCCGCCCATGCGGAAATACTTGGCGTGCATGCGGCTGCCCGAGGCGCGCTCGTAGAACACCATGAGCTTCTCGCGCTCCTCAAACCCCCACAGCGGCGGGGTGAGCGCGCCGACGTCCATGGCCTGGGTGGTGACGTTGAGGAGGTGCGAGAGCAGCCGCCCGATCTCCGAGAAGAGCACGCGGATGAGCTGGGCGCGCTTGGGCACCCCCAGCCCGAGGAGCTTCTCCGCCGCGAGGCAGAAGGCGTGCTCCTGGTTCATGGGCGCGACGTAGTCGAGGCGGTCGAAATAGCCGATCGCCTGCAGGTAGGTCTTGTGCTCGATCAGCTTCTCGGTGCCGCGGTGCAGGAGCCCGATGTGGGGATCGACGCGCTCCACCACCTCGCCGTCGAGCTCCAGCACGAGGCGGAGGACGCCGTGGGCCGCCGGGTGCTGCGGGCCGAAGTTGATGTTGAACTGGCGGATGTCGGTCTCAGGCATCGGTGCCCCACGATCTCACGACTTCTGAATTTCACGAATTCCCGGCGACGCGCGCGGCCTTCGCCTTCTCGTTGACGCGCGCGACGAAGCGCGCCCACGGCACGATCATGCGCTCATGCTCACCTTCGCCGATGAGCTCGATGCCGTCGTGCGCCTTGACGTGGAAGCCGACGCGGCGCCCGCTGACCTTGGTGCACTCGGCATCGACCGTCACCGTCTGCCCCGGCACGGTCGCGGCAATGTGCGACACATCGATGTGCACGCCGAGGCTCCCCTCGCCTTCGTCGAGATGGGGCGCCAGCACCTTGAGGCAGGTCCATTCCATCAGCCCGACCATGAAGCCCGTGGCGAATACGGTCGGCATCTCCTTGAACTCGGGCGCCTCGGGGTAGAGGTGCGGCACCGTCTTCTCCGCCGGCACGCGGAAGGAGAACTGCGCCGTCGCGCCGGGATGCAACGTGTCCTTCATGGCTCTACGCCTTGCCCGCGCTGGCCTTCTCGTCGCCCGGCAGCACGTACTGCGTCCCCTCCCAGGGGGATTCGAAGTCGAAGGAGCGGAACTCCTGCGTCAGCTCGACCGGCTCGTAGACGACCCGCTTTAATTCATCGTCGTAGCGCACCTCGACGTAGCCGGTGAGCGGGAAGTCCTTGCGCAGCGGGTGACCCTGGAAGCCGTAGTCGGTGAGGATGCGGCGCAGGTCGGGGTGGCCGGAGAAGAGGATGCCGTACATGTCGTAGGCTTCGCGCTCGAACCAGTTGGCGGCGGAGAAGACGTCGACCACGCTCGCGACGGGTGTCGTCTCGTCGGTTTCGAGCTTGACGCGGATGCGCTGGTTGAGGCGCGGCGACAGCAAGTGATAGACGACGTCGAAGCGGCTTTCGCGCGCCGGCCAGTCGACGCCGCAGATGTCGATCAGCACCTCGAAGCGGCAGCCGGCGTCGTCGCGCAGAAACTTGAGCACGTCGACGATCTTGTCGCGCGCGACGTTGAGCGTCAGCTCGCCGTGGGATGATGCGCGAGGACAGAATCGCGGCTCCCAACGAGGCCTTGAGGTGTGCGTCGAGCGTTTCAAGCTTGTCCATCTGCGCTTCCGTGACGTCGCAAGGCCAGGGCCGGCAAAAAACGACTTATCGCTCGATCGTGCCCGTGCGCCGGATCTTCCGCTGCAGCAGCAGCACGCCGTAGACGAGCGCTTCCGCGGTCGGCGGGCAGCCGGGGATGTAGATGTCGACGGGCACGATGCGGTCGCAGCCGCGCACGACCGCGTAGGAGTAGTGATAGTAGCCCCCGCCGTTGGCGCAGCTCCCCATGGAGATGACGTAGCGCGGCTCCGGCATCTGGTCGTAGACCTTGCGCAGCGCCGGGGCCATCTTGTTGGTCAGCGTGCCGGCGACGATCATCACGTCGGACTGGCGCGGGGAGGCGCGCGGGGCAAAACCGAAGCGCTCCAGGTCGTAGCGCGGCATGGACGCCTGCATCATCTCCACCGCGCAGCAAGCGAGCCCGAACGTCATCCACATGAGCGAGCCGGTGCGCGCCCAGTTGATGAGGTCGTCCGTCGTCGTGACCAGGAAGCCCTTGTCCGCGAGCTGGTTGGAGATCTGGGTGAAGCCTTCCTCGCCCGGCTTCACGAGGACGCCGCCGGGGGTGGAGGTGGCGGGTGTGATCAATCCCATTCCAGCGCTCCCTTCCGCCACTCGTAAATGAAGCCGACGGTGAGCACGGCGAGGAACAGCAGCATCGACCAGAAGCCGAAGGCGCCGAGATCCTTGAACGCGACCGCCCAGGGGAAGAGGAACGCGACCTCGAGGTCGAAGATGATGAACAGGATCGCGACCAGGTAGTAGCGGATGTCGAACTTCATGCGCGCGTCGTCGAACGCGTTGAAGCCGCATTCGTAGGCCGAGACCTTTTCGGGGTCGGGATTGTTGACCGCGATGAGGAACGGCACCGCCATCAGGATGGCGCCGATCGCAAGCGCCACGGCGATGAAGATCGCAATCGGCAGATAGGCGAGAAACAGCTGGTCCATGGGTGGCCTGCACTCCCGCGCCGCCGCCTGCTGCGGCGCAATATAGCGGTGTTAACGCAGGCCCACGGGGAGCGCAACGGCGTATCCGCAGCTGAGACGTATCAATATTGGGCGCGAAGCGCAGTGGCCGCAAAGCGGCCCGCGGGGAGCCGCGTCCATCAACGGAGCACTATGCTCGTTGGGCGAAGCTCGTCTCAGCTTGTGTCAGTTGAGAATAGTGGCGCGAGAGACGGGACTTGAACCCGCGGCCTCCGCCGTGACAGGGCGGCGCTCTAACCAACTGAGCTACTCCCGCAATCGAAAACGCGCGCCCCTTGAGGAGCGCGCTGCCACGCGCCGAGACTTACGTGGGAGGCCCCCGGAAGTCAAGGCGGGCCCCACGGCAGACAGGGGGCGCCCCGGCTGAGCGCCGCCTAGGCCGCGTTGAGGAAGTCGAGCTTGCCGATCGAGACGCCGTTGTGGCGCAGGATTCCGAAGGCCGTGGTGGCGTGGAAATAGAAGTTCGGGAGGGCGAAGAACAAGAGGTAATCCTGGCCCTTGAAGGTGAGCTCGCGCGGGCCGGCCTTGAGCGAGATGTCGCGCCCTTCCGAGCCGTCGATCTGGGCGGGCTTGAAGGTGCCGATAAAGTCGAGCGTCTTGCCGATGCGGGCCTTGAGCTCTGCAAACGTCTTCTCGTTGTCCTCAAAGCTCGGCACCGGCGCGCCGGCGAGCCGGGCCGAAGCCCCCTTGGCGTGGTCGGTCGCGATCTGCACCTGCCGCGCCAGCGGAAACATGTCCGGGTAAAGCCGTGCGCCGAGCAGAGTGGCGGGCTCGATCTTGCGCTCGGAGGCGTAAGTGGCCGCCTTGTCGAGGATCTTGTCGAGCGCGCCGAGCGTGCGCTGGAACACGGGAACGGATGCTTGGTACATCGATAGCGACATTGAGTGCCTCCCCAGGAATTGGACCGTGTCGGCAGCTAACTTGGGCGCGTAGCGCCCCGGCCACAAGGTGGCCCGTCATGGCGGAGCCATGCTTCGCATGGGCGCGAGCGCCGGTCCTCCACAGAGCACCACGCTCGTTGAGCGCAGCTTCCCGCAGCTTGTGTCAGCAGCAGAGACCGGCGCGAAGCGCCCAGCGTCCAAGGGACGCCGCGGCGAGCCGCGGCCCTCCACAAAGCACCACGCCACTCGAGCGCAGCTTCCCGCAGCTTGTATCGCCTGGAAAATGGTGGGCGGTGAGAGGGTCGAACTCCCGACATCCTCGGTGTAAACGAGGCGCTCTACCACTGAGCTAACCGCCCAATCGCTCGTGTAGCGGGCCGGTGCCGTCGGCGCAACGACGGGCACACTGGGACACAAGGGCCGTTGGCCCAATCTCGCTCGGCTCAGCGCCTCGTCTACGGCCCGGCAAATGCCCTCCGGCAATCACAGGTCACTGGCGCAGGCCCGGCAAATAGCACGCGGCGAAAAGCAAAAGGCGCGCCGCTTCGTCCGCGGCGCGCCCACTCGATGCCGGATAACGCTCGTTAGTTGAGGATATCCTTGAGGCCCTTGGAGGGGCTGAATTTCGGCACCCGCGACGCCGGGATGTTGATCGTCGCCCCAGTCGCCGGATTGCGGCCTTCGCGCGCTTTGCGCTTTGCGACCTTGAAGGTCCCGAAATCGGGGATGCGCACTTCCTCGCCCTTCCGCAGAGCGCCGCGAATGTGCTCCAGCGCCGCATCGACCGCCACGCTCGCCTTCTCCTTTGTGAGCTCGGCATCCTTGGCGACGGCGTCGATCAAATCTTTCTTGCTCATCTCGTTTCCGTCCTTTGCGTTCGGAATGGGGTCTTGGGGGGTCTTAAGGCGGCCGGAAGGCCCTAAATACGGGCTCTGCAGCCGCAACAGAGGTGGACAAAAGCGCTCAATAAAACGCCTCGTCAAGGGGGAAATCGCGCGAAATTGCCCGAAAAACCTGGGAAAAACGCTTGCTTCGCGCACGGAGCGGGAACAAAAACCCCGCGCCTTGCGACGCGGGGTATCTGCTGGAAAAACTGGCAGGCGCCTTAGGTTGCGCCTGCACCAAATTGTGTCAGTGGGCGGTGATCCGCGAGCCGGTCGATCCGTCCTCGTTCTTGACGGCCTGGGCTTCGGCCGCCTCGTCCCAAATGATCCGCTCCGGGACCCTGACGAGCCCGGCCTTCAGGACATCGTCTACCCGCGCGGCCGGAACGATGTCGATCTTGTTCTTGATCTCCGCCGGGATCTCGGTCAGGTCCTTAACGTTCTCTTCAGGAATAATCACGGTCTTGATGCCGCCGCGCAGCGCCGCCAGCAGCTTCTCCTTCAAGCCGCCGATCGGCAGCACGCGGCCGCGCAGCGTGATCTCGCCGGTCATGGCGACATCCTTGCGCACCGGAATGCCGGTCAGCACCGAGATGATGGCCGTCACCATGGCGACGCCGGCGGACGGGCCGTCCTTCGGGGTGGCACCCTCCGGCACGTGCACGTGGATGTCCTTCTTCTCGAACAGCGAGGGATGGATGCCGAAGTCGATGGAGCGCGAGCGCACGTAGGCGTTCGCGGCCTGGATCAACTCCTTCATCACGTCGCGCAGGTTGCCCGTGACCGTCATCTTGCCCTTGCCGGGCATCATGACGCCTTCGATGGTCAGCAGCTCGCCGCCGACCTCGGTCCAGGCGAGACCCGTGACGATGCCGATCTGATCCTCGAGCTCGGCCTCGCCGTAACGGTACTTCGTCACGCCGAGGTAGTCCTCGAGGTTGTCGGCCGTGACCACCACCGTCTTCTTGGTGTTGGTCAGGATCTCCTTGACCGCCTTGCGGGCGAGCTTGGCGATCTCGCGCTCGAGCGAGCGCACACCCGCCTCCCGCGTGTAGCGGCGCATGATCGTGAGCAGCGCGGCATCCTCGATGGTCCACTCGTCCGCCTCCAGGCCGTGGGCCAGGCGCTGTCCGGGAATCAAGTGGCGCTTGGCGATCTCGACCTTCTCGTCCTCGGTGTAGCCGGCGAGACGGATGATCTCCATGCGGTCCATGAGGGCCGGCGGGATGTTGAGCGTGTTCGCCGTCGTCACGAACATCACGTTCGACAGGTCGTAGTCGACCTCGAGGTAATGATCGTTGAACGTCGAGTTCTGCTCGGGGTCCAGCACCTCGAGCAGGGCTGCCGCGGGATCGCCGCGGAAGTCCGAACCCATCTTGTCGATCTCGTCCAAGAGGAACAGCGGGTTGACGCGCTTTGCCTTGCGCATCGACTGGATGACCTTGCCGGGCATCGAGCCGATATAGGTGCGCCGGTGGCCGCGGATCTCCGCCTCGTCGCGCACGCCGCCGAGGCTCATGCGCACGAACTCGCGGCCCGTCGCGTTCGCCATCGACTTGCCGAGCGAGGTCTTGCCCACGCCGGGAGGCCCGACGAGGCACAGGATCGGCCCCTTCAGCTTGTTGGTGCGCGCCTGCACCGCGAGGTACTCGACGATGCGCTCCTTGACCTTGTCGAGCCCGTAGTGCTCGGCGTCGAGGATCTGCTGGGCCTCGTCGAGGTCCTTCTTGACCTTGCCCTTGATGCCCCACGGGATCGACAGCAGCCAGTCGAGGTAGTTGCGCACAACCGTGGCTTCCGCCGACATCGGGCTCATCTGCTTGAGCTTCTTCAGCTCGGCGAGCGCCTTGTCGCGGGCCTCCTTCGACAGCTTGGTGTTCTCGATCTTCTCCTCGAACTCGGCGATGTCGTCGCGCTCGTCTGAATCGCCGAGCTCCTTCTGAATCGCCTTCATCTGCTCGTTCAAGTAGTACTCGCGCTGCGTCTTCTCCATCTGGCGCTTCACGCGCGAGCGGATCTTGCGCTCGACCTGCAGCACCGAGATCTCGCTCTCCATGAGCGTGTAGACGCGCTCGAGCCGCTCGGAGATCGTCGCGGTCTCGAGGATCTCCTGCTTGTCGGCGATCTTGATCGCGAGGTGCGAGGCAATCGTGTCGGCGAGCTTCGAGTAGTCCTCGATCTGCGCGACGTTGCCCAGCACCTCGGGTGAGATCTTCTTGTTGAGCTTCACGTAGCTCTCGAACTGGGTGACGGCCGAGCGTGCGAGCGCCTCGATCTCGTCCTTGGCGCCGGTGTCCTCGGGCACCTGCTCCACCTCGGCCTCGAAGTAGTCCGGGTTCTCGGTGTAGCGGGCGATGCGCGCACGCGAGGTGCCCTCGACCAGCACCTTGACGGTGCCGTCGGGCAGCTTCAGGAGCTGCAGCACGGAGGCGAGCGTGCCGACGGGATAGATGGCGTCGGTCGCCGGATCGTCGTCGCCGGCGTTCTTCTGCGCTGCAAGCAGGATGTGCTTGTCGGAGCGCATCACCTCTTCGAGCGCGTTGATCGACTTGTCGCGCCCGACGAAGAGCGGAACGATCATGTACGGGAACACCACGATGTCGCGCAGCGGCAGAACCGGGTAGAGCCCCTTGCCGGCGGCCTTATCTTTCGTCTGCTTCTCGTCGCCCATGTCGTATCCACTCCGGTGTGGCCGCTTGCGATCGTCTGCCCGCCGCCCGCTTAATTCCCAGCACAGTCTAACGCGTGCGCTCCGGCACATTTGAGGCAGATCGCCGCATCAGGCGGCGAGCCTCGACGCGAATTTCCGGCGCCGCACGCCATTTGAAATGGGGGTTGGCGCCGCTCTATCAAGACTTCGTCGCCGCACGTGCGGCGACACACGATTATACCGGGGTAAGCCGCCTCCCTCAGGCGGCTCGCAAACATCAAGAGGCGGTGGAGCCCTTCTCCTCGGCGCGATCGGAGTAGATGCGCAAGGGGCGGGCACCGCCGTCGACAACTTCCGGACCGATCACCACTTCCTCGACGCCCTTGAGCGTCGGCAGCTCGAACATCGTGTCGAGCAGGTTCGCCTCCATGATGGAGCGAAGCCCGCGCGCACCCGTCTTGCGCTCGATGGCTTTCTTGGCGATCGACTTCAAAGCTTCGCCGGTGATCGTCAGCTTCACGTCTTCCATCTCGAACAGGCGCTGATACTGCTTCACGAGCGCGTTCTTGGGCTCGGTCAGGATCTGCACCAGCGCGATCTCGTCGAGATCCTCGAGCGTGGCGATGACCGGCAGACGGCCGATGAACTCCGGGATCAGGCCGAACTTCAGGAGATCCTCGGGCTCCACGTCGCGCAGAACTTCGCCCGTGCGCCGCTCGTCCGCGCCCACGACCTTCGCCGAGAAGCCGATCGAGGTGCCCTTGCCGCGCCGCGAGATGATCTTCTCGAGGCCGGCGAAGGCGCCGCCGCAGATGAAGAGGATGTTGGTGGTGTCGACCTGCAGGAACTCCTGCTGGGGATGCTTGCGGCCGCCCTGCGGAGGCACGGAGGCAACCGTGCCTTCCATGATCTTCAGGAGTGCCTGCTGCACGCCCTCGCCCGACACGTCGCGCGTGATCGAGGGGTTGTCCGACTTGCGGCTGATCTTGTCGACCTCGTCGATATAGACGATGCCGCGCTGCGCGCGCTCGACGTTGTAGTCGGCGTTCTGCAACAGCTTGAGGATGATGTTCTCGACGTCCTCGCCGACGTAGCCGGCTTCGGTAAGCGTCGTTGCATCGGCCATGGTGAAGGGCACGTCGAGGATGCGCGCCAGCGTCTGCGCCAGCAGCGTCTTGCCGCAGCCCGTGGGGCCGACGAGGAGGATGTTCGACTTGGCGAGCTCGACGTCGTTGTTCTTCGACGCGTGATTGAGCCGCTTATAGTGATTGTGGACGGCGACGGAGAGCACGCGCTTGGCGTGGTCCTGACCGATCACGTACGAATCGAGGACGGTGCAGATTTCCTGTGGAGTCGGCACGCCGTCGCGCGACTTCACCAGGGTGTTCTTGTTCTCTTCCCTGATGATGTCCATGCACAGCTCGACGCATTCATCGCAGATGAACACGGTCGGACCGGCGATAAGCTTGCGAACCTCGTGCTGACTCTTGCCGCAAAACGAGCAGTAGAGGGTATTTTTCTCTTGAGCCATAAGCTGCTGTCTCACCCCTCCTAAAGGCTGCTGCGACCGGGATACACCGGCCCGAGCACCCGGGAAGAAAGCTTACACCATGCTGGCGCGTCGCCAACCCTGCTCGTGCGGCCCCGAGTCCAATTAACGCGATCTGAGCACGCTAGCGTTCCCCAGATCAAGATTGGATTAACGAGTTGAGGCCCGCTCGGCATTGAAGCGACCCGATTGCCACAGTTTTGTGGCCGGCTAAGCGTTTGTCTCGATTTGGGCCGTCCGCACCGCTGTGGCGATACGGCATCCCGCTTCCGGCGCCGCCGAGCGCCGCAAATCAACCGCAGAGGCCGGCATCGATGCCGGGACCGGGGAACCGGCTCAGGCCGCCCCCTTGGCAGCCTCGCCGAGACCGAACTCGGCCTCGTCGCGCCGCGTGAGCACCTTGTCGATGATGCCGAACTCTCGCGCCTGCTCTGCCGTCATGAAGTAATCACGGTCGAGCGTGCGTTCAATGCTCTCGTAAGTCTGGCCGGTATGCTTGACGTAGATCTCGTTCAAGCGGCGCTTCATCTTGATGATGTCTTCGGCATGCCGCTCGATGTCGGAGGCCTGACCGGAGAAGCCGCCGGAGGGCTGGTGCACCATGATGCGCGCATTGGGGAGCGCGTAGCGCATGCCCTTGGTGCCTGCGCACAGGAGCAGCGAGCCCATGGAGGCCGCCTGACCGATGCACAAGGTCGCAACCGGGGGGCGCACGAACTGCAGCGTGTCGTAGATGGCAAAGCCCGCCGTGACGACGCCGCCCGGCGAGTTGATGTACATCGAGATTTCTTTCTTGGGGTTCTCCGCCTCGAGGAACAGGAGCTGCATGCAGACCGAGGCCGCCATGTGGTCCTCGATCGGCCCCGTCAAGAAGATGATGCGCTCCTTCAGGAGCCGCGAGGGCAGGTCGTAGCCCCGCTCGCCGCGGTTCGTCTGTTCGACGACCATCGGCCAGAAGGTGTCCGTCAATGTGCCGACCGGGTCCCGCATGGCTTTCGTTCCTTATGGCTCGCAACGACGTCTAGATGGCAATGGGCGCCCCCGAATCTAGGGCTGACGGTCCTTTTTGGGTAGGGCCGGCCCCGGGCGCAAGGGGACGGCAGCCTTCCCACATAAAATGTCGCTAGTCGCCTTCCGTCTCGTCGGCGGCCTCGGGCTGCTCAAACAGCACGTCCTTCGACACCGTCTTCTCGGTCGGCTTGGCCTTTTCGATGACGAAGTCGACGACCTTGTCCTCGATGATGGGTGCGCGCAGCTCCGCGAGCGCTCCGGGCGTCTTCTCGTAGTACTCGTATACCGCCTTCTCCTGGCCCGGGAAACGCCGAGCCTGCTCGATCAGGACGCGGCGCAGCTCGTCCTGCGTGATCTTGATGTCGTTCTTCTCGGCGATCTCGCCGATGATGAGGCCGAGGCGGACGCGGCGCTCCGCGATGCGGCGGTACTCGGCGCGGGCCTCCTCCTCCGTCTTGTTCTCGTCGGGAAACGACTTGCCCGACTGGCGCATGGTCTCGGTGAGCTGGCGCCAGATCGACTCGAACTCGCTGTCGACGAGCGAGGGCGGCAGCTCGAACGTGTGCGCCTTCTCGAGCTGGGCCAGCATCTGGCGCTTCAGTTTCATGCGCGCGACGTTGTCGTACTCGCGGCTGATCTGCTCGCTGACGAGCTTGCGCAGGTTGGCGACGTCCTCGGCGCCCAGCGTCTTGGCGAAGGTGTCGTCGACCGCCGGGCGCACGGGTGCCGCCACCTCCTTGATCTTCACGGCGAAGATCGCCGCCTTCCCCTTCAACGCGTCGACCGTGTAGTCGTCGGGGAAGGTCGCGTTGATGTCGCGCTCCTCGCCGGCCTTGACGCCGATGAGGCCTTCCTCGAAGCCGGGGATGAAGTTCGCCTGGCCGAGCACGAGCTGCGTGCCCTCGCCGGAGCCGCCCTCGAACGCCTCGCCGTCGATCGTGCCGACGAAATCCATGGTGATGCGGTCGCCGGAGGCGGCTGCGCGGCCCTCTTCCGGCGTGAAGGTGATGCTGCGCTCGACCAGCTGCTCGACGGCCTTGTCGATGGCGTCGGGCTCGACGTCGGCGCGCAGGCGTTCCAGCTTCAGCGTCTTGGGGTCGACGAGATCGAAGCTCGGTAGCACCTCGAACGTCATCGAGTAGGCAAGGTCGGCCTTGCCCTCGAGCACCTGCTCGATCTCCTTCTCGTCCTCGGGCAGCGTGTAGCTCGGCTGCATGACCGCGCGCTCGTTGCGGTCCGCGATCGCCTTCGAGCTCGTCTCCTTGACGGTCTGCTCCAGCACCTCCGCCATCAGCGAGCGGCCGTACATCTTCTTCAGGTGCGGGACCGGCACCTTGCCCTTGCGGAAGCCCTTGAGCTGGACGCGGTCCTTGATCTCGTCGAGACGCTCCGAGAAGCGCCGGCCAAGCTCATCCGCGCCAACCACGACCTTGAGGGTACGCTTCAATCCCTCGGTATTCGCTTCCGTGACTTGCATCTGTCTCCAACCTGCCATTTAGCCGTCCAAGACGGCTTTGATCGTCTTCGCGGGAAGTCCCGGCGCTCCGCGCCCCGCAATCGCAGCGTTTTTGGTGCGGGCGGAGGGACTTGAACCCCCACGGCCAAGGCCACCAGAACCTAAATCTGGCGTGTCTACCAATTCCACCACGCCCGCACGGTCCCCTGGCCCGGGGGCGCGTTAAGCGCCCACCCGCAGAGCCTCCCGTAGCGCAAGTCTCGCTAAGGTCAGGGGAACGTCGGGCGAAGGTATATCTGGCGCGGCTCCGGCAGCGCAACAGCTTCGCGCGCAGCCGTTATGGCGGAGAGACCGTCAAGATGACGGAAAATGCAGCGCTTCCGGTATCTTGCGCCCTTGGGGATGAGGCAGTCCATCCCGTTGCGGGGGCACGAGGCCGCCAGTACGGTGTCGCCCTTCATTCCGCTTCAGGAGCGCTGCCTTGCCCTTACGATCGAGCGTCGTCGCCGCGGTCGGCCAAACACCGCTGATCAAATTGCGACGGGCCTCCGAGGAAACAGGCTGCACGATCCTCGGCAAGGCGGAGTTCATGAACCCCGGCCAGTCGGTGAAGGACCGCGCCGCCTTCGGCATCATCGCGGACGCCGTGCAGCAGGGGCGCCTGAAGCCCGGCGGCACCATCGTCGAAGGCACCGCCGGCAATACCGGCATCGGCCTCACCGTGCTCGGCAACGCGCAGGGCTTCCGCACCGTCATCGTCATCCCCGACACCCAGGCGCAGGAGAAGAAGGACACGCTGCGCTTGCTCGGCGCCGAGGTCGTCGAGGTGCCGGCGGTGCCCTATCGCAACCCCAACAACTACGTGAAGTATTCCGCACGCCTCGCCGATCTGCTCGGCAAGAGCGAGACGGCGGGCGCGATCTGGGCCAACCAGTTCGACAACACGGCCAACCGCGACATCCACACGACGACGACGGCGCAGGAAATCTGGGCCGACACGAACGGCAAGGTCGATGGCTTCGTCGCCGCGGTCGGCTCAGGGGGCACGCTCGGCGGCGTCTCGCGCGGACTGAAGGCAAAGCGCTCCGACATCCGCATCGCGCTCGCCGATCCGCCGGGCTCCGCGCTCTATGCCTACTACACGCAAGGCGCGCTGAAGGCCGAAGGGTCGTCGATCACCGAGGGCATCGGCCAGGGCCGCATCACCGCAAACCTCGAAGGCGCGCCGATCGATACGGCGTATCAGATCCCCGACGAAGAGAGCGTGCGCATCGTCTTCGATCTCGTCGCCGAGGAAGGTCTCTGCGTTGGGGCCTCGAGCGGCGTCAACGTCGCGGGCGCCATCCGCCTCGCCAAGGAGCTCGGCCCCGGTCATACGGTCGTGACCATCCTGTGCGACTATGGAACGCGCTATCAGTCGCGGCTTTTCAATCCGGGCTTTCTGCAGTTGAAGTCGCTTCCGCTGCCGCCGTGGCTCGCAAAAAGCCCGCGCTTGCTGCCCACCGTATTTGCCGACCCGGCCCTGAGCTGAGGCTGCCTGTCCACTTCCCTTGCGGCCTTTCGAACTTTTGCCTATGTCGGCGGGGCGGCACCGGCGTCCCCGCGGAGCGACCCTCCAAGCCGCATCACAAGAAGAGGGAACGGAGAGGAAACGTGCGCAAGACCGCCAAGACATGGATCGTCGAGACCGACTGGCTCGCCGAGCATCTCGATGCCCCCGACCTGATCGTCTTCGACGGCAGCTGGCATCTTCCCACGGCTAAACGCGACCCCAAGGCGGAGTATCTCGCCGAGCACATCCCCGGCGCGCTGTTCTTCGACATCGACGACCTCTCCGACGAGAAGTCGTCGCTCCCCCACATGCTGCCTTCGAGCGTGAAGTTCGCTTCGCGCATGAAGAAGATGGGCGTAGGCGACGGCATGCGCATCGTGGTCTACGACACGCTCGGCCTGTTCTCGGCCGCGCGTGTGTGGTGGACCTTCCGCGCCATGGGTCATGAGGACGTCGCCGTGCTCAACGGCGGCCTCAAGAAGTGGAAGGCCGAAGGGCGCCCGCTCGAGGACGGCCAGCCGCCGCGGCGCACCGAGCGCCACTTCACGCCGCTGATGAACGCTTCGCTGATCCGAGACCGCGACGACGTCGGGCAGATCATCGAGAAGAAGTCTGCGCAGATCGTCGACGCGCGCCCCGCTCCGCGCTTTGCCGGCAGCGAGCCCGAGCCGCGCCCCGGCCTGCGCTGCGGCCATCTTCCGGGCGCGCGCAATGTCCCCTCGCAGTCCCTCATCAATGCCGATGGCACGCTGAAAGAACCCGCCGAGCTTGCCAAGATCTTCGCCGCGGCAAAGATCGATCCGCAGCTGCCCGTGATCACCACGTGCGGGTCGGGCGTGACGGCGTCGATCCTGTCGCTGGCTCTCGCCGTGCTCGGCCAGACCAACGCCGCGGTCTATGACGGGAGCTGGGCGGAGTGGGGCGCGGACAGCAAGCTGCCGATCGAGACCGGCCCCATGGCCTAAGACACCTCGCTTAAGCCGAGCGGGCCCGGCGCGTGCGCTTTGCCCGCTTCGGCACGCCGTCAACGGCCTCGATTAGGCTCGGCGGCCCTCTCGACAGCTATCTCGACGACTTTGTGGGCTTCCGGCTCCGCCGCCGCCGGGCGTCGCTTCGTCTTGCGCGTGCGCAGGAGATCTCCTGCCTCGGCGATCGCCGCCGCGCTCTTTGGCCTGCCGACCCAGAACCCCTGCGCCTCGGTGAAGCCCTCGCGTCGCGCGATCTCGAGCTGGAGCTGCGTCTCGACGCCCTCCGCCGTGGTGGCGACGCCGAGGCTCGCGCCGAGCCGCGCGACCGCGCGCACGATGGCGAGCGATTCCTCGTTGCCGTCGGCGAGCCCGGCGATGAAGGACTGGTCGATCTTGATCTTGTCGAAGGGAAAGCTGCGCAGGTAGCTCAGCGAGGAGAAGCCGGTGCCGAAGTCGTCGAGCGCGATGCGCACGCCGAGGTCGCGCAGCTGGTGCAGCGTCACCCGCGTCGTCTCGCGGTTCTGCAGAAGCACGGACTCGGTGATCTCGAGCTCGAGCCGGCTCGCCTCGACGCCGGAGGTGGCGAGCGCGCTCATCACGAGCTGCGTCAGGTTGCGCGAGTTGAACTGCACCGGCGAGAGGTTGACCGACACGCGGATGTGCCGCGGCCACTTGGCGGCTTCGGAGAGCGCCTGACGCAGGGCCCACTCGCCCATCGGCACGATCAGGCCTGTTTCCTCCGCGAGCGGGATAAACTCGCACGGCGGGATCACCACGCCGTCAGGCGTGCGCCAGCGCATCAGCGCCTCGAAGCCCGACAGCGCGTTGCGCTTCAAATTCAGGAGGGGCTGGTAGTCGAGATCGAGCTCGCCGTTGGCGAGCGCGTTGCGCAAATTGCGCTCCATATCGTGCCGCGCCCGCATGCGCGCGTCCATCTCGCGCTCGAAGAAGCGGTAATTGCCGCGCTCCTCCTCCTTGGCACGGTAGAGCGCCAGGTTGGCGTCCTTCAGGAGCTGGTCGGCATCGGTGCCGTCGCCGGGCGCCATGGCGATGCCGATGCTCACGCCGAGCACGACCTGGAACCGCCCGGCCAAGGTGAAAGGCTCGTTCATCCCGGCGATGATCTGGCTCGCGAGGTCGCTTGCATCCGTCGGCGAGAAGGCCGGGTTCTGCACGATCACATATTCGTCGGCGCCCATGCGCGCGAGCGTGTCGACCTCGCTCACGACCCCGGCGAGGCGCTCGGCCACCGCCTGCAGCAGCTCGTCGCCGACCACGTGGCCCAGCGCGTCGTTGACCTCCTTGAAGCGGTCGAGATCGATTGCGTGCACCGCGAGGCCTTCGCCGGGGCGCAAGCGCGAAAGCGCCTCCTGCAGCCGCTCGCGCAGGAGCACGCGGTTGGGCAGGTTGGTCAGCCCGTCATGGCGGGCGAGATGCTCGATCTTGGCCTGGGCCTGGCGCCGCTCGGTGATATCCTCGTGCGTGCACACCCATCCGCCGCCCGGCATCGGCACATGCGCGGTGGCGATCGAGCGGCCGTCGTTCATCTCCTGGATCGAGTAGCTCGAGGTGTCGACGACCGCGGTGCGGTCACGCAGATAGGCTTCAGGCGAAGTCCCTCCCCATACGCCCAAGGCGATGCGCCGCTCGACGATTGCACGGCGCGTGGACCCCGGCTTCACGTCCTCGGGCTTCAGCCGATAGAGCGTGGCGTAGCGCTCGTTGCACACGACCACGCGCTGGTCCTTGTCGTACATGCAGAGGCCCTGCGACATGTGCATGAGCGCGGTGTCGAGCAGCAGGTTGCGCGACCTGAGCTCCTCCTCCTGCTCCTGTAGGGCCTGGTTCTGGCGCTGCAGCTCCATCTCCACGGCGCGCCGCTCGGTGAGGTCGTGGATGGTGTAGACGTCATCGCCGACGCTGAGGCGCCTGCGCACGACATTGACCGGAATCGGCGCGCCGGACGCCGTGCGCAGCAAGGCTTCGCCTGCCGTATCGATCGGCGTGTCGATGAGATCGCCGGCGAAGCTTTTTCCGATCAGCTCCGCGCGGGGAACGCTGCAAAGATCGGCTAAGCGCTGATTGACGCTGACGATGCGATCGTTCTTCGCCACCACGATGCCTTCGATCGCGGCATCGACGAGCTGCTGCATGTTGTGCACGTTGTCGCGCATCATGCGGCGGTCGATCAGCATCGACAAGGCGCCGAGCAGCAGCACCACGAGCACGGTGCCGGCCGCCACCGCCGCCAAAATCCATTGCAGCGGGCTCGAGGCCGTCGCCGTCTCGGGGGCGCCGACGAAGTGCGCCACCCACAATCCGAAAGCGCCGCACACCACGGCGAGCAGGAGCCAGTCCGTGCGCCGGTTTGCGCGACCGCGGTCCGCATAGCCGAAAATCGAGAGCGAGACGAAGCTCGCCACCGCCGCAACAGTCAGCGCCAGCAGCAGAAGCCGACCGTCCGACAACAGAGTAAACGCGAGGGGCGGGGAATCCACCTGTGGCTCCGCAAATGGCAGCCAGTACGGGTAGCAACACTATTTCAATTTCCCGTAAAAACAGGGCTCGCTGCGTTCGCAACTCTCCCGTATTTCATCCAGGAATTTCGGGTGCTTGACGCCTATTCCTTAGGCAAGCGCGCGCGGATCGAGCGAAACGCAGCTCTCCGAGGGAGGTGGTGAGCCCGGATGGGATCGAACCATCGACACCTTGATTAAAAGTCAGGTCGCCACGCGAGCTAAGTCTCTGCGAAGCAAGCAACTCCGCTGTACATGCCATTCTTGTTGTTACCCGAGAAAGCCCGCTGTCGCTTGCCGATTTGTACAACCCCGAGCGTCGCACCAGGTAGGCCAGCCTCACTTCAACCAGCCCACAGGCCGGGACGGACGCGGCGTGCAATCCAAGTGGTGGTTGCTGCACAGCCACAGAGTCCCCTCTTCGGGAACGGCCTCTGTGAATAACGGGCGCAAATGAACTCCGGCACTAGCGCAGCGACGTCTGCTTTGGAGAAATGGCGTCAATCTTCCGCGCGCTCTCCCAGCGCAGCCCTCTCTTGGCGGAAGAGACTACGCGCCGGTCCGGTAGGGGCCGGCGCATTTTTCTTTCGAGGTGATCCGATGCACAGACTGCTCGTGCTTGCCATTGCAGCTTGGCTCGTCACACCATCACACGCCGAGGAGTGGAACTGGGACATTGGCTACAGGCGGCCGGGCTTCGTCCACCATCACTATCGCGATCACCTCAGCAATATCGAACGCCAACGCGTGCGCCTTTACCGGGAGGCCGTGATCGATGCTGAGCACCGGCGCGATGATGGCGGCATCGGCTTTGAAGATCGGCACGACGATGGTCGAGGCTTTCACTGCCTTGAGCCAATCCGCGGTCTCGGCACGCAATGGATCGGTCAGGAAGGCGCGCTACAGGCCGCTCGCAAGGATTGGATGGAGCGCGTGCGCTACGATCATGGCGAGCAGTATCTCGATATGACGAATGACCGCGACGAGATCAGCCGGTGCAGTCGCGTCTCAATTGGCGAGGTCGCCGGACAAGTCATGTACCGCTGCGAGATTGTGGCGCGGCCATGCCAGGCGAACATGGAAGAAATTCCGCCACCGGAGGCGCAGAAATAGAACCATTTCAAATTGAGAGACGCGCAAATGTTTGAAGCAAAGCTGAGCGGCGGCATCGTAGAAATGCTGTCCGAGTTCCCGCCCGAGATTGCCTATGCCTGCGCTAAGACGGGCCTGCTGCTCTCGGATGAGCAGCTTGAGTGCTATTCTCCCGAGGCCATTGCTGAGTGGAGGGCCGCGATTGACGAGTACTTCCGGCTGGAGGAGCAGGGCCAGAAGAGAGAACAGTGAGCGAGGTGCATGGTCACCAGAAGGCAATCACACACGCCAACGCGAGGGGCGCACCGACGAGGCCGATGTATATCCAAGCCCGATATGCTTCTGCGTCCTTGGGTAACGTGAAAACGCTGTACAGCATCCAAAGGCACGCGACCAATCCCACAACAACTCTGATCAGATCGCCAGGCGTCTCGTAAGCCGACCAGATGGTCTCATTCAGAGGACTGCTGACGCGTGCCACCAGCACCACCAAGATGCCAATGAACACCGTCCGTAGAACGAGGGCAGCAATCCGCAGGCCAAGTGGGATTGCGCGGATTTCCTTGTGAGCCGAAGCAGGGCGTTCAAGGCTCTGTCTCGTCCTCGTCCGCCCCCATAACCCGACATCACGCGCCCGCGCACGCACAAGAGCTTGCAAACTCAGTCCGGATTGGGAGGGCCATCATCCTTCTTTGTGCCATCGTCGGGCGGGGTCTGATCGGGCGAGGGCGCAGGCGCTGTTTGTCCGACACCATGATCGGGAGACATTGGCGGAGCGTCCATTGGCGCTGTCGTATCGGGCACCGCCGCCCCTGCGCGAGGGTCATCGATGGGAGGTGAGTTTTCAGAACCAGTCCCGTGCCATCGTCGCTGCGCTGCACGGTGATGGGCTGGAAAGGCGTCGCGGTAAACAGCACCAAGGATGAGCGTCGAGGCGAGCACGAGCACGCAAAGGACAAGAATAAATTCCCGGTGCATCCGTTGATTCACTTCATCGAATTGGGAGCGGGCCAAGGCTAGGTCTTCTGTAAGCGCCTTGCTTTCATCGCTGATCGACACAGCTTCCTTTCGATTATCCGCCCGGCGTTTCGTAAGCGCTGCCGTGTCGGCGCCCTGCTGGGGGTCAGTGAACTGCGTAAGCTGCTGCTGCGCTCCTTTGGCCGCTTTGATGCGTTTCTGCAGGGCGTCGGCTCTTACTTTTATGCCTTCGAGGTGTCTTAGCGGCCGGTCCATTTGGTATGACGACCAGCCAATGCCGATGCAGAGCATGATAATGGCAATCGACCAAACAACTCCGATTAGTTTGTAGGTTTCGTCCGAAATGCGACCGCGCTTCTTTGCGATAAGTGCGGCAGGGAGTCCAATACTCGCCAGGACCAAACTGAGCGGAAGCCAAAATCCCGACATCTCAGTCTCCCGTGTTTCGAATTTGCGTGTTCACTTCGAAAGATAAAGCGACGAGAGCTTTAGAGCGATATCGCGGAACGCCTGTTTCAACTGAACGCCGTCGTTAGCTGCATTGTAGAACTTCGCCGGGTCGCTGGCGCACTGGGTTAACGTATCAATCGCGGTCTGATTGCCGCCGAGGTCGAACCCCACCGTGTAGACAGTGATGCCTTGCGCCTTCATGGCGGCGCACTGCGCCAGCGCCTGTGGCGTCGAACAACCGTTGGCCGCTTGGGGACACGAAGTCGCGTTTTGGTTCACCGAGACGCCGTTCGAATTGTACTGCGTGTTGTACTGGCCGTCGGTCATCAGAATGGCAATCTTCGCCAAGTTAGGAGTGCCATAGGCGGCGGGCGCGTTTGAAGGCCACAGCGAGGACCAGTTCGGCGACAGCGTATACCAAGCCCAAGCTGTTCCGAGATGACCCGCCGTACCGCCGCCTGCCGTCAGACTGTTGACTGCTGCGAGCAGGCTGGTCTTGTCGCTGGTCAAAGGCAAGACTGTCGCTGGCACCACGCAGACGCCCTTCTTGTTGCTGCCACTGCCGGTGAAGTTCGTCGTGTAGTGGCCCATGACGTATTGCCCGGTCGCGGGCGCCGCATCGGTGTACTTCTGCGTGCCCATACGCTCCACGACGCAATCGGAAAGATAATAGGTCGTTCCGCTGATCTTCTTCGACGTTGGCAAGGAGGTCCCACGTGCCGCCGTTCAGCGCGGAGCTGGGCAGGCGAATATCTTCGGTAAAGGGGACGATCGAGACCTTGGAGGTGTACTTGCTTTGGTCGGCCCACACGACGATGTTGATGAGATCCGTTGCCGATGCCTGCAAGTCAGAGATCTTCTGCCCCGCCATGGAGCCCGTGATGTCGAGCATCATCGCGACCTCGATGCTCTCACCGCCGTTTCCACCCACTGCCAACTGCGCCTGGGCAATTGGCTGCTGTCCTGTGGAGAACAGCGGCAGCTTATCGATGTTGGCGAGCTGCAGGAAAGGCGTCTGAATGTACGCCGTACCGGTCGCGATCATTGATATGCCGTCGCTGCCGATGGCGAAGGCGACCGTGTCATTGATCACCGGAAGACGGCTTGCGACGTTCTGAGTGTACATAGTCTGCGCGGCGGCGATTGCCCCCGCAGTGTCCGTGTTATTGGTTTGCAGCCAGCGCCCACCAGCAAGAAGCCCCGCATCGACTGCAGTGACCGTCTGGTCGCGTGCGTGCAGCCACCGGCCGATGTCAACTCCGGCGCCGATGGCCACCATCAGGAGGACGGCCATCAACGCAAAGACGACTGCAAGGTTGCCATTCTGATCAGAGCGGAAGTGCGCAAAACGGCGCTTCAGCAACAATACGTTCCTGAGCATGGCGAAGGAGTGTTGGCACCACTCTCCCAGTTTGGATCGGCCGCACTTCCGTGCGTGCGGTTGAGAAACTGGGCTTCAGGAGATTGAGTGCGAGTAAAATTGTCCTTTGCGCTTCCTTACAAATTGAAAAGTCATTAATGGGCAATTGAAATTGGGGGTGGGGGGATGCTTACACCGACCTGACGGCTCAAGGAACGTGACCATCACGCCCGAGCAGTATCCCGGTGGCGTGATCGCCATGCGGGCGCGGCGGGTGTAGGCTGCCTACCAAGCACTCAGGGGGGCGCCAGTTAAAAACACAACGGAGGAGTAAATGTCCACTGACCCAAACACACCTGACTTCGAAGGGAGTGGCGGCGGCTGGATTCCCATAATTCTTGCCATAGTCATTTCAGTGATAGCCTTGTTCCTCGTCGTCCCTAATTCGCGGCGCCACGCATCAAGTATGGATGAGCCTATACCTTCCGCGGCCACGGAAACTGCGCCAGCGACAGCCGCCGCCCCTGCGAAACAAATCTGTTGCGACATGCCGAAGGCTGACAAGACGACGCTGCAAATGCTCGCCGTGTTCGCCGAGCATGAGGCCCGCGCCATCGGCGAGCGCACGCGTCTCGCGCTTGCCGCGGCAAAGGCTCGTGGTGTCAAGCTCGGCGGCAGACGCGCGGGCTCGCCTGCTCTTACTGATGCAATGCGCAAGCAAAGTCTCAAGGTGCGACTTGAGCGCGCTGACGAGTTCGCTGCCGATGTAGCGTTGCAGCTCGCCAAGCTGAAGGCTGAAGGCGCCACCTCGCTCGCTCAGCTCGCATCTGGGCTCAACGCGCTCGGCATCGCAACGGCGCGCGGCACGTCGTGGACGCCGACGGCTGTGGCCCGCGTACTCAAACGCACGTAACCAGCGACGCTAGACCGCGATGGCCGCCCGCTGCCTCTTGCTTCGAGCTTGAGCAGCCGCTCCGAGATCGCGACGGCCCGGTGGATCGAGTTCGATCCGGTTCAGCGAAGCCATACCTCTGCGGGCTGCCGGCGAGGATGACAGGACCTCTGACATGCGGTTCGACCCCCCACCCTCGGTTTCGCGCAGCGGTCAGATCGCGGCGACGGCTGCCATTGGCGCCATCGTCAAAGGTGTTGCGGCGGGAGACCTAGCACCGGGTGAAGCGAAAGCCCTCGTGAGCCTCGTTGAAGCCGCGCTGAGAGGCCACGAGCTTGTCGATCACGAGCGGCGCTTGACTGCACTGGAGTTGAAACAATGACAAAACAAAATGAGCGGAGGCTGCGGCGACTAGAGGGTCAGCAGCGCCCGGCACCCTACCCGGAGATAGATTACAACCTTTCGGAGTCAGAGATCGTGGCGGCGCGCGATGCCGGTCGGGCCGCATTGAAGGGCGACGCCGCAGCGGAAGCCGAGCTGTATCGACTCCTCGCGCTCGCCGATGCACGCCGGCCGAGCGGATCGCCGCCGCTGATCGACAAGAAAAACTGATCAAGCGTCAGACCGCTGCTCGATGTGCTGCGTGTAGCAGTCCGCCACCCGTTCGAGCGCCGCGACGAAATGGTTCGAGACCGTGGCCGGGGCCATGTGCGTCGCCTTGGCGATGTCGCCAAGGGTGAACCCGTGCGCGCACACCGCGACCACGATTAAGAAATCTATCGACCCCAGCATGTTCTCAATGCGGCGCATCGTGTCATGGGCGGCCAACTCGTCACGGGGTTGCTTACCGTAGTTGGGCGCCTTGCACGTCACCGGCCGAGGTTCCGGTTAGACGAGGGGCAGCACCAAGAGGCTGCAATGGCAGAAGCAGCGTAGCAAACCTCGATGAGCGCTAAGGCTACAGTATGGGCGTGCGAACAGAAGCTAATGGGGCGCAAGAAACAGCTCCTGCTCGCCATCGCGCGCGCGGTTGACGAGACGGGTAGCTGTCGCTCTGTGACCCAGGGGCGGTTTGCTGAAATCGTAGGATGTCTACGAACGAGCTGGAGGGCAGGAGAGCGACGGCATGCGCGAGGCCCCAGCTGCCCATCGCTGCGCGGAAGTTTCACTTGCATGGAAAGGCTTCGCGCATCGCCATCATCGCTGTTGTTCGAGGTGGCAGATGCCCCTTTTCGCGATTGTGATCTCCCCACTTCACGTAAGCGGCCACGACCTGGAAAACATCCGTGCCAGCGGGCAGGCAAATAAGCTCCTTTGCTCCAAACGCCATGGTCGTCTCGCCGTAACCGGCTACGAACCCATCGAAATAACTCAAACACTCTAACCCCAACGCGCCCTCTACCATTGTCGAATTTTGGGGCGCCTTATCGGGGTCCAGCAGGTCGGCTTGTCGGCACTCCTCGATGAGATCCTTAGTCGTTGTCGCCCTAGCCCAACAGCAAGTGGCGGACCAAGCCAACAGCCCCACAACCAAGCCAAAATTTTTCAGCATGTTCCACCCATGTTTGATGCGCTTTGCAAGGAGGCGCGCACCGCGCACACCCGCATTCAGGATTGACCAATCCCGCCGTTCCCATCGCTTTCGCGCGCTCCCAGCGCAGCCCTCTTTAGCGGAAGAAACTGCGGCGGCCTGGCGGGGACCAGCGCATTTCTCTTCCGAGGTGGTCCGATGGCACAGACTTCTCACGCTTGCCGTTGCAGCCTGGCTCATCATTCCGGCACATGGGGGGATATGCTGGAACTCCTTGTCGGAGTTCCTACCCCAGTTTGCCTATACCTACGCAAAGACAGGCTTGCTGCTGCTCTTAGCGGAGCAGGCTTAGCACCATCCTCGGGAAGCGTCGCCGAGTGGGGCAATCCATTACGTTTCAGGCTGAATAACCAGGGCGCGAGCGTGGCCGACTATTTCAATGCTACTGGAACCGGCGCCGCGCCCCACACGATCTTGTAGCCGACCGAGATGATGTCCAGGCTCACGTCTGCGGTGCCGAGCAGGGCAGGAGCCCCAGTTAACAGGGTCGAAGCCGGGACCTGGTCGAACGGGGCATCACTCTGGAAGAACACGTGGCTGTAAGAGAAGTCGAGACGCGTGTTGTTGCCCATATTGTAGGAAGCGCCGATGCTTGCCCACACCCGATTGCTGTCGGGATCTTGCACGATGCGTGAAGTCGCGCCATCGACCGGCGATATTTCGTAACCAACGCCCGTCCTCAAGGTCAGCGCCCGCGACCAGTCGTATTCGCCGCCAAGCGCAAATAGCCAACCATCGCGCCAGCGGAAGGCTAAGTTTGCGGCCGTCGCGCCGGCGGGTAGTCCGAGGAATGGTCCCTTCAGCTCGACCGGGATGACGTTGAGCCGGCTCCAGTTCACCCACTCGGCCTCCGCCAGCAGCCTCGTCGTCGGAGAGACCGCTTGGCGCACGCCGAGCGAAAGCATCTCGGGAAGTGTGATGGAGGCTTTGATGGGCGCCTCGTCCATTCCATAAAGCGTTACATGACCTTCAAGCGTGTGATCGATTGCTGACCGAAAACCTATACCGATGGAGGTGTCGCGCGAGGGCGTATAGTCGATGCCGGCCACGAACCCGACACCCATGTCGTCGGCGCGCAGGTTGGCCGCGCCTATGGGCGTGGCCGCCGTCTGTCGCTGCAGCTCGAAGTAGTCGATCTGCAAACCCGCGGCGACGTTGAGACCGGGTGCGATCTCGTAGGACACCATCGGCGCGGCGTTGAGGTTGATCACACTCGTCGTCACGCCTTCGAAGCTACCGGCCCAGTCTTGGTTCTCGGCCTTCGTGCCCAGTCCGAACGGGGAGGTGAGGCTCACCCCCAACACCGTCTTGTTGTCGAGCCGCCAGGTGGCGAAGCTCGCCCCGACGAGGGCATTGCGGCCCATTTGTGTTTCGGCAGGACCCGTCACCAGTTGGTCCTGCGGATTGGTGACGGTGAGGTTGGCCGACATTAGAACCACGGAGTAGCTCGACTCCAGCGATAAGCCGTTGCCGGCGAAGGCCGCCGTCGCCGGATTCCAGGCGAGCGAGGTGAGGCTTTCGCCGCCGGCCGCGGCACCCGCAAACGACATGCCTTGGTAGTAGGCGGATTGTTCGATTCCAAAGCCGCCGGCAAGGGCGCCACCGCATGGAAAGGCGAGCAGCAACGCCGCGATGGTGGCGTAAGTGCAAACCCGCGAAATGCGAGCCGAGAGGCGCATGTCGTGTCCTCCAGGATCCTGGCGATCATTGCTTTAGGAAGGCGTACGGATTCGCTCAAGCTCAGAGGCCTGCATTAGCTGTGCAGAACCGGAAAACAGGAGCCGGCTCTTCGGAACGCAACAATCCCGGCTGACTGGGGCAGACTAAAATCGTGTGAGCACCTCTGCTAAGCCCGCGGCAACCTTCCCGGCGAGGTGCCGTGGCTTACAAGAACCGAGCAATCGCCTACAGCAATGGCAAGCACGACTATGACAGCGCTATCGCTGACTTCAGCAAGGCAGTCCAACTCAACCCTAAGCTCACCGAAGCTTACATCGACCGCGGCATAATTTATGAGAGCAAGCACGACTTAGACCGTGCGCTTGCCGATTTTCGTACGGCCATTCAGCTCGACCCGGAAAATGCCATTGCCAAGCAGCACCTAAAGCGTCTCGGATTTAGCGACGCGGATCGGCGCAATTGACGGGCAGTTCCATCGCGACGAGCGGCTGCACGTGCACACCGCGATCATACCCTCCTGCCGATCACATCAGCGCCCTAGCTTAGCCACATGATTTGCCGTAAGAAAATGCTGAACAGACGGTGAGCTAAGCGGGGGATATGCAATGGCTCTTGATGACTGCGCTCTGGCCTCGAAGCGGACGGGATCGCGCGCATGAGCAGCGGCAATCGGCGAGCCTTGAAGCCTGCAAAAAGCGATAACTGCCGGCCAGGGAACATTGCCAAGCACACCGGCTACCGGCCCACAGAGGCTGACGTAGCTGCGGCGAAGGAAGTGCTGCGCAAGCGCAACGAGCAGCCGGCGCTCCCGGCCATCAAAAGCGGCGAGGACGCCAAGCTCGTCTACGATCATCCCGATCAAATCGTCGCCAGGTGCTTAGCCGCAGTGGCCATCGGTTGCGGCGATACCAGGCTTAGCGATGGGTTCATTAGGCAGCTTGCCGATGCAGCCACCCGCGAAGGGAAGGTGCACCAGAGCGGCATGAACTTCGCTCTGGCTGTCGTTCAAGGGATCGACCCAAAGGACACCGTCGAGGCGCTCCTTGCGACGCAGATGGCGGTCGTGGACAGCGCAACCCTGGATGCCGCAGCCAACCTAGCTCAGGCAAAGTACGTCGAGCACCGCAGATTCCGCCCTGTTGGCGGTCAACAAGCTTGCGCGTACTTTCGCGGCTCAAGTCGAAGCCCTGAAGAAGCACCGCAGCGCGGGCGAGCAGACGATCAAGGTCGAGCACGTCACGGTCAATGAGGGCGGCCAGGCGATTGTGGGCATTGTGAAGCCGCAGGGGGGTGGGGGTGCAGGAAAAATCGGGAGCCAACCTCATGAACCCTGCGCTTCGGTTTCTAAAAGCCCCTCGCTGCTCGGCCACGTCGAAGCGAACGGGCAAGCCATGCCAGGCGCCTGCGGTGCGCAGCCGGAAGGTGTGCCGGTTTCACGGAGCATGGGGCGGCGCGCCGATGGGACCAACTAACGGCGCGTGGCGTCACGGTCTGCACACTAACGAGGCTGTCGCTGAGCGCCGGCAGTTGAATGGTTTGGTGCGCGAGGCTAGGGCGAGCCTGCGGCAGCTTTTCGGGCGCGAACAATAAAGGAATCCTCGTCACCGGGGAGAGTTGAAGGGGGAGCACTCGGTGCTTCACAATTTCCATCACTTTCTGGGCGAGTACGGGTATTGGGCACTCGCGCTCTTGATTGGGCTAGAGAGCATGGGGTTGCCTCTGCCGGGCGAGACTGTCCTCGTCATTGCCTCGGTTCATGCGGCCAATCGGGACGGCAACATAGCCGCTGTGATCGCGGCCGCCTCCGCAGGCGCAATCATCGGCGACAACATTGGCTATGTGCTCGGACGCGAGCTTGGATTCCGCTTCCTGTTGCGGTTCGGACGGTACGTCGGCGTGACCGATGCCCGCATCAAACTCGGGCAATACCTGTTCATGAGGCACGGCGCGAAAGTCGTCTTCTTCGGACGCTTCGTAGCGATCCTGCGGTGCCTGGCTGCTTTCCTGGCGGGTGTCAATCTGATGCCATGGCCGCGCTTTCTCCTTGCAAATGCCGCGGGTGCCATCGTGTGGGCATCGGTTATTGGCTTGGGTGCACTCCTATTCGGCAGAGCCTTTCATCAGATCGTCGGTCCAATATCCCTTGCGATCTTCGTTCTGGCGACGCTCGCAGTCGTTTGGGGCTTCATCTACCTGAGACGACACGAAGAGGCTTTGGAGGTGGAAGCTGAGCGAGTGCTGCCTGGGCCACTGCGCGTCCGCAGACCACGACATTAGAGCGGCACGACCGCAACGTGGGTCAGGAGAGCGACGGCTACAGGACGATATGAGCGCATCCACGCGTTGGCGGCGCGGAAGTGGGTCAAATGGAGGAGGAGAAGTGACGCCACGTACTCGGACGCTGCACCAACTGCTCGCGATCCTCGCCCTGCTGATGGCGCACGGCGCACCCGCCGAGGAACTCCAGCCTGCCACAGCGTTATCGGGCGCAGCGGCTTTTGGCGACTGGAGACAGGACGCCCCGGGTGTCAGGCGGCACATCACGGCGGCCGATCTGCCTGAGCCATTCGCAACGCCATCGGCCGGAAACAGCCCTAAGGTCGTTGCGGCCAAGCCAGGCGCGCTTCCCAAAGTCCCTCCGGGGTTCCAGGTAGCACTCCTCGACACGGGCTTAAAGGGGCCCCGCCTTCTGCGCGTGGCGCCCAACGGCGACATCTTCGTGGCCGAGATGGAGGCGAACCGCGTTCGTGTGCTGCGCTTGGGAGCGGACCACGCGAAGGTCACCGCAGAGAATACGTTCGCCAAGAATTCTTCCCTTCCCTTTGGCATCGCGTTCTATCCCCCGGGGCCCGACCCACAGTGGATCTACGTTGGCGATACCGACTCCGTGGTGCGCTTCCCCTATCGCAATGGAGATCTCAAGGTGCGAGGTCCTCCGGAGACGGTCGTAGGCGGGTTGCCAACGGGCGGTCACGCCACGCGAGACGTGGCGTTCTCGCCTGACGGCAAACGCATGTTCGTCTCAGTCGGCTCGCTCTCCAATGTCGGGGAAGACATGAAGCAGACGAGCGAGGATGCGGCCGAGAAGACGGATGCTCAACAACGAGCAGTCGGCGCCGGTTCGGGCGACGAAGAACTGCGAGCCGATGTCTTGGAGTTCACGCCGGAAGGGAAAGAGCGAAAAATCTTCGCGACGGGGATCCGAAACTGCGTCGGGCTCGCAGTCCATCCCGCCACCTCGGACGTCTGGTGTTCAACTAACGAGCGCGACGGGCTCGGTGACAACCTCGCGCCCGACTACGTCACGCGCGTGCGCGCCGGCGGCTTCTACGGATGGCCGTGGTACTACATCGGCGACCACGAGGATCCGCGCCTCAAGGTCAAGCGCCCTGACCTCAGGGGAAAGGCCATCGTCCCCGACACTCTGCTTCAGGCGCACTCGGCGTCGCTGCAGATGACCTTCTATGAGGGGCGCCAGTTCCCGGCCCCTTACCTTGGCGATGCCTTTGCCGCCGAACATGGATCCTGGAACCGGGCCAAGCCGACCGGCTACAAGGTCATTCGGGTGATCTTGAAGGACGGCATCCCCACCGGCGAGTACGAGGACTTCATGACCGGCTTCGTGATCGACGACAGGCACGTGTGGGGGCGCCCGGTGGGGGTCGCCGTTGCGCAAGATGGCTCGCTCCTCGTCTCTGATGACGCCAGCGGCACGATCTGGCGGGTCAGTTATCGCGGAACCCGCACCAGGTGATCGCCTCCCAGAGCAGGCGCCGACAGGCCGCAAACTCTTTATGGCGGCGACAATCGGCGAAAAGTAAAGAGTGGCGCTATCGGCGTGCAAAATTGACCTCAGGAAGGTCCACCAAATTGAAACGGGTTGGCGTTCTTGGCGCGCTATCGGTTTGACGACAAGCGCCTATTTCCGCCCTTTACTGATGAGTTCATCGGTACGCTGCTGTACCTGTTCGGCGGTCAGCGCGGTGCCATGCCAGTCAACAGCTTCGCCGTTGGCGTTGATGCAATAAATGTCCAGCACGTCAGCGGTGCCGTGAGTCGGAGCACCCAAATTAACCGCAAGGGACTGCCGCTTCTCATTGAACTCTTTGAAGAGCTTCAGCATCGATTGAGTTGGGGCACCCAAATTAAGCGTAAGGGATTGCCCCTTCTCATTCAACCCTTTGAAAAGCCTAAGCATAAAGCTGCAGTTGTCCGCAGCGATTGGCTGCGAATGCGTCTCGCGAGGGCCATTCTGCTTCTGTAGCACGACCACTAGGGTATCGCCGCTTGAGGCGGCCTCCGCGATGACAGAGGCTGAAACGAGGAGTGCGGCAACGCAGGCAAGACGCATGGGAATGGCAGCAGCTTGGATGACCATTGGCAGGGATTCAGGCGAAAACCGCGTGAGCATCCGGCACCTGACTTAAGTTGGCAAGATCCTAGGCGCAGGCGCGGGGGTGCCCCATGGCGGATTTGAGCGTCCCCAACTTTGACAACGAGAGCCTTGCCATCAACCCGGATGACGTGCGCCAATCAGATCCCATAGCGGCGGCTCATGACGACAACACTTTCAGGATCAATGATCTTGAATTCGACACGAGGCACACTTTTGATCGACGAGCAGGGCCGGCTCTCAGCCTCAGCGTTACTGGGCTGGGTTGGAGAGCTAGTCATCTCCGCCCACTGAGAATTGACGGTTGGTGTAGGTTAAGCATCTCGAAGATCCCAAAAAGGATGTGTGCGCGCAGATGTCCAGTCTACCGAGATTGCTGCAGCGGTTTGGTATCGGGGCCTGCGCGGCCGCGATCTTGCTCTTATGCATCGCCGGCTGCGGCGGCGCGTCGATTCCGGATACCGATCGCGTGTTCCTCTCCGCGGCCGGCAGTTGGGACCGCAATCACGACGGCATCATCACCTGTGACGAATGGAAAGCCTATGCAGGAGAGCTTTTCGACGCGGCCGACGCAAATCATGACGGCTTCGTCGATCGCACGGAATATGCGACGATCGTCAATACGGACCGCATGTTCCAGACGGTTGATCTCAGCTATTACGACGCGAATGGCGACGGCAAGCTTTCGCGCGAGGAGTTTGTCGATAAGCCGAACCGGGCCTTCGTCCTACTCGACAAGGGCAATACGTGTCAGCTCAGCTCGGCCCAGGTTGCCGGCGCGCGCGCCCACACCGAGCAGATCTTTGATACCAAGAAAGCCGCATCGGGCGACCCGCGCGAAAATTGCCCAAAAGGCGCGAAGTGCTAGAGTGGGTCTCGGTGGTCCGTCGGGCCAACGCTGGCCGGCGGCTCGCTCGGCCGCCGTGCGCTTCATGGAGCACTTCGGCGACGAGCTGATCGACCCTAAGGGTCGGCCACGATGGGGACGGTCCAACTTGCTGTAAACTCTGACCCTGCGGTACCTCATCTTCGCAAGACGACGATAGCCCCCAGCTACTGGGTGGCGCATTTTGCCGACCGCCCCTCGATCAGGCAGGACTGGTGGCTTGAGATAATTGG
>CAWFOR010000002.1:0-11427 GCA_963817485.1 uncultured Alphaproteobacteria bacterium | reverse complement strand
GGCCGCAAAATCGTGCGGAAAAAATCGGAGCAATTCATGAGAAGCATTTCCATCCCCCTCGCCATTTGCGGTCTGACTTTGCTGCTCGCCGCGCCGGGAGCGCCTGCTTCGGCAGGTGGCGCCACGCAATTTGCGCGATCGCACCTGGAGTTCATCGTCGTCCGCAATGACGAGGCAGTCGGCACCCACGTGATCGACTTCACCCGCGACGGTGACACGACGAATGTGAAGATCGCGACCAACGTCGTGGTGACGATGGCTTTCATTCCCGTCTATCGCTTCGAGCACGCCGGGATCGAGACGTGGAAAGGCAATCAGCTCGTCGGCTTGAGGTCGCGCACCAACGACGACGGCACGCCCCACCAGCTTGCCGTGGCGGCCGAGGGCGATCACCTTCGTGTTGCCGGCGACGGCTCGCAAGCGCCGGCGGCTGCCGCGATTATCCCTGCCAGCCTGTGGAACCCGGGCATCGTCCATCAATCGGTCATCTTGAACACGCTCGACGGCACGCAAATGCGGATTGCCGTGGTGGATAAGGGTGAGGAGATGGTCGAGGCCTCGGGCGCCAACGTGCCCGCGCGTCATTTTACGATCTCGGGCGGCATCAACCGCGACGTCTGGTTCGACCGAGCCAATACGCTCGTCCGCGTGGCCTTTGCCGGGAAGGATGGCTCGAGCATCGTATATCAGCTGCGCTGAACCGGACCGCCCGGGCCGGGATTGTGATCTCTTGAGGGCGGTAAGCGTGGCGTAAGCGCCAACTCCGAAAGTCTTTTCCGGACCGCAGCCTCGGGGGAGCGACACGGTGCAGATCCTCGTCCTTTCGGAACGTCACGCATGCCGGCCTGAAGTCGAGCGTTTCATTGCGGATGTCTATCGCGACCACTACGCAGCATCCGTGCCTTCCTTTCCGCCCCACTTGATCGCCTTGTTTGACCGGGGCGGCGAGTGCCTGTGCGCATCGGGCCTGCGCTTCGCCGAGACGGGCTTCTTCTCCGAGCGCTACCTCGATATGCCGATCGAGCAGCTTCTCTCTCAGGCCACGCGCGCACCCATCCGCCGCGAGAGCATCTTCGAGGTCAGCGGGCTCGCAAGCCGCGCGCCGCATCGGGCGACTCAGTTCCTCCGCTATGTCGTTTCCTATGGCGAATTGGCGGGATTCGACTGGGCATTCTTCACCGCGACCAATCGACTGCGCGCGCTTCTGCGCCACCTCGGATTGGCGCCCCTCGCTCTGACGCCCGCCGATCCCAAGCGTCTCGGCGACGCGCAAGTCTGGGGCTCCTACTACGATGCCGCACCCGTCGTCTGTGCGGTCCACCGGACGGCTGCCCGCGATTTTCTCGCCGGGCAGACGAGGCGCGCCGCCCATGCATGAGCTCATGGGCGCAATGAACCGCAACGCTTGCCTCTACGACGGCGCGACCGCGATCGGCGACGACCAAGGCTCACTGACGAGCGCCGGTCTCTCGGCGCGGGTTGCAGCCTTCGCCGCCGAGCTGCGGGACTTGCCGGGCACTCTCGGTCTGATCGGCGAGAACGGTGTCGAATGGACCATCGCCCAGCTCGCCGGCTGGCTCGCGGGAAAGATCATCGTCCCCATCCCGGCCTTCTTCAGCGCCGAACAGCAGGGTCACATCCTCGCAGACAGCGGCGCCACCCAAGTCATCGCGACCTCGCAATGGAGTGAGACGGCACTGAAGCTGGGTGCCCCGGTCATTCCGGTCTCGCTTGCGCGGTGCGCGCAATTCCCAGACCCCACGCCCGGCGGCGGCCAGATCATCTACACCTCCGGCAGCACTGGGCGCCCCAAGGGCGTGCGGCTCGAGCTCGGCCAGATCGAGCAGTCCGCATCCATGCTGGCGCAAGCAACCGACGCGGCGAAATCGGACGTCTACCTGTCGGTGCTCCCGCTGCCGCTGCTGCTGGAGACGATCTGCGCGATCTGTGTGCCGATCCTCGTTGGTGCGAGTGTTGAATTCGACCCGGCGTTGACGGCGGCTGTCGCCCGCGGCCAGCCTCAGGGCATCGCTACGGCTTTCGCGCGCCACCGGCCGACGACATCGGTTCTGGTGCCGGAGCTGCTCGCGGCATGGGTCGGCGAGCTGTCGGCTACCCGCACGCGCGCTCCGACGGGCCTTCGCTTCGTGGCAACCGGGGGCGCCCCCGTGAGCGCCACGCTGGCCGAGAAGGCTTGGTCGCTCGGCATTCCTTTGCACGAGGGATACGGCCTGTCGGAATGTTGCTCGGTCGTATCCGTCAACAGGCCGGGCAACCGCAAGCCGGGCACTGTCGGACAGCCGCTGCCGGGTCTCCGCGTCGAGATCGATGACGGCGAGATCGTCGTCGATGGGCCGACGGTCATGGCCGGATATCAAAATCGCGGCCCCGCGCAGAGGCCGTGGCGGACCGGCGATCTCGGCTCCCTCGATGGCGATGGCTATGTCACCATAGCGGGGCGCAAGGACAACCTGATCGTCACCTCCTACGGCCGCAACGTCAGTCCGGAATGGATCGAGGCGCTGCTCGCGGCCGACGGGCGCATCGCCGCCTGCGCCGTCTTCGGCCACGGCGAGCCGCACCTGCATGCGCTCATCATTCCTTCGGTAGCGGGCGCCGCCTGGTTCGCGCGAGCGCCCAAGGCGCACGTGCTGCTGGCCATAGCTGCGGCCTGCAGCGAGGCTCCGTCTTATGCCGTGCCGCGCGACTACGTTGTCGTCGATCGCGCCGAGGCGGCAAGCCGCAATCTGCTGACACCCAACGGACGCTTTCGCCGCGCGCTGCTGGCCAAGGCCTTCGCCGACATTAGGTCGGAGGCCACACCTGCAGGATGCACCTTTCAACCCGAGGAGATGACCGTATGAGCTTCTACGACGACTTGCAGGCCGCCACTGCCGCCGATCGGGCCGCGTATCTGTCGATACCCCTCATCCAGGACGCCGTGCGCAACGGAGCCTCGCGCGCTCTCTACGTCGATTTTCTCACTCAGGCCTATCACCATGTGAAGCATACCTATCCGCTGCTTGCGCTCGCGTCGGTGCACACGACGGACGAGGCCTATCAAGATGCGCTCGTCGAATACATGAAGGAGGAGCGCGGCCACGAGAAGTGGATCCTCGACGACATCCGCGCGCTCGGCGCGGACGCCGAGGCGGTCCGCACCGGAAAGCCGGGCCGGGCCTGCCAGATCATGGTCGGCTACACGTACTACGCGATCCAGTGGATCAGCCCCTACGCGATGCTCGGCAGCGTGCATGTGCTGGAAGGCATGTCGACAGTGCTCGCCGACAAGGCTGCCGAGGCGATCCAGCGCTCGCTTGCGCTCTCGGGGGGTGATGGCTTCTCCTACCTGCGCTCGCACGGCGCGCTCGACATCGAGCACGTCGCCTTTTTCAAGGAGCTGGCGAACGCGCTTCCACATTCGGCCTCGGCGCACGGCATCGTCATCGAGACCTCGCAGATCATCTACCGCCTCTACGGCGACATCTTCCGCGAGCTGGCGATGCGCCATCCTGGCCGGCGCGATGCAGCTTAAGTCACGGATCGCGCTGATAACCGGAGCCGGATCTGGGATCGGACGGCAACTCGCAATCGAGGCAGCGGCGCGCGGAATGACTGTTGCGCTGACGGGGCGCCGCGCCGATGCGTTGAACGAGACGCTGTCGATGATGGAGCCCAGCGGCAGCCACGTCGCCCTTCCCGGCGACATCACGGACCCGCAGATCCGCATGGCGCTCGCGCGCTACATCCACCGCTGGTGGGGGCGCCTCGACGTGCTCGTCAACAACGCGGGTCTCATTTCCGTCGGGCCGCTTGTGCGCACGAGCGACGACGATTTGGAGCGGCTGCTCGCCACCAATGTCATAGCGCCCGCGGCACTCATCCGCGAGCTGCTGCCGCTCCTGCATCGGGGCGCGCCCTCGCGCATAGTCAACGTCGGATCGATGTTCGGCGATATCGCTTATCCGCTATTCAGCGCCTACTCGGCCTCCAAGTTCGCCCTGCGCGGGCTTTCGATCGCACTGCGCCGGGAGCTGAAGGAGTTCGGCGTCGGCGTCACCTACGCGGCGCCCCGCGCCACCAATACGGATGCCGCGAGCGCCTTCGGGCGGCTCGTCGCGCCCATGCAAATGCGCATCGATGATCCCGCGAAGGTCGCGCGCGACATCTGGACTGCGGTGGCGCGCGATGCCGACAGCGTTTATGCGAAAGGCCCCGAGCGGTTCTTCGTGCTCGTGCAGCGACTGTTTCCGCAGCTGGTCGATCGGTCCATCGAAGGTCAGATGTCGGATCGCCGCATTCGGGCCTATCTCGTCAGCCAGGGCGTCTGGCCGACCGCGCCCGGTGCGGGGATGCGCCGGAGCCGCGCCTTTTGAAGAGGTGCGCGGACCCCCGCAGACATCTGATTGACGGGCAACGCTGACGCACAGCGGTGGATCTCGGCCGAGACCCATAGGCCGGGTTCGACATGCACCGCGCCTTGCCGCTGCCACAGCCATTCAGAAATGTGGGGTCTTTGGTGCCGCAAGCAGGACTCGAACCTGCGACCCCGTCATTACGAATTATAGAAATTGGCACCTTCGACGTTTCGCCAAACCCCCGGTAAATCCTCGGCTTTCACGATGCTCTCCGAGAACCATCAACGATACGAGCATCTTAGCCATCATTCCCGCAGTTTCCCCTAGTTTCCCCTGCTCTCCTTGCAATTCCTCCCAAGTGTGTGCACGTATGTGTGCACGGCGACCATGTAATCATTGATCCAGGGAGGTCCCATGCGCGGCAAGATCAGTAAGGCGGCCGTGGATGCGCTGCGCCCCGGCGACATCATCGCCGACACCGAGGTGAAGGGCTTCGTTGCGCGGCGTCTCCCGAGCGGCGTCGTGACCTATGGGCTGCGCTACCGAGCTTCCGGCAGGCAACGTTGGTTTGCGCTGGGTACGCACGGCAAGGTCACGCCCGACCAGGCCCGGCGGCTTGCCAAGAAGCGCACTGGCGAGGTTGCTGACCACCGCGATCCGACTGCCGAGCGCGAGATCGAACGTGCCAAAGCCATCGCGGCTAGCGCCACCACGCTCAACTACCTCTTGGATAGCTTCCTCGATCGGCACGTGCGCAAGAACTTGCGCAGCGCTGACCAAATCGCGCAAGTTTTCGACAGGCATGTTCGTGAGCGCATCGGCGGCAAGCCGATCTCAGAGCTCCGGCGTCGCGACATCGTCGAGATGTTGGACGCCATCGAGGACGAGAGCGGGCCGGTAATGGCCGACTGGACGTTGGCCTATGTACGCAAGGCCTTCAACTGGTGGGCAACGCGCGATGATACCTTCGTGCCGCCCATCGTCGGCGGCATGGCGCGCAGCAAACCGGCAGAGCGAGCGCGTAAGCGCGTGCTCGATGACGACGAGATCCGCGATCTATGGACCTCACTCGACAAAGCGGCGGTGCCGGCGCCGTTTCCAAGGTTCGTGCGGGCTTTGCTATTGACAGGGCAGCGGCGAAACGAAGTCGCCCGCATGCGCTGGGAGGAGATCGACGGGTCGACTTGGATCATCCCAGGCGAGCGCCGCAAGTCGGGCGCTGCCAATACGGTGCCATTGATGAAGCCCGTCCTGCGGCTCTTGGGCGAGCCGAAGAAGAGCGGGTTCGTATTCTCCACCAGCGATGGCAAGCGACCCATCAGCGGCTTTAGCAAGGCGAAGAAGGCCTTGGACGAAACGATTGCCGAGGCGCGGAAGGGGCGCAAGCCAATGCCGCCGTGGGTTCTGCACGATCTGCGCCGCAGCGCCCGCAGCCTGATGTCACGCGCCGGCGTGACGGCCGACATCGGCGAGCGCGTCATCGGACATGCCATCCCCGGCGTCCGCGGCGTCTATGATCGCCACAGCTTCTTCGACGAGAAGAAGGACGCGCTCGAGCGGCTCGCTGCTCTGGTGACGCAAATTCTCAACCCGCCTCCGGCCAATGTGGTGGCCATGCCTTTGCGCCGCGGGAAGAACGTCTGAGCCGGTCGATCGCCGCAGGAACACCCTGCGCTGCCCCAAAATTTTGACCGCTGGCGTGTCTTTGCTGCCACCGAATAAGGCGAAAAAAGGCAAAAAAAGCGACCTCGTTGATTCAGTTTCATTTCCCTGGTTTGGGTCGTTGACAAAACAACAACGACGAATTGGCGCGTGTTGGACAAAAGGCAATAAGAAGCCTTAAGAGCGGATAAGTCCGACTGAATGCCAGGGGCTTTGTCATTGCAAAATGTCACGCCCGCGATGTACTTGGGGGGCGCTGGCTGTTCCGGTGAACGCACCTGAAGCCGCCAGCGCAGATTGGGATTATAGCTTTGTATGCGTTTCCCTAAACCCCTGGGGGGCAGTTTTTATGCCCAAGGAGACGCTGATGACGGACGTAACCACCGAGGATGTCGAACTCCTAGACACTGACGAAGTTGCGCGCCGTTATCGGCTCAGTGCGAGTTGGTTAGCGAAACTTCGTCTGAGCGGGGAGGGCTGCCCGCTTCGCGAAGCTGGGCCGGCGCGTGCTCTATAAAAAAGCCGATGTCGATGAGTGGATTGCCCGATCGATGCGGAAGAGCACGAGCGAGAGCGGCGACACGCCGGACGCGCCGTGATCATCGAGGGCTCATCGCGAGCCGTTGGGGTCGACGAGCGCGTGAACGCGTTGCGGGGGGTCGCATGCGGAAACTATCACACGTCCGAAAAGAAGAAGGCCGCGAGGGAGGCAGTCCCACCGCGGCCGAGAAGTACGAATTGGAAATAGACGACGCGGAACATTAACCGCGTTTCGCGGCTTTTTCAAGCCGCCATTCGTCGTCTCAACAGAAAATCGAGACGACGATGAGAACTATACCGCAGCAAAGTCTCAGTAACGAGCGTCGAGGCGATCAAGAGCGGCCTTGCGTGGTGGGCTCGGCAGATCGGCATTAGCCTTCTCGGTGAGCCCTCAATCGTCTCCGGCAAAGAATTGCGCTGGGGTCATCACGGCTCATTCTCGCTGCAAATCGCGGGTCAGAGGCTGGCCTCTTCTATGATCACGAAGCTGGCAAGGGCGGCGACTTGCTCGACCTGATCCAGGAGCAGCACGGCGTTGGGTTTCGTGACGCTCTTATGATCGGCTGTCGCATGCTCGGCGGCTCTCCGGTTCCGGCGCCGATGAAGCGCTCGCCCCCACCGCCGGTCTCCACCAAACGACCTCGGGGCGATGATGAGGACGTTGCCGCTCGCATTGCCTTCGCATTGCGCCTATGGCGCGAGACAAAGCCGCTCGTCGGCACCTTGGGCGAGCACTACTTCATCGAGGTGCGCAAGCTAGCCATCGGCGACATGCCGCTCGATCACGTTCTTCGATGGCACGTTCGCATTAATGCCGTCGTGGCGCTGATGACAGCATTGTGGCACCGCGGAGGCCAGTATGAGCAAGCATCCCAAAGACTGGGCCGAAGCTCACGTCAATGGCGACGCCGCAATCCGCGAGGCGGCTGACAAGGTGTGGACCGAAGAGCTCAAGATCGATCCCGAGCCGAAGTGGTGGCGCAATCAAGTTTTCACCGCTGCGGAGCTTCAGAAGAAGACGTTTGACCCCGTCAAGTTCATCGTCCCGCAGCTCATTCCCGAGGGGCTGACACTGCTGTGTGGTCGCCCGAAGGTCGGCAAGTCGTGGGCTGCTCTTGAGATCGCCGTCTCTGTCGCGATGTGCGGCGCATTCACCTGCTTCGGGGGGAGAGAGACCATCAAGGGAGACGTACTCTACGCTGCACTGGAAGATAATCAGCGCAGACTGCAGCGCCGCATGGACAAGCTCCTGTCTCCGTTCACTGCGGAGTGGCCAGAGGGGTTGACCCTCTCGAAACGCTTGGAAACGCCTGGACCAGGGTGGAGTAGCCGACATCGCGGACTGGATCAGGGGAGCCAAGGAGCCGCGCCTCGTGATCCTCGATACCCTTGCCGGCGTCAAGCCCATCAGAACCACCGTCGGCTATGCCGAGGACTATGAGAGCCTCACGAAGCTGCATCGGCTCGCAAACGAGGTAGCAATACGTACGAATGAGGCGCCACGTATTGCTGGAGGCGCCGCCACCGCGCGGCTGCCGTGGTCGAGAGACGGCGCCCTCCGCCCGGCGGGCCGCGAGGCGCCCGCCCAGGCCGCGGCTCTTCAACACCACCTCGTGGCCGGCCGCCACGACCTCCCGGGCCGCCGCCAGCCCCGCGAGCCCCGCACCCACCACCGCGACCCGCATCCGCCTCCCGATCCCCGTCGCCACCGTGCGCCGTGAGGTTAGCCTGGGGGGGAATGCCCGCCGTCCAGGATCCACGTGGACGCCCTCGGGCGGTCGCCTGCTGCTGACCGGCGCTAGCGGCTACGTGGGCGGCCGTCTGCTGGAGCGTCTCGAGCAGGCCGGTCGCCGCATCCGGTGTATGAGCCGACGCCCGGAGCTGAGGCCGCGCGGTCGCTGCCACCACCGAGGTGGTGCCGGGAGACGTGCAGGACCCGGCGTCGCTGCGCGGCGGCGATGGAGGGCGTGGACGTCGCCGACCACCTCGTCCACTCGATGAGCGGCGACACCGACTACCGCCAGGCCGACCGCGACGGCGCCGAGGCCTTCGGGGCCGCGGCGCGCGAGGCCGGGGTCCGGCGGATCGTCTACCTGGGAGGGCTCGGGAGGGCGACGACCTCTCGCCGCACCTGGAGAGCCGGCAGGAGGTGGGGCGCATCCTCGCGGCGTCGGGCGTCGAGACCCTGGAGATGCGGGCCGCCATCGTGATCGGGTCGGGCGGCACGTCGTTCGAGATGATCCGCGCCCTCGTGAACCGGCTGCCGGTGATGGTCACGCCGCGCTGGGTGGACACCCGCACCCAGCCGATCGCCATCGAGGACGTGGTCGAGTACCTGCTCGAGGCGGCCGACGTCCCTCTCGACGGCAGCCGCGTGGTCGGCATCGGCGGCCCCGACAAGGTCTCGTACGGCGACCTCATGCGCGAGTACGCGCGCCAGCGCGGCCTGCGGCGCCTGATGGTGCCGGTGCCGGTGCTCACGCCGCACCTCTCCAGCCTCTGGCTCGGCCTGGTGACGCCGGTCTACGCGCGGGTGGGCCGGTCGCTGGTCGAGGGCCTGCGCAACGAGACGTGGTGCGGCCACCCCGGGCGCCCTCGACCTCTTCCGCCTGCGCCCGCGCGGCTACGCCGAGGCCATCGCGCGCGCGCTGGTGAACGAGGACCGCGAGTTCGCCGCCACCCGCTGGTCGGACGCGCTCTCCTCGGGCCCGAAGCAGCGCTCCTTCGGCGGCGCGTCGGTGGGCTCGCGCCTGGTTCGACTCGCGGGTGGCCCGCGTGCCGCTGCCGGCCGAGGAGGCCTTCGCACCCATCCAGCGCATCGGCGGCCGCGAGGGCTGGTACTACGGCGACCTCCGGCGCCTGCGCGGGCTGCTCGACCTGCCGTTCGGCGGCGCCGGCACGCGGCGTGGGCGGCGCGACCCCGTCCACCTGCTGCCCGGCGACACGGTGGACTTCTGGCGCGTCGAGGCGATCGAGCCCGACCACCTGCTGCGCCTCACCGCCGAGATGAGCCTGCCCGGCCGGGCCTGGCTGCAGTGGGAGGTCGAGCCCTCGGCGGGCGATTCCGTCAGACCGCGATCTTCGATCCCGTCGGCGTCCTCGGGCGCCTGTACTGGTACTCCGATCTGGCCCGTCCACGGATTCGTCTTCAACGGACTGATCCGCGGCATCGCGCGGGCCGCCGCAGACAGACGGACCCTCTGACCCGACGACACGGTGACCACATGACCTCTCCCGACACCGGCCTCGCCGACCGCCTCGTGCGGTGGATGGCCGACAACCGCACCGGCCTCGACGCGATGATGATGGAGGAGGGATCGCGCGCCATCCACGAGGAGTTCCTCCTGGCCGAGGGCGGCACGCTCCCACCGCGCGACGCGAATCGAACGCGCCCGCAGCGCCAGCGCGCGTGCCTGGATGCGCCACCTGGCCGCCGGCCTCTCCGAGACCTGGCCCGGCGCGGGGCCCGACCTACCGGAGCGGATGAAGCGCTGGAACGCCGCGCACCCCGAGCGCCTGGAGGCGTTGACACTCGAGGAGCTGGCCGTGCTGGAGCGCCGCGGCGCGTCGGGCGATCCACACGCGGACCAGCGCGACGCCGAGCTCGCCGCCCACGGGCGCCTCTTCGCCGAGATGCTGGCCTCCGTGTCCGAGCCGCTCATCGAGTCCGCCGAGTCGCCGCCGGAGTTCTCGCGCCGGGTGGCCGTCTGGTCGCGCGCCCAGGAGGGCCACCGGCGGGAGATCGAGGCCGAGGCCCGCGCGGCCTGGGGCACCGGGCCGACGCCGGGCGGCGACCAGACGATGAGCGCCGCCGACGAGCGCCCCCGAGCCGGACGAGATGCGGGTGCAGGAGGCGGCCGCCATCTGGGCCCACGTGCAGGTGCTGGCCGAGGCCCTGGAGCACGCGCTGGGCGCGCGCCCCGGGACCCCGGCCTGACCTTGGTCGCGCCGACCGTGAGGGCGATGCCCCCGGAGTGGTCGATCGTGCCGGCGAAGGTCGTGCCGGACAGGTGAGGGTCGCGCCGAGCCCGCGCCCCGGGGTGATCAGGCCCGGGGCAGTGGCTCGGCCACTAGACCGTCGCCGGCGGGAGCCGTCTCGGCGGGTCGGTCCGCAGGCGGCGGATGCAGGTCGGCCACGTCGGCCGTCCGCTGCTCCAGGTCGCGCTGGTAGTCCTCCAGGCGCGCGAGCCACTCGTCCCGGTTGCCCGGGAAGCGGTCCATGCGGCGCGGCCCGCAACGCGGCCCGCCGCGGTGGTGGGAACGATGCATGTGATTCACCTCCCCTCTGCGTGTCGGTCGAGGAAGGCCGTGATGAGGTCGCGGGCGTCGGCCAGCGCCACGGCCCACTGCCCGAGGAGCGCCACGCCCGACGGGGTCAGGCGGTAGACGCGCTTCGCGGGCCCGGGGAGGCCTCGTCCCATTCCGAGGCGACGACGCCCTCCTCCTCGAGGGAGCGCAGGAGCCGGTAGAGGTTGCCGAGGTCCACCCGGCGCTCCTCCCGCGCGAGCGCGGGCACGCGCTCTCGAGCAGCTCGTAGCCGTGCATCGGCCGCTCCGAGAGGAGCTGCAGCAGCGCCGGCTCGATGAAGCGCTCGACGCGTGCGCGCACGTCCCGCTCGCCGGGCGCACCTCGCGCCGAACGCGCGCGCCGCGCCCGCCGAGGGGGCGGCGGCCGCCCGGTCCGCGCGGTCCGTGCCGATGTCCTGGTCCCATGGCGGGTCACTATAAGTCAATACAGAGTTGTCAAATGGCGGGCGCAGAACGATGACGGGCCCCGCTCGGCGGGGCCCGTCATGAACATCGGATCGCGCGTGCCCGGGGGCGCGGGCGGGGATCCCCTACCGGGTGCCCACCGCCGCGTCCTCGCG
>CAWFOR010000001.1:0-44918 GCA_963817485.1 uncultured Alphaproteobacteria bacterium | reverse complement strand
AGCTCGACCGCATGCCGCTCAGCCGGGGCAGCTCACGTATTTCAGAGACAACTCGTCGGGAGTTGCGTCAAGCAACCTGTGGACGCTTCGGATCTTGCGCATTTTCCTTGGACGAGCACGGCTTTGGCTTTTTATGTTCACAAGTGATTCGGAGCGAACCCGAGGGGGGTGGACATGACAAAGCTGCGTCAGCACATCGATGAAATGCGTACGAACGTTACCCAGACAGCCACCGGTGAGCAGTCGCTCGTCAAGAGCTTGGGGGACGCACTCAATCACGTCGACCAGCAGCTCCTCCGCGACCTTCGAAAGGTGGCCGCCGAGCACGAGGCCAGGCGCGCGGTGATCTTCAACGAACTACAGGCTTTGGCTTGCAGCATCGGCGTGTTTCAGCCACCGCCGGACGTGGCCGCCATCCAGCACCAGAATGACTCGCAATCGTACTTCCCTGCCGTTGGCGACTGGCGCCAGGCGACAGCGAACCTCAACTATCAGGACGAGTTCGAATACCACTTGAATGGCAAGCCGCAGCACTAAAGCGAAGCTTTCTCGACCCGTAGAGCATGGCCGCAAGCTCTTGACGGTGCGTTGGCCGAGCATCGGCGGTTTTGGCCGACGCCCCCGTCAATTCCAGCCTGAGATAATGCTAGCCGCTCGGCGGCGCTGCATTGCCGGCTGAAGAACAGAGTTCGCCGCGGGAGCTACGTGGCGATCGTCCGTGCGAACTCCTCGATCGTGGTCGACGGCTTGCCGAGGTCGCGCCACGTTTCCTCCGCCTGCAACGTCTCGGGATAGCGCAGCACCGTGCGCATGATGCGTCCGTTGAAGCGCATCGACGGAGAGACGATGCCAGCGACATGGATAAAGAATAAGGGCAGAGTCAGCCGGCGCTTCTTCGCGGCGAGCGCGAAGCGGCGCGCCGCCTCGCTATACGCTCATCGGCTCGGGCCCCTGCACCGCATACTCGCGGTTCGCGGCCTCAGGCAGCGCGAACGAGCGCGCGACTTGCCGGCCAAAGTCACGCCCGGCGATCCACCAATTGCGTTTGCGCGACCAGCCCGTCATCACGAACGTGCGCCCGAGCATGTGCCGCTGCGGCAGCGTCTCCATGAAGTTCGTCGGATAGAAGATCGTGTAGGGGATGCCGGAGCCCTTAATGCGCGCGATCGCGCCGCGCCAGACGTCGAGCACCCACCAGCGGCTGGGGCCGTCGTGGATCATCGCCGAGACGTAGCCGATGCGCTTGATGCCGGCGAAACGCGCCGCCGACAGGATGTGTTCGAGCCCCTGCTGCTCCGTGTGGAAGTCGCCCCGCCGCTCGGTCGGCGCGATCGACAGGTTGAGGTAGAGCGCGTCCTGGCCGGCGAGACCGCGCTTAAGGCTTCCTTCGTCGCGCGCATCCGCCGCCACGATCTGCGTCGCCGCCGGCAGCACGCGCCGTGCCTCGTCGGGCTTGCGCGAAAGCGCGGTAACGGCGAAGCCCGCGTCGAGCAAAGCCACGGTCACGGGGATGCCGAGCATGCCGGTAGCGCCGATGATGGCGATCTTGCGGATCGGGTTCATGGTCGTGCCGTGGGTCGGGTCGCGCCCCGCTCGCACCACCAGTCGTCGAACTGCATGCCGGCCATGACTGCCTTGACCGCGAGCGAGCGGATCGGCTCGGGCGGGATCGGGAACGAGCGGCGGTTGACGAACCACAGCTCCGTCAGCTCCGTCTTACGGTCGAGCACCAGGTCGCGCAGGATGCGCCCGTTCATGTGCGTCATCGCAACGCCGTGACCGGTGCAGCCGATGGAATAGACCGCGCCGCCGCCGTGCAGCGTGCCGATCTGCGGCGTCGAATCGGCGGTGACGGAGAATGCGCCGCCCCAACGGTGCGTGACGCGGACGCCGCGCAGCGCGGGGAACGTCGCGGTGATGAAGCGTTCCAGATGCTCCCACGCCTTGGGATTGGCATCGTGATCCATGCTGCCGCCGTACGGCACCAGCCCGGGGCCGCCGCCGACGAGAAGGCGGTTGTCGGGCGTCAGCCGGTAGAAGTGCATGAAGTTGCGACCGTCCTCGATGCCTTCGCGCCCCGCCCAACCGATCGACGCAAGCTGCGCCTCGCTCAGGGGCTCGGTGACGATGATGTAGGCGAACGCGGGGAGCTGCTTTGAGGCGAGGCCCGGGATCAGATGCGTGTAGCCGTTGGTGGCGAAGACGACCTTCTCCGCGGTGATGATACCCTCGGGCGTTGCGAGTCGGAACTTGCCGCCTTCGCGGGCGACGGTCTCGACGCGCGTGCCTTCATACAGCTTGGCCCCGCGCGCAACCGCGAGGCGGCGCAGCGCGTCGGCCCACTTCACCGGGTTGAGCAGGCCGCAGTGGGGCTCCGAGCAGGCGCCGAGGAACGTAGGGGAGCGCACGCGATCGGCAACTTGTGCCGCATCGAGCCACTCGAAGCCTTCCGCGCCGATCGACTGGAAGAGCTCGATCTCGTCCTTGATGCGCTTTTCATAAGTCGGCGAGGTCGCGACCTTGAGAAAGCCCGAGCGCGCGAAATCGCAATCGATCTTGTGCTCTTTGACCATGGCTTCGAGCGCGTCGATCGCGCTCTCCATGTACCTGTGGGCGGCGAGGAGCTTGTCCTTTCCGTGCAGCGACTTCATGAGTCCGGAGGACGCGCCGAACAGCGTCATGACGAAGCCGGCGTTGCGCCCACTCGCGCCGAAGCCAGCCGTCTCTGCATCGAGCACGGCGACGTCGAGCGATGGTTCGGCGGTCTTGAGGTGGTAGGCGGTGGCGAGCCCGGTGTAGCCCCCGCCGATGATGGCGACGTTGACCGATAGGTCGCCGGCGACGGGCGGATGCACCGTCCTCGGCTCCTTGCTCTGCTGCCAGAAGTTGCCTCCGGCCGTGTGTGCGTCGGCGCTCATCCCATCACCCCTCGAGCGGTTCGGGTAGTCTGAGTTTCGGCAAGGGTCGCGGCCGGCTAGGGAGCGTCCCTCCTAGCATGACGGCCGCAGCCCAAGCGACTGCTATTGCGGAGCTGCGGCGGCATCCGATCGGAGCCGCCGCCTGCTCGGTTAAGATTGAGACTACGCCGCCTGGGCAACCGGGAAGGCCGCCGCGTTGGCGATGGCGTCGACGATCCCGTCCACGAACAGGCGGGCCTTCTCGACCACCAGCTGACGCTGCTTGTCGAGCGTCACCATGTGGTAGCTGTCCTCGAGCACCACCATGTCGACCCGGCCGGGCAGCTCGTCCTTGAGGTACACGGCGTTGTTGAGGTCGGCGTAGTCGTCCTCGCGCGAGTGCACGATCAGCGTCGGCTGCTTCACCCGGTGCAGGAGGTTCATCGCGGCGTCCACCATGCGGCGGTGCTCGAGAACCATCGTGCCGGGGACGCCGGCGCGGCCGTAGTCGCCGTCGGTGTCGAGCGCCGTCTTCACGAAGGAGCGGACGCGCGGGCACTTGATGCCGAGCAAGTCGCTGTCGGGGAAGCTGATGAAGTTGGCGAACCAGCGCGAGCGGACCAGCTTGAAGAGCCGCATGGTCCAGGGCATCGCCCAGCCGTTGATCCAGAGCGTCGGGGAGAAGAGCGACACGCCCTGCACCTTGCCCGGGTTGCGGGCGGCGAGGTGCAGACCGAGGATGGCGCCCATGCAGAGGCCGCCGACGATGACCGTATCGCACTCTTTGCGGATCTCGATGAGGGCCTCGCGGGCGCTCATGTACCAGTCCTGCCAGCGGCCGCCGTTCTCGGCGCCGTGACCGGCGAGCTGGGGGGTGTGAACCGTGTAGCCGGCGCGGGCGAGGCCCATGGCCACGAAGCGGACCTCGGCGGGAGTGCCGCACAGCCCGTGCAGGAGCAGGATGCCGGTCTTGCCGCCGGGGAAGCGAACCGTGGTGTCCTTGGCGTTGGTCTGGGTGGCGGCGGCGGTCATGTCACTTGCTCCTGTTTCCTTGACCCGAAGGTAGGCGGAGGGGCCCGGAGCCGCTGTTCCGGGCGTGACAGGCAAAAAGAAAGTTTCAAGTGACTGATTTTAAATGGAAAAACGTGAGGCCTTCGGCCCGTTCCAGCTCTTTATTTCGCCAGTTCAATTGGGCTGGGCAGCGACTTTTCCGAGGCCTGCCCGTTGGCGTGTGTGGCTGAGCCAGGGTCCGCTACGTCACTTCCAGGGAGAGGTGAGGGGGTGCGGAGGCCCCAAAGCGAGAAAAGGGGCACCGAAAAGCCCCCCGGAAAAGCGAAACCCGGCGGCGCCGCGAGGCGCGCCGGGTATCGAGTGGCAGGGCCGAATCTGGGCCGGTAAAAGTGTTTACTCGGCGGCGACCTTGGCCGCAGCGGCGATCTTGCCGTGCGCCTCCCAGATCAGGCTTTTGATCACCTGCACGCGCGATGGCACGTTGGGGTGCGCTCGCCGCAGGTCATCGAGCTGCTTCAGGGTATCGGCATCCATGCCGACAGAAACGATATGGTCCATAGGTCGTCCTTCCCGGTCTGAGTGTGCACTAAGCGGTCGCGTGCATATCTCACTGCTCACACGCTCACGCTGTTCCCGAGGTGACGGCCGGGAGGATTGGTGGCGGGTCGCCTGATGGATGATCTCAATGCGCTGTTCAAGAGGCTTGCGGGGTCGAGCTTCCGACGCGGCTTCCGGCTTGGCAAGCAGGATCGTGCGTATCTGAAAGCCCGGGGCCTCCCTGTGGTTTTGGCGCACGCCCGCGATTTCATCGATCGCAGACTGGCCGCAGCGGAGCCGCCCAACGACGGTAAGCAGACGCCCTACCGCGGGCACCCGGTGTTCGTCGCCCAGCATGCGACCGCCACCTGCTGCCGCGGCTGTCTTGCCAAGTGGCACGGCATTCCGCAGGGACGCCCGCTAGAGGAAGCGGACAAAGCACGCATCCTGGCGGTGATCGAGCGCTGGCTCAGCGAGCAGTTAACGGGGGACGACCACTGAGCGCGGGGCCCTGTGGCATCGCTTGCATGCCCGCCTGCGGGATCACGAACGGCACGCCGGCAGCCGGCGTCGCGTTGGTGCGCACTGGGCAGCCATAGACCTCCGACAAGAGGTCGTCGCGGAGCACCTCGGCCGGTCCGCCGCTCGCGCGAATGCGCCCGCGCGACATGAGGACGATCTCATCGGCGTAGGCCGCGGCGAGGTTGAGGTCGTGCAGGATGGCGAGGACGGCGAGGCCGCGGCCCGCCTGGCGGCGCGCCTCCCCCAGCACGGCGCCCTGGTGCGACAGGTCGAGGCTGGATGTGGGCTCATCGAGCAGCAGCGCCGCTGTCTCGCCCGGGCGCGGCTTGGCGGTCGCGAGCTGGCACAGAGCGCGCGCGATGTGGACGCGCTGGCGCTCGCCGCCCGACAGCTCGGTAAAGAGCCGCTGCTCGAAGCCCGTGAGCCCCACGGTGCGCAGCGTCTCGCCGGCAATCGCCAGCGCGCGGGGCTCGGCTGGAGCAAAACCCGGCACGGTGGCGCCGAGCAGCACGACCTCGAGCACGGTGAAGGGAAACGACAGCGCGGTCGATTGCGGCACGACGGCGCGGCGGCGCGCGAGATCGCCAGGTGCAACGCTTCTGAGGTCGCGTCCGTCGATGCAGACCGAGCCACCCGTCGGCGCAATCTCTCCGGCCAAGAGCCGCAGCAGCGTCGACTTTCCCGCGCCATTGGGGCCGACGACGGCCACGACCCTTCCCGGGTGCAGCGCGAGGTCGACGTCGTGGACGAGCCGTTTGCCGTTGACCGCGTAGGTTGCGTGAGAAGCCTCCAGCATCGCCTACTCCATTCCGCCGATGCCGCGCTTGGTCACGAGGTGCAGGAACACCGGCGCGCCGATCGCCGCCATGACGATGCCGATCGGCAATTCCGCCGGGCGCACGAGCATGCGCGCCACGACGTCGGCGAACAGCACCATCGCAGCGCCTATGAGCGCGCTACCCGGCAATACTACCCGATGATCGGGCCCCGCCAGGATGCGCACGATGTGCGGCACGACGAGCCCGACGAACCCGATGATGCCGGAGACGGCGACGGCCGCGCCGACGCAGGCCGCGGTCGCGAGCACGATCAGGCGCTTTGCCTTCTCCACCTCGATGCCGAGATGGAATGCCTCCGCCTCGCCGAGCAGAAATCCATTCAATGCGCGCACGAGCCGCGGCGCGAGGCACAGCGTTAGCGCCGCGAAGGGGAGCACGGCGACGACCTTGGGCCAGCTCGCGCCGCCGAGGCTTCCCATGGTCCACAGCGTCAGGTCGCGCAGCTCGCGGTCGTTGCTCGTGTAGGCGATGAGGCCCGTGAGCGCGCCGGCGAAGGCGGCGATTGCGACGCCCGCCAGCAGCAACGTGCCGATCATCAGGCGACCGTGGCGGCCGGCAAAGCCGACGAGCGCCAACGTCGTGATCGCCCCGCCGAGAAACGCCGTCACGGGAAGCGCATAGACGCCGAGCGGCTGCAGGATCGGCGCCGCGATGCCGTTGCCGAGCGCAATCGTCGCGACCGCGGCGAGTGCGGCACCCGAGGACACGCCGATCAGCCCTGGATCGGCGAGCGGGTTGCGGAACAGCCCCTGCATCATGGCGCCGGCGACCGCGAGGCTTGCGCCGACGAAGACGGCAAGGAGCGTGCGCGGCAGACGAATGTCGATGAGCACGAGCTGCTCGCGTGCCGTTGCCGCATCGCTTTCGCCGCTGAGCCAGGCGGCAATGACGCGCGGTAGCGAGGCGAGCGTGATGCCGGTCGGGCCGACCGAGAGCGAGAGGAGCGCCGCCACGATGCGAGCAGCGCCGCGGCCCCGAGCAGAACGCGGGTCGCCAGGACGCGGCGCCCGTCCGCGGCGATCGCCATTGCGTGCGGGGTGGCCTCGGCCGTCATTCCCCCGCGCGCCTCTCCGTGAGCCCGGGGTAGAGGGCGGCCATGAGATCACGTGCGGCATGCGCCGAGCGCGGGCCGAAGCTCAGGAGATAAAGCCCGTCCATCTCGATGACGCGCTTGTTCTGCCCGGCCGGGCTCGCTTGCAGGCCCTTCACGCTCAATATCTGGTCGGAGGTGAAGGTCGAGCTCGAGTGGCGCATGGTCACGATGGCGTCGGGCGCGAGCTCGGTCGCGGCCTCCTCGACCAGCGGCTTATAGCCTTCGATGCCGCCCGCGGCGTTCTCCGCTCCGGCGAGCTTGATGACGGCATCCGCGCTTGTGTGTCCCCCTGCCACCGTGGCGCGTCCGTTCTGCACGGTGAGCACGAAGATCGCGCGGACAGGCTTTGTGATCTTGGCGCGGTCCTGCGCCAGCGCGGCGAAGTCCTGCTCCACGGATTTCGCGAGCGCCTCGCCCGCGCTCTCGGCGCCGACGAGAGAGGCGATGAAGCGCACCTTGGCGGCCGCGCCCTCGGGCGTGCGGTCGTCCGGCACTTCGACGTACGGCACGGCGGACGCCTTCAGCGCCTTGACCACGTCGGGCGGACCCGCATCCTTCGATGCGACTATCACCGTCGGATTGGCAGACAGCACGCCCTCCGCCGAAAGCGCGCGCATGTAGCCGACGTTCGGCTTCTCCTTCAGCGCCTGCACCGGGAACTGGCTGGTCGAATCGACCGCCGCGATCTTGGCGTCGGCCTTAAGGGCGTAGAGGATCTCCGTCACGTCGCCGCCGATGGCGACGATGCGCGAGGTATCCGCGATTTTCACATCGCGCCCTGACGCATCCTTGATCGCGACCTCGGCGCGCGCGCCTGCGGGCGCGAGGTTGCTCATCGTGATAGCGCCGATCAGCACAAAGGCGATGGCGCGAAGCGTCCGTGCAGTCATGGGTCTTGGTCCTCTATTTCGTGAGAATGAGCTTGCCGTTGGCGGTGATGCGCAGACGGTAGTCCTGCCCGTCGTGCACGAGGATCGCCTCGCGGCCGCCTGCCAGCAGCTCGGAGACGATGACGCGCACGGGACGTTGCGGCTCGGCGTGTGCGGTCGCCGCGGAAGGCGCGGGCGATCGCTGGTCATTCTCGGTGTTGATCAACGATGCTTGCTCCATCAAGGCGCGTGCTGGATGAGACGGTTCGCCGTCACGCTCGGCCGGCTTGGCGTGGCTTCCACCGGGAAGGTGCGACTTTTCCGTCTCGCGCTATTTGTTGACTCTGATAGTCATGTTTCATATCGTGCGCAAGTCCGGCGATGAGCCGGTGCCCGTCGCGCGATGACGACAAGTGCGTGCGTCGTAGACGGAGGAGGCCAGCCCGCTACAGCGCGCTCTTTGATGCGCGAGCCAGCCAGCCCTGTGAGTTCGGGTAATGGGGGGTTGGTTGCGTCATGTCAGTGCGTAGCGTTTGCGTGGGCGTTGGCTCGCGTTCGGTGGTCACCAGGTTTGGGTGCGTAGCAAGGTCTTCAAGATGCGATCGCGGCGAACGCGAAGGCTTCGCACGTCTCGCGGCGCTAAAGAGGCGGCCGCAGGGCGGAGCGCTCGCCGCCTCTCTGCTCACGATCGGTTTGGCAATATTCGCGATGGGAACTTTCCAACAGGCGCGCGCGCAGGAGACGAAGCTGCCGGGTATCACCGTCGAAGGCGGCGGTGGCGGCAGCAAGAAGAAAGCGCAAAGCGCCCCGGCGCCGAAGCAGGCGGCAAAACCCGCTCCCGCTCCCGCACCTGCTTCGGTGCCGGCCCATACCGCTGCCGCGGCACCGACGGAGGCTATGTATCAGACGCCGGCGGCGGTGAGCTCCGTCGGCCAAAGCGAGATCCAGACCTTCGGCCAGGGCGGAGATATCGAAAACGTCCTGCGCAGCATCCCCGGCGTCTCCACCGTCGACAGCACCAACAATCCCGGCATCGCCATCAACATCCGTGGCTTCGAAGGCTCGGGCCGCGTCAATATGTCGATCGATGGCGTGCGCCAGAACTTCAGGTTCACGGGCCACGACGCGCAGGGCTTCGTCTACGTCGACCCGCTCCTGCTCGCTGGTATCGATATTCAACGCGGTGCCGTCTCGACCGCGGGCGGTGCCGGCGCGCTGGCCGGCAGCGCCGATATGCGTACCCTCGACGTGGATGACATCCTGAAGCCAGGGAGGGACTACGGCTCGCTCAGCAGCGTGACCTGGGGCAGCAACGGCGTTGGATTTTCCGCGATGGGCTCGGGCGCTATCCGCAGCGGCGCGATCAGCGTCGTCGGTGCGATCAGCAAGCACGATCAGGACGACTACGACAACGGCAACGGGCAGAGAGTCCCGTTCACGGACCAGGACCTGCTGTCCGGTCTCGCGAAGGTGCACGTTCAGCTCGATCGCGATCAACGCCTGTCGTTTGGTACCGTTCTCTACGACAGCGACTTCGCGGCCAATGGCTACAACCAGAGCGTCCGCTCCGACATCTACACCGCCAATTACTCCTACAGGCCGGACAATAGTCTCATCGACTTCCGCGCCAATTTCTACGGCAGCAAGCTCACCATGCAGTACTTGAGCCCTGCCGCCGGGCTGAGCCTAACGAGCTTCAGCGCGTCGGGTCGCGACATCGTGGACACGGGCTTGGGCTTCGACGTCACCAACATCTCGCGGATCGATCTCGGCGCCGGGGTGCGCGTCAAGTCCGAATACGGCTACGAATACTTCCAGGATGATGTTGATGCGTCCAACAAGCTCGTTCCTTCTCAGGGGGGCGGCGTCAACCCCTCGGGTACCTCTGACATTGGAGGAGTGTTCTCGCAGACGACATTCTCCAAGAGCATCTTCGACGCCATCATCGGCTTGCGTTACGACACCTGCAATCTCGACGGCAGCGGCGTCGTACCCACGCTCGGGCAAGTATTTCCAGGCGGTCCCACTCCGGTCCTGCCAACGTTTCTCAAGCCCGGGCCCTATTCGTTCAATCAATCGGACAGCGGCTTCAGTCCCAAGCTGACGCTTGCCGCCAAACCGGTCGAATGGTTCCAACCCTACGTCACGTATTCTGAGACGTTCCGGGCCCCGACGATTTCGGAAACGCTGGCGGGCGGCAGCCACCCCGGCAGTGTGTTTGCCGGCATATTCCTTCCCAATCCGTTCCTGCAGCCGGAGAAGCAGAAGGGATGGGAGTATGGCTTCAACTCGCGCGTGAACGGCCTTTTCCAGCGCGGTGACACGTTCCGCTTCAAGGCCGACTACTACACCATGGACGTCGACAACTACGTTACGTCGTGCCTGACCGACTACGGCTTCGGCATCTTCAGCATCTACTTCTGCAACGTTCCGGGCCAATCCACCGTACGAGGCGTAGAGCTCCAGGGCACCTATGACGCCGGCTATGTGTTCGGTGGCCTTTCCTACACACATACGAAAACTGACCTTCCTTCCCAGCAAGACGGCTTTGGTTTCCATAGCTATCTGCCAGACGATATCGCTACCATCACCGGCGGCGTGCGGTTGCTCGATCAGAAGCTGACGATTGGCGCGCGTGGGTACATCACCTCTAAGAGCTTCTTGGGTCTGCCCAACGTGACGCCGGGCGCCTCCCCGTTCCTCGACGGCTATACCACGGTCGATATCTTCTCCAGCTACAAGGTCACGGAGGACGTCAACGTGGCTCTAACGGTCACGAACGTTGGGGATGTCGCCTATACTCCGGCCCTCAGCAGCGGCGGTATAACGAACACGGCGAACCCTATTCCTGTTGAGACGGGACGTGGTCGCACGTTCCTGCTCACTACCCGGGCGCAATTCTGATCCTGCGCTCGGGTCGTACTACCGACGCGAGACCGCTGGCCCCCGCCGGCGTACTCCGCGAAACCCAAGCCGGCGGATCGAAGGATCCGCCGGTTCGTAGATTTTCAATACCGGCCGCGATGGGCGGCAGAGGCAACGAGGAGACCATGATGTACATCGCCATGAACCGCTTCAAGGTGAAGAAGGGCTCGGAGCACGACTTCGAGCAGGTCTGGGCCAATCGCCAGGGACACCTGAGCGAGATGCCGGGCTTCGTCGTGTTCCATCTTCTGAAGGGCCCCGAGCGCGAGGACTACGTGCTCTACTCCTCGCACACCATGTGGCGCTCGCATGCCGACTTCGAGGCGTGGACCAAGTCGGAGCAGTTCCGCAAGGCTCATGCCGGCGCCGGCGCCAACAAGCCGCTCTACCTTGGGCATCCCGAATTCGAGGGCTTCTTGGTCGTGCAGGAGGAGAAGGCCGACGGCACTCGAGTCGTCGTGGCGGCGGAGTAGCGGCATGTCGGCAGAGGCAGTTCAGGAGGGCCAGCGGCTTTCTCTGGCGGCGCGGCTCGCGCTCAATGCGGACGGCATCCTCGAGCAGATCGCGCGCGACTACGGCGTCTCGACGCTCGAAGTCGTGCGCAACCTGCAGCAGGAGCACTGCACCGTCGTCAACGGCAAGCTGTTCACCGATGTGATGCAGGACGTTACCGAGTGGGGAGACATCCTCTTCATCGTGCACACCTCCGACATCGTGCTCGAATGCGCCGGTCCGCTGCCGCCGGGGACGTACGGCCGCGGCTACTACAACGTGCACGGCGACAGTCCCATCGGCGGCCACATCCGCGCCGATAACTGCCAGGCCATCGCCTTCGTGTCGCGCCCGTTCATGGGACGCCCCTCGCGCTCCATCCAGTTCTTCAACGCGGCCGGCGAGGCGATGTTCAAGATCTTCGTCCGCCGCGACGAGGCGCGCGTGCTCATCCCAGCCCAGGTCGCGAAATTCGACGCGTTGCGTGAGCGTTGCCGCGAAATGGCGCGAGGCCACAACTGAGCGAAATGCTGTCGCAGAGGAGCGCCGTCGACGCTGAGCCGGACCTCGAGCCGCCGGCGGTCGGCGCCTGAGATCCTCGCGGGTGGCCGTCGTGGGAGAAGGCTTCTCGCGGCGGCTGCTCACGGGATCGATCATCGTCTCGTGCCTCGTGCACATTGCCGGCGCGGCGGCGATGCTCCGCTCCAGCTCCGCGACAGCCGACTACGGCGTCCTCACCCAGCAGACGGACGCGATCAGCCTCGAGATGACGGCGTCGACCATCCTCGAGGCGGTGGACGCGTCCGCGAGCGTTGCCGCGGCCGCCGCGGCACCGACGGCGACGCAGGCTGGAAATCCGGTGCCTTCGAGTGCCTTGGCGGTCCCGATGACCAAGGTGGAGGAGGCTGCGGTAAAGGAGCCCGTGGTCGAGACGGTCAAGGCGAGCGAGGTGAAGCCCGGCGCGGTCGCGCCGGTCGAGGATCCGCTGCAGGTGGTGCGCGGCGCGGCGAGCCCTCCGACGAAATCGCGACGAAGGCCGCGGAGCGCACCGAGGAGGATCAGAAAGAGACCGAGAAAAAGGAGAAGGTCGAGAAGGAAGAAGCCAAGGAGCAGCAACAGCAGTCGGCGGCACAGGTGTCGGGCGGCGTGACGGCCCGCTCGATCGCGCAGGCCGACTCGCAGGCGAAAGTGTCGGCGAGCCGCGGCAGTCTCTTGAGCTATGCCGCCGGCATCCGCGCCAAGGTTGCACGCAACAAACCGGCCGGGGTCGGTCGCAGCGGCGAGGTGCAGGTCTCCTTCGGCGTCACGCCCTCAGGCGATTTGAACTATGCAAGCCTCGCTCAATCCTCCGGCAACGAGCGGCTTGATGAGGCCGCGCTCGAGGCTATCCGCCGGTCGGCGCCGTTCGGTCCGCCGCCCGCCGACGCTTCGCCGGCGCAGCTTCGCTTTTCCATCCCCTTCTATTTTCGCTGAGGACAGGCGGCGCTGCGTCGGGTAATGGGCTCGCATGAGCCGCCCGATTCTGCTCGTCGCCGCCGCCGCGCTCGTCGATCCCGACAACCGCGTGCTGATCGCCCGCCGCCCTCCGGGGCGGTCGATGGCCGGGCTGTGGGAGTTTCCCGGCGGCAAGGTCGAGGCGGGCGAGACGCCGGAATCCGCGCTGCGCCGCGAGCTTGCCGAGGAGCTCGGCATCGACGTGTGCCCGACGTGCCTGTCGCCGCTCACCTTCGCAAGTCATGCCTACGAGGCGTTTCACCTGCTGATGCCGCTCTATCTCTGCCGCCAGTGGGACGGCACGGTGCGTGCGCACGAGGGCCAGGAGATCGCGTGGGTGCGCGCCTCCAAGCTGTCGCGCTACCCGATGCCGCCGGCGGACGCGCCGCTCATCGCGCCGCTGTGCGATTTGCTCGGGTGAGCAGTACACACTTTACCTCTCCCATAGGGAGAGGTCGGCTGGACGTGCGCAGCACGACAACCGGGTGAGGGGGGCGCGCTCTATCGAGATTGTAACCCCTCACCCGATCGCCTTCTGACGAAGGCTCTCGACCTCTCCCTCAGGGAGAGGTGAAGGGGGTGAGCCCACTTTCATTTCTCGTGCAGCTTGCGCTCCGGCACCCCGAGCGCGTCGGCAAGCCGTGTTCGCGCCGAGCCGGGACGCAGCGGCTTCTGCTGGCTCTCGTCGGGCGCCCACGCCGTCAGCGTGAGGATCTCGAACGTTGCCGGCACGCGGCCATCGGCGCCCGCGAAGCGTTCGGCGTAGATCTCGGCTGAGCGCATCAGCAGCCGCCGTGTCACGGGATGGCGGCGTCGAGACGTGAGCATGTTGCTCGCGCCCATCGCGCGCAGCTCGTGCATCAGGGCGAGCGGCGAAGCATACGTCACCGTTACCATCTCCGAATCGACGACGGGCAGCGCGAATCCGGCCCGCTGCAACAGGCCGCCGAGATCGCGCACGTCGGCGAAGGGGGCGACGCGCGGAGAGGCGCCGCCGGTGAGCTCGGCTTCCGCCGCGAGCCAGGACTGGCGCAGCTCCGTCAAGGTCGCGCCGCCGAGTAGCGCCGCCAACAGCAGCCCATCCGGCTTCAGCGCGCGCCGGATCTGCACGAGCGCGCCGGGCAGGTCGTTGACGAGATGCAGCGCGAGCCCGGACACGGCGAGATCGAGCGAGGCGTCCGCAAACGGGAGCGCCTCCTCGTCGGCGGCAACGCGCCAGCCCCCGCAGCCGCGCAAGAGCGCCAGCGAGCGCTCGACGTCGACGAAGCGCTCGATGCCGGCCGCGCCGGCGAGTCGCCGCGAGATGAGGCCGTGGTGCGCCCCGATGTTGGCAGCGAGCGGGAACCGCCGCTTGATCAGCCCAAGCCGCTCGGCGAAGTCCTCTCCCACCCGGACGAGCAGGAAGTCGTGCGCGGCCGCTTGGCCCGCATGGCGGTCGCGCCGCCGCAAGAGCAAATCGCGGTCGAAGATCAGGCTTGGCTCTGATGTGGCGGAGGGCACGTTGATCCACTAAAGCAACGGATGGCCTCGCTGCGAAGGCCCTGGCAAGCTGATCCTGACCAGCTAATATGGTGGCGCACACTACTGCATTGCGTATGCGTAGACAGGTGGGGATGTGCTCGAGGGGGAAAGCGGCGAGCCAACGGCACCGGAGCCGCGGATAGGCGCCCTGCGGAGGGCCGCGGCGGCGATCGCCGATGTGCTGGTGCCGCCGCTATGCCTGTCCTGCCATGGAAGGCTCTCCACGCATGATGCCCTGTGCCCCACCTGCTGGAGCGGGATCGACTTCATCCGCGCGCCGCTGTGCGATCGCCTCGGGCTGCCGATGCCCTACGACACCGGCGGGCGCATGGTCTCGGCGGCAGCCGCCGCCGATCCGCCGGCCTATGACCGTGCGCGGGCGGTTGCGCGCTTCGAGGGCGTGATGCGTACCCTCGTGCATGACCTCAAGTTCCACGACCGCCACGACGCGCGCCGCCTATTCGGGCGCTGGCTTGCCGGCGCGGGGGCCGAGCTCCTGGCGGATGCGGATGCACTCATTCCCGTCCCGCTCACCCGAGCGCGGCTTTTGAGCCGGAGATTCAATCAATCCGCGATCCTCGCCCACGAGGTTGCCCGCAGAACCGGCATCAAGGCGGAGCCCCTGGCATTGCTGCGCGTGCGCGCCTCAAAGCCCCAGGTGGGCCTGAGCCGCGAGCAGCGGCGCCAGAACGTCGCCGGCGCCTTTGCCGTTGCTGCCGGCCGCAAGGCCGCTATCGCAGGCGCGAAGTTGGTCCTTGTCGACGACGTTATTACCACCGGCGCCACGGCCGGAGCCTGTGCGCGCGTCCTCAAGCGTGCTGGCGCGGCCCGGGTCGACGTGCTGGCGCTTGCGCTGGTGGCTGATGCCGGTGTGGTGGCGTCTTAGCTAAATTCTTGGAAAGGTGTGACACGCGTCATATTTGCGGCGACTCAGAGAAGGATTAAGTTGGTTTCCGGGCGTTGAAAGGAACCCACCAGAAAGCCATGACCAACATTACCGTCTACACCACTAGGCTGTGCCCCTATTGCCGGATGGCAAAGGAGCTCTTGCGCAAGAAGGGCGCGATTTTCAATGAGATCGACGTCGGCTGCCGCACCGAGCTGCGCGCCGAGATGCGCACCAAGGCAGGCGGCCGCAACACCGTGCCCCAGATCTGGATCGGCGAGCGCCACGTGGGCGGATGCGATGACCTCTACACACTCGAGCGCGACGGCAAGCTCGACCCGCTGCTGGCTACTTGAGCTGCCGGTGGGCACCCGCGCCGAGGCCCGGTCCTGATGGCGGATACCCACTCCGCCCGGTCGTTCCGGGTCGGCCTGGTGCAGATGTGCTCCGGCCGCGACGTCGAACGGAATGTCGAGGACGCCACCGACCTCATCCGCAAGGCCAAGCGCGAAGGCGCCGACTACATCCAGACGCCCGAAATGACGACCATCATGGAGCTCGACCGTGCGCGGCTCCTGTCAGTGACGCGGCCTGAAGCCGGCAACCCCGCGCTCCTGCACTTCCAGTCGTTGGCGCGCGAGCTCGGCATCTTTTTGCACATCGGCTCCATGGCGATCCTCGTCGCCGATGGCCGCCTCGCCAACCGCTCCTTCCTCATCTCGCCGGCGGGCGACATCGCCGCGCGCTACGACAAGATCCATATGTTCGACGTCGATCTCGGGGGCGGTGAAAGTTACCGCGAGAGCGCCAACTATCAGCCTGGAAGCCGCGCCGTGCTGGCCGATCTGCCGTGGGGCAAGCTCGGCCTGTCGATCTGCTACGACTTGCGCTTTCCCCATCTTTACCGCGCGCTCGCCCGCGCCGGCGCCCGCTTCCTCGCGATCCCCTCGGCGTTCACGCGCCCGACCGGCTTGGCGCACTGGCACACACTGCTGCGCGCCCGCGCCATTGAATTGCAGGCCTATGTGTTCGCGGCGGCCCAGGGTGGAGCACACGAGAACGGTCGCGAAACCTTCGGGCACAGTCTCGTCGTATCTCCCTGGGGCGAGCTTCTCGCCGAGGGCGGCGTTCACCCTGCAGTCATCGTCGCTGATGTTGAATTGCAGCTTCTGGAGGATGTCCGCCGTCGCGTGCCCTCGCTCCAGCACGATCGGGCCTTCGACGTCGTACACGCCGCAGAGGACGTGCCGGACAAGGTCGTGCCGTGATCAGATACCGCCTTCACTGCGTAAAGGGACATGAGTTCGAGGCTTGGTTCTCGTCCAGCGCCGCTTACGACGCGCAGGCGCAGAGCCAACAGGTCTGCTGCCCCGAGTGCGACGGGCGCGAGGTCGTTAAGGCAGTCATGGCGCCGAACGTGGCGCTGCGCGGCGTGGAATTGGGCACGGCCGATGCGCAAGACAAAGTGCCGACGGTCGCGCACCTGATGCGGGAGGTTCGGCGAGCCCTGCTCGCCAACGCCGTGGATGTCGGCCAACGCTTTCCCGAGGAGGCGCGCAAGATCCACTACGGCGAGGCGCCGCCGCGCGGCATCGCGGGCACCGCCTCGGGCGAGGAGGCGCGCGCGCTGATCGAGGAAGGCATCGAGATCCTGATGCTGCCGCCGCTGCCCGAAGAGGCCAACTAGGCCGCCAGCGCTTTTCAGCCCGACACCGAGGCAACCCGGGCGGAGCGCCGGGTCCCGCTGCGCCAAGTCAGCCCCCCGGTGCCCGATGCTCCCGGAAGGCTGCCGCAAGGGTTCGAAGCGCCTCGCGGCTCTTGGCATCCGAGAGCGTGGAATGGAGCACGATCTCGGATGAAGGAAGCGGAGGAAGCCCAAACCGTTGGCTAACTTCGATCGTGCCGGCCGGCGCGAGCCGGCAAGAGAATGCCGCGGTGGCAAGGCCGGCGGAGACCGCATCCGAGACCACGGACGAGCCACCTCCAAGGAAGACCTGATGGGTTTCATTCTGGTGGAGGGCGTGCACTTCTCCTTGCGAGGGATGCCTTCCGATGCCTTCGACGAGGTGCAACTGCGATCGTTGGCTGAAAGAATTACCGCCGGCGCGACGGTCTCGCCCGAATCGAGTCTTTCCGGCGCCACCATCCATCAGGCCCTCGCCGACGGATTCGGTTGGGTGATGCTTTACGGCGGCATCGCTGCCTGGGTCCTCGCCGCATTCAGTCTTCTGACTTTCGAACGCAGGGAGCGGCTGCAAGAGCTCGAGAGCGATGCGCCCCATTGATGCTGGTGGGAGTGGGCCCAACGAGCCCGTGAACTCGGCTCGCTGGAACTCTGTCACGGAGCGCGCGCTCGTCCCCCGTAGCGGCGCAAGCCTGCGGCGGGGCGAGGACGAGCCGTGCGCTCAGCCCTGGTTGAGCGCGGCGAGCGTATAGAGCACCGCCGACTTGGCGTCCTCGGTCCTGAACCTCGGCTCGGTGCTGCCGGGCGACTGCCACGTGTAGCTGCGGCCGTCGAAATTCCAGATGCCATGCACGTGCCCGAAGCGGTCGATGACGATGCCGCCGGCGGGTCCGGAACTGAACGAAAAACCCCTCGTCCTCAGCATGTCGTTGCGGTTTAGCAGCCCCAGCAACCGGCGATGTTCCGCTTTTCCCATGTGCCGATGACCCCCTCAGCAGGAAAGCTCAACTCGATACTGTTTACTTGGCAGGTTGCGCTCCATGAGCGCTGTACTCCGTCTTCAGGCCTCCTTGCTCAGACAAGCGAAGAGTTGATGTGAATCAATAGCAATTACAACTGTAAATGAGATCATTCGTTACCAATTTAATACTCGATGTCTTAAGGGCAAAGACGCCGGCTTGCGTACCATTTCTTGACAACTATTAACCAAGGCCGTTCCGGGTAAACTTTGTTGCGGCATTGGGGCCAGAAAGATCGCGGGCCAGCCGATTGTCACACCTCCATCATGTGGCGGGCTTAGGCAGCGAAGTTTTCGCAGGGGTCCCTCGAGGTCACGATGAAGAGTGCAATCGCCGCGGCTCGCCTCGGCCTGTTGCTCGCGGCTGTCGCGACACCGGCTGCCGCGCAGACGATCTATCCGCTCAACCGCGCGCAGATCCTCGTGGGCGCCGACTTCGACCTGAAGGTCGAGTTTCCCGGCGCACCCGCATCCGCCGACGTCAAGGTGACGATCGACGGCGAGGACGCAGGGCAGCTGCTCGGCAAGACGCCCGAGATCATCGCCAATGAGGACGGCCTCCCACAGACCGCCTACTGGATCCGCGGCGCGCGTCTCGCGACCGCCGGCAGGCACACGGTCGAGGCGATGGCCGGCTCCGACAAGGCGAGCGTAGCTTGGGACGCCTTCGCGACGCCCGAAGGCCGCAAGGCGAAGAACGTCATCCTGTTCATCGGCGACGGCCTCTCTATGGCGCACCGCACCGCGGCGCGCATCCTTTCGAAGGGCATCACCGAAGGCCGCTACGGCGGCGAGCTTGCGATCGACGACATGCCCTACATGGCGCTGGTCTCCACCGCCGGCACCGACAGCGTCATCACCGACAGCGCCAACTCGATGACGGCCTACACCACCGGCCACAAGAGCTGCGTAAATGCGCTGGGCGTCTACTGCGCCAAGAACCTACGCGCGCTGGCGCACCCGAAGGTAGAGACCATTGCCGAGCTCGCCAAGCGCAAGCTCGGCCTCGCTGTCGGCGTTGTCACCAATACCGAGATCGAGGATGCAACGCCCGCCGGCATGGTGGCCCACACCCGCCTGCGCTCTGATTACGAAGACATCGTGCGCATGTTCTACAAGGTTCAGCCCGACGTCATCATGGGCGGCGGAGCGACTCCGTTTCTGCCCAAGCGGTGGGATCCGGTGAGCTATGTCGATAAGTTCAAGGAGGCCGGCTACGCATTCGCGGCAAACGCATCAGAGCTTGCTGCCGAAACGGAAAAATCTGAAACGCGCAAGCTGCTCGGCCTGTTCAACGACGGCAACATGGACGGGGCGCTCGATCGCAAGTTCCTGAAGCGAGGCTCAGTCAGCAAGTTCCCGGATCAGCCGGATCTGACGCAGGAGGTGCGGGCCGCGTTGCAGATTCTGTCGCGCAACGACAACGGCTTTGTGCTGATGGTCGAATCGGGGCTCATCGACAAATATAGCCACTCGCTCGATTGGGAGCGTGCCGTCTACGACACCATCATGCTCGACGATGCGGTGCAGCTTGCCAAGGACTTCGCGGCCAATCGCAACGACACGCTGATCATCGTCGTGCCCGACCACGCGCATCCGATCTCGCTGATCGGCACCTACGACGACGCGGCGGGGAGCACCTTGCGCGAGAGGCTGCAGACTTACGCGGCGGCGCAGTTTCCCAACTATGCGCCCGCCGATGGTGAGGGATACCCTCCCGCAGTCGAGGTCTCGCGCCGCTTGGCGCTCGTGTTTGCCGCCTATCCCGACTACTGCGATGCCGGCAGACCCAATCTCCCCGGCGCGGCCGAGCTCGGCAAGGTGCCGAAGCTGTCAAACGAGGCTTATTGCGCGCCAGGATCGGCATTGAGGGTGGGGAATCTTCCCATGACGACGCGCGGAGGCGTCCATTCGGGCGACGACGTTGTGCTGACCGCCACCGGCCCCGGTGCTGAGGTCTTCCACGGCCACGTCGACAATACGATGGTGTTTCGTGCCATGGCGTTGGCGCTCGGGCTTGGCAAATAGCACCTCGTCGCTGCGCTGAGCCGTACACGCCCTCACGCGCGCATGGCAAACGTCAATGTATCTCGGTCATGTAGTGCAGATCGCGCAGGTGGCAGCGCGCCACCCGCCACTCGATCGGCCGGCCGTCGATCGCATAGACGACGCAGTCTAGCTTCAATAGAGGCGTGCCCTCCGCGACCTTGAGCGCCGCAGCCGCCGGGGCGTCCGCGACAGCCACGCCGATCATCTCCTCTACGCGCGCGAGTAGAAGGCCATAGCGGTGGGCGAGCACCACGATGCTTGCGGAGATCTCGCTCTCCTGCGCGAGCCCCGGAAAGCGCGCCTGCGGTATCGAGGAGTCCTCGATCATGTACGACTGGCCGTCATGGGTGCGTAGACGGTGCAGGCGGAACACTGGATCGCCGTAGCGCAGATTGAGCATGCGCGCTTCAGCCTCGTTTGCGGTCGCGGAGACGATCTCGCAGCTCTCGACCGAACCGGAGATGCGGACGCCGTCGGCGTCGCGGATGTTGCTGAAGCGGATTGCGCACTCGTCCGAGCTCTGGTCGATGACGAAGGTCCCGCGCCCCTGCCGCCGTGAGATCAGCCGCTCGCTCTCCATCTCGTCGAGCGCCTTGCGCACCGTGCCGACGCTGATGCCGAGCTCGCGCGAAAGGTCGATCTCGTTGGGGATTGCCGCACCGGGCTTCCAGGCTCCGGCCAGGATGCGCTGGATCAGGGTATCCTTGACCTGCAGGTAGAGGGGCCGCGTGGAGAAACGTCCGACCGCCGTCATGACTGCCTCCCAAGCTCGCCGGCCTTCTGCTTCCCGGGCCGGATCCTTAACTTGTGCGATGCGATCGTGTGGAAGGGCAGTCCGTCGCGCTTATATCCTTGAATTGCCAAGATAAAAACGCTCCGCCCCTCCCACTTGAAGTAGAGCCGACAACTAGGCTTCAAAAGGTATCACGGTTCTTCGAGTACTCTCTCTGTTGTCCACTGTTATTTCCCGGATTGGCTGCATCGGACCAAACAAAGGCCTCCTTCGAAGGGGGTCGCGGCAACAATTCGCCGAGCCCCCTCAAGGAGCTAACGGCGCCGTTAGCCCTTGCTAGCCCGGCTGCTGCCGGTGCAAACATCTGGTCTTGCCGGCGAGGCCGCCCGCGCGACAGGAGACCTTGAGAATGATGGACTTGCGCACGTCCGCGACCCGCGGTGCCGAGGCTGACCGGGCCCTGCGCCACGACTGGTCGCGCGCAGAGGCGCAGGCCATCTACGACGCGCCGTTCAACGATCTTCTCTTTCGCGCGCAGACGGTCCACCGCCGCTCCTTCGACCCCAACGCCGTGCAGATGAGCCGGCTGCTCAGCATCAAGACGGGCGGCTGCGCGGAGGACTGCGGCTACTGCAGCCAGTCCGCCCACCACGCCTCCGGCCTCACCGCAAGCAAGCTCATGGCGGTCAACCAGGTGGTGGAGGAGGCTAGGCGCGCACGCGATGCCGGCGCCACGCGCTACTGCATGGGCGCCGCCTGGCGCTCGCCGAAGACGCGCGACATGGATGCGCTCTGCGCCATGGTCGAGGGCGTCAAGGCGCTCGGTCTCGAGACCTGCATGACGCTCGGCATGCTCACGGACGACGACACCGTTCGGCTCAAGCACGCCGGCCTCGACTACTACAACCACAACATCGACACCTCGGAGCGCTACTACAGCGAGATCATAACGACGCGCACGTTCGCCGACCGCATCGAGACGCTTGCACGCGTGCGCGACGCCGGCATCAAGGTGTGCGCCGGCGGCATCGTCGGCATGGGCGAGGAGGCGGAAGACCGGGTCGATATGCTGGTCGCGCTCGCAAACCTGCCGCAGCATCCCGAGAGCGTGCCGATCAACATGCTGATCGCCATACCCGGCACGCCGCTCGCCGCGACCGAGAAGATCGACCCGATCTCCTTCGTGCGCACGATCGCGCTCGCCCGAATCCTCATGCCGAAGTCCTACGTGCGGCTCTCCGCTGGGCGCACGGAGATGAGCGAGGAGACGCAGGCGCTGTGCTTCTTTGCCGGTGCCAACTCGATCTTCGTCGGCGACACGCTGCTGACGGCCGACAACCCCGACGAAAGCTCGGACGCCGCGCTCTTTGCCAAGCTCGGCTTGAAGCCGCTCGAGCTCGATCCGCGCGCTGGCGAGCGCAACGATGCACAAGAGTCATGAGCGCGCGCTGGAGGCGTTGAGCCGGCGCGGGCGCCATCGCGCGCTGGCGAGCGCCACCGGTGTCGATTTCGCCTCCAACGATTATCTGGGCCTTGCCGCCTCGGACGCGCTGCGTGATGCGGCGCGCGCTGCCATCGAGCGCGGCGTTCCGGTCGGAGCCGGCGGCTCGCGGCTATTGCGCGGCAATCACCGCGAGCACGAGGCGCTCGAAGCCGAGGCCGCCGCCTTCTTCGGCGCCGAGAGCGCGCTCTTCTTCGGCGGCGGCTTCATGGCCAACGTCGCCATCTTCTCGACGCTGCCGCAGCGCGGCGACCTTATCGTGCATGACGCACTGATCCACGCCAGCGTGCATGACGGCATGCGCGCGAGCAAGGCCGAGTGGGCGGAGGCACGTCACAACGATCCCCAAGCCTTCGAGGATGCGATCAGCGACTGGCGCGCGGCCGGCGGCGCCGGCACGCCTTGGATCGCGGTCGAGAGCCTCTACAGTATGGATGGCGACCGCGCGCCGCTGCCCGAGCTCATCGCCATCGCCGACCGCTACGACGGCATGCTCGTCATCGACGAGGCGCATGCAACCGGCGTATTCGGCCCCAACGGGCGCGGCCTTGGCGCCGATTACGAGGGCCGCGCGAACGTCGTGACGCTGCACACGTGCGGCAAGGCGCTTGGCGTCATCGGCGCGCTCGTGCTGGCGCCCGACACGCTGCGCGATTACCTCGTCAACCGATGCCGGCCGTTTATCTACGCGACTGCGCCGTCTCCGCTCGACGCCGCGCTGGTGCGCGCGGCTCTCCTCATCTGCCGCTTCGATGCCGCTCGCCGCGAGCGATTGCATGCCCTCATCGCCGCCGCCGGGCGCCAGCTCGAGACCTCGTGCGGCATCACCGCGTCGGGATCGCAGATCCAGCCGGTCATCGTCGGCTCGGATGCGCGGGCAACGCAGCTCGCCGGGGCCATGCAGGCGCGCGGCTTCGACATTCGCGCGGTGCGCCCGCCCACGGTGCCGGAGGGCACCGCGCGGCTGCGGCTATCGCTGACGCTGAATGTCGATGAGGCAGTGGTGGGCGCGATGATCGCGGCTCTCAGCGCCGAGTTGAAGGGTCTCGGCCCATGAGGCCGGCCTTCGTCGTCACTGGCACGGACACTGACGTGGGCAAGACCGTGCTCGCGGCCGCGCTCGTCGCCGTGCTCAACGGCAGCTATTGGAAGCCGGTGCAGGCAGGCCTTGACGGTGAGACGGACGCCGAGATCGTGCGCCGCCTCGGCGATGTTGCGGCCGACCGCATCATTCCCGAGGTCTACCGGCTCACCACGGCTGCTTCTCCGCACCTCGCGGCCGAGCGGGACGGTATCGAAATCGATGCCGAGCGGCTGGCGAAATTGCCGGATGCGGGCGGCGCACGTCCGCTCGTCATCGAAGGCGCCGGCGGGCTCATGGTGCCGCTAACCCGGCACTTCCTGCAGATCGATCTCTTCGCCCGCTGGGGCGTGCCCGTCGCCCTGTGCGCCTCCACCCGGCTCGGAACCATCAACCACAGCCTCCTGTCGATCGAGGCCCTGAAGCGCCGCGGCATTCCGCTGCTCGGCATCGCCTTTGTGGGCGACGAGCAGGCGGATTCCGAGCGCACGATTTCTGAGATGGGCGGCGTGCGTAGGCTCGGCCGGCTGCCGCATCTCGATCCGCTCGACGCCGCGAGCCTGCGCGCGGCTTTCGATCGCAACTTCCGGCGCGCCGACTTTCTGGCGGGCGTTTCGCCATGACCGTGGGCAACGCCTCTCCGGTCTGGCACCCGTTTACGCAGCACGCGCTGCAGCCGTCGTCGGTCGAGATTGTGGCGGCCGAGGGCGCATGGCTCACGACCGCGGGCGGCCGCCGCATCCTCGATGCAATCTCGTCGTGGTGGGTCACTACGCACGGGCATCGGCATCCGCATATCGTAGCGGCGATAAAGGCTGAGGCGGACCGGCTCGATCAGGTGATCTTCGCCGGCTTCACGCATGCTCCCGCCGAGCGTCTCGCGCGCGGCTTGGTCGCGATTGCGCCGCCGGGGCTTGAGCATGTCTTCTATTCCGACAGCGGCTCGACCTCGGTCGAGGTCGCGCTCAAGATGGCGCTCGGCTATTGGACCAATACCGGCGAGCCGCGTCAGCGTATCCTCGCGCTCGAGCACGGCTATCACGGGGACACGATCGGCGGCATGTCGGTCGGCGCGCGCGGTGTGTTCAATGCGCCATACGCACCGCTGCTGTTCGAGGTGACGCGGCTACCGTTTCCGGCTGCCGGCAACGAGCAGGCGACGCTCGACGCGCTAGAGGCCGCCTGCCGGGAAGGCGGCGTCGCCGCACTGATCGTGGAGCCGCTCATCCTCGGGGCCGGCGGCATGCGGATCTACTCGGCCGCGGCGCTAGCCGAGATGAAGCGCATCTGCGAGCGCCACAACGTCCTCTTCATCGTCGACGAGGTCATGACGGGGTGGGGGCGGACGGGCACGCTGTTTGCCTGCGAGCAGGCCGGCATCTCGCCCGACATTCTGTGCGTCGCGAAGGGGATCACCGGCGGTTCGCTGCCGCTCGCCGCGACGCTGTGCACGCCGCGCATCTTCGAGGCGCATTTGTCCTCCGACCGCACCAAGACGTTCTTCCATTCGAGCTCGTACACCGCCAATCCGGTCGCCTGCGCCGCGGCCGTCGCCAACCTCGAGGTGTGGGCGCGCGAGCCGGCGGTCGACCGGGTGGCTGTCCTGGCCGCAGGTCAAGCGCAGCGCCTAGCCGCCTTCGCGGACGACGGGCGCTTCAAGAACGTCCGCCGGCTGGGCACCATCGCAGCACTCGACCTCGACGTGCGCGATGCCGGCTATCTGGCCGACGTCGGGCCGAGGCTCTATCAGTTCTTCCTGGAGCGCGGCGTGCTGTTGCGCCCGCTCGGCAACACCATCTACGTCATGCCGCCCTATTGCATCGCGGACATCGAGCTGGATCTTGTCTATGACGCTATCCGCGCGGCGGCCGATGCGCTGGCTTAGCGGTGCCGGGAACACGGAATGATGTGCTCTGAGATCATAGGGTTTGGCCGCTACGCCCCGCAACGGCGCGTCTTGAACGCCGAGATCGAGGAGCGCCTGAAGCTCGAGCGCGGCTGGATCGAGCGCCGCACCGGCATCCTCGAGCGGCGCTACGCCGCCGACGGAGAGGCGCTGACCGACATGGCGGCGGCAGCCGGCGAGGAGGCGCTGGCGCAGTCCGGCATCGACCGCTCGCGCATCGCACTTACGCTGCTCGCGACCAGCACGCCCGACCACCCGCTGCCGCCGTCGGCGCCGCTGCTCGCGCACCGCCTGGGCCTCATGCATTCCGGCGGCATAGACCTCGCGGGCGCGTGCGCCGGCTTCCTCTACGCGCTGGTGCTGGCCGATGGGTTCGTGCGCGCGCAAAACGCGCCCGTGCTGGTGGTAGCGGGAAATGTGCTGTCGCGGCGCATCAATCCGGCCGAACGCGCGAGCTGCATCCTCTTTGCCGACGCCGCGGGCGCGCTGGTGCTGGCGCCGACGGAGCGGCCGGGATGCGGGCTGCTCGGCGCGAGCCTTGCGGCGGAGGGGAGCGGCTACGACCTGATCAAGATCGAAGCGGGCGGCAGCCGCCGTCCGTTCGCACCCGACACGCCGGTCGAGGAAACCCTCATGACCATCCCCGACGGGCAGGCGGTCTTCTCACGGGCCGTCGACATGATGGTGGCGACCTCGCGCGAGGCACTTGGCAAAGCGAAGCTCACCATCGCCGATATCGACTGGCTCGTTCCCCACCAGGCCAACGCACGCATCATGGCGGCGGTCGCGGGCAAGCTCGGCGTGCCGGAAGAGAAGATGATCTCGACGGTCGCGAGCTACGGCAACAGCTCGGCCGCCACGATCCCGTTCTCGTTGGCGCTCGCCGCGCAGGACGGACGCATCCGCAAGGGAGACCGGATACTCATGTGCGCAGCCGGCGCCGGGCTCACCGGCGGCGCCGTGGTGCTCGCGGTTTAACGAGCCCGGCACCCGTCGAGGAAAGCAAAAAAGAACCGTCGCGCGCGATAGCATCCGCCGACTAGGTTGTGGCGTCGGAACGGCTTCCAGCAGAGAGCGAGCTCATGCGCATCGGCGTGCCCAAAGAGATCAAGGTTCACGAATACCGCGTCGGGCTCACGCCGGCGAGCGTGCGCGAGGTCGTCGCGCACGGGCACGAGGTGCTGGTCGAGACCGCGGCCGCCGAGCGGATCGGCGTCTCCGACGACGACTATCGCAAGGCCGGCGCCAAGATCGCCGAGACGGCGGCCGAGGTCTTCGCCAAGTCCGAGCTGATCGTGAAGGTGAAGGAGCCCCAACCGCAGGAGCGCGAGATGTTGCGCGAGGGCCAGACGCTCTTCACCTATCTGCACCTGGCGCCCGATCCCGATCAAACGAAGGCGCTGATGGCCTCGGGCGTGACGGCCATCGCGTATGAGACGGTGACGAGCCCGCACGGGGGCCTGCCGCTCCTGTCGCCCATGAGCGAGGTTGCCGGGCGTATGGCGATACAAGCCGGCGCCCACTGCCTGGAGATGGAGCAGGGCGGCCGCGGCATGCTGCTCGGCGGCGCGGCGGGCGTTGCCCCGGCGAATGTGGTGGTGATCGGCGGCGGCGTCGCCGGCGTCAACGCCGTGCGCATGAGCATCGGGCTCGAGGCGGCGGTGACTTGCATCGACATCAACATCGAGCGGCTCTACGCGCTCGATCAATGGTTCGGCGCCTCACTCGACACCATCTTCTCCACGCGGCAGGCGATAGAGGACTACGTGCTTGCCGCCGACCTCGTGATAGGCGCGGTGCTGGTGCCCGGCGCGGCGGCACCCAAGCTCATCAGCGAGGCGCTCGTGAAGAACATGAAGCGCGGCTCGGTCATCGTGGACATCTCGATCGATCAGGGCGGCTTCGCCGAGACGTCGCGGCCGACGACACACGCGCATCCGAGCTACGTGGCGCACGGCGTGGTGCACTACTGCGTGACGAACATGCCGGGCGCGGTGGCGCGCACCTCGACCTTTGCGCTCAACAACGCCACGCTGCCGTTCGTGCTGGCGCTCGCCGATAAGGGCATCGCGGCGGCGCTGCGTAGCGATCCCCATCTGCTGGCGGGTCTCAACGTGCACGCCGGCAAGGTCACGCATTCCGCCGTGGCGGGAGCGCTCGGCGTCAACTACACGGAGCCGGCTCGCGCCATCGGCGGGTGACGGGTCTGGAAATGCCGGTAAGGGGCTCATCGCAAAAAGAAAACGCCGGGCGCAAAGCGCGGCCCGGCGGTCGAGATTCGAGGGATCTATTTAAATTGCCTACCGATGGAAATGCTCCCTCCCCTTAAATCCTTGGCCGATATCTCGGCTGGTTGCCCAAGGCGTACCATGCAACTTTAGATTGCCGCAAGCAGCATCTTCCGTTTGCGGAGCGGATTGGGGGCGAGCGGCCTTGAGGGTGGTAAATTTATCGAACCTTGCTCCGCCGCTTTATCTTTCCCGCGGGCAGCGATATTTCGAAGGCACCTCATCGAGCGGGTGCATCGGGCCCACAAGAACCGGAGCGGCACTGAGTTCATGATGAAGCTCGCGCTCGTTCTGGCGGCGGTCTACGGCGCCGTGGCCATCGCCGCCTTCGTCGCCCAACGCAAGCTCATGTATTTCCCCGACGGCGCCCGCATACCGCCATCCAACTACGGCCTCGCAGGCGTCGCGGAGCGCGTGCTCGATGCGCCCGACGGCGCGCTGCTCGTCGGCTGGTACGGGCGCGCCGCACCGGGGCGACCTACGGTGCTTTATTTCCATGGCAACGCCGGCAACCTCGCCAGCCGCTCCGAGCGCGTGCGCAAATACATCGCGCGCGGGTATGGGATATTCATGCCGAGCTATCGCAGCTACAGCGGCTCGACGGGCTCGCCCACGGAGCGCGCCAACGTCGCCGACGCCAAGCTCGCCTACGAGGCGTTGCGCAAGGACGGCATCGCGCCCGACGACATCATCCTCTACGGGGAGTCGCTAGGCTCGGGTGTCGCCGTACAGGTCGCAGCGGAGAAGCGGGTCGGCGGCATCGTTCTCGATGCGCCTTATACCTCCATCGTCGACGTGGCGGCTGGCGCCTACCCGTTCCTTCCCGTGCGCCCCTTCATGATCGATCGCTACGACACGATGCGCTACCTGCACAACGTGAAGGCGCCGCTGCTTGTCGTGCACGGCGAGGATGATGACGTGATCCCCGTCGCCATGGGGCGCGCCGTCTATGCCGCTGCCAACGGACCGAAGGAGATCGTGACCTTCCCCGGCGCGGGCCACTCGGACCACCACCTCCACGGCTCGGCCGAAGAGATCTTCCGTTGGATCGAGGCGCTCACTCGCCGCCGCGCGGAACTCGACCCCCCGGAAAAGCGAATGCGCCCATGAGCGGGTGGGCTCAGGGCGCATCAAAATCTCGGATCGGTTGGAAACGCGAAATCGCTTAGCGGCGGGGTGGGCCGCTTCCTGGGCCCCCGGTCCGCGCCGGCGCCGCCGGCTTGCCGGGAAGCAGTCCCTCGCGCTGAGCCCGCTTACGGGCGAGCTTGCGTGCGCGGCGCACGGCTTCCGCTCTCTCGCGAGCCTTACGCTCGGACGGCTTCTCGAAATAGTTGCGAAGCTTCATCTCCCGGAAAATGCCCTCGCGCTGCATCTTTTTCTTGAGCGCCTTGAGGGCTTGATCGACGTTGTTGTCGCGGACGAGAACCTGCAAGCGATGCCTTCCTCTGATTGTCTTGCGAATGCCAAAACGACAAGCGCGCTGGCCGCCGGCCGCGCGCTCGCCTGTGAACTTGGCGGCTGTCTAGCAAAAACCCGTTAAATTGTCCATCGGGCTCCCGTGCACCGACACTCGCCGAGCCCGGAAATACCAATGTTCAGCGGGGTTTGATCCAGGTCACGTGCCCCATTTTGCGGCCCGGACGCGCTTCTCCCTTGCCATAGAGATGAAGGCAGGCCGCGGGATCGGCTGCCAGCCGGGGCCATTCGTCCACCTCGGCGCCGATGAGGTTGTGCATTTCGGCATTCGAATGCCGCTCGGTGGTGCCGAGCGGCCAGCCGGCGACCGCGCGGATGTGGTTCTCGAACTGGCTGACCGCGCAGGCATCGAGGGTCCAGTGGCCGCTGTTGTGCACCCGCGGCGCCATCTCGTTGACGATCAGCGGTTCAGGCGCACCCCCGCCGACGTAGAACATCTCGACCGCCAGCACGCCGACGTAGTCGAGCGCGGAGGCGATGCCCTCGGCGATCTCGCGAGCTCGGTCGCGATGCCGCTCGGGCAGATCGGAGGGGACGGTCGAGACGCGCAGGATGCCATCGCGGTGGCGGTTGACCGGGATGTCGTAGAAGCGGACTTGGGTGTCGAGACCGCGCACAATCAGCACCGACACCTCGAACGCGAAGGTGACGAAACCCTCGAGCGTCGCCGGGGCGCGGCCGATCTCGTCGAACGCGGCGGGCAAGTCTGCCGCCGTGGCGATGGGGACCTGCCCCTTGCCGTCATATCCGAGCCGGCGCGTCTTCAGGATCGCGGGCGTGTCGACGGCGCGGACCGCAGTATCGAAATCGGCGGGAGCCTCGACCGCGGCGAACGGAGCGACCGGTATGCCGAGGCGCGAGACGAAGAGCTTCTCCTCGAGCCGGTCCTGCGAATACTGCAGCGCCTTCGGGCCGGGCCGCACCGGCTTGATGACGTCCGCTGCGGCTGCCGCCGCGAGCGGCACGTTCTCGAACTCGTAGGTGACGACGTCGACCGTGGCGGCAAACGCTCTGACCTTTTCGAGGTCGTCGAAGGCGCCGAGCGTGGTCGCCGCCGCAACCTGGCAGGCCGGCCCGTCGACGTCGGTATAGATGTGGCACTTGAAGCCGAGGCGCGCCGCCGCCAAGACGAGCATACGCCCGAGCTGGCCGCCGCCCAGGATGCCGATCGTGGACCCCGGCGGGAGCGCGCGCATCAGCTGTCCTTCGGTGCCTCGGCGACCGAAGCGGTGCGCTTGGCGCGATAGGCTTCGACGCGCTTCGCCAAGGCTGCGTCGGCGAGCGCGAGGATCTGCGCGGCGAGCAGGCCCGCGTTGATGGCGCCCGTTTCGCCGATGGCGAGCGTGCCGACGGGAACGCCGGCCGGCATCTGCACAATGGAGAAGAGGCTGTCCTGGCCGGCGAGTGCCGTGGTGGCGACGGGCACACCCAGAACGGGCAGATGCGTGAGCGAGGCCGTCATGCCGGGCAGGTGCGCTGCGCCGCCTGCGCCCGCGATGATGATCTTCAGCCCGCGACCGCTCGCGGCCTGCGCGTAGTCGTACAGGCGCTTCGGCGTCCGGTGCGCGGAGACGATCTTCGTCTCGTAGGGGACCTGCAGCTCATCGAGGACCTCCGCCGCCTTTTTCAGCGTCGGCCAATCCGACTGGCTTCCCATGATGATGCCGACGACGGCTTTGCCGGTGGTCATTCTTGCGATGCGCGTGAGGCCTGGAAAAAGAAAGCGCGGGCTTACAGGAGCGCAACCCCCAGCACAAGGGTCTTTTGGGGCTGCGCGCGAGCTTAGCCGGCCCGATCGAGGCCGCTCAGGCGATGATGTCGGGAAGGAGCTGATCCTCGAGCGCCGTGATGCGATCCTTGACCGCGAGCTTCTTCTTTTTCAGGCGTTTGACGAGGAGCTGGTCGGAGGTTGTAGAACCTTCGAGCAAGATGATCTCGTCGTCGAGCTCGCGGTGCTCCGCCCTGAGCTTGACGAGTTCGTCACGGAGCTCTCTCTCGTCCACTCGTTTCATACGCAAGCCCGGTAATGCCCCCTCTTAACACCGTGCAAGCGCGCAAACTATCGTCCGATTGCGTGCCCCTGGCAAGCGACGGCGCCAAGTCGGTGCACAATATTCCTAGTAGCACTATAAGCGGCCAGTGCGGGTGTCTTAAGCTGCGGAATTTCGTCAAATTACGGCATTTGCTTAGTGTTCAGGACAGCTCTTTCAAGGGGCACGCCTCGATAGACAAGCGTCCGATCATCTGGCACGCTGAGGCGTCTTCAACATGTTCATGGAGGACCATGATGGCGCTTGCGGCTCATATCGCAGAGCTAGCGGAGAAGCACCGGCTTCTCGAGCGTAAGATTGAAGCAGAGGTCGCCCGTCCCGGCTCGGACGACATAGAAATCCACCGATTGAAGCTGGAAAAGTTGAAGCTCAAGGACGAGATCGTGCGCCTCTCCGGCGACGAGACTCGCCACTAGACCAACACAACCGAGGCAAGAGGGGCGAGCGGTCCTCGCTCGCCTCGAGCCTCGCGGTCAGTCTTGAGGTCGTAACCTGCGCAGACGCTAGCGCGGGCACGGTGGCCCTCATTTCCAAAGACGACCTTCCAAAAGGGTGACGTGTGCGAGCTGAGGCTGCGCTCACGCGTCCTTCGCCAGCTCACGCAGCTTGAACTTCTGAATCTTGCCGGTCGAGGTCTTGGGGATCTCGGCGAACACGATGTGGCGCGGGCACTTGTACTTGGCGAGCCCCTCGCGGCACCAGGCGACGAGATCGTCCGCGCTCACGGTCGCGCCGGGGCGCAGCTCGACGAATGCGCATGGCGTTTCACCCCACTTCTCGTCGGGCTTGGCGACGACAGCGCAGTAGGCGACTGCCGGGTGCTTGTAGAGCACGTCCTCCACCTCGATCGAGGAGATGTTCTCGCCGCCGGAGATGATGATGTCCTTGGAGCGATCCTTGAGCTGGATGTAGCCGTCGGGATAGAGCACGCCGAGATCGCCCGAGTGGAACCAGCCGCCTTCGAAGGTCTCATCGGAGGCGGCTTTGTTCTTGAGGTAGCCCTTCATCACGATGTTGCCGCGGAACATGACCTCGCCCAGCGTCTCGCCGTCGGCCGGCACGCGCTGCATGGTGAGCGGATCCATGACCGTGAGGTCCTCGAGCGAAACGTAGCGCACGCCCTGGCGCGTGCGCTTGAAGGCGCGGCCGGCCTCGTCGAGGCCATTCCAGTCGACGTTCCACTCGTTCACGACGGCGGGCCCGTAGGTTTCGGTGAGCCCGTAGAGGTGCGTCAGGTGGAAGCCCGCGGCCGTCATGGCGTCGAGCACGGACTGCGGCGGCGGCGCGGCGGCATGATTGATCCAGACGGGGTGCGTGATCTCGCGGCGCTCCTCGGGCTTGGCGTTGAGGAGCGTCGTCATCACGATCGGCGCGCCCGAAAGATGCGTCACGCGATGGTCGGCGATGGCGTCGTACATGGCCTTGGCACGCACCCAGCGGAGGCAGACGTGCGTACCGGCCACGACCGACAGCGACCACGGAAAACACCAGCCGTTGCAGTGGAACATCGGCAGGGTCCACAGGTACACCGGATGCGCGCCCATGCGCGTCTCGAGCGTGTTGGCGTAGCACATGAGGGCTGCGCCGCGATGGTGGTAGACGACGCCCTTGGGGTTACCGGTCGTGCCCGACGTGTAGTTGAGCGCGATCGCGTCCCACTCGTCGGCCGGCATCTCCCAGGCGAAATCCGGATCGCCGCCTTGGACGAACGCCTCGTAGTCGATGTCGGAGAGCTTCTCGCCCGTCTGCGGAAATTCCTTGTCATCGTAGTCGATGACGACGGGGCGCACCTTGGCGAGAGCGAGCGCATCCTTGCTCATCGCCGCGAACTCGCGATCCGTGATCACGACCTTGGCGTCGGCATGATCGAGCTGGAAGGCGACGATCGGCGCGTCGAGTCGCGTATTGATCGAGTGCAGAACCGCGCCCGCCATCGGCACGCCGAAGTGGGCTTCGAGCATCGAGGGGGTGTTGGACAGCACCACCGAGACGGTATCACCCACACCGATGCCGAGCCCGCGCAGGGCTGAAGCAAGCCGGCGGCAGCGCGCATAGAACTCGCCGTAGCTGATGCGCGCGTTGCCGTGGATGATGGCGGTATGATCGGGGTAGATGGCGGCTGCGCGTGCGAGGAACTGCAGGGGCGTCAGCGGCTGATAGTTGGCGGGATTCTTGTCGAGGTTCTCGTTGTAGGGATTGGTGGGCATAGCTCAGCTGGCGCTCTTTGAGACGGGCATCGGGCAATAGGCGCGACGCTAGCGAAAGCGGGCAAGCGCGGCAACGGCCATGTCCTTTTCATGATCCGGAGGACACCTGCCGGCGCGTTGGGCGGGTACGCGGTACCAGCGATCCTTCTGCGGATAATTCGAAGGAAGGCTCGCTGCCTTCTTTTGCGGCAACGGGTTTGGGTCTAGTCTTCCGTTAAGTCCGCATGGCTTGCCGGGAGATGGCCATGAGCGAGATCACACAGCAGACGATCGCCCTCTGGATCCTGTTGACGCTTCTGTTGCTCATTCCGTGGGTGCTCGACTAGCGCCGTCGCCCCGCAGAACAGGCACGGCCCGCGAAGGCGCGACGCGCAGTCGCTGCCCCGGAGCTATTCCTTGTCGACCGCGGTGTCCGCGCCACCGTCCTCGTCGTCGTGCTTGTCGTCGCCGCCGGACATGCCCTTGAGCTTGGCGAAGACGCGCGCCTGCTCCTCTTCGGGCGTCTCCTCCCGCTGCTCCTCGACCTTCGGCTGCATGATCTCGCTTCTGCGCGGCTCCGGCGCCGTCGTCTCCTCGGTCGGCAGCAGCGTGCCGGATTTCTCCATGCCCTTGCCGGAATCCTTACGCTCGCGCTCGAGCCGGCGGGCGGCCTTCTTCACCTCGGCATCGAGATCGGTCTGCGTGCACAGCCCGAGCGTGACTGGGTCCTGCGGCGCGAGGTTCGGCGCGTTCCAGTGGCTGCGCTCGCGGATCTGCGTGATCGTCGGCTTCGTCGTGCCGACGAGGCGCATGATCTGGCTGTCCTTTAACTCTGGATGATTGCGCAGAAGCCAGAGCACCGCGTTCGGACGGTCCTGGCGGCGCGAGACCGGCGTGTAGCGCGGCCCCTTCTTGGCGGCCATATCGGGCACGATGACCTTGGGCTCGGCGAGGTGAAGCTCCTGCTTCGGGTCGTGCTCCGCCGCCTCGATCTCCTCGCGTGTGAGCTGGCCGGAGGTAACCGGATCTAGCCCCTTGATGCCCTGCGCGACGTCGCCGTCGGCGATGCCTTTCACCTCGAGCACGTGTAGGCCGCAAAAGGCCGCAATCTGTTCGAAGGTCAGCGAGGTGTTCTCGACCAGCCAAACGGCGGTCGCCTTGGGCATCAACGGTCTACGGTCGCTCATGGCGGCTCTTAGTCTCCGGCATCCTGCGGCTCGTCTGCAGGGCCAAGCGTTTCCAGGTAAGTGGGAATGGCGCCTTATAGCTTCTAGGTGCGAATCCGGCAACAGCGGATAGGGCATTAAGCTAACAACGCCTGAGAAGCCCTCCGGTTGCCGGCTGCGGTGGGCGCCGATAGTGTCCGGGCCCGCGGGCGTAAGACCCGCCAATCAGGGGAGCGGACGGCATGGCGACGGCGGCAAACGGCGTTTTTTTCGAGGATCTTAGCGTCGGCCAGGAGGCGAGCCTCTCCACGACCGTGAGCGAGGCAGACATCGTCGCCTTCGCCGAGATTTCCGGCGACAAGAACCCCGTGCACATCGACGCCCAGTATGCAGCCGGCACGATGTTCAAGGAGCGCATCGCACACGGCATGCTTTCGGCCGCCTACATCTCCGCCGTGTTCGGCATGAAGCTGCCGGGCCCCGGCGCCATCTACATCTCGCAGACCCTGAACTTCAAGGCGCCGGTCAAGATCGGCGACACGGTCGTCACCACGGTGAAGGTGATCGAGCTCATCGCGGAAAAGAAGCGCGCCCGCTTCGAGACCGTGTGCAGCGTCAACGGCAAGGCGGTGGTGCAGGGCGAGGCGGTGCTGATGGTGCCGGCGCGGCCTGCTTGACGGGAACTATCTGCCGCGGCCGAAATGAATGCCGGGCAGCGAATGCCGGCCGTGGCCGCCCACGATCTCGTTGGCGATGACCGTGCCGACAACGGTCACGATGATGCCGATCACGATCTGGGGGATCCAATCTTTCATAACTGCGGGATACTCATGATCGGCGGCGGAATTTGGACATGGCGTCCGCTGGAGGCGAAAGCCCGATGCAGATCGTAGAGGGGTACGGCCATGTGCCGGCGGATGCGCGCGGGGCAGTGCTCGCCATCGGCAATTTCGACGGGGTGCATCGCGGCCACCAGGCCTTGATCGCAGCCGCCGTCGCGGAGGCGCGCGCGCTCGGCGCACCGGCGGGCGCGCTCATCTTCGAGCCACATCCACGCGAGTTCTTCCACCCCGAGGAGCCGCACTTCCATTTGACCTCGGTGGCGCAGAAGCTTGCGATCTTCGAGCAGCTCGGCTTGGACCTCGCCGTCATCCTTCCCTTCAACCGGGAGCTCGCGAGCCTTTCCGCCGAGGACTTCATCGCCCGCGTGCTGGTTGAGGGTCTCGGCGCACGCCACGTGGTGATCGGCCACGATTTCTTCTTCGGCAAGGGCCGCAGCGGCACGCCGGAGACCATGCGGGAGGCGGCGCAGCGGCTCGGCTTCGGCATTACGATCATCGCGCCCGTCGCCGCGGAAGGCGAGGTGTTCTCCTCGAGCGCAATACGGCTGCGGCTGGCGCAAGGCGACGTGAAGGGGGCTGCCGGCATGTTGGGCCGGTGGTGGCGCGCCGGCGGCACGGTGGTCGGCGGCGCGAGGCGCGGAACCGGGCTCGGGTTTCCCACGGCGAACGTGCCGCTCCCGCGCGGCACTGCGCTCGGCCATGGCATCTACGCGGTTCGCGCCTACGCGCCGGGGCGGCAGTACGACGGCGCCGCTTACATCGGCACCCGGCCGACCTACGATAACGGCATGCCCGTGCTCGAGGTCTTTCTGTTTGGCTTCGACGGCGATCTCTACGGGCGCCCAATCGAGGTCGAGTTCATCGATTTCGTGCGCGAGGACCGCAAGTTTGCGTCGAGCGACGAGCTTGTGGCCCAGATGCAGGTCGACTGCGCGCGCGCGGCGGAGATGCTCGCGGTCGCGCCTGCGGCACCCGACGCAACGAGCTGACAAGAATGCTTACGCGAGGCTGACGCGGATCCCGCGACCGATTTGCTGAGTCTTGCGTTGACGATCCGCGCGACGTGATGGACATTTGCCGCGAGCCTCGTCGCGTTTATTGCGCGTTCATCGCGGGGCCCATCCCAAGTCGATTTTTCCAAGTAGTTTGTAGATCATCGCGCGATTGGCGCAGCGCCGCTTGCGGCGCTTTCCGTTGCCGGTGAGCGTTGTCGCCGCAGGAACTTGCTGCAGCAGGTCGCGTTGGAGCTGCGACGGAACGGCCCTGGTCGCGCGTTCTGATTGTCGTGGCACCGGATTGGAAGCGAATGCCAATAGGCGCGGCGAGCATGGCCAACGAGAGAGACCTGAGAATCGATTTTCTCCGCGGGCTCGCGCTGCTGTTCATCTTCATCGATCACATCCCGGACAACGGGCTCGCGCATTTCACGCTGCGCAACTTCGGCTTCGCCGACGCGGCCGAGGTATTCGTGCTGCTCGCCGGTTTCTCGGCCGTCCTCGCCTACCAGCGCAGCTTCGAGCGCGAAGGGTTCCGCGCCGGCGCCGCGCGCGTCATGGACCGCGTGCGCGACATCTACCTGTGGCACCTGGCGCTCGTTGCCTTTTGCGCCATCGGCCTGACAGTCGCGGCCGTATGGTTTGAGAACCCGATGTATTCGCACAATATCGGCGTGCACGTGTTCGGCGAGTCTCCCGCCGCCGCCACGTTCTTCGCGGCAACGCTGATCAACCAGCCGAACATGCTCAACATCCTGCCGCTCTACATCGTGCTCATGCTGGTGTGGGTGCCGTTCGTGCTGTGGCTGTTGCCGCGCCGTCCCTGGCAGATGCTGTTCGTTTCGGCGAGCCTGTGGCTGATCGCCAACCTCTTGCAGCTCAATCTGCCGAGCCAGCAGGCGCCGCAGGGCTGGGTGTTCAACCCGTTCGCCTGGCAGCTCCTGATTACCGTTGGCGCGCTCGCCGCGCACTTCAGCCGGGAAGAACCGATCCCCGCCTCCCGCGTCACCATCGCGCTTGCTGGCGCCTACGTCGCCTTTGCGTTTCTCGTGGCAGCGCCGTGGACGCAAATCGCCGGCTTGCAGGACGCGCGCTTCTTCGCACCCGACCTTCTGGGCTCGATGAACAAAAGCTACCTTTCCCCTTGGCGGCTCGCCCACGTCGTGGCGCTCGGCTACCTGGCGCTGACCTTAACTTCGCCCAAAAGCCTGTGGCTTACTCAGGCCTGGGCCAGGGGCGTATCGCGCTGTGGCCGGCATTCCTTGGAAATCTTCTGCCTCGGAACGGTACTTTCGTTTACCGGGTGGGTGATTCTGGCCGAAGCCGGCGATGGACTTCCCGTGCAGATCCTGGTCAATACGGCCGGTATTGGCATCCTTTGGATCACGGCATGGGCCTTAGCACAGCGCAATCGCGACACCGGGTTCGTACGGTCCTTGCGCAATCAGCTCTCCGTCTGGCGCTCGCAGTTGCAGCGGGCTTGAGCCCGGCTGTGGCCAACGCGGCGCCGCCTTGCGAGGCGCCCGTCAACCTCCTCCGCTTCAACGCTCCGCTACCCGGGCTTTCGAGCGCGCTCGCGAGTTCCAAGCCGATCCGGATCGTGGCGCTCGGCTCATCCAGCACGCAGGGTATCGGCGCAAGCAGCCCAAAGGCCTGCTATCCGTCGAGGCTGCAGGCCGAGCTGCGCAAGCGCTATCCCGACAAGGAGATCATCGTCGACAATCTCGGCGTGGGCGGCCAGCTCGCGACCGACATGATCCCGCGCATCAAGAAGGACGTGCTGCCGCTCCATCCCAACGTCGTGATCTGGCAGACGGGCGTCAACGACGCCATGCGCCAGGTCGACGTCGACAAGTTCCGCCAGACCGTGATGCTCGGCATCGACCAGCTCCAGCAGGCAGGGATCGACGTGGTGCTGCTCGACATGCAGTATTTCCCGCGCGCCGACACGATTGCGGCCTTTCCGCGCTATCTCGCGGCCCTGCGGCAGATCGCGGAAGCGCGCAAGGTACCGATCCTGCAGCGCTTCGCCATCATGAAGTATCTGGTGACGAGCGCGCAGTACACGCCCCAGCAGCTGCTCGCGCCCGACCTCTTCCACCCCAATGATTTCACGTATGGCTGTCTCGGCCGCTTTTTGGCGGATGCCCTGCAGGATGAGGTCGGCCGCTCGAAGGCCGCGAAGCTCGCGCCCGTGCCCGCGCGTGCCAAGGAAGCCGGCGCCGTGGCGGCCAATCCGGTGCGTTAGTCGGCCTCGCATCGAACCCATTTGACGCCCGTTCGGCGCCGACGCACCTTTGCGCCGGATTCGCCGCCCGGATTCGATGCCAAGGACCGCGCATGACCGGCCTCTCCCGCTCGCTCGACCGGATCAAGGACCGCTACGACGTCATCGTCGTCGGCTCCGGCTATGGTGGCGGCGTTGCCGCCTCGCGGCTCGCCCGCGCCGGCAAGCGCGTCGCCGTGCTCGAGCGCGGCCGTGAGGTGCTGACCGGCGGTTTCCCCAGCCGCTTCCCCGACCTCAAGAACGAGCTGCAGGTGACGGGCAAACGCGTGCAGACCGGCCCTTCGAGCGCGCTTTACGACGTGCGCCTCGGCGAGGACATGCACGTGCTCGTCGGTTGCGGGCTCGGCGGCGGCTCGCTGGTCAATGCGGGCGTGGCGCTGCGGCCCGACGATCGCGTGTTCGCGGACGAGATCTGGCCGGGCCAGATTGTGCAGGACGGCCTGCTCGAGGAAGGGTTCCGCCGTGCGCAACGCTGGCTCAGCCCGCAGAGCGATCCGCGCGCGGCCGCGCACACGAAGTTCAAAGCACTCGCGGCCGCGGGAAGCGGGCTCGGCCGCACGCCCATCGCGCCCCCCGTCACCGTCGCCTTCGATGCGGTGGTCAATCGCGCGGGCGTCGCCCAACCCGCCTGCACGCGCTGCGGCGACTGCTGCGGGGGCTGCAACGTCGGCGCCAAGACATCGGTAGCGCTCACCTATCTCGCCGGACGCCGCGCGCCACGGCGCCGAGCTCTTCACGCGCGCCGGCGTGCGCCATGTATCGAAGGGCGCCGATGGATCGTGGACCGTGCACGTGCGCCGCCTGGATAAGAACGGCGCCACGCCTGCAGAGATGACGCTCAGCGCACCGATTGTGGTGTTGGGCGCCGGCACGCTCGGCACCAGCGAGATCCTGCTGCGCTCGCGCGCGCTCGGCCTTCCGCTCTCCGATCGGGTGGGCGAGCGCTTCTCCGCCAACGGCGACATCATCGCCTTCGGCTACGGCGCCACGAACCCGGTCGACGCGGTCGGCATCGGCTATCCACCGAAGCTGGAAGGCGTCGAGATCGGCGCGGCGGTCTCGGGCCAAATCGAGTACGACGACGAGCGCGACCTGTCGCAGGAGCTACGCGTGCAGGAGGGCGTGCTGCCCTCCGCGCTGGCGCCCGTGCTGCCGGTCTTGTTCATCCCCAACGGGCGTCTACTCGGCGCGCTGCAGAGCCTCATCAGCGGCGTTTACAAGGGTCCGTTCTCGCGGCTGCAGACGTTCTTTGCCGTGTCGCACGACAGCGCCGCGGGACGCTTCGTGCTCGACGACGACCGCCTCACGCTGCAGTGGCCCGGCGCCAAGGACGAGCCGGTGTACGCGCGGCTTGATGCGGTGCTCTCCTCGATCGTGCGCGAGGCCGGCGGCTCCTACGTCAAGAACCCGCTCGCCGGCACCGTCATGGGGCACCAGCCGGCAACCGCGCATCCCCTCGGCGGAGCCGGCATGGGCCGCGAACGCGCCGATGGCGTCGTCAATCACAAGGGGCAGGTGTTCGACGCCGCGCCCGGGCGTGGCTCGACGGCGGTGCACGAGGGGCTCTACGTCGTCGACGGCGCGGTGATGCCACGCTCGCTCGGCGTCAATCCGCTGCTGACCATCACCGCGCTCGCCGAGCGCGCGATGCTGCACATGGCGCAGGACTATGGCCTAGCGTTCGACGATGAGCCATCCGAGGGTCCGGTTGTGACACCCTTGGACCTCAGCTCTTGTCATCCCGGAAGCCGCGGCGAAGCTGACGCTATCCGGGACCCAGCATGAAACCCTGAGTCCCGGGGTCTCGCTCCGGCGTCATGGCAGAGCGTCATGGCGAAGCCATGCTCCGCATGGACCTTCGCATGGGCGCCGTCGCCTGCCCGAGATGACAGGCTGGACTCAGACGCGCTTTTTGTAGCGCGTCGCCTCCTCCGAGCCCTTGGTCGCATCGCCGGCGCTGTAGGAATGCGCGCCCGCTCCTGCGAGCTTGCCCTTGTCCACGATCAGGTACTCGGTGCGGATGGGTTTCCCCGCGAAGTAGGATTCGAGGATCTCGCGCGTTCCCGCCGCATAGCGGGCCTGCGCCGACAACGAGGAGCCCGAGATGTGCGGGGTCATGCCGTGGTGGGGCATCGTCCGCCACGGGTGGTCTTGCGGCGCCGGCTGCGGGAACCACACGTCGCCCGCGTATCCGGCGAGCTGGCCGCTCTCCAGCGCCCGCACAATGGCGTCGCGATCGCAGATCTTGCCGCGCGCCGTGTTCACGATGTAGGAGCCGCGCTTCATCTTGGAGATGAGCTTGTCGTTGAAGAGGTGCTCGGTCTCTGGATGCAGCGGCGCATTGATCGTCACCACGTCGCAGACCTTCACGAGCGACTCCACGTCTTTGTGGAACGTGAGGCCAAGCTCCTTCTCGATCTCGGGCGAGAGGCGGTGGCGATCGGTGTAATGCAGCTTCACGTCGAACGGCTTTAGGCGCCGCAGCACGGCAAGACCGATGCGGCCGGCGGCGACGGTGCCGACGTTCATGCCTTCCAGATCGTAGGAGCGCTCGACGCAGTCGGCGATATTCCAGCCGCCGCGCACGACCCAGCCGTAGGAGGGAATGTAGTTGCGCACGAGCGCCAGGATCATCATGACCACGTGCTCGGAGACGCTGATCGAGTTGCAATAAGTCACCTCGGCGACGGTGATGCCGCGGTCCATGGCCGCCTGCAAGTCGACGTGGTCGGAGCCGATGCCGGCCGTGATCGCGAGCTTGAGCTTCTTGGCCTTCTTGAAGCGCTCTTCGGTCATGTAGGCGGGCCAGAACGGCTGCGAGATGACGATCTCGGCGTCGGGCAGCTCGCGCTCGAACACGGAGTTGGGGCCGTCCTTGTCTGATGTCACAACGAGCGTGTGGCCCTGGCTCTCGAGGAACTTGCGCAGGCCCAGCTCGCCCGAGACGCTGCCGAGAAGCTGGCCCGGTTTGAAATCGATTGCCTTGGGTGTGGGGAGCGTCTGGCCGCCGGGGTAATGGTCGAGCTTGGGAATGTCGTCGCGCGCATATGACTTTGGGTAGCCGTCAACGGGATCGTCGTAGAGAACGCAGAGAACTTTGGCCATGGCTTCCTCCAGGCTCGAGCGAGTTGGATGAACGCCAACAGGAGCGCGAAGCATAGGGCGCACAAACGCACGCCCTCCACGCTACTGCGGAGAGGCAAAGCATTCTCTGGCGTTCTTGATGCCGAAGCGGCGTCGAGCCTACCGCGTCAGCGAACGCTAGCTCTGCCTTTAGGTACAGGTAATCAAATCGGTTCCACGAACAAGACCATCAGCCCTGTCGAAGATCACCATTGATTGATCGAAGGCTTCGCAATTTAGCCGATTGCCGCGAATGGGCTGCTTAGGAGCACAAGGCTTCCTGGAAGAACCTGACCTGCTCCGCCGACGAGCGCTCGAACCACTCGCCGAGGTATACGTCGAAATGCCCGATCGGCAATTCGATGAGCCGCGCCTTGTCACCCATGCGTTCGGCGGCTTCGCGTGCGGCATCCGTCGAGGCAACGGTGTCCTTCTCACACGCGATGATGAGCGCGGGGCAGCCGACGCTACCGGCGTCGCGCACGGGCCGGTACAGCGGCATCGTCAGAAAGAAGCGCGCTGCGATCTCGTTGCGCCATCCCGGGGGGAAGATGGCGAGGCAGCCGCCGTAGGCATCTTTGCTCGACATCGCCGCAAGCTCACCCGGCGGGGCAACGAGCGGCACGTAGCGCGGCGACTTGCCGAGGAAACCGCGCACTGCGTCGGCGACGCCGGCCCAAATGAGCGGTAGCAGCCCCCTGAGCACGCCTGCATTCTTCACGAAGAGGCGCGTGCTCGTGGCGCCGTCGAACATGGGGCACTGTGCCGAGATCGCAGCGACAGCGGGGTCGCGCGCAGCCATCGTGAGCACGTGACCGGCCGACAGCGAGCAGCCCCACAGCGCGATGCGTGCGGGATCGACGCCCGGCATGGAACGCGCAAAGGCGATGGCCGCCGCCCAGTCGTCGAGCTGGCGCGAAATCGAGATGAGCTGGCGTGGCTCGCCGTCGCTGGCGCCGAGATAGCGGTAGTCGAACAGGAGCACGTAGAAACCGGCTTGCGCGAAGCGTTCCGCGTAGGGCTCGAGCGAAGCGTCGCGGGTGCCGCCGAGCCCGTGGCCCATGACGATGCAGGGCGCGGCCCGTTTCGCGGGCGTGGCCGGCGCATAGGCCCAGGCGCGGCAGGTGACGCCGCCGCTCGCGAACGCGACGTCGCGGCGCGTAGGCCTGGTCGGCGTGGCCTCCGGAGAGGGTAGTTCGCCGCGGGCGAAGTCCCGCGTTTTGGTGTGGCAGTTCATGGTCGATCCGTCCCGCAATGTCCGACCCCGTCTCCTGAACCTGTTTGCGCTGCGCCGCTGTTCCCCAGGGAACAGCGGCCTGCGGTGGCAGGCCTCACCAAGACGCGTTGCGAATGTTGCCTATGCGCTCAAGGGACCGTTGCGGCCGCCTGTGCGACCCCGGCGCGGGTGGCCATGGAGATGCCGCGCGAAGCGGAGGCGACCAACGGGCAGTGGCTCTCACCGGGTCACGGCTGTGTTGCGGAGATGTCCGTTCCGCCCTGCGCCGACGGCGTGAAGACGACATCCACCTTCTGCACGTCGCCGCACGTGTTTACCGACCAGCGCTCCTTCCATGGGCGGCCGGCTTGCGGCTTATCGGTGAGCTCCGTGTCGGTAATGGTGGCCTGATTGCACTCCTTGGCCTCGCGGGCCAGGGCTGCCGCCGTGACGATCGTGGCGGCGTCGACTTGCAGGGTTGGGTCGGCAATGGTCGAGCCTGCCAGCAACGGCATGGCTTCGATCTTACCGTCGTCGAGGATCATCAGCGCCGCGCGATGCACCGTTCCCCGGCAGGCAATCTCGTAGCGCTCGACCCAAGCGACGTCGGTCGGAGCGACCTGATAGGGATGGACGTCGCGCAGGACAAACTTGGGCTCTGCCGGACACTTCTGCTCGCGCGTGAGAGTGTCCTTTATCAGCGTCTTGCGTTTCTCCGTTAGCTCATCGGAGAAGGCGCGTTTGGTGACCTCCTCGCCATAGCTCTTGGAGAGCTCGTCGGGGACCGCCTCTATGTAGCTGGGCGTCGTGGATGCTGCGCTCGGCGCAAGCATTGCGAGCGTGGCGAGAGCAGACGCCACAGCCGTGCAATAAAGCCATTTCATTGAAGTCATCGAAGCCTCGCAACTGGGCGCGACCGCCGGTCGCCGGCTCCGAAATAAGCCCACTAATCCTAATCATCCGCTTCGATCTGCGAGCAAATCGTTTCCATTTGCTCTCGCACTCGATCGCTGTCGACGGAATGGCCAATTCTTCGTTAGCTTGTGGGGATTGGTGGCGCCACGTTGCCCGCCTGCGGAGCCAGATAGATGCGATCCATCATGCGGCGGTTCACAAACAGTTGCTTGTCCAGGTGCGTCAAGTTCCACTGCCGGCCGTCGCTCGATTCCGGGGCATAGCGCGCGATGTCCGCATCGTTCTTGATTTCGTACCTGGTGACCGCCATCGCGCCCAAGCGAATGATCGGAGCAAGCCACCGCAGCCGAGTGCTCTCGATGGCCATCTGGACAAAGGTATGGACGTCGACTTCTTTGTCGCGCACCGGCACGAAAAAAGTCGTCACGATATAGGAGACCGGCCGGCGTGCGGCACTGATCGGATCTGTGAGGTAATTGTGGTAGGACCCGTGCAGGGGCTTGAAGCGGAACACCCAATCGATGTGGTAGTTGTCGCCGTCTCTTATACCGACGAGACGGTGGAGTTTCAGTGGAAACCCCCGGTACCTGGACGAAGACCGTCCGATCGTCTCGTCTTCCCGAGTTTCTGAAGAGAACGAGAGCGTGTCGGGTGACTTGCTACTCGTCCCCACGAAAACGTGGACCTGGAAGGAGTGCTCGACCTCGCCGAAGTTGTCGAGCACCACCGGCAGCGGCGCCCGGAACGGCTCCGTGAATCCGCCCACGAACTCGAAGCCCGGGCGCGTGAAATCGGGGAACGCCGAATCCGGGACATTCGCGTGTGCCACCCAGATGAAGCCATACTTTTCCCACGTCTTGAGCATCGGGATTGAGCAGACCTTGTTCGGGTCGGAAGCACTAACGGCAGTGCCGTTCGAACGGATTCTCCAGGCATGGTACGCGCACACCAGCTCGCCGTGCGCATTCATGCTCCCCTTGGCCAGTAGCGCGCCTCTATGGGGGCAGTTCTCCAGAGTGGCCGCAGCCTTGCCCTCGGCGTCCCGGAAGAGCACGTAGTTTTTCCCGAGGATGGCAAACTCGTGAATAGTGCGCTTCTTGAGCTTGTCCGCTTTGACGATTGGGTGGGGATACCGAAGCACGTCGGGGTGAATTGAGTTCTTCACGAACATTTCTCCGCCCTTGCACACGCGTCAGACCGCGGTGGCCGCACACCGTGCGGCAACGCTCGTCGCGGAACGGGTTATCGCGGCAGGCATCGATAAAACCATGACCGCAACTCTCTCTCAACGCCTGCTTGAGGGGACGTCGCGAAA